>JBCCAH010000003.1:0-389764 GCA_039814925.1 Pseudomonadota bacterium
CTGCCCCTGATTGTCCACTCTACAACTAAAGACGCACAAACTGCATGTCGGCCGCTGTTGACTTGAGTTTTGCCCCCTTCTAAGGCGCGCCTGCCCTTGGCGGGCGGCTCTTTGCGCGTGCCTGACCTTTCGTTAAGAAGGCCAGTCATGAACGAAGATAAACCCGCAACGGAATTCATCGCTGAAGATGCGCGGATCGACGCGCTCGACGAACGGCTTAAGGCCGCGAGTGAGCGCGAAGAGAAACGCAACCAGCCACAGGTGCAATCGGCCGACGCGAACTATCGTAGCGGCAATCGCGTCTTGGCGGATCTTCTGGGCGGAATTTTTGGAGGCAGCATCATCGGATGGGCGATTGACGCCCTGTTCGATACGCTGCCCTGGGGACTGTTAGTGGGGCTGTTCATCGGGATCGGCGTCGCTTTCAGAAAGCTAATTCAGAACGCCAACACGCGCCCCCCGGACCAATCGTAAACGTCCATCTCTCACAAGCGCGTCGTAACAGACTATAGGGATCACAAGATCGTGGCAGCCGAAGGCAAAGTCGATCCGATGAAGCAATTCGAGATCGAGCCGATCATTGGCTCGAACTGGGACATCAGCGGCTTCAACATCGCGTTCACGAACTCGGCGATGTGGATGGCGGTGACTGTCGTTCTGCTGTGGATCTTCGTCTATGGCGGCATGAAGCGCGAGTTGGTGCCGGGCCGTTGGCAGATGGCGGTGGAAAGCTTCACCGGTTTTATCGACGACATGCTCGAAGCGAACATCGGCAAAGAAGGGCGCAAATACGTGCCCTACATCTTCAGCCTGTTCATGTTTATTCTGTTCGGCAACCTGCTTGGCCTGCTGCCGCTCGGCCTTGTCGGCCTGCACCCATTCACTTTCACCAGCCACTTCACGGTCACCGGTGTTCTCGCTGTGATCAGCTTCTCGATCGTCCTGATCGTTGGTTTCTGGAAGCACGGCATCAAATTCTTCACGCTATTCGTGCCGCACGGCACGCCGGGTCCGATGATCCTGCCGATCGCGCTGATTGAATTCTTTTCGTTCCTGATCCGCCCGTTCAGCCTCGCGCTGCGTTTGTTTGTGGCGATGATGGCGGGCCACGTTCTGCTCAAGGTTCTGTCGAGCTTTGTGATGGACGGCCTTAATTACGGCGTCGGCACAAGCCTGTTGGTCGCCATTCCAAGTTTCACGCTGATGATCGGCATCAGCGCGCTGGAAATCCTGGTCGCCGGTATCCAGGCCTATGTTTTTGCGCTGCTTACGTCGCTGTACATCAACGACGCTGAGCACCTGCACTAAAGTTCACTTACCTTTTCAAATCGATTTTTCTTCAAGGAGTTTAGTACAATGGAAACTGAAGCAGCCAAGCTCATCGGCGCGGGCCTCGCAGCGATCGGCGCCGGCATGGCCGCGATCGGCGTGGGTAACGTCTTCGGCTCGTTCCTCGAAAGCGCTCTGCGCAATCCGGGCGCCGCTGACAGCCAGCAGGGCCGTCTCTTCATCGGCTTCGCCGCCGCCGAACTTCTCGGCCTGCTGGCGTTCGTCGTGGCGATGATCCTGATCTTCGTCGTCTAAAACTCATGAAGTGGGAGTGGGTTGGCGTGTGCCAGCCCACCCGACTTTTGTGTTTTTAAGTCCCTCTGACGAGTTTCGTCCATGCCCCAAATAGCTCAGCTCGCTGATACATACGCCAGCCAGATTTTCTGGCTTCTGGTGTTCTTCGGCATCACCTTTTTCGTCATCGGTCGCGGTATGGTGCCCAAGGTGATGGAAACCGTGGCGCTGCGTGACAAGCAAATCTCGGACGACATTGCCGCCGCGCAAGCCGCTCGTGACACAGCGGACAGCCAGGAAGAGTCTTGGCGCGAACGTCAGAACGCCAACCGTGCCGAAGCGCAGAGCGTAATCGCGGACGCCAAGGCGAAAGCCGCCAAATCGTCCGAGGAAAAGCTCGCCGCCGCTCAGGCCAAGCTTGATGCGCGTTTGGAAGCCGCTCAAACCGAAATCGAAGCCGCGCGCACCAGCGCCATGGCTGAGATCGAGGATGTGGCGACCGAAGCGGTGCAAGATATTGTGGCCCGGCTTGCCGGTGCCAAAGTCGACAAGCGTTCGGCGCGCTCGGCTGTGAAGAAAGCTTTCGCCAATGGCTGATATTCTCCCCCTGCTTATCGCGGAAGGCGGTCCGTCGGCCTTCGGTCTTGAGGATTACCAGTGGGTTTCGCTCTCGATGGGCGTGCTCATCGCGGTGATCCTATGGAAGAAAGTCCCCGGCATGATCACCGGAGGGCTCGACACCAAGATCGCTGAGATCAAGTCACAACTTGATGAGGCCAAGACCCTTCGCACCGAAGCCGAGGCTCTTCGTGATGAATACGCGGCCAAAATCGCGGGCGCTGAACAAGACGCCGCGGCAATGGTCGAAGGCGCCAAAAGCGAAGCGGACGCAATCCTCGCCAAGGCCGAAGCCGACAGCGAAAAGATGGTCGAACGGCGTCAGAAAATGGCCGAAGAGAAGATCTCGGCGGCTGAACGCGAAGCGCTCAATTCGGTCCGTGCTCGCGCGGCAGAGGCGGCTGCGGTTGCATCACGCTCGATTATCGCTCAGAAACACGACGGCGAGGCTGACACAAAGCTCGCTGATGAAGTTATATCTTCGCTCTAGCGGACGCGGCTTCGCGCTGTTGAAACACCAGCATGAAGCGCCCGCTCGGAATTAGAGTTGGAGAGGGGAAAGGCGGTCCGCAAGGGCCGCCTTTCTTGATTCAGGCCTCGACCTGAGGTGCAGTTGATCCGCTGGGTGTTGATAGCTTAGACTTCGAACTATGACGGTATTTTCGAAATGGGCCGCGTTACTCGCTCTTAGTTTGCAGGGGGCGCCCTCAGCCGAGGAGGTCGAGCCTATCGAGCTGTGGGGCGGGTTTACCACGGCCAACACCAAGGCCGACATCAAGGCTTTCAAGGCGAAGCAGCCCAAGAAGAAGGTGGAAATCATCCCCGGATGCGTTGCGGAGATGGGCTATCGGTCAAAGAAGAAGCGGTTGGTCACCATTATCTTCCTCGGGCTGGACCGGGACGCGGATTGCCATCGGCGCTTGTTGCAGCCTCTCTTGGAACGACCTGACGAACCGGAGATCAAAGGGACGACGTTTGGCAGTGTTATCGGAAACGGCCTTGGAGGATCCATGGGCACAATCACGGAAGGCAGTGTCTTGGTCTGGCGCGATGGCGACAAGAAGACCAAGCTCGTGAAGACGCCTGGGCGCGGTTACAATCTGATATTCACCGTCCGGGACGACAAGTATCTGTATTGAGAGGGGAGCTTAGGCGCCCGGTTCAAACACCACTTTGCCGACCATTTCGCGGTTCGCCATCGCTTCAAACCCTTCGCGCCAGCGCGACAGGGGCAGGGTGGTGCCGATCGCTGGGTTGATCCGGCCCGCCTCGGCAAGCTCACGGATCGCAGCGTTTATGGCCTTACCGCGCTCAGGGAAGCGCCGAGCGTATTCGCCGGCGCGCAGTCCCACAATCGAGAAGCCCTTGATCAGCGGTATGTTGGTCGCGATCTCTGCGATTCTGCCGCTGGTGAAGCCGCACACGACCAGCTTGCCGGCGAAGGCGACGCAGCGCGTGCACTCGTCAAACACATCGCCGCCGACAGTGTCGAACACTATGTCGCAGAGTTTGCCATTGGTGAGCTCGAAGATCTGTTCCCGGAAACGGCCCTCGGAGACGATCGTGTGATGCGGCGAGGCGAGGGTGGCGATACTCTCTCTCTTCGCCTCTATCCCAGTGGCGGCGATAGTGGTCGCTCCCAACGCGTTGGCGAGGTCGATGGCGGCCAAGCCAACGCCCCCGCTCGCGCCGGTGACCAGCACGCTTTGACCTTTCTTCAGGCTGCATAGCTCCACCAGCCCAGTGTAGGCGGTCGAATAGGCTGCGCCCATCGCCGCGCCTTGGGCGTAGGAGAAGTTGCTGGGCACGCGCGAAAGGCCGCGCGCGGGAAGGCTGGCAATCTCGGCAAACGCGCCGGTCTTGTTTCCACCCATGACGCGGTCACCGGGCTTGAAGCCGCTGTCGGGATCGGCTTCGATCACCTCGCCCGCGCATTCGAGGCCGCTGGTGAAGGGGAGCTCGGGTTTGAACTGATATTTGCCCTTGGTCATCAAGAGGTCGGGGAAGTTGAGCGAAGCGGCGTGGACCCGGACCAGAATCTCGCCGCGCTGGCGTTCAGGGGCGGGTGTGTCTGTGAACGCGAGACCGGACAGGTCCTCGCTCAAACTCTCAACGCGCAGCGCTTTCATGATGGCTTAGAAATTGTCCTTGCCCGCGCGCAGGGCCGCAAAGGTCTCATGCGGGGCGCTGCCACCCCACTTGGCAATGATCGCCGGGTCATCGGCGCGCAGGAAGGGGTTGGTGGCCAGTTCACGGCTGAGCACGGTGGGCACCGTCCATTCGCCCTTGGCGCGCTTGGCGTCGATCTCGGCGACGTATTCCTGCAGCGCCTCGTTGTCAGGGTCGGCGTGGATCGCGAATTTGGCGTTGGCCTGTGTGTATTCGTGCGCGCAATAGAGCGTGGTGGCGGTCGGCATTCGGCGGATGCGATCAAGGCTGTTCCAGAATTGCTCCGGTTCGCCTTCGAACATGCGCCCACAGCCAAGCGCGAAGACAGCGTCTCCCACGAACGCAATGCCTTCCTCGATAATGTGGAAGGCGACATGACCGTTGGTGTGGCCCGACACGTCGATCACCTGCGCGGTGTGCTCGCCCAGGTTCACCACATCGCCATGCGCCACAACGCGGTCGATCTTGGAGATCTGCTCGACCTCCTTGGGCGCCAGAATGCGCGCGCCGGTCTTCTCCACGATCTCGGCGTTGCCGCCGGCGTGATCGGGGTGCCAGTGCGTGTTCCAGATATGGGTGATCGTCCAGCCCTTGCTCTCGGCCTGCTCCAGATACTCAGCCGCATCCGGCGTATCGATCGCGGCGGTTTCGCCGGTCACGGAGTTGTGCAGGAGGTAGCCGTAATTGTCGGACAGGCAGGGAAACTGGTGAACGTGAAGCATGGGGAAGGGGTCCTCTCTTTGCGCGCAAGGATACCGTTCGTCACCCAATTAGGAAAGGCCCGCCTGCATCGCTGCAGACGGGCCTTTTTTCTGTCCTAACGCTTCGCTGCTTGAGGACCTAGGGAATGATGGCGGGACCATCGCAAGGCCAAGTGGCCGCCCGCAGGTGCCCCGCAGCTTAGCGGAGGGAACAGTATCGAGGAGGCTCGCCCGGATGGGCGAGGCCCGCTCAATTACTCGTCGCCCTTCTTGAGAGCGGCGCCCAGGATGTCGCCCAGCGACGCGCCGGAATCCGACGAACCGAACTGCGCAACGGCCTCTTTCTCTTCGGCGATCTGGCGCGCCTTGATCGAGAAGTTGGGCTTTTTCGAACGGTCGAAGCCGGTGACCATCGCGTCGACCTTCGCGCCGACCTGGAAACGGTCGGGACGCTGTTCGTCGCGGTCGCGGCCAAGATCCGAACGCTTGATGAAGCCTGTTGCGCCGTCGTCGCCGACTTGCACTTCGAGGCCGCCATCGCGCACTTCGAGAACCGTGACGGTGACCGTCTGGTTGCGACGCAGCGCGCTGCTGTCGGCGCCTTCGGCGCTCGGTGCGCCTTTCTCGAGCTGCTTCATGCCAAGGCTGATGCGCTCTTTCTCAACATCGACATCGAGAACGACCGCTTTGACCTCTTCACCCTTGCGGTGAAGCGCCAGCGCGTCTTCGCCCGAGATGCCCCAAGCGATATCCGACATGTGAACCATGCCATCGACGTCGCCATCGAGGCCGATGAACAGACCGAACTCGGTCGCGTTCTTGACTTCGCCGGCAACCTCGGCGCCGACCGGGTGCTTCTCGGCGAACTCGTCCCATGGGTTGCGCTGAGCCTGCTTGAGGCCAAGCGAGATGCGACGCTTGTCGCTGTCCACTTCGAGAACCAGCACGTCGACTTTTTGCGAAGTGCTGACGATCTTGCCCGGGTGCACGTTCTTCTTGGTCCAGCTCATTTCGGAGACGTGGACCAGACCTTCGATGCCCGCTTCCAGTTCCACGAAGGCGCCGTATTCGGTGATGTTGGTGACGGTGCCCGACAGCTTCGCGCCGACGGGGTACTTCGCCGCCACGCCATCCCACGGATCGCTTTCGAGCTGCTTCATGCCAAGGCTGATGCGCTGCGTTTCGGCGTTGATGCGAACGATCTGCACGGTCACGGTCTGGCCGATCTCGATGATCTCGCTCGGGTGGTTGACCCGTTTGTAGCTCATGTCAGTGACGTGGAGCAGGCCATCGATACCGCCCAGATCCACAAACGCACCGTAATCGGTGATGTTCTTGACCACACCTTCGATAACCTGACCTTCGGCCAGCTTGTCGATCAGCTCGCTGCGCTGTTCGGCGCGCGTTTCTTCAAGAACGGCGCGGCGCGAGACAACGATGTTGCCACGGCGACGGTCCATTTTGAGGATCTGGAATGGCTGCGGCACTTCCATAAGCGGGGTGACATCGCGCACGGGGCGGATGTCGACCTGACTGCCGGGCAGGAACGCCACGGCGCCGTCGAGGTCGACGGTGAAGCCGCCTTTGACGCGGCCGAAGATGCGGCCTTCGACGCGCTTGCCTTCGCCAAATTCGTTTTCGAGCTTGTCCCAGGCGGCTTCGCGGCGGGCGCGGTCGCGGCTGAGCATCGCTTCGCCATCGGCGTTTTCAACGCGGTCGACATAAACTTCGACTTCCGAGCCTACGGAAAGGCCATGGTCGTCTTCGCCTCTGCTGAATTCCTTGAGGTTGACGCGGCCTTCGCTTTTCAGGCCTACGTCGATGACGGCGTGACCGGCTTCGATCGCGGTGATGGTGCCCATGACGACGCGGCCTTCAAAGCCTTGATCGCCGGCGCCGCCGAGTTGTTCGTTAAGCAGCGCTTCGAAATCGTCGCGCGTGGGGTTAGGTGCAGTTGCCATAAGGTTGGCGTTTCCTGTGTTCGTTTTGCTACCGGCCACCGGTTTTCCGGGGTCTTAAACCGCCGCCTGGCGCACCATTGCGCTGGCCTTGCGGGCAAGAGGCCGAGTGTCTGCGCGGGGCCGAATGCCATCGCACAGGTTCTGTCAATCCGAAGATGCGTCGAGAACGGGCGCGCGCCTAACTGGAAGAGCGGGGAATTGCAAGGGTTTTGCGCCGAATGCGCAAAGGGGATGGACCACACAAGTGGGGGTTTTGCGAAAGTTGCGGACGCGCCGAAACGGCGGGCTTTCAATCGCTTGGCACCAAAACCACCAAAAGATGTGTCACCTTTCGCGGTCCAACACTTCCAAAACCAATGATCACACAGGGCAAGCATGGTCCAAGAATGGACCGTCTGGCCGCGTGTAGGAAAGCGATTACTGGTTTGCAAGCGCCTGTTCGACCGCCTCGAGAACCGACTCAAACGCCTGTTCGCGGTCAAACGCGGTGGTGTCGATTACCAGCGCATCGGGCGCGGCCTTGAGCGGCGCGTCCTTGCGGGTGATGTCGCGTTCGTCGCGCCGCACGATATCCTTCTCAATCTCATCAAGCGGAATTTCCATTTCGCGATCCGTCATTTCCAGCCAGCGCCGCCGAGCGCGTTCGTGGACGCTGGCGGTGATGAACAGTTTGACGTCGGCATCAGGCGCGATGATCGTCCCGATATCGCGCCCGTCGAGGACCGCGCCGCCGGGTTGCTCAGCAAAAGCGCGCTGTCGCCGAAACAACGCCTCGCGCACCGCCGGGTGGACTGAAACGCGGCTTGCCAGAGACCCTACCGATTCAGATCGAATGGCTTCATCTTCGAGCAACTCGTCAGGAAAGGCGCATCCCGCGAGAGCGTGCGCCTCGTTATCGGGATCGCCCTCCTGTAAGGCCACCTGCCGTCCTACTGCGCGATAGAGCAAGCCGGTGTCGAGATGCGGCACACCAAAATGCGCCGCCAAGCGTTTGGCGATGGTGCCCTTACCCGAAGCGGTCGGGCCGTCCACGGCGATGATCATGGGGTGTCCTTTCGGTTGAGCCAGCTTTGCAAGATGGCTTCGGTGACAAGCGGTCGGTCAAGCAGAAAGGCGTGTCCACCACCCGGGACCACAGCCAGTTCTGCGCCCGGTGTCAGCGCGACAAACTCCTGCACGGTGTCGATCCGCGCGCTGTCGTATTGGCCGATCAGGAACAGGGTCTTGTCACCGTCCAGTTCGCGCAGTTTGAGCGTCGCGTCGTAACTGCGCAGGGTCCCGGTCGAGCTGAATTCGCTCGGCCCCCACATGGCGTTGTAGATCAGGCTGTTGCGGCCCTGTCCGCCAAACGTCTTGCGGTATTCGCGCAAGGCATCGCCGTAATCGGGGCGCTGATAGTGGCGCGAATAGATTCGGTCGAAGATCGCGCTGCACGTGTCGCCTTCGGGCGCGTCATCGCTCTCGCAGGCGGCGAGCGTCGCCTGTTGGTCCGGCGTCAAGTCCTGGACCAAGAGATTGGCGTCGGTCAGCCAGTGCGGGGTTGAGATGAAAGTTCCGCCCAGGACGGTGGAGGCAACGCGATCTGGGTACTTCGCCGAGTATTCCAGCGCTAGCGCCGCACCCCAGCTAACACCGACGAGGTGCAGCTTCTCGGCACCCACCGCTGCGCGCACCGCTTCGAGTTCTTCGACAAAGCGTTCGACGCGCCAATTGGCCGGGTTGTTGGGCCGGTCGGACTTTCCGCTGCCCAGCTGGTCGTAGAGAAGGATCGGGCGGTCTTTCGCCAGACCCAGCATCGCGGCAAATCCGGCATGCGTGCCGCCGGGGCCGCCGTGGATGAAGATCGCAGGCGCTTTGTCCGCGCCATCAACCTCGCCGTTGATGCGGACATAGACGCGGCCGCCTTCGACCGGGACCATCAGCTCGCGGTCGGGGGCGGCGTAGGGCGCGGGTTTTTCGGCGATGGCGGGGTACGCACTGCAAGCGCCTATCAAGAGCAACCCAGCAAGGGCGCTGCGAAGACGGGTCATCATGAGAAAATGTCCTTTACCTTGCTGGGCGTGAGCGCGCGGCGTTCCTTGGCCTTCCAGCGGGTGTGGAGCCAGATAAATCCCACGCTCGCCACCACCAGATTGATCGCAAACTGCACGGTGTTAAAACCGCCTCGATTCCAGAAGAGCACCGATCCCACGGCAAAGGCGAGCAGGATGAAGGCGGCTACTATCCGGCGCAGGATCGGGCGGTTGGTCATTTCTTTTCCGCGTGCTCCTGCTTTGCTTCCAAGCGTGCTTTTTCCTCTCGCTTGCGTTTTCCTATCGGCTCGGCCCAGTCGTGTCGGAGCCAGATAAAATATCCAAAGACTGGCCCGAGGAAGAGAACTACGAGCAAGCGACCAAGGTGTATCGGCTCTCCGTCAACGAGATGGCCGTAAATTGCCGATCCTAGGACAACTATCCCGATCCCGAGCGCGTAAAGGGCAATCTTCTCCTTCACGAACTGGCGTTTTCCAACAGTCCCATAAACGTTGGAAAGCTCGTCGCGATGGGGGCCGTGTCATCAACTTCGACGCCGTCTTGGCTAACAAGTCCCGCAATCGCCATTGCCATCGCGATGCGGTGGTCGAGATGGGTCTCTATGGCTGCGTTGGCGGTGCCGCGTAATGGCGCGCCGGCGGTTCCGGTGATTTCAAGACCGTCTTCATGCTCGATCACGCGCGCGCCGGCGGCGGTGAGCGCGGTGGCCATGGCGGACAGGCGGTCGCTTTCCTTGACGCGCAATTCTTCGAGGCCGCTTGTGACGGTTGTGCCCTCGGCCAGCGACGCGGCGACAAACAGCACCGGAAACTCGTCAATCATACTTGGGGCGAGCGCGGGGTCCACCTTCACGCCTTTAAGAGCGGAATGGCGCACACGCAGGTCTGCTACAGGTTCCCCGCCAACTTCACGCGCGTTCAGCTCTTCAATCGAACCGCCCATCTGGCGCAGCACGGTGACGATACCGTTGCGGGTGGGGTTGAGGCCGACATTCTCAATCACAAGATCGCTACCGGGTACGATCAGCGCTGCGACGACAAAGAAGGCGGCGGAGGATGGGTCTCCGGGCACGACCACATCGCATGGAGTAAGCGTGGCCTCGCCATGGACTGAGATAACCCGCGCGCCGTCTTCGTCTTCGGAAATGTCGACTTCGACGCCAAAGCCTTTGAGCATGCGTTCGGTGTGATCGCGCGTCGGCACCGGCTCGATAACGGTGGTGGTGCCCGGCGTGTTCAGCCCCGCCAGCAGAACCGCGCTTTTGACTTGCGCGCTGGCGACAGGCAACCGGTAAGTGATCGGAACAGCGGTCTGGGCGCCGTGAAGCATGCAGGGCAGCGTGCCGCCGCTGGAGGCCTCAAAGCTCGCGCCCATCTGCGACAGCGGATCAATCACGCGGTTCATCGGGCGGCCCGAAAGGCTCGCATCGCCGACAAAGGTCGCTTTGAACCCGTGGCTTGCCAGCAGCCCCATCATGAGCCGCGTCGACGTGCCCGAATTGCCCATGTCGAGCGCTTGGGCCGGCTCCAACAGGCTGCCGAGCCCCGCGCCGTGCACTTCCCACACGCCGTCTTCGAGCCGCTCCACCTTCGCGCCCAGCTGGCGCATGGCGGCGGCGGTGGCGAGAACGTCTTCGCCTTCGAGCAGTCCTTCGATCCGGCTGCGCCCTACGGCGAGCCCGGCAAACATCAACGCGCGGTGGCTGATCGATTTGTCTCCGGGGACGCGAAGACGTCCGCGTAAAGGCCCTGTTTGGTGAAAGGTATGGTGCGCCATAAGAGCCGCGGTCTTTGACAGCGCTCCACCCTTCTGGCAAGGCGCGCCGCGATCTTGTGGTTCGGGCCTTGATTGTTGTCCGAATGCATCCCAATCTTGTACGACTTTTTGACCGTCTCTCGCGAGCTTTGCGGGGAACGAATGAGGAATTATAATGGCGAAGCCTGAATGGGGTACCAAGCGTACCTGCCCCAACTGCGGAACCCGCTTTTACGATCTGGGCAACGAAGACCCGGTGACTTGCGTCGAATGCGCGCACACCTGGACGCCCGAGCCGGTGCTCAAGTCGAAGCAGCCGATCCCGATTGACGATCCCAACGCCAAGAAGGACGGCGAAGCCGACAGCGATCTGGGCGGCGATGACGATGATGAACTGAAAGACATCGAGAACATCGACGACGCGGATGATTCGCCCGATAACGACGTTGATCTTGGCGGCGACGATGACCTTGGCGTGTCCAAGGGCAAAGGCGACGACGACGGCGAAGACGATAGCTGATTTTTCTCTTGCCTTCGCGAGGGGACGCGCCTAACCGGGCGCTCCCTTGCGAGAGCAGGGCGTTGATCCTATATTTGGTAGGGTCAACACATCGATGGATACCGATTTTTTCGGGGGGCCTTAGCTCAGCTGGGAGAGCGCAACACTGGCAGTGTTGAGGTCAGCGGTTCGATCCCGCTAGGCTCCACCATCGACTTGTCTTTTCCGCCTGGGCGGGCTGCAAATTGCGCTTACTCGCGCTTCCGGTGCTCACGGACTTGAAGTCCGCTCCGGTTCACGAGCAAACCCAATTTTCGCTTTTACCCAGACGAAAAATCCAAGCCGATGGCGAGCCATCAACGATATACAGGCGTTTGTGCCGGGAGTTTTCCATTTCGGAAAGCGCCCAGAATTAGACAAACACCACACGCTGGCCGACGAGGTTTCGTCCGCCGGCGTTTTTCGCGTTTAAGGTCGTTTCTAAGGAATCGATCGGGGAGTTTCCCAGAAAAAGTGGGCGCCACTTTTTCGCTTCGGGAAGCGACCAAACAAGTATTAGCGAAGGCGACAGCCTGAGCGAGGAGTTGAAGACGATGTTTGACAATCTGTCCGACCGCCTAGGCGGCGTCTTTGACAAGCTCAAAGGGCGCGGCGCTCTATCCGAACAGGATGTGCGCGACGCGATGCGCGAAGTGCGCGTGGCCTTGCTCGAGGCCGACGTCGCGCTGCCTGTGGCGCGCCGGTTCATCGACGCGGTCACCGAAAAGGCCGTGGGACAGGAAGTCCTGAAATCGGTTAAACCGGGCCAGATGGTCATCAAGATCGTTCACGACGAACTGATCACCATGCTGGGCGGCGATCCGGAAGACCCGCAATCCGCGATGATGGGCGAGGGGCTTAACCTCGACGCCAAACCGCCGGTTGTGGTCATGATGGTCGGCCTGCAAGGCTCGGGTAAGACGACCACCACGGCCAAGCTCGGCAAGATGCTGCGCGAAAAGCACGGCAAGAAGGCCATGATGGCCTCGCTCGACGTCAACCGTCCGGCCGCACAGGAACAGCTGGCGGTGCTGGGTGAGCAGGTGGACGTTTCGACCCTGCCGATTGTCGCGGGTCAGCAGCCGGTCGATATCGCCCGCCGCGCGATGGAGAGCGCCAAGCTTCAGAACTTCGATGTCCTGCTGCTCGACACCGCGGGCCGCCTGCACGTGGACGAAGCGCTGATGGCCGAGATGAAAGCGGTCTCGAGCGTTTCAGCGCCGACCGAGGTTCTCCTCGTGGTCGACGCGCTGACGGGTCAAGACGCTGTGAACGTCGCGCAAAGCTTTAGCGGCGAGGTGCCGCTCACCGGCGTGGTTCTCACCCGGATGGATGGCGACGCGCGCGGCGGCGCGGCGCTGTCGATGCGCGCGGTCACGGGCAAGCCGATCAAGTTTGCCGGCACCGGCGAAAAGCTCGACCAGATTGAAGATTTCCGTCCCAATTCGGTCGCCGATCGCATCCTTGGCATGGGCGACGTGGTCAGCCTTGTCGAAAAGGCGGCGGCGACGATCAAGGAAGACGAAGCGGCCCAGCTCGCTGAGAATTTCGAGAAGGGCAAGTTCGACCTCAACGATCTGCGTATGCAGTTGAAGCAGATGCAGAATATGGGCGGCCTTGGCATGCTGGCGGGCATGATGCCCGGCATGAAGAAAGCCAAAGCTGCGATGGCCGCGTCGAACATGGACGACAAGGTTTTGGTGCACATGGACGCGATCATCGGATCGATGACGGGTAAGGAACGCGCCAACCCTCAACTGATGAACGCCAAACGCAAAAAGCGCGTCGCGGCGGGCAGCGGCACCGACGTGCAGAGGGTGAACAAGGTTCTCAAAATGCACCAGGAAATGAGCCGCGCGATGAAGCAGATCAAGAAAATGGGCGGGCTCAAAGGCCTTGCAGCCATGCTTGGCGGCGGGGGCGGCGGTATGCCAAACCTGCCCGGCATGGGCGGCGGACCCTCAGGGTCGGGCGGCGGTCTGCCCGGAATGGGTGGCCCCGGTGGTGGCTTGCCTCCCGGTCTCCCAGGCCTTGGCGGACCCAAGAAGTAATTTCACGACAAACGACACATTTCGAATTCAAACGAACATACTGAGAAAAGGTAATTCATCATGGCAATTGCACTTCGTCTTTCGCGCGGCGGCGCCAAGAAGCGTCCGTATTATCGCATCGTGGCGGCTGACAGCCGTTCGCCCCGCGACGGTAAATATCTGGAACAGATCGGCACCTACAACCCGCTGCTCGCCAAGGATTCGCCTGAGCGCGTGAAGCTCAACGAAGACCGCGTGCGTTATTGGCTGGGCGTTGGCGCGCAGCCGTCGGACCGTGTTCTGCGTTTCCTCGACGCCGCCGGCATCCAAGAACGCGAAGCGCGCAACAACCCGCAAAAGGCCGAGCCGGGCGAGAAAGCCAAAGAGCGCGCGGAAGAGAAAGCTGAAAAGCTGAAGGAAGCCGAAGAAGCCGCGGCAGAAGCAAAGGCGGCCGCTGAGGAAGAAGCCAAGGCCGCCGCCGAAGCTCCGGCTGAAGAGGCTCCCGCTGAGGAAGCGCCCGTTGAAGAAGCACCGGCTGAAGAAACTCCGGCTGAAGAAGCGGCTGAAGACAAAGCCGAAGGCTAAACGCTTTATGCCTTTCCCCGCTCACCCTGAGCTTATCGAAGGGTCGTTCTTATCTCGCCACGCCGGTGGAGAACGATCGACTGGGTTGGCCGATGGCCAGCTTCGCTTCCGACAGGCTCAGCACGAGCGGGGTTAGGATCATGGCGGAAGACGATATCGAGCTCGCCGCGATCACCGGCGCTCATGGCATCCACGGGGAGGTGCGCCTCAAATTGTTCGGGGAGGGCGTTGAAGCCCTCTCCCAACATAAGGCGCTCGGGGCTAAGGGCTCTGACCGCGTGCTCACCCTCAAGAAAATCCGTTCGGACAACAAAGGCGGCGCGGTGGCGCGTTTGGCGGAGGCGACCAATCGGTCTCAGGCTGAAAAGCTGCGCGGAACGGTTCTGACCGTCTCTCGCAAGGCTCTGCCTGCACTCGATGACGACGAGTATTACCACGCGGACTTGATTGGGCTCACGGTCGTCACCGATGCTGGCGAAACTGTCGGCGCTGTGATCGCGGTGCAGAATTACGGCGCGACCGATATCCTCGAAATCGAGAAGGACCTGGTCCCCGCCAAAGGCATGAAAAGCTTCATGGTCCCAATGACCAAGCAAGCGGTTATCGAATGGGACAGCGAAAGGCTTGTGATCGCGCAAGGATTCGCCGAAGACTGACCGCGCGTGTTGCGGTTTTCGGGGTAACTTAATGGCAGAATGGGTTATCGGCGTTGTCGCGATAGCGTTCGCGGTGCTGGTCTACGTGTTTGGTGCGATCGGATCCGCGGCCTTATTCTTCCTGTGGTTCCCCAAAATGACGCGCTGGACCGCCAGTTTGACCGCGAGCTGTCTGGGACCGGCTTTGTTCGCCATCGTTATTCTGCTCGCATCGTTCACCCAGTCACCCGCCCAGAATGACCCAATTGGGTTTTTGGTCGCGATGGCGCTGGTGGTCGCTCCGGGTCTTATCTTTGGCTATCCGTCCGCTTTTTTGACGCTGCGCGCTCTTGAACGCCGGATCGAAAGGGCTGGTGTGAAGGCACATGAGATCTTTGAGTGACGGCGTTCGATAAGGATCTCTGGTCGCGGATTGAGGCTCACCAGATCGGCCCGCCCGACGCCTCGCTCAATTTCGCGGATCGTCTGGCGCGCGAGAACCGCTGGAGCGTCGAACACGCGCAGCGTGTCATCCTCGAATACAAGCGCTTTTGCTACCTCGCGCGCACCGCCGGTTACCAAGTGACCCCCAGCGACGCGGTCGATCAGGCCTGGCACCTGCACCTCACCTACAGTCGCGACTATTGGGAGGTGTTCTGTCCTGAAGTGCTCGGAGCGCCGCTGCACCACGGCCCAACCGCGGGCGGTCATGTCGAGCGGACCCGTTACTACGATCAATACGCCGCGACGCTGAAAGCCTATGAGGACGCGTTTGGAAGGCCGCCTCCCAGCGATATCTGGCCTGATGCCAAGCGCCGGTTTGAAGTCGATCCAATGGGACAACGCGTTAACCCCAAAGATGTATGGATCGTCTCGCGGCCCGCGATTGCCGCTGCATTCTTTGCAGTGGCGGTGATCGCGGCTATTCTGGGATGGTTGCTTAGAGGGATCATGACATGAATTTGTTTGAAACCTACACCGGCGCGGATTTCCTCGCTTTTTACGCGGTGATGCTGGCGACTTGTGTGGGACTGGGCCTCTGGATCCCCGCCAATCTGCGTCCCCAGGGGCGCAAGGGCAGCCTCGAAGACCCCGAAGAAATCGCGCTCCTATCGGGCGGCGCGCAGCGTCACGCGCTAACGGTTCTGGCCGATCTCTATGTGCAAGGTGCCATCGAAAAGTCGAAGAAGGCCAAGGTTTCGGTCACGCGAACGCAGGTCGACACCAGCTCGGCGGGCGCCGCTGTGTTGGTCAAGGTCGGCGATTTCTCGCTGAGCGAGACGATGCGGAGCCTGCGCGACCACGCAAGCCAGATCGAGAAACGCCTGATCAAGCGCGGCCTGATGATGAACAGCGGCGATGTGATGAAGCTGCGCCTGTGGTCAATCGCGCCTTACGCGGCGCTGATCCTGGTGGGATTTTACCGCCAGCAAGCGGGCAAGGAACTGGGCGAGCCCACCGGCTTTCTGGTCGCGCTTTTGCTCGCGACGGCCATCTTTGCCGCGATCCGCGCCAGCACCATGAACCCGCGCACCATGGCCGGCAATTTGGTGCTGAAGAACTGGCGCGAGCGCTCCTCACGCCTCAAACGCGCGCCGGAAGGCGGTGAGGTTCCGCTCGCGGTGGGCCTGTTTGGCACCGGCGTGCTGGCGGGCACACCCTTTGCGCATGTTCACGCCATGCGTCAGGCCGCGTCCGGCGGCGACAGCGGCAGCGGGGATAGCGACGGCGGAGGCGGCGGTTGCGGCGGCGGTTGTGGTGGTTGCGGGGGCTGAGCCTTCGGCGTAAGCGGCGCGTATGACCATTCTTAACGTCGCCATATGCCAAGCCGCTCCAATCCCGCTCGCCATCAGCGATGGCATTGAGAAAGCCACCAAGCTCGCTCGTGAAGCCATTGAAGGCGGCGCGCAGGTCGTTGCTTTTGGTGAGACCTTTCTGGGTGGCTATCCCTTGTGGTTGGACGAAGCGCCGGGCGCGGCCTTGTGGGACCATCCCGGAACGCGCGCCTGCCATGAGATTATGCTGGATCAGGCGATTGTGCCGGGTGATGAGCGCCTGTTGCCCTTGCAAGAACTGTGCGATGAAAGCGGCGCGCTGATCTCGATCGGCGCGCATGAGCGTCTTCGTTCGAGCCTTTACAACAACCAATTGCTGTTTCGGCCCGGCCAAGACCCGCTCGATCACCGCAAGCTGGTGCCCACCCATGGCGAGCGCCTGATCTGGATGCGCGGCGATGGCTCGACGATTGGCGTGCACGAGGCCGAATGGGGCCGGGCGGGCAATCTCATCTGCTGGGAACACTGGATGCCGCTGGCGCGCGCGGCGATGCACAATCTGGGTGAGAGCGTTCACATCGCCTCCTGGCCAACCGTGCGCGAAGAATACGCGATTGCCTCAAGGCATTACGCGATGGAGGGCCGGTGTTTTGTGCTCGCCGCTGGTCTGGTTCAGACCAAGGAAGACCTGTTCGAAGGCCTCATGCGCGTGGGCGGATCGCCCGAAGCGCGCGAGCTGTTCGAAGCCATCGAAGGCACGGTGCTTAACAAAGGCGGCTCCATGATCGCCGCCCCCGACGCGCGCGTCGTCGCGCAAGCGGGTGAGGGCGAGGAAATCCTGTTCGCGGAGCTGGACCTCGACGAGCGCGGCCAGAACCTCACCAGCCTTGATACAGACGGCCATTATTCGCGGCCTGATGTGTTTGAGCTTACCGTGGATACGCGGGCGAAGGATGGGGTGACATGGAACTCAAACTGACCCGCCCACGCGAAAAGTGGTTCTTTCTTATCGTTTTACCAATCGCCGTTGCAATTGAATGGGCCTTTGCCGCGACTCTCGACTGGAGCGCTTACCCGCGCGCTGAATGGGTGGCCTTGGTCGATCTGTGCGTTTTCATGCCGCTCGTTTATCTTGGTCTGTTCTCGAGCGAATTGAGCGCCAAGGCCAGAGCTCTGCGCGCACTGGGCATCGCGGGCATCGGTTTGTTCGCGGCGAGCTGGATTGTGCCCAGCGCCAACCAGTTCCTCATCAGCGAACTCGCCAGCCTGCGCGCCGTGTCGCTGGTGTTTGTCCTTGCTTTTGAAGGCTTTGTGTTCTTCAGGGTGATGCAAGCGCTCTATGCCATGAACGCCGACGCCAAAGCGATTGAACGCGACTTTGCGGTTCCACCGTTCATCGCCAAGCTGTTGGTGATGGAGGCGAAGTTCTGGAAGGCGGTTTGGGGCTTCTTTCGGCGCAAATGAGGCGGTGTGACTGTGGAACAGCCGAAGGCTCCAGAAGACAGTTTCGGATGCTACGACTGCGAGTTGCCGAGCTATCAGGATGAAGTCCTGTTTTGGCTGGCCATTGTATCGCCGTTCGTTCTCACCCTTTTGGTGAGCAGCTACTTCGTTATCCGCGCTCAAAAGCCGATTGGTTTCCTCAAAGAGATGGCCATCAGCGTGCCAGGAGGGCTTCTTCCAGCTATCGGTGTGGCTCTTTCAACCGATGGCAGTTTTGCCGACAAAACTGGCTTAGCGATGCTGCTGGTCTTCATCTGGTCGAGCACTTTTGGCCCTGTGATGGTGTTCTTTGCACAATGGACTTGTGTCGAATTTCGCGCGATCAGAAAGCGCTTTGAGAAATGACCTTCGCCGCCACCATTCTCACGCTCTATCCGGAGATGTTCCCCGGACCGCTCGGCATATCGCTGGCGGGCAAGGCGCTCGGACGCGGCGATTGGTCTTGCGCCACCGTGAACCCGCGTGACTTCACTACAGACACCGTCCATCCTGAGCTTGTCGAAGGATTGCACTTCACTTTTTGCGGCAGCGCCCAGAAGAAGGGCAGCCCTTCGACAAGCTCAGGGCGAGCGGGGATATATGAAATAGCCCAATGACCTTCGCCGCCTCCATCCTCACCCTCTATCCCGGGATGTTCCCCGGGCCGCTTGGCGTCAGCCTCGCAGGGCGCGCGCTCGCGCGGGGGGATTGGTCGTGCGACACCGTCAACCCGCGCGACTTTGCCACCGACAAGCACCGCACTGTGGACGACACGCCGGCGGGCGGCGGGGCGGGGATGGTGCTTAAGGCGGATGTGCTGGCGGCGGCCTTGGATCATGTGACCGCGCAACACGCGCTGCGTTCGGCTCGAGCGAATTCGAGAGACGGTGGCGCGTTGGGGCCGGGTGTCTCGACTTCGCTCGACACGAACGGGGAGGGGCTCGACACGAACGGGGAGGGTCGCATTCCCATCCTCGCCATGACGCCGCGCGGGAAACCGATCACCCAAGAACGCATCCGCGAGATCGCGAGCGGTCCTGGCGTCACTCTAATTTGCGGGCGATTTGAAGGGTTTGACGAACGGTTCTTCGACGCGCGCCCTCAGATTGAGCAGGTCTCCCTCGCCGATATCGTGCTCAGCGGCGGTGAACCCGCGGCGCTGGCCATACTCGACGCTTGCATTCGGCTGCTTCCCGGCGTAATGGGCGCGGCTTCTAGCGGGACCGAAGAGTCGTTCGAAGACGGCCTCCTCGAATACCCGCAATACACCCGGCCTCAATTGTGGGAAGGGCGCGCGATCCCTGAAGTGCTGCGATCGGGGGATCACGCGAAGATCGCGGCGTGGCGTAAAGCCATGTCGGAAGATCACACTCGGTTACGCAGGCCGGACTTGTGGGAACGCTATGAGAGCGTTCGGGTCCAGTCTGCCTCTGGCGCGCGGCGAAAGAACAAGGATACGGACCAGTGAACCTGATCCAGCAAATCGAAGCCGAAGAAATCGGCAAGGTTACCAAAGAGATTCCCGAATTTCGTGCGGGCGACACCGTGCGTGTCGGCGTGAAGGTTATCGAAGGAACGCGCGAGCGTGTTCAGAACTTCGAAGGCGTTGTGATTGCGCGGTCGAACCGCAGCATCAACTCCAACTTCACCGTGCGCAAAATCAGCTTTGGCGAAGGCGTGGAGCGTGTGTTCCCGCTCTACTCACCGATCGTCGACAGCATCACCGTGGTCCGCCGCGGTGTCGTGCGTCGCGCCAAGCTGTACTATCTGCGTGGCCGCACCGGTAAGCGCGCTCGTATCGCCGAGCGCAAGGTCAACGCGCCAAAAGCATGATGTTTACGGTCTAAGAGACCTTGCAAGCGAATTCGAAAGGGCGGTCCAGGTGGGCCGCCCTTTTTCGTTGGGGCTCTTGCCTTTCGCGCGCGTCGTTGCGAGGAGCACGTCAACAGCTTTTCGCTGCCTGTATCCAAGACAGATCAGGTACTCAGGACAAAACAGGGGTTTTCCTTGAAATGCGCTTTTCACTTCTCGCTGCCGCTGCGCTCGCTTGCGTTTCCACTCCGGTCCTGGCGGATGGCCATATGAGCGGCGCGGTCAACATCGTGGATGCGAAACTGAGCTTTGAGCGTGTCTTTGCCTCGCCGTCCCTAAACGGACCGGTCCCGCGCGGCGTGCAGCTGTCGCCGGATGGCAAATTTCTCACCATCCTGCGCAACCGCGACACCGACGCGCAGCGCTACGATCTGTGGGGCTATGATATCGCGAGCGGCGAATGGCGCATGCTGGTGGACAGCGAAAAGCTGGGTACGGGCCGTGAGCTTTCCGAAGACGAGAAGATGCAGCGCGAACGCGCGCGCGTTGGCAGCCTTAAGGGCATTATCAATTACCAATGGTCGAGCGATGGCAAAGGCGTCCTCGTGCCGCTCGATGGCGATCTCTACTTCGCCGATCTTACCGGGGAGGCGCCGGTTATCACCCGCCTGACCGATACTGAGGAAAGCGAGCTAAACCCCAAGCTTTCGAGCAAATCGACATACGTCTCTTTCGTGCGCGATCGCCAGCTTTGGGTGGGCGCGTTTGGCGAGGAAGCCAAGCCGATCACGCCCAAGGAAGGGCCGCTGATCCGCTGGGGCGAAGCGGAGTTTGTCGCGCAGGAAGAGATGAGCCGACTGACCGGATACTGGTGGGAGCCCAACGATCTGCGCGTCGCCGTGCAGCGCACCGATGAAAGCCCGGTGGGCGTCGTCACACGGGCGGCGATTGGCGCGACGGGCACCAAGGTGTTCGACCAGCGCTATCCTGTGGCCGGAAGCGACAACGCCCTTGTCGAGCTCTACATCATGGACCCGGACGGTCAGAACCGTGTGAAGGTGGATCTGGGCGAGGAGACCGACATCTATGTCGCGCGCGTCGACTGGGGACCGGACGACTACCTCTATGTGCAACGCCAGAACCGCAAGCAGACCGTGCTGGATATGCTCAAAGTCGATCCGGCGACGGGGAATAGCGAGGTGTGGTTCACCGAAAAGGCGGCGCGCGAGGACTACTGGATCAATCTCAGCGACAATTACCGCTTCCTCAAAGACGGCAGTCTGCTGTGGTGGTCAGAGCGCGATGGCTTTGGGCATTTCTACCGCTTTGACGGGAAGGACTGGACGCAGCTGACCTTTGGCGATGAGCCGGTGACTTCGCTGGTGGGCCTCAACGAAGAGGCGAACGAGCTGTTCTTCCAGCAGACGACCGATGTTCTGACGCAGCAGATCTACAAGACCACGCTGGATGAAGCGCAGCGGCCCGATCTGCTGACCGACAAGGCGTTCACAAACAGCGCAAAGATGGACAAATCGGGACGGCAAATGATCGTCAGCCGCTCCGCGCCCAATCAGCCGCCGCAAAGCTATCTTGCGGATGCCAAGGGCGAAATGCTGACATGGATCGAAGAGAACGCAATTGACGAGGATCACCCTTATCAACCATTCGTGCTCAGCCATGTGACGCCTGAATACGGGACGATCAAGGCCGAGGATGGCACCGATCTGCACTACATGATCATGCTGCCCAAGCTGGAAGAGGGGAAAAAGTACCCCGTCTATTACTATCACTATTCCGGCCCCGGCCCGCAGATCGTTGATCGCGGTTGGGGCGGGGCGGTCGCGCAGGCGATTGTCGACAAAGGCTATATCTACTTCGCGCTAGACGGCCGCGGCACGGCCAATCGCGGCGTCGATTTTGAACAGCCGATCTACCGCGCGATGGGCGGTGTTGAGGTCCGCGACCAGAAGGCGGGGGCGGAGTTCCTCAAGACGCTGAGCTTCGTTGATCCCGACAAGATCGCGATCGATGGCTGGTCTTACGGCGGCTATATGACGCTGAAAATGCTTCAGGCCGATCCGGGCCTCTACGCCGCCGGTATTTCCGGCGCGCCGGTGACCAAGTGGGAGCTTTACGACACGCATTACACCGAGCGGTTCATGGGCGATCCGCGCAAAGTGCCCGAGGCGTATGAGAAGGCAAGCGCCATCCCAAACGCCGCCAAGATCAGCGATCCGATGCTGCTGATCCACGGCATGGCGGATGACAATGTGGTGTTTGAAAACTCCTCAGAACTCATCAGTGTCCTGCAAGAAAGCAACACGCCCTTCGAGATGATGCTCTATCCCGGTTACACCCACCGCGTGGGCGGCCCGATGATCAGCCCGCACCGCTACAACACCGTGTTCAACTTCCTGGAGCGCCTTGGGATCACCCCGCCGGAGTGATGGTCCAAAGCCTAGATAAGGAGCCTTCTTCGGATGGCTGAGAAGCAGACCTTCATTCTAGGCGTTGGATGCCAAAAGGCCGGGACGACCTGGCTTTGGGACTATCTGAACTCGCTTCCCGAGGTGTCGCTGACCCGGCCCAAAGAGCTGCACATCTTTGATACGATGCTGCGGCCGGAACTGCATTCCGGGTTCAAGCATCGCATAAAGGCAGAGCATCTTGCGCGTCCGATCTCCCAGAAACTGCGGGAGGTCTTCGGTCAGCGCGATAAGCGTTTTGTTCGCCCAATAGACCGTGTGGCGATGATCGAGGACCCGCAAGTCTATGTCGACTTTTTCAGGGGCTTTGACCCGGATGCCAGCGTTGTCGGCGAAATTACGCCGTCTTACTCAACGCTGTTGCCCCAACACTTTGCCCAAATCCGCCAGTGGCTTGAGCCGCATTTCGACCTGCGCGTTGTCGTACTTTTGCGCGATCCGGTCGCGCGCGCTTTTTCCGCGACTGGGCAACACAACAAGGTGGCAATGCAGGAGTTTCCGCAAGCGGCCGATCCCGACACGAACCGCCAGTTCGAGGCCTTGATGGACACGCATTACATTGCAGAGCGCCAGGATTATGGACGCCTTCTCGATGCGCTTGACCAGGCGTTTGAGCCCGAACGGGTTCATGTCGAGTTCTTTGAACGTCTCTTCACGCCTTCGGCCGTTCGATCCATCACGAATTTCCTGGGGGTTGCCTACCACGAGGCGGGCTTTGATATGCGCAAGAACTCGGCCAAGTCCTCGACCCGGCTTGATCCGGAATTGGCGGCGCGCGCCCGGGCGCTTTACGCGCCGACCTATGAGTATTGCCGCAAACGCTTTGGCGCTGAACTGATCGATAAACTGTGGACGACCGAGACCGAAACGGTACAAGGAGCTCGATGAGTTTTGGCGGCGTTATGAATCTGAAAAGAAACCGTTTTGTCCGTGCAAGGGCATCGATTTGAGTAGTGATCGAAAGCCGCTTCTATGGGTCGGGATCCTGGCTGCGTTTGTTGCCGGTTTCGCCGCTGCTCTCGTTTACTCCGGGCAGTTGTCTCAGCAGGCGAGTGAGCCGCTGGCGCCGCAAATCCCGACGAAAGTGGGGCAGGGCGCTTTGACGTGCCTATCTGTCGAGAAACCCATTGCGGATCAGTTCGGAAACAACCACGATCCCGTTTATCTTCCTGGCAACGGAGAAGGCGCGTTCGAGCATTACCTCGTAATCGGCCATGAGGAAGGTATCCAGCACCTGTATGGATCAAACAGTCTTGGCCCCAATGGATCCGATTGGACCTTGATAACAGACGACCTTTTCGTCTCGGAATACCACGAACTCGATGACGGGCTGTTGATCGATGGTGTTTACTACATCTTCAAGGATGGGAAGATCTTCACCTATTCAGGTGACATTGCGAAGTCGTCGCGCCAATGGCAAATCACCGGTAGTACGCCCAACTATCTGCGGGACATCGGCGTTTATCGGGACGGCGATACCATCCATATCTATGGGGAATACGGCGACTTTGAGTTCGGCTATGACGGGTTGTCACTCGGCTATATAAAGACAGACACGAGTTTCGCCGATTTTGAGCTCGTTAGCACCAAGATCATTGATCCCAACACGAAGCTTGGGGGGCAATGGGGTATAGGTGATCCCACTATTTTTGTCTCGGAAACAAAAGTTTACGTGGCCGCCGATCTGGAGGGTAAGGACATTCCTTATCGCGTCTCCCTGTGGGAAAGCTCATCATTCGAAAAGCCCTTTAGTTTCGCTGGCATTCTGGCGCAGGCGGATCCCCCAAGCGCCAAGAGCTACAAAAATCACCGTGTACAAGACGCCGAGTTTGTATCTGCGGGCGAGGGCACAATTTTGATGTTTGCGAATTGGCGCGATGAGGATGGCGATCCGGGGAAAGCCTTGCCAAAATTTTCAGAAGACTGGACGCGCGTTGTCGGCGGGTACACCTGCCGATTATGAGGTGCCAAGGGCGCCGTGGGCGCCTTGGGCTCCTAGACGTTAGTCGCCGAGCCACTCCAGAACCTTTGCCGCGACCCGCTCGGGCGCTTCAACCTGAGGGTAGTGGCCCACGTCCGGCAACAGATGGTGCCGCGCATCGGGCAGAACTTCGCGCCATTTGTCATAGGCGTGCTTGCCCGACACCGGGTCGAGCGCTCCGTTGATCAGGCCGATCTTGTCCTGCGCCGCCATCAAAGCGGACTCCCAGCGAACCTTATGCGTGCGGCGGTCCGCGATGTAATGCAGCAGCTTATGGGTGATTCTATTGCCGCCTTTGTGGCTGATGAACTCCCAGAACGCGTCCAGCTCGGCCTCGGACGGCTTGGTGGATTGTCCGAAGACTTCGGAGAAGCTTTTGCCAAAACCCTTGCGGTTCATCAGCGCGCCCAGGACAAAGCCGAAGGGAGAGACGCCGATCTTCTGCATCGTTACGGGGCGGTGTTGATCGGGGAAGATCCCGCCATTGAGGAACAGGCATTGGTCCAATTCTTCAAATCCGAAACCACCCTGTTGGCGCGCCAGCATCTCTTGCCCCACCGACACGCCGTAATCGTGGACCAGCGCGTCAAAGTTGCGAATGGCGAGACGGTCGAGAAGTGCCGCCTGAATGTCGGTCTGCCAGTGGATCGCGTAACCCTTGGGGTTCTTTGAATCGCCAAAGCCGCCTTTGGGCTTATCCGAAAGGCCAAATCCCAGCATATCGCACGCGATCAGGCGATGGTTTGCG
Organism: Pseudomonadota bacterium; assembly: GCA_039814925.1. Lineage (GTDB taxonomy): Bacteria > Pseudomonadota > Alphaproteobacteria > Sphingomonadales > Sphingomonadaceae > Erythrobacter. The sequence goes on from JBCCAH010000003.1 coordinate 24,873, forward strand.
CCCAGTGTTTCCCACATGGGCGCCCAATCGAACGCGCAGGTTGGAAAACCGTGCACCAGCAGCAGCGGCTTGGCGGTTTCCTTTCCGCCGGTCCAATAGGCGATCTGGTGCCCCTGAAAGTCGAAATACTTCGCCCCCTTGACCCACTTGTCGCGCCAGCTTTGCGTATCCATCTATGCTGTTCTCTCGTTATCGCTTGCCAAGCCACGCTAGGGCGGGCAGCGGTGCGCGCCAAGCAAGATTGAATTGGAGTCGTTGAAAGTGGGCTATCGGGTGGCTGTCGTCGGCGCGACCGGCAATGTCGGACGCGAAATGATGCAAATCCTCGCGGAGCGTGAGTTTCCGGTGGACGAGGTGGCAGCGGTCGCGTCCTCACGTTCGCACGGCACCGAAGTCGAATATGGCGACACCGGCAAAATGCTCAAATGCAAGAATATTGAGCATTTCGACTGGGCGGGATGGGATATTGCCCTTTTTTCAGCCGGCAGCGGCCCGGCCAAGGAATACGCGCCCAAGGCGGCGGCGGCGGGCTGCGTGGTGATCGACAATTCCTCGCTCTACCGCATGGACCCTGACGTGCCGCTGATCGTGCCTGAGGTGAACCCGGACGCGATTGACGGATATTCCAAGCGCAACATCATCGCGAACCCCAACTGCTCGACCGCGCAATTGGTCGTGGCGCTCAAGCCGCTCCACGACGCCGCGACGATCAAGCGTGTGGTGGTATCAACCTATCAGTCGGTTTCGGGCGCGGGCAAAGCGGGCATGGACGAACTGTTCGAGCAATCGCGCGCGATCTTTGTCGGCGATCCTGTGGAGCCGGCCAAGTTTACCAAGCAAATCGCCTTCAACGTCATCCCGCATATCGACGTCTTCCTCGACGATGGATCGACCAAGGAAGAGTGGAAGATGATGGTCGAGACCAAGAAGATCCTCGATCCCAAAATCAAGTTGAACGCGACCTGCGTGCGCGTGCCGGTGTTTGTCGGCCACTCCGAGGCCGTGAACATCGAGTTTGAAAAGGAACTCAGCGCCGAACAAGCCCAGGAAATCCTGCGCGAGGCGCCGGGCGTCATGCTGATCGATAAGCGTGAGGACGAAGGCTACGTCACCCCGGTCGAAGCCGCCGGTGACGGGGCGACCTATATCAGCCGTGTGCGTGAAGACCCAACGGTCGATAACGGCTTGGCGCTGTGGTGTGTATCGGACAATCTGCGCAAGGGCGCGGCCTTGAACGCGGTGCAGATTGCAGAACTGCTGGGCCGTCGCCACCTCAAGAAGGGGTGAACGGCTCACCCTTGACCGCTCCCCGATCATCGATCCGTGCGCGCGTTTAGACGATTTTAAAGCCGCAGCCTGCAAACCTTCTGGCACCGGGGGACGTAGAGTCTTACAACGGTCAACAAGGCGACATCTGGAACCGGCAAGAGGTTAAGGCGCTGGCGTAAGTCAGCGCAGACTCTTGCGGGCTCCAAGAAAACAGATCGCCTGAACGAGGAAGGAAACGGGGCGTGAGACGAGTGAGTCTTCTACTGGCGGGCGCGTGCGCGCTTGCCGCGTGTGATAGCAATTCCGTGCCACCGCCGGGGCAAGAGCCCTTACGAGCGAGCACTCCACAGGCAGCCGAGGATGAAGTGGTCCTGCGCGCGCAGGGCCTGATCGCAGGGCCGGAGGCGTTTTACTTCTCCGCTGGCCAGAACGAGGTGGAAACCGCGCTCACCGCCGTACTGGGCGAACCTGTCGACCGGAGCGAAAATCCGGAATGCGGCACGGGCGCGATGGCATTCACCGAATATCCCGGCGGCTTTATCGTGAACTTCCAGGCGGGCAATCTGGTCGGCTGGAACACGTCGGACAAGCTGGGCGCGACGCGCCTGGTGGGCGATGTGCAGATCGGCTCCACCCGCGCCGAGGCGGAAAAGGCTGACGGCTTCAGCGCGATTCCCGCCAGCACGTTGGGCGATGAATTCGCGCTGGGCAATTCAATGGGCGGTTTCTTTGAAGGCGATAATGTGGTCATGCTCTACGCTGGAGCGCAATGCTTCTTCCGTTAGAGGGGGACATTCATGACACTGGCCGCTGATCTCTATTTCAGCTTTCGTTCGCCGTATTCCTATCTCGCTGTAGGCCGCTATCGCGCCATGGCTGAGGAATACAACGTCGACATTAACCTGCGGGTTGTCTGGCCCATTGCGGTGCGCGCGCCCGATCTGTTGTTCACCGGCAATCCGGCGGCGCCCATGTATATCCTGCGCGATTCGATGCGCGCGGGCGAGTTTCTCGGTATCCCGATCCGCTGGCCGCGCCCTGATCCGGTGGCGCAGAACCTGCAAACTCGTGAAATCGCAAAGGAGCAGCCGCTGATCCGCCGGGTGTGCCGGATGGGGCAAGCGGCCTCGCGCCGGGGCAAAGGGCTGGAATTCGCCGACGAGGTTTCGAAGATCATCTTTGACGGCAGCGTCGATGGCTGGGACGAAGGCGATCACCTAGCCAAAGCGGCGGCGCGCGCAGGGTTGGATCTCGCCGAACTCGACGCTGAAGCGGTCAGCGACGCCGATGCCCTCGACGCCGAGATCGAAGCCAACCAGAACGCGCTGGAGGCGGCTGGCCATTGGGGCGTGCCCACGCTGGTGTTCGAAGGCGAACCGTTCTTTGGCCAGGACCGCGTCGACATGGCGAAATGGCGCATGGAGCAAAAGAGGTTAGTGAAGCGGTGAGTCTGGCCGCCGACCTCTATTTCAGCTTTCGTTCACCATATTCTTATCTCGCGATTGGCCGGTACCGCGCGTTGAGCGAGGCGTACGAAGTCGATATCGCGCTGCGGATTGTGTGGCCGGTCGCGATGCGCGATCCTGATATGCTCTACACCGGCAACCCGGCGGTTCCGCGCTACATCGTGCTCGATTCTATGCGCGCTGCGGCGTTTCTGGGTCTCCCCATCCGCTGGCCCAAGCCCGATTTGATCGAGCAGGATCTGGAAACGCAAACCATCGCTAAAGAGCATCCGCTGGCGCTGCGCGTGTGCCGCGTCGGCCAAGCCGCAGTGCGCCGGGGCCAGGGCCTGGCCTTTGCGCAAGAGGTGTCGCGCGTTATTTTCTCGGGCCAGTTCAAGAATTGGGATCAGGGCGATCACCTTGCAAACGCCGCCGCGCGCGCTGGGCTCGATCTGGCGGAACTCGACGCTGAAGCGGTCAGCGACGCCGATGCCCTCGACGCCGAGATCGAAGCCAACCAGAACGCGCTGGAGGCGGTTGGTCATTGGGGCGTGCCGACGCTGGTGTTCGAAGGCGAACCGTTCTTTGGCCAGGACCGCGTCGACATGGCGAAATGGCGCATGGAGCAAAAGGGGTTGGTTAAACGGTGAAGGGCGAGCTTTGACAATCACGGGCGGATGCCAATGCGGGGCGGTGCGGTTCACCGTCGCGGCGGAGAGGCTTGCCGCCTACGCGTGCCATTGCAGGGAGTGCCAGAATCAATCGGCGAGCGCCTTTGGTGTCTCGGTCCCGGTCTTGGAAGAGGACTTTACTCTGACCGGCGAAACGCAGGTGTGGTCGCGGCCGACCGACAGCGGCGGGATCACCGATTGCCACTTCTGCCGAAAATGCGGGACGCGCCTCTATCACTCTGGACGAAGCGGACGCGAGTGGATCACGGCCAAAGGCGGCGCGCTCGATGACCCGGGCGCGATCCCGTTCCTCGCCAATATCTGGGTGAAACGCAAAGCGCCTTGGGTGGAACTGCCCGAAGGATTGCCGCAATGGGAAACGCAGCCGCATTCCATGGGTGAGTGGAAAAAACTGCTGGGATGGGACACGTGACGACGCACGAATTTGAAAGTTTCGATAGGACGCGGCTGGCGTACTACCGCGAAGGAGAGGGGCGCCCGGTGGTGCTCCTTCACGGCCTGTTTTCCAGCGCGCAGATGAACTGGATCAAGTGGGGGCACGCGGCGCTTTTGGCTGAGGCGGGTTTTGAGGCCATCATGCTCGATTTCCGGGTTCACGGAGAGAGCGACGCTCCGCAAGACCCCGCCGCCTATCCCTCTGGTGTGCTGGTTCGCGATGCGGCAGCCTTTGTTGAACATTTGGGGTTCGAAGAGGGTGCCTATGACCTGGTCGGCTTCTCCCTCGGCGCGCGCACGGCGCTCCACGCGGCGGCGCATGGCGTGCTGCATCCACGGAAGCTGGCCGCGTGCGGAATGGGATTGGAAGGGCTTTCCGAATGGCAGCGTCGCTCGGCCCATTTCAAACGCGTGATTGATGAATTCGATACGATCAAGCCGGGCAGTCCCCTTTATGTCGCGCGCACTTTCCTCAAATCGCAAGGCGTAGACCGGGTCGCAGCGCGGTTGCTTTTGGACGGCATGGAGGCCTTCGATGTTGACGCGCTCGCCAATATATCCATCCCGACCGCCGCGATTTGCGGCGATGAGGATCAGGACAACGGTTCCGCGCAGAATCTCGCGGCCACTTTGCCCAACGCCACTTACATCGAGGTCCCCGGCACACATATGAACAGTGTTATCAAGCCCGATCTGGGCGAGGCGATCGTCGCGTTCCTCTCAGACGGGCAATGATCAACAAGCGGGCGTTCTTGACCTGGTGGCTGGGCGGGCTGGCGATTTTCGCGGTCTCGCTTGTCCTGCACGCTCCGCTTGCGATTGAGGCGGTGCCGGGCGGTATTCTTGACCACCAGGCCGCGCCCGATGCGGCCAGCGTAGTCGCCATTCAAAACGCGTGGGACGCCGAAGGTCTTGGCACCCGAGCGCGTATCGCGATGGAGAGCGACCTGCTTTTCATCGTTGTCTACAGCATCGGCGCGATCATGGGGGGGCGGTATTATCGCAATCTGTTCGAAGGCGCGCTGCACGTTATCGGCTGGTGCGCGATTGCAGCCGGTGCGGTGTTCTTCCTGACCGACTTTATTGAGACGCTCCTTCAGTTCTATCAAATGATGCGTTTCGAGGGCAGCGATACGCTCGCCTGGATCGCCTCCAACATGGGACCGACCAAAGTTGTTAGCTTTCTGGCTTCATTGGGCCTGTTGGTTGTGGCTCTTATCTGGGAGCAGGTTCTCCAAGGGCAATCGAAATGACGACGCGTTTCCTTTTTGCCTCATTATCTGCCGGATTTCTGGCCGGGTGCAGCACGGTGCAAGGCGCGCTCGATTATGGGCGCGGTCCATTCGACAAGAGTCCCGCTTCTACAAGCGAAGCGGCTCTCAAAGGCCTGCACGAATCGAGCTGGGGCAATTCGGGCAAATGGGGTGCCAAAGTTCCAGCGGAAGAGGGTAACGTTGATCCGTCCAAGGAGGATGCACCGACCGGCGGCTAGCCTTCCTTCAGGTTGGATACGAATTGAATGGTGGAACGCTCCAGATCGCGCACATTTGCAAGCATGCGCGCCGCCGCGTCGTCCAATTGGTTCGATAGCTTCTCGGCCGCCGATGCGGTTCCGGCTAGCTTATCGCTCCGCGCCGCCATCGCGCCGACATCTTCGGCCGCGCTGCGGGCGTAGTTTTCGATTGCGTCGGCGGATTTGCGCTGGCGATCAACCTCCCAGCGTATCGCGGTCGATGTTTCCGCAAGCGAACCGATCACGCTATCAATAGCCTGAAAGCTGCGTTCGGCTTCCTGAGTGCCCGTCCGCACGCCTTTGAGAAAACTGTCGATCTCAGTCGCGGCTTCGCTGGCCTGCATGGCGAGCGCTTTGACCTCTTGCGCCACGATCGTGAAGCCGCGCCCGGCGGGGCCTGCGCTGGCCGCTTCGATCGCCGCGTTCAAAGAAAGAAGGTTGGTGCGCTCCGCGATCCGCACAATCGCGCGTGTTGCTTCGCCGATTGTATCGGAGTGTTTTGCTAGGCCGTCGACCGCTTCGCCGCCGCTGGTTGATCGATCAGTGGCCTTGGATACGAGTTCGTTCTGCTGGCCTACGTCGCCGGCTATCTCTGCGATGGAATAGGAAAGCTCGGACACACCCTTCGCCACCATTCGCGCCGCGTGGCTGGCGGCGTTTGCGCCTTCATTGACATCCGCAGCGCCTTGCCCGGTGTCGTGGGCAATCACACTGAGCGTCTTCGTCGTCTTCTCAAGCAAGGCGGCTGTCTCGCTGATCGACTCGGTCACGACGCTGATGGACGCCTCAAACTCACCCGCAAAACGGTGCAGTTCGGCTTGCCTTGCGGTCTGCTGCTCGGCTTCCATTTTTGCGCGCTCGCGCCGTTCGGTTTCAACGTTCTTTCGGGCGCGTTCGAGTTTGGCAGCCTGCTTGTCAAACAGGGCGCTCCGCTCGGCGCTTTCCGCGCGCGACGCTTCAAGCGAGCCCAAAAGTCGTTCAATCTCATTGCAAATGCTAGCCGAGACAACAGTCACAAAGATCAGGCCAACCAATTCCATGGTCATCCCAAGCCAAAGCATCGATTGATCAAGTCGATCACTATGCTCAATAAGTTTAAGCACGAAGAAGCTGGCCATACAGGTTACGCTGCCGATTAGGACGATACGTCGATCGTAAAGCGCAATGAAGAGAAACACTGTAACCAGATGTGGGATCAACACGTTTATTTCCTGCCCCGCTGCCCAGAAGCACAAGATCAAACTGGGTGGGAAAGTGCAGGTGGCAAAGCCCATCGCAAGGCGATTGGTGAATGTCAGATCCCTTCGGGGCATGAAGACCGTGACGAGCAGACTAACCGCTATGCCTATCGCCACGATCAGCCAAACGCTCGGCGTGGTGAAAGCGGCGAGTAAAGACGTGAGGGCGTTCATCGACCACCCCCCGATAATCATGAAACGCAACCCCTTCTGGCGCAACCCGTCCAGGCACAGGGGAGAGGCAGTCGCAGCATCGACCGCTTTCGGACGCCGCTGGCTCCAGCCAACGTATGCCAGGCGCGGTAAAGCGCCCCTAGCCTCCAGCGTCGCTTTAACTCGAGCAGGGGACAGTGGGGGCGCGAGATTTTCCATGCCGCCCGATTACGCACGCCATGGTTGCCAAATGCGCGACGGGTTTGTGCGGGATATTACGTTAGAGCGTTGCTTCTAGCGGAAAGGCGGCTCGTTAAAGGCGCGCAGCTTGCGGCTGTGCAGGCGGTCACCCTCATCGCGCAGTCGCGCGACCGCTTCGAGGCCGATCTGCAAGTGCGCCGCGATGGCCTCCTCGTAGAACTTATTGGCCTGGCCCGGCAGTTTGATCTCGCCATGCAGCGGCTTGTCCGACACACACAGCAGTGTGCCGTAGGGTACGCGGAACCGGTATCCTTGTGCGGCGATCGTGGCGCTTTCCATCTCAACCGCGATGGCGCGGCTTTGTGAAAAGCGTTTTGCGCTGTCGGAGTAGTGCAGCTCCCAGTTGCGGTCATCGGTGGTGACGACCGTTCCTGTGCGCATGCGTTGTTTGAGGTTGGCGCCCTGAACGCCGGAGACTTCCTCAGCCGCACCTGCGAGAGCGAGCTGGACCTCGGCAATCGGCGGGATCGGAACTTCGGGCGGGAGCACAGTGTCGAGCACGTGGTCGTCGCGCAGGTAAGCGTGGGCCAGCACGAAATCGCCGATCTTTTGCGTCGAGCGCACGCCCCCGCAGTGGCCGATCATCATCCAAGCGTGCGGGCGCAGCACCGCAAGGTGATCGCAAATGGTCTTGGCGTTGGAAGGACCGACGCCGATATTGACCAGAGTGATGCCGCGACCATCTTTGCGCATCAGGTGATAGGCGGGCATCTGGTGCCGGCGCCATGCCGTATCGTTCAGCTGATCGCGGGCGTTGTCGGTGGCTTCGTTGATCTCCAGACCGCCAGCGCCGCGAAGAGAAACATACTTGTCCTGGCCAACCTGTTTGGCACCCCAGTCAACAAATTCATCAACATAGCGGTGATAGTTGGTGAATAGGATGAAGTCTTGAAAGTCGCCCACCGAAGTTCCCGTGTAGTGAGCCAATCGCGCCAGCGAATAATCGGTGCGCAAGCCATCGAACAACGACAGCGGCATGTCCTCATCTTCGTTGAATTCGATCCCATCTGCCAATTCGTCACCGATCAGCGCAAGGTCGGTTGAGGGGAAATGCAGCGCAATTTCCTGCGGGGCAATCCCCTGCATCATCGCGCCCGCTTCGCCGTCGAGAACGTAGGGGAAGGGGATTTCCTGCCGTGAGCGCGTGACCGTGACATCGACATCGTACTCCGCCGCGATCAGCTCCAGTTGCTCGGTCAGATAGGGCGCGAACAGATCAGGCCGGGTGATCGTGGTCGTGTAGGTGCCCAGCTCTTCAAGGCGGCCAAAAGCGCGACTGCGATCTGACGGCTCTCCACCTGTGGCGGCCTTGCCGGAATAGTGCAGGGTGAGCTGGGGATAGGCGTAGCTGCCGTCTTCACGCTTGCGCGTAGGGGGTACGGCGCCATCGCGGCCATAGGCGATCACATCGCTGCGAAGGGTAGCCACTGCGTCTTCGTAGTGGCGTTGAAGTTGTTTTAGAATGTTTGGGATATTAATCATGCGCGCCATTAGCACCGAGTTTGTGAAGGTGCAAAGACGCTCTTACACGCGCGTTTCCGCACCGCTTCGATTGTGGTTTTCTCACCTCAGGAATTGAGCCTCAGACTCGTTCGAGCGCGCGAGCGATCTCCGGGTGCTCTTTGCCCGCGTTGTCCAACCAGCGCAGCGCGCCGCGAATATCGTTCTCGCGCTCCCGACCGGCGCGTTCGAGCACTTCTTCGCGCAGCTGTGGCGAATAGCCTTGTTCAGGCGCTTTGGAATAGCGGTTCATGATCGGGCCTTTGACCCACGCCTCGGCCTGCTCGGGCTTTATCCCCACTTCGAGATGCGCCGCGGTTTCGGCCAGCGCTTGCCCGGGCTCAGCGAGAAACGCGTCAAAGTCCTGCCATCGCACGTTTTCGCGCGCGCCCTCTTCGCGCGCGTAGCGGGTCGCAGCGTTGAGCGCGGTCATTTCGCTGGCCCAGGCCATCGCGGCGCGCTGCGCTTCGTCGAGTTCCCACAAGCGGATGGGATCGCCCGAAAGACGGCGGTTGAGCCGTTGCAGCCGAGCACTTGAGAGCAGCGCGAGCTCTTGTTTCGATTCGTCACCCGCCAGAATGGTTTGCAGATAACGTTCTGGTTTCAGCGTCAGGAACACGGCCTTGCGGCGGTCTTCGATCAGATCGGGCGCGATATCGCTGACAAAGCTCGTCGCTTTTATCAGCGCGCGCTGACCATCGCGAAAGGTGCGGCTCAGCCATTGCCGGGCATGAGGAAGGCGCTCTGCCACGCGTCCCGGCGGCCATGGCGCGTGAGACAGGCCCTCCATAACGCGCAAATCAGCCAACTGTCGCAGAATCTGCGGCTCGCGCAGCGCCAGTGTGTCCGCCGCTTCGCCCAGAAGGCGAGCCAGCAGGGTGGAGCCGACATGGCCGATGTGAAAGATGAATCGAGCGTCGTCACGCGGCGCCACTCCTTCATCCGTGGTTTGCCCGGCAATGCGCGCGAAGTCGTCCCATTGCCTTACGCGCGGCGTTTCCCCCGGCTTGGTGTCGAGCAGCCTCTGATCCAGAAAACTCGCCGCGCGCAGATCGTCCTCCGACACTTGCATTAGAAGCAGACGATCGTTCGCAGCGTCCATCTGGTGGACGAACTGGCTGGGATCGGTTGCGAAAGTCATCCGTCTTTGCGTTCGGGCTTTTTCAGAACGGCGAGCGCTTGCCACAGCTCAGGATGGTTGGAGCGGTCCATGCCATCGGTGAAAAGCGGATCTTCGAACCCTGCATCGCGCGCGTAGCGGCGGATCCAGTCGCGGTGGAGAAACGTGTCGAGCTGTTCAGGGGGAACGGCCGCCTGAACGTGGCGCTGGACCGCCTCCCACACGCGGTTGTGCTCGGGCTCTTCCATTTCAAGGAACGTGAAGAGCAGTTTGCCGCCCGGTTTCAGCGTCCGAAACACGTCACGGATAAACAAATAGGTTTCCGGGGGAGTGAGGTGAGTGAACACCGACCAGGCACACACCAAATCCAGCGACCGGCTCGGCGCCGCGATCGCCTGATCCAATTCAATCACCGTTGCGTAGCCGGGGCATTGCCGCTCAATCTCTTCGAGCAATTCGGGGACAACATCGGCGCCGATGTAAGAGCCCTTCCAGCCCGACCGCTGAAGCGCCTGCGCGGTGCGCCCGCAACCTGCGCCCAGATCGTAAACGCTCATACCATCGACCAGCCCGTGATGTTTCAACACAGCCACATGACCATCGCCCTGCCGACGAAAGCCCTCCATGCTTTCCGCCCCAATAGAGCGCGCTAGCGCAAAGGTTCGGTCATCGGGGTTCTCGCGCAAATGATGCTGCACCAGTTTGCGATAGTCGCGCACTGAGTGCGTGAGTTTTGGCTCGCGAGGTGTGCTGGATCGTTTGAAGAATTTCATGGCAGTGTTCCGAGAATTCGGGAAAGGGGAGCCAACTGCGTCTCAGAAGACCCGTAGCATTTCAACTGCGAAGCGGCCGTAGCCAGGCAAAAAAGAGGGCGCCGTGAAGCGCCCTCTTTGAAATGTCGTCTTCCGAAAGCCGAGAATTTACTCGGTCTCGGTCGCCTCTTCGGCGGGAGCTTCTTCGGAAGCGCCTTCTTCGAGCAGTTCAGCAGGGATTTCGCCCGGCTCAAGGCCATCATTGTCGATCTTTGTATCGGCTGCGGCTTCTTCGATCTCGCGCTGTTCGTCTTCGAACATCTGCGCCAGAACGTCGACACCTTGCGATTGCAGTTCGGCTTCGTCGTCCGAACGGGCGACGTTGGCTTTGATGGTCACCTGCACCTCTGGGTGAAGGGCAACGGTCACGTCGTGCATGCCGATGGTCTTGATGGGCGCGCCCATGATGACCTGCTTCTTGTTCACGTCGTGGCCTTGTTCAGCAAGGCCAGCAACCATGTCGCGCACGTTGACCGAACCGTAGAGCTGGCCGGTGTTCGACGCGGCGCGGATGAGGACGACCTCAGCGCCGGCGACTTTTCCGCCGGTGCTTTCAGCGACGGTGCGCTTCTCAGCGTTCTCTTTTTCGAGACGCTCACGATTGGCTTCGAAAACCTTCTTGTTGGCGTCGTTGGCGCGCAGAGCTTTCTTCTGCGGGAGAAGGAAGTTGCGGGCGTAACCGTCTTTGACGGTGACGACGTCGCCAATCGTGCCGAGCTTTTCGATGCGCTCAAGGAGAATGATATCCATTGTTCTGGTCTCCTTACTTCACGATGTACGGCAGAAGGCCGATGTGACGAGCGCGCTTGATGGCTTTGGCCAGTTCACGCTGCTTCTTCGCGGAAACGGCGGTGATGCGCGAAGGCACGATCTTGCCACGCTCAGACATAAAGCCCTGAAGCAGACGCACGTCTTTGTAATCGATCTTGGGGGCGTCCTTGCCGGAAAACGGGCAGGACTTGCGGCGGCGGAAAAACGGGCGGGCCATCAGTCGCGCTCCTCACGGTCAGAGCGACGCTTACGGTCGCGTTCGTTTTTGCGCATCATCACGGACGGGCCATCTTCGTGCTCTTCGACGCGGATGGTCATGTAGCGGATGACGTCTTCGTTGATACGGGTCTGGCGCTCTAGCTCAGCGACGACCGAACCCGGTGCGTCGATGTTCAGCATCACGAAGTGTGCTTTGCGGTTGCGCTCGATCTTGTAAGCGAGGGACTTAAGACCCCAGGTTTCGGTCTTCATGACCTTGCCTTCATTCGCTTCGACGATTTCGGTCGCCGTGGCCGCCAGCGCGTCGACTTGGGCCTGCGAGAGGTCCTGACGCGCGAGGAAGATGTGCTCGTAAAGAGCCATACCTTGCGTTCCTTTTACTGCTGCCGATCGCTGGCTGATCCGTCCGGATGACGGGGCCCCTCCGGCTTTCTTGTTTCCACGCGGGACCAATGTCCCAAACAGCGGAAGCGCGCCACATAACGCTTTAGCCGGTGATTGCAAGCGCTGCGTCGATGGAACCGGCGCTTCATTCGTGCATACAGACGCAAAACGCAAAAGGGGAATCGGCCACCATGCCTTCTGGATTGACCGCCTTATTGGACGATATTGCCGTCATCGCTAGGGCCGCGTCGGCTTCGGTCGATGATTTGGCGGTGATTGCCGATGACGTTACCGCCGCCGCTGGTCGAGCGGGATCTAAAACGGCGGGCGTCGTGATCGACGATGCGGCGGTCACGCCCAGCTACGTCACCGGCCTTAGTCCTGCGCGCGAATTGCCGATCATCTGGGCGATCACCAAGGGAAGTCTGTTCAACAAATTGATTATCCTGCTTCCGGGCGCGCTATTGCTGTCCGAGTTTCTGCCCTGGCTTATCATCTACATCTTGATGCTGGGCGGCGCGTTCCTTTGCTACGAGGGTGCGGAAAAGGTGATGGAGAAGCTGGGCGGGGCCAAGCACGGAAAGACGCTCGAAGACGAGATCAAGGACCCGGTCGCCTTTGAGGAACAGCGTGTAGCCGGAGCGGTGCGCACCGACCTTATCCTGTCCGCTGAAATCATGGCGATTGTTCTTAGCGAACTGGATCTGGAAGTCTGGTGGGAGCGGGGCCTGGCGCTGGCTCTGGTTGCGGTTGTTGTCACTGTGGTGGTCTACGGGGCGGTCGCGATCATCGTGAAGCTTGATGATATCGGGCTTTCGATGGCGAAATCGGAAAACACCGGGACGCGCAAGTTCGGCGAAGGACTGGTCGCGTTCGTTCCCAAACTGCTCGTCGCTCTTTCGCTTATCGGAACGTTGGCGATGTTGTGGGTCGGTGGCGGGATCATCGTTCACGGCACGCACGAGATCGGCTTCGATCTGCTCTATGATGTGGCGCACGGCGCCGAATACGCGGTGAAGGCGGCGACGGGCACCCTAGGGGGTGTGCTCGGCTGGGTCAGCTACGCGGCAATCAGCGCGGTTATTGGCCTGGTGCTAGGCGGCGTCATTGCCTTCGTGCTGCACAACATCCTTGGCGTGGGGCATGAAGAAGAGGGCGAAGCGGAGCATGCCTGATCTCCCCATCCTCTACACCTGCGCAGGGTCGCGCGGCCTGCGATGCACTTGGGCGGCGGAGGAGGCCGGGGTCGCGCTTGACCTCAAGATGCTACCGTTTCCCCCGCGACATAAGGCGCCCGATTATCTTGAAGTGAACCCGCTGGGCACGGTGCCGATGCTGATTGATGGCGAGGCGCGAATGACCGAAAGCTGCGCCATCGCGCATTATCTGGCGGTGATGGGCAATCAGCCGTCTCTGGTGGTTCAGCCGGGTGAGCCGGACTACGCCGCCTATCTGGACTACACTTTTCACGCCGATGCCACGCTGACCTTTCCGCAGACGGTCTATATGCGCTTTGCCCTGTTCGAAGCGGATAAGGGCTGGGGCGAGGCCGGAAAGGCCTACGCCAAGTGGTTCTACAAACGCCTGGTCAAGATCGAAGATCGATTGGCAGGGCGCGAGTATTTGTGCGCGGACCGCTTTACCGTGGCGGATGTATGCGTGGGCTACGCGCTGATACTTGCGGCTAAGGTGGGTCTGGATGAAGGCGTGCCGGATGCGCTCAAGGCCTATCGGGATCGTGTGACCTCGCGAGAGGCTTACAAAGCCGCAGTCGCAAAAGAACAGGCCGACTAGCTGCCAAGCTTATCCAGTTCCTCTCCGCACCGACCACATACGCGGTTGGGCCATGGGACGACAATGATCCCCCGGAAGAAGACGTTCTTGCCGCAATTGGGGCAATTGAAGCTCAGCATCCGCCGGTTGGCGGCGACCAGGCCGATGATGGCGACGCCAAACGCGATGCTGGAGTGGCCGAAGAATCGCTCCACCACCGCGACAAACAGAATGGCGACAACCAGCGCGCCCAGCATCCACCAGGCGTGCCGCCGCGCGTGGTCGTAAAGGCTCATCCGAGCCGCTCGAACACGTCCCGCGCGAACAGGCTGAGCGTGTCATCGCGCGCGCCCATGATGACGATGCGGTCACCCGATTGTGCGAGTTCGACCAGCCTTTTGCCGCATTCCTCGCGGCTCGCAATGTGCTCCGCTTGCCCGCCGGCGGTGCAGATCAGGTCGATAATCCGTTCGCTGCCTTCGCTGCGATCAACCGTACCACCGTAATAGACCGGGTCGCACATGATGGTGAGGTCTTCTGACCCGAGCTCCCTCGCAAAGGTCTCGGCCAACTCATCGCCCATTTGCCGCAGCGGCCCGTATCCATGCGGCTGGAAGAAGGCGAGGACGCGTCCGGTGGTGGCTTTGAGCGTGCGCAAGGTGGCGGCGCATTTTTCGGGGTTGTGACCAAAGTCGTCGATCACGGTGATGCCGCGGGCGTTCGTGCCCACCACGTCAAAGCGGCGGGCGAGGCCCTGAAAGGCACGTAGAGCGTGCACAGCGTCCTTCACCTCAACCCCAGCGGCGCTGACAGCGGCGATGGCGGCGAGCGCGTTGGAGAGATTGTGCCGGCCCGGCATGGGCACGGTGAGCGGGTAGGTTTCGCCGTTGCGGGTGTCGAGCACGCTTGCGCTGATGGAAAGCGAGCCCTCCTTAATCGAACCCGTTTCGACGGTGAGATTAGCCTCAGTGTTGCGCACTCCGAAGGTGACGAGCTGGGAGGCCTGGCTAGCGAGATCCGCCGCTTCCTCGTTGTCGATATTCACCGCCGCGCAGCCCGATCGGTTCACGTAGTCACCGAACAGTTCGCGCAGTTCCTCCAGGCTTTTGTGGTCGAGGCTCACATTAAGCAGCACGCCGATCGTGGGCCGATAGAGCGCAATAGAGCCGTCGCTTTCGTCAACTTCGCTGACGAACAGATCAGGTTGCCCGATCCGCGCGCTTGCAAAGGGGGTGTACGGTCCGACAAAGTTCTTCATCACCGCACCGTTCATCACGGTTGGCTCATGCCCGACGTTGGCGAGTATCCACGCGATCATGCCGGTGACCGTGGATTTGCCCGATGTGCCCGCGATGGCGATGGAATAGCCCGCCTGGTTGAACAGCGTAGAAAGCAATTCCGCCCGACTCATCCGCAAACAGCCAAGCTCTTTCGCGCGCTTCACCTCGGGCACGGTGTCTTCCACCGCCGCCGAGGCGACGAGAATTTGATCGGCTGAGCCGATACCGCTTCCGTCTTGCTCAAACAGAGTGAAACCGGCTTCCTCGAGCCATTCAAACTTGGCAGGCGTGCGTCCTTGATCCCGGCTTCGGTCCGACCCGGCGACCTCATGACCCAAGCCGTACACAATCTGGGCGAGGGGGAGCATACCCGACCCGCCAATGCCGCAAAAGAAGAAGGGGCGCCCGTCCAGATCCGGCGCGTCGAGCGATTGATCGCTGCTCATTTGATCCATAGGTTTCACAGGTATTGGCTTGCGCGATCACTGACAAGCGACTTAGGTCGGCATCCATGACAATGATTGCGATTTGCGCGCCTGCGTCCCCAATAACGCGCGAAGCGGCTGAGGCGACCGAAGCCTTGGTGGCGGCCGAATTTCCGATGCATTCGGTCATGTTTCACGACCAATGCTTTGAGCGTTCCGGCCACTTTGCGGGCGATGATTTACGGCGGCTCAGCGCCTTTATCGAGCTTGCCAACGACCCCGCTTATGACGCGATCTGGTTTGCGCGCGGTGGCTATGGATCCAACCGTATTGCCGAGGCCGCCATTCCCCGCCTGAACGAAGCGGCCCGCGAGAAGACTTATGTGGGCTTTTCCGACTGCGGCTACATTATGGGGGCGCTTTACCGGGCCGGAATCGGCCAATGCGCGCATGGGTCGATGCCGATCAACACCAAATCCGAAGGCGGCAAGGAAGCCGCCCGGCGCGTGCTTCGCTGGTTTGCTGGGGACAATTCCGGGCTTGAGCCCAGCCTTGATGGGAGCAAGCCAGCGGTCGCTTTCAATCTCATCACGCTGGCTATGATGGCGCCAACCCCGTTGATGCCCGACCTGACCGATCACGTCCTAATGGTCGAGGAAGTGAGCGAGCATCTCTACTCCGTCGACCGGATTTTCTTTTCGCTTTACGGCAGCTTGCCGCGCTTGGCAGGCTTGAGGCTCGGCGATGTCAGCGAGGTGCCGGAAAATGACAATCCGTTTGGGCAAAGCGTGGAAGAAATCGTCCAGTTTTGGTGCGCGCGGGCGGGCATTCCCTATCTGGGTCGTGCCGAGGTTGGCCACACCGATACCAACACAGTAGTGCCCTTTGGGCTTGCGAGTCCGTCCAAGCGCTCCTAGGCGCGCCCGAACTTTTTACACGGGCGAAAAAAGAGGGAGAACCCATGAGAGCGTTCGTTTTTCCGGGTCAGGGAAGCCAGAAAGTCGGCATGGGTGTCGAGCTTGCCGAAGCGAGCTCCGCTGCGCGCGAAGTGTTTGGAGAGGTGGATGAGGCGTTGTCGCAGAGCCTGTTTGCGCTGATGCGCGATGGGCCGGACGCGGATCTGACACTGACCGAGAACAGCCAGCCGGCTATCATGGCCAACGCGATTGCCACCGTGCGTGTGCTGCAAGCCGAATTCGGCGTGAATCTGGCCGATGTCGCCGATGCGGTCGCGGGGCATTCGCTGGGTGAATACACGGCCCTGTGCGCGGCGGGAGCTTTTGACCTTTCGACGACGGCGCGCCTATTGCAGCTGCGCGGGCAAGCCATGCAATCCGCCGTGCCGGTGGGCGTGGGCGCGATGGCCGCCTTGCTGGGCGCTGATCTGGAGAAAGCCACGGCTTTGGCTGAAGCCGCTGCGGAGGGCGAAGTCTGCGAAGTCGCCAACGATAACGATCCGGGCCAAGTCGTGATTTCCGGCCACGCCGACGCGATTGATCGCGCGATTGCCCTGGTCAAGGACCATGGGATCAAACGCGGGATTAAGCTGCCCGTGTCGGCTCCCTTCCACTGTTCTCTGATGGGACCGGCGGCCGATGCAATGGCGCAGGCCCTCACCGAAACACCGCCGGCCAATCCGATTGTTCCGCTCTACGCGAACGTCACCGCTGGCAAGGTCGTGTCGGGGGAGGAAGAACGCGATCTGCTGGTGCAACAAGTCACCGGCCGCGTGCGCTGGCGCGAAAGCGTCGTGGCGATGCACGCCGATGGCGTTGGTCAGTTTGTCGAACTGGGTGGCAAGGTCCTGTCCCCGATGATCAAGAAGATCGCGGGCGAGGCGGAAACCGCCAGTCTCATTTCGATGGAAGACCTCGAAGCCTTCGCAAAGTCGCTGTGAACAGGGACGGGTTCGACACGCATTGGATTACGGCCGCCAACGCCGATTTGCTTGATCGCGTCGCGCCCGGAACCTTTGACCACGCCATCGATCCTGCGCGTCTGGAACGCTATCTCGCCAATTCCGCGAACTGGATGTGCGTCGCGATGACAGAAGGGCTGGTCGTCTCGATGTGTATGTGCGTCGTCCACGATCACCCCGATAAGCCGACGGAGCTGTTTCTTGACGAAATCGGGACGGGCGACGATTGGCGACAGCAGGGTGCCGCGCGCCTCTTGATGGAAAAAGTCTTTGAGCGCGCTGATGCAGAGGGCATTGAGGAAATCTGGCTGGGCACCGAACCCGATAACGTCGCGGCGCGGGCTCTGTATGAAAGCACCGGGGCAAAAGGCGAAGAGGCCCTAATCTATTATCTCGAGTGGTAGGGAGACGCTCCACATGTTTTCACTTCAAGGAATGAACGCTCTAGTCACCGGGGCAAGTGGCGGTATCGGCTCAGCGATTGCGACCGCCTTGGCGAGCCAGGGCGCGCGCGTGGCGCTGTCGGGCTCGAACGGAGACAAGCTGCGCGCCTTTCGCGAGCAACTGAACGAAGAAGTTGGCGCTCCCGAGCATGGCGATCACGTCGAGATCACCTGCAACCTGTCGGACACGACCCAGGTTGAAGAGCTGATCCCGGCCACGCTTGATACGCTGGGCGGGGTCGATATCGTCGTCAACAACGCCGGCATCACCCGCGATGGCCTCGCCATGCGGATGAAAGATGACGACTGGGATCAGGTCGTCTCAATCAACCTCGAAGCGGCCTTTCGCGTCATGCGCGCGAGCGCGCGCCCGATGATGAAGGCGCGCTTTGGTCGCATCATCAACATCACGTCCGTGGTGGGCCACACCGGCAATCCGGGGCAGATGAACTATTGCGCGGCCAAGGCGGGCCTGACGGGCATGACAAAGAGCTTTGCTCAAGAGGTCGCCAGCCGCGGGATTACGGCCAATTGTGTGGCGCCCGGCTTTATTCGCACGGCCATGACCTCGGCGTTGGATGAAAAACAGCAAGACGCGATCAACGGGCGAATCCCGATGGGGCGCATGGGCGAGGGTGGTGAGGTCGGCGCGGCCGTCAGTTTTCTCGCCAGCCGTGAGGCGGCCTACATCACGGGTGAGACGATCCATGTGAACGGCGGCATGGCGATGGTGTGATGAGGCTTTGAGTGCCATCTGGGCGCCTATTTTGTGCAAAAGGCGTCCTTGCTGTCCTCCTTATCCCCAAGGGACTTTGCGCAAGGCAATCGCCAAGCTTGCCCATGATTGCGCCTGCGCTAAGGTTTTCGCGACGAATCCCCTCCGCTACCCGATGCTTTATGAGTTTTGGGGTGGCACAGACTACAAGGTAAGGGCCTAGGCTGATGAAGGCGACCATCGAACGCGCGACGCTCCTGCGGTGCATGTCCCATGTTCAATCCGTGGTTGAACGCCGCAACACCATTCCGATCCTCTCCAACGTCCTGATCGACGCGGCCGAGGATGGTACGGTCAAGGTTATGGCGACCGACCTCGATCTGCAGATCGTTGAAACGGTGTCGGCGAGCAAGGTCGATACGCCCGGAGCGATCACGGTTTCGGCGCACCTCCTGAACGACATTATCCGCAAGTTGTCGGAAGGATCGCAAGTCCAGCTCGACGCAGCGGATAACCGCCTTGAGATCCGTTCGGGCCGCGCAAAGTTCAAGCTGCCGACCCTGCCGCGCGATGATTTCCCGGTGATCGTTGAAGGTGATCTTCCGACCTCGTTTGAGCTTCCGGCCAAGCAGTTGGCCGAAATGATCGACCGCACGCGCTTCGCGATCTCAACCGAAGAAACCCGCTACTATCTCAACGGCATCTTCCTCCACGTCACCGATGATGAAGAGCCGGTTCTCAAAGCCGCCGCCACCGATGGCCACCGGCTGGCGCGCTTTACGCTGGATCGCCCCGATGGCGCAGCGGGCATGCCGGATGTAATCGTCCCGCGCAAAGCCGTGGGTGAGATCCGCAAGCTGATCGAAGAGGCCGATGGCAGCGTCCTGATCGACCTTTCCGCCAGCAAAATCCGCTTCACCGTCAGCGGTGAAGGCGGCGTGGTCCTGACCAGCAAACTGATCGACGGAACTTTCCCCGATTACAGCCGCGTCATCCCGACCGGTAACGACAAGCTGCTGAAAGTCGATCCGCGTCTCTTTTTCGAAGGCGTCGACCGCGTCGCCACCATCGCAACGGAGAAAACTCGCGCGGTCAAGATGGGTCTCGACAAGGACAAGGTGATCCTCTCGGTAACCTCGCCCGACAACGGAAACGCGGCTGAGGAGCTTGAGGCGGAATATTCGTCCGATGGGTTTGAGATCGGCTTTAACGCCAACTACCTCAAAGACATCCTCCACCAAATTGACAGCGACACGGTCGAACTGCACCTGGCTGACGCAGGCGCTCCGACGCTGATCCGCAAGGATGAGGGCTCGCCGGCGCTCTATGTGTTGATGCCGATGCGGGTGTGAGCGACGGCTTAGCCTACGGCATTGCCGGGATTTCTGTCCTTGGCTTCGTTGGTTTGTGGTTAGTCATCACCTTCGCGATGACCCGCTTGACCCCTTGGCATGAACTGGAGGGGCTTTTTCCAGACCATTCGAACGCAAGATCGCTTGGGAACTTGAGGTTCCAAGGCGCGTATCTAGGACGGGGCAATCTGGGCGCGTCGTTTCGGGGCTGTCTGACCTTCACCGTTACCGAAAAGGGGCTGCGGATCGCGATCTGGAAGGTCTTCATGCCTTTTGCCAATCCCATCTTCATTCCCTGGGGCAAGATGCAGATCGAACCGACTAAGGTGATGCTTTTTTTCGCCGTCCGAATGAAGGTGGGACCTCGCGGCCAGATATGGATTACGATCTCTAAGAGCGCGGCGGACCAGATATCAAGGCTAAGCGGTGGACGGTTTCCCCCGCGTACGGATGCCGGATGACCGCCAATGTACGCATCTTTGGTACGGTCATTTCAAGCTACACGCGGATCGTGGAGATCACGTGCGAGGAAGCGGGGCTTTCTTACGAGACCATCGCCACGCCTGCGCAAAGCCCGCAGAACCGGCACCCCTTCAGCAAGGTGCCCGTGGTTGAGATTGATGGCCTCGAACTGATCGAGAGCGTCGCGATCACGCAATATCTCGACAACGCGCACAACGAAGGCGGCCTCCAGCCTGCGGACCCCGCCGTGCGCGCGGTGATGGATAAGTGGATCGCGGTGGCGAACAATTATCTGTTCCCGCTGTTTGAACATGGCCTCGTCATGCCGTGGATCATGCACCGGGTGGCCGGGTTCGACCTTGATCAAGAGCGCATCGAGCGCGCGCTGCCCAATATCAGCCGGTCGCTTGGCTTTCTCGAAGCGGAGATGGCGCAGGACGGCGCGTGGACCACTACGGGCGATTTCACCCTAGCCGATGCGTTTCTCTACCCGATACTGCGCGGGCTTCAGCTGACGCCGCAAGGGCAAGTGGGCCTCGCGCAGTGCGATCATCTTTCGGCGTGGATGGCGGTGAGCGAAAACCGGCCTTCGATTGCCGCAACACGCTGGGAAAGCGAGCCGTGATGGTCTAGCACCGCCGCGAAGAAGACGAGGAGGATGCAAACCATGACCCTGCAACAAGTTCACGTCCGCAAAGACGAACTCGACCACGCCGCACTTGTCGACGCCGATACCAACCCGCTCGCCGATGGGGCGGTGCGTCTTAAGGTTGAAAGCTTTTCGGTGACGGCCAACAACATCACCTACGCCGTAGTCGGCGACGGGTTCATGTATTGGAACTTCTTCCCGCCCAAGGCCGACAATCCCGAAGGGCTTGGCATTGTGCCGATGTGGGGTCACGCGGTGGCGATAGAGAGCAACTGCGACGATATCGCGGTGGGTGAACGCGTTTATGGCTATCTGCCGATGGGCACGCATCTCGACGTGGTGCCGGGCAAGGTCCATCCGGGCGGTTTCACCGATATGACGGACTATCGTCAGCCGATGAGCCCGGTCTATAACCAGTACACGCGGCTCGCGGCGGACCCCGAACACGATCCCTTGCGCGAAGCGGAGCGGATGATCTTTGGCCCGCTGTTCAAGACGGGTTTTGTGATCGATTACTTCATGCGTTCCAAGGGTTGGTTCGGCGCAACGCAGGTCGTGATGACGAGCGCCTCCTCCAAGACCTCCATGGGCCATGCGAGCTGCGTCAAGCAGGCCTCACCCCATATCAAGCGGATCGGGCTGACCTCGGCTGGCAATGTCGATTTCGTCAAATCAACCGGGCTCTATGACGAAGTGGTCGCTTACGACGACGTAGGCTCACTGGCGCAGGAGCCCACGGTCACGGTCGATTTCGCCGGCAACGCCAAACTGTTGGCCAGCCTACACCATCACTTCACCGACAATCTCAGATATTCCTGCCTCGTGGGCGCAACGCATATTGAGGAGCGCGGCGGCGGGCTTGGGGCGAGCCGTGACCTGCCGGGTCCGCCACCCACCCTGTTTTTTGCGCCGGATCACTTCGTGTCCTTTTTTAAGGAGCATGGGCCTGTTGAGGGCGGCAAGATGGCGGCTGCCGCGTGGCACAGTTGCCTGGAAGCCGTCAGCGGCGCGATTGAGGTCGAGAAGCACTCTGGTCTTGAAGCCGCGCGCACAACCTATCTGGAGATGATCGGCGGCACTGTGGATCCCGCGAAGGGGATCGTGATCGAGCCCTAGATCGGCTCAATCGCGCTGAACGGCATAATCGAACAGGCCTGAGCGCTGCGCTTCGTGGCGTTCGGCCATTTTTCCGGCTGTGTCGCCTTCGGTTGGAATGATGCACCAACCGCCGCCCTTGGCGAACGTTTCCTCGATGCCGCGCTCAATAACTTCGGGGCCGGGCTGCGCGCGCCAGTGATCGCCGAGTTCGTCCGGCGCCTGTCGTGCTCCGCCAAAGCGTTCGGGGCGTGCCTGGGCAGCGTTCCAGATCTGCGTGTTGAGGATGCCGGGGCACAGGATCGTTACACCAATGCCTTCCTCTGCCAATTCCGCTGTCAGCGCTTCACCAATCGAAGCGGTCATTTGTTTGGTGG
Source organism: Pseudomonadota bacterium (assembly GCA_039814925.1). GTDB lineage: Bacteria > Pseudomonadota > Alphaproteobacteria > Sphingomonadales > Sphingomonadaceae > Erythrobacter. Next base: position 47,174 of record JBCCAH010000003.1, read on the forward strand.
TCGCGTAAAGCGTAAAGGGACCGCTAACCGGCGTTACCGAAGCGGAACTGGCGGTGATACCTACATGCCGCGCACCTTTTTGCGTCTTCAACGCGGGCAGCCACGCTTGCGCCGTGTGAATCGGTCCCATTACGTTGACGCCTATCAACCATTCGAGCGTTCGCGGCTTTCCTCCGCTGACCGTATCGGCGGTTCCGACGCCCGCATTGATCCACAGCAACGAGGGCTCAACACCAAGCGCGATCAGCTTCTCGGCGACCCGCTCGGTCTCGGCCCGGTCCGAAACATCGCAGCCATGCGCGCGCGAGTCGAGGCCGCACAGGCGCGCGGTTTCCTCGGCTTCATAGGCGTCGATATCCAGCGCGCAGATACGCATGCCCTTGGCCGCGAAGTGCTGGGCGAGCCATCGGCCGATGCCGCGACCCGCGCCGGTGATGACCGCCCAATCGCCCGCTTTGGGTTCGAAGGGGGTCATTTAACTTTTCCTCGCTCAACGTTATCGACTGCAAGCGTGTTCAGCGCCGCTATCCAATCTTCTTTTGTGACAATGCGACTCATTGGTGCAGATGATAGCACTTTGCTCATGTGGGAAACGAAGTCGGGGTGCAGTGTGTTGCTAAACATAGCAAACCAGGCTCGCCCACCCGGTGTCCCCATCGTTCGTACGAAGAGCAAGTCGAGGGCCTCAAAGTGTCTCTGTGCCCTTTCGGAATGATCCTTTACCAGAAAGCTGGCCTGTGCGCCTTCCACTGCGATAAAGATCATAAGCCGAAACCGAACCAGCTCAGTCGCATCCAGCTCTACGGGATCGCGCAGGCCGCGGTCATAAAGATCGACCAGCTCCTTGTCGGCGACGACCATCCGGCGAAACCCGTCAAAACGCTCCTGCATGACTTGCAAAGTTGCTAGCTCGCTAGCCTTGCTGGCTTGCCGAGATTGGATGCCAACAAAGATGAGCGATCCAACGATGGCGAATGCGGCCACAGTCTGACCGATGAAGTAGATCGCTTCGAGGGTCATGCGTTTGCCGTGTCGCCTTCCATCAACCCAACGCTCTCCTCGGGTTCGCCCTGATATTCTGGATTACCACAATCCGGGTACATCTCGCGGAATAGAGCGTTGATATCATTATGGAATTCTGGGGTTTGGTAACCGCTGCGCTGCAAACCTTGCCATTGCTCAAAGAAGACTGGCCGCCTGATAAGATGCACAACTCCACGTTGAATTCTGGGCCAGTAATCATCTTCGATGAGGCCTCGTTTCGAAGCTAGCTTGACCATGTCTGCGGACATTACGAGATTTGCGAAGTAGTGATACAGTTGCGTCCATTCTTCAGGTGAGAAATCAGTCTCATTGTCCAACGCTCTGGGCAAACTGCGCAAGAACATCGGATCAGTGCCAAACGCCTGGTAATTTAGACGAATCCCCTCAGTTACGTGCAGGTCCATTTCGTTAAGGGCGATAAGATTGGCTTGCTGGGTTTGTTTGGCGGCCTCTTCGGCCATTTTGTTGCCTTGGCGCACTTGCAGGCGAACAAAGACTAGCGAGACGACCAATGCCGCCGCCGCCACGACTTGGCTGATGAAGTAAAAGTCTTCGAGCGTCATCCTAGCCCCCAATAAGGAGGCTAGGGGCACCACCCGCGAAGGGCAAGCGAGTCATTCCGCCGCTTCCGCCAGTTGCGCGCGCTGCGGTCCACGGATCAAGCCGCCGGGCGCTTCGCCGGTCCATGCGCCGTTCTCGAAAGTGACGACGCCGTTCTTGATTGTTGCGACGTAACCAGTGGCCTTCTGCAAGAGGCGTTTGCCGCCGGCGGGAAGGTCGAAAGCGAGCCATGGGCGACCCAGCTTGAGCGCGCCCATATCGATAATGTTGATGTCAGCGAGGAATCCGGGCGCGATGACCCCGCGATCTTCGAGGCCGTAGAGAACCGCGGTGTCGCGGCACTGACGCTTGATCGCGTTTTCGAGCGTGATGCGGTCGCCGCGTTTGCGGTCGCGCACCCAGTGTTCGAGCATGAAGGTGGGCGAGGCCGCGTCGCAGATCGTCCCGCAATGCGCGCCGCCATCGGACAGTGAGTTCACCGTGTCGTCAGCGTGCTGAAGCGGGTGGAGAAAGTCGAGATTGCCGTCTGCGTAATTTAGGATCGGCAGATAGATAAAGCCGGTCGCATCATCGCGGCACAGCATGTCGTAAGCGTATTCCTGCGGGTCCACTCCGGCGGCGTTGGCGCGCGCGTTGACGCTGGCGGTTTCGTCGGGCTCGTAATCGAAGTCTGGGTCCATCTCGTATTGCAGCGCCCAACCCTGGGTGATGACCATAACCACCCCGATGATGTCCATCGGGGCTTCGGAATAGTCGTTGGCTTCGGAAAGCAGCTGCTTTTTGAATTCCGGATCAAGAAGCTTGGCCTTTTGCTCGGCCCAGGGGAGTTCGGCGATTTCCTGCCAGCTGGGGCGGAAGGCAAAGGGATTCACCGTGCCTTGCCAGGCCATGATGATGCCGTTGCCGCGCAGCGCGATCTGAGCGACGATATTGGCGCCGTTGTCGTTCTCGGCGCGCATCGTTTCGATCTGCTCTTTGAGCGGCATTTCCTTGGCGATGCTTTCGAGCGCGGCGAAGGTGACGGGGATGCCGGCCTCACGGCTGAGCTTGCCCATCCACTCAAATTCGTTCCAGTCGCGCTGAAGGTCGCTCGCCATTTCGAACACGGCGTGTCCGCCGGCGTTCTTGGCGCGGCCCATGGCTTTGCCGATGGCAACCAGTTCTTCGGGAGTCGCGGTCGTGCCGGGGACGAGCTCTCCGTCGACCGATTTGTGAAGGACGGTGCGAGAGGTTGAGAAGCCCAGAGCTCCTGCGAGCACGCCCTCTTCAACGATGGAGCTCATCTTTTCGATGTCATCCTTCGTGGGAACCGCGCCCGGCTGTTCGCGGTCACCCAGCACATAAGCGCGCACCGCGCCGTGGGGCACATGGGTGCCAACATCAACCGCACGTGGCAGTTTTTCCAACGCATCAAGATACTCAGGGAAGGTCTCCCAATCCCAGGTGATCCCCTCGGCCAGAGCGGTGCCTGGGATGTCTTCTACCCCTTCCATCAGGCTGATCAGCCATTCGTGGCGATCGGGTTTAGCGGGGGCAAAGCCGACGCCGCAATTGCCCATAACGACCGTCGTGACGCCGTGCCAGCTGGACGGGGCCATTTCCTGATCCCAGGTCGCCTGGCCATCGTAATGGGTGTGAATGTCGACAAAGCCGGGAGCCACAACTTTACCGGTCGCGTCGATTTCGCGTTCCGCGTCTCCGCGAATCTCGCCAACGCCTGCAATCAGTCCATCTTTGACCGCTACATCCCCGGTGAAGCGTTCCGAACCGGTGCCATCGACAATCGTTCCGCCGCGAATGATCAGATCATACGCTTTTGTCCCTTGGGTCATCTTCTCTCTCCCAGTTTTTCTTTGATACTGACTTATCATGAAGTGCGAAGGGCTGCTAGCGTCCTACCATGGCTATGAAACCAAGCGGCGGGCCAAGCTGGAGCCCCGATCCCGAGAGCGGCATCACCATCGACTTTGTCGAAGCGGGTGAGTTGACCTTTGAAGTCGCGCAAGCGGGCGAGGGCGATCACCTCGCGCTGATGCTGCATGGCTTTCCCGAACTGCACTACAGCTGGCGGCATCAGATCCCGTTGCTGGCCGACATGGGATTTCGCGTCTGGGCGCCGAATCTGCGCGGCTATGGCGGGACGTCGCGGCCCGAAGGCGTGCGCAATTACGCGTTTGATAAGCTGACGGGCGATGTGGACGCCTTGATCGCGGCGAGCGGGGCGAAGAAGGTCACGCTGTTCGCGCATGATTGGGGCGCCATCATTGCTTGGGCCTTCGCGATCACGCGCAAGACGGCGCTGGAGCGGCTCGTCATCATGAACGTGCCTCATCCCAAACCGGTCGAGCGTGAGATCAAACACTGGCGTCAGCGCAAAAAGAGCTGGTACATTTACTTTTTTCAGCTGCCATATCTGCCCGAGATGATGTTGGCGCGTGAAGGCGGTGACGCGGTCGGCAATCTGATCGCCCGCACCAGCTGCAATCAGGAGAGGTTTGGCCGTGAGGTTCGCAAGGTTTACAGCGACGCCGCGCGTCGTCCGGGGGCGCGCACGGCGATGGTCAACTACTACCGCGCCCTCGCGCGGCATCGCAATACGCTCGACATGGGCGATTTCCGCGTGGAAGTTCCGACCCTGATGGTCTGGGGCGAAGAGGATGTGGCGATCCACATCAAATGCACCGAAGGCACCGAGGACTGGGTCAGCGATCTCACGCTCAAGCGCTTGCCGGGCGTCTCGCACTGGGTGCAACAAGACGCGCCCGAGGACGTAAACGTGATCCTTTCAGATTGGCTGCCACAGGCCTGAAACGAAGCGCCGATATCGCGCGCAAACCACCTTCAAGGATCATAGAATGTATTTGAAGCCAACGGCGACACTGGCCACCCTCGCACTCCTTTTGGCTGCCCCCGGTGCATCGCAAACGCCCGCTGACAGCGGTTACAACCTTGATCCGGGGGGCGATTTGTCGGCGATGCTCGATTGTTTCGAGGCTTCGGGCAAAACACTTATCTCCGCGCACCGGGGTGGGCCATCAGCCGGTCTCCCTGAAAACGGCCTTGAAACGATGGACGCGATCCTTGCCGGCGTGCCGGCGATCATGGAGGTCGACATCGCGCAAAGCACCGATGGCGTGCTCTACCTGATGCACGACCGTACGATTGATCGCACCACCACCGGCACGGGCCGCGCAGCCAATCTCGCTTGGAATGAAATCAAAGACTTGAACCTTGTCGACACCGCAGGCTGGGTCACGCCGTATAAAGTGCCCACTTTTGAGGCCGCGCTCGATTGGGCGAAGGGCAAGACGGTTCTGCAAGTCGATTTCAAGCGCACCGCCAGCTTTGAAGACACGGTCGCGCTGATCAACGCCAAGGGTATGGCGGATCACGTTATCCTGATCGCTTATTCGCAAGGGCAGGCGGTCAAGCTTCACAACCTCGCGCCGAACATGTTGATTTCCTATTCGATATCCAAGCCCGGCGATCTGGACGCGATTGTCAAAGCCGGTGTGCCCGCGGAAAAGATCATCGCCTTCACCGGCACACGCACGGCGCGCCCGGATTTATACGCGTTGCTCGATGGCCAAGACGTCGAAGTTATCTTCGGCACGCTGGGTCGCCCTGATCGATCCATTGATGGCGTGATCGAACGCTTCGGCACGCCCGAGCGTTACGCTGAGCTGAGCCAGGGTGGGGTGGATGTGCTGGCCACCGACCGGGGGCGCGAGGCCGCCGTTGCGCTGGCCGAAGCGGGACGCTTGCCAGAGGCGGGACAATGCGGGGTGAGTAAAAGCGGTTAGCCCCCCTTTGCCATGGCTCCACCAAACTAAGCGGGCCGATCGGGCCGCCCCAACGGGCGGTTGCCAAATCTCTAGGCATCTTTAACACTGCCAAGGCTTGGGTGTTGGGGTTAGCGCGGCTTGCGCGCGATCAGACCGCCATCATTGCGTCACGTTTAGGAGAAGAACACGTGAATTCCCTCCGCGTCAAAGCGCGCAAACTGGTTGGGCGGGCCCCCGAAAAACAGCCACCGGCGACGAAGTTGAACGAAGCCGTCAACTTTCCAAAGAAGACGATTTTTATCGCTGTTCCAAAGACCGGGACAACTTCGATCCGCGATCAGTTGAACGAGCCGGGGCTTCCCCTAATTCCCGAGTTCCACCTGACTATTCGGCAGGTGCGCGACAGTCTGTACACCTTCCTTCTAACTCAGGCGCTTAACCGCAATCACAGTTTTCCCACGGATCCAGCGCTTGTGAAGACGGATGACGATCTCCGTGAAGAAGCGGCTGAGATATTCCGATCATTCTTCAAATTTGCCAGTGTTCGCAATCCTTGGGCGCGCACGGTGTCGCTCTACAAGCGGCGTGAGGGGGTGAAGGTCGCGAAAGACATGGATTTCGACACGTTCTGCAAGCAATTGCGATACAGTTCGGACACATGCCGCCACCCAACGCGTATGCCTGACCAATTGGATTGGATGACGGATGAGAACGGCGAATTGCTTGTCGACTATGTCTTGAAACTTGAGGACCAAGAGAACGCCGTGCGAGAAATCAACGAGCTGACCGGTGGACGCCTGGGTCTCGAAAGTCGACGGCTGAACAGCAATCCTAACTCTGAGTCTGAATCCTATCGCGACCTCTACTCGCGCGAGGCTCGGGATCATGTGGCAAAGGCTTTTCAGCGCGACATTGAGTATTTTGGGTACACGTTCTAGCGCTGCCCCCAGGAACGACGCCTGACCCAAACGGCCCAGTCTTAGGTTAGTCGGGGACGGGACCTGTCGCTGCCCGATCAAAGCTGATCACGGCATTGGTCACACTCGCAGGAGATTAGGAAACGTGAGCTCCCTTCGTTATCAGGCTCGACAATTCGTTCGGCGCGCTGTGTATCGTCAGCCTGTTCCCTCGAAATTGAACGAGGCGGTCAACTTCACCAAACAGGCGATATTCATCGCGGTGCCCAAGACCGGGACAACGTCGATCCGCGACCAAATGACTGAGCCGGGTCCAAGCATGATTCCGCTTCCGCACCTGACTATCTGCCAGGTACGCGATAGCCTCTACCCATTCCTGCTCTCCAAAGCGCTCGATCAAAACAAGACGTTTCCGACTGATCTTGAGCGTGTGCCAAGTGACAAGGAAATCCGCGACGAGGCCGCTGAGATATTCCGGACATTCTTCAAGTTTGCCAGCGTTCGCAATCCGTGGGCGCGGACGGTGTCGCTATACAAGCGTCGCGAAGGTGTGCAGTCGGATGAGGACATGAGCTTCGACGAGTTTTGCGAGCAATTGCGGTTCAGCTCGGACACGTGCCGTTTCCCGACGCGTCTTACCAACCAGTTGGACTGGTTGACCGATGAAAACGGCGAATTGCTGGTCGACTACGTGTTGAAGCTTGAAGACCAGGAAAATGGCGTCCGCGAAATCAACGAACGTACGGATGGCCGCCTCGCGCTGGAAAGTGTCCGATTGAACAGCAATCCCAATTCGACCGCCGATTCCTACCGCGAGATGTACTCACCGGCCACGCAACAGCGTGTGGCCGAAGTGTTCCGGCGCGATATCGAATTTTTCGGCTACGAGTTTTAGGTCGACGATCCTAAGCCGCTTCAGCTTCCATCTCGTCTTCTGATGCGTCGAGAAATCCCCGGATTGCTTCGAGACTTTCTTCCTTATGGCTCAGCAAGAAGAGATGTCCTCCGCCATGCATCACTTTAAGCTCGGCGTTGGGAATCAGAAAGTCGAGAAACTTACCGTTGATCAGCGGAACGATCGCGTCGTCATCTCCCATCAGGATGAGCGTTTTCTGCTTGAGCAGGAAGGGAAGTGCGGGTGCGCTGGTCCAGCCAAGCATGCACAAGAGTTGATACACATAACCACGCGGGGAAGGGGGCTTCAGTCGCGACATATGACCTTTCTTGCCGGTCGTTTTGCCCAGACCTTCACCGTATAGGGTCTCAAAATTCTTCAGCATAAAGTCGGTGTCGATGTAGCGGCGCGGGTTCGCCATCTTCGACAGCGCCTTGGGGCTGCCTGGCATCATCAGCATGCCCGCGCTGGTCGCAATCAGGACAACTCGGCGCGCCACGCCGGGGTGCTGCATGGAGAAATGCTGCGCGATGCCGCCGCCCCAGCTGATGCCCATGACGTCCACCTGAGGAACGCGCAGTTTTTTGAGCAATTCGGCAGCTGTCCAGCTAATCGTGAAAGGGGTGTAAGGCACCACGGGGTCAGGTGATTCGCCAACGCCCGGCATGTCGAGCATAATGAAGGCGCGCTCTTTCATCTCATTGGCAAAAGGGGCCAACGCCTCAATGTTTGCGCCGATACCATTGAAGAACAAGATCGGCGGATGGTCGGTCACCTCATCCAGCCTCCAGGTCGCAACCCGTAGCGTCCGGCCGCCCACTTGTTCCATAGTGACGACCGCGTCATTCATCACATCTGCCACGTAAATTTCCCGTCCTTTGGAAGTCTCTAAACCACAGTCAAAATGGCACAGGAGAGCTCGTCGATCCCTCGCGAGCGCTCACTGTGCCATACCCCGGATCCCATCGGGGCAAGAGGCCCTGTATCAGACTTCTTCGACGACGTAGAGTCCGGGAGCCGCATCCATGGGGGCGTGTTGCGCGCTTCCCAAGTCCGCGGGCGCGGCGACCTTCTTACCAGCGCGTTTCTGGACCCATTCGGCCCAGAGCGGCCACCAGCTGCCTTTGACCTCTTCGGTCCCCTGGAGCCACTCATCAGCGGTTTCAGGGAGCTTTCCACGCTTCTTCTGTACGAAATACTTCGCTTTGGGATTGGTCGGCGGGTTGAGGATCGCCTGCATATGGCCCGATTGCGAGAGCACATAGGTGACGTTCTTGGATCCAAAGAGTTGGGTTGACCGATAGGTCGCCTTCCACGGTGTAATATGGTCGGTGACCCCGCCAAGAATGAAGAGGTCCGACGTTACCTTGGAGAGATCGACCTTGTGTCCGGCCATCTCGGTTTTGCCGGGATTGGCGAAGGCCAGCTCTTCGAACAAGGTCATGAAGTCGCCCATCAACGTCGCTGACAAATTGGTCGCGTCCGAGTTCCAGAAAAGCACGTCAAACGCGGGCGGATCCTGACCCAGCAGGTAGTTGTTGATGACGTAGCCCCAGATGAGATCGTTCGGGCGCAGCCAAGCAAAGCCGCGTGCCAGATCATCAGCCTTGATAACACCCTGCTTTGCCGCGCGCTGTTTGGCGAGTTGCATGCCGTTGTCGCTCATCAGCGAGGCCGCCTCGACATCGGTCTGCTTGGGGTGCAGCACGCACACCATCAGCGTGAGCGAGCCCAGAATGTCATTCTTGGTCGCGGCGAGCTTCGATGCGAGGACGGAAGCGGTTTGTCCGCCCGAACATCCGGCCGAAACGTTGACCTTCTTCGAGCCGCTGATCTCCGAAACGACGGCGAGAGCTTCCTCGCACGATGCGATGTATTCATCCATGCCCCACACGCCCTGTTCCTTGGACGGGTTGCGCCAAGAGATGACGAAGGTCTGGAGGCCGTTATCAAGCTGCCACTTGATGATCGACTTTTCGGGTGAAAGGTCGTTGATGTACATCTTGTTGATCTGCGGCGGGATAGTCAGCTGCGGGATCTCGTACACCTCATCGGTGGTCGGCGCGTACTGGATCAGCTCGTACATTTCCGTGCGATGGACCACGCTGCCTTTCGAGGTCGCAACGTTTTCGCCCAGCTTGAACGGGCGCTTGTCGACCTGGCTCACCATGCCCTTGTTCTTGGTCAGATCATTGTAGGCGTTCTGCAGTCCCTTGATCAGGCTCAACCCGCCTGAATTGATGATCTGCTTTTGCGCAGCTGGGTTGCCGGCCAAGGTGTTGGTCGGGGCCAGACCATCCAGAATAATGTTCGAGATGAAATTGGCGCGGTTGCGCTCCAACTCGTCAAGCTCAAGGTCTTCGAGCCATCCGCGCATGCCTTTTTGCACCGCCAGATAGTATTGCGCACCAGCGCGAAAGAACGGGTTGTATTGCCACGCCGGATCCATGAACCGCTTGTCCTTGGGATGCGGTTTCAAGTCGCTCTTACCCGTCATGATCTTCACCATGTCTTCGGTCATCGAACGGGCGTGCTTGAAGGTTCGGTTCGGGTCCGACGCGGTTTCGCGCAACAGAAGCGCCACCGCGGAAACAAAGTCTTCGCGCGCCACTCCGATTAGCGGGCCCAACGCGTTGGTGGATTGGGCTGCCTCGTTTTCGAGTTGTACGTTGCCGTCTGCCATGGATGTCCCTTTCTCTCGCAGCCTTGATAGCCGGCGCATCTAGCGCGCGCTCGGCGAACCTGTTTCGTGAACCAGAACACTTCTCGCAATTAAGAGTTTCCGCGGTTCTCGGGCCTTTTTGCTTGCCACCGTTTAAGACATGACCAGTCTCTTGCCAACGCGCAAGCTATGACGCCCGTTTCGACGGCTCATCTGCGTTAAGAGGAGTTTATGCAACCCCGGCAAACTGACCGGGCTGGTTAACCGATTTTCAAAGCGTTTTGCCGCATTAGTCCGGGATGGCGAATGGCGCATTGCGAAACGATTCACGCCCTCAAAAGGGGATGGGGGCAGGGGATCCGACAACGCGGCAACGCAGCGCTGTTGGCTCTGGACCTGCACGCGGCGGCGAGGATCCGCGCGAAAAGTTGCCTCGCAAGGACACAAAGCCTGTGAAACCGCGCAAAGATACACAGGGTCGCGCCGAGAATCGAAACTCCCGTGAACGCCGTTCGGGCGATCGTGGCGGCGCGAAAGTGTTGGGCTCTGGCGGCAAGACCGCTGAGGCCTCGCTGTCGGATTTCGACTTCTTCTTGCCGGGAAATCAAAACGGCATGGCTTTGTTCCTTGCTGTGGCGTTCCTGATCGCAGTTGGCGTGGCGAGCGCCGTTCCGGACCTGCGCGCCTGTCTCGCGGCTGCGGTTTGCGTTGGACTGATATTTGCCGGAAACCAATTCGCTAAGTGGGAGCGGCGCGCCGGTCTTCCCAATGCGATACGCTTGGCTTTGCTGCTTCTGGGTGTTCTGGCTCCGATGGGTCTCGCCGGCTATGCTCTTGCCATTGGCGTGGAAACCGGTTTGCCCTGGCAATGGGCCGTGGCCACACTGATCTGCATCAACGCGGCCTCTGCCGCCGTGTTTGCCGGTCGGATTATCTCGCTGTTTACGGCCAAGATTGCCATCTGGGCGGCGTTTGCGTTCGTCTATCCTTCAGTGTTGACCTTTGCCGCTGTCATTGGCGCCGGGTTGACCTTGATCTTGATTGCCCGCCTGGAATGGGAATCGGCGGAATCGCGACGGCTCAAGAACGAAGCGCGCGACCGTGTTGCCGCACGCGCTGACGACATTCTGCGCAGCTTTGAAGAAACGGGCCAAGGCTGGTTTTGGGAAACCGATCGGCGGGGAACGATCAGCTACATCTCAGAATCGGCCGCTCTTGTTTTGGGAAAGACGGCGGAGTCGCTTCAAGGTGAACCCCTCACCGCAATCGTCGATACCGATGCCGGTGCCAACGAGGCCGAACGCACGCTTGGGTTCCACCTAACCGCGCGTTCGGCGTTCCGCGATATTGAAGTGTTGGCGGCCAATCGGAGCGATGAGGACCGTCTTTGGTCGCTCACGGGGCGGCCTGTCTATGACAGCTTCAAGAATTTCTGCGGGTTTCGCGGCCATGGCGCTGACCTGACCGAAAAACGTCGCAGCGAACAGCAAGTGACGCGCTTGGCGCACTTCGACTCGCTCACCGGTCTCGCGAACCGGGTGCAGATGAGCGAGGCGCTCGAGCAGATTTTGGCCGCGCCTCGAGCAAGCGACCGGACCTGTACGGTCATGATACTTGATCTGGACCGGTTCAAAACCGTCAACGATACGATGGGGCACCCCGCTGGCGACGCATTGCTCAAACAGGTCGCCCAACGCCTTGAACGTGTGATCGGGGCGGCTGGGCGTTGCGGGCGTCTGGGCGGTGACGAATTCAAAGTGATTATGCCGGGTGAACAGGATCGCGAAACGCTGTCCCAGATTGCCAAAGAGATCATTGGCTCGCTGTCGCAGCCCTATACCATCGATGGGCAAAGCGTGGTTATCGGCGCTTCGGTTGGTGTGGCAGTGGCGCCGTATCATGGCACGTGCAGCGAGGATCTAATCCGTAATGTCGACCTGGCGCTTTACGCGGCGAAAGACGCTGGACGCGGTGTGCATAGGTTCTACGCGCAGGATTTGCATTCCGCTGCTGAAGAGCGCGCCGAGCTTGAACAAGAGCTTCGCGATGCGATCCATACGGGCGGTTTGTCCTTGTACTATCAGCCCGTCGTTTACGCGGCGAACGAGAAGATCGTCGGGTTTGAAGCCCTTATGCGATGGAACCATCCTAAGCGCGGGTTTATCTCTCCTGAAAAATTCGTGCCGATCGCCGAGGATGCTGGCCTGATTGATCAGATGGGCCAGTGGGCTCTTCGCACGGCGTGTGAGGATCTGGCTCGGTGGCCAGAATCGATCCGATGCGCGGTCAATGTGTCGCCCTTGCAGTTTTCAAATCCTGAATTGGCAACGCATGTGGCCAACGCGCTTGCGCACGCTGGTGTTGATGCATCCCGGCTAGAATTGGAGATCACCGAGAGCGTCTTCCTGAACGACAGTTCTGGTACAGAAGCTATGTTTGCCGCTCTCAAACGGGTTGGTGTGAGGCTTGCCCTTGATGATTTTGGCACGGGCTATTCATCGCTTGGCTATCTGAAGAAAGCGCCCTTCGACAAAATCAAAATCGACCAAAGCTTCGTGCGCGGCGCGACCGAAGATGGCAGCCGCAACGGAGCGATTGTCTCGTCCATCACGTCGCTTGCTGAAGCGCTCAACATGGATACGACCGCCGAAGGTGTGGAAACGCTCGATGAATTGGAGCTGGTCCGCTTGCTCGGGTGTAGTCACATACAGGGATACATCTACCACAAGCCGCTTGACGTTGAAGATGCCACAAAGCTTGTAGAAGGTAACTTGGCGGCAGAAGCCGATGGACCCAAATCCGCGCGCGTTCCCAGGCATGTCCTGCTGCGTAGGGTCATTGTCCTTCATCGTGACCATCGCTTGACCGCTAACATCCGCAACCTTTCTGAGGGCGGCGCGATGATTGAAGGCCTTTGGAACATGCCTGTAGGCAGCGCAATTCGGGTTGAATTTAACGCTGATCAGTTTGTCGAGGCGCATGTTCGGTGGTCGCGCGAAAACCGAGTGGGGGTCGAATTCAGCGAACCCCTGCGTCGCCGTGCCGATGGATCCTTCGCGGTTTTGCGAGGCCGCGCTGCGGCTGCTTAAGCCACCAAAAAGGGGGCTTCGTCTTTGGCGACAAGGCGACGGAACCCCTGACCATTTCAATTTCTTGGTACTTCGAAATGAACCCGCTGGGCGTGGCCTCGTCACAGGGTAAACACAGAATTCACTCCGTGAATTAGGCCAATACTAACCACTCGGATTTACACACCCGTAATCGCGCGAAACCCGCGCATTTGTGTGAGCAAGAAGGAATTGGCGGAGTGCCCTTTAAAGGCCTTTTGTCATCAGGAAGCGGTAAATCCGCCTTTGCGCGTCGCGGATCAGGGCAACAAGTCCTGTCGGACGACGAAAAGGTCGCGATGCTCGACCAGCTTGAAGAATCGGGGCTCGGATGGTTCTGGGCAACCGACGCAGAAGGACGCCTGACTTACCTAAGCCCAGCTTTGGCCAACCGGATTGAGGTCTCTCTCGATGAACTGATTGGTCACCCGTTGGCGCAGCTGTTCGATCCAGCAACAAATGAACGTTCCGCGAAACCCCTTTCCCTACTGCTGAACACGCACAAGGCCTTCAGCGGCCTCGCAGTGCAGTTTGCACGCGGGTCCAATGGCGCGGTGCTGCGCCTGGCTGGTCAACCCATCATGCGGGGCAAGAAGTTTACCGGATTTCGCGGGACTGGGACCGATGTCACCGATGATTACCACCGGGAGCAGGAAACCGAACGGCTTGCCCAGTTCGACTCGCTCACAGGGCTCTCAAACCGCCATCGTATGGCGCATCTTATCGAAACCACGCTAACCGCGTTTAAGGCTGCCAAGCGCAATTGCGCGGTTCTGATGCTCGACCTAGACCGCTTCAAGCAAGTCAACGACACAATGGGGCACGCAGCAGGAGATGAACTGCTCAAGCAGGTTGCGAGACGATTGGAGCGTGCGATCGAACCCGATTGCGAGGTCGGTCGCCTTGGTGGCGATGAATTTCAGGTCATGATCCCCGATGTTGATGATCGTGGCGAGCTTGGCGAAATCGCAGCCAAGATCATTACGATGTTGAAACAGCCCTATTCGCTTGACGAAGGGCGCTGCGTGATTGGAGCGTCAGTCGGCATCGCGATCGCCCCGCACGACGGTATCAACGCCGCGCAAATCGTGCGTTCGGCGGACCTTGCGCTGTACTCAGCGAAAAACGGTGGGCGGGGACAGTATCGTTTCTACACCGCAGACCTCGAAAACGAGGCGATCTTCCGCCGCCGCCTGTCGGAGAATCTGGGTGAAGCGGTCCGCGATGATCAATTGGCGCTGCGCTACGAGCCGATTGTAGATGCTACGACCAAGGACGTTCGTGCGCTGGAAACACACATTTGCTGGAACCACCCGGAACGCGGCCATATCGACGAAGAAGAATTCGCCGCGATCATGGATGGATCGGATCAGGCAAACGACGTTACCAAGTGGGCTATCAACGAAGCGTGCCGTGTCGCTGTCGACTGGCCGGAAAGCGTGCGCATCGCGGTGAATGTTCCCGTCAGCCTGTTCAAGGCGGACGACTTTCTTGACGAGGTTGCCGCAGCGCTCACTGAATCTGGGTTAGCGGCCGGACGGTTAGATCTGGAAGTGAGCGAAGACTTGTTCTTCGGCGACCCAGAAAGCGCTGATCGTGTCCTGGGTGCCTTGTTCAAGATGGGTGTACGACTGACACTCGACGATTTTGGCAGCGGCTACTCCTCACTGGCCTATCTTCGCCGCGCGCCTTTCGACACCATCAAGATTGACCAGAAGCTGATCGCTGAAGCCGATCGCGTCGACGCGCGCGAACTTGGTCTGATCAAAGCCATTGTGGCCTTGGCCGGCGCTTTGGAGATGGACACGATTGCGACCGGTATCGATACGGCCGATCTGATGAAAGCGATCACCGATTGCGGAGTGGGCTTTGTCCAGGGCTCAATCTACGCGGAACCTGTCGATCAAGAGACCATCGCGACCGAGATGATCGGCGGATCGTGGATCATCCCGCCCAACGAAAATCGCACCAAGCGTGCCCGCCGACGCACTGTTTTCCGCAAGATCCAGGTGATCCACGACGATCATTCGTACGAGGTCACCCTGCGCAACCTTTCGCGCACCGGTGCTTTGATCGAAGGGCTGGCAGACGTTCCCAAAGGCACGCAATTCGTCGTCGATCTCGGCGGTGGGCAGTTGGCGGTGGCGACCGTCATCCGCACCAATGGAGATATTCAAGGCCTTGAGTTCGAACAATCGCTGATCGAAGACGGATCCGGAGGGTTGTGCACCCGCAACCGTGTCAGCCCCTATGCGCTGGCTTCCGCCGGCGCTCCCCTGGAGGCACTTTCCGCTGGCAATTACAAAGGGATGCAGGGCGGTTTACTAGGCCACGGTGGCAGCGTCCCGCAGTTCGGATACTCACGCCAAGCGATCAAGGAACACGCCTGACGTCACTCGCGATCGGACTGCATCAAATCGCGCCGCTGGACCGTAACTTCAAACGCTGTTCACATTTGCAATTTTCGCGAATGACACAGCGCCTTCTCACGGCTATTTGCGCGGCACGATGACTGACCTTTCCAAGATCCGTAACTTTTCTATCATTGCCCATATCGATCACGGCAAGTCCACTTTGGCGGACCGCTTGATCCAGTATACGGGCGGCCTCTCTGAGCGTGAGATGACGAGCCAAGTCCTTGATAACATGGACATTGAGCAAGAGCGCGGCATCACCATCAAGGCCCAGACCGTCCGCCTCAACTACACCGCCAAGGACGGCGAGACCTACCAGCTCAACCTCATGGACACGCCCGGCCATGTCGACTTCGCCTACGAAGTGTCGCGCTCCCTCGCCGCGTGCGAAGGCGCTCTGCTGGTCGTCGACGCTGCGCAAGGGGTCGAGGCGCAGACCCTCGCCAACGTCTACCAATCGATCGAGCACGATCACGAAATCGTCCCCGTCATCAACAAGGTCGACCTCCCCGCCGCCGAACCCGAACGCGTTCAGCGCGAGATCGAAGAGGTCATCGGCCTCGACGCGTCCGAAGCGGTCATGACCTCGGCCAAAACCGGCATCGGCATCGAAGACGTGCTCGAAGCGGTCGTCGCCAAAATCCCCCCGCCCACGGGCGAGCGTGACAAACCGCTCAAAGCCAGCCTCGTCGATTCGTGGTACGACCCTTATCTCGGCGTCGTCATCCTCGTGCGCGTTGTCGAAGGCGTCCTCACCAAGGGGCAGCAGATCAAGTTCATGCAAGGCGGCACGCAGCACCTTGTCGACCGCGTCGGCTGCATGCGCCCCAAAATCGAACAATTGCCCGAACTCGGCCCCGGCGAAATCGGCTTTATCACAGCGCAAATCAAAGAGGTCGAACAGGCCCGCGTCGGTGATACGATCACCACCGTCAAAGGCGGCGCGACCGAGGCGCTGCCCGGCTATAAAGACGTGCAACCGGTCGTTTTCTGCGGCCTCTTCCCGGTCGACGCCGCCGACTTCGAAAAACTGCGCGAAAGCATCGGTAAATTGCGCCTCAACGACGCCAGCTTCAGCTTCGAGATGGAAAGCTCCGCCGCGCTCGGTTTCGGTTTCCGCTGCGGCTTCCTTGGCCTGCTGCACCTCGAAATCATTCAGGAGCGGCTCAGCCGCGAATACGATCTCGACCTGATCACCACGGCGCCATCCGTCGTCTACCGCGTCCACCTGTCCAAGTCGAAGACCGAGGACGCGGGCGTCATCGACATTCACAACCCCGCCGACTGGCCCGATGTGAATCGCATCGACATGATCGAGGAACCGTGGATCAAGGCGGTGATCTACACCCCCGACGAATATCTCGGTTCGATCCTCAAACTGTGCCAGGACCGCCGCGGCATCCAGACCGACCTCACCTATGTCGGCGGACGCGCGCAGGTGACCTACGAATTGCCATTGAACGAGGTCGTATTCGATTTCTACGACCGCCTGAAGTCGATCTCGCGCGGCTACGCCAGCTTTGACTACGAGCAAATCGGCAGCCGCGAGGGCGACCTTGTAAAGATGAACATCCTCGTCAACGCGGAAGCCGTGGACGCGCTGTCGCTGATCGTCCACTCCGGCGTCGCCGAAGAACGCGGCCGCGGCATGTGCGAGCGTCTAAAAGACCTCATCCCGCGCCACCTCTTCAAGATCCCGGTGCAAGCCGCGATCGGCGGCAAAATCATAGCCCGCGAAACCATCGCCGCGATGCGCAAAGACGTGACCGCGAAGTGCTACGGCGGCGACATCAGCCGCAAGAAAAAGCTGCTGGAAAAGCAGAAAAAGGGCAAGGCGAAGATGCGCGAGTACGGGAATGTGAGCATTCCGCAAGAAGCGTTTATCGCCGCGCTGCGGATGGGGGAGGAGTAGGGTCAAGCGCCCCACATCACCCCAATCGTCATGCTGAACTCGTTTCAGCATAACCCCCACAACAAAGCGCCACACGCTGTTATCCTGAAACAAGTTCAGGATGACGGTTTTGGTGTTCTAGCCCCCTCCTGGGGAGGAGGGGGTTGGGGGGTGGTGCCGCGAAGCGCTTTTCAGGAACGAGCATTTCGGCTCGCACCCCCCTCGATCCCCTCCTTAAGAAAGGAGGGGAGGTCCCGAACACTGCGCCGGGCTAGCCCGCACTGGGCCTGTAAAGGCGCTGACCCTTAGCGGGCGTTGCGCGCCCGGATTCTGCCTTGTGGATAACACTTTGTCACTCAGAGAGACGTTTTGTTGACGCCAAGCAGTTTGTCGCCTACCCCTGTAACCGGTTGGCACTCATGGTGAGTGACGCGAAGAACGTCTTTAGAGATTGGAGGAGATTTACGTCTCACCCGTGAAAGTAGAGATACTTTCGACCTTTGACCGGCTCATGGCCATCGCGACGAGAGCGACGGCGAGGAGTGCGGCGAGCCAGGACCACAACGAAGACTATTGTGGTCCTGTGTATGCGAGTGAAATTACCGGCATCCGTTTCCTTTTGAAAGGGAAGACACGCTTTTGGCAATTCCGCCAACTGCGTCTTTCGAAAGGAGGTTCCGATGAAACATTCGGATCAGAATACCAACCTGCCGGAGCGGCGTCCGATGGAGCACCCGCCTCCAGAAAAGCGACCCATGTGGTCATTTCTTTTGGGAACGGTGTTTCGGGGTATCCTTATATGGTTGCCGCGGTTGTGGAAAGTTATCGAAATCCTTTTTGGGTCAGATAGCTAGCTGCTTCTGTAGGGCGCCGTTCTCAATTACACTGGAGAATGGCATGTTCGGACAAGCTTTGAAGCTGCTGCGGCGTTATCAAGGACTTAATCAGTCCACCCTCGCTGCCAAATTAGGTGTTTCTCGATCCTACGTTTCAGAGTTGGAAAGCGGAAATCGGACCCCTTCGTTCGATCTTCTAAACCGCTACGCTGATGTGTTTGAAGTACCTGTTAGCTCACTGGTCTTCTTTGCTGAAGCCCTTGAGGCCGACAAGCAAGAGATTGGCCGCCTTAATCGGGCAAAAGGCGTTATAGCCAAGAAGATTATCGCTATTCTGACTCTGCTCGACATTGACAGTGAATTGGACATGTAGAATGACTAAGTCGAAAAAGCCTTGGCGAAGAAAAGCAAGAAAATTCTACCGGCTTGAAGACAGTCAATTCTACAAAATGCAAAGCAAAAAGAAGCTCGCAAAGCTCCTTTTCACATCAGTTGCGGCCCTCAAGGGAATGACCGACAAATCGGTGCCGCATTACGAATACTGGGAAGAAGCAAAGGCGGATGGCTCGATGCGCCCTCTTAGCCGACCACATCAAGGATTGGACAAAGTTCAGAGTCGGATCGGCTATCTACTCACTTGTATCCAAACCCCCGATTATGTGCACGCGCCCGTACCAAAGAGAACATACGTAACGAATGCCGCTATACATCGAGGCTCACGGACTTTCGTATTGCTGGACATCGAGAGCTTTTACCCTTCCTGCCGGGAGGAAAAGGTCGTCGCATTCTTCAAAAATAGGATGAAATGCTCACTTGACGTTGCCGTAATAATCGCTCGGCTTTGCTGTGACAAAGGTTCTCTTCCACAAGGCGCGTCGTCGAGCCCAATTTTGTCGTATTGGACATATTCCGAGATGTGGGACGCGATCCATGAGTTGGCTTTGTCCGCTGGCAACAAATTCACCCTTTACCTCGATGATCTCACGATTTCAGGCGAGAAAGTACTTGGGCAAACGCTGTGGCAAATCAAAAAGCAGATACGCAAGCATGGGCTCGAGATAAAGGAAACGAAGACACGTCGAATCATCAGCAAGCCTGCTGATGTAACGGGCGTGATGGTCGGCCAAGAGAATTTGCGGTTGCCAAATCGTCAACATCAAAAACTTGCACAGGCGCAATCGGATTTTTCAAAGCCTGGCGGCAATAGAAAAAGAAAAACTAACGTGCTGCGTGGTAGGAAAGCACAAGCCAACCAAGTCTTGGGTCTTTAGCGATACCTCCTTACCCCAAGGCCCACTCAATCAACTCCAACGCCGCTTTCGGATCAGCGTCCAACACCCCCAACAGCGTTCTAGCTGGCGCATTAGGCGTCCTCCGGTTCTGCTCCTAATCGCACAACGTCGCGACGGGTACGCGGATTTTTTCGACGAACTGAGCTTGGCTGAGTTTGGTCTTGGCGCGGATCGCCTTCGCGTCTTTGTTAGGCCTTTCTATCAGCGGAATTAACATTCTCCCGCTCGTGCTGAGCTTGTCGAAGCACTGTCCTTCTCTTCAGCTAGAAAGAACAACCCTTCGACAGGCTCAGGGTGAGCGGGGGGGGGGGGGAGGGCGAGGGTCCGAGCCACGCACCACCCTTCGACAGGCTCAGGGTGAGCGGGGGCTGTGGCAGGGGGCGGGGTGCTGGTTAGCTTGCTTCCGCGCGCTTTTGGGTTCGACTGATCCGGCGCGTGGCCGCAAGCCTTTGAAGCCAATCGCAAAACCGGCTTCACCCAATGTTAGGTCCCTCAAAGTAAGCTCATTCCTAAGACAGGTATAAGTGCATGACCCTATGCACAGCGCGGCGCAGGGCGTTCCGGCAGGGGTCTTGGGGGAGCAAACCCTTCGTGGTGTTTCGGTTGATCAAAGAGGCGGTGAACGGGTCCGGCGGCGTCGGCCACTCGGACGCGCCCGTCGAAGCCCGGCGCGCGCCCTCGGCCTTCCTGTCAGAGATCGAAAGCGCCGGGGTGGGCCTGTTTTGGGCGACCAACCGCGCTGGCTTGCTCAGCTACATCTCCGAAAAAGCCGCCGCCGCTCTGGAGAAAGAGCCCAAGGACCTGCTCGGCCTTCCTATCACGTCGCTGTTTTCGCAGACCTCGATTGAAGAGGGCGGCGACACCGAGCGGTCGCTGAGGCTCACGCTGCGCTCGCAATCCAAGATCGAGGAGCAGACGGTCGAAATCTGCGTGGCCAGCGGGTCTCAGGGCGAGCCCGCCCCGCGGCGCTGGTGGACAATCTCGGCCAAGCCGCATTTCAACGCGGCGGGCGAGTTCGATGGCTATCGCGGCGCGGCAAGGGACATCACGCGCGATTTCGAAACGCAGCAAAAGGTGGCGCGCCAATCGCAATATGATGAGCTGACCGGGCTCGCCAATCGCCACAGGTTCAACCGCAAGCTGGCCTCCACGCTGAACGCCTTTAAACCCACGGGCCGATCCTGCGCGCTGGTCATGCTCGATCTGGATCGTTTCAAGCATGTGAACGACACGATGGGCCACCCTGCGGGCGATGAATTGCTCAAGCGCGCGGCGGAGCGTTTGCAATCCATCATCGAGGATAAGGGCGAGGTCGCGCGCATGGGCGGCGATGAATTCCAGATCCTGTTGCCGGATGTCGACGATCGCGGTCAGCTGGCGGATCTGGCCAACCGCATCATCCATGTCGTCTCGCAGCCCTACACGCTGGGCGGGCGGCGCGCGCTGATTGGCACCTCGGTCGGGATAGCCATAGCGCCTTATGACGGGATCGACGCCGAGGAGCTGAACGCGGCGGTCGATATGGCGCTTTACGCGGCCAAGGAAGGCGGGAAGGGCACGTTTCGTTTCTACAGCGCCGAGCTCAAAGACGCCGCTTTGCAAGGGGCGATCATCGAAGAGGGGCTGCGCGACGCGCTGACCCTGGGCCAAATCAGCCTTAACTATCAACCGCTCGTCAATCCGCGCAGTGACGATGTCGAGGCGTTCGAGGCGCTGATGCGGTGGGATCATCCCGAACATGGGCGTATCTCGCCCGCTCAATTCATTCCGATCGCCGAGCAGACCGATCTGGTCGTGCGCATGGGGGAATGGGCGCTTAAGCAGGCTTGCCACGATGCGCTGGATTGGCCGGGCGATCGCAAGGTTGCGGTCAACATTTCGGCCAAACAGTTCATGACCCCCGGCTTCGTAAAGACAGTGGCGGAGGCGCTGGCGGAAAGCCAGTTGGAGCCATCGCGCCTTGAGCTTGAGATCACCGAGAGCGTGTTCGTCGGCGATGATGAAAACGTCGACAAAACCTTCGCATCGCTCAAGAAACTGGGCGTGCGTCTGGCGATGGACGATTTCGGGACCGGCTATTCCTCGCTCGGCTATCTCAAGCGCGCGCCGTTCGACAAGATCAAGATCGACCAGAGCTTTGTGCGCGGCTGCACGCTGTCGGGCGACACCAACCCGGCGATCATCACCGCCATCGTGGCGCTGGCCAAGGCGCTGGGCATGCAGACGGTGGCCGAAGGCGTCGAGGCGATGGACGAGCTGGAACTGGTGAGAGAACGCGGCGCGGATCTGGTGCAGGGTTACATCTATTCAAAGCCTTTGGCTCAGGACAAAGTGTTGGAGCATCTGGGTGGGAGCGGGCCGCTGTTTATCCCCGATGGCCCGCCGCGCCACCGCGCCGACCGCATGACGATGCTGCGCAAGATCGGGCTTATTCACGAAGATCACTATTACGATGTGATGCTGCGCAATATCTCGAAGACGGGCGCCCGGATCGATGGCCTGGGGGGAGTGCCGGTGGGCGAAGATGTGGTGCTGGATCTGGGCGCTGGGCAACTGGTGGTGAGCCGCGTGGTCCATTCGCACGACATCACGCAAGGGTTGGAATTCGAAACGCCGCTGATCAGCGATGGCTATAGCGGTCTCGTGACCCGCCACCGCGTCTCTCCTTACGCGCTGGCCGAGGCGGGCATGCCTCTCAAAGCGCTCGATCGTGGCTCGTATCCGATGCATATTATGCAGGATCAGACCAGGAGGCGTCCGCCGAGGTTCCTGCAACACGAGCTTTGAACCCATCCCTTCGAAGCGTTTGCGCTGAAAGGGCCGCGGAACGAAACCATGAGTCCCTTGCAACACCTGCCTCCTGTTGCCGTTCCAGATTCAATGCGTTAGCCTCCGCGCTCAAGGCTCGCAGAAGTCTGGTTCACACTTAGCAGCAGCAATTTTCAGCGTTTACGCGCGGTTGGCGGGCTTTCAGGCCGTCGATCCTGGGGGAAAATATGGTCACCTTTTTCCGACGCGCCTCGGCGGCGTGCGCGCTGTTGGCGCTGGGCTTGTCCAGCGCGCTGGGTGCGCAAGACGTTGAGCGCTCTTCGCAGCGACCCAATGTACTGATGATCATCGCCGATGATCTCAACCATTGGGTGGGGCATCTGGGGCGCAACCCGGACACGCGCACGCCCAATCTCGATGCGCTGGCCAATGAGGGCGTGAGCTTTCGCCACGCCTACGCGGCGGCGCCCACCTGTAACCCCTCGCGCACCGCCTTGTTAAGCGGCAGGCGGCCGGGCACCACCGGTGTTTATCAGAATGTCCGGCTGATAAAAGAAGTCGATTGGCGCCAATATCTGCGCGATGGCGAACGCTTGCCTGAACAGTTCAAGGCGGCCGGATACCGCGTTTTCGGGGCAGGCAAACTGTACCATGGAACAGACTATTTCGAGGAGGATTGGACGCAATACCGTCCCCTCGACCGCGCGATCCACAATGGCCCGGGCGTGGACGCGAATGACGGCTTCCTTAGCCCGCGCGTCAAAGACTTAAAGGACGAGGATTTCGACGATTTTCACACCACCCGCTGGTGCGGGAAAAGGATCGAAGAGAGCGGTGATGCGCCCTTCTTCCTGGCGTGTGGGCTTTACAAGCCGCATCTGGCCTTCACCGTTCCCGACCGGTTTCACGATCGCTTTGCGCCGGAGTCCGTCACGCTTCCTTCGTTTGCGACCGATGATTTGACCGATGTCCCGAAGCTGGGACGCTCGCGCGTGCGCGGTAACGATTTCAAGCAGGTTTACGGGCGCGGGCGGTGGCGCAAGGTGATCGCCAACTATCTGGCGGCGGTAAACTACACCGATGAAAACATCGGCTATTTGATCGAGAAACTGCGCGAGACCGGCCAGTACGACAACACGATCATCGTCGTCTTTGGCGATCATGGCTGGCACTTTGGGGAGAAAGGCCAGTTCCGTAAAAACACACTTTGGGAAGAGGGAACGCGCACACCCTATATTTGGCGTGTGCCGGGTCTCACCCCTGAAGGCGCGCTGGTTGAGGCTCCGGTGGACTTGATGAGCGTTTATCCCACGCTGATGGAGCTTGCCTCAATCCCGCGGCCCGATCACGTCGAAGGACAAAGCGTGGCCGAATTGCTGGGATCGCCTGAGGCGGAGTGGAGCCATCCGGCAATCTCCACGATCGATCAAGGCAGCAACGCGGTGCGTCTTGGGCCCTATCGCCTGATCGAATATTCCGACGGCACCCGTGAATTCTACGATCATGAAAGCGATCCGCTGGAATGGACCAATCGCGCCGGTGAGGCCGGTTACAAGGAGGCGGAGCAAAGGCTGGCGGCGTTTTTGCCCACGGATCAAATCACATCGGCGCCGGAAATGACGATGGCGCTTCGAAAGCCGGCTCTCGAACGCGCTTTGTCAAAGTCGCTGTCGATCCCGCAAGCTCTGATCTCGGTCCTGACGCTCGGGCTCGTCTTTGCAGTCAGCGGTTTCGTACTGGGGCGGCGGCGAGCCTAGGGCAGAGGGCAAGAGCGCGGCCCGATACAGCGGGCAGAGCGCTCGCACCCGCGATCCAGATGCAGGCGGCCGCGCGCATCTTTGCAGAAGTGCGGAGCTTTTACCGGGAATAAGGACTTAGGTCGTATTCGTGGCTGGAACGATATGCCCCGCAGTTTGCAGCGTCTGATCGCAGCGTCTGATCGCAGCGTAAGAACGCTTTGAGCCAAATCGCGTATTGCGGATCCATTTCGTCGGTTACTATGACAAAAAAGGGTCGCCGCTTTGCAACATCAATTCGATTACAATTACGATCTTGCCCGCAAGCTTGGACTGCGCGACTTCGCGCGCTTCAAGACGGCGCGTTCCGGCGCCGAGGTGCCGGTCACGATCTGGTCTCACGATGTCGTAGTGCGCAAGGGCACGCCCGATATCCTGGTCGCGGTCCATTCGCTGACGGGGGAATTCAAGGCGTTGCGCGGGCTTTTGCCCGATGACTTTGACGGCGTAATCGTCGATGCGGGCGGCTATATCGGGACGGCGACGCTGGCGCTGCGCAAATTGTATCCCAAGGCGCGCATCATCGTGCTTGAACCGTCGGAGGCGAACCTCATGGTTCTGCGGCAAAATCTGGCGGGCGTTGAGAACGTGCAGATCGTGCATGGCGCGCTTGTCGGCAAAGAGCGCGCCTCAATCACCCTGCTCGACCCGGGCAAAGGCGAGCACGCGTTCACGGCGGTGGAACGCCCCAAAACCAACGAAAACGCCGCGGCGATGCACGAAGCGCCCGCTTACACCTTGTCGCAACTGGTCGAGGATGGATCGGAAATCGGCATTCTCAAACTCGATATCGAGGGCGGCGAGGTCGACGTGCTGGAGCACGATATGGAAACGCTCAGAGGGATTAAGGCCGTGTTCGCCGAACTCCACGATCGCATCAATGATGGATGCACGCGGCTGTTTACCGAGTTTTCGCAAGGGCGTGTGGTCGTGCGAATCGGTGAAAAGCGCCTGTCGGTGAAGCCCTAGCGGCGGGTCCGCTGTTCAGCCTGCGCGGTGAAAGCTCTTCGCGGCGTTCGGGTCCTGAATGTCGTAGGCAAACCAGGCGTCTTGTGCGTAGTCATACACCTGCACACAGCCATCTTCGACCCGCGCGGTAAAGTCGCTGGCCGAGTGGCGGTCGTGGCCGGTTAGGGTGCCGCCAGAGACACTCAAGTCGACACGAAAGGCAACATGGGCTTTGGTGCCCGCGTCGTACAATTCGGGCAGCGTACCGCCGAAATGCGCCTGATTCTCCGCGTCGAAGGCCTGGACCTGATCGCCGCGACGTTCGGCCGCGATCCGTAGCTTCTTACCCGCGCTGTGGTCGAACACACCGGCGACTTTCTTGGATGTAAGGACGACAAAGGCGGCGGCGGCCACCATGGCTCTTGTACGCGGTGTCATAGCTGCGTTGGATAGCCCGCCAATCGCGGTTTAGCGAGCGTGGTTTCTTACCGGGGCAGGGCGAAGACGAAGGTGTCGAGCAGCGACGAGGCGTCCCAGGGGACCTGATCGCCGTTGGTCATCTCAACCACTTGCTTGCGCACTTCGCGGAAGGTGAGTTCGATATCGCGGTTCTGGACCAGCATCTGCTCCGCCAAAGCTTCGGCGTAGGGGCTGTTGACGCCCCCTCCATCGATCGCGACGCTTCCCGGAGAGGTCGAATAGGCAACAAAGCTGCCATTGGGTGTCGACATCTGCGCTAACCCGCGCGTTCCATCGCGCGTGCGGCGGCGCAGCGGCATATTGCGGCACGCGTCGAGGATGACGATGCGGGTGGAGACATAGGCCTCCTCCATCTGCGCCAGAACGGCGTCGGCGCGGACCGCTTCGAGTTCAAGATCGCTTTCGGAATCGATATCGGAACCGACCGGGATAAGGAAATTCTGCCCGCCCGACTGCACGCCGTGCCCGGCGTAATAAAACAGGCCGGTGGCGTTATCGCCTGCGGCGGCCAAGCGGTCTCCAAAGCGGCGGACAGCGGCCTTCATCGCCTTTTGATCGCCGTCTCGCACGATCTCCACGTCAAAGCCCAAACTGCGCAATGTCGCGCGGATCAGCACCGCGTCGTTCACCGGGTTGGAGAGCGCGCCCATGGAGTTGGAATAGCGTTCGTTGCCGATCACCAGCGCGATGCGTGGGCCGCTGGCCTCGGCGATGGCGACCTGGACATTCTGCTGCGCAAATTCGCCCTCGCGGTTGGACAGTCGGCGACCATATCCGCGCGGCGTTGCACCGCCGGCCCCGCGCGCAAGACCCGGTCCCGGATTGGTGTTCTGCGTGATGCGCGTTTGCGGCGCTGGAGCGGTGTTTTGGGGGGGCGTGTATTGAGGGGCCGGAGCCGAATATTGCGGCGCGGGCGCCGTATTTTGCGCGACACGCGGTTGGGGAGCGGGCGCCATGGTTTGGGGCTGCGGAGCGGGAGCCTGTGTTGCTGCCGGGGCCGTGTATTGCGGCGTCGGCGCGGGCGGGCGCGCCTGCGCGACCTGAACCGGCGCGGTCTGTACCGGCGCGGTCTGGACCGGTTGTGAGGTCACAGGCGGAGTGTAAACGGGTTCGGCGCGTTGTGGAGCGGGGGCGGCCGCTACCGTCTGCGGCGCTGGCGCGGGGGCTGCGACCCGAGCAGCCGGTGGAGCCGCTTGCGCCGTTTGTGTGGGCGGGGCGCTTTGCGCGACCGAGCGCGACCGTGCCGGCGTCGATGTCACCGGCAGACCCATGCGCGCCAATTCTTGCCGGTGCGCTTCGAGGTCGGCTTCGTATTGCGCCTGTTCGCGCTCAAATTGTTGCTGCTTGGCCTGCACGGCGGCCACTTCCGCGTTGTGGCCCTGCAGTTTCTGTTCGTATTCGCGCTGTTTGCGCGCCGCTTCGGCGACTTGCGCGTTGTGCTGCGCCATCGCGCTGTTGAACGCGTTGACCCGGTTGGCGTTCATTTCGTTGATCGCCTGCGCGTAGACGACCCCTTCGCGGGCCAAAGCGCATCCTTCGATCTCTTCCTGGATCTCCGCTTCACTCTTGCCCTCGGCCGTCGCCATGACCTCGCCGCGACAGCCCGATCGGGCCCGCGCCATACGCGCATCAATATCGATGCCTTCGTTGCGCAGCATCTGCATGATCGCCTGCACCTCAGCGTCGACCGCCGATTGCCGCGCGCTGCCGGTGTAGGGTGAACTGGTTACAGGAGCCTGCGCAACGGGCGCACCGGTCGATTGGGCAGCCGCAAGTGTTGGCGCGCACCAAAGCGCCATACCGGCAAGTATTGATAGCCCGATTGAACGGTGGTTCGGCATGCTTTCCCCAAAGCGCGTGATAAGAATCGGCCTACCGTATCACACGCACGAGTCAACGTGGAGGGCGCTAACCATAATACGCCAAGTATTCGCTTGGTTTTGCCGCAATAGAGGGAGAGCCACGTTAAGCGTATGACTCAAAGAACAAAAGTCGCGACTCAACGGCGTGAACTTCGATCTCTTCTCGACTCATTGCAGACAAAATTTTTAGCTAACACAGGGGCAGTTACGCCTGCATGTGGCTTTTGCGCGTCAACAGTGTGGGATTTTCGCCGCTTGAAGGGACTCGGGCGGCCCAAGGCGTTTTCCGTCTGCGTGAGGAGCCTCTTGGTGGCGGCGGCGGAAGGTCTCGTCCGCGCCTAGCGCGTCCAGATCGCGGTCTCGCAGGGCAGTGAAATGCGCCCAAGCCGCCTTGGTTTCGTCCGACAGGCGCGCCCATTCCTGCGTGCGTTCGTGGTGCGATTGCACGCGGATCGCTTCCAGTTTGCGATCAATGCTCGCGCGGATTTCTTGCGGGGACACGTTTTGCTGTTCGTCCTCCCATTGCTTGCGCCATTTCTTCTTGAGCCGCTGTTTCTCCATCTTGCCGACCGCGTTGAGGCCTTTGAGCGAGCCGCCGCCCTTGGTGGCGGAGTGGCCAAAGCGGTCGGGCGCGCGGTTGCGCAGCATGAACATCAAAAGGCGATCGTTGTAGCGGGTGCGGGTGAAGACCTCTTCGCCGCGCACGCAATAGGGCTCCTCCACGCCGTTAAGCGCGCGTTCCATCGCCACATCTTCAAGCCGCTGCACACCCAGATCGAGCGCCGCCGCCCAAGCCTCACGAAAGCTGGCCGCTTCAGGCAGCCGACGGATGCGGTACGCGCCGGCGGTGCTCATATTAACGTGGCGACACGCGGCCTCTACGCTGCCGGTGTCGGCGAGCGCTTCGATAAAGCCGCGCTGGCGTTCGGGCGTCCACCCGTCGTGACGGTTGCGCTGGCTGGGAACGGGGGTGAAGTCGGGCAGTGCGCTGGCGGGCACCGGCAGGCGCGTGGTGCGGTTGTCTGTCTTGCGGGTCATTTGCCAGTGTGAACCACAAAAAGGCGAAGTAGGAAAATTCTCGGGGTTTGCGGACTGCGATTGGAGAGCCATAAAACTGTGGGCCTAAGGCCCGAACTTCACTTGGCGTTCAGCGCGGCGCTGGTTATACCGCGCGCCATGACTGGATTCACCAAGACTTCGATCCGCGCCGCCCTGCTGGGCGCAGCCGCACTCGCCACCACCGCTTGCGGCGGCGGCAGCGCCAACAAAGACGTGGCCTACATCGCCCGGGATGTGGAAACGCTCTACGCCGAAGCGCAGCGCCGCATGGACAAGGGCAACATCATCCTTGCCGCCGCTTTGTTTGACGAAGTGGAGCGCCAGCATCCCTATTCGCCGTGGGCCCGCCGCGCGCAATTGATGAGCGCGTTCAGCTATTACATTGCGCGCGATTACAACAAGGCGATTCAAAACTCGCAGCGTTTCCTGTCGATCCATCCGGGTAACAAGGACGCGCCCTACGCCTACTATCTGATCGCGCTTAGTTATTACGAACAGATCAGCGATGTGAATCGCGACCAGAAAATCACCGAGCAAGCGCGCAGCGCGCTGCGCGAGGTGAACCGCCGCTTCCCACAATCCGAATACGCCGCTGATGCGCGCTTGAAGATGGACCTGGTGGACGATCACCTTGCGGGCAAGGAAATGGAGATCGGTCGTTTCTATCAGCGTTCGGGCCAATGGCTTTCCGCCAACCTGCGTTTCCGCAACGTGATCGATAACTTTCAGACCACCAGCCACACGCCCGAGGCGCTGTATCGCCTCACGGAAAGCAATCTGGCGCTGGGCGTGCCCGAAGAGGCGGTGAAGTACACGGCGGTCTTGGGAGCCAATTACCCCGGCACCAAGTGGTACGAACGCGCTTACAAGCTGATTGGCAAACACGCCGAGGGTGTGACGGCGATCTGATCTGGGCACCCTATGCAGAGAGCCAATTAGTCGGCCCTTTTGTGATCAAAGCTAACCGCTTCTAAACGTCCTTCGGCTAGGGCTGCGCGGATGGCGTCGAAGTCCACACCCAGCGTGTTTCTGTCCTTCTCGCGTTCTCGTGAGAGCGGCTTTCTCCTGTTCTGTTCTCTGTTTGCGGCGCTGTGTTTTTTCGGCGCGACGCCCACCAAGGCGCACGAACAGACCTTAATCGTCAGCCCGGACAAGGATCACTGGTCGTTGCTCGACACGATGCAAGTGAGCGATGGCATCCCAAGCTCAACTCGGTTCGACGCCGTAAAGTCGGGAGAATTCGACGCTTCGTTCAAAGCGGGTAACGGCGCTGTTCCCAATCTCGATGGCGAAGCGGGTCCTGTTTGGGTCAAAGCGGCGTTGACCAATGAAAGCCGCGAAACGCTGATCCATCAGATCGTGCTCAAGTACCCCCAACCGCAGAACATCACGTTCTATGTCGAAGGTGAAGATGACGAATTTGTCAGAACCGAGCAGGGAAGCGCGGCGGCTCATTCCAAGGCGCGCGCCAGTCGCTTCCCGAGCGCTCGGATAGCGGTGCCGAGCGGGGAAACACGAACCTTTTATCTCAGGATTGAAACGCCCGCCCCGATCTTGGTGCCGCTTCAGCTGTACAGCCTGGACGGTTTTGGGCGCGCCATGACATTCGATTATCTGATTTTTGGCCTATTGGTTGGCTGCTTGCTGGCGGTCGCCATCCATTCCTTCCTGACTTTCGTGGCGGCGCGCGAACCGGCCTTTGGATGGTTCGTTCTCTTCTGCGTGTGCGTGGCTGGCTATATCTTGTCGGCGACCGGGATCGCGAAGGCGCTGATTTATCCCGGCATCGCTTTCAATTCGAACACGGTTCTTATGGCGGCTCAAGCCTTCGGCAACATGGCCAGCGCGCTGTTTCTGGCCAGTTACCTTAAGATGCGTGAGCACAGCCCGCGATTGCATCGGCTCGTACAGGTTATTGCAGCGGTCGGTGTCTTAAGCGCGTTCGGGGTGTTCCTTCCCAGTGCGGTGGCCGTGACTATTCTGGCCTTCAGCATTTTGATCGGCCCAACGATCCTGTTTGGCATGAACGTCTTCCTCGCCCTTCGCGGAGTGCAGGGCGCGAAGGCCCTGCTGGTTGGGTGGACACTGTTGCAGGCGGGCACGGTGTGGCTGTTCCTGCGGGTGTTGGATGTTGTTCCCTACACCGAGTTCAATCACTACGCGCTGCCGCTGGCCGCGACCTTTACGGCCCTGCATTTCAGTTGGGCCCTGACCAGCCGCGCGCGCCGGGCAGAGCACCAGGCGAAGCATGACGAGCTTACCGGATTGCCCAACCGGCTCAGTCTGGCGGCGTATGATGGGGACGCTGCCAGTTTCGATCGCCATGTCGCTGCGGTGCTGCAGATCGATCTCGATGGCTTCAAAGGGGTCAACGACACGCACGGCCACGCGGCGGGCGACCAGGTTCTCAAAGTGGTCTCCGAAAGGTTCAAAGCCGCCTTGCACGGCGATGGCGAGGTGTTCCGATTGGGCGGCGATGAATTTGCGGTTGTTGTCTCACGAAAGAGAAACTCCGTGAATCTGGTGGCCGTTGCCAACAGGATCATTACCGCCGTGTCTCAACCCATTTCCTTTCGAGGGCAGACCCTGCACGTTGGCGCCAGTGTAGGGATCGCGATCCCGACGAGTGGCGAAAGCAAACTCACCGACGTTCTGGAACGCGCCGACGCAGCGCTTTACGAAGCCAAGCGCGATGGCAAGGGGTGCCTGAAGTTTTGCGATCTCGAAACCGAACGCCAAGCGCTCGCCTCGGCGTTGGAAGCCAAGGCCGCTTGATCGAATTGCGCCGCGCCCGGCGTTTCCGCTTGGGGATTTGAGCGTTTTGCATGCGTGACGCTCGCATCTGGCTGCGCTAGACCGCGCGAACGATGCTCACTCGGCTTTCCATCCGCAATATCGTTCTGATCGAAGCGCTTGATCTCGATTTCGCGCGCGGGCTGGGCGTGCTGACCGGGGAGACGGGCGCGGGCAAGTCGATCCTGCTCGATTCGATTGGCCTGGTGCTGGGCGACCGGGCGGAGACGCGACTGGTGCGCTCGGGCGAAGCGAAGGCGAGTGTTACCGCCAGCTTTGAATTCTCGACGACGCCACCCTTGATCGCCGAGGCGCTGGACGATGCGGATGTCGAATTGGAACCGGGCGAGCCGCTGATGATCCGGCGTCAGGTCAAGGCCGATGGCGGGTCAAAGGCGTTTGTGAACGACCAACCCGTCAGCGCCGCTTTGTTGCGCAGTATCGCTCCGGCGCTCGTTGAATTGCACGGGCAGCACGATGATCGCGGCCTTGTGAACCCGCGTGGGCATTTGGCGCTGCTGGATCGTTACGCTGGGACCGATCTTGGCGCCTTGCGCGCTCGCTATACCGATTGGGCCAAAGCCGAAGCGGTTCTGGCCGAGGCGCGCGCCGAGGTGGAGCAGGCCAAGCTTGATGAGGAATTGCTGCGCGCCCATCTGGGCGAGTTGGAGACGCTGGCCCCGGAAGTGGGTGAGGAAGAGACGCTCGCCAACACCCGCATCGACTTGCAAAAGGACGAGAAGCTGTCGGGCGATCTCGAAGATCTGCGCCGGATGTGGGACGGATCGGATTCGCCGCTCGCCAATTTGCGCGTGGCGGCGCGCAATCTGGACCGCATAGCCGAAGAACACCCATTGCTGACCGAAGCGCTCGCCTTGCTGGATCGCGCGGTGATCGAAGCGAGCGAGGCGGAGGACAAGCTGGTCGAAGCGGGCCACGCGCTGATCCACGATCCGCAAGCCCTGGACGCGGCTGAAACCCGCCTGTTCGAACTGCGCGCGCAGGCTCGCAAACATCGCTGCGAGGTGGATGGTTTGCCCGGCCTGATGGTCGAAATGCGCGGGAAACTGGACGCTATCGAAGGGGGCGAGGCGCATCTGGGCGGTCTGGAAAAGGCCGCGAGGGAGGCGCGCGAGGGGTACACCAAGGCGGCCCGGAAAGCTTCTGATCTGCGCGCCAAGGCGGCGGGGCGCCTCGATACAGCGGTGGCCACCGAACTCGCGCCGCTCAAACTGGATGCTGCGCAGTTTCAGACCGCGATGACCGCCCTGCCAGAGGACCGCTGGGGCGCTTTGGGTCAGGACACGGCTGAATTCCTTATCGCCACCAATCCCGGCGCGCCGTTTGCGCCGCTCAACAAGATTGCGAGCGGAGGCGAACTCTCGCGCTTTATCCTCGCGTTGAAGGTGGCGCTGGCCGAAAAGGGCGGGGCGGGGACCATCATCTTCGACGAGATCGACCGCGGCGTCGGCGGCGCGGTGGCCAGCGCCATCGGCGACCGCCTCGCGCGGCTTGCTCATGAGGAGGGCCAACTCCTCGCCGTCACCCACTCCCCGCAGGTCGCCGCGCGCGGTTCGCTGCACTACCTCATCGCCAAATCGTCGAGCGGCACCGTCACCAAGACCAGCGTCGTTGAACTGGACCAAAGCGGTCGCCAAGAAGAGATAGCCCGCATGCTCTCTGGCGCCGAGATCACCTCCGAAGCTCGAGCGCAAGCGGATCGGCTGTTGGAAGGGGTGTGATGGAAAGCTTTGGACCGATTATCGCGTTGCTGGTCGCCATGCCGTTTCTGGCGGCGATCGGGATCACGACGCTGGCTGCCTTTGCGCTGATGTCAGTGTTGGGGCTGATGACGGATATGAGCTTCAAGCGGATATTCTTCGTATCGTTCTTCATGGGGCTGGCCGCGCCGCTTTTGGTCGGGGGCGCGGTGTTCTCTACGGTTGATGACCCCCGCTTCCAGAGCGATCTGCGCGACGGGTTCGAGCAATTCATCGAGCTGCCCGAAGACGCCGGGGGCACCGCAAAGCTGGGTCCGTTAGTCCCGCGCCTGCGCGAACTGCGCGATGATATGCGCGAAGGCGATATGACCGACGCGGAGATCGAACGCCGGATTGAAAGCCTGTTTGAGGAAAGCGGCGAGGGCGGCGTCCAAATCGAACAAGGTGAGCCATCGGACAATGAGGCCGGTGACGAAGTGACGGTCGATATTGACGGTGTGGAATTGATCCGTGATGGAGACGAAGTTCGCATCACGATTGATTGATCCGGTGCCTTAATGCCAGACACCGCTAGTAATGACTCAATAGCCCCCTCCTCTGGGGAGGAGGGGGTTGGGGGTGGTGGCGATTTACGCGACATTCTTCGCGCCCGCGCAACAGTGATGCGGAACAACCCGACAGAACCCGAAAATCGCTTATGGCAGGCTCTCAAAGGCAAGCAATTGCAACACTGGAAATTTCGCCGGCAACAGGTGATCGGCCAACGGATTGTGGACTTCTATTGTCCCTCCGCCAAACTAGCCGTTGAAGTCGACGGAGAAACGCATAACCCAGAAACGGATCAGGCGCGCGACGCGCGTCTTTTTCGAGAGCGCTGCGTGCGTGTTATTCGCTTTGCCAATGAGGATGTGATGCGAAATTTGGATGGCGTTTTGATGCAATTGCTGGAAGCGCTTCACGCGTCGAACCACCCCCCGACCCCCTCCTTTTCCAAGGAGGGGGAGGTATGACCAACCTCACCGAAGCTGAAGCCGCGAACGAATTGATGCGCCTCGCGCGCCAGATCGCGCATCATGACAAGCTCTATCACGCCGAAGATTCGCCTGAGATCAGCGATCCCGAATACGACGCGCTGGTGCGGCGTAATCGCGAATTGGAAGAAGCCTTCCCGCATCTGGTTCGCGAGGACAGCCCCTCGCGCAAGATCGGCCACCAGATCGCCGCCTCGCCCTTGTCCAAGGTGACACACGAGGTTCGCATGATGAGCCTCGACAACGCGTTTTCGGACGACGAATTGCTCGAATTTGTGGGCCGGGTTCGGCGCTATTTGAACCTGCCGGAGGGCGAAGCCATGGGCTTCACCGTCGAAGACAAGATCGACGGGCTTTCCTGCTCCTTGCGCTATGAGGGCGGCAAGCTGGTGCGCGCCGCGACGCGCGGCGATGGGCAGGTGGGAGAGGATGTGACCGCCAATGTCGCGCATATCCCCGATATCCCGCAGCGATTACCGCAAGGCGTTCCCGATATCTTCGAAGTGCGCGGCGAGGTCTATATGGAGCGTTCCGCATTCGCCGCGCTCAACGAAAAGGCACAGGCCGAGGACACCAAAACATTCGCCAATCCACGCAACGCGGCGGCGGGCTCTTTGCGGCAGAAAGACGCCAGCGTCACGGCGCAGCGGCCCTTGCGGTTCTGGGCGCATGGCTGGGGCGCGGCTTCGGATGTGCCGGGGCAGACGCAGACCGATGTGGTGGAGGCTTTGCGTGAATGGGGCTTCCCCATCTCGCCCTTGTTCGCGCGGTTCGAAAGCGCTGAGGATTTGGTCGCGCATTACAACACGATTGGATCGCAGCGGCCCGATCTGCCTTATGAAATTGACGGCGTGGTCTACAAGGTCGACCGGCTCGATTGGCAGGATCGACTGGGCTTTATGTCCAAGGCGCCGCGCTGGGCTATCGCGCGCAAATTTCCGGCGGAACGGGCGGAGACGACGCTGGAGGCCATCGACATTCAGGTCGGGCGCACGGGCAAGCTGACCCCGGTCGGACGCCTGGCCCCGGTCTTGGTGGGCGGGGTCACCGTCACCAACGTCACGCTCCACAACCGCGACGAAATCGAACGCCTCGGCGTGCGCCCGGGCGACCGCGTGGTGATCCAGCGCGCGGGCGATGTGATCCCGCAAGTGGTCGAGAACCTCACGCGGGACGAGGAACGCGAACCCTTCGACTTCCCTCACCGTTGCCCCGTTTGCGACAGCGAAGCGGTGGCTGAGGGCGACGATGTCGATGTCCGATGCACCGGCGGCCTCATTTGCGAGGCGCAGCGCACGCAGCGGCTGGAGCACTTTGTCAGCCGCAAAGCGCTCGATATTGAAGGCCTTGGATCGAAGACGATCGAGCAATTCTTCGAGTTGGGCTGGCTTGAGAGTCCGGCTGATATTTTCCGCCTAAAGCACCGCAAAGACGACATTCTTGCGCTTGAGGGGTGGCAGGATAAGTCTGTGGAAAACCTGTTGCAGGCTGTGGAAGAAAAGCGCCAACCCGACGCCGCGCGGCTGCTGTTTGGTCTCGGCGTGCGGCATGTCGGCGAGACCACCTCGCGCGATCTGATGAAGGGGTTGGGCTCGCTTCCCAATCTGCGCGAGGCGGCGGAACGTTACAGTGTCTATCGCGACCAAAACCCGCGCGGTGAGGAGGAGAAAGCCTCTCCCTTCAAAACCCGCATGGACGATATGGCGAAGGACACACTCGGCGTGTCCGACGGCATCGGCGCCACCGTGGCCCACGCGCTCGCCGATTTCTTCCACGAACCGCACAATGTCGCGGTGTGGGAAGACATGCTGAGCGAGGTGAACCCGCCGCTTTACGAGGTCGAAGTGCTCGACAGCCCCGTTGCCGGCAAAACCGTGGTCTTCACCGGCAAGTTTGAGACAATGAGCCGCGACGAAGCCAAGGCGCAGGCGGAAAAATTGGGGGCGAAAGCTTCCGGCAGCGTCAGCGCGAAAACCGATCTTTTGGTGGCCGGACCCGGCGCGGGCTCCAAGTTAAAGAAAGCGGAAAGTCTTGGTGTTAGGGTGATTGACGAAGCCGGATGGGCCGAAATCGTGGCGCAGGCTGGCTAAGGGCTAACGAGGGATCAGGACGAATGGCAGGGCCGATACGCGGATTTTTCAGCACACTGCGCGCGGATATCGAAACGCCGCGTGATGAACGCCCGTTTGGCAGCGGATGGCTGTCGGGCTTCTTCGCGTGCTTGCTCGCGCTTAGCGGGCTGTTCATGGTTATCGCGCTGCGCTTTCCGGCCTGGTTTGCGACGCCGGAACTTGAAGTCCTGAAGGACTGGGGCAGCTTCCGCGCGGCGGTGCACGTGATCCTGTTGACCAGCTACGCGCTGTCGCTGCTCAGCCTGCTGCTGCGACCGAGCAAAATCCTCGGCTTCACCGCGCTCGCCATCGCGCTTTCCGCGACCTTGCTGGGTGGGGCCAATGTCCAACCGGAGGAGACGCGCGCTCTCGGCATGTTCTTCGGGCTCGATTTCTTTGTCGTGAACCTGCTGGCGACCGGTTTCATGTTCGCGCCCCTGGAGCGGCTCAAACCGCATAAGCGCGAACAACGCCTGTTCCGCACCGAATGGCGCGAGGATCTGTTCTACTTTCTGATCAGTTCAATGTTCGTGCAGCTGCTGGGTTTCCTCGCGCTCGCGCCCTCGACGATCATCAACGAGAACACGAACAGCTTTGACGCCTTCCGCGCCACCGTAGCGGGTCTGCCGTGGCTGGTGCAGTTCATCATCGCGCTGATCGTCTCGGACGTCGCGCAGTACTGGTATCATCGCCTATTCCATAAAGTGCCGTTCCTGTGGGGCTTTCACGCGATCCACCACTCGGCGCAAAGGATGGACTGGCTTGCGGGCAGCCGGATGCACTTTATCGAGATCATCCTCCTGCGCGCGATCACCTCGCTGCCCCTGTTTACGCTGGGTTTCAGCCCCTCGGTGCTGCAAGCCTATCTCGGCTTTGTCTATGTCTGGTCCTCGCTGCTCCACGCCAATATTGGCGGCGATTTCAACCGGCTTGGCCACTGGATCGCGACGCCGC
Organism: Pseudomonadota bacterium; assembly: GCA_039814925.1. GTDB lineage: Bacteria > Pseudomonadota > Alphaproteobacteria > Sphingomonadales > Sphingomonadaceae > Erythrobacter. Next base: position 84,102 of record JBCCAH010000003.1, read on the forward strand.
GCTTCCACCATTGGCACCACGGGCTGGAGGACGAAGCGTTCGACGTGAACTTCGCGATCCATTTTCCGTGGATCGACAAGATCTTCGGCACCTTCCACCTGCCCAAGGATCGCTGGCCCAAGGATTACGGCATCCCCGAAGAGGTGCCGCGCAAATATGTGGGTCAGTTCCTCTATCCCTGGACTCGCACCGGCAAGAAGACGAACGAGGCAGCGGGGCAGGAACCCGCGGAGTGAGCGGCTAGCCTTGGCCGTGTGGTTCGAGACGTTGCAACGGCTTCGTGAAGGCTGGGCCCTGAAAAGGAGACTGACCACGTGAAAATTGGCATCGGTATCGCTCTGGGCGTCGCACTTGGATTGGCGGTGGACAATCTCGCGCTTGGCATCGGGGTTGGCGTGGCCATTGGCGCGGCGCTCAGCGTGGCGGGCTCCAAGGAACAGGACAAGTCTGACGAGGAAGAAGCCGAAGAATGAACCTCCTCCACGATTTCCACCCTCAAGCCCTGCGCATCGCCACCGCCTTGCGCGCCCGCGGGGAGCGGATTGCGGTGGCCGATGGTGCGACCGGCGGGTTGATCATGGCGAGCCTGCTCACAGTTCCGGGCGCGCTCGATTTCTTCAAGGGCGGGGGCGTGGTCTACTCGTTCAAGGCGCGCAACGTGCTGTTTGACCTCCCGCGCGAGGCCTATGACGGCATGACCTCCGCCACCGAGGACTACGCCCTTCTCCAAGCGCGGGGCATTCGGGACCGGATGGGCGCCAGCTGGGGCGTCGCGGAAAGCGGATCGGCGGGGTCGAGCCAGCATCCGCTCGGCGTCGTCTCTGGCCGAAGCGTCGCCGCGATTGTCGGCCCGGATGTGGAACGGGTGGCTGTGATCGAGACGGGCAGCGATGACCGGATCGCCAATATGGAGGCGTTTACGAAAAACGCGCTCGACCTCGCCGAAGCGGTCCTCGCCGAGGGCCTCTAAAGAAATCTCGAAAAAAATGCGCTGGCCTGTCGAATGGGACTTGCGAGCTTCGTCTTGGTGTCAGAGCCTTGCCAAATCGGTGGGGTGAGGATGGAGACGACACGATGCAATACATGCTGCTGATCAACGAAAGCGAAGACGCCTATTCCGGCGATGATGGCGCGCAGGTGATGGAGGCCACCTTGGCCGGCCATATGGCGCTGATCGAGAAGCTCACCGCGAGCGGCAAGGAATGGTCGGGCAACCGGCTGAAGGAAGCGCACTCCGCGACCACCTTGCGTTATAAGGCGGGCGAAGCGGCGCTGCACGATGGGCCGTTTGCCGAAACGCACGAAGAGCTGGGTGGCTATTACATCATCGAGGCGGAGACGCTGGACGAGGCCATCGAGTGGGCGCGCATGATCCCCATTCCGGGCGATGGCGCGGTGGAAATCCGCCCGGTCTGGCCTGACGAAGAGGTGTGAGAATGGACGCGTCCGAAGACCCAAACGCTTCGGGCGCGTCCTTCGCGCGGCGTTTGGTCGAAGCGCGTCCGATGGTGGTAGCGGCGCTCGCCTCGCATCTGGGCGATCTCGACGCAGCGGAAGAGGCTTTTGCTGACGCGTGCGTGGCGCTCACTGAAAGCGGGGCGCAGCCTGACCATCTCGCCGGTTGGCTCATCGCGGTGGGCAAGCGCAAGGCGATCGACCGGTTCCGCAAGCGCGACGCGCGACAGCGCGCGGATAACGCGGCGAAGGAAATTGCGGAGGGTGAAATGCCCAGTGACTGGGAAAACGTATTTCAACTGCCCGAAGCCATTCCCGATGAGCGATTGCGCTTGATCTTTATCTGCTGCCACCCCGCGCTGGCGCTGGAGGCGCGCGCGGCCTTGGCGCTCAAGGTGATCTGCGGGCTGGACGTCCCCGCCATCGCCGAGCTGTTTTTGACCAGCGAGGCGACGATGTTCGCCCGCATCACGCGGGCCAAGGCGAAGATACGCGACGCGCGCGTGTCGTTTGAACTGCCGCCGCGGCGCGAATGGCCGGAGCGGGTGGAGGCGGTGCTGTTGGCGCTCGAACTGGCTTACACCTCGGCCTATTCGGACGCGGGCGGATCGCGCGCGGGCAATAAAGGCGGCGAGCTGGCGGATGAGGTGGAACGGCTGACCACCATGCTGGCGGAACTGTTGCCGGAGGATCCGGAAGCTCTGGGCCTTGCGGCTTTGGTTTCGCTCGCGCGTTCTCGCGAGGAGACGAGAATTGACGGGGAGGGAGCGATGGTGCCGCTTTCACAGCAGGACGCGGCGCTATGGGACCGTGCGCGGATTGAACGAGCGCGGGTGTGGATGGATGCGGCGCAGAACACGGCGAAGCCCGGACCTTATCAAGTGCTGGCCGCGATCCAGCTGACCCACGCCCGCCGCCTGTTTGATGGGGAGGTCGACTGGGGTGCGATTGCGAAACTCTATGACGCGCTGATGGTTCTGCGCCCCGGCCCGATGGTAGCGCTCAACCGAGCGCTGGCGGTGGCGGAGGTCGACGGACCGGAAGTGGCCTTGGCGCGGGTCGAGGCGATTGAGGCCAAAGGGTTGGAGAACGCCCGCCCGTTCCATGTCGCCCGCGCTCGATTGCTGGAGCGGATGGGGCGGGGCGAAGACGCGTTGGCGGCCTTGGACACAGCTCTCATCCGCGACCCGCCTGACGCCGAGCGGCTTTATCTGGAGAGTTGGCGCAAATCTGTGTCTGAGCGCTCTTAACCAGCCCATTTGGCCCGCGCGCGCTCGCGGCCGGTCAGGCGGCGCTGCATCCACAGGATCGCCCAATCGCCGCGTTGCAAGCGTTCGCGCATCAAAAATCCGGCGCGCTTGTAGGCGCGGCGCACCTTTTCCTCTTGTTCGCCCGCCAAAAGGCCCGCCAGCAGCAGATCGCCGCGCGGGACGGTGCTGGCCGCGAAATCGGGTGCAAGCTCGACCAGAGGCCCCGCCAAAATATTGGCGATAAGCAAGTCGTAAGGCCCGCGCAATTGCAGCAAAGGATCGGCCATTCCATCGGCGATCACCATCGTCATTTCGCCCGCCTTGTCGCCCATGCTTACTTCGTTGAGCGCGGCGTTCTCCTCGACGACCTGCGCGCACACCGTGTCAATATCCGACGCGGTCGCCTCCGCGCCGGGCCACAATTTCATCGCGGCAAAGCCAAGCAAGCCTGTGCCCGTTCCGATATCGGCGACCTTGCGCGCGCAGTGACCCTGCGCCTTGATCCGCGCCAGCATCTCCAGACATCCGGCGGTGGTTTGATGCTGGCCCGTGCCGAAAGCCTGAGAGGCCGGGATGGCAAAGTTGATCGCGCCTTCCTCTGGCTCAAAGTCGGGCGTGTGGACGTGGAAGGGCCCCGCATGAATCGGCTGCGTGCCTTGTTGGCTAAGTGTAAGCCAGTCTTCGTCCGGCAGTTGTTCAATCGCAATTTTGGGCGCGCGGCCTTCGAACAGGGCGGCCAGAGCTTCGGTTTGCGGGCGGCCTGGTGCTTCGGGGTACCAGCCTTCGAGCACCCAGTCCCTCGGTCGATCTTCGGACATCTCACGACCCGCGATCACGAAGTCGAAGTCCCAATCCTCGATCTCGTCATGCACCAGAAGCGCGGCCTGAACGACGCGTTTGGGCGCATGCGCGGTAAGTTTCCATGTCATGAGTGTGTGCGCCCCTGAAACAAGCGGTGCCCCGCGCTCGCTGTGTTGCTTTGTATGAATGCGTCACTTTGCTTTTCAAGCGTCTGTGACAAAAATCACAAGGAGTGGAGCGGATGGATACCTCCGGTCAGTGTCCCCGTCACTCAATTCGTCGCCCCCGCGAAAGCGGGGGGGCCCGCTTTCTACCGATTCACACTTTCAAACAGATCGTTCCAGTCTGGGTTTTGCGTCTCGATCAGCTCGATTTTCCAAGCTCGGCGCCATTTTTTTATCGCTTTCTCGCGTGCGATAGCATCCTCAATTCGCCGATGATGCTCGATCATCACCAAGCGGGCGAAGCCGTATTTCCGGACAAACGCTGAGCCGGTCCCGTCGCGATGCTGCTGTATTCGAGCCGCGAGATCGGTGGTTACGCCCGTGTAGATGCCGCCACGATAGCGGTCGCTCGTCATGTAGACCCAAGCGCCTGTTTTCATATTAGATAGCGGGACCCCCGCTTTCGCGGGGGCGATGGGTTATGGCTGGGCGAGATCGCCCCATCACCGCACAAAACTTGCGCCGTTAGCGTCGATTACCGCGCCGGTCATGCTGGCGGGGGCTTCGAGGGCGCAGAAGGCGATGACCTTGGCGATTTCCTCGGGTTCAGCCACGCGGCCCAGAGGAATGTCGGCAAGGAGGCCTGCGCCGCCGCGCGACTCCAAATAATCCCCAGCCATCGCGGTGTCGGTAAAGCCTGGGGTGACCGCAAAGCTCAAAATACCCTCGCTTCCGTACCCGCGCGCGATGCTTTTATGCATGGCGATCATGCCGCCTTTGGCCGCCGCGTAATGCCAGTGCGCCGGGCTGTCGCCGCGATAGGCCGCGCGGCTCGCCACGTGCACAATACGCCCGCCCACACCGCGCGCCTGCCAGTGCTTGATCGCGAGACGCGACAGCTGCGCGGCGGCGGTCAGATTGATCCGCAACGTGTCTTCCCAAGCGTCGAGCCATTCGAGGTCGGAGCGATCTATCCTGTTGGATTCAAACAGGCCTGCGTTGTTGATCAGCACATCAATCGCACCGCCCGTTCGTTCAAGCGCGTTCTCCCACAGATTGTGCGCGGCCAGCGGGTCGCGAAAGTCGGCGGCGAGGAAATCATCGTCGCCTGCGCGGGTCTGATGCCCGATGACATTGGCCCCTCTGGCGAAGAGCATTTCATAGGTCGCGGCACCGATCCCGCGGCTTGATCCGGTGAGCAGAATGAAACTCATGACAAGCCCTATCCAAAACTTTGCAAGCTCTGTCGAGATGAGGGCGCTTGCACCGGCGCGCACAAAGAGTAAGAAAGAGGGGGGATTTACAGGGATATTAGAGCAAAACATGGCACAAAGACCGCTTTCGCCTCACCTCCAGATATGGCGGTGGGGGCCGCACATGCTGGTTTCCATCCTGCACCGCGCCACCGGCGACGGCATGGCCTTGGTGGGCCTTGGCCTGCTGGCGTGGTGGCTCGGCGCTTTGGCGAGCGGGCCAGAGGCGTATGAAACCTTCACCTGGTTCATGACGACGCCGATTGGTTATCTGTTCATGGTTGGCCTGACCTGGGCGTTCTTCACGCACATGATGAGCGGCCTTCGCCACTTCGTTCTGGATATCGGCGCAGGCTATGAGCTCGACACCAATAAGATGTGGTCGATCCTTTCGCCCGTCATCGCCATCGTTTTGACCGTGATGGTGTGGACTTTCATTCTCGTTCGCAGCGGAGGGCTGGGCTAATGGGTGACGGCACTTCCATCGGACGCGTCCGCGGGCTTGGTTCCTCGCATCACGGCGCGCATCACTGGCTGACGCATCGCTTCACCGCGATCGCCAACCTTGTCCTGATGAGCTGGTTCGTGGTCAGCCTGCTGTTGCTGGGCGATTACAGCTACGCCTCGGTCACCGATTGGCTCTCGCAACCATTGTCCGCCGTCGCGATGATCCTGCTCGCCGCCAACCTGTTTTGGCACGCGCAGATGGGTTTGACCGTGTTGATTGAGGATTACGTCCACGAGGCTGGTCTGAAGTTCGGCGTTCTCACTCTTCTCAACCTCGCAGCCGTTGGCGGCGGGGCGTTTTGTATTTTCAGCGTCGCGACGCTGGCCTTTGGAGCATAACCGACATGGCAAGTGCAGCAGCAAACGATGCAGGCCCTCAGCTTCAGGGCGCGTACAAGATCATCGACCACACCTATGACGTGGTGGTGGTCGGGGCCGGAGGCTCGGGCCTTCGCGCGACCATGGGCGCCGCCGAAGCGGGCCTCAAAACCGCGAACATCTCCAAAGTGTTCCCGACCCGTTCACACACCGTGGCGGCGCAGGGCGGCATCGCGGCTTCGCTTGGCAACAACACGCCCGATCACTGGACGTGGCACATGTACGACACCGTGAAGGGGTCGGACTGGCTGGGCGATCAGGACGCGATCGAGTATCTCGCGCGCGAAGCCCCGGCGGCGGTGTACGAGCTGGAGCACGCAGGCGTGCCTTTCAGCCGCAACGAAGACGGCACGATTTATCAGCGTCCCTTCGGCGGACACATGCAGAACATGGGCGCCGGCCCGCCCGTGCAGCGCACCTGCGCCGCGGCGGACCGTACGGGCCACGCCATGCTGCACGCGCTGTATCAACAGAGCCTCAAATACGACGCCGACTTCTTCATCGAATACTTCGCGCTCGACCTCATCATGAGCGATGAGGGCGGCGAGCAGAAATGCGTCGGCGTGATGGCGATGTGCCTTGACGATGGCACGATCCACCGTTTCCGCGCGCAAAGCGTGGTGCTGGCAACCGGCGGCTATGGCCGGTGCTACTACACCGCAACCTCCGCGCACACCTGCACGGGCGACGGCGGCGGTATGGTGCTGCGCGCTGGCCTGCCGCTCCAAGACATGGAGTTCGTGCAATTCCACCCGACCGGCATTTACGGCGCGGGCGTGCTCATCACGGAAGGCGCGCGCGGCGAGGGCGGATACCTCACCAACTCCGAAGGCGAGCGTTTCATGGAACGCTACGCGCCTTCTGCGAAGGATTTGGCGTCGCGCGATGTCGTCAGCCGCTCAATGGCGCTCGAAATGCGCGAAGGGCGCGGTGTTGGGGAAGATGGCGATCACATCCACCTGCACCTCGACCATATCGATCCGAACATTTTGGCCGAGCGTCTGCCGGGCATCACCGAAAGCGGCAAGATCTTTGCCGGCGTGGACCTGACCAAGGAAGCGCTGCCGGTCACGCCGACGGTCCATTACAATATGGGCGGTATCCCGTGTAACTATCACGGACAGGTCGTGACGCTTGGCCCCGATGGCAATCCGGACCACGAGATCCCCGGCCTTTACGCCGTGGGCGAGGCCGCCTGTGTGAGCGTTCACGGCGCGAACCGTCTGGGCTCGAACTCGCTGATCGATCTCGTCGTGTTTGGCCGCGCCACCGGCCACCACCTGCGCGACACGCTGACGCCGAACGCCAAGCAGGCGGAACTTCCCAAGAGTTCGTCCGACATGGCTCTCACACGTCTCGATCACTTCCGCTACGCGCAGGGCGGATCGCCCACCGCGCAGATCCGCGCCGAGATGCAGAAGGCGATGCAGAAACACTGCGCCGTGTTCCGCGATCAGGAACTGATGGACGAAGGCGTCACAAAGCTCGCCGATCAGAACAAGCGTATGGAAGACATCCATGTCACCGATAAGTCGCTGATCTGGAACAGCGATCTGATCGAAACGCTTGAGCTTGATAACCTCATGAGCCAGGCGAACGTGACGATGGCGTCGGCCGCCAACCGCAAGGAAAGCCGCGGCGCCCACGCGCACGAGGATTACCCCGATCGCAACGACAAAGAGTGGATGAAGCACACCATCGCCTGGTTCGATGGCTGGGGCGGCCGCGGCTCCAACAGCCGCATCGATTACCGCCCGGTGCACGAATACACGCTGACGGACGATGCGGAATACATCGAGCCCAAGGCGCGGGTATACTAAGCTTTCGCGCCAGAAAGACCGATAAAGATGGAGAGCCGGAAGGAGCAATTGCACCACCGGCTCTCTTCGTATTGGAAGCTGGAGGTCGCCAACGCGGCCTTGATCCCGGCGATTATGGTGGGTTGGTGTCTGCTCGAAGGGCAGGCGATAGGCTTTGGTCTCGCGCTCGCATTAGTGCCGATGTGCGGGCTGCTTGTCGTCGGCGGACGGTATTGGCAGGCCAAGTTGCATCAGCTGGAGGGTCGGACAGACACGCTGGAGCGTGTCCTTACACTCGCCGCAAAGTGTCGTTTGCCGCTGCTCGCTACCACCTCGCTCGCTTGCGTGCTTGGCGTGGGGGTCTGGTTCACCGATCTTGCCGCGTCGACCGGAGAACGCTGGGCGATTTCATTTGCCGCGGCGCTGGCCGCGCTTGAATACATCAACTATTATCATCGCCAGCTGCAACATTTTGACCATTGGGCCGATTTCAAGCGCTTGATCACCGGGCGCGGGTTTCCGGTCTCGCAAATGGCGAAGGATATGAGGCGTATGGAGCGATGACAGCCCCCGATCCGGTCACTCAAGACACTCGCCCCGACCCCAAGCTGATCGACTGGCGCAAGAAAGACCGCGCGCGCAAGGATTTCACCGAACGGGCCGGGCTCGCTTTCCTTCTCCAGTGTTTTGGTATCGGGGCAATCGCGCTGCTGATCCCGATCATTCTGCCGCTGGTAGGCGGGTATGAGGGTCACCTTTCGATCAGCTATTTCTACCACGTCGAGGCGGCGCATAACTGGTTCATGGGGTTGTTGTGGTCGGTCGGGATTTTCCTGATCCTGTTCCAGGGCCTGTCGAAATGGGAGAACACCGCGCTCACCTTTGCCGGCGTGTTCCTGATCCTTGTCGCCATGGTGCCGACCAGCGAGAATCAGCAAAGCGAGAGCCTGTTTTCTTTCCACGCCGCCTTTGCCGTGGCCTTTTTTGCCTGTCTGTTCGTGGTGGCGATCTTCTTTTCCAAATCGCGCCTCGATTACATCCTGTGGCCACCGATGCGCGCGCGGTTCAAGCGCGCTTACGATATCACCGGGTGCGCGATGATCGGCTTGCCCTGGCTGGCCTACGCCGTCCACTTGTTTGACGGGCGCGAGCGGGGGCACGAGATTTTCTGGATCGAAGCGGCCGCGATTGCCGCCTTCTCGGCCTTCTGGTTTGTCAAGACGTGGGAGTACAAACGTTTGCTGGGGCTCAAAGCGCGCGATGTCTTCGGCCTATTCGGTCGGTAACGACACAGGTTTACGCCCTCGACACGCCGCCGCATTACCGCCAAGACCGGATCAGACAGGACCATAGGGATCAGGGCGCGTGTCACTTCTAGGCCGATTTGAAGACCCGGCGGTCGAGCGCGCTTACGTTGAGAGCGAGCGGATCGCGCGCATCCCGGCCACGCGGTTTCTTGCCGGGATCGGCATCGTCACGCTGATTTCGTACATCTTCTTCAACCCGCTGCATTTTCCGACCGAAGGCGTGCTGGCCTATAATATGGCGGCGGGACCGTTCATCTTGTTGCTGGCGGGGATTTTCGGGCTGACCTTCACGCGCTTCTATGTCGAAAAGCCGTGGATCGACCTTGTCATTTTCAGCGTGATGACCGGGATCATGTACGCTCTGATCGAGGCGCTGGGATCGGTCTCGGACATCACCGAAATCAGCCGGTTCAGCATGGGGGTGATCAATTTCGGGATCATCGTCGTCTTCGCCAGCGTCGGCTTTGTCGCGACCACGCGCCTGTTTCTGGGCTGGGCGTTGGCGCTGTTGTTGGTCTATGGCGCGTTCCTGCTGATCGTCGATCAGAATTTCGTCAACGTGGTGTATTCCTTCACCAATTTCACGACCTTCTTTACCTTCGCCTGCTTCGTCAACTGGGACATCGACCGGCGCGCGCGGGCGGCTTATGCAGCGAGCCTCGCACTCGAAGTCGAACGCACCAAGACCGAGGAATTGCTCCACAACGTGCTGCCCAAAAGCGTCGCGGCGCGGCTGCGCGCGGGCGAGGTTATTGCGGACAGTTTTGGCGATGTGTCGGTGATCTTCGTCGATATTGTTGGCTTTTCAAAGCTCGCGCGGAAATTGTCGCCGGGCCACCTGGTCAAGATGCTCAATTCGGTGTTCTCCATCGCCGACGCCTGCGCGGCGAGGCACGGGGTGGAGAAGGTCAAGACCATCGGCGATGCGTATCTCGCGGTCGTGGGCGGGACCAGTTCGACGACGCATGACGCGCATGTCGCCATTGCCTTTGCGCGCGACCTGATCGTTGAGATTCAACGCTACGCCGAACAAGCGCGCCTTGATGTGAATGTGCGCGTGGGCATTCACACTGGCCCGGTGGTCGGCGGCGTGATCGGCGAGCAGCGCATGGCGTATGATTATTGGGGCGACACGATGAACACGGCGAGCCGTATCGAAGGCGTGGCGTTGCCGGGCGGGATCGCGGTTTCGGAGAGCACCTATTTCGAGGTGTGCGAGAAGGTCCAATTCTCCGAAGCGGAGGACGTGGTTCTCAAAGGGATCGGGGAAACGCGGATCTATCGGGTGGATTTTAAGGCGGATGGCGCGCCTGCCGTCGCTTGATATCGGTGGGTTTTGAAGCGCGCCCTTGAAACCAAATCGACACTGGCGCATTATTTAAGCAATCGCTTAATCAATGGTGCTTCCGATGCTCAACCACTCGCAACCCGATCTCGATGCTTTCGCGCCCTACAGCTATCGCGACGACCCTAACGTGCCCGATTTCGACGACAGCAGGGGGCTCTTCATCTTTGACCATCACTGCGTGCTGTGCACCGGCGGGGTAGGCTTTGTGATGAAGCACGATCGCAAGAATGTGGTGGCCTTCACCTCAGCGCAGCAAGGGCTGGGGGCGGCGCTCGCGCGGCATTACCAGGTCGATTGGGATGAGAGCTTTCTGTTCCTCTACAAGGGGCGGGCCTACATGAAGTTTGACGGCTATTTCGCGATTGCCCGCGCGATGGGCGGGCTGTGGCATATCCCGACCGTCTTTCAGATCGTGCCGCGCTTTATCACGGACCGCGCCTATGATTTCGTTGCGCGCAACCGCTACAAATGGTTTGGAAAGACCCAAGAGGCGTGCGCGGTGCTCACCGAAGACCAGCGCGCGCGGCTCATCTGACCGCTGATACCCCCTAAGCGATACGGAAAGGACGCCAAGGCCAGTTGACCGATGATGGATACCGGGCCAGCGTGGACGCTATGACGAGACTTGCTTTGATTGCGGGGGCCATCGGCCTGTTGTTCGCGGTGCCGGCTTCCCCGCAAAACGCGTCCACGTTTGAGTTGAGCCAGCCCAAAGGGCCTAACCAACCGCCTGAGCATGTTTCGCCCTATCCCAATCTGGGGGTGGGCAAGAACCGCCAGGCGCAGCGCAAAAGCTACGAAGCTGGGCCGCAATTTCAACGCGGCGTGCCCGCGCGCGAAATGCTGGAGCAGCGTCGTCGGCTTGATCGCGCTTTGGCCGATCTGGAGCCAAGCCGGCGCGGAGTGGTGGACGCTTATGTCGTCTCGATCGCGCTCGACAGCGATCCGGTCTTTGCCCGCGAGGCGCGTGAGGCGGGCCGGGTGCTTGAGCGGCGGTATGATGCAATGGGGCGCGCGCTGACGCTGGCTGGCCCGGACGGCGCGCGCGATGATTTGCCGCAAGGGTCGATCGACACGCTGATCGTCAGTCTGGCGCGGATCGCGGAACTGATGCAGCCGCAAGAGGACGTGCTGGTCCTGTACACGACCAGCCACGGCATCGATCTGGGGCTGGCTTATCATTACGGCGACACCGGGTACGGCGTGCTGAGCCCGGCGCGGTTCAAATCGGTGTTGGAGGAGTTGGGCATAGAGCGCCGTATTCTGTTTTTGAGCGCGTGTTTCTCCGGCGTCTTCGTCAATCCTCTGGCGAGCGATGACACGGCGATCTTCACCGCGGCGGCTTCCAACCGATCCTCTTTTGGCTGCGAGGCGGAGAACGACTGGACCTTCTACGGCGACGCGCTGATCAACAACGCGCTGCGTTCGCCGCAGAGCCTGGAGCAGGCGGCGGAGCAAGCGACCAGCCTAGTTGCCAAGTGGGAGGTGGAACGCCGCCTTATCGCTTCGCTTCCGCAAACGCGGATCGGCAAGGGCGTGAACCAATGGCTGCCGCAATTGGAAGCGCGCATGCCGAGGACGGCGACCCGTCCGGTGGGTCGCCCTGCGATAAGCAGCGCGGAGTAGGATTACTCGGCGTCTGGTTCCGCTTCGGTTTGAGCCTCAGGCTACGGTTAAGCCTCCGGCTCCGGTCGAGCCTGAGGCTCCGGTTGAGCCTCAGCCTCTTCGACCCGGCGCGCTTTTACGATCTCGACCGGCTCCGCGAGGATCTGACCCCGCATCGCGCCTTCGCCTTTGTTGGGATCGGTTGGGCTCTGGTGGATTGCCGCGACCACATCCATTCCCTTGGTCACGTAACCGAACACCGCATAGCCGTTTTGCCAGATCGGATCAGGGTCTTCGGGCCGTGCGTCGAGGCCGGTTTGGTCCTGCAACATGATTGAGAAGTCGCCGTTGGCGCTTCCCGGCTCCAGCATCGCCATGGAAAGCGCGCCGTTGGTGTGGGTGAGCCCGGTTTTCGTCGTCGGCTCATGCTCAATACCCGGCAGGATGCGCTTGGGATCAAACTGCGTGCCGCCTTGCAGCAGGCCATTGGGCTTGGGCTCGCGGTCCAAGCTCATCGCGCGGTAAAAGACGGTGCCATCAAACCGGCCTTCCTCGACATAGCGCAGAAAATTCGCCGCCGTGATCGGCGCGCGTTCGACCTCCAGCGCGATGGTGATGTCGCCCATGGCCGTTTCGAGCACCACGTCGGTGGTTGCGTATTGCGGATCAGGTTCGGGCGCGTCGACAACCTGCGCGAGTGGCGGCTCGTCGCTTTTGATCTCGAATTTCATCAGCAACGTGTCCTGACAGTTTGCCCGTTCGGTTTCGTAGCAATTGTTAAAATTGTCGTCCGAGACGAGGTAGAGGTAGCGTTTGCCGAACTGCTCGCGCACGGCGATCCCTTCGAAATTGTCGACGGTGAGCGGCGCGTCGAAGGTGGCGAGGGTGGTCGCCTCGTTTTCGGGCGAAAGCTCAACGATGGCGGCGCGGTTGCCGTATCCGGGTTTGTAGCTTCGCATGAGAACGTAGCACACGGCATCGTCCGCGCAGGCGGCTCCGGTCGGCACGCCGCCATGCTCCGCCAGGATCGAAGGAGGAGCCAGTTCAAAGGGTTGTTCCTCGCGCCGAACCGCGCGCATGCAATTGACTTGGCCCGCTGTGTATTTTTCAGCGCACAAGACACCCCCCTCCGGGTGCGAGGCGAAGGCTTCGATACCGTTGTTCGGCTCCAACACGCCAAGGGGCTCCAATCGTCCCCGGACCTCGCTTCGCACAGCGTCCGTGAGCTCATCATAGCGCCAGGATCGAATGTCTTGCTCGAACGAAACCACCCATCCGCCTTGAGGAAAGCGAGTGATCGCTTCGGCGTCGCCCTCGCTTTTGCCTTTGACCTTCTTGCCCTTAAGGTCGCGCAGCGCGCCGATATCCATGCCGTAGATATCGCGCAGCTCCGCGTTGGATTCATCGGTCACGATCCGCATCCAGCGGCCGTCATCGGAGACGGCCCATAAAGCGTCCTCAAACCATTCAAGGCCAGAGATACCGCCAATCTTTTCCTCGCCCGGTTCGATTTTGAGACCGCCGCGATAGATCAGCTCTCCAACCTCTGTTGCCGCCGGGTCGTCCGCGTTCAACGCCACCGGTTCGGTCTGCGGCAAAAGGTCCTCAACCTCCTGAGCGGCGAGCGCCCCCGGAAAAACCGAAAGGGTGAGAGCGGCCAAGCGGACGAGGGGGGCGGATTTGCATGTCATTCGTCGCACTTTATCGGCGCTTTATCGAGGCGCAAGGTGGGAAAGCGCCTGTTCATCCAGCCTTCATGTTTACAAACGTAATCGATCCACCTACAAGTGTAATCGTCAGTTCCGTCAAGCAGTTGACGGGTGGAGGAATGAAGGTGGCACGTAAATCAGACGACAGCCCTGAACGCATCTCCGATGCGGAACACGCGATCATGGAAGCCCTTTGGGACCATGACGCACCGGCCAGCGCGCAGGATATCTTTGATTATGTGGCGGCAACGCGCGATTGGAGCCTGGCGACGGTCAAGACGCTTCTGTCACGCCTCGTCACCAAACAGGCGATAGCGACGCAGCCGGATGGACGCCGTTTCCTTTACACGCCGAGCATTGCTCGTTCCGATTATGTTGGCGGGGAAAGTCGCCGGTTGGTGAACAAGCTGTTCGGTGGCCGCGCCGCCTCGCTGGTCGCGCATCTGGCCGAATCCGAAGCGCTAAGCATGGACGACCTCACCGAAATTGAGGCGCTTTTGAAGGAGTTGAAGCAATGAGCTTTCTCTCCACGTCCGCCGACGTTTCCGCCGTCCTTTTCGACACTCTGATCTGGACCGCCGCGCTGATCGCGCTGGTCCTCCTTCTTCGCCGCCCGGTGACGCGCTGGTTCGGCGCTCCGGCAGCCTACGCGCTTTGGGTTCTGCCGATGATGCGGCTTGTCCTGCCCCCGATTGAGCTGCCCGCCTGGCTGGCGCCGGCCAAAGAGGCAGCGCCGGAAATGGCCGAGGCAACCGGTCAATCTGTCATAATCACCTTGGCTTCCGAAACACCCGCTCAGGTGCCCCTTGCGGCCAAGCAGGCGACGGGTCTGGGTGACAGTCTTGTTGCCACACTTGGCGTTTTACCTCTTACCGAAATCGCTCTGACGGCCTGGCTGGGCGGAGCGGCGGTGTTTCTGTTCCTGCGTTTCAACGCTTACTTCCGTCTGCGTGATGAGCTGATGGCGGAGGCGGTTGAGGTTGGTACGACCAAAGGGCCACTCGGCACGATCCGCTTGATCGAGACACCGAACACCAACGCGCCGCTGGCCTTTGGTGTGACAAAGCCCGTGATCGCACTTCCGCCGGGCTTTATGGCCAGCGTGGACCGCGATGCACGCGATCTGGCTTTGGCGCATGAGCTGGAGCATCACCGTGGGCACGATCTGCTGATCAATATCCTGACGCAGCCGCTCTTTGCGCTGCATTGGTTCAATCCTCTTGGTCGCTATGGCTGGCTTGCGCTGCGCCGCGACCAGGAAGCCGCGTGCGACGCACGCGTCATGTCTTCGGCCTCGAAGGATGAACGCGCGCTCTACGCCAATGTCATCGCCAGCTTTGCTGCCGGTCCCAATGTCGCGCTCGCTGCTCCGATGGCGTGCCCGGTGCTGGGTGATAAGTCGATAATCCAACGTCTGAGGAACCTTAAAATGAACGACGACGCCTCCAATACTAAGAGCCGTAAAATGGCCTCGCGTCTTATGCTCGGAACCGCCGTGCTGGCGCTCCCGCTCACCGCGTCGGTGACCTACGCGGAAAGCCTCGCGCCCGAACCGCCTGCGCCGCCGGCTGTGGCTGCGATTGCGCCACCGGCTCCGCCCGCGCCGCCGCTGAACGCGCTGGTGCAGGCCGCGCCCGAAGCGCCCGAGGCTCCCGAGGCGCCGGAAACTCCGATTCCACCCCTAGGCAAAGCCAAGGAGAAGGGTCTGTCGATCATCACGATCGATCCGGAAACCGGCGAAACCAAATCGATCGGAACGGGCGCGCAATCGAGCAAGATCAAGATCAAAGACAAGGATGTCACGGTTATCAGCAGCTACGTTGATGACGACGACAAAAAGACCAAGTCGCGCTATCGCAAGGTGAAAGTCATCAACAAGGGCGAACGCCTAAGTGATGAGGAACGCGAAGAGATCATGCGCGAAGTGCGCGAAGGGCTAGCGGAGGCTGATCGGGAGCTTAGGGAAGTCCAGATCGAGCTCCGCGACATCCAGGAAAGCGAAGAATGGGCCGCGTACGCCAAGGCAAAGGGCCGCACTGTGGTTCGGATGTCGTGCGACAGCCAATCAAAGGATGTCGCCACGACAACCACAAACGCAGACGGATCGACCGAAGTGATGATCTGCCAGTCGCGTGTCATGGCGCACGCTCTTGAAGGATTGGAGCAGGCCCGCGCGGCCATCGCGGAAAACCGCGAGATCCAAGGCAAGATGCGCAAGGAAATCCTGAGCGAGCTCGACCAGCAAATCCGCGAATGGAAGAAAGCGACCAAGTAACCACGCGTCGCAAAGCTCACCGTTCAACGCCCCTGCGATTTGGCTCAATCTGAACGGTTAAAGGACGGCGGATCGCACCCCTTGCGGTCCGCCGTTTGGTTTTTCACAAGCCTGAATGGGGCGGGGAAGACCGGTTCATAGGCAATTCAGTTCATCGCTCACAAAGAACGCTTCATCTCACATGCAAAGGAGGATGAAGCGTGTCTGGAGAACGAAGTCCGGGAATAAAGCTGCTGATCGTTGGCCTCATCGGCGTGGTGCTGTTTGTGCCCCTCGTCATGGTCTACGCGTTGATTGGTGACCGTCAGCATCAGGCGCGCGTGGCGCAAAATTCGGTGACCGCGGCGTGGGCGGGGCAACAGGTTGTTTCCGGCCCAACGCTGGTCATCCCGTACACCGCCAAGGTCGAGGTTAACGAAACGGTCGATGGCAAAGCGGTCAAGCGCGTTACAAGCACGCGCCGTTCGCTTTACATCTCGCCCGACGCGCAATCGCTCGACGCGACGCTCAACCCCGAAGTGCGCACGCGCGGATCGATCCACCGCACGGTGGTGTACGAGGCGCAAGTGAAGGGCGAGGCGACATTCTCGATGCCGGGCGACCTGGATCGTTTGGGTATTGAGCCCGAAGACTTGCTGTTGGCCGAGGCTATCGTGCAATTGCCCATCGCCGATCCGCGCGGGCTCCAGACCAACGCGCAATTGCAAAGCGGTGGTGAAACTCTCGAACTTCGACCCGGCATGGGACCGGGGCAAGAAGGCGCGGGTGTGCACGCGTTCCTCGATCTGGCCGAGGCTGAAGAAGCCAAGCTGAGCTTTCGCTATGGCCTACGCGGCAGCACGGCGATTGGCTTTGTGCCATCGGGCGAAGAAACCGATATCGCGGTCCAGTCCGAATGGCCGCATCCCAGCTTCACCGGAGGGTTTCTTCCCGATGACGACGCGCGCGAGGTCAGCGAGGACGGCTTCACCGCGCGCTGGTCGATCTCGAACCTCGCTTTGGGCAAGGCGCTGGTGAGCACCAATCCGCCGACGATGCCGGGCGTGATGCGCGACACCGGGGATCGGTTCTTCGATGTGGATTTTGCTTCGCCGGCTGAAAAAGTCGCGACGATCCGCCTGATGGAGCCGGTGGACCTCTACAAACAGGTCGAACGCTCGCTCAAATACGGGTTCCTGTTCATTGGCTTCACCTTCACCGCCTTCTTGATGTTCGACATCGTGGCGGGCGCACGGGTGGCTTCGGCGGAGTATTTGCTGACGGGGGCGGGGTTGATCCTGTTCTTTGTAATGCTGCTCGCCTTTGCTGAAATGATAGGATTTGGCCTCGCCTATGTGGTGGCAAGCGCGGCGATCATCGGCCTGCTCACCAGCTATTCCGCCGCGGTTCTGGGCGGATGGAGGCGCGCCGGCTTTATCGGAGCGCTGCTGACCGGGCTTTACGCGGTGCTGTACGTGCTGCTGAACCTTGAGGAATGGTCGCTCGTGATCGGATCGCTGATGCTGTTCGCGGCGCTGGCCGGTGTGATGTACGCCACGCGCCAGATCGAATGGTCCAACGTGGCTCTGAAACCGGAGAAGCCCAAACAGTCCGATGAGCCCACTCAACCTCCGCCCGAACCCTCGAACTGATCCGGGCGCAGATAGAAAAGGGCCGGGGAGCGTGCTTCGCTTCCCGGCCCTTTCTCTATGATCGTGGAGTTCTCAGGTGCCTTTCGGGCGCGCCGGATAGGAACAGTCGCGCCCTTGGCCCAGACCCTTCAGATAGGCTCGCCGAGCCAGCCCTGCGCGCACCGCCGCGTCCGCCTTGCGCTTATCCCCCGCCGCGCCCGACACTTCGCGCACGATGGAGCGGAATGGGATGATCGATCCGACCACGCCTTTGGCAACACTTTTGCCACTTACTCCCGTCTTTTCCTTGCCCGCCAGATCGTAATCGTTGCCCAGAACGGTATCGAGCCGCGCGATCTCGGCTACAAGCGAGTTGCAGGTGTCGAGACCACGGTTGGAATAGGGATCCTGCGCGGCTTCGAGCAGGACTTGCGCCAGTTCTTCTTTGGAGAGGCCAATGTCCTCAAGCGGCGTTTCCGCCACGTCGCGCACGTCCTCCATTTCCTGCGCCAGCGACGGGACAGACACAATCAGCGTTCCGGCGGCTACAAATGCAAGTTTCCTCATAACTACCCCCTATTCAAAATAGATATCGCACGCGGAAGAATTGCCCGATTGCAGGCCGCGCTGCAACGCTTCGACGCGCTGGCGGCTTGACCCGTGCGAGAAACTTTCCGGATTGATGCGTTGTCCCGATTGGCGCGCGATCGTGTCATCGCCCACCGCGCTGGCCGCGCGCATGCCTTCCTCGATATCGCCCGGTTCGATTAAGGCGCGGTTCTTGCCGGCCCACACGCCAGCGTAGCAATCCGCCTGCAATTCCATCGCGACGCTGAGGCGATTGGCGGCTTGCGGATTGCGCTGCTTGAGTTGGCGCACTTGGTCCGCGAGGCCTGTCAGGTTTTGCACATGGTGCGCGTATTCATGCGCCATGACGTAAATGCGGGCAAAGTCGCCGCGCGTGCCGCTCATCCGGGCGAGCTGATCAAAGAAGCGCACATCGATATAGATGCCGTAATCCGCGGGGCAGTAGAACGGGCCAACCGCCGAGGTCGTGGTGCCGCATCCGCCGGTGCGGATAGGGGCGTCGCCAACGAATTGAAGGAACGGTTGGCGAAAGGCGATCCCGGCGCGGTTGAATTCGGGTTCCCACGTTTCGTTCAGATTGGTGAGAGCCGCGCAGGCTTCGGACGCGTAGGGGCCGCTGGAACAAATCGCCTGTTCGTTTACTCCAGTGGGAGATGCGGGCGCGCTGGTGGTGGTTTGTTCCATACCGCCCAGCACGGCAAGCGTTTGAGACGGATCAATCCCGAACACCACCGCGCCGATCAAAGCGATCACAATCGCCCCGCATCCCACGCCGCCCGCGCGCCGACCGCGCCCGCCACCTTGATTGGCGGCGCGCACATCGATCTTGGATGTATCGAACGGATTGAGACGCATAGCTTTTTATCCCCCTCTGGCGTGTCCGCGTCCTACGACTAAGCGCTTCATTTTGCTGGACACACGCGCCGCTTACGGCAACAGACATCATCGATAGGATGAGCCATCTAAGGGATAGATGCAATGTTGCTAACCGGTAAGCGTGCGCTGGTGACGGGTTCGACTTCGGGGATTGGCCTTGCCGTGGCAAAGGCCTTGCACGCCGAGGGGGCTGATATTGTTCTTAACGGCCTTGGCGACCCTGACGAGATCGAAGCGATCCGGGCGGAGCTGGACGCGCAGTTCAATGGCGCGAACCTGATGGACCCGTCTGCGATTGAGGCGATGTTCGAAGAGGTTGGCCCGGTTGATATCCTCGTCAACAACGCCGGGATGCAGCACGTCGCGCCCGTGGAGGATTTCCCGGTGGCGAAATGGGACGCGGTGATTGCGCTTAACCTCAACGCGGTGTTCCACACCACGCGGCTCGCGGTGCCGGGGATGAAAGCAAAAGGCTGGGGCCGGATCATCAACACCGCTTCCGCGCACTCCAAAATGGCCTCGCCGTTCAAAAGCGCTTATGTCGCGACCAAGCACGCGATTGGCGGCTTTACCAAGACGATCGCGCTGGAGCTGGCCGAACACGGGGTGACCGCGAATTGCATCAGTCCGGGCTATGTCTGGACACCGCTGGTCGAGAACCAGATTCCCGACACAATGGCCGCGCAGGGCATGACCCGTGAAGAGGTGATGAACGACGTGCTGCTCGCCAAACAGCCGACCAAAAAATTCGTCCAGGTCGAAGAGGTTGGCGCGATGGCTGTGTTCCTGTGCCGCGAGGAAGCGGGCAATGTCACGGGCGCCAATTGGAGCATCGATGGCGGTTGGACCGCCGGGTGAGGGCGCGCGCGCTCCTTCTTCTGTTTCTGACAGCGTGCCTTGGCGCGTGTGTCGGCGCGCCTGGAGTGCGGATAACGCCCGCCGAACGCAGCGCCATCGCCGCGCGCATGTTGGTGGATATCGAAACGCTCGCCAGTGATGAATATGAAGGCCGCGCTCCGGGTACACCAGGTGGGCAGAAAACGGTTTACTACCTGACACAGCGTTTCGCGGAAGTGGGATTGACTTCCGGTACCAACGATCCAGGCAACCCCTGGCGCGCGCCGGTGGCGCTCACCAGTTTTCGAGCGACCTCGAGCAAGATCGAAGTCACTGTTGGCGGCAAGGTAATCACCTTTGGTGAACTCGAAGCGGTCGCCGTCACCACACGCAAGCGAGAATTGATCGCGGATAGCGACGTGGTCTTTGTCGGCTATGGCGCGTCGGACGTTGCGAGCGAAGATGTGATGGGCAAGGTCGTTGTGATGCTGGCCGACGCAAGTCTAAACCCAGAGCGCCGCATCCTTTTGGAAGACAAGCAAGCGAGCGCGGTGATTGTAGTGCCCGACGTACCGGGCGCTATCGATGGTTTTTTTGTGACGCAGGTTCGCATGCAATCGGATCGCGAGAGTGTGTCCTTAACCGGCGAAATTGACGAAGCGTTTGGCGTGGTGGTCGAACAAAAAGCGATGGCGCGCGCGTTGGGTGAAAACCGATGGTCCGCCCTTGTTGCCGCCGCGAAAGAGCAAGACTTCAAGCCGCTTAACCTCGACGCGAAGGTCAACATCGAATCAAACTCCGATCGACGCGATTTTGACAGCTACAATGTTCTCGGTCGCATCGCCGGGGCGAAGCCCGATAACGAGGCTGTTTTGGTGATGGCGCATTGGGATCACTTGGGCCTATGCCGCCCCGAAGGCGAGGTGGACCGGATCTGCAACGGTGCGCTCGACAACGCGAGCGGCATCGCGCTGATGCTCGAACTGGCGCGGCGTTTGGAGGAAGCGGGACCGTATGAGCGCGACATCTACGTTCTGGCCACGACGGCTGAGGAATCCGGCCTTCTGGGCGCGCAGGCCTTTGTCGCCAATCCGCCGCTGCCGCTGACCAATATCGTCGCCGCGTTCAATTTTGACACGGTGGCGCTCGCACCCGCTGGGGCGCCGGTTGGCTTTGTCGGGGAAGGGCGCACGCCCTTGGATCAGGTCGTGTTGGAAGAGCTTCTGGCCTCGGGCCGCGATCTGGGCGACCGCGACTACGCCGAACGTTATGTCCAGCGCCAGGACGCCTGGGCGCTGCTGCAAAAGGGCGTGCCCGCCGTGTTGCTTTCCAGCGCCTTCGCCTCTGAAATCACCGCCGGTCCATTCTTCGAAGGCGTCTATCACAGCCCCAAGGACGAAGTGGGCGCGATTGAGTTTGGTGGCGCGGTCGATGACCTTTTGCTGCACGAGGCGTTGGTGAAGCGCTTAGCTCGGCCAGTCGTCAAAGCGCAATAATCTCGCGCGGGCGTTGATACGTCTCCGGCGCCTCTAGCGTCGCGCGCTTATCCGCCCTAAGGGGCGGTGCACCCGATTCTCTTACCCGAGTGAAAGTGCACTTCATGGACATCCCCCTTGGCCTGACCTTTGACGACGTCCTCCTGCGACCGGCGGAGAGTAACGTGCTGCCGTCCATGGCCGACACCGCGACGCAGCTGACGCGCGAAATTGGGCTCAATATCCCGATCCTTTCCGCCGCGATGGACACCGTCACAGAAGCCGATATGGCGATCAAGATGGCGCAACTGGGCGGGATTGGCGTTCTTCACCGCAATCTGGAATTGCCCGATCAATGCGCCGCGGTGCGCGCGGTCAAACGCTTTGAAAGCGGCATGGTCGTTAACCCGATCACCATCGGCCCCGACGCGGTGCTGGGCGAAGCGCAGGCGCTTATGGACCAGCACCGGATCAGCGGGATCCCCGTCACCGATCCGAGCGGCAAGCTGGTCGGCATCCTGACCAACCGCGACGTGCGTTTTGCCGAGAACCCGAACCAGCCCGTGCGCGAGCTGATGACCACCGAGAACCTCGCAACCGTGCCGCTGGGCACCAGCCAGGAAGACGCCCGTCATCTCCTGCATCAACGCCGGATCGAAAAACTGCTCGTTGTCGACGACGCGTACAAATGCATCGGCCTGATCACGGTGAAAGATATCGAGAAAGCGATTACCTACCCCCACGCGACCAAGGACAGCGCCGGGCGCCTGCGGGTCGCGGCCGCAACGACGGTTGGTGACAAAGGCTTTGAACGCACCGAAGCGTTGATTGATGCAGAAGTGGATGTGGTGATTATCGACACCGCGCACGGCCACAACAGCGACGTTTCCAAAGCGGTTGAGCGGGTTAAAGCGCTCTCCAATTCGGTGCAGGTTATCGCCGGCAACGTCGCCACCGCCGAAGCCACGCGCGCGTTGATTGACGCGGGCGCGGACGGGGTGAAGGTGGGCATCGGTCCTGGCTCGATCTGCACCACGCGCGTGGTTGCGGGCGTGGGCGTGCCGCAGCTCACCGCGATCATGGACAGCGCCAGCGAAGCGGCCAAATCGGGCGTCCCGGTCATCGCTGATGGCGGCTTGCGCACTTCCGGTGATGCGGCCAAGGCTCTGGCGGCGGGCGCGTCGAGTGTGATGGTCGGATCCATGCTGGCGGGCACTACGGAAAGCCCGGGCGAGGTGTTCCTTTACCAGGGGCGCAGCTACAAAAGCTATCGCGGCATGGGCAGCGTCGGTGCGATGGCGCGCGGATCGGCGGACCGCTATTTCCAGCAAGACATCTCGCAGCAAAAGCTTGTGCCCGAAGGTATCGAAGGCCAAGTGCCGTTCAAAGGCCCCGCCGCCGATGTGGTTCACCAGCTTGTCGGCGGTGTCAAAGCGGCCATGGGCTACACCGGCTCGGCCACCATCGCCGATCTGAAGGAGCGCGCAAACTTCGTGCGCATCACGAATGCGGGCCTGTCGGAAAGTCACGTTCACGATGTCGCGATCACGCGCGAAGCGCCGAACTATCCGACGCGTTAGGCACGGCTTGTGATCGAATGGGTCCCCGTCATGCTGTTCATCCTTGGATGGCATCCTGATCGCCCGGGAGAACTCGATTCTCAGCGACCGGAGATCCTGTTTGAAACGGCCGCCGCGTGCGAAGAAGTGGGCGCGCGCATGGCTGAGGAAATGACGAAGGCCGCGCGCGACAAAAGCGGCGCGCGGTACGAGCACCGTTGCCTGCCCATTCCCGGGCGTGACGAATTTGATGAGGCGTTCAAGCGGCTCGAGAAAGAGCAACCATGACCCCATCCGCCCGTGTTCAGGCCGCGATTGAGCTGCTGGACCAGATTATCGAAGCGGCGAAGGGTAAGGGCGCGCCAGCGGACCGGCTGATCTCGGCCTATTTCAAGACGCGACGTTACGCGGGATCGAAGGATCGCCGGGCGGTGCGCGAACTGGTCTATCGCGCGGTGCGTCATTGCGGGCCGGTTCCGGTAAGCGGGCGTGCTGCGATGCTGGCCTTGGCTGAGACGGATCAGTCGATCGAGCCGCTGTTTGATGGTTCGGGCCACGGTCCGGCGGTCATGAAAGATGGTGAAGCGGTGGCCCAAGCTGGGCTCGCTCCCGATTGGCTGGTCGCGGAACTGACCCACTCAGGCATCGAAGGCGACGCGGCTGAGGCGCTCCTCGACCGCGCGCCGCTGGATATTCGCGTCAACGCGTTGAAGGCCGACCGCGAGAGCCTCGAACTGCCTGAAACCGGCGAACGTCTTGCCGCCCCTCAAGCCATGCGCTTTCCAACCGGCACACAGGTCGAACAATGGCCAGCGCACCGCGACGGACTGATCGAAGTGCAGGACCACGGCAGCCAGCTCATCTGCGAGACCATTATAGCCAAGGCAGGGGACATG
Source organism: Pseudomonadota bacterium (assembly GCA_039814925.1). Classification (GTDB taxonomy): domain Bacteria; phylum Pseudomonadota; class Alphaproteobacteria; order Sphingomonadales; family Sphingomonadaceae; genus Erythrobacter. Next base: position 107,794 of record JBCCAH010000003.1, read on the forward strand.
GTTGTGGATCTATGCGCGGGGGCGGGGGGCAAGACGCTTGCGCTCGCCGGCCGGTTTGGCAACGCGATCAGTCTGGTCGCGGCGGACACCGATAAGCGCCGCCTCGGCAACCTGGCTCCGCGAGCGGCACGGGCTGGCGCGCAGATCGACCACACGATCTTGCTCGACCCAAAGCGAGAGCTGGAGGCGCTTGAACTTTTTGTGGGCAAGGCCGATCATGTGCTGGTCGACGCGCCGTGTTCGGGCACGGGCACTTGGCGGCGCAACCCGGAAAGCCGCTGGCGGCTCGATCCAGCCGAACTCAAGCGACTGAACGCGTTGCAGGACCATGTGCTCGATATCGCCGCGCAGCTGGTCCGTCCCGGCGGCACGGTCACCTTCGTTACTTGCTCGGCGCTCGACACAGAGGGCGCTGATCGCATGGCCGCCTTCCTTGAACGCCACCCGCGCTTCACCGCCGAAACGCCCAAAATACCCTTCGGCGCGCCGCGTGGGTCAGGAATACGCCTCGATCCGTTCCACCACGGCACGGACGGCTTTTTTGTCGCCATCGCCCGTTCCGCATGATAGGCCTCAACAACTATGGCTAAGCCTTCAGCAACCCACGCCGCTGAGCCGGCGAGCTCCCGGGGTGCTGATTTAAAGGAGATCCTAATGCGTTTCGCGCCTGCCGCCGCCGCTCTTTCGCTGTTTCTGGCCACCACAGCCAGCGTCACCAGCGCCGGGGAGAAAGCGCCCGATCCGCGCGCGGGAATGCTGATCGAACAAGGCCGCACAGCTCTGGCATCGGGCGATACGCAGGGCGCGATTGACGCTTACGAAGCGGCTCTGGTGGTTGATCCGGGTTACACGCCGATCTTCCTTGAACTCGCCGATGTGGCCCGCGCAGAGGGCCTTCAGGGCAAGGCGATCAAATACTACCGCGAAACGCTGCAACGCGATCCCGGCAATTTCAAAGCGATTTCGGGCGAAGGCGCGGCTCTAGTCGAAAAAGGCGCGTTGGAAAAAGCCAAGCGCAACCTGGCTCGCTTGCAAAGCCTATGCGGCGACGCGTGCCCCGAAACGCTGAGCCTGATGACACGGATCGAAGCGGGTCCTCCGGCGCGTCTGGCTGCGGAACAGGCGGATACCGGCGCTCTTACAAACTGACCTAGCGCGTTTTCGCGCAGTCTTCGAATCCATAACGGGAGAGGGGTCGCCCTATGCTCACGCTGCACCACCTTGAATATTCGCAAAGCTTCCGCATTCTCTGGCTGTTGGAAGAATTGGGCGCCGAGTACGAATTGAAATCGTACAATCGCGATCCCGAAAGCAATCTCGCGCCCGATGATTACAAGGCGCTTTCGCCACTGGGCACCGCGCCGGTTGTGACCGATGGGGATCTGGTTCTGGCGGAAAGCAACGCGATCATCGACTATATCATGGACAGCCACGCGGACAGTCCGCTGGTCCCGGCGGCGGGATCGGCCGACCGCGCGCGTCACCTTTTCTGGTATCACGCCAGCCCGGCTTCGATGATGAACCTTCAAGGGATTGCTATGATCCTCGGCCTGCTTGAGGCGCGCAGTCCCTGGCCGATAAGCTCGCTTTTGAAGTCGGTCTTTGGTCAGGTGCGCAAGCTGTTTCTCAACCCCCGGACCGAGGCGCTTTACGCGTTGATGGACAAGGACTTGGGCGAAAAGCCTTTCTTTGGCGGCGACAGTTTCACGACCGCGGATATCACGCTGATCTATTCGATGGTCGCTGCGCGCACCAAAGGCGCGTTTGGCGCCTATCCAAACATTCAGAAGTGGTTTGACCGCGTCGAAGCGATCCCGTCGTTCCAATCCGCGCGCGCCAAAGATGATCGCCCGCATATCGATTTCCGGTTTTAGGAGCGAGGGGGGTGATCCTCAGATCAGGTCGCGAAACTCTTCGACCAGCGCGGCGTAGACGTCGCGTTTGAAGGGCACGATCTTTTCCGGAAGCTCCTCCAGCGCAAGCCAGCGCCACGCGTAAAATTCAGGCGGATCGTGCGCTTCGAGGTTGATATCCGCGTCCTCGCCCAGAAAGCGGCCCAGGAACCAGTGCTGTTCCTGCCCGCGATACTTGCCCTTCCACACTTTGCCTAAAAGCTCAGGCGGCAGGTCGTAGCGATAGGGCGATGCGCATTTGGCGATCACTTCGACTTTGTCGGGCGTGATGCCGGTTTCTTCCTCAAGTTCGCGAAGAGCGGCGACGCGTTCATCTTCGCCCGGATCAATGCCCCCTTGGGGCATCTGCCAAGCGCCCTCGAATCCTTTGCGCGCGCGGTGGTCAATCCGCTCACCGGTAAAGACAAGGCCATCGGCGTTGACGAGCATAAAGCCCGCGCAGGGGCGATACGGTAGGGTTTCAGGATCAATCGCCACGGTTCAATCGCTTTCCAGCGTGTGTTTCATGGCCGCGATAACACGTTCGACATCGCCCTGCGTGCTCGGCACCGCTTGCCGCAGGTTGCAGAAAGAGTGGGTGACGCCCTTCATTTCGATAAAGGTCACATCCGCGCCCGCATCGATCAGGGCTTTGCCGTAATCGCGCCCCGAATCGCGGATCGGATCAAGGCTGGCCGTGACAAGAACGGTCGGCGGCGCGCTGGCGTGATCGCCCAGGATCGGGAAACCACGCGGGTCGCTCCGGTCGGCTTTATACATCGAATCAAAGTACTCGATGGATACCCGGCTAAGGATGAAGCCCTCTTCAAACTGAGCGAAACTCTCCGACCCCTCCGCCGCGCTGGCGAGCGGGAAGATGGGCACTTGCAACACCACTGGTACATCGGCGGGTGAAGCAGCGAGTTGCTGGCCAATGACAATCGTCGCGTTGCCGCCCGCGCTGTCACCGATGGTGATGATACCGGTTGCGTTGCGCCCAAGCGCCTCGGGCGATGAAGCCACCCAGCGGGTGGCGGCTTCGCAATCGTCAATGGCGGCAGGGAAGGGCGCTTCGGGCGCACGGCGATAATCCACCGCGACAACCGGCAGGTCCATCTGCGCAGCGATTTCGGTGCACAGCGCGTTATGCGTATCAAGGTCACCAATCACAAAGCCGCCGCCGTGGTAAAAGGTGATGACCGGACCGGCCTCGCGGGCTTCACGCGCGTCGTACAGGCGCAGCGGGATGTCGCCAGCGGGCCCGGGGCAGGTCAAATCCTTAATCACGGCGAGATCGCGCGCCGGCGCATCCGCCATGCCGTGCAGCGTCACATAGGAAGCGCGCGCTTCTTCGAGCGTCATCTCTGCAATCGTCGGCCCGCCCATCGCGGCAAGGCCATCGAGGAAGATCTTCATGTCGGGGCGTATGAAAGGGGCTTCGGTCATGGTGGTTGTCTCTCCCGTGAGGTCTTGGGCCCATGGCCCTTTGACGGACCTATGCACCATCGGTAATCGGTTGCAAATGGACAACCTAACCCACAGCCTTGCAGGCGCGGCGCTGGCGCAGACGGGGCTCAAGAAGAGGACCGGTCTTGGTCTTCCCGCTTTGGTCATCGGCGCGAACCTTCCCGATGTCGACGCGGCGTGTTTCTTCTGGTTGGAGGGCACTGAGCATTTGGGATTTCGACGCGGGATCACACATGGTCCGCCCGCGTGGTTTCTACTCCCGGTGGTGCTCGCCGCAGCGCTGTGGTGGTTTGACCGATGGCAGGCGAAGCGCGGAAAGCGTCCGGCGGATCGACTGCCGGTTGATTTCAAGTGGCTGTATATCCTTAGCTTCATCGGATGCCTGTCGCATCCCGCGATGGACTGGTTCAATGTATACGGCATTCGCCTGCTTGAACCGTTTTCGTCGCAATGGTTCTACGGGAACGTGCTGTTCATCATTGATGTGTGGTTGATCGCGATCCTTGGCATCGGCGTGTGGTGGTCGGCCCGGCAGGAAAAGCGCGGCGGCGTGTGGAAGCGGCCCGCGTGGATTACCCTTGGTATCGCCGGCTTATATATCGGCGTAAACTGGCTGATCACTCAAGGGTATCAGGTGCGCGAGAGCGATATTGCTGTGCCCGGCCGAGTGGTGATCGCCAGCCCGCCTCCTTTGCTTGCCTGGAAGCGCGAAATGATCACCGGGCAAGGGGGGCGCTACATGATCGTTGATCCGGCGATTGAAGATCAAGACATGGCCATGACGACGCATCACGGCGATGAAAAGTTCATCCAACGTGTGGGCGAGTGCGTGCTCGAACCGGCGTTCGCCGCGCGCGATGGCAATTCGCAGCTCGACGCGTTTCTGTTTTGGTCGCGCACGCCATTTGCTCAAAAGGCTGAGGACGGCTCCATGGTGCTCTACGACGCGCGGTTTTACGACCCGCGCGCCCGCGATCGCTTCAGCGTTGCCTTGCCCGATGTGGATTGTGTGGAACTCGCCGCCGAGTAGCGCGCTTCACTCAGCATATGAGTGATACCCAAATCGTTTGGCTGCGGCGCGATCTGCGCATGGCCGATAACCCCGCTTTGTACCACGCCGCGAGCCAAGGCCCGGTCCTCGCCGTCTTCGTTCTTGATGACGACGTGGCAAAGACCCACGCCTATGGCGGGGCCTCCCGCTGGTGGCTGCACCATTCGCTCGCCGACCTTGGGCGGCGGCTTGCGGAGCGCGGCTCCAAACTGATCCTGCGCAAGGGCGATTGTATCGAGCATCTCACCGCCATCGCCGCCGAAACCAGGGCAAACACGGTCCACGCCAACCGCCACTACGAACCGTGGTGGCGCAACGCGGAAAAGGCGCTGGGCGAGGAAATTGAGCTCAAACGCTATGATGACGCCAATTTCCTGACCGTCATGGGCTCGATCAAAACGGGCACGGGCGGGCAGTACAAGATCTACACCCCGTTCAGCCGCGCCGTGCGCGCGCAGTTCCCGCCGCGCGATGAGCTCCCGGAGCCTCAAACGTTGTCCTCGCCTGAGAGCTGGCCCGCGTCCGATGATCTGGCTGACTGGAACCTGCTCCCGACCAAGCCCGATTGGTCTGGCGGCATCGCGGAAGCTTGGGAGGTCGGCGAAGAGGCCGCGCATGAGCGCCTAAAGTGGTGGGAAGATCACGTCGACGATTACGATGACAAGCGCAATTTCCCGAGCGTCGAGAAGGTTTCGCGCCTGTCCCCGCATCTGCACTTTGGTGAGATCACGCCGGTTCAGATCTGGCACCATCTGAAGCACAAAAACTCCGACGGGTGGATGACCTATGAAAGCGAGCTGATCTGGCGCGATTACGCGCAGAACACGGTCGCCCAATTCCCGCTCTACGCGCGCAGCAATTACCGCGAGGATTTCGACCAGATCGAATGGCGCGACCCGCATACGGATGACAAAGCCGCCAATGACCTCAAGAAGTGGCAGCAGGGCAAAACCGGCTATCCCATCGTCGATGCGGGTATGCGCGAGCTTTACCAGACCGGCTGGATGCACAACCGCGTGCGCATGATCACCGCCAGCTTTCTGATCAAGCACCTGCTGATCGATTGGCGCCACGGCGAACAATGGTTCTGGGACACGCTGGTCGACGCCGATTACGCCTCCAACGCCACCAATTGGCAGTGGACGGCGGGCACGGGCGTTGATTCCAACATGTTCAGCCGGATCATGGCCCCGCTTACCCAGTCCGAAAAGTTCGACGCGGCGGCCTATATCCGTAAATTTGTACCGGAATTGAAAGGGTTGGACGAACCCACCATCCATGATCCGGAAGAGTTTGGGCGCCTGCCGAAGGCCTATCCAGCCAAGATGATCGGCCACCGCGAGGCGCGTGAGCGGGCTCTGGCGGCGTACAAGGCTATGAAAGACGGCTAAGAAGCGGGTGAGCGCGCTTGCTAGGGACTTGTCCGTTGTCCTAAGATCGTCCGCATGAACGCACCAAGCGTCCAGAGTGGTCCGAGAGGGGGGGACTTGCTCAGCGGAGGAGACCGCTTTGCGAGCGCGCCCGGCTTTTTCTCGAAACTGTTTGCCCCCGGCTTTGGCGCGATCATCAACGCGGTCGATGCGGGGATAGAGCGCGGATCAATGCTGGCGCATCTGCCTGATGGCACGACGCGCTTGCTCGGTGGCCGCGCGCCGGGCTTTGACGCGCAGATTGAGCTGAAAGACTGGCGCGCGCTGCTGCGGCTGGCGACCAGCGGGTCCATAGGGTGGTATCAGGCGTACGAATCGGGCGAGTGGGAAAGCGAGGACCACGTCGTGCTCTACGCCGTGATGGGCGATAACGCGCGCACGCTTGGTGGAACGGCGCGGCCATCCGGCCCCTTCAAATGGGCGGCCAGACTGGTCCATTTCTTCAACCGCAACAGCAAGGCGGGGTCCAGGCGCAACATCTCGGCGCATTACGATCTCGGCAACGATTTCTACGGCGCGTGGCTCGATCCCAGCATGACCTATTCCAGCGCGCTGGGCCTTGGCGCGAACGATGGCGAAGCGGCGCTGGCAAGCGCGCAACAAGCCAAAGTGGACGCGCTGATCGGACGCCTTGAAAGCTTTGAAAGCGCGCTCGAAATCGGCTGCGGCTGGGGCACCTTGGCCCATAATCTGGCGAAGACCGGCGCCGATGTGACCGCGATCAGCTTGTCCGACGAACAACTCGCCCACGCTCGTATGCACCAATCGCCCGCTGTGCGCTTCGAAAAGCGCGATTACCGCGATGTCAGCGGCCAGTACGACGCTATCGCCAGCTGCGAGATGGTCGAAGCCTTAGGCCGCGAATACTGGCCGACCTTTATGGACGCGGTGGCGGGCAATCTGAAACCGGGCGGCCGCGCGGCGGTTCAGTATATCTCAATGGCGGACGACCTGTTCGAGACCTACGCCAACACCACCGATTTCATCCAAGCCTACGTCTTTCCCGGCGGCTTGCTGATCAAGACGAGCGAGTTTCGCGAACTGGCTGAGGCGCGGGGGCTCGAATGGCGCGATCAAACCGACTTTGGGCTCGATTACGCACAAACCTTGCGGATTTGGCGCGCCAGCTTTGATCGCGCGGTCGAGGAAGGGCGTCTTCCGGCGGGGTTTGACGCGCGCTTTGTGAAGCTGTGGCGCACCTACCTCGCCTATTGCGAGGCGGGCTTTCGCTGCCGTAACGTCGATGTACACCAAGTGACGCTGATAAAGCGCTAAATGCGAGAGAGGGTTCTACCATGATGAAACAGGGAAAATGGTCGCTGGCTTGCGGAGCCGCTTTGACGCTTTCGGCGTGCACAGGCGCAACTGCGCAAGGGGTGGACACCGCTGGGCCGGTGCTCGAAGAGGTTCGCTTGCTTCCCCCGCCAGAGGTTGATCCGGCTGAGCTTCAGGTGCTGTTCTGGGACGACGCCACCCGGACCGAGCGCTTCCGAGAAATGGAGAAATGGTTCGCTGGCCACGAAGTGCCCGCCGCCACGACCACTAGCGAGCTGGTCAAAGGCGAGGCGCTTCCCGCCGCCCTGGTTGAAGAAATCAACGCCACCATGGCCAAGACGAACGCTGCGGGTGTGATGGTCTGGCACAAGGGCAAGGTCCGATTCGAAGGTTACGGCCTTGGCTTTGGGCCAGAACAGCGCTGGACCAGTTTCTCGGTCGCGAAAAGCTTCACCTCAACGCTGCTGGGCGCGGCGATTGCTGATGGTTTTATCGGAAGCCTCGAAGACCCGGTGACGCAGTATATACCCGAACTGGAAGGTTCGGCCTATCAGGGTGTCACCGTCAAACAGCTGGCGACCATGACCAGCGGAGTCGCCTGGAACGAAGACTACACTGACCCCAATAGCGACGTGTCGCAACTCAACAAATATGTACTCGAATATGGGCCGAACGCGATCGTCGAGCAGATGAAGCGCCTTGGTCGCGAGGATGAGCCGGGCACGGCTTTCAACTACAAAACGGGTGAGACCAATCTCATCGGTTTGCTCATCGAGAACGCGGTGGGCCTTCCGCTTGCCGAATATTCGCAGGAGAAGATCGTGGAGCCCGCCGGGTTCGAAGCGGGTCTGTTCTGGATGGTCGATCCGCGCGGTGGCAATATTGGCGGATGCTGCCTGTCGCTTCGCCTTGCAGACTACACCCGCATGGGCGTGTTTGTGCTGAACGATGGGAAAGGGGCCGATGGCACCGCGACGGTGCCGGAAGGCTGGTTTGCCGAAGCGGGAGATTCAATCGTTGATTTCCGCGATTCAGGCTTTGGCTATGGCTATCAGTGGTGGACCTATCCCGGCGGCAATTTCGGCGCGCAGGGCATCTTTGGCCAATCCATCACGCTGGTGCCCAGCCAGGATCTTGTGCTGACCGTGGTCAGCAACTGGCCGACAGCGACGAGCGGCGAATACCGCACGGCATGGGGCACCATCGCTGGCAAAATCGCGGCGTCGGGAATGTAAGGGGGCGGGGCGCTAGACGAGCGCCCGCCGCTTTTCAGCTCAAATCGCTTTGCGCGGTGTGGTGATGTGGCTGTAGCGCTGCAAGATGTTGTCGTGCACGATCGGGCTCAGCAACTCGCCAAAAGCGCAGCCCACGATGCAGTTGTCCCACCACACCACTTCGCTTTGAAGTGCCTCTAGGCCGGGCAGAGTGAGCCACACTATCTGACCTTCATGCATCCGGTTGATCGATGCCGCGGAAAAACCGGAAATCGACAGGTCGTGCACCACGCTCTGAAAGGCGCGGCCGCCCGAAGCGCGCAATGTCGCCGGGATGGTGAGTTTCGTACGCGGCGCGCAGCGATCTTCCTGCGCGGCGAGGTCGTAAGTGTTCTTTTCGTTCGGCATCGCTTTGTGGCTTTCGATCCAGAAGCGGGTGGTCTCATTGCGTAATCGGTGCGATTCGGCACCGCAGGTCAAAACAGACCAAACACCAATCGCGCTTTTCAACGCTTAAAGGAAAGCGGTTAACGAGCCGTTTGCCTTGAGAAATTTGATCGAAAGGTCAGGAGTGAGAGCGCCGCGCTGCCCGCACACATGCCATTGAAAGCGCTTCGATTAGTCGACTCGTTCGCGATGCAAAGTGTCGAAATCCTCCGCCAGGAGGGCAACGATCCGATCCGCGACGACTTCGGGCGCTTTGACGGTCGAAGGGTCTTCGCCGGGATAGGCGCGGGCGCGCATATCGGTGCGCGTGGCGCCCGGATCGATGATCGCGACGCGTGCAGGGCTCAGCCGTTCGACCTCCGCCGCGTAGGTTTCAAGCAGGTTGTCGAACGCCGCCTTGGTCGAACCATACGCGCCCCAGAACGGGCGCGGCGTTGCGCCAACGCTGCTGGTTAGGCCAATCACACGCCCCTGTTTTCCGCGCCGGATCATCGGATCAAAATTGGCCAGCATGGCCTGCGTTGCGATCACATTGGTCATCATCGCGGTGTTGAACTGTTTGGGATCAACCTGCGAAAGCGGCGTAAGCTCTGGCAGATAAGCCGCTGACAAGACCAGGATATCCAGAATTTCCCAGCGACCAGAAATCGCTGTGGCGAGGCGCGAGACCGAATCCTTCTCGGTTAGGTCCACCGGCGCGATGGTTGAACTGCCGCCGGCTTCGTGGATCACGTCTTCGATGGCCTCAAGCGGTTTCACCTTGCGCGAAACAAGTATGACATGCGCGCCCGCCTTTGCCAGCGCGATGGCAGTCGCGGCGCCGATGCCACGGCTTGCACCGGTCACAAGCGCGGTCTTCCCTGCGAGGGGTTTGTCAGTTGCGGGGTCGCTCATGGTGGATAGCTCGTGTGTTAGGCCGCTTTGGGGTCCGCAAAGGGGAGCTGCGGCGAATTGCGCTCGCGATTGGCGAGGTCGGTAAGGCTGGTCGGGTAATCGCCGCTGAAACACGCGTCGCAGAATTGCGGGCATTCGGTGTCGCGGCCCTTGGTACCAACGGCGCGATAAAGCCCGTCGATGGAAATGAAAGCCAGGCTGTCGGCATGGATATACTCGCGCATCGATTCCAGCTCCATGCGCGCGGCCAGCAATTTGGAGCGTTCGGGCGTGTCGACGCCATAGAAACAACTGTGTGCGGTGGGCGGACTGGCGACGCGGAAATGCACCTCTTTTGCGCCCGCTTCTTTCATCATTTCGACGATGTTTAGACTGGTCGTGCCGCGCACGATTGAATCGTCGATCAGCACGATTCGCTTGCCTTCGACCAGGCCGCGATTGGCGTTATGCTTTCGCTTAACGCCCGAATGGCGCGCGCTGTCGGAAGGCTGGATGAAGGTGCGCCCGACATAGTGCGACCGGATGATGCCAAGCTCAAACGGAACGCCGGAGGCTTGCGCAAACCCGATCGCGGCGGGCACGCCGCTGTCGGGAACCGGCACGACCAGATCGACGTCGCACGGCGCTTCTTTCGCAAGCTCGGCGCCGATGGCCTTGCGCGCCTCGTAAACGCTTTGCCCGGCGAAATAGCTGTCCGGGCGGCTGAAATAGACGTGCTCGAAGATGCAGGGGCGCGGGTTGGTCGAGCCAAAGGGGTGGACGCTTTTGATGTTGCCGTCGAAATCGACCTGCAGCAGCTCGCCCGGTGCCACTTCGCGCACCAGTTTGGCCCCGATCACGTCGAGCGCGACGCTTTCGCTCGCAAACACGACGGCGTCACCCAGAGTGCCCATGACCAGAGGGCGAATACCCAGCGGATCGCGGCAGGCGATCATGCCCTCGGGCGTCATCACGATCAGCGCATAGGCGCCCTCGACCAGGCGCAGCGCGTCGACCAGGCGGTCCGCAATCGTGGGATAGCGCGAGGTCGCGACCAAGTGGATGATTACCTCGGTGTCGGATGTTGACTGGAAGATCGAACCTTTCTCAACCAGATCCTTGCGCAGGCTCATCGCATTGGAGATGTTGCCGTTATGCGCCACCGCAAAGCCGCCGGTGGCGAGGTCTGCGTAAAGCGGCTGAATGTTGCGCATGCCCGACCCGCCCGTGGTCGAATAGCGCACATGCCCGGCGGCCATAGAGCCGGGAAGGGCGTTGATCTCCGCTTCGTTGGAAAAGGTATCGGCGACATGGCCAAGCGCGCGGCGAGAGACGAATTCGCGCTTTTCATCGTTGAAGCTGGTGATTCCGACCGCTTCTTGCCCGCGATGTTGCAATGCGTGGAGGCCGAGAGCGGTCGCTGCGGCGGCGTCTTTGGCGTTGATCGCGCCGAAAATGCCGCATTCTTCTCGCAGCTTGTCGCCATCGAGATCGAAGAACGGATGCGTCACGTTCATGGCCGGATGTCTCCTCGCGGCAATCAGCGCTGATTGGTCGCGGGCTCAATGGCGGTGTTACGGATCAATTACAAGGGGAGGGATGCTTGAAAGCCACGGCTTTTTACCGACCGCCAAGGGGCGTACCTTTTCGGCCACAAGCCGCGTTACGCACAAGCCTGCCAAGCATCGGCGTTGTGCCGTTCCGCCTGCGCTTCTAAAGGCTGGGTTCAGACAGTCTTGCGCACCGCAGGCTGAACCCAATCACACGGCCGATCCACACAACAATGCTCTCTCCCTTCGAACGCATGATCGCCAAACGCTACCTCTGGCCGGGCAAGGGGGAAGCGTTCATCGCCCTGGTGGCGAGTATTTCCATCGGCGTTGTTATGTTGAGCGTTGCGATGCTGGTCATCGTGATGAGCGTCATGAACGGCTTTCGCGCGGAATTGCTCGACAAGATCGTGGGATTGAACGGGCACGCTATCGTTCAGGCCTATGGCGGGCGGCTTGATAACTGGGAAAGCGTGCTGACGCAGGTGAAGGAAACGCCCGAAGTGGTCGAAGCCTCGCCGCTGATTGAACAGCCACTTCTGGTCACCTTTGACGGGCGCGCCGAGGCGATTTTCCTGCGCGGCAACATCGCCGAGGATATCGAAAAGCTTAATGACAAGGTCATGATGGGCTCCATCGCCGCCTTGCAGCCGGGTGGCCGGCGTGTCGCTATTGGAACGCGATTAGCGCAGAATATCGGCGCGCGGGTGGGGGACACGGTCACGATTGTGAACGTCGATGGAAGGCCAACGCCGTTCGGCACACAGATCCGCCGTGTCGGGTACGAAGTGGCCGCGATCTTCGAGGTGGGTATATACGATTACGACGAGAAGTTCGTCGTGATGCCTATTGAGGACGCGCAGACCCTTCTTCTGATGGATGGCTCCATCGGCATGATCGAAGTCAAGGTGACCGACCCCGACCGTGTGGGCGAAATCCTTGCCCCGGTGAAGGAGGCCTTGGCTGGAAAAGCGGTGGTGGCCGATTGGCGCACGATCAACTCGGCCTTGTTCGAAGCCTTGCAGGTGGAGCGCGCGGCGATGGGTTTTGCTCTGAGTTTCATGGTTTTGGTGGCGGCGTTTAACATCCTGTCGAGCCTTGTCATGCTCGTGCGCGCCAAGACCCGCGATATTGCAATCATGCGGACCATGGGCGCGACTCGGCGAAGTCTGCTCAAGATTTTCGTGACGACCGGCACCACGATTGGTGCGATTGGAACGATTGCGGGTCTAATTCTTGGGACTGTGGTGCTATTCTTCCGCGAGCAAATCACCGGCGCCATCGCCTTTGTGACCGGACAGGAATTGTGGGACCCCGAAGTGCGCTTCCTCTCAACGCTCCCGGCCAAGGCGGACCCGTGGGAGATTGTTGCGATTGTCGCACTGGCGTTGATCCTGAGCTTCCTAGCGACGCTGTACCCCGCTTTGAAAGCCGCAAACACCGACCCGGTGCAGGTGCTGCGCTATGAGTGAACCCATTGCAAAGCTGACCGACGTCAAGCGCAGCTTTGAACAGGGCGGGCAGCGCATCGATGTGCTGCGCGGTGTGAACCTGACGATTGCGCCGGGAGAGATCGTCGCGCTGCTTGGTCCCTCAGGATCCGGAAAATCGACCATGTTGCAAGCGGTCGGCCTGCTCGAAGGCGGGTTCGAAGGCTCCATCGCGATTGCGGGCACGGCGGCGGAGACGCTGCCCAGCGACAAGCGCACCGCGCTTCGCCGTGAACATCTGGGTTTTGTATACCAGTTCCACCACCTGCTGCCCGATTTCGACGCGCGCGAAAACGTCGTGATGCCGCAGATGATTTTGGGAACGGCGCGAGAAGTGGCCGAGGCGAGAGCGGACAAGCTGCTAAGCAGCCTTGGTTTAGAACAGCGCCTGACCCATCGACCCAGCCAGCTTTCGGGCGGCGAACAGCAACGCGTTGCGGTGGCGCGAGCATTGGCTAACCAACCCACGTTGGTTTTGGCGGACGAGCCGACGGGCAATCTCGACGAAGCCACAGCGGACACCGTGCTCGCGCAGTTTCTCGAACTGGTCCGGGGCGAGGGCAGCGCGGCTTTGGTCGCGACGCATAACGAACGACTCGCGGCGCGCATGGACCGGATCGTGCGCCTCGTTGACGGGGTGCTCGAATAGAGCGAGAGTGCGCGGATGACGCTCGCACTTTCCTTTGCCGCCGCGCTGATGGCCGTTCAGGCCAGCGCTGACACGCCCGATCCGCCGCCAGCGCCTTGCGCCACCGACGCCCACCGTGCGTTCGATTTCTGGGTTGGTGATTGGGAGGTTTTCACCACCGGCACCGAGACCCAAGCGGGCGAAAGCCGAATTGAAAGCCTATCCGGCGGCTGCGCGATCCGCGAAACATGGATGCCGCTCAAAGGTCCGAACGGCACCAGCATCACGCTCCTCAACCACCGTAGCGCGCGCTGGGAACAGCTGTGGATCGGCAGTGATGGGAAGCGTGTCGATTTCACCGGCGGCATGGTGGGCGGAAACATGGTCCTGACCGGATATTGGGACGATATTGGCGGGCCGGGCAAAGACGCTCTGGTGCGCATGACTTTCACCCCCAACCCTGACGGCAGCGTGCGTCAGGCGGGCGAGGCCAGCGCTGACAACGGCAAAACGTGGAACGCCTTCTTCGATTTCACGTATGTTCCCAAAGCGGGCTGAAGCCCCACAGGAGATTTTGAGCACATGACCACCATCGCCGATTTCACCGTCACCACCAATCGCGGCGAAGAGCTCGATCTTACGAGCAAGAAGGGAAAGGTCCTTCTGGTCGTCAACACCGCCTCCAAATGCGGATTTACCCCGCAATATGATGGGCTTGAAAAGCTCTATCAAGACTTCAAGGACTCCGGTTTCGAGGTCCTCGGCTTCCCCTGCAACCAGTTCGGCGCGCAGGAGCCGGGCAACGCGGACGAAATCGCCGAGTTCTGCAAGGTCAATTTCGGCGTGACCTTTCCTTTGATGCAGAAGATCGACGTGAATGGGCCGGACGCATCGCCGTTGTTCGACTGGATGAAGAAAGAGGCGAAAGGCATCATGGGCACCACTGCGATCAAGTGGAACTTCACCAAGTTCCTGATCGACCGTGAGGGCAATGTGGTAAAACGTTACGGCTCAAACGACACACCCGCGCGTATCGCCAAGGATATCGAAAAGCTGCTGTGAGGCTGAGGATTCAGGACCAGTGCCAGCGCAGCGGCTTGGTCGTTTCGCGGGTAACCTTGCCTTTGGCTTCAAGGTCCAACTGAACCGTCTTTGACCACCAACCGCTGGTTTTGCCATCGGGAAACAGATCTTCGCTCAGATGCGGTTTGATCGCGTCGACCATTTCGCTTTGCGTTAGTCCAGGCGAAGCCTTGGGCAAGGCGGCCTTCATTGCGGCGTGCATGTCGGCGTATTTTGCGGCGTTAACGCGGGTGATTTTTCCCGGCGTGTTGACGTTTTCGACCTCGATCTTCTCGCTCATAAGCTCCTCGCGGACGCTAATGTAGCTTGCCCCCAGCTTTTCCCCAAACGCTGCGCCTCGTCCGCTTGAAACGGCGGGCTTTCGGCGTAGCTTTGTTCGATGGCCTTCGCATCTTTTGTCCCCCTTCGTGTTCTGTCGTCCTATTCGATGCTGGAGGGCGCAATTGATCCCAAGGCGATCGCCAGCCTTGCCAAGGATCGCGGCTTTCCAGCCATCGCCATGTGCGACCGCAACGGCCTTTATGGCGCGGTCATGTTTGCCGGCGCGGCCAAGGATAAGGGCGTGCAGCCGATCATAGGGACGCTGCTGGGCGTGGCGCGTGATGGGTCGGATGGGAAGATCGTCGACTACCTTCCGCTCTACGCGCAGGATGAGGCGGGGTACGACAATCTGTGCCACCTCGTGTCGAAAGCGCACCTTGAACGGCCACTGGAGCTTGAGCCGCATGTTTCAATGGCGGACCTTGGAGGGCACACAGAGGGGCTGATCGCGCTGACCGGGGCGGGTGAGGGGGCGCTGACCCGGCTTGCCGCAGAGGGGCAAAGCTCGGCTGCCGAGGCTGTGTGCGATGCGTTGCAAGCGCTATTTCCCGACCGCCTCTACATCGAGCTAGCCCGGCATGGCGATTCAGCGTGCAAGCGGGCCGAAGAGACGCTGATCGATCTAGCCTACGCCCGCGATATTCCGCTGGTCGCTACCAACCCGGCCAATTTCGGCGATCCGCATATGCACAAGGCGCACGACGCCATGCTGTGCATCGCGCATTCAACCTATGTCGACGACACCGAGCGCAAACGCACCAATCCTCAGGCCTTCGTCAAATCGGCGAGCATGATGGAGGAGTTGTTCGACGACCTGCCCGAAGCGATCGTCAACACGCTGGTCGTGGCGCAGCGCTGCGCCTACGCGCCGCCTTACCGCGATCCAATCCTGCCGAGCCTTGCGGGCGATCTGGAGGGCGAGGCCAAGATGCTCGCGGACCTGTCGCGCGCGGGCCTTGAAAAACGCCTCGAACCCTATGGTGAGATGACCGACGAGGCGCGCAAGGAATACTTCGACCGGCTCAAATACGAGATCGACATTATCGTCGGTATGAAATTCCCCGGCTACTTCTTGATCGTGGCCGACTTCATCCAATGGGCCAAGGATCACGGCATTCCGGTGGGGCCGGGTCGTGGCTCGGGCGCGGGTTCGATGGTCGCCTGGGCGCTGACCATTACGGACTTGGACCCGCTCAAGCTTGGCCTGCTATTCGAACGTTTCCTCAACCCCGAACGCGTGTCGATGCCCGACTTCGATATCGACTTCTGCGAAACGCGGCGCGGCGAGGTGATCCGGTACGTGCAGGAGAAATACGGCGCCGATCACGTCGCGCAGATCATCACCTTTGGTAAGCTGAAGGCGCGCGCGGCGATCCAGGATTGCGGGCGCATCCTGCAAATGGGCTTTGGCAAGCGTAACGATCTCGCCAAGATGGTGCCCAACCACCCGACCGATCCGTGGGATCTGAAGCGCGCCTTGAACGGCGCGGCGGATTTCAAGGGCGCCTATGATAACGACGATGAGGTGAAGCGCCTCGTCGATCTTGCGTTGGAGCTCGAAGGGTTCCCGCGCAACTCGTCCACCCACGCCGCGGGCGTTGTGATTGGGGACCGTCCGCTCTCGCAGTTGGTGCCGCTGTATCGCGATCCGCGTTCGGACATGCCGGTGACGCAATACGACATGAAGAATGTCGAGAGCTCCGGGTTGGTGAAGTTCGACTTTCTCGGCCTGAAAACACTCAGCGTGCTGCGCAAGGCGGTGGACCTGCTGGCGGAACGCGGGATTGAAATGGATTTGGGCGCGCTGCCGCTCGATGATGAAGGCGTCTACAAGCTCATGCAGGCGGGTAACACGGTCGGGGTGTTCCAGCTGGAATCCGAAGGCATGCAGCGCACTCTTAAAGCGGTGAAGCCTTCCAATTTCGGCGATATCATCGCGCTCGTCTCGCTCTATCGTCCGGGGCCGATGGACAACATCCCGCTGTTCGGAAAGCGTAAGGCGGGCGAAGTCGAAATCGAATACCCGCATCCCAAGCTGGAAGGCATCCTGGCCGAGACCTACGGCATCTTTGTCTATCAGGAACAGGTCATGCAGGCCGCGCAAATCCTGGCGGGATACTCGCTCGGCGACGCGGACCTTCTGCGCCGCGCGATGGGTAAGAAAAACCAGGCCGAGATGGACAAGCAGCGCGCCATCTTCATCGAAGGGTGCAAGCGCGTCTCCGATATCGACAAGAAACAGGCCGATGAGCTGTTCGACTTGATCAACAAGTTTGCAGGCTATGGCTTCAACAAATCGCACGCCGCCGCTTACGCGCTGCTGTCTTACCAGACCGCCTGGCTCAAGGCGCATTACCCCGAAGAATTCTACGCCGCATCGATGTGTTTCGACCTGCACCAATCGGAGAAGCTCAGCGTCTTTGTCGACGACGCGCGCCGTTACCCGGTCGCGAATAAAGAGGGGGGCGGGATCGAGGTGCTGCCGCCCGATATCAACTCCTCGCAGGCGCGCTTTACGGTGGAGCAAACCGATAACGGCTACGCGGTGCGCTACGCGCTCGCGGGGATCCGCAATGTCGGCGAAAAGGCGATGGGTCAGATCGTTGCCGAGCGCGAGGCGAGCGGCCCGTTCACTAGCCTCAAAGATCTGTGCGACCGCATTCCGCAAGGCGCGATGAACCGTAAACAATTAGAAGGCCTGATCTGCGCGGGCGCGCTTGACGGATTGGAGCCTAACCGCGCGTTGCTTCACGCCAATATGGATACGATCCTGGCGGTGGCCGAAGCCGCCATTCGAGAGCGCACCAGCGGGCAGGGCGGCCTGTTTGGCGGTGAGGGCGAGAGCGATGAACTGCGGCTCAAACCCACCGAAGCTTGGTCCCGGACCGAACAGATGGCGCAAGAGCGTGAGAATTTCGGTTTCTACTTCTCCGCGCATCCTGTGCAGCAATATCGCGAGGCGGCGTCGGCGCAGGGCGCGCGCACCTATCAGTCGATCATGGAAGCGGGCGCTCCGGTTGGAGGGCGCGGGCAAGCGTCGATCGCGGTGATGGTCGAAGGAATGAACAAAGGCCGGACCAAACGCGGCGCGGAGTTCGTGCGCGCCGACTTTTCGGATTCGTCTGGCCAGTTTTCGGCGGCGTGTTTCGAAGAATCACTTGTTCCCGAATTCGAACGTTGGGCGAAGTCGGGTGAGTGCCTCTTGCTGAACGTCGAACTGGATTCGCCTAATCCGGGTGAACCGCCGCGCCTCACGGTGCGCGGGGCCAAGCCCTTGTCGCAAGTGACCGGGCGCATGCCGATGCGACTTCAGGCGGATATCATGCACGCTGCCGCCTTTGACGTCTTCCGGCACGAGCTTGAAGCGGGATCGGACACACCGGGCGAAGTGGTCGTGCGGCTTGCGATGGTCAACGGTCAGGACGCGATGGTGCGCCTCGGCAGTCGCTTCATCCTAGACGGTGAACGCGCCGAGCGCATCGCCGGTATCGAGGGCGTGGAGAATGTCCGCCTTGAGCCGGTGCGCGGCGCCGCTCGGCTGAAGCTGGTGGCGTAATTGGCTGACGCCATCGATGATCTGACCGACAAGGAGAAGCAGGCGCTTCGCCTCCTCCTTGCCGGGCATGACGCCAAGTCGGCCGCGCTTGAGCTCGATATCTCGGTCCACACGCTCAACGACCGCCTGCGGGCGGCGCGGCGTAAATTGGGTGTGACGACGAGCAAGGAAGCAGCGCGGGCCTTGGGTCAGGCGGAGCAGTCAGAATCCGAACCTGCCCCCCAAAGCTTTGTGCACAAGCCTTTGGGGGTACAAGAAAACCCGGAAAATCAGCACCTTTCATCCGTCGCGGATCGAAGCGAAGGCGGAATTATCGCCTTTGCAGCGCGGCGGAAAGGTCTTTTGATTATGTCTCTTACTCTCGCACTCGCTTTGACCGCGGTGGCTTTCATCCCTTCGCAAAACCCTAGCGCGACGCCAGCGGTCGTTTCGGATGACAGCGCCTTCATGGCCGAGCGCCCTTCGGCCTCCGAACTTCAGGCGCGCCGTTTCCTTGGCCTCATCGACTTTGGCAAATTTGATGAAAGCTACGCGGAAGCCGGTGAGCCGCTGCGTGAGCAATACGCGCTCGGAAAATGGAAGTTTGGCCTCACCCTGAGGATGACCAAGGGAAAGATCCAAGATCGCACGCTCGCCACGGTTATACGGACCAGCGAATTCGGCGGGCGCAAGGGTGGTGAGTTTGAAGTCATCACCTTCAACTCGCTGTTTCAGCATAACAACCAGCAAATCGAGCGCGTAGTGCTTGAACGGATTGGCGCCGATTGGAAGGTGGTCGATTACGAGATTACAGCCAAAGCCGCGCCCAACCCGTAATCGCGGCGCGGCATTGTTGCCAAGCAATAGGGGCCGATCCGCATCCGGACCGGCCCCTCTCTTGTTTGTTCACGCGGTGAAGCTCGCGAAAGCTTACATGCCCGAGCCCGGACCGTAAGTGATTTCGACGCGGCGGTTCTGCTGCTCGCGCACACCATCTTGCGTGGGCACGCGCAGGTTGGTTTCGCCAAACGCTTCGCTCGACATGCGCGCCTGCGGCACTCCGCGGCCGGCGAGATAGTCCCGCACAGAAGCGTTGCGACGCTCTGCCAAAGCGATGTTGTAGCTCGCGCTGCCCGACGTATCGGTGTGACCGGTCAGCATAACGCGCGCCGCGCCGCAATTGCCATACGAACTGACCGCGCTGTTAAGCGTTTGCGCGGCCTCGGGCGTGATGTCCGACTGATCAAAGTCGAAGAACACGATGTAGGGCCCCGTGTTGCACTGCACAGCCGGCGGTGGGGGCGGCGGCGGTGGCGGAGGAGGAGGCGGCGGAGGTGGCGGCGGCGGAGGCGGCGGAGGCGGTGGCGGCGGGGGCGGAGGAGGAGGCGCCTCGGCACCGCCGAAGTTCAGCCGCAGGCTTGCCATCAGCGAGTGCAATTCAACCGACGCTTCGAGTGGGGTGCCATCAACCGCGTTCACGTTTACGTTGTCCGCACGGAAGTAACGGTATTTGAGCCCCAGATCGACCGTCTCGGAGACGGGGACCAACAGTCCGGCCAAACCCTGATAGGCGAAAGTTCTGTCGGATTCGCTGTTGATGAAACCAACGCCGGGTACTTCGATCGGCACTTCGACATCAGCGATACCAACGCCTCCACCGATCTGGAAGTTGACGCCGTCGTCCTTGCCAAAATCGTACAGCGCGTTGACCATGCCGCTGAACACTTCGAGGTCGCGCAGATTAGTGGTGCGCGTACCGGCCGGAATGACGTTGCCGCCGATGTTCAGCGTGTTGGCGACGATGACCGTGTCATAGTCAGCGGTCTTGTATCCGGCTTCGGCTTCCAAGCGGAAGCTGCCAAAATCGTAACCAAACACTGCATCGAGATCGAGACCCTTCTCGGTGTTGCCGATGGCGGCGTTAAGGCCGGGATCGGTATCAACATCGAATTCGACCGCATCATCGAAGGTAACGCCGGCATCAACGCCGACATAGGGTCCTTCGCGCGCGGCTGCCGGGGCTGCGACCAGTGCGCTGGCACCTGCGAGCAGCAAAGCTGTTCTTTTCATTGGTGTGTGTCCTTGAGTTATCTGTCCAAGTCGCCGTGGCCGCGCCAAAAAAGGGGGATGGCGCGAGGCGGTGTCTTTCTTATCAAACAACAGCCTAAGAGTTCCATTTATATTGTAGTTTTTTGAATATTTTCACGATCTTTCGTTGAAACGATGGTGCTTGTGCGCTGAACGGAGGCACTGAGGGTGCGCAACGCGCAGAAAAAAGGGGCCGATCCGCATCCGGACCGCCCCCTTTTGTTTCCTCGCGCGGTGAAGCCCGCGAAAGCTTACATGCCCGATCCCGGACCGTAGGTGACTTCAACCCGGCGGTTTTCCTGCTCGCGCACGCCGTCCTGGGTCGGCACACGCGGTTGGCTCTCACCGAAGGCTTCGGTTGAGATACGGGCGTCAGGAATTCCGCGGCCCGCCAGATAGGCGCGCACCGCTTCGTTGCGGCGTTCGGCCAGACGCACGTTGTACTTCTGGCTGCCTGCGCGATCGGTGTGACCCGTCAGCATGACGCGCGCCACGCCGCAATCGCCATACGAGCTGACCGCGCTGTTGAGCGTCTTGGCCGCTTCGTCGGTGATCTCGGACTGATCGAAGTCGAAGAACACGATGTAGGGCCCCGTGTTGCACTCAACCTTCGGCGGCGGTGGCGGCGGAGGTGGCGGCGGAGGCGGAGGCGGCGGAGGTGGCGGAGGTGGCGGCGGAGGAGGGGGCGGCGGAGGCGGCGGAGCCTCGGCCTTGCCGCCAAAGTTCACCCGGATGCTGCCCAGAACGGAATGCGTATCATAGTCGAATTCAAATGGCGTGCCTTGAACCGTGTCGACGATGAAGTTGTCCGCGCGAAAATATTTGTAGTGAATGCCGAGATCGATGGTGTCGGTGACCGGATAGCGGAAACCGGCAAGGGCTTGATAGGCGAAGTCCGTCGCGCTGTCATCGACCAGCAGACCGACGCCTGGAAGCGAGATCGGACCGTCGATCTGAGCGAAGCCCGCGCCAACACCGGCAAAGCCCTGGAAGCCATCGTCCTTGCCAATGTCGATGATACCGTTGACCATTACGGCGGTCACCGAGAGGTAGTCTTCGCTGTCCACCGTCGTGCCTGCGGGCACTCCTGGGATCAGAGCCGGGTTCAGGACCGTGATCGTGTCGTAATTGTTGCGACGATAGGAGCCTTCCGCTTCAAGCCGGAATGCGCCAAAATCGTATCCGATCACCGCGCCCAGATCGTAGCCAAGCTTGGTATCGGCCGAAACGCCATCAACCGGTGGGTCGGTTACGGCCACATCGGCCACGGCGCCGCTTTCAAGGCTGAAGCCGGTGTCAAAGCCGATATAGACTTGCCCGTCACGGGCCTGTGCCGGAACGGCAATGGCCGCAGCGGTAGTGGTAAGCGCAATCGCTAGTCTTTTCATGAGGTGCCCCCTGTTTGCTGCGGTGGTAACCGAGGAACGCGTGCGTGGCAATTGGCACGATGAGCGGTTCGTGCCACGCAAAACACGGCACACCGCGCGTTTGACCGATTGCCAAGGGCGGAACGCCGCGCCATTGTCTCACGCAAACACACCCTTTTGAGAGAGGAAAAAGACCCATGCTGGGAGCGATGCAAAACTGGACCATGCGCCTGACGCATGTGATCGATCACGCCGCGCGCGAGAATGGAACGCGCGAGATTGTCACGCGCTGGGCCGATGGCAGCGAAACGCGCACCGACTGGGCGGGCATCCGCCGCGATGCGCTCAAAATGGCGCAGGCGCTGCAGGCGTTGGGCCTGAAAAAGGGTGACAAGGTCGCGAGCCTTGCGATGAACCATTCGCGCCACCTCGTCAGCTGGTACGGCGTCGCTGGCATGGGCGGAGTGTTGCACACGGTGAACCCGCGCCTGTTCGAAGATCAGCTCGAATATATCGTCACCCACGCCGAGGATAAGGTGCTGTGCTACGACGCCGCCTTTCAGCCCATCGTCGACAAGATGCGCGATCGCTGGACCACGGTGGAGCATTACATCTGCTATGACAGCGGTGAACACAGTCCCGCGTTCGAAGACTGGATCGGCGCGCAGGATGGCGATTTTGAGTGGGTGACGGGCGAGGAAACCGATCCGTGCATGATCTGCTACACCTCGGGCACCACAGGTAATCCCAAGGGTGTGCAGTACGAACACCGCTCGACCGTGTTTCACGCGCTCGCCGGGCTTCAGCCAGCAACCTTCAATTTCAGCGCGGCTTCGGTGATGTTGCCCGTTGTCCCGATGTTCCACGCGGCTTCGTGGGGTTTGCCCTATGCCGGCGCGATGGCTGGGGTGAAATTCGTGTTCTCTGCCGTGAATGACCCAGCCGTGTTGCACGAATTGATGCTGCGCGAAAAAGTGACCGACAGCGCAGGCGTCCCGACGGTCTGGCTGGCGCACTTCCAATATTGCGACGCCAACAATCTCGACCTGCCGCCGCTCAAAGCGGCCACCATTGGCGGTTCGGCCTGCCCTCGCTTTATGATCGAACGGCTGATGAAAAACGGCACCCGCGTCCAGCACGCCTGGGGCATGACCGAAACTTCACCCATTGGGACCGTTGGCGGCCCGACCTACGATTGGGACGAGCTTACATTCGAGGAGAAGGTCGACAAGACCGCCATGCAAGGGCGCCCGATCTTCGGGGTGGAGCTGCGCACAGTCGACCTCGACGATATGACCACCGAATTGCCGCGCGATGGCAAGACCTCAGGCGCGCTCCAGATCCGGGGGCCGTGGATTATCAAGCGCTACTTCAAGGCCGAAGAAGACGCCGCCAGCCCCGAAGGCTGGTTCGACACCGGCGATGTCGGCATCATCCACCCCGATGGCACGCTGCAACTGACCGACCGCACCAAGGACGTGATCAAGTCGGGCGGCGAATGGATTAGCTCGGTTGAGCTCGAAAACGCCGCCGTGGGGCACGACGCGGTGGCCGAGGCCGCCTGCATCGGCATGCCGCACCCCAAATGGGATGAGCGTCCGGTGCTATTCGTCGTCAAGAACGAAGGCGCCGAGGTGACGAGCGACGAGGTGATCGACTACCTCAAACCGCAGATCGCCAAATGGTGGCTGCCCGACGCGGTCGAGTTCATCGACGAAATCCCGCACACCGCGACGGGCAAGATATCCAAAAAAGACCTGCGCGACCGATTCTCCGACTACACATTGGGGGGGTGATCGATGGCCAAGCTCTATATCGATCCATCGCCGGAAAACTGGAGAGCGTTCAAGGACCTGCCGCGCGACACGCCGATCCATATGCTCAACCTGCTGCGCTTTCGGGATCTCGCGGAATACCCCGAAGGCCACCAGCATCACGGCAACGGATGGACCGGCCAGCGCGCTTACAAGGAATATGGCACCACATCAGGCCCGATCTTCCGCCGCGTGGGCGGCCGCGTCGTGTGGCGCGGAACGTTTGAGACGATGGTCACCGGGCCCATGCCCGACGACAAGGTCTGGCACGATGGCTTCGTCGCCTTCTACCCCAATTCGGCCGCGTTTCTGGAGATGGTGACCGATCCCGATTACCAGATCGCCGTCCAAAACCGCTCAGCCGCGCTGCTGGACAGCCGGCTGATGCGGTTCGCGCCGGGCGAGCTGGGGGATGGGTTCGGGTGAGCTAGAAAAGCGCTGGTAGATTTCGTCGGCTTTTTTGGAGCTGCTCCGCCTTTTGTGTTGGCAAGTGTCCCTCCAACTCAATCCGCGTCATCCCGGCGAAGGCCGGGATCCAGCTTCTTCTGTTAAAGCCTATTAGCCTGGACCCCGGCCTTCGCCGGGGTGACGGGGAGCTGGATTAACCACCCGGCCCGTAAAGCATCCCCTGATACGCCGCCAAGCTCTGACCGAACAGGCCGATCCAGTTGATCAAATTCGCCTGTGTGATCCCGCCGTCGAGCATCACGTAGGTTTTGACCACATGCTCGCCCTCTTGGTTGACCACAACGGATGAGATCACCTGTTCAAAGCCAAAGCGGGACAGAGCGGCTTGCGCCTGCTCGAGCGAGATACTGTCAGGCTTCGTAAAATATCCCAGCAGGATCAGACCCTTGCAAGCGTCTTTTCCCTGGCACGCCATACGCCGTGCAACGCCGCGCATGCCGTTGGGATAGGCGATGCGTATGGTGTTGTCCTCGTCATCCAGAGGCGTGGTGGTCGCGCCGATGGCGGCGATGGCGGTTTGAAGCGTCGCCTCGTCGATGGATTCGATGACTTTCGCCCCGTCAAAAGCGGTATCCTGAGCGTTAGCGGGCGAAGCGGCGAGGGCGCCACCGCCGAAAGCGGCCAGAGCCAACGCCAAAAGTGTCGATTTCATGGTGATCCCCACAAGCAATGCTTGACCCAGTGGCTATCGGGCTCCGCTTCGGCGTGCAAGTCCAAGCCATTGGTAAAATTCAAAACAGCCGCATCTGCCCGCCGACTTCGGGGGGGCGAAAGCGGGAGCAGTCGAGCTCGAACCGATGCTTGCCAATCCTAGCCCGCTTGCAGGCGATGCGGAAGCGGTTGCGCAAAAGGTCAGCCCAGACACCCGTGGGCTTCATACGGGTGAAGAAATCGGGATCGTTGTCGCGGCCATTTCGGATGGAGCGCACGATGCTCATCACTTTACCAGCGCGATCAGGGTAGTGAACATCCAGCCACTCGCGAAACAGCGGCGCGACCTCATGCGGCAGGCGCAGCGGAATCCATCCCACGCTGGGTACGCGGATTTTGGCGACGCGCGCGACGATGGCTTCCATGAATTCATCGGTGATCGCCGGGATGATGGGCGAGATTGAGCAATGGGTGGGGACACCGATCTGCACCAGCTTTTCCAGAGCGGCGATCCGTTTGGTCGGCGCGGCGCAGCGCGGTTCCAGCTTGCCGGACAGGACCGGGTCTAGCGTCGTCACTGAAATCGCCACCGCCACCAGATTTTCGCGCGCCATCTCTTCAAGCAGGTCGGCGTCCTGCACCACGCGGTCCGATTTCGTCGTGATCGTCACCGGATGGCGCGCTTCCAGACACACTTCGAGCACTTGGCGAGTGATGCGATAATCGCGCTCTATCGGTTGGTACGGATCGGTGTTGGTGCCCAGCGCAATGGGGCGAGGCGTGTATTTCGGCTTATTCAGCGTTCTTCGCAGCAGCTCCGCCGCGCCGGGTTTGGCGAACAGCTTGGTCTCAAAATCGAGGCCGGGCGACAGGTCATGATAGGCATGGGTGGGCCGTGCAAAGCAATAGACGCAGCCATGCTCGCACCCGCGATAGGCGTTGATAGAACGATCAAACGGCACATCGGGCGATTGGTTGAAACTGAGGATCGTCTTGGGATGTTCCTCGGTCACGGTCGTGCGCAGCTTGACCGGCGGGCCGTCGAGCGACTCAACATGATCGCGCCAATCGCCATCGGTCTCTCGTTCGGGCAGGCCAAAGCGCGTCGAGACATCGCCGGAAGCGGCGCCGCGGCCTTTCTCAAAATCGGGATGCTTGGCTGTTCTCACTCGTGAGAACATAGATAGAACAAATGCTCTTTGGAAGACCTATTTTTCGAGCAAACGCGGCATCAGTTCCACAAAGTTGCAAGGCCTGTTACGGCTGTCCAATTGCTCGGCGAGGATGCCGTCCCAGCCATCCTTCACGGCCCCGTTGGAGCCGGGCAGGGCAAAGATATAGGTGCTGCGCGCGACGACGGCGCAGGCGCGCGATTGCACGGTGCTGGTGCCGATGGTCTTGTAACTGAGCCAGCGGAACAGCTCGCCAAAACCGGGAATGTCCCGCCGGCCTTCGATCCGAGAGAGCGCTTCGGGCGTTACATCGCGGCCGGTAAGGCCCGTGCCGCCGGTGGAGATGATGGCGTCGATCTGCGGGTCGTCGATCCATTGCTCAAGCTGCGCTGCGAGCAGCGATGCGTCGTCTTTAATGATCAAACGTTCGGCCAGAATGTGACCGGCGTCCTGAAGGCGCTTGGCAAGGATATCGCCCGACGTGTCGGTGTCCGGCGTGCGGGTGTCCGAGACCGTAAGGACGGCGATGTTGATCGGTTTGAATGTCTTCTCCAGATCAATCGCCATGGCCTTGTTTTCCTATCCCTAGTCGCGACGCTCCAATTGCGCTTGGCGGTTGTTAGACATGACCGGAAACTCTGGCCAGAGCCCTTGCGCCAGCGCGCGGCGAGAAGGGGACGAGACGCCAGCTGCGCGTTCGTACATCCAGTAATTTCGCATCACAATGGCGACATAGCCGCGCGTTTCCCAATAAGGTATAGACTCCATCCAGAGCAGCGGATCGTCGAAGTCGCGGATTTCGGTGTTCCAGCGGGTTACGGGTGTAAGGCCGGCGTTATAGGCGGCCATGATTTTGGGCAGTTTGCCGCCGGTCGCCGCCGCGTCGCGCAGCATCTCAAGGTGACGCTGGCCGTAGGCAAGGTTGACCTCAGGATCGTTGAGGTCGCTGTAACTCGCTCCCAGGTTCAACCGACGGTTGTGGTCGCGGGCGGTGCCGGGGCGTATCTGCATCAGACCACGCGCGTTGGCCGGGCTAACGGCGGAGGCGCGGAAGTTCGATTCCTGCAAAGCGTGCGCAAAGGCGAGGGCGGGGTCGATCCGCCATCCCGTTTTGGGCTGCCAGGAGGCCACCGGATAGCGAAGCGCGGGATCCGAGCGGTCGCCGTAGGGCGCATGATGCGCCATAAAGAGCTGAGTCGAGGGCAGGCCCAACTCGCGTGAAAGCCGGGCGAGCGAACTGTAACCCTGCGCGCCGCCAATGCGCGCTTCGTGGCGCAGGACTTCGTCGGCGAGACTGGCGCGTCCAACTTCGATTAGAGCGGCGGCCACGCGCACATTGGGGCGGCCTTCCAATGTGCGCCAGTCACTGTTGGTAAAGGCGCCGTTGGTGCTGACGGGGCCGGGTTCGAGGCCCAACTGATCGCTTGCCAACATGCCGTAGAGCGTTTCGGAATGGCGCGCGGCGG
Organism: Pseudomonadota bacterium; assembly: GCA_039814925.1. Taxonomy (GTDB): domain Bacteria; phylum Pseudomonadota; class Alphaproteobacteria; order Sphingomonadales; family Sphingomonadaceae; genus Erythrobacter. Next base: position 135,076 of record JBCCAH010000003.1, read on the forward strand.
CTTTCAGATGGTCTTGCGCCACACTGGGCTCGCGGCAACGCACGAAAGAGCGGTGCGCCCAGTAATGCGCGGCGGAGGTGAGTTCGGGATTGGTCGACTTGATCGCCGACTGCGCGAAGGCATTGGAGGCTTTTGCGCAATCGCCCAGACGCCAGGCGGCAAGGCCCGCGACCCATTCGCCCTCGGCCACCCATGGCCCACTGCCGACCCACACGCGCTCAGCCAGCGCGAGAGCGTTCACATCGTCATTTTCGATGTAAAAACTCCAGGCCACGCGTTGACGCCATTCGGCGCGCGCTTCGGGGCTCAGCTGCGGATCGACATCGACCAGCACATCATAGGCGCCACGTGGATCATCGTTCTTGATCGCCTCAAGCATCGCAGAGCGCGCGCTGTCGGGCAGGCTGCCGTCGCGCACTGTCTTCGGACGGATGCGCTTGCTTGCACCTGTCTGGTAGCGAAGCCCTTGGGCGTTGGGCAGGACGGGCATGTATTCAACGCCGCGCTTGGCGCCCATGCGTTCGAGCTGTTCGGATTGCGGCAGATGCACGCCATCTTCGAGCCATTCAGCAATACGCTCGCCCGCGATCCGGGGGCTTTTGGCATGAGTAAAGTATTCGGCGAGGGCTGTTTGGTAGAGGACATCGCCGCGCGCGTCGTCGAGGAGGTCTTCGACCGTTTTCCAATCTTGCGCGTCGATTGCGGCAAAGGCGCGGCGATAGCGTTTCCGTTCAGCCCCAGAGAGGATTTGCGGGATCGCGCTGTCGCGGCCTTCGTAGGCGCTGCGATCGTAATGCGCGACCATCGCGCCTGTAACATCAGCTGATTGGCTCGCGACCAGCGGCAAGTGGGTGGAGGCCGATGCAGGGGAACTCAGGACGATCAGTCCAACGCCAAAAGCGAGAGCTGCCTTACAACACGTTGCTTTTAGGTGACCGCCGTCCATTCTATCCATCTCCGCCAGAACCGGGCTTTGAGACGGGGCATGTCCATCAGACTGTCCAACCCCTCGCTCACAAGCGTGTCTGGTTTGGGAGACGTATAGTTAATTTCCCCTAAAGAGGAATCCCTAGGGGATTGGTCTTGCACAAGAAGCGGGGTGAGTCCTGCACCAAACGCCATCAACCGTTTGGGAGAGGCCAACGCGATGTGATGAGACAGCACATCGCCCATGCCTTGCGCCGCCAGATTGGCGGTATCCGCCATGGGGGTGTGGCGTGGCAAGGCCGAGGCAAAATAGGTGTTTTCAGGCGAATGGCCGGTGGCGGTGAGGATCTTGTCTAGCAAGTGTCCTTGAGGCCCAGACAAGAGCGTATCGATATCGCGCTGTTCGGGATCGATGACCAACACCATCAATTCCGCCCCGCTTTCACCGCGTGGCGGGACCCGGCCGCGCTGTCCGATAGCGTCCAAATCGGCGGCCGTCAGCCAGAATTCGCGAAACTCATCGAGCGATTTGGGTTTGCCCTGCGCAAAAAAATCGACCCTGAGGTTGGAGGGTTGCGATGGTGACGGTGGCTCCTCGCGCCGCTCCAATAACGGCGATCGCGGTTGCTCAGGGACGGCTTCGCTTGGCGCGGTTCCACCTGTATCGGCAGGCGACCGAAGCCAAGCCGTAACGTCATCAGCAAAATCAAGGTCCACGCCTGCGTCGCGCCACCAATCCATCGCCGCGGCGAGTTCTTCGTTCACAGACGCAGGTGATGGGCGCTCGGATTGGTTCATGGTGGTCACGCGGAGTCTTGACTGTCTTGGGCTGGCTTAGCAAGTGGGGAACAAGAGCGAAAACCGCGCGGGCAACACCCCCGCGCACTCATGGGGATACATGAAGTGACCATTGAACGTGAAAGCATGCCATGCGACGTCTTGATCGTGGGGGGCGGCCCGGCTGGCCTGTCGGCCTCGATCCGGTTGAAACAGCTGAACGAAGAGCTGGAAGTCGTCGTCCTTGAAAAAGGCTCTGAAATCGGCGCGCATATCCTTTCCGGCGCGGTCGTCGATCCCAAGGCGTTGAACGAGTTGTTCCCCGATTGGCGCGACATGGATTGCCCAATGGCTCAAACGCCCGTGACCGATAACTGGCACTGGGTGCTGAGCAAGAATGGCAAGACCTCGCTTCCCCACATCGTGATGCCGCCGTTGATGAGCAACCATGGCTGCTACACCGGTTCGCTCGGCAATATGACGCGCTGGCTGGCTGAGCAGGCTGAAGGGCTAGGCGTCATGGTTTTCCCCGGCTTCCCGGCTTCGGAAGTCATGTTTGACGACAACGGCGCGGTCAAAGGCGTCATCACGCAAGACATGGGCGTTGCCGAAGATGGCAGCCACAAGGGCGATTTCACACCTGGTATGGAGATCGAGGCGAAATACACGCTGTTTGCCGAAGGCGCTCGGGGCAGCCTTACGAAGCAGATGAAGGCCAAATACGACCTCGAAGCCAATTGCGAGCCGCAGGTTTACGGTCTTGGCATCAAGGAGCTGTGGGACATCGATCCCGACAAACACGTGCCGGGTCGTGTGCTGCACACGCAAGGCTGGCCGCTGTCGGAGAGCGGCACGTGGGGCGGGGGCTTCCTCTACCATCAGGCGAACAACCAGATCGCGCTCGGTTTTGTGACCGCGCTTGATTACAAAAACCCCTGGGTTTCGCCCTATCAGGAATTCCAGCGCTGGAAGCAGCATCCGGAAATTAGAGCCTATCTCGAAGGCGGCACTCGCGTCGCATACGGCGCGCGCGTCATCAACGAAGGCGGCTGGCAGTCGGTGCCCAAGCTGGCCTTCCCCGGCGGCGCTTTGATTGGCTGCACGGCGGGCTTTGTGAACGTTCCGCGTATTAAGGGCAGCCACACCGCGATGAAGAGCGGGATGCTGTGCGCCGAGGCGATTGTGGCCGAGATTGAGAACCACGAGAGCCAGCCTGAATTGCAGGCCTATGAGGCCGCCGTTCGTACAAGCTGGATCGCGGACGAGCTAAAGAAGGTCCAGAACGCCGAACCCGCTGTGGCCAAGTACGGCGAAGACTTTGGCGCTGTTCTGGCCGGTGTCGATATGTGGATGCGCACGCTGAAAATCGGGCTGCCGATCAGCATGAAGCACCACGCCGACTACACAGCGACGGGCCGCGCGGACCTTTATCCCAAAATCGATTATCCCAAGCCCGACGGCGTGATTAGCTTCGACCGTTTGACCAACGTCGCCTACAGCTTCACCAACCACGCCGAGGACCAGCCGGTCCACTTGCAGGTGGCGGATTGGGATTTGCAGAAGGAAAGCGAATACGACGTCTTCGCAGGACCTTCGAACCGGTACTGCCCGGCGGGCGTCTATGAGTGGATCGAGGAAGAGGGCAAGGAGCCCAAGTTCCAGATCAACTCGCAAAACTGCGTCCACTGCAAGACCTGTGACATCAAGGACCCGAACCAGAACATCAACTGGGTAACGCCGGAAGGCGGCGGCGGGCCGAATTATCCGAATATGTGACGTGCGACGGACGGGCATGGCGCTTATTCCACCCACCGGAATCGTGAGCGATCCGCGGACAGGTCGCCCAAAGCTTGGCCCGTTAGTTCAAAACGGATGGATCGCATGTTGGGCGAGCTGGATTGTAGTCTTTATGGCCGGTGCTATCAGTTTGTTTTCGCTCTACAAGGGGAGGGGGGCGGAAGTCGCTATCACGCTTCTCGCCGTCTCGCTTTTTGCAGCGGTCTACCATCAAATCCGGTGGAACCGATTGATGCGGCGCTATAGGGCTGCGGTTGAAGACTACGAGGCTGGGCTTGAAAAAGTATTTGCGGACTGGGATCCTCGTTGATTTCCGTGTTTCAGGCTTTGGGGCAATCAGAAGTTATGTCTCTTACCCAAACCGCCTACGCTAAGATCAACCTGGCTCTGCACGTCCGTGAGCGGCGCGCTGATGGCTATCATGCGCTTGAGACGCTGTTTGCCTTTGTCGATGCGGGCGACACGCTGAGCGCCAAGATCGCAGAGCAAGACTCTTTGCAAACCCATGGCGAGTTTGCGAGCGGTATCGACAATCCGTTCGAAAACCTCGCGGCCAGAGCGCTCGCCGCTCTGCCGCGCCCACAGGGGTTGGCTGTGACGTTGGAGAAGAACCTGCCGGTAGCCGCCGGCCTTGGCGGAGGCTCCGCCGACGCGGGCGCGGTGTTTCGCATTGTGGAGCAGCTCCATGGCCTGCCCGATGACTGGCAGGAACGGGCGGCCAAGCTGGGCGCGGATGTGCCGTCTTGTGTTCGCAGCGAGATGGCCATCGGCCGCGGCACCGGGACCGAGCTCACCGAGGTGGAAAACGACATGAAAGGCACGCCCGTGCTGCTGGTAAATCCGCGCGTGCCGCTGTCGACGGGTTCGGTTTTCAAAACGTGGGACCAAGTGGATCGGGGCCCGCTTCCAACCGGATCGGCTCGCACCATCGCTCTGGAAGGCCGAAACGACCTCGACGCGCCCGCTCTGGCGCTGTGCCCAGTGATCGGCGAGGTGATTGCAGCGCTTGAAGGCACCAAGGCTTGGCTCGCGCGCATGTCTGGCTCTGGCGCGACGTGCTTTGCACTGTTCGACACCGAAGAACAGCGCGACGCAGCCAAAGCGCGCATCAACGAAATCCACCCTCGGTGGTGGATGCTCGGGGGGTGTTTGCGCTAGGGGGAGCGCATGATTGATGGTCTCCCTTACACACAGATCGGTGAGTTTGACGCCGGCAACCCAATGGCGGCGCGCGTTGTGTGCGTGGCGGATCACGCGTCGAACCATGTGCCCGATGACATTCCACTTGACGTTGCGCCCAGCCTTTTGAACGATCACATCGCGGTAGATATCGGCGTTGAGGGCGTCGTCCAACGGCTCGCACGGCGGCATGGGATGCCCGCGCATCTGGCGACGGTTAGCCGTCTTGTGATCGACCTCCACCGCGAGGAAGACCATCCCGGCGTCGTGCCTTCGGAAAGCGACGGGCACTTGGTTCCGGGCAATATCGGTGCGGATGTTGAAGGGCGTCTTAACCGGTTTTACCGCCCGTATCACGCGGCCTTGGGCGATTGGCTTGATCGGCGGAACCCCGAGCTAATCCTGTCGATCCACTCCTTCACGCCAAAACTCGCCACCAGCGATGAAGCGCGCCCCTGGGAAGTGGCGCTGCTCTACAACCAGGACGAGCGCGCCGCGCGGCACGCGATCCGGTTCTTCAGTGAGCTGGGCCTAAATGTCGGCGATAACGAGCCCTATTCGGGACGCGAGCTTAACGCGACTATGAACCGCCACGCCGAGGCGCATGGGCGCGCTTATTGCGCGATCGAGATCCGACAGGACCTCGTCGCTACTCGTGCAGAACAAGCGCGCTGGGCTTCGATGATCGCCGATGTCGCGGGCAGGGTTGCGCTGGCGCTGTCTTGAGGGCAGGGGCCTCTCAAGAGCTGAAAACGGGAAAGAATATGTCTTCGCGCTTCGACAAAACGAAACTTCCATCGCGTCACGTCTCGGTCGGACCAGAGCGCGCGCCGCACCGCTCCTATTACTACGCGATGGGCATGACCGAGGAAGAAATTGCGCGCCCATTTGTGGCCGTGGCGAGCGCGGGCAACGATTCCGCGCCGTGCAACACGACGCTCAACGCGCAGGCTGATATCTGCCGCGAAGGCGTGATCGAGAACGGCGGCACGCCGCGGCGCTTCAACACGATCACCGTCACCGACGGGATCGCGATGGGCCACCAGGGCATGAAAAGCTCGTTAGTCAGCCGCGAAGTGATCGCGGATTCGGTCGAACTGTCGGTGCGCGGCCATTGCTACGACGCGCTGATTGGCTTTGCAGGCTGCGATAAGAGCTTACCCGGCATGATGATGTCGATTCTGCGCCTCAATATCCCGAGCATCTTTGTCTATGGCGGATCGATCCTGCCCGGCACGCACCGGGGCGAGGACGTGACGGTGGTCGACGTGTTCGAAGCGGTGGGCCAGCACGCGGCGGGTAATTGTCCGCTGAAAGACCTGATTGCGCTCGAAAAAGTCGCCTGTCCGGGCCACGGCGCTTGCGGCGGTCAGTTTACCGCGAACACGATGGCGTGTGTGGGCGAGGCGATCGGATTGTCCCTGCCAAACAGCAATATGGCGCCCGCTCCTTACCGATCACGCGATGAGATTGCGGTGGCGGCGGGACGCCAGGTGATGAACCTGCTCGAGATGAACCTGCGACCGCGCGATATCTGCACGCGGGCCGCTTTTGAAAACGCCGCCCGCGTTGTGGCGGCGACCGGTGGATCGACCAACGCGGCGCTTCATCTGCCGGCCATGGCGAGCGAGGCGGGGATCGATTTCGACCTGTTCGACGTCGCCGAAATCTTCAGATCGACGCCCTACATCGCCGATCTGAAACCGGGCGGCAAATATGTCGCTAAGGACATGCACGAAGCAGGCGGCGTCTACATGGGCATGAAAACGCTGTTGGACGGCGGTTTCCTCGATCCAAACCCAATCACCGTGACCGGCAAAACCTTGGGCGAGAATATCGAAGAAATCACCTGGAACCCCGATCAGAAAGTGTTCTACGAGGTTTCCCAACCGATCACGCCAACCGGGGGCGTAGTGGGCCTTAAAGGCAGCCTCGCGCCGGATGGAGCCATCGTGAAGGTGGCGGGTATGGAACGACTCCAATTCACAGGCACGGCGAAGGTGTTTGACCGCGAGGAGGACGCCTTCACCGCCGTTGAGCGGCGCGAGATCACTGACGGCACGGTCGTGATCATCCGCTATGAAGGGCCCAAGGGCGGCCCCGGTATGCGCGAAATGCTTTCTACCACCGCCGCCCTGTATGGGCAGGGTATGGGCGAGAAAGTCGCTCTAATCACCGATGGACGGTTCTCTGGTGCAACGCGCGGCTTTTGCATCGGCCATGTCGGGCCCGAAGCGGCCGAATGTGGGCCAATCGCTTTGGTCGAGGATGGCGACACAATCTCTATCGACGCAGAGAAGGGTACAATCGACCTGGACGTCGACGACGCGGTGCTTGAAGAGCGCCGCAAGGCCTGGACACCGCGCACCAACGATTACCAATCGGGCACTTTGTGGCGCTATGCCCAAAATGTCGGATCGGCGCGCAACGGCGCTTTGACGCATCCGGGGGCCCAGGCGGAAACGCATGTCTATGCGGATATCTAGGTTCGTTCTCGCTCCTGCTCTTTTTGTGGCGGGGTGCGCTCCGGAAAGCGGCGCCCCCGAAGGCGAAAGCGTCGAATGCGCGTTTGGAGAGGGTGCGCTGGCTCCCGATTGCCTGCTGGAGGCTGCGGGTGAGGGCGTCTTCACAATCCATCACCCCGATGCAACGTTTCAGCGGATCCGCCTTGATCCAGAGACCGGCGAACTAAGCGCCGCCGATGGGGCGGACGAAATCGCCGTTGAGGCGGACCCTGCGGCCGGGGCGGTGGAATTTGTCATCGGAAGCGCGCGCTACCGGGTTAAGCGCGGGACTCTGGTCTCGTCCGCGCCATGAGCGAGGCGCAAGTCCTTACAGCCGAACAGATGCGCGCTGCCGAGCAGCGCATTTTCGACGCGGGCACCAGCGTTGGCGAACTAATGGAGCTTGCGGCAGGCGGCGCGGCGGAATGGGTCCGTCGCTTGGCCGCTGGGCGTTCCGTCACGGTGTTGTGCGGGCCCGGCAACAATGGCGGCGATGGGTATGTGATTGCGCGACGGCTCAAGGAATGGGGGCTTCGCGTTCAAGTCGTGGCGCCCGTTCCTCCTAAAACACAGGCGGCGACAGACGCGAAGTCGGCGTGGGGCGGTCCGGTGCTCACCTCAGGCGGGCAAGCGCAGGGCGAGGTGTTCATTGATTGTCTGTTCGGCTCTGGTCTCGCGCGGCCTTTGAGCGGGGAGCACGCGCTGTTGCTGCGCGATCTGGCGGAGCGGCATTCTTTGAAGATCGCGGTGGATGTTCCTTCGGGCATCGCGACCGATACGGGCAAGCCGCTCAACGAAAAACTGCCGCGCTTTGATGTGACCTTGGCGCTGGGCGCGTGGAAACTGGCCCACTGTCTTAGCGCCGCGCGCGCCTACGTTGGCACACAACGACTTGTTCCGATTGGTGTTGAGACGTTTGAGGGCGCCGCGCAGCGAGTCACGCGTCCGAAAATAGTCGCTCCCGCGGCCGACGCGCACAAATACACGCGCGGGCTCTGCGCTGTCGTGAGCGGAGTCATGCCCGGTGCGGCGTTGCTTTCCGCCACCGCCGCCATGCGCGCTGGTGCGGGCTATGTAAGACTGTTGGGGCCGCAAGCGCCGACAGCGCCAGCTGGTCTTGTCTGCGATTGCACTCCGCTGGCGGACGCTTTGAGCGACGCCCGCCTCGAAGCGGTTTTGGTGGGGCCGGGGCTTGGCCGCAACGAAGCGGCGCGCGCGAAACTTAAGAACGCCTTGGCCGCCGATGTACCACTGGTTTTGGATGCAGACGCGCTGCATCTCGTCGAACCCGGCGATGTGGAAGACGCATCGCTCATTGTCGCCACACCGCACGATGGTGAGCTTGAAGCCTTGTGCCGCCGTTTTGCGGTTATCGCTGAGGGGCGCCTGGCCAAAGCTAAGGCGTTGGCCGCGGCGAGCGGGATGACAATCCTTGCTAAGGGGCCGGACAGCTTTATTGCCTCCCCTGATGGCGCGCTGGCTATCGGTCCGGTGGCGCCCAGTTGGCTTTCGGTTGCCGGAAGCGGTGACGTTTTGGCCGGCATCATCGTGAGCCGTATTGCCAACGGCGCCGGATCGTTTGAAGCCGCCAAACAGGGCCTGTGGCTCCACGCTCAGGCGGCGCGCCTCGCGAGGCCGGCCTTCACCGCCGATGACCTTGCAAACACCATGAGCAAAGCGCTGGCTTCCTGCCTGTGAGCGACACCGAAACTATCCTGCGCATCGCCGCAAAGGGCGATGGCGTCACGGTGAGCGGTCGTCATATAGCGGGAGGGGCGCCGGGCGATAGCGTCGACGCCGAAGGACAACTTACCCCCGGTCCAAACCGCGCAGAGCCGCCGTGCCCGCATTTTGGTCGCTGCGGTGGTTGCCAATTGCAGCATGTCTCAGACGAGGCGTTGACCGAGTTCGTTACGGCCAGGGTGGTCAACGCTGCCTTGGGCCGGAATCTTGACCCGCAAGAAATCCTCCCAACGCACGTGTCTCCTCCAGCGAGCCGCCGCCGAGCGACGTTGCACGCATTGCGCACGCAAAAGGGCGCGGTGGTCGGCTTTCGTGAAGCGGGTTCGCACACCATCGTCGACATCAAGAGCTGCGAAGTACTGCTCCCGGACCTCGCTGCGCTCATCGCGCCGCTGCGGGCGCTGGTGGCGGCGCATGGCGGCAAGGGCTCGGTCGATATTGGTCTCGCAGCGTGCGACCAGGGAATCGATGTGACGATCAGCAACATGGTGATCGAAGGGCTCGCCGCGACCGAAGCGATGCTCGATTTCGCTCGCGATCACGGCGTCGCGCGGCTTAGCGTTGACCACGGCTTTGGTCCGGAGACGGTATGGGAGCCCGAGCCGGTGACCGTCACGTTTGCAGGTCTCCCTGTCCCATTGCCGGTGGGCTCGTTTCTTCAGGCCACACCCGATGCGGAGGCGCGCATGGTCGAAGACGTGGAGTCTTGGCTCGATGAAGCAGGGCTGACGGTGGATCTGTTCTCTGGCCTTGGCACCTTCACCTTTGCGCTTCGAAAGGGGCGCAAAGTTTTAGGGGTTGAGGCGGATCGCGCAGCCTATCTCGCGTGCAAATCTGCCTCTGCGCGCACGGGCGGAGCGGTCCACGCGCTGCACCGCGACCTGTTTCGCAACCCGCTTCAAACTGAAGAGCTCAATCGGTTTTCCGCCGCTGTCCTTGATCCGCCGCGCGCTGGAGCGAAGGCCCAGATCGCCGCAATCGCAGCGAGCGACCTGTCTCGAGTGGTCTATGTCAGTTGCAATCCGTCTAGCTGGTCGCGCGACGCGGCGACGCTAATTGAGGGGGGCTTCACGCTTGAGAAGCTGCGCCCTGTGGGCCAGTTCCGGTGGTCCACCCATGTGGAATTGGTCAGCCTTTTTGTTCGTTGAGCCTTAGGCTCTGAGTGCCTCTAAAATCCGCTTTTCAAGCCAGTCGCGGTGGTTGGGTTCGACAAATGCGTGACCCGCACCCTCGCAGCGTTGCACCCTCTTGTCACCCGAGGACCAGTTTTGCGCAAATATCTGCGCGGTACGGTCTGCGCCCGCAAGAAGGATCGAGACCGAACCTTCGTAGTCTTCAAGGCCTGCGCGCATTTCGTGGGCAAGGCCGCCTTTCGGTTTTTCCTCCGAAGCTGACGCCTGGATCAGACCGCGCGCCAACTTCTTCAGGTTGACTCCGCCGCTCAGCAAACGGCCGATCTCGCGCGGGTTCTTGAGTCGTTGAGCGTATCGCTCTCTTAAGGCGCTTGGGGGTAGAGCGGTGGGCTCATCCAGCTCTTCCTCAAGAGTCCAAGGGTTGGATAGGACCAGACCGGCAAACCCTTCGCCTCCGCCCATCATCAAGGCGCTGGCGGCGTCGCAATTGCCAAACGCGATAACGCGCTCAACATCGGGGGCAAGCGCGAGGAAGGCCTCGCGAGCGCTGGCGATGTCGCGGGCGCTTTTACGAAAGCCGCGGTTTTCACCCTCGCTGTCGCCAACTCCGCGCCGGTCAAAACGGAACACTGGAAAGCCGGAGCGCGCAATAGCGTTTGCAAGCCTCGCCTGCCCGCTAAACGCGCCCGCTCGGGGGTCGTTGCCGCCGCTGACGATCAACAGGCCGGTCTTTCCGGGCGCGGTGTCGAGCGTACCCGCAAGCGTGAGCGATCCGCAGGCGAAACTGAGGTGAAGGCGGCTCACGGTTCAATCGCCTGGTCAGGGGCGACCGCATCGATGATGATCTTGGCGAGAGCGGCTGTTTGATTGGCGTCTTCGCTGGGTTCCGCGCGCAGCCACAGCCCTGCGCCGTCAAGTTCCGCTTGGTCGACTACCGCTTTCGAGGAGGACTGGACTGGAGAAGCGGCCTCCAATTCGAGCACCATTTCTGCGCCAAGTGCCCAGCCAGCCAATGAAATTCCGTCGATACGGGCGCGCTCCAACAGCGTCTCGCGGGTTTCGCTGCGTCCTGCCTCGCGTTCAGCGATGGCTCGCGCCCTCATCATACCGGCGAGAAGCTTGCCCCCATCGACGGGAGCGTAGTGCCAGCTTGGCAGGTTGGTCTGGTCGAGTAGGCACCCGCCTCTCACCGCGAAAATGTGAGTGGCTTCAAAATGCTCTGCAGCGTGATTTACACAAGCCCGCCAGCTAGAAAGAGTCTGAGCCGTGATCGGTGCGAGGCTTTCGTGGCAACCTGGCCAATCGGGCAGGGCGCTGTCGATCGCCGCCTCATCCAGCGCGCGCATCAACGAAAAGGTGAAGCGGCGCAGCGTGTTGGCTTCTTCGAACAAGGCGGGAAGTACGAGGATACGCACCGGTCTGTTTTGCTCGAACGCGGCCCAGAGCTCTTCGTGCTGGTCCTTGCCATCGCTAGGTGCGGGGGAAGGGATCCAGGTGGAAAACTGCATTTTGAGGGTAGGATGCGCGCCCGGCGGGGCTCAGCTCTCGTCCAACTTGGCTTCGACAAACGCGAGAAGGCCGCCAAAAGCCTCAAGCATCTCGCCATCGACGTCGTCGTCCTCGATCACGATGTCAAAACGGTCTTCGATTTCGGTCAACAGCCCAGCGACCGCCATGGAATCAAGTTCGGGCAAGTGGCCAAACAGTCCGCTTTCCACTGTCAATGCGTCTGCGTCGTCAGGGTCGAGGGCAAGGATATCCGCGAGAATGGTCTTGAGGCGCGTTTCGGTGCTCACGGCGTCAACTTCTTGCGCAGCCACGTGGGTTTCAGCGGTCTCGCTGTTCTCAGAGGCAAGCTCGTCCGTGACGATGGGTTGGCTGCTCATGGGTGATGTTCCCTTATCTAACCCGTCACGCGGGTCTGTGACCGAGTGACCTGACGTTTTGAGCGGGAACTCGCCGGGTTCGGCATGCCCCATTGCGTTAGGCGCGCCGATTTAGCCAGCTAGGGGCTGACGCGCAAGGGCCGGGACATCCGTCTCACGACTGCGTCTCGCGGCGAGACGGGTTAAGTCCATCCATGCCCGTGGGGATCGCATGTCAAGGCAATCGATCTGATAGCGGGGCCGTTTGCTTTCCATCCAGTCGCGTTTGTAGGGTTCATCGCCAGTGCCAAAGTCGATCAACGCGACTTTGTCGGTATCGATTACGCGCTCAAACATAGCAGCGGAAAGAATCGTTCCTGCGGAAAGATGCTTATGGCTCTCCAGATGGGCCAGTTTGTGGATGTAGGCGGTGGCGCTCTCGACCGTCCAGAATTGCGCGGCGACCGCTTCGCCTTCATGGTGGGCAAGGCCAAGGCGCAATCGACCCGCGCGCCCCTCGGCCTCTGCAAAGGCGCGCAGCATGGCGGGGTGATCTTCGCTCGGTTTCCAGCTCGCAGCGTAGATAGTTTGGTATTGATCCCAGGCGTTGGCGTCGAAACTGTCTAGGATTGTCACCTCGATCTTGCTGGACTTTCTTTTGTGCGTTGTGCGCAAAGGTCCGGGGCGTGCGTTCCAATATTCTGCGAAAGAACGGCCATTGACCTTAATGACGTGATTGGTGTCGCAGCGTGTGACTTCGACGCGCCATCCCGCATCGGAAAAAGCGCGTGCGAGACGCGACGCGGAACCATCTTCGTTAGGCACTGGCGCCAAGGTCACACGGTGCCCGCGCGTTCTAAGATCCTTTGCAAGCGTGCTCAGTACTGAGTCTTCGTCGGCACCTTTGCTTGTCAATGGTCGCCAGGTGAAGCTGTACCAGTTTCTATAGGAGGTTAGCCTTCCGTCCTTATGAGCCAGCACGAAAGCGGTTTGATCGGTCACCGTCTGAGCCGTCGCGATAAGGGGCGTCTCCCCCTCCTTAGCCAACAAACCGTACCATTCGGCGCGATCAAACGGCCCGGATGGGCGAGGCGCACGGTCGCCGTCGGTAAACATCTCTTGCAAGACGTTAACGCACTCGTGATACCGCACCTCAACCACAAACAATCCGCCTCTTCGGCTAATCTCAATGTCCCAAACGCTTGATCCGACCCCATTTCCACTTGATCACCTCGCCGAAAGAGCGGGGGTCTTGGGGTGTGAGGATCGACCAGCTTTGGTTCTCAAGGGAGAGACCCTTAACCACAAGGAGTTAAAACAGCGTGTGTCGCTCTTGGCCGGGTGGCTCAAGAGCCGCGTGCCGGACAAGGGCGCGCGCGTGGCGACCTGGGCGGCGAAGGGGGAGTTGACCTGCCTTATGCCCTTGGCGGCGGCGCGGGCTGAACTGGTGCATGTGCCAATCAACCCGCTGCTGAAGCGCGCGCAGGCGTCGTATATCCTCAACCACAGCGGGTCGGTGCTTCTGATTGGGACCAAAGCGCGGCTTGCTTCGCTGGAAGACGGCGATACGCCTGAAGGTTGCTTTGCGCTTGAGGAAACGGATGCGCTTGAGGCGGCTTACAAGCTCGCTGAATCCCTCCCTGCGTCGAAAGCGGACCCAGATGATCTGACCGCGATCCTCTACACCAGCGGTTCGACAGGGCAGCCCAAGGGCGTCATGCTCAGCCATGCCAATCTGTGGCTCGGCGCGGTCAGCGTGGCGCACTACTTGAAGATGGCGAGCGATGACGTGACGCTTGCCGTTCTGCCGCTGTCCTTCGATTATGGGCAGAGCCAGCTGCTTTCGACCTGGTACGCCGGAGGCAGCGTCACGCCGCTGGACTATCTCTTTCCCAAGGATGTGGCCAAAGCCTGCGCCAAGCACCACGTAACCACTGTCGCCGCTGTGCCGCCGCTTTGGGTGCAATTGACCGAGGTCGAATGGCCCTCAAAAGCGAGCGCGCCCTTGCGCAGGCTGACCAACAGCGGCGGCGCGTTGACGACGGAGCTTGTGAAGGACCTGCGCGCTATGTTTCCGCAGGCGGAACTGTATCCCATGTACGGCCTTACCGAGGCGTTCCGTTCGACCTATCTTGATCCGGCGCTGGTTGACGCGCATCCCACGTCGATGGGCACCGCCATTCCCTTCGCCGAAATTCTTGTCGTGAAAGACGATGGCGAGGTCGCGGCGCCGGGCGAGGAGGGCGAATTGGTGCATTGCGGGCCGTTGGTGGCTCAGGGCTATTGGCAGGACCCGGAAAAGACCGCGAAGCGATACAAACCGGCACCCGAGGCGTCGCGCTATGGCGGCTTTGCCGTGTGGTCCGGCGACCGCGTCAAACGCAAGGCCGATGGCCTGCTCTATTTCGTGGGGCGCCGCGATGCGATGATCAAAAGCGCCGGCAACCGCATAAGCCCGCAGGAAATCGAGGACGCTGCGATTGGGTTCGAAGGCGTTGTCGAAGCGGTCGCTTTCGGACTTCCCGATGATCGACTGGGTCATGCGGTGCATTTGGTGGCTCGCGGGACCAGCGACGAGGACGAACGCGGGCAACTCAAGAAGCACCTTACGCGCGAATTGCCGAGTTTTATGCAGCCCAAGGTGATCCATTGGCGCGACGCCTTGCCATTGAACCCCAATGGCAAGCTTGACCGGTCCGCGCTCTACAAGCAGCTGTTGGAGATCGAAGCGTGAGCAAGCCGCTTGGACCTATTCCCGATGGATATGACGCGCTTGATGGAGAACTCGCGATTGGTGGAAAGCGCGCAAGTGAGCTTGTCGCCGAAGCAGGGCGCACGCCCTTGTTCGTTTATTCGCGCGATCACCTTGATGCGCGCATGGCCCGGCTTCGTTCGGTGTTGCCGGATCAGATCGGCGTCAACTACGCGATCAAGGCGAACCCACATCCCGATGTAATTAGCCATATGGAGCCGCTGGTAGACGGCTTCGATATCGCCTCTGCGGGCGAGCTTCGTCTGGCGCTTTCAATTGGTATCGACCCCCGGCGTATCAGTTTCGCTGGTCCTGGAAAGCGCGACGATGAGCTGGAACCCGCCATTGCGGCTGGCGTGACGCTCAATTGCGAATCCGAAGGCGAGGCTGAGCGCGCCTTGTCCATCGGTCAGCGCATCGGAAAAGCGCCGCGCGTCGCCATTCGCGTCAACCCCGATTTTGAGCTCAAGGGTTCGGGCATGAAGATGGGCGGCGGGGCGAAGCCGTTCGGCGTGGACGCGGAGCGTGTGCCGGATCTGGCGCGTCGTTTGATGGCCGAAGGCGCGGAATGGCGCGGCCTGCATATCTTCACCGGCAGTCAGACTTTGAGTTCAGACGCAATTATAGAAGCGCAGTGTAATGTGCTGAACTTAGCGGTAGAACTTACGCAGACGTCTGGCGTAACACTGCCCAAACTCAACATGGGTGGCGGTTTCGGTATCCCCTATTTTCCCAAGGAAAGCGCGCTTGACCTCGACGCGGTTGGCGCTGCTTTGACCGACATGGTTGAAGACCTTCCCGAGCCCCTACTCGAAACCGAATTGTGCCTTGAATTGGGCCGCTATCTTGTGGGCGAAGCGGGCGTCTATCTGTGCCGTATCATCGATCGCAAAGTCAGCCATGGCGTGACATACCTCGTCACCGATGGCGGATTGCATCACCAATTGGCGGCGTCGGGCAACTTTGGAACAGTGGTTCGGCGCAATTATCCCGTCGCGATAGCTTCGCGTTTCGACGCTGAAGCCGATGACGAGGTTAACGTCGTGGGCTGCCTTTGCACGCCTCTCGATCGCCTAGCCGACAAAGCGCTTTTGCCGCGCGCCGAAGTGGGTGATCTGGTCGCGGTGTTCTGCGCCGGAGCTTATGGCGCAACCGCCAGTCCCTCGGGGTTTCTGGGCCATGGTCCGGCCGCTGAGATCCTGATCTGAATCGGGACATTCCGCGGCGTTAACGGGTCTAAAAACCGCTGTCCCATAACGGGATAGCGACGCAATTGGCCGTACATCACTAACATTATGTTCACCATTTTCAGCGAGAAAACGCGGGCTCTTCATCAGCGCGGGTTTGCAGGTCGCTCCTGCTCATCACGTCCGTGCTGGCAAGATCAGGCCAAGGATACGTATCGATGTTCAACTCGCTGTCTTCTCTCCGGTTTGCCGGACTGGCTCTTGCAGCCGCCGCTTTGGCGTCGTGCGGTGGCGGTTCGCGTGTGGAATTGCCGCCGGCTGTTCCCAGCGCAGAACCGATCACGCCGAAGGAAGACTATCTGATCGGCCCGGCCGATAACATCACCATTCACGTCTGGCGCAATCCCGAACTCAGCGCCGAGGATATTCAGGTGCGTCCCGATGGTCGCATAACCATTCCGTTGGTGCGCGATATGGTAGCGGTCGGCAAAACCCCGACGAAGCTCGAAGCCGACGTAGCGGAGGTTCTTTCTGAATATATTGAACAACCGATCGTCTCGGTGATTGTCAACGAATCCATCGGTGAGCTTTCGCAACAGATCCGCATCACGGGCGCGGGCGCGCAACCCGCTGCGCTGCCGTACCGTTCGGGGATGACCATCCTCGACGCGATGATTGCTGTTGGCGGTCTTGGTGAGTTTGCGGCGGGCAACCGCGCCACGCTAAGCCGGTTTGAGCCGGAAGCGGGCAAAAGCGTGCTCTACGCGCTGCGCCTGAAGGATCTTCTCAATAAGGGCGATTCCACCGCTAACGTCGCGCTGAAACCGGGCGATACGATCTCGATCCCCGAGAGCCGGTTCTAAAGGGCGCGCCTGGGATGGACGAACTCTTCGACGAACTGCGCGCGGCGCTTTACACGGTCTGGCACCGGCGCTGGATCGCGCTTGGCGTGGCGTGGGGCGTGTGCCTGCTGGGTTGGGTCGCGGTTGCGCTGATGCCCAATTCTTATGAATCGCACGCGCGCATTTACGTCGATGTCGACGACGTTTTGTCCCAGCAACAGGGCTTTTCCGCCGATGGTCGCGAGGAAATTGCGCGCGTCCGTCAGACACTGGCCGCCGATAAGAACCTCGCGAAGGTTATCAAGGGCACCAAGCTGGGCGAAGGCGTGACTGACCAAGCGGCGCTGACGCTTGCTATCGACGACCTGAGCAAGAAAGTCGCCGTGCGGGCTGAAGGCGAGAGCCTCTTCGAGATCTCCGCGACTATGGGCAAGAGCGGCCTGACCGACGCAGAGAATGCGGTTCTGGCGCGCAACGTGGTGCAAAAGCTGCTCGATATCTTCCGCGAAGAGAACATCGCGGGCAGCCGCGCGAACCTCAACAGCGCGGTGGCGAAACTTGATGAGCTGTTGGCGGAGCGCAAACTCGAGCTTGAGGAGGCTGAACAGCGCCAACTCGCGTTCGAAGCGCAGTATCCTGACCTCGTCGGTGGGGCCGACACGCTTTCAACCAAGATTCAGCAATTGCGCACCGAAATGCGCGATATCGACGCGGATTTGGCGGGCGCTCAAGCGTCTATGGCATCGCTCGACAGTCAGATTGCAACGACGCCGCGCACCATCGCGGATCCCAACGGCCCGAGCGGTCCCAAAGCGGCGCTGGCCCAAGCGCAGCGGCAGTTGGCCGCTCTCAAAGCGCGAGGTCTCACCGATCAGCATCCCGATGTCGAGGCGGCGATCAAACGTGTGGTGGTGCTTCGCCAACAAGCCGATAGAGCGGGACCAGAAGAGGAAACCGGCACCACAAACCCAGCCTATTCCTCGTTGGTTGCTATTCGTTCGGACCGTCAAGCGAGCATCCAATCGCTGCAATCGCGCCGAGCGGCGGTGCAGTCGCAAATCGCCAACTATCTGGCGAGCCAGGCGGCGGAACCCGAAGTCTCCGCTGAGGCGATCCGCATCAGCCGCGACACCGAGGTGCTGCGCGACAATTACGACAAGCTTTTGCAAGACCGCGAAGAGCTGCGCACGCGCGGCGATGTCGAGGAAGAGACGAGCCAGTTCAAGTTCGATCTTATCGATCCGCCGGTGATCCCGCAAAAGCCGGCGGCTCCGAACCGGCCTTTGCTGCTGTTCGGCGTTCTAATCGCCGGGCTGGGCGCTGGTGCGGGTGTGGCCTGGGGAATGGGGCAGATGCGTTCAACCTACATGACCGCGCAAAAGCTCGAACGGACCTTTGATCTGCCGGTCATTGGCACCGTTTCACAAACGATTTCGGACACCGCGCGTGCTTTGCAGCGCCGCCGGTTGGTCCAATTCGCCGGAGGTACTGCTGCTTTGGTTGGCGTGCTGGTCATTCTTTTGGCGATCGAGTTTGTCTCGATCCAGACCGTGGCGTGAGGGTAGAGCGATGACGAAGCACACACCCATCACCGGCACCGAGATCAATGGCAAAAGCGGTTCGCTTTTTGAGCGCGCGGATTCGACCTTTGGCCTTGAGAAGCTCGGAACTGCAGCGGTGCCAAAGAACCTGCCGCGCGCGAAAAAGCCCGCAGCGAAGGCGCCGACCCGTGTGGCTGCGCCGCAAGCGCCGGTCGCCTCGCAGTCTCCGGCTCCCCAAGCCGAAGCGGAGCCATCGCCGGTTGAATCCGCTGTTACGCTGGGCGGCACCTTTGTGGAGATCGACCGCGAGCTTCTGCGCGATCAGCGGCTGCTTGTGCCGGGAGATCCGGTGACCGGTCTGCTTGAAGAGTTCCGCATCATCAAGCGCGAATTGCTCGCCGATGCGCGTGAAAGCCGCGATCCGGCGGCGCGCCGGGTTTTACTCAGCTCGCCGCATGAAGGCGAGGGCAAGACCTTCTGCGCTGCCAATCTCGCGATTGCTTTGGCCGCCGAGCGCGATGTCGAAGTGCTGTTGATCGACGCCGATGTGATGAGACCGTCGATCACGCAGGTGTTCGGCATCGAAGAAGCGCAGGGCTTCATGGATGCGATCGCCGACCCGGATGTTGCGGCTGAGGAACTCGCCATTCAGACGGACATCGATGGCCTGTTCATCATGCCTGCCGGCAGCCGCAGCGCGCGCGACACCGAATACCTTGCCAGTGCGCGCACGGGCGAGGTGCTTGAACGCCTGACGCGCGGTGCGACCAATCGGTACATCATTTTCGACACGCCGCCCGCCTTGGCGGCGTCTCCGGCAGCGGAGCTCGCCGCCTATGTTGGGCAGGCTTTGCTAATCGTTCGTGCGGATGAAACCAGCCGCGCAGAGATTGATGACGCGCAAAAGCTGCTTTCGGCGTGTCCAGATCTCAAACTCCTGCTCAACGCGGCGCAATTCAGCCCTTCGGGCCGCCGTTTTGGCAATTATCGCAAAGGAGATGAGGCATGAAGCGCTTCGCTCTTATTCACGCTTTGACGGCCCTTGGCGCGGTCAGCGCTGCGCCGCTTATGGCGCAAGATCAAGGTCAGGCCGAAGGCCAGCAATCGAGCACTTTTGTGCAACCCTATATCGAGGTGAACCAGGTGCTCACCGCGCAGCTGACGCCGGGCGATGACGTCCTTACGTTCACGCAGATTGCGGCGGGCGTCGACACAACGATCCAGGGTCGCAACTCGGTCGCCTCTGTGTCGGTGCGTTACGAGCGCAACATCGGATATGGTGACGCAGTTGACACTGACGCAATCAGCGTTGTCGCGCGCGGATCGCTTGCGATTGTACCGCGAGCGGTGACGTTTGAAGCGGGCGCGCTTGCCAGTCGTGCGCGGATCGACGGGGGCGGAGGAGTCTCTTCAAACCCGCTTGTTGCCGAAGATCAGACCAGCGACATTTACAGCCTCTATGCTGGCCCCACCATTGCGACACGCGCGGGCGCGGTCGATATCACGGGCAGCGCTTTTGTCGGATACAACCGGATCGAAGTCAGCGACGCCTTTGTGACCGAAGAGGGCGAGGCCCTCGACGTGTTCGATGAAAGCGTCACCTATGCCGGCCAAATCCGCGCGGGCAATCAGGCGGGCAACGGCCTGCCGATTGGTATCGGAATTGGGGCGGGGGCGTTCCAAGAGGATGTCGACACGCTCGATCAGCGCGTGCGCGATCTGTATGTGCGCGGCGACGTCACGGTTCCGTTGACGGACAATTTCGCCGTGGTCGGCGGCGTTGGCTATGAAGACGTCGAAGTCTCAAGCCGCGACGCGCTGCGGGACGCAGAGGGCAATCCGATCATTGGCGACGATGGCCGATTTGTCACCGATACATCCGGTCCGCGCCGGATAGCTTTCGATGTGGATGGCTTTATCTGGGACGTCGGTGTTCAGTGGAACCCAAGCCGCCGCACCTCGCTGACGGCCACAGTCGGTCGTCGTTATGCCTCAACGACTTACTACGGGAACTTTAGCTACGTTCCCGACAGCCGCAGCGCGGTCGCGATCAATGTCTATGACGGCCTTACCGGATTTGGCGGTGCGCTCACCAATTCGCTCAGCGGGCTTGACGCCGATTTCTCGGCCACGCGCAACGCTCTAACTGGCGACTTCACCGGACTGGTGACGGGCGAGGACGGCGCAACGGGTCTCGGCACGCTTGGTTCGACACGCGGCACCGCTTTCCGCGGTCGCGGCGGTAACATCAGCTATCAGCGCACAATTGGCCGTTTCAACACTGCTATTGTTGCCGGGTATGATCGTCGCACCTTTGTTGGGGCGGAGGACACGGTGTTCGAAGCCTTCGACGGTCTGCGCGATGAAAGCTATTACCTCGTCGGCACCGTTGGCAGCGACGTGGGGCAGAGCGGAAACATCACCGCCAGCGCCTACGCCAACTGGTTCAACAGCGAGCTAAACCAAAGCGACCTGACCGCATACGGCGCTTCGGCGGCCTACAACCGCTCGCTCACCAGCCGCCTGATTGCGCGCGCTGCGGTGGCCGTTGACTATTTTGACAGTGATTTCAGCGAAGAAGATTTCGCCGCCGCCAGCGCGCTCGTCGGTCTTCGCTACAACTTCTAGGGATTATTGGGGCCAATACACGATGTATGAACAGCATTACGGCTTCAGCGGAAGACCCTTCCAGCTTACGCCCGATCCACAATTCTACTTTGAGAGCGTCAGCCACAAGAAGGCGATGAGCTATCTTGGCTATGGCCTCAATCAGGGTGAGGGCTTCATCGTCATCACCGGCGAAGTGGGGGCGGGTAAGTCGACGTTGGTCGCGCATCTTATGGAGCGGATCGACCCGAAAGCGCTAACCGTGGCGCAGGTGGTGACGACCGCTTTGGATGGCGAAGAGCTGATCCATGTGGTCGCGCAGGCTTTTGGTCTTCCGATCGAAGGCAAGGACAAGGCCGCTGCACTCGGAGCGATTGAGCGTTTCCTTCAGGAAGAAGCGCGCGAAGGCCGTCGGTGCCTGCTGATCGTCGACGAGTGTCAGAACCTCGCTTTCACCGCGCTTGAAGAACTGCGGATGCTGTCGAATTTTCAGCTTGGTTCGCACCCGCTGTTGCAAAGCCTGCTGCTGGGTCAGCCCGAGTTTCGCCGCACGCTGGCGCATCACCCCGATCTCGACCAGCTGCGTCAGCGCATCATCGCCTCGCACCACCTCGAAGCGCTCGATGAAGGTGAGGTGGAGCAATACATAACCCACCGGCTCGAACATGTGGGCTGGGAAGGGCGCCCCGCGCTGGGTGAGGGACTGCTGCCCGCTTTGTTCGAAGCGACCAAGGGCATTCCGCGCCGCGTGAACCAGGTGATGAACCGCCTCTTGCTTTTGAGCGCGATCGAGGAGCATGAAGAGGTGAACCTCTCGATGCTTGAAGCGGTGGTTGATGAAATGGCCTCGGATCAGACGCGAGGCTCGCACAAGCGGGCGGGCGAGTTCAGCCTGCGCGATCAAGGACCGTCGCAGGAGGCCGTCGCCAACACGCCGAGTGTCGATCGCACCGCTGAGTTGGAAGCCGCAATCGCCGAACTTCAGTTTGCTGGCGCGTCGAATGGCCAAGCCGAACAGCCGGTTGACCCCGAGGTTGGCGAGGCGATCGAACGGCTTGAAGCGCGCCTTGAAGAGCAAGAGCGTTCCTTCCGCCACGTGCTGACGATGTTGATCGAGTGGTTGGAAGACGGAAACTCGCGCGAGGCGGCTTGAACCATGGCGCACCGCGCAGCCCCAACATCGCAGGTGATTAACGGTCTCTCGGTTGATGTCGAGGACTGGTTCCAGGTGGGCGCATTCGAAACTGTGATTTCGCGCGATGACTGGTCTTCGATCGCCACGAGGGTCGAAGCCAATGTTGACGCGATCCTAGCCCTGTTCGAGGAAGCGGGCGTCAAGGCAACCTTCTTCACGCTTGGTTGGGTGGCCGAGCGCCATCCCACGCTGATGCAACGCATTGCAGAAGCGGGGCATGAGATCGCAAGCCATGGCTATGATCACGCGCGCGTTTTCACGTTTGACCGAAGCCAGTTCGCCGAGGATATCCGCAAAGCGCGCGCCATTCTGGAAGACACTTCGGGCTCGAAGGTGATCGGCTACCGCGCGCCGAGTTTCTCAATCGATTCTCGCAACCCGTGGGCGCTCGAAGAACTGGCCGCGCAAGGCTACACCTATTCCTCCAGCGTCGCGCCGATTGCCCACGATCATTACGGGTGGCCCGGCGCGCCGCGTTTCGCCTTTCGC
The DNA here is from genome assembly GCA_039814925.1 of Pseudomonadota bacterium. Classification (GTDB taxonomy): domain Bacteria; phylum Pseudomonadota; class Alphaproteobacteria; order Sphingomonadales; family Sphingomonadaceae; genus Erythrobacter. Next base: position 157,614 of record JBCCAH010000003.1, read on the forward strand.
CCTGTGGCGGGGGCTGACTTTACCGAAATGCCCGTGACCACTGCAATACTCGGCCCCCGACGCGTGGCGGCGGGCGGTGGCGGGTTTTTCCGCGTGCTGCCCTACGGTTTCTCGCGCTGGGCGATCCGGCAGGTGAATAGCGAGGAGCAGCGTCCGGCGATCTTCTATTTTCATCCGTGGGAAATTGACCCAGACCAACCGCGCGTCCCCGGCGCGCCGATGCGGTCTAAGCTGCGCCATTACACCGGCCTCGATAAAATGGCCGACAAGTTGCGCGCTCTGCTCAGCGATTTCCATTGGGGTCGGATGGACGAGGTTGTCGCTATCGAAGCGACGCGCGCGCAGGAGTTCTTGGTCTCCGCGCCTTCGGCAGAGGAGCTGGCCGCGTGAACGCTCCGGTTGCCCTTCAGCACAAGGCTTCCGTGGTCGATCTGAACGATGCGCGGCTGTGCGCGCGCGTCGAAGGCTTCGTCAAGGAAAGCGGTGCCAGCCTGTTTCACCGACCCGCGTGGTTGAAAGCGGTTGAGGTGGGGACTGGGCAAGAAGCCGCCGGAATCATCACTGAGCAAATGGGCGCGATCACCGGATGGCTGCCACTTACGCAGGTGCGTTCTATGCTTTTTGGCAAAGCGCTGGTTTCCAGCGGATTCGCCGTGGGAGGGGGTCTGTGCGTCGCAAGCGAAGAGGCCCGTCGGCCACTGGTCGAAGCGGCGCAGAACTTAGCCTGCGAGAAGGGTTTTGCCCATCTTGAACTGCGCGGCGGTGCTTTGCCGGAAGGTGAGGGCTGGCGACAATGGGACGACAAGCATTGCGGTTTTGAGCGCGCCTTGGCGGCGGATGACGAGGCGGAATTGCTGGCAATCCCGCGCAAGTCGCGCGCTGAGGTGCGCAAGGGGCTCAAGAACGATCTCGAAGTCAAGGTCGGTCGCGGTGCAAACGACCTGCGCGCGCATTACGCGATCTATTCCGAAAGCGTGCGCAATTTGGGCACGCCCGTCTTTCCGGCCAAGCTCTTTCGCGCAATGCTCGAGGCATTCCCGGATGAAAGCGATATCCTCACCGTGTTCAAAGACAACGCGCCGATATCGAGCGTGCTGAACTTCTATCACGACGGTGCGGTCCTGCCCTATTGGGGCGGAGGCACCTACGCCGCGCGCGGTGCGCGTTCAAACGAGCTCATGTATTACAAGCTCATGCTCCACGCGCGTAGACGCGGGATGCATCGGTTTGATTTCGGCCGCTCAAAGACCGGAAGCGGGCCCTACAAATACAAGAAGAACTGGGGTTTTGACCCGCAACCGCTCGCTTATGCAGAATGGACCGCGCCGGGCCATGAAGCGCGCGATATCGACCCCACCAGCGAGGCCTTCAGCCGCAAGATTGAGCTCTGGAAAAAGCTGCCACTGCCAATCGCTAACGCCATCGGACCGTTTATCGCGCGTGGCTTGGCTTAAGGGGAGGAAAGCGCATGAGCGAGATCCTTTTCCTGGCGCACAGGGTGCCCTTTCCCCCCAACCGCGGGGATAAGATCCGCAGCCACCATTTGCTGCGAAAACTGGCGACCATCGCACCGGTTCATGTTGGGTGCTTCTCGGAAAGCGCGGAAGACCGCGCCAGCGTTGACGAGGTGGACGCGATCAGCGCGAGCCATTGCGTTGTTCAGCGCAGCAAAACTCTGGTGTTGGCCGGAGCGCAGGCCGTATTGACCGGACAGCCGGTAAGCCTCACCGCCTTTCATAGCGCGAAGCTGGAAGGGTGGGTGCGCCGCACTGTGACCCAGCGACCGATCTCGATGATCTTCGTGTTCTCGGGGCAGATGGGTCAGTACATCCCAGAGGATTTTCAGGGCCGTGTGATCATTGATCTATGCGACGTGGACAGTGCCAAGTTTGAAAACTACGCCGCCGCTGGAGACCGCGTCTGGCTCAACAGCCGAGAGGCGCGGCTCCTCAGCGCTGAAGAAGAACGCTTGGCGCGGCGCAGCGATGGGACGCTTTTGATCACTCAAGCGGAAGCGGAACTTTTCCGTTCGCGTCTCACCGATCCAACCTCATGTCGGATCGAAGTAATCGGCAACGGGATCGACGCCGAGGCGTTTGGTTGTCAAGGCGTGAACGCTCACACAGAAATGGCGTTGGAGCATGGCCCGCACTTCGTCTTCACCGGGCAGATGGATTACCGCCCTAACGAAAGCGCCGCGCTTTGGGCGATCCAAAGCTTCCTTCCCGAAGCTCAAAAGCGGTATCCGGGCGCGCAATTCCATGTTGTGGGACGCAATCCCACCGCCGAACTTCTCAAACACAAAAGCACTCCAGGAGTGCGCATCTGGGGAGAGGTGCCCGATGTGCGCCCGTTTGTCGCCAGCGCGACCTGCGTGCTCGCACCCTTGCAGATCGCGCGCGGCGTGCAGAACAAGGTGCTCGAAGCGATGGCGATGGCGCGACCCGTCCTGCTTACTCCGCAGGCGGCGACGGGTATTGACGCCCTCGATGGGATGCACTGGATGGTCGAAGGCGGCGATGCGGCCGCGATGCTCGATCGCTTCGATGCGTTGATGGCCAAACCCGACTCGGCTGAGCGAATGGGCGAAGCCGCACGCGCTTTTGTTGTGGGCAACCACGCGTGGGAGGCGATGCTGGCGCCGTTGGAAGCCTTTGTTGAGCCCAATCAGGACGTGCGCAATGCCGCCTGAGGCAACTCCTACGACAGCGCGTTCACCGGGTTGGACCGGCCCGAGGGCGATGTTGGCATTGCCGCAAGCCTGGCGCGCGCCGCTGGGTACGCTTGTGTTGTCGATCCTATTTCTCATGGCTCTCACCGCGCGCGAATGGAGCGAGATGTTTCATCAGTGGTGGAACATCGACACTTACACACACATCCTGCTTGTGCCGTTCATTGCGGGGTGGTTGGTGTGGCTAAAGCTTGAGCCGCTTATGACCATCGTGCCCCGCGCGAGTGCCTTTGGCCTCTCCCTTGTCGCCGCGGGTTTGGGCCTTTGGCTGATGGGGCGCTTCACCGGCATCAATCTGATCGCGCAAGCGGGCGCGGTGGGCGCTATGCAGGGGGTGATAGTCGCGGTGTTCGGCGTAAGGATCAGCTGGTTCTTAGCGCTTCCACTTGGGTATTTGACGTTCCTTGTGCCTTTTGGCGACGAGATCATCCCCTTCCTGCAAGCGATCACAGCGGAAATGGCGATTGCATTGACCCTGTTTAGCGGTGTTCCTGCGCAGATCGATGGCATTTACATCGATACACCTGCGGGCCTCTTCATCGTGGCTGAGGAGTGTTCGGGCGTGAAATTCCTGATCGCTATGGTGACGTTGGCGACACTCATTGCATTCACCCGGTTCGAGAGTTGGACACGCCGGGCGATCCTGATGGTCGCGGCGGTCATCATTCCTATCCTTGCCAACGGTGTTCGTGCTTGGGGAACGATCTATATCGCGCAGTTCGCCGGTGTGGAGTTCGCCGAAGGGTTTGACCATGTCGTGTACGGTTGGGTTTTTTTCGCGGTCGTGGTGGCACTGGTCCTCGCTGGTGCTTGGCGGTTCTTTGAGAAAGAGCCAGAGAATTATGGCTTTTCGGCTGAGCAAGTCGCGCAACAAAGCTGGATCAATCGGTTCGAACGTGGAAGCGTCAGCCCGACAGTGGCGCTGGCGGCGGTTGTAGCCTTAGCGCTGATCGCGGCGGTGTTCGTCGCGGCGGTTGCACCGGCTGCGCTCGGCTAAGGCGGGCAGATTTATGTGCGGCATCGCCGGCCTGTTTGACCCTTCGGGCAAAACGCGCATCGAAGCGACGCGCGTTGAGCGTATGACCAACACTTTGGTTCATCGCGGCCCCGATGGGGCGGGCGTTTGGACCGATGAGGGTGTCGGGCTGGGCCATCGCCGCCTTTCGATCATCGACCTCGAAGGCTCTCCGCAGCCGATGCACTCCGTCGACGGCCGTGCGGTGATCGCGTTCAACGGTGAGATCTACAATTTTCAAGAGCTTCGCGCGGAGTTAATCGAGCATGGTGCGCGCTTCGCCACCGATGGCGACACCGAGGTAATCCTGGCCGCCTGGCAGCGCTGGGGCGTGGACTGTCTGGAGCGGCTCGACGGCATGTTTGCCTTCGCGCTGTTTGATCTCGACAAGCGGCAACTGTTCCTCGCGCGCGATCGCTTTGGCGTGAAGCCGCTGTTTCTTGCGCAATTGCCCGATGGGACGCTCGCCTTTGGGTCGGAGCTTAAGGCGCTGCTATCAGAGCCAACGCTTGCCCGGCGTCTTAACCCGCAAGCGCTCGAGGCCTATCTCACCTGGGGGTATGTCCCGGACACGCATTCGATCCTCGCGAGTGTTGAGAAGCTTCCCGCGGGCCACTTCCTGCTGTGCGAAGCCAGAAAGCCGCTACCGGAGCCCAAGCGTTGGTGGGACATCCGCTTTACCGATCGCGCGCAGGCGTCCGAAGGCGATCTGCGCGCCGAGTTGATTGGGCGCCTGCGTAGCGCCGTTCGCTCGCGTATGGTGTCCGATGTACCGCTGGGCGCGTTCCTGTCGGGCGGAGTGGATAGCTCAAGCGTCGTGGCTTTGATGAGCGAGGCGAGTGATGAGCCCGTACGCACTTGCTCCATCGGCTTCGACGTCGAGGCGGTAGACGAAACCAGCTACGCCGAGCGTGTGGCGGAGCAATATGGCACCGATCACCGTGCACGGACCGTCAGTCAGAACGACTTTGAAGCGGTAGACGCGCTGGCGGGTATGTTCGATGAGCCCTTCGCTGACGCCTCGGCCTTGCCGACATGGCGAGTGTGTCAGTTGGCGCGCAAGCATGTGACGGTGGCGCTATCCGGTGACGGCGCGGACGAGGCGTTTGCAGGCTATCGCCGGCAAGTGTTCCACCACAACGAAGAGCGCATCCGGGGGATGATCCCAGCGGGTTTGCGCGGACCGGCGTTCGGGGCCCTTGGGCGGCTGTGGCCCAAGGCTGATTGGGCGCCGCGACCGCTTAGAGCGAAAGCGACATTGCTCGCGCTCGCCGAAAGCGGCGAGGCGGGGTATGCGCGGGGGCTTTCGGCAACGACACCGGACCAGCGGGCGGCCCTGTACACCGACAGTTTCGCCAGCAACCTCAGCGGCTTCCGCGCCGAGCATGAGCTGATCGCGATCATGCGCAACGCCCCGGCAAGGAGCGGATTGGACCGCGCGCAATACGCTGACCTAACCTTCTGGATGCCGGGAGACATCCTGACTAAGGTCGATCGGACCAGCATGGCGGTCAGCCTGGAGGCGCGTGAGCCTTTGCTGGATCATCGCCTGGTCGAGTTTGCCGCCACTCTTCCTGAGGATATGCGGGTCAACGGTTCGACCGGCAAACACCTCCTCAAACGCGCGATGGAGCCGTATTTGCCGCGCGATATTCTCTACCGGTCCAAGCAGGGCTTTGTAACCCCTCTGGCGCAGTGGTTCCGTGGTCCTCTCGCCTCAGAGGCCACCGCTATCGCAACATCGGGCCGTTTGGTAGAGAGCGGGTGGTTCCAGCCTAGCGCACTGGCGAAACTGGCCGAGGATCACCAAGCCGGGCTGCGCGACAATTCGCGCCTCCTATGGCAGCTTCTCATGCTGGAGCGCTCGCTCTCGCATCTTGGCCTCGAAGCCTGACTTAAGCTTCGACTCCGTGGCCCAGTGCGAGGTAATCCTCGCTCTGCATTTCGTTGAGGCGGCTCACGGTGCGCTCGAATTCGAAAGAGCCATCGCCTGATTGGTACAGCTCTTCGGGCACCGCCGCGGCGGTCACGAACAGTTTCACACGGTTTTCGTAGAGGGCATCGATCAGCTTGGTGAAGCGTATCGCTTCGTTCCGGCTTTCGGGGCTCATCTGCGGGATACCGACGATGATCACCGTGTGAAACTCGCGCGCGATTGCGAGGTAATCCGCCGCCCCTCGGTTTTCGCCGCACAGCCTCTTGAAGCTGAAAACGCCGACACCTTTAAGCGCTTTGGGCGCATGCAGCGTGCGCCCGCCGCCAAGATCGATCTCACCCGTTGGTACGTTGGCCGCGTCTTCGGGCGCAAAGTCGGTGAGGCGGAAGAACGCCTCGCGCACTTTCGCGGTCGCCTCGTCGCCTATCGGGGCATGCCACATGGCCATGCCGCCAATCCGGTCGAGCCGATAGTCGGTCTCTCCATTGAGTTCGACCACGTCCATCTCGCGCTCGACCAGTTCGATGAAGGGCACAAAGAGCGAGCGGTTGATCCCATCCTTGTACAGGTCGCGAGGAGGGCGGTTGGAGGTGGTAACGATAACCGTCCCGCTCTCCATCATCGTCGTAAAGAACCGTCCCATGATCGCGGCGTCGGCGGTGTTGTTGACCACCATTTCATCAAAGGCGAGGCAGCGGACCTGTTCGGCCAGTTTCTGAGCCACCACCTTGAGCGGGTCTTCTTGCTGCGCCTTGCGGGCCTTAGCGACCAAGCCGTCAACTTCGAGCATAAAGGCATGGAAATGGACCCGGCGTTTGCGCGCAATGTCGAGCGTTTCGACGAAGAGGTCCATCAGCATGGACTTTCCGCGTCCAACGCCGCCCCACATATAGACACCGCGCGGATCGGGCGTGGGTTGTGCTGAGCCGGTAAGCCGCGCGAAGAAGCCAGGCTTAGACGCGGGAGCTTCCAGTTCTTCTTGAAGCTGCTGCAAACGCACAGCCGCCGCGCGTTGCGCCGGAGCGGGCTGCAACTGCCCATCGGCGATCATCGCCTCGTATCGGGCGAGGACGCCGCTCATTCGGTCAGCGGTCTTGGTTTCATCTTCCGCACAATGCCGGAATAGCTCGTTACAACGCGATCCCCTTGTACGCATTGACCGCGTGCAAACATCATGCGGCCGGTTTCCTGCGTGATCTCGGTCAGCGCGTCGAGAGGCATGGTGGGATCACCGGGACTGACGAATTGCGAAGACAGCTCCACCGTCACCGATGGCCCGGCGTCGCCGTGGCCGATCATGTGCATCGTTGCAAACAGCGCGATATCGGTCAGGCCGAGCGACACCGCGCCGTGGATCTTGTCCCCCAGATTGGTGTGGCGGCGTTCAGGGAACATGCGCAGGCGGCACTTGTCGCCCTCGGCGCGCACCCACATCTCGCCCAGCGCATCGGTGTTGTAGCGCGTGCGGTCAAGGAGGTTCCACGTATACCAGCCATCTTCACCGCCCGTCTCGTCGGCAGAGAGGAGCCGGTGCTCAAACGGCAAGTCCTTGGGTACGTTGCTCATGGCCAAGCGCGTTAGCCGGTGACTGGCGCGTAGGAAAGCCCGTGCGTCGGCCCCGTTCGGCTGATCGCGCCTAGATCGCGCGTTCGGCCATCATCTTCTTGGTTTCGGCGATCGCCTTCGCGGGCGAGAGGCCCTTGGGGCACACATTCGCGCAGTTCATGATGGTGTGGCAGCGATACAGGCGGAAGGGATCTTCCAGCTCGTTCAGGCGCTCACCCGTCATCTCATCGCGGCTGTCCGCCAGCCAGCGATAGGCTTGCAACAGGATCGCAGGGCCAAGGAACTTGTCCGAGTTCCACCAATAGCTCGGGCACGAGGTCGAGCAGCAGGCGCACAGGATGCACTCGTACAGGCCATCAAGCTGTTCGCGCTGTTCGGGCGATTGCAGGCGCTCTTTACCCGAAGGCGTGGTGGAGACGGTTTGCAGCCAGGGCCGGATCGAAGCGTATTGCGCGTAGAAGTGCGTGAAGTCCGGCACCAGATCCTTGATCACATCCATATGCGGCAGCGGCGTGATGCGAATCTCGCCTTTCAGATCCTCAATCGCGGTGGTGCAGGCGAGGCCGTTCTTGCCGTTCATGTTCATCGAACACGATCCGCAAATCCCTTCGCGGCACGAGCGGCGGAACGTCAGCGTCGGGTCAATCTCGTTCTTGATTTTGAACAGCGCGTCCAGAACCATCGGCCCGCATTCATCGAGATCGATCTCAAACTTGTCGTAACGCGGGTTCGCGCCGCTATCGGGATCGTAGCGATAGATCTTGAAGCTTTGCGCGCGCTTGGCGCCATCAGCCTTGTGGGCCTTGCCCGATTTGCTGATTTTCGAGTTTTTCGGAAGCGTGAAGGTAGCCATTCGACGAAGATCCCCATTTCGTATTGCGCACCGTTTTAGCGCGCGTGGCTCAGGAGGCAAGGGGATGAGCTTGCAGCCTTTGTCATCCGGCTTGCGAGGCGTGCAAGGCGAAGGCGGGATGGACCACAGACCCCTATGTTTTGCAAAAGTCTGAGCTCCGTCCAACATCATCAATTTCTTACCTTTTGTCCCTGTTTCGTCGTCACAAGTGTCACCTTTCGTGTCGCATCGTTTTATTCGTGTTCGTCGGTTGCCAGGTCGTCGCCTCTCATTCGGAACAAAGCGGGTGGCGGATAGCTGTAGGGCGTATGAGCGAAGTAGGAAAATGGCCCCGCACCGCCGCGGTCTTTGGAAGCAACGGCGGAATTGGCAAAGCCTTGTGCGACAATCTGATCGCGAATGGGTGCGAACGGGTCTACGCCGGATCGCGCGCGGGCGATGCGCCGGACGCCGCCGGAAAGGTGCCATTTGCCTTTGATTTGAAGGACGAGGCCAGCATCGCCGCCGCCGCTGAGCTTATGAAGGACGAGCCGCCCGAATGGGTTATCGTTGCGACAGGCGTTCTGACGCTGGCCGATGGCACCGGGCCTGAGCGAACCTTTAAGCGGCTTAACTCAGATGCGATGGCAGAGGTCTTCGCGCTGAACACCATTGGTCCCGCCATGATCGCCAAACATTTCCTGCCGTTGATGCCGCGTTCGGAGCGCTTCGTTTTTGCAGCGCTTTCGGCCCGCGTCGGGTCGATCTCGGATAATGGTCTTGGCGGATGGCATTCCTATCGCGCTTCAAAAGCGGCGCTCAATATGCTGCTCAAGAACTTCGCGCTTGAGATTGGGCGCACGCATAAGGACGGCGTTGTGGTGGGCCTGCACCCCGGCACGGTCGACAGCGATCTTTCGAAACCGTTTCAGAAAGGCCTGCCCGATGGCCAGTTGACCGAAGCTTCGCTGGCGGCAGAAAATCTCTTGGGCGTCCTGGCGTCGCTAACATCGGAACAAAGCGGCCAAGTGTTCGATTTTGCGGGCAAAGTGGTCCCGGCCTAGGCTTCACCGGCTTGTTCAGATGGATTGAGAGGCGATACTCGCTCCATAACGCGGGCGAGGAGAAATCATGCGTAGGACACTGGGATTGGCAGTGGGATTGGTGGGGGGATCGGTGGCGGCATCGCTCGGCCTCGCGGCTGTTTCCATGGCAAGCGCCCAAGATGCCGATTCACCGCCTGTACCTCCCGCTGACCGGCCCGAGATCCTGGGCGCGGGCACCGTCTCCAAACCGGACCGCTACGAATATTGCCAGACCTTCTCGCGCGATAGGCGCACGCTGACCATTGGCGTAGAGCATGGCGACTGGCAATCGATTGAGACCTACAAATGGGATGGGGCGCAATGGGAAGGCCCGACGCCCATCATTGGTTCGCCCGATTTCAACGCCCATGATCCCTATCTCTCCGCCGATGAGCAGCGGCTCTACTTCATCAATCAATCGCGTGGCAGCGCCGACTTGGCGTACTTGCCACGCCAGGACGATGGCAGCTGGGGCGATCCAATCTATTTGCCCGCGCCGATCAATGGGCCGGGCAATGATTACTACACCTCAATCACCAGCGACGGTTCGGTGTTTTTCTCGTCTAACCGCAAGGGCAGCAAAGTTGTCGGTACGAGGCACCGCTCGAAGGCGAAGGCGAAGCCAAACGCCTGCCCGAACCCATCAATTCAGGCTGGTATGAAGGCGACCCCTATGTCGATCCTGACCGCCGTTATCTCATCTTCGCCTCGAACCGGCGCGGCGGGAAGGGGCGCGGCGATATCTATCTCAGCGTTGCGGATGGTGAGGGTGGATGGTCGGATCCCATTGCCTTCGACGAGCGGGTCAACACCGAAGGCCATGAATTGTGCCCGCTCGTCTCGCTCGACGGCAGCGCCTTTATGTTCACCAGCAATCAGGACATCCGATGGGTTTCGACCGCCATTATTGATGAGATGATTGGCGCGCACCAAGAGAGCGACTAAGCCGATCAAGGATTTCTTAACTGGCCTTCGCCACGTTTAGGTCACGCCTTGTGGCCTCGATGTGTTGGAGACAGGACCGTGTCAAAAGTCACCCTTGGAATTCTGTTTTGCGCTATTGCGCTGATCGCGCTTGCCATGCTGTTCGATGTCCTGTTCGTCGCAGGGGGCAGCGGTGTCGTGCTGGTCGTCGCGCTCGCTTACTCCTACGTCGTGGCCAAGCGCGAGACTGAAGAGCCGATGGACACGGTCTAGCGCTGGCCTGAACCGAAGACCGTTAGAGCAAACCTTCGCGGCCCATCGCTTCCGCCAGCAGCGTCTCAATTAGTTGTTCCTGTGTCCAATCGGCCATCTCGGCCGCGCGTCCGAAGACTTTTTTGGACCACAGATTGCAATTGAGATTGAGCTCGAGGAACTGGATATCGCCCGTTTCCTCGTTCACGCGGAATTCGAAGCGTCCGTAATCAAACGGAAGATACTCGGCCCAACACGCACGGGTCATCTCGGCGATGCGCGCTTCCATATCCGGGTACACGAACGGATCGAGCGAGTATTTCTGGCTGCGATCGACCAAATCGCGCTTTTCGTAATAGGTCCGCAAATGCGACGTGTCGGCCTGACGAAAGATCAGCATGGGCAGGATCTGCGGTTCGCCATTCAGGGTGATGACCGGGACCTCCACATCGCTGCCTTCCAAGAACGGTTCGACAATAGCGTCTTGGCCGCCATTGGCGGGATCGGTGTGAATACGCTCGATCGCCGCCTTTACGCCGTCCCAATCGCGCGCGTCCTGTACGCCCCAACTGGCCGAGGAATTGTTGGGCTTGATCACATAGCGGTCCGCCTCGGGCAGGGCGTCGGGCGTAACCGGCGCGCCCTTGCGATAGATCGTCCAGGGCGCGGTGGGCAGGCCCGCATCGACAGCCGCGCGTTTGGCCAGGTGCTTGTCATCCGAAAGCCCGCGCAAGATGGGGCTCGCGCCGAGATAGGGCAGCCCGGCACGCTCGCACAAAAGCGGCACCAGCATCTCTGAATTGAAGAACCCCGCGCGGTTGAGCAGCGGGAAGACAAAGTCGATGTCCGGTGGCGGATCGAACAGGATATCGGGTGTCTGCGATATCGTGAGTTTCAGCCCAAGCCCCTCCAGCACCTCTCGCATTTCGCGGTGGTACATTGCGTGGTTGCCATCGTCGGGGTGTATCTCGCCTTCCCACAAGGCGTTCTTGGCGATGAACAGGACGTTCAATCGCTCACGGGCCTTACGGGGCAAGGTCAGGGGGTTGGGTTGCTGCGACACGGCCTTCGTTTGTTTCGTTTGCGTGCTTGCGCGCTCTATCGCTTACCGACCGGTCTCGCCAGCCCCTGCAGGGTAACTATGCGTATCATCCGCCTTGATTGCGCGGCGCGCTGTACCCTAGTCTGCAGAGGAACGAACATTGAGCGGGGAGTAAGCGATGGGATTCAAGAGCTGGTACGAAGCCAAGATCATGCCCAAGCTGATCACCTGCGCGTGCAGCCAGGGTCAGGTGATGAAGCGCCGCGCGGCCGTTGTGCCTCAGGCGAATGGCGATGTGTTCGAACTGGGCTGCGGCGGCGGTATAAATCAGGAATTCTACGACACCGGAGCGGTCACATCCTACGCTGGCATCGACCCGCACGAAGGGCTGCTCGACAATGCAAGAGCGGCGGCCAACAAAAAGGGCTGGTCGGCCGATATCCGCGCTGGGGTAGGTGAGGCCATTCCGTTCGAAGACGAGAGCTTCGACACGTGCGTGTGCACCTTTACCTTGTGTTCGGTGCAAGACCCGGCCCGTGTCCTGCGTGAACTGCGCCGTATCTTGCGTCCCGGAGGCAAGGCGCTGTTCCTCGAACACGGGCGTGCGCCTGACGCCAGCGTTGCCAAATGGCAGGACCGCATTGAACCGATCTGGAAACCGATGGCGGGTGGATGTCACTTGACCCGGCCCATCACATCGGCGGTGGACACTGCGGGATTTGAGGTCGAACCGGTGGGGCAAGGCTACACCCCCGGCGCGCCCAAATTCGCCGGTTGGATGGAATGGGGCGTGGCGAGGAAGGTTGGGGCGTAGCTAATCTTCAAAAGGCGCGGTATTTCTTACGCCATGATTCAAGTTGTATCTCGACTGCTTGTTCTTTGTGCGTTGATCACAGCCGGGTGCATGCAAGCGCAGTCACCGCTTTCAGGTGTCGTCACGGCTGAGCGCCAGACGATTGCTATTGACGCATCACTGACCAACGCTCGCCGCGATTCGACCGAAGAAGAGAACGGACTTTCACCTCGAACTCGCCCCGTACGAAGTCAGCGAGACAAGCTCTTAGCGTCGTTCGAGGCGGAGCTTGGCCAACTCGCTTCCCCTGTTTCATTTTTCACTAGCCCGGGCAGTTCGGACTTTTCCTCCTGGCAGGTGTACGGTCGCATCACCCCCGAAGGAGCGGGCTATGTTGCATTGCCGATGAATTGGCAGTTGCAGGCTGAAAACCTCGATGAAATCCCATCGTGCACTGTGCGATTTGATACGGTCAAAACGCCAAGCGATGTTGAGCTGGATCATTTTCTTACGCTCTTTACCGTTCTCGCAGCAGGAGATTGTTCAACTCGGCGTTTGGACGATGATGAGCTGAGAGCGGACTTGGATTACGCCGCCGACCCTGTGGATTTTTCGATCAGAGCAGAGCGTGAATTTGTAGGTGGTGGCGAAGTTAAAGTAGTGGTTGCTGATGAGTTCAAATGGATCACCGACTGGCGTTCGGTTCTCGAGAAGCATTTAGGATCGAGCGAGTTTCGTCAGTCCCTCAGCCTGGACAACAGTTTTTTGATTCGTGGATTTGTTGAGACGGTTTCAGGCGAGCTTGTGTTCTTCCTTCAAGACAAAGACTTCGCCCCGGCTCTATGTGTATATCGCGGCGTAGAGATGCGCGAGATTCTCGGCATCTCTTACGGCGCGATGGTGCATTTGCGCGACAGCACTCCACAGTTTCAGCGCTATTGCATCGACCAACTCAAGGCGTTGAAAGAAGAGCGTTCACAAATCCTTCGCACCGATCGAAGGCCGCTCGAGACTTCCCCGGTCGAACACTAGAGACCGGGATCCACCAAAAACGGCCCGAGCAAACAATATGCTCGGACCGTTATTGCTGTTCTCGGCGCTCGGCCTTACTCGCCGAAAGTGCGTTGCCACCAACCGCGTTTTCTGGGCGCGTTGTCATCGGCCGCCGCTTCTTCCTCCGCTGGTTGCTCGGCTTTCGCATCGGGCTCCGGCGCCGCTTCTGGCTCGGCCTCGGCAGGGGTGGGCACTTCGCTTGGCGCGGTCTCGGCGCTGGCCTCCGCTTCGACTTCAGCCTTTTTCTTGCGAGGAGCGCGTTTGCGCTTGGGCTTTTCCGCCGGCTTTTCCTCCTCGGCAGGTGCTTCCTCGGCGGGTGCTTCCTCCGCGGTGATCTCGGCTGGGGTAGTCTCGGCTGGGGTCTCTACCTCGGCCTTCTTCTTGCGCGTGCGGCGTTTTTTCGGTTTTTCCTCAACCTCCACTTCCGGCGCGGCGTCGGCCCCCGCTTCCGTAGCGGTTTCCGCCGCTGGTTCAGTCGCCTCGGAAGCCCCGGAAGCCCCGGAAGCCTCGGAGGTCTCTTCGCTTACCGTCTCTTCTGACGTTTCCGAGCCGGCTTCCTCATCCGACTTGCGGCGACGACCACGGCCACCGCGACGGCGGCGGCGTTTGGGCTTGTCTTCGCTCGCCTCGGTCTCGTCACCGTTCTCGCTTTCGTCCGATGCGTTGTCCTCAGTGCCTTCTTCGGAGCTTTCAGAACCCTCGGTGCCGTCTTCGTCACGTTTCCTGTTGCGGCCGCGACCGCCACGCCGGCGACGGCGCTTCTTCTTGGGACGATCGTCTTCCTCGTCTTCACCGAACTCCTCTTCGGGCAAATCGTCCTCATCCTCATCATCATCAACGATGGGCTCGAACTTGGGCGCTTCGGTTGGGCGAGGACCAGAGCTGCCGACCGCCATCTTGGCGCCTTCATCTTCGCCTTCGGGGATGACCTCGACGCTAACGCCGTAGCGCTGTTCAATTTCGACCAGATCGCCGCGCTTCTCGTTGAGGAGATAGACCGCCGCTTCGGTGCTGGCGGCGAGGCGAATGACCGTGCCTTTGCCCTTGGCCGCTTCGTCTTCGATCAGACGTAGTGCGGAGAGTCCAGCGGAGGATGCAGTGCGAACCAGACCTGTGCCATCGCAGTGCGGGCAAGGCCGGGTGGTTGCCTCAAGCACGCCCGTGCGCAGGCGCTGGCGGCTCATTTCCATAAGGCCAAAGCTGGAGATGCGGCCCACCTGGATGCGCGCGCGGTCGTTCTTGAGCGCTTCCTTCATCGCCTTTTCGACTTTCCGCGTGTTGGAGTTGTACTCCATGTCGATGAAGTCGATCACGACGAGGCCGGCCATATCGCGTAGGCGCAGCTGGCGAGCGATTTCTCGCGCGGCTTCGAGGTTGGTGTGAAGCGCGGTCTGCTCGATGCCGTGCTCCTTGGTGGAGCGGCCCGAGTTGATGTCGATCGACACCAGCGCTTCTGTCGGGTTGATGATTAGATAGCCGCCCGATTTCAGCTGCACCATCGGATCGTACATCGCGCGTAGCTGATCTTCTGCGCCATAGCGTTGGAACAGCGGCACAGGATCCGAATACGCTTTCACCCGGCGCGCGTGGCTGGGCATCAGCATCTTCATAAAGGATTTGGCCGATTTGTAGCCTTCTTCGCCTTCGACCACGACTTCTTCGATCTCACGATTGTAGATATCGCGGATGGCGCGTTTGATCAGATCGCTGTCTGAATGAATCAGCGAAGGCGCGGTTGACCCCAAAGTCGTCTTGCGGATCGTGTCCCACAGCCGCGCGAGGTAATCGAAGTCGCGCTTGATCTCGGTTTTGGTGCGCGACAGGCCAGCCGTGCGGACAATCAGGCCCATCGTTTTGGGCAGAGAGAGATCGGACACGACTTGTTTCAGACGCTTGCGATCGCTTGTTGAATTGATCTTGCGGCTGATTCCGCCGCCATGCGACGAGTTGGGCATCAGAACCGTGTAGCGGCCAGCAAGGCTCAGATACGTGGTGAGAGCCGCGCCTTTGTTGCCGCGCTCTTCCTTGACGACCTGAACCAACAGAACCTGGCGGCGTTGAATGACGTCCTGGATTTTGTAACGACGACGCAGCGCCATGCGTTTGGCGCGAACCTCGTCGACTTCCTTGGCGCGGCTGCGGCCCCGACCACCTTTGCGGTCACCTTTGCCCTGGCGGCGGCGACCACGGCCACGGCGACCGCGGCCTTTTTTCCCTTCGTCTTCGTCTTCGGCTTCAGAGGCTTCTTCGTCGGCGTCTTCCGAAGCTTCGTCCTCGCCGTCGTCTTCATCGGATTCTGAATCGTCCTCGGATTCGTCTTCGTCGTCATCGTCTGACGCGCCGTCCTCGATGGTGGCGACCTTCTCCTTGTCGGAGGTGTCGACTTCTTCGAGGCCATCTTCGGCTATTTCTTCGGCTAGCTGCTCGGCGCTTTCGTCCTCTGCATCGTACTCCTCGCCGGGCGAGACACCGTCTTCTTCTTCCTCGTCGCGCAGGCGCGCTTCTTCTTCGGCGGCCTCGGCCTCTTCGGCCAACAGCTGCTCGCGGTCGTCTTGCGGGATTTGATAGTAGTCGGGGTGAATTTCGCTGAAGGCGAGGAAGCCGTGGCGATTGCCGCCAAAGTCGACAAACGCCGCCTGCAGCGAGGGTTCAACCCTTGTAACTTTCGCTAGATAAATGTTGCCTTTGATCTGCTTGTGTTCAGCCGATTCAAAGTCGAATTCCTCAATCCGGTTTCCCTTGAGTACCGCCACCCGGGTTTCTTCCGTGTGGCGCGCATCGATTAGCATGCGCGTTGCCATGTATGTGTCTCCAGACGCCCTTCCTCGCCGCTCTCGCATGCGGGCACGGGCGTGTATCCTTATGTGTAAAGAGGGCGCCGAATGTTCCGGCACCCGATGGGGTGTTCGCGCTGCGACCTGGGCTTAGTGGGCTCAATGCCCGCTTTCCTGTTATTCGATCTTGCGCGATATTCGTGTCTGCCGTGAGGGACGGTTCGGGTGTTTGCGCGAACGGGCTCACCAGTCGGGCGGCGCAAAATGTGCGCTCCGAACTCTTCAGCGAGGCCATACGTCTCGTCACTGCATCAACCTGTTAGGGGCTCAAATTTACTGGCGAGTACCAATTGAGCCTGCGGGAGGAGGGGTCTGATTGTTCAGCGCTTTTCCTAACGCTGCCTATCAGTTGCTCCGATAACAGGCGATTAGCACCGTGGGTTTCAACAGGCAACTCTATTGCGCTCTCCATCGGCAACACCCTAAGCCAATGTGGTCATGAGCGTGCGCAGCCTTTTGATATTGGTACTCGGCCTGCCGATTCTTCTGCTTGGAGGAGCGATGGCGTTCGGATTGACCCTTCCAGTTCCGGTTTGGGGTCGGGACTATGTGCTGACCTTCCCGTTAGCCGAGCAGCAAACCGAAATTGACCTGCCTATGATCTATGGCCCTGAAGATCCGGGCCGTCCGTTGGTCGTGATCGATGCCGGGCACGGCGGGCGCGATCCGGGCGCGATCGGTGGTGGTGTTCAGGAAAAAGTGGTCGTTCTGGCCATTGCTCTGCGGTTGAAAGAGCTGTTGCTTGAACAAGGTAATGTCCGCATCGCCTTGACGCGCGAAGATGATCGGATCGTCACCCTGTCGCAGCGACCAGAGATTGCGCGCCAGCTCGGTGCGAACCTGTTTCTCTCAATCCACGCAGATTCGGCGGGCGATCTGAGCCAGGTTTCGGGCGCGAGTATCTACACCTTGTCCAACGAAGCCTCGAGCGAGGCGGCCGCGCGGTTCGCAGCGCGCGAAAATAACGCGGACCGCCTGAACGGGGCCGATGTTGAAGCCGAAAGCGATGTTGTGACCGATATGCTCGTCGAACTTTCGCAAGGCCGAACGCAGGAACAATCGACCGAGTTTTCGCGGTTGATCCGGCGAGAGGGGGAAGGGCGGATCGCGTTCCACCCGTCGGCCATACGCTCTGCGGCGCTTGCGGTGTTGCGCGCCCCCGATGTCCCGGCTGTTCTGTTCGAAAGCGGTTTTGTCACCAACCGAGAAGACCGCGCCAAGCTGACCACTGAGGAGGGACGCAACGCTTACGCAGAGGTGCTGGCTCGCGCGATTCTGGTTTATTTTGCGCGGCGCCTGGACACCGATGCTGACACTGAGACGCAGACAGTGGTTGCACCTGCGCAACAGGACGCCGCGTAACTCGGGCAAATCCCACCGAAAAGCACTGGCACCCTTCAAACCCCTGTTGTACCCGTTGCGCCAAGATCATGACTGACACGTCCTCGCTCTCCACTCTCGAGTATATTCGTTACCGCATCCCGCGTGACCTGAGCGCCGCTTGGACGTGGGTTCTTGAGCGTTGGCGCGCAAGCATTTGGTACAAGCTTCTGGTGTTGGCCTTCGTCGCCTTTGTGGCGGTGTGGATCGGCGTTTTCGTCTATTTGGCCAGTGATTTACCCGACGCGGAAAGACTGCTCGAATACGAAACCCCTCTGCCCACCGTGGTGCGCGGGATCGATGGCGGCATCGTTCATTCCTATGCGCGCGAACGCCGGGTGCAGTTGCAATACGCCGATTTTCCGGAGCGGTTGAAACAGGCCTATATCTCGGCCGAAGACAAGACATTCTATAGTCACGGCGGCGTCGATTTTACCGGCACGGCTAACGCGGTGATCGATTATCTCAATCCCACGCGCACCGGCCGCGCGGTCGGTGGTTCCACGATCACGCAGCAGCTGGCGAAGATCCTGCTGTTGGGTGACGAGTATTCCGTCACGCGCAAGCTTAAAGAAATGATCCTGGCGAGCCGTATCGAAGGGGTGCTGAGCAAACAGGAAATTCTTGAGCTTTACCTCAACGAAATTCCGTTGGGTCGCCGTTCGTTCGGTGTGCAGGCCGCCGCGCGCGCCTATTTCGACAAAGATGTGGGCGATCTTGACCTGCACGAAATGGCGTTCCTTGCCATCCTACCCAAGGCGCCGGAGCGTTATGGGCGATCGGGCGAGGAAGAGGCCGCGCTGGCACGGCGCGATTTCGTGCTTAGGCAGATGGAAGACAACGGTTTTATCAGCGGATCGGAACGCTTAACCGCCGCATCGAAACCGCTGGGACTTGTGAGGCAACGCACCAGTCGCAGCGCCGATGCAGGGTATTTCCTCGAAGAAGTGCGGCGTGAGTTAATCGGTCTGTTCGGCGAATCCGCCGACGATGGCTCGAACAGCGTTTACGCAGGCGGGCTTTGGGTGCGCACATCGCTCGACACGGAACTGCAAGAGGCTTCGCGCGACGCCCTGCGCGAAGGCTTGATCCGCTATCATGGCGCGCGCGGATGGGGCGGCCCGATTGCCACGGTGGATCCAAGCGCCGGCAGTCTGACGCGACAATTGGCGAGTTCCTACTTGAACCTCAACTACAAAGACTGGCGCGTGGCCGTCGTCACGGAACGCTCTGGAGATAACGTAAAAATCGGGTTCGCCGATGGGAAAGAAGCTTCGCTGATCTCCCCGCCGCGCAACGTGAAGGTGGGCGATGTCCTGTCGGTCAAACCCGATGGTGCGTCATTCCGGCTTGCCGTTATCCCAACCGTATCGGGAGGTATGGTGGTTCAGAACGCACAATCGGGCCGCGTTCTCGCGATGCAGGGCGGGTTCGATGACCGATTGAGTGATTTCAACCGCGCCACGCAGGCTTTTCGTCAGCCCGGCTCCACCATCAAGCCGTTTGTCTACGCCACCGGTCTCGACAACGGGATGACCCCATCCACGCAGATCGATAACTCGCAGTTCTGCTATTATCAGGGGTCACGGCTCGGTGAGAAATGCATCCGGGGCGGACGCGCAGGTGAGTTTCCGATGCGTTACGGCCTTGAGCAATCGCAGAACATCATGACCGTTCAGATTGGCGTGCAAGCGGGCATGGAAAACGTGGTCGAGACGATCAAGGCGCTTGATATCAGCGAAGATCCTGACCCATACGCGGCCACGGCTTTGGGTTCGGAAGAGAGCACGGTGATGAAGATGGTCGCGGCCTATGGCGCGATCGCCAATCACGGGCGCTTCAACGATCCGACCGTGATCGATTACGTGCAGGACCGACGCGGAAAGGTGATCTGGCGAGCGGACAACCGCAACTGTCGCAATTGCAACATGCCCGAATGGGATGGCAACGCGATGCCGCGCATGGGGCTTAAAGGGCGCCAAGCGATGGATGCGCGCACCGCGTTCCAGACTATGCACATGCTTGAAGGCGTGGTGACGCGCGGTACGGCGACAACTCTGCGCAGCCTTGGTCTGCCGTTGTTTGGAAAGACCGGGACCACCACGGGTCCGAAAGATGTCTGGTTCGTAGGCGGGACACAGCGCCTGATCGCGGGGGCCTATCTCGGCTTTGACACGCCGCGTAATCTGGGCGGTTACGCCTATGGCGGTACGATCACGGCGCCGATCGTAAAAGCCATGATCGAAAAATCGCGCGATAGGTGGTCGGAACTCCCTGCGGTCGCACCTGAGGGAATTCGCATGGTCAGGATTGACCGGCGCACGGGCAAGCGTGTGTTTGACGGCTACCCTACCGATGATCCTCTCAGCGGAATTATCTGGGAAGCGTTCAAGCCGGACACCGAACCAAGCCGTTCCACACGTGCGGACGAGATCGCCGCGAAGCGTGCGGAGATCCTCGCTTTGATTGAGGCGGGACGATACGGCAATGCCGCTACGCGCGAGGTCGGCATGCCGGAAAACTTCGCTGAGGAAACGGGCGGGATTTACTAGCCCGCGCGCGTCGCTTTTCCGGAACCACCAAGCCTGATGGACCGTTAAGAGACCATGACCAAAACGATCTTCACTTGCGCCGCCGCGCTGTTTGCGTTTGGCCTGTCATCGCCCGCCCTCGCTCAGCTTGACAAGGGTGAGAAAGCACCGACTTTCACCACAGCCGCGGCGCTGGCGGGTAAAGAATTTGGCTTCAATCTCGCTAATGCGCTGAAGAAGGGGCCGGTTGTCCTTTATTTCTACCCCAAGGCTTTCACGTCAGGTTGCACGCTCGAAGCCAATGCCTTTGCCGAAGCCATGCCGCAGTTCAAAGCCGAAGGCGCCAGCGTCATTGGCATGTCGAACGACGACATCGAAACGCTCAAACGTTTCAGCCGCGAGGAATGCCGGGACGCGTTTCCGGTGGGTGTCGCCAGCTTTGATGTGATGGAAGGCTATGAAGTGGGCAGCAAGGAACGGCCTTTCGCCAGCCGCACCTCTTACGTGATCGCGCAAGATGGCCGTATTGCCACGGTGTATTCAAGCGGCGACTACCGCCAGCATGTGAGCCGCACGCTTACGGCTGTGAAAAACCTCTCCAAGTAATCCTTCCTGCTCTAGCGGCGTCGAATGCGCTGCGCTTTACAATCGGCGGACCAACGCTAGGGGTTGCGCTCTTTCGCGTTTGCGACGTTTGATATTGTGAAGGATACGCCATGCGGGCCGAGGCCCAAGCTCATATAGATCGGATCGAGGCCGCGCTTGATCTTGTGCGCCAGTCGCTCGACTGGGAGCGCGCGCTGCGGCGTCTGGATGAGCTAAACGCGCGGGTCCAGGATCCGACCCTTTGGGACAACCCCAAGGAGGCGCAAAAGATCAGCCGCGAGCAAAAGACGCTCGAAACCGCGGTGGGGACGGTCAACGAGATTTCGGGCGAGATGGCCGACGCGCTCGAGTTCATCGAGATGGGCGACATGGAAGGCGAGGAGAGCGTTGTCGCCGACGGTCTGGCGACGCTGGAACGGCTCGCCAATCGCGCGGACGCTGACAAGGTTCAGGCGCTGCTTTCGGGCGAGGCGGACGCGAACGACACCTATCTCGAAATCCACGCGGGCGCGGGCGGCACCGAATCGCAGGACTGGGCGGAAATGCTTTTTCGCATGTACGCGCGCTGGGCCGAACAACGCGGCTTCAAGGTTGAAACGGTTGAATATCAAGCGGGCGATCAGGCCGGCATCAAATCCGCGACGCTGCTGATCAAGGGCGAGAACGCCTATGGTTATGGCAAGACCGAGAGCGGCGTGCACCGCCTCGTCCGCATCAGCCCCTATGACAGCGCAGCCAAGCGCCACACCAGCTTTTCCAGCGTCTGGGTCTATCCGGTGATCGACGACGATATCGACATTGAGATCAACCCGGCCGACCTCAAGATTGACACCTACCGCGCGAGCGGAGCGGGTGGGCAGCACGTCAACACGACAGATTCCGCGGTGCGTATCACGCACCAACCCACCGGTATTGTCGTGGCGAGCCAGAACGACCGTTCGCAGCACAAGAACAAAGCGACCGCGATGAACATGCTCAAAGCGCGCCTGTTCGAACGCGAAATGGCCGAGCGCGAAGCGGCGGCGTCGGGCGAGTATCAAGAAAAAAGCGATATCGGGTGGGGCCACCAGATTCGGTCCTATGTGCTGCAACCCTATCAGATGGTCAAAGACCTGCGCACGGGCGCCACTTCATCCTCGCCTGACAAGGTTCTGGATGGGGAAATTGACCTGTTTATCTCCGCTGCTTTGGCTCAGCGCGTGACCGGCGAAACGGTCGATGTGGAGGATGTTGAATGAAGCAAGCGGTCAAAGTGGCGCTGCGCGCGAGCGCAGCGATAGCGCTGCTGACTCCCGTCATGGCTCAAGCCGATATCATAATCGGACCTCGCGTTGCTTATTACTACGACAATTCGAACCTGCGGACGTCCAACCAACAAGGCTTTGGCGAGACAGAAGTCGTCGATCAGGATGAACTGGCGCGGCAAATCGAAGCTCTCTTGCCGAACCCCTTGCCGGTCACAGTCCTATCAACGGAGGCAAGCAGCGCGATTCTGGCCGACCAGATCGGCATTCCCATGTTTGGCGCAACGGTTAATTTCGGCGACGACCGCGACCGTTTTACGATTACCGGGATGTATGGTGAAGGCGATGGGCGCAGCCAACTCGTCGGCACAGCCTCTACCCGACTGATCGTTGGCTTTCAGGATGTGAACGACCTCGAAATCAGCAACATTGTCGGCCAGACCGATGTTGGACGAATTGATATTGAATCGACGTGGCAGCGCCGCCTGAATGAGAATTTCGCCATTACCGCGGGATTGCGATACGAACGGTTGAACAGCCTGAACACAGGGACTCTGTTCCTTGAAACGACACAGCAAATCGTTGCCGTCATTACCGGCGATACGAACCAGCTTGGCACGACACCGCCAACGCGGTTTGATTTGCGAGGCGAAGTCACCCAGGAAACTCTCACGGCGCGTGTCGGCGGCACCGCGTTCGTGCCTCTCGACCAGTCAATCAATGTGTTTTTCAGCGGCATGGCCCAGTTCGGATACAGCCCGTCGGCCACGCTCAACACGCGTATCGAACAACTGACTTCGCCGATTCCTTTGCCGGAACTTCCTGTCACTGAGACCTCGTCAAGAGCCGCTTCGGAGATCAGCGTTGGGCCGGATATGGCGGTGGGCGTTCAATGGATCATCATGGATAATCTGGCGCTTGATGTCCGGTATCGCGCGGTGGTCTTTTTCCCGCTTACCGGCGATTTCGATTTCGACGATGCGCAGGTTAATCACGGGGTCAACCTGGGCTTGTCATTACGGCTGTGATGATGGTGCGTTCAAGATTCCTTGTGTGGATTACGATGTTGCTTGTCGCGGTAGCGCTGCCCAGCCTCGCGCGCGCCGAGGTTAAGGCGCTCATCGTCGGCACCAGCTACGAGGCGGCGGAGAACGAGGCTTTGCGATTGGCAAACCCGCTTGCCGACATTCGCCTGATCCGATCCGCCTTGCGCAAGACGTCGGTGCGAGATTTGACGATCCTCGAAGATCCAAGCGCCGAGGAATGGCAGGAACAGCTCGATGTGTGGCTCGATACGCTGTCAGGCGATGATATTGGCCTGTTCTACTTTGCTGGACACGGGTTCCAAATCGAAGGGCTCAACTTCCTGATGAGTGGCGATGGCAAATCGCTGATCCCGTTGGACGCTGTGGTCACTCAGATCACAGCGCGCGCGCGCGGCGCGGTTATCGTTATCGATGCCTGCCGGAACAATCCCTATTTCGAAGCCAGCCCGGATGAGCGGGTTGAGATCATCGAGATCGACCGAACCACGCGCTCTATCGGCTACGCTTCGCTCGACGATCTGACCAATTCAAAAGGCGGCCTTGCGCAACTTGCCAATTTGCGCGGGCTTTCGGCGGTGGCGTTCTTCTCGACCGAGCCAGGCAACGTCGCGGAGGATGGCGAAGCGCCGGGCAAAGGCAGCCCCTTTGCGATTGAATTCGCCAAACAAATCGAACGCCGTCAATCGCTGGACGAGGTGTTTCGCAAAACCGCGATTGCCGTGACTAACCGCACCGAAAAGCGCCAGTCTCCGTGGCGACAGGGTGATTTGGCGTTCAACGTTTTTGTATCTGGCATGAGAGCGCTTCCGATCCCATGAACTGGCGTTGTTTCTACAGCATTTTCGCAGTCGCAAGCGCGGCGTGTCTGACCGCTTGTGGCGCGGTAGAAGAAGGGACCGAGCGCCCTGAGACTGCGATGGAATTCCCGCTGCCAGACCGGCCGCTTTCCAAGAGCTCCTTTAGCGAGTTTTCAACCGAGGACGCGCGCGATGAACGTGGCGAGGCGACCAAGGTCATGGAGCTAGCCGCAATCACGCCCGGCATGACCGTTGCCGATATTGGCGCCGGGGAGGGGTACTACACGGTCCGCCTTGCCGAACGGGTGGGCGATGCAGGCCGCGTTCTTGCGCAGGATATCAACCGCGAGGCGTTGGAACGGCTTGGCAGTAGGGTCGAGCGCGAACGACTTGAAAATATCTCGATTAAGCTTGGAGAAGCTGACGATCCGCAGCTTCCCATTGACAGTTTTGATCGGATTTTCATTGTCCATGTCTATCATGAAGTGACCGAACCCTACGCTTTCCTTTGGCGAATGTGGCCGGCTTTGTCGCGCGATGGCCAGATCATCGTAGTCGAGGCTGAACGCCCAATTGGAGAACGCGGTATCCCCCACGCGTTGTTATTCTGCGAGTTTGAGGCGGTCGGCTATCAACTGCTCGAGTTTACCGAAAAGCCCGATATCGAAGGGTACTTCGCGCGCTTTGAACGCGGGGAGAAACGTGTTGACCCTGAAGCCATCGAAGTTTGCACCAGCGACGGCGGCTGAAACGCCGACCTCAGATCGTTTCACATTAAAACCAGTTATCAACGAGTGCGGCGTGCGCCCTTTTCCTCGCCCAACCGGGGTGCTAGGCGCTGGCGCGAAAACACAGAAAAGGCGGGGAGTAGAAACCGGGATGAGTGATTTCCCAACCAGCTTTGATCGCGAAGATCTGCTGAAATGCGCGCGCGGCGAATTGTTCGGAGAGGGCAACGCGCAGTTGCCCGCGCCTCCGATGCTGATGATGGACCGGATCACCGATATCTCGGGCGACGGCGGTCCGCACGACAAGGGCCATGTTGTGGCCGAATTCGATATCACGCCCGATCTTTGGTTCTTCGATTGCCATTTCCCCGGTAATCCGATCATGCCCGGATGCCTGGGCCTTGATGGATTGTGGCAGCTGACCGGTTTCAACCTTGGCTGGCGGGGCTGGAAAGGCCGCGGCTACGCGCTAGGTGTAGGCGAGGTAAAGCTAACCGGAATGGTCCGCCCCGACCGCAAGAAACTCACCTACTACGTCGACTTCACCAAGGCGGTTCAAACCCGCCGCCTCACCATGGGCGTGGCCGATGGCCGGGTCGAAGCCGACGGTGAAGAAATCTATAATGTCAAAGGTATGAAAGTCGCCCTTTCAGAGGCGTAAGAGAGGCCCATGCGTCGCGTCGTCGTCACAGGATTGGGGATCGTTTCCTCAATCGGAAATAACGCAGCCGAGGTGCTTGCCTCGCTGAAAGCCGGGAAATCCGGCATCACGTTCAACGAAGATATGGCCGAACATGGCTTTCGCTCGCAGGTCGCGGGTGCGGTTGATCTCGATATCAAAGAGCACGTGGACAAGCGCACGTTGCGCTTCATGGGGCCGGGCGCGGCTTATGCGCACATCGCCATGGGACAGGCCATCGCGGACGCGGGGCTTGAAGAGAAAGACGTTATCAACCCGATGACCGGCGTTATCGCCGGTTCGGGCGGGCCTTCGACCTCGGCTATGCTAGTCGCGCATCAGACGGTGTTGAAGAATAACTCGACCAAGCGTGTCGGGCCGTTTGCGGTGCCCAAAACGATGTCTTCGACCATCAGCGCCAATTTGGCGACGGCCTATCAGATAAAGGGCATGAACTTTTCGATTACCTCGGCGTGCTCCACTTCGCTGCACTGCATCGGCATGGCCGCGCAGCAGATCGCGCTTGGCCAGCAGGACGTAATGTTCGGCGGCGGCGGTGAAGAGCTCGACTGGACGCTGTCCTGCCTGTTCGACGCGATGGGCGCGATGTCGAGCAAGTATAACGACACACCGCAGCGGGCGAGCCGTGCTTTTGACGCCGACCGCGATGGATTCGTTATTGGCGGCGGCGGAGCTATCCTCGTGCTCGAAGCGTTGGAGCACGCACAGGCGCGCGGGGCCAAAATTTACGCCGAAGTGACCGGATTTGCTGCAACCTCGGACGGCGCCGACATGGTCGCGCCATCGGGCGAGGGCGGCGAACGCGCCATGCGCGGCGCGCTGCGCACGCTGAGCGAAGATCGCACAGTCGGCTATATCAACGCGCATGGCACCTCGACCCCGGTTGGCGATGTCGGCGAGATCGAAGCGGTTCGACGCGTGTTCGGAGACGGCAATACGCCTCCTGTTAGCTCAACCAAATCGATGACGGGCCACAGCCAGGGCGCAACCGGCGCGCAAGAGGCGGTCTATTGCCTGCTCGCACTTGAGAACGATTTCATCATCCCGTCGATCAACGTCGAAACGCTTGACCCCGCGCTGAAGCCGGAAGAAATCGCGACTAGCCTGGTTGAGAACGCCGGGCTCGATACGGTGATGACGAACAGCTTTGGCTTTGGCGGGACGAACGGGTCCATGCTTTTGTCGAAATTCCACGGGTGAGGTGACAATGGGCGCTCTGACAGGAAAACGCGGTCTGGTGATGGGCGTCGCTAACGAACGCTCGATCGCATGGGGCATTGCCAAGGCTTGCGCTGAAGCCGGCGCCGAATTGGCCTTCACCTATCAGGGAGAAGCGTTTGGAAAGCGTCTGGAGCCGCTCGCTCAGAGTGTTGGCTCTGACTTTATGGTCGATGTCGATGTCACCGACGACGCCTCGCTCGACGCCGCTTTCGCCGCCTTGCAAGAGCGGTGGGGGCGGATCGATTTCGTGGTTCACGCGATTGCCTACTCGGACAAGTCGGAGCTAACCGGACGGATTCTCGATACGAGCCGCGCGAACTTCAAGAATTCGATGGATATCTCGGCCTACAGCCTGATCGAAGTGGCGCGGCGCGCGCACCCGATGATGGTAGAGAACGGCGGCACCATCCTGACGCTCAGCTATATGGGTTCGAACCGGGTCACCCCGAATTACAATGTCATGGGTGTGGCCAAGGCCGCGCTGGAAGCGGCGGTGCGATACCTCGCAAACGACCTTGGCCCCGAAGGCATTCGCGTCAACGCGATCAGTCCCGGTCCGATGAAAACCCTCGCCGGCAGCGCCATTGGGGGCGCGCGCAAGACGTTCAAACACACCGATGCCAACGCGCCTTTGCGCAGCAACGCGACATTGGAAGCGGTGGGCGGGACAGCGGTCTATCTGTGTTCGGACGCAGGCGCGTGCACCACTGGCGAGAACATCCGCGTGGATGGTGGTTTCCACGTCCTCGGCATGCCGCAGCACGAGAATCTTTGAACCGACTGGCGCCACTATCTGATGAGGAAGTCGGACGGCGACTGCCCGTCTGGTCGATTTTCTCAAACATCTTCCTCGACACCCGGTTCGACGACGAGACTTTTGATCGGTGGGCCGAGCAACTTGATAGTTCCGGGTATTCTATTCCCCAGTTAGAGACGATTATGCGCGAGGAAGTGGCGCCCGCATTCTGCTTCAGTCTCCTTAGTGTTGCAGGAGAATGGGCTGGGTTTCATGACGATTTCATCAAAGAGCGTGTTCTCGACACACGCGGCAAGCGGCTTCACCGATTGACCTCTCAGGCTCTGTTCACCCACTATGTGTCAATACAATGGGAGAAATTTGAGCGTCGTTTACTCGCGCTCGACAAACCGGAGACCGAATGACCGATACCAGACCACCGCCAATCGCCAACCTACTGCGCGAGCTGCCCAATCTCACCAAGATCTGGTCAAGCCCGGTGCGGCCGGTGGGCTTTGTAACGCCGACAAAGCCATCGACGCGAAACGCGGCGCCCGTGCTGGTCTTGCCGGGCATCCTATCATCCGATCCGGCGACCTCGCTGATGCGGCGCACGCTCAAGCGCAGAGGCTATAACGCCTATGGCTCGAAGCTGGGTGTGGTGACCGGCGTAACCCCAAGACTGATGGCGAAAGCGCAAGCCCGGCTTGAGAATGTTTACGCCAAGCACAATAGGCCCATTACGCTGATCGGGATCAGTCTAGGTGGGCTCTTCGCAAGGGTTTTGGCGCAGCGTAATCCGCACAAGGTCAACCTCGTGATGACGCTGGGTACGCCGTTTTCCGGCGACCGTCGCGCGAACAACGCCTGGCGTGTATACGAAGCTATCAACGACCATGGCGTCGACAATCCGCCATTTCCCGATGATCCCAGCCAAAAGCCGCCCGCGCGCACCATTGCGATTTGGTCACCCAACGATGGGATTATCGCTCCCGCTTGCTCTCGCGGTCTGGATCATGAGCGCGATCTGGCGATTGAAGTGCCTGAAAGTCATTTCGAGTTTTCAGCGAGCCGGGCGTCCATCAATCGGATCTTGGCGTTGCTCGAAGAGCACGGATAGGCGCGTCAGGTATTACCTTACCAGCGCGGTCAGCACCTGATCCGGCGGACGGTGCCCGTTGACCCAGAACTGGATGTTGGCGATCACTTTTTCGCCTGACGCTTCGCGCCCTTCGACTGTGGCGCTGCCAATATGGGGCAGGGTCATCACGTTCGGATGGTCGATTAACCCTTTCGCGACGTGCGGCTCGTTCGGATAGACATCAAGGCCCGCCCCGGCCAGCGTGCCGTAGTGCAGCGCTTCGATCAGCGCTTCCTGATCGATCAGCTCGCCGCGCGCTGTGTTGATGATGCTGGCCCCGGCTTTCATCATCCCGATCCGCCGAGCGTCCATCAGGCCGCGCGTTTCGTCTGTCAGCGGGCAGTGCAGGGTGAGGATGTCCGCCTGAGTGACAAGCTCATCCACGCTTTCGACGAACCTCGCGCCGAGCATGCCTTCGACCGCTTCGGGCAGGCGTTTGCGGTTGGTGTAGGCCACTTCCAAGCCAAACGCGCGGGCCCGGTGAGCAACCGCCTGACCAATGCGTCCCATCCCGATAACACCGAGGACTTTGCCACCCAATTTGCGGCCCAGCAGGCCCGATGGGGCCCATCCGGTCCATTCGCCGCGGCGGACAAGCTGGGTCCCTTCGCGAATACGACGCGGCACGCCAATAATCGCAGCCATGGCGAGATCGGCGGTGTCATCGGTAAAGACACCCGGCGTGTTGGTGACGAGGATTCTGCGCGTCGCGGCGGCGGCCAGATCGATATGCTCGGTCCCTGCACCAAAGCTGGCGATCAAGCCAAGGCGATCTCCAGCGAGTTCGATCATCGCGCCTGTAATTTTGTCGGTCACGGTCGGCACCAACACGTCGCAATCCTGCATGGCGGCGACAATCGCATCCTCGCTCATAGGCGCGTCATCGGTGTTGAGCGCCGTGTCATAAAGCTCGCTCATGCGCGCTTCGACCGATGGCATAAGGTGGCGCGTGACGACGACTTTGGGTTTGCCGGAAGCGAATTGCGGGGGCTGATGCTGTGTGGCCATGACGCTTGCGCTAATGGCTCTTAGTGCGAGCGGTCAAGCGTTCCGGTGAAAGATGGACTTGATGGCCCGGCGGGGCGCTCGTTAGAAAGCAAACATGAAGAAGTTGGCGCACACAGTTTTCGCGATTCTTGGTGGGCTCTTGCTGGTGCTTCTGGCCTCGGTGGAGGCGCAGGCGCAGACCACCGAGCTCCCTTATTGGAAGTCTCTTAGGTACAACGAGACTTTCATGCGCACAGGACCAAGCGGCGAATATCCGATCGATTGGGTCTATCGCCGTCAGGGTCTACCTGTGCGTGTACTGCGCACCCGCGAAGGGTGGGATTATGTTGAAGAGCCCGATGGAACGAAAGGCTGGATCTCGGCCAGCCAATTGACTCGCGCCAGAGCTGCGATTGTCACCGATGGCGAGCCAGTGAGCCTTCGCGAAGGCCCTCAAACTGAGGCAAAGATGCTGTGGCGCGCGGCGCCTGGAGTCGTCGGAAAGCTGCTAGGTTGCCGCGAGGATTGGTGCGAAATTGATATTGAGGGGCGCGCAGGGTGGGTCGAAGCGGCGCGTCTATGGGGCGACGACGATCTTAGCGATCAGGTCGGCGACTAGTTCGCTGATCCTCATTCTTCGATTGGGGTGATGACGTATCTTTCGTCGCTGTCGACACGCGCGCTCATAATTACCCCGTTTGCATCCGGTCCTGAGACCGTCCAGCATCGCTCCTGCTGATCTTCACCATCGCCCTCTGGATCAAAACACATAAGCGCATCGCGCACGGCCCATGAGCCACCGCCAACCGGTCTCATCGCGTCGTCGTAATCGGTGTAGGTGCCGTCCTTGTTCAGGCGAGTGCGCGAGTAAATCTGGTTGCCATCGCCAACCGCGTAGAGGCCGGGCTGCATGACGCTTTGTGCGGCTTCAGGCGAGCGGGCCTCAGTCTCGGGCGCGGCTTCGGTTTCGGTTGAGGGGGCTCTTGAGCAAGCCGCGAGCCCGATCGAAAGAGCCAGAACGACCCACATCTTATGCACTCGCACAATCCCCTCCTTGCGAAAACCTCTCCTTAGAGCAGTTCTACCGCAACCGCCGTGGCTTCACCACCGCCGATGCACAGCGAGGCAACGCCCTTGGTTTTGCCGTTCGTCTTGAGCGCGTTGATCAGCGTTACCAGAATGCGCGTGCCCGAGGCACCAATCGGGTGACCAAGCGCGGTCGCGCCGCCGTTAACGTTGATCTTGGCGTGATCGATGCCGATGTCGCGCATCGCGAACATGGCGACACAAGCGAACGCTTCGTTCACTTCCCACAGATCAACATCGTCGACGCTCCAGCCCGCGTTCGCGAGAACTTTCTCAATGGCGCCGACAGGGGCGACGGTGAAGTCCTTGGGCTCTCGCGCGTGGGCCGCCATCGCGACAACCTTAGCCAACGGCGATTGGCCGTTTTCGTTCGCAACGCTCTCGCGCGTAAGAACCACAGCCGCCGCGCCGTCGGAAATTGAACTGGACGTCGCCGCCGTGATGGTTCCGTCCTTGGCGAATGCGGCGCGCAGGGCCGGGATCTTGTCCGGGCGGCCTTTGCCGGGCTGTTCGTCGGTGTCGACAGTGACATCGCCTTTGCGGGTCTTGAAGGTTACCGGCACCACTTCGCCCGCAAAGGCGCCGCTTTCAATCGCGGCGTTCGCGCGGCTGAGGCTTTCAATAGCGTAGCCGTCCATATCTTCGCGGGTCAGTTGGTATTCGTCGGCGGTTTGCTGCGCGAAAGACCCCATCGCGCGGCCTTCCTCATAGGCGTCTTCCAGTCCGTCGAGGAACATGTGATCGTAAGTCGTGTCGTGGCCGATGCGTGCGCCCGAGCGGTGCTTTTTCAGGAGATATGGCGCGTTGGTCATGCTCTCCATACCGCCCGCGATGATGTAATCGACGGTGCCGCTGGCGAGCGCTTCGGCGCCCATGATCACGGTTTGCATGCCGCTGCCGCAGACTTTATTGACGGTGGTTGCCTGAACCGACTTCGGCAGACCAGCCTTCACGATCGCCTGACGCGCCGGAGCCTGACCCAGCCCCGCTGGCAGCACGCAGCCCATATAGGCGCGGTCGAACTTGTCGCCATCGACGCCCGAACGCTCGACCGCCGCTTTGACCGCGGTCGCGCCAAGGTCGGTCGCAGAAACGTCGGAAAGCGCGCCTTGCATCCCGCCCATCGGCGTGCGCGCATAAGAGAGGATGACGATAGGGTCGGCGGCGGAGAGCTGGGTCATGGTTTCGATCCCTTGGTATAGATTTGGGGGTGTTCGAGCGCCGATTTAGGGCCCGCTTGCGCCTATTGCAATCAATGCGGGGTACACAATTCGTCTAAGGGTCAAGGGGCAGGGCGCTTGCACTCGGCTTTGGTTTGCGCGACACAAGTCGCAAATCGAAACCAAAAACGTGAGAGAGGGATCCCCATGGCTGATGACCGCCGCGAATTTCAGGAAAAGCTGCTTAAACGCCAACGCGATGCCTTTACCGCCTCGCGACCGGAATCGATGGCTATGCGCAAGGATCGCATCAAGCGGGCGATGGCGCTGCTGAAAGAGAACGCCGAAGATTTCTGCAAAACGATGAGCGCCGATTTCGGAAACCGGTCGATGCAGCAATCGATGATCACGGACATTGCGGGCACAGTGGGCGCTGGCAAACACGCGCTTAAGAACATGGACAAATGGGCCAAGACGGAAAAGCGTCCGGTCCAGTTTCCGCTAGGACTGCTCGGCGCTAAGGCCGAAGTGCGGTACGAACCCAAGGGCGTGATCGGCATTCTGTCGCCATGGAACTTCCCGGTGAATTTGGCTTTTTCGCCGCTGATGCAGGTGCTCGCCGCGGGCAACCGCGCGATGATTAAGCCCAGCGAGTTTACCGAACGCACCAGCCTGCTGATGGCGGAGTTGGTTGAGAAGTACTTCACCCCGGACGAGGTCGCTGTGGTGACAGGTGGGCCGGAGGTGGCCGCCGTCTTCTCCTCGCTGCCGTTTGACCATCTCGTTTTCACCGGCTCCACGCCCACCGGCCGCTTGGTGATGCAATCGGCGGCCAAAAACCTTGTCCCGGTCACGCTTGAGCTTGGGGGCAAATCGCCCGTCATCATGGGCCGCAGCGCCGATTTTGAAAAAGCGGGCGAGCGGATCGCCTTGGGCAAGATGATGAACGCGGGGCAGATATGTCTCGCGCCCGATTACATGTATGTGCCCGAGGACAAGCAGGACGAGGCGGTCGCGGGCGTTTCGAACGGCGTCGCTAACATGTACCCAACGTTGCTCGACAATGACGATTACGCCTCGGTCGTCTCAGACCATCATTTTGAGCGTCTGCAAGGCCTCGTCGAAGACGCGCGTGACAAGGGCGCCGAGGTGATCGAAGTCAATCCAGGCGGAGAGGATTTCTCCAACGCCAACCAGCGCAAGATGCCGCTCAACATCCTGAAGAACGTCACCGATGAAATGGCGGTTATGCAGGAAGAGATTTTTGGCCCAGTCCTACCAGTCAAGACCTATCAGGCGGTCGATCAGGCGGTAGATTACATCAACGAGCATGATCGCCCGCTGGGGCTCTACTACTTTGGCGAGGACAAATCCGAACAAGAGCGCGTGCTGACCCGCACGATCAGCGGCGGCGTGACCACCAATGATGTGATCTTCCATGTCTCAATGGAGGATCTGCCTTTCGGCGGGGTCGGCCCTTCGGGAATCGGCAGCTACCACGCGATCGAAGGCTTCCGTGAATTCAGCCACGCGCGCGCGGTTTACCACCAGCCCAAGATCGATATTGCCAAGCTGGGTGGGTTCAAACCGCCCTACGGAAAAGCCGCAGACAAGGCGGTCGCTAACATGATGAAATAACTTGCAGTAGTTTTGCGGCAAACGAAGCGATTATGCGAGTGCTTCGGTCAGCGACTTCACGACGAAATCATCGCGGATCAGAACCGGGTTGGCCGGCATCCGCGCCGCCATCCTTTTGATCCAAGCTTTGATGGCGGGCGCGGCAGCGGCGCTCAGCTGTTCTTCAAGGCCACTGATTACCCCGAACACCATTTGCGGGAACAGCGACAGATCGACGATGGTAGGTTCGTCAAATCCGCCAAAAAACGGCCCTTCGCCGAGACGCTCAAGAATTTCGGCTGCTAGTTGCATTTGATTGGTGGCCGCGTCGACCTCCATGTTCATTTGCGGTTTCATGGCTTGGATGAAGGGGGCTGTTTTCAGCACGGTGGGCCAGGCGTTGCGAACCTCTTCGGGAAGAGGTGACTGGCTCGAAACCAGCGCAGCCAGTCTCCAGGCACGGTGCTTAAACGCCAAATTGTTGGGCGCATCGGTGGCGGCTCTGAAGTAGGACGGCATGAAGCGGTCGGAGACCCAGGCGTCAAGCTCGAGCACCTTAGCGCGCGCCGGCTCGTCGGATGGGACCAGTGGGTTTTCGGGAAACAGCGCATCTAACCATAGCCCGATTGGGGTCGAATCGCGTTTCCATTCTCCGTCAATTTCAAGCACAGGAACCTGCGTTCCACCAAACGCGCTAAGCTGCGTTTGCGCTTCGAGTGGGTTTACCGGCACGAAGTCGAAAGTGAGTCCCTTGTGCATTAGGAACGCGCCCACTTTGCGAACATAGGGACTGGTAGCGTATCCGTAGAGTTTGATGTTGGGCAAGTGGAGCTCCTGAGAATGTCGCCTGTTTTTTGAGGCGGTTGCGCGGCGCGCAGGTGGCTCGCATCGGAATGGGAGCGGGTCAACGACCAAATCTGGTGATGCCATTTAAGGGCTTGGCGTCATTGAGATGCGCGTGGTTGATGGGGTGTTCGGTTTGGCACAACAGTCATACGCAGTTTTGCCCGAGTCGACCTCTTGCGTCGTTAGGGCGACAAGCCTACTGGACACGCGGGATAAAACATCTTGGACATATCGCTGTGATCGACCTCAGCCAGTATCTACCGATACTGTTATTCATCTTTATCGCGCTGGGCCTTTCGGTTCTGTTTGTGTTTCTCCCCATGGGTGTTTCGCGCCTGACAGGCGCGCACAATCCCGATGCGGAAAAGCTGTCGGAATATGAATGCGGCTTTCCCGCATTTGAGGACGCGCGCAGCCAGTTTGACGTGCGGTTCTATCTGGTCGCGATCAGCTTTATCATTTTCGACCTCGAAGCCGCATTCTTGTTCCCCTGGGCTGTCAGCTTGGGTGAGACGGGCTGGGTTGGTTGGATCGGGATGATGACCTTCCTTGGTATTCTCGCGATTGGCCTCACTTACGAGTGGAAGAAGGGAGCTCTGGACTGGGAATGAGCAATTCTTCGAACACCATTATCACGCCCCCGACCGCTCCGCTGAACGCCGCCGAAGCGGCTGAAATGATGCCCACCGCTAAGGGCGGCGAAGTGAAGCAGCCGGATTCTGAATATTTCAACGCGCTCTCGACCGAGGTGAACGACAAGGGCTTCCTGCTGACCTCAACCGAAGACGTTTTCAACTGGGCGCGCACCGGTTCGCTGTGGTGGATGACCTTTGGCCTCGCGTGCTGCGCGGTGGAGATGATCCACGTCAACATGCCGCGTTACGACATGGAACGTTTTGGCGCCGCGCCGCGCGCGAGCCCGCGTCAGTCAGACCTGATGATCGTTGCGGGCACCTTGTGCAACAAGATGGCTCCGGCTCTGCGCAAGGTCTACGACCAGATGTCGGACCCCAAATATGTGATCAGCATGGGCAGTTGCGCCAATGGCGGTGGTTATTACCACTACAGCTATTCGGTCGTGCGCGGCTGTGACCGCATTGTGCCGGTCGACATCTACGTGCCCGGCTGCCCTCCGACCGCCGAAGCGCTGCTCTACGGCGTGATGCAATTGCAGCGGAAGATCCGCCGCGTCGGGACGATTGAGCGCTAGGATGTCTGGGGGTCGTCAGATACAGCAATTCGCCGCTTGCCTGTTGGTGCGCGATGTGCCGGCCGCAGCCGAGTATTATGCGGATAAGCTCGGCTTCGTCGCGCCGCAATTGTGGGGTGACGGTGACGTGACGTTTGCGATCCCTCAGCGCGACGATCAGGCCATCATGCTAGCGCGCGCCAACACTGGCGCTCCGCTGCACGCCAATTCCACTGATTTTGACATGTTCAGCGCCTATTTCTGGGTCAAAGATGTCGATGAACTCTACGAAGAGTTCCGCACCAGCGGCGCCGACATCACCGAAACGCCCACGGATCGCGCCTATGGCATTCGCGAAATCTATGTGCGTGATCTTGACGGTCACCTGATCTGCTTTGGCAGCGATATTGATGAGGTGCAGCACTGATGGCTGTCCATTCCGCCCCGAAATTCGCTTCGAACGAAGGTGTGCTCGACGCGCTGATGGCGAGCGTCAGTGTGTGGCTTGATGGTGCTCGTGAAGAGCATGGGGAAATCATCCTCACCGCCAAGCGTGATCAGATTGAGACTGTCTTGCGCACGTTGCGTGACGACCACAAGTATCAGCAACTGATGGAGATCGCTGGCGCTGACTATCCCGAGCGGGCTGAACGGTTCGAAGTCGTCTACATGCTGCTTTCGCTCACCAAGAACCACCGGATTATGGTCAAGTGCTCGACCGATGAGAACACGCCGGTGCAGACCGTCACGACCCTTTGGCCGAACGCTGGATGGCTCGAACGCGAAGTGTTCGACATGTTCGGCGTGACCTTCGCGGGCAACAAGGATCTTCGCCGGATCCTCACCGATTACGGCTTTGAAGGGCACCCGTTCCGCAAAGACTTCCCGATGACCGGGTATACCGAGCTGCGCTATTCGGAAGACGAAAAACGCGTGGTCTATGAGCCGGTTGAGCTTGCGCAAGACATGCGTACTTTTGACTTTCTCTCTCCGTGGGAAGGGTCAGATTACGTCCTACCTGGTGATGAGAAGGCGGCTGAGCCGGAACCCGAAACGACCGAAGAGACAGACGAAGAATCTAAGGATGGTGTCGCGTTCGAGATTGCCGATGAAGACACCAAAGAGGAGGGCGAATAATGAAACTCGAAGAATCGCCTACCACCGACGGCGAAGTCATCACCAACTACACGATCAATTTCGGCCCCCAGCACCCGGCCGCGCACGGCGTTCTGCGCATGGTCATGGAGCTGGATGGCGAAGTGATCGAACGCGTTGATCCGCATGTCGGATTGCTCCACCGCGGCACCGAAAAGCTGATCGAGCAGAAGACCTATCTGCAGGCGTTGCCGTATTTTGATCGGTTGGATTACTGCTCGCCGCTGTGTCAGGAGCACTCCTATGTGCTCGCGATTGAGAAGCTGCTCGATCTGGAAGTGCCTGAGCGTGCGCAATATCTGCGCGTGCTGTTCGCTGAGCTGACGCGTATCTGCAACCACTTCCTCAACATGGGCGCGCACGTGCTCGATGTGGGCGCGTTCACGCCCAATCTTTGGATTATGGACCTGCGCGAAGACTGCATGACGTTCTTTGAACGGGCATCGGGCGCGCGCATGCACTCAGCCTGGTATCGTCCGGGCGGCGTGCATCAGGATGTGCCGGAAAAGCTGCTCGTCGATATCGGTGATTGGATCGACAACCGCCTGTTCCAACTGTTCGATGATGCGATGAGCCTCGTCATGGACAACCGCATCTTCAAGCAGCGCAACGTCGACATCGCCGTTGTTAGCCGCGATGATGCGGTCGCTTGGGGATTCTCGGGTCCGATGATCCGCGCCGCTGGTATTCCGTGGGATATCCGCAAGTCGCAGCCTTACGATGTCTACGACCGAATGGAGTTCGACATTCCCGTCGGCACCAATTCGGACTGCTACGACCGCTTCATGGTCCGCGTGCAGGAAATCCGTGAAAGCGCCAAGATTATCAAGCAGTGCATCCGCGATATGCCGCAAGGCCCGATTGCCAGCGAAGACGGTAAAGTCTCCCCGCCCAAGCGCGGCGAGATGAAGCAGTCGATGGAAAGCCTGATCCACCACTTCAAGCTCTACACCGAAGGGTTCCACGTGCCCGCTGGCGAAGTCTATGTCGCAACGGAAAGCCCCAAGGGTGAGTTCGGCGTCTACCTTGTCAGCGATGGTTCGAATAAACCGTACCGCTGCAAGATCCGCCCGACCGCGTTTAGCCACCTTCAGGCAATGGAATTCATGAGCAAAGGCCACATGCTGCCCGACGCGACCGCCATTCTGGGCGCGATTGATGTTGTGTTTGGGGAGTGTGACCGGTGATCTTGGGTTTCCTCACGAAGAACCGACACATCGTCTGGAGTTTGCTGATCTTGGTTGTCCTGTTCATGCTGGAGAGCTGGTCGGGACTTTCCAAGTGGGTTCTGCTTGTACCGGTTCTTTTGGCGATGATTGCGCTTATGACTTTGTCTGACCGCGTGTTCCTGCGGCGAGGGATCGATAATGGCTGACCGCACACCCGCACCCGATACGCCCGAACTGCGCGCGCGCTGGGGCTCTTTCGATTGGACGAAAGAGTACAAGGCGAAGGCGGATCGCGAGATCGCCAAATACCCCGAAGGTCGTCAGAAATCGGCCGTTATGGCGCTGCTCGATCTGGGGCAGCGACAAGTAGGCGCTGAGACCGACACGCAAGGCTGGCTGCCGCTGCCGGTGATCGAATATATCGCCGCTTATCTCGATATGCCGGTGATCCGCGTGCTCGAAGTCGCGACCTTCTATTTCATGTACAACATGAAGCCGGTGGGTAAGCACCACGTGCAGGTCTGCGGCACGACGCCGTGCATGTTGCGCGGCTCGGACGACATCATCGGCGCGTGCAAGAAACGCGGGATGGAGTTCGGCAAGGTCTCCGAAGACGGCCTTTGGACCCTGACCGAAGTGGAATGCATGGGCAATTGCGCCACCGCTCCCATGGTTCAGATCAACGACGACAATTACGAAGACCTGACGGTGGAGCGGCTCGATACGGTGCTTGACGCGCTGGCCGCGGGCGAAACGCCCAAAGCGGGCACGCAAGAGCCGGGCCGTCACACGTCAGAACCCAAAGACGGGGCCACGACGCTCAAAGACATGGTCGACGCCAACCACGACTATCGGAGTGACTGGTGAGCGGGAATAAAGGATCAGAAACCGACCGGAAAACTCTTGGCCTTGTCATCATGCTTATGGGGGTCGGGACGGGGCTCTCGCTTGGGGTGACCCAGGGGTGGTTGTTTGCCTTTGTGGGGTTAGCATTCGTCGTCTTAGGGCTGGTTTTCATGACGCAGACGGAGACCGACGAATGAATGGCGGCACCCTTGCCTTGATGATGGCCGGTTTGGTCAGTTTTGGCGCCGGGGCCTATCTCGCGGCCACGGGTGAGCGGGCGATCGGCATCGTCCTGATGGCGAACGGATTGATATTTCAGGCGCTGACTTTGCGCCAGCTGAAAGCGGCCAGATTGGCCCGAAGCGAGGAAGAGGGCTCGAGCGATGCTGGCTGATAAGGACCGCATCTTTACCAATGTCTACGGCTTCCAGGATTGGGGCCTCAAAGCGGCGCAGGCGCGCGGGGATTGGGACAACACCAAGGCTCTGATGGAACGCGGGCAAGACGCGATCATCGATGAGATGAAGGAGTCCGGCTTGCGTGGTCGGGGCGGGGCGGGCTTTCCAACCGGGCTAAAATGGTCGTTCATGCCCAAACAGAGCAAGGATGGTCGTCCCAGCTTCCTCGTCATCAACGCCGACGAATCCGAGCCCGGTTCGTGCAAAGACCGCGAGATTATCCGCCACGATCCGCACAAGCTGATCGAAGGCGCGCTGGTCGCGGGCTTCGCGATGCGCGCGCGAGCGGCCTATATCTACATTCGCGGCGAATATATCCGCGAGGCTCAAACGCTGCAGGCCGCCATCGACGAGGCGTATGACGCCGGACTGATCGGAAAGAACGCGAGCGGTTCTGGCTACGATTTCGACGTGTTTATGCATCGCGGCGCGGGCGCTTATATCTGCGGCGAAGAAACCGCGATGATCGAAAGCCTTGAGGGCAAAAAGGGCCAGCCGCGCCTTAAGCCGCCATTTCCGGCGGGCGCGGGGCTTTATGGCTGCCCGACTACGGTAAACAACGTAGAATCGATCGCTGTTGCTCCCACGATCCTGCGTCGCGGGGCGAGCTGGTTCAACAGCTTTGGTCGCGAGAACAATAAGGGCACCAAGCTTTTCCAGATCAGCGGGCATGTCGAACAGCCTTGCGTGGTCGAAGAAGCGATGAGCATTCCCTTTGAGGAACTGATTGAGAAACACTGCGGCGGGATCACCGGTGGATGGGACAATCTGCTCGCGGTTATTCCGGGCGGGTCTTCGGTCCCGTTGGTTCCGGCTGAGCAAATCCGCCATGCGCCGATGGACTTTGACGGGCTCAAAGAGCTTGGCTCGGGCCTCGGCACTGCCGCCGTTATCGTGATGGATAAGTCCACCGATATCGTGCGCGCGATCAGCCGCCTGTCCTACTTTTACAAGCACGAAAGCTGCGGCCAGTGCACGCCATGCCGCGAAGGCACCGGGTGGATGTGGCGCATGATGGAGCGTCTGCGCACGGGCGATGCGGCGATCGAAGAGATCGATATGCTGCACGAAGTGACCAAACAGGTCGAAGGCCACACCATTTGCGCCCTGGGCGACGCGGCCGCGTGGCCGATCCAGGGCCTAATCCGCCACTTCCGCCCCGAGCTTGAGCGCCGGATCGAAGAGCATAACGCTCAGTTTGCGGAGGCGGCTGAGTGATGCGGTTCACAATTGCAGCTGCCCTCAGCTTAGCGCTAGGCACGTCATCGGTGGTTTTTGCCGAGCCCTCTATGGTCGCAATCGACTTCAAAAAGGACGCCTTGCTGACAGTCGAAGAACAAGAAGTCTTGGCTTCTCTTGCATCTTGCATCGTTAAAGAACGGAAAGGCATGGCCAAGAAGTTCCTTCGAAAGAAAGGGGATGAGAAGCTGCGCTATCTTGGTCCTTTGATTTCTGTGCCGTGCAGGCCCGATCATGGCACTCGGCTTAATGTTCCATCACTTGAAGCTAAGCTTCGGGAGGTTCTGGATGCCTAAAGTCACCGTAGACGGCGAGGAGATCGAAGTCCCAGCGGGCGCGACGGTCCTGCAGGCGTGCGAGCTTGCGGGCAAGGAAATCCCTCGGTTTTGCTATCACGAACGCCTCTCCATAGCGGGCAATTGCCGCATGTGTCTGGTCGAGGTGAAGCCCGGACCGCCCAAGCCGCAGGCCTCTTGCGCGTTACCAGCGGGCGAGGGTCAGGACATCCGCACCAACACGCCGATGGTCAAAAAGGCGCGCGAAGGGGTGATGGAGTTTCTCCTCATCAACCACCCGCTTGATTGCCCGATTTGCGACCAAGGCGGCGAATGCGATCTGCAAGACCAGTCGATGACCTATGGCAAGGGGTCTTCGCGAACGTCGGAAAACAAGCGCGCGGTGACCGAGAAATATATGGGTCCGCTGATCAAGACGGTCATGACGCGATGCATCCACTGCACGCGCTGTGTGCGCTTCTCCGAAGAGATTGCGGGCGTGGATGAAATCGGCGCGCTATATCGCGGCGAAGACATGCAGATTACGACCTATCTGGAACAAGCGGCGGCGCATGAGCTTTCCGCCAATGTGATCGATCTGTGCCCGGTCGGCGCGCTCACGTCGCGTCCCTACGCGTTTGAAGCGCGTCCGTGGGAATTGAAGCGCACACTGAGCATCGATGTGTCGGATGCGGTGGGTGCGAATATTTCGCTTCATTCCAAGGGCCGCGAAGTGATGCGCGCTTTGCCGCGCGTGAACGACGATGTGAACGAGGAATGGTTGTCGGACAAGGGTCGGTATCAGGTCGATGGCCTATCGAAGCGTCGACTCGACAAAGTCTACGTCCGCAAGGATGGCAAGCTAGTCGCGTCGGATTGGAACGAGGCGTTTGGCGCGATTGCTGGGGCTCTGGCATCGGACAAATCGTCATTTGCGGCCATCGCGGGCGACATGGTCGATTGCGAGACGATGTTCGCGGCCAAAGCGCTGCTCAAGGCCTGCGGGTCTAAGCTGGTCGAAGCGCGTCAGACGGGCATGACCTACGATGTCTCGAATCTGGCAGCGGTCAACTTCAATTCGACTTTTGCCGGGATTGAAACCGCCGACGCGATCCTGATCATCGGCAGCCACATCCGCTGGGAAGCGCCGCTGGTGAACCCGCGCATTCGCAAGGCTGTGAAGAACGGCGCCAAGGTGTTCGTGGTCGGTCCCGAATGGGAGACGACTTACCGGGCCGAATTCCTTGGCAATGATCTTAAGATCCTGAACCGCGTTCCCAAGACCCTTGGCGATGCGATGAAGGGCGCTGAGCGTCCGGCGGTGATCCTGGGCGGCATGGCTTTGGCTAAAGGCGCGTTGGCCCCGGCGCTCAAGCTGATCGACAAGTTCAAGCTGGTCCGCGAGGGCTGGAACGGCTTCAACGTGCTCCATATGAGCGCGGCGCGCATGGGTTCGCTGATGCTTGATTTCACCGTGCCCGGCGGCATGGCGGATATCGCGGCGGCCAAGCCTAAAGTGGTGCTTAGCCTCGGTGCGGACGAGATGGATTTCGCTCCCTTCGCTGACAGTCTGAAAGTCTATATCGGCCACCACGGCGATAAAGGCGCGCACGCGGCGGACATCATCCTGCCCGCGGCCTCCTACGCTGAGAAGGATGGCACTTACGTCAACACCGAGGGGCGCGTTCAGTTCGCTGAAGAAGCCGTCTTTGCGCCGGGCGACGCGCGTGAGGACTGGACGATCCTGCGCGCCTTGGCGGACGCTTTGGGAGTGACCGTTGGGTTTGACAGTTTCGAACAACTGCAATCGGCGATGATCGCCGAAGTGCCCGCACTGGGCGAAGAGGGTCTCGCGGATTACGGCGCGCCGCCCAAGGCGGACAGCGGCGCCAAAGCGGAAGGCGAAATCATCGATTACCCGATTGCCGACTTCCACCTCACCAACCCGATCGCCCGTGCGAGCGCCGTTATGCAGCAATGCTCGGCTGAATTGCTCCACGCGGATGAGATCAAGGAGGCGGCGGAATGAGTCGTTCGTCCAACGCCTTTATTGGCGGAATGTATCGCGGGGCGATGGCCTACGCGGGTCCGATCCTATTTTGCATAGCTGTGCTTCTTTTTGTGGGCACTGTCGCGGCGTACTCGATGGCCTACTGGGCCCCGATGATGGATGATGATTCCAGTACGGTCGCCAATAACTTCATCATCATCGATGGATTGATCAGGGCCACTCACGACTCGGCCCTGATTTTCGCTGGATCTGCGATCATCTGGTCAGTGAACAACAGCGCAAAGCGAGGGAACCAATGACACCCTTCTTTGAATCGCTTGGCCTTCCTTACGAATGGGCCTGGACCATCGCGACGGTGCTCGGGATCGTCATTATTTCGCTGCTCGTCATGCTGGCCGTGGCCATGGTGATCTATGTCGACCGCAAGGTGCTGGGCGCGATCATGCTGCGCCGGGGGCCGAACGTGGTCGGGCCATTTGGCTTGCTTCAGAGTTTCGCGGATGGCCTCAAGGTGTTCCTGCAAGAGACCATCATTCCAAGCGCTGCGAACAAGGGCATTTTCCTCCTCGCGCCGATTATCACCTTCACCGTCGCGCTCGCCGCGTGGGCGGTGATCCCGTTTAGCGCAGGCGTGGTGATGGCGGACATCAATGTGGGCCTTCTCTACATCCTCGCGATCTCGTCGCTCGGCGTCTACGGCGTGGTGATGAGCGGGTGGGCGTCGAACTCGAAATACCCGTTCTTCTCCGCCATGCGCGCCGCCGCGCAGATGATCTCTTACGAGGTTTCCATCGGCTTTGTGCTGGTGTGCGTCGTGTTGTTTGTCGGCTCGTTCAATATGAGCGAGATCGTGATGAGCCAGAAGGGCTTTGGCCTTGGCATCATCAACGCGCATTTCGTGCACCCGCTGCTGTTCCCTATGTTCGTCGTGTTCTTCATCTCGGCGCTGGCGGAAACCGCGCGCGCGCCGTTTGACCTGACTGAGGCGGAAAGCGAGCTCGTCGCGGGCTACCAGACCGAATATTCGAGCATGGCCTTCGCGCTGTTCTGGCTGGGCGAGTACGCCAACATCCTGCTGATGTGTTCGCTATGCACGCTGCTGTTCTTCGGCGGATGGCTGCCCCCGCTGGAATTGCCATTCCTTTATTGGGTGCCGGGCATCGTCTGGTTCCTGCTCAAGACCTTCATGTTCTTCTTCATGTTCAGTTGGATCTGGGCGACCGTGCCACGGTACCGCTATGACCAGCTGATGCGGCTTGGCTGGAAGGTCTTCCTGCCGATGAGCCTGCTGTTTGTGGCGGTGATCTCCGGTTATCTAATGGCAACGGGGCATTTCTCAGACCCTAAGATCGCCCAAAACGCCGTTCCTTACCGGGAATTCACCGCTTGCTTCCGCGTCGAAGATGGTGCGGGCTGGACCCCGGAACCTCATTGCCCGCCAGAAGGCGTTAATCCATGACCACCGCAACACAGCTCCTAAAAGCCTTCACCCTCTGGGAATTCCTCAAGGCGCACGCGCTGACCCTGAAGTATTTCTTCAAGCCTAAGGTGACGATCAACTACCCCTTCGAAAAATCACCGCTGAGCCCGCGCTTTCGCGGGGAGCACGCGCTTCGTCGGTACCCCAACGGCGAAGAACGCTGCATTGCATGTAAATTGTGCGAAGCCGTGTGCCCCGCGCAGGCGATCACGATTGAGAGCGAGCCGCGTGATGATGGCAGCCGCCGCACCACCCGCTACGACATCGACATGACCAAATGCATCTATTGCGGGTTCTGCCAAGAAGCCTGCCCCGTCGATGCCGTGGTTGAAGGGCCAAATTTTG
The DNA here is from genome assembly GCA_039814925.1 of Pseudomonadota bacterium. Classification (GTDB taxonomy): domain Bacteria; phylum Pseudomonadota; class Alphaproteobacteria; order Sphingomonadales; family Sphingomonadaceae; genus Erythrobacter. Next base: position 201,670 of record JBCCAH010000003.1, read on the forward strand.
AATACGCCACCGAAACGCGCGAAGAGCTGCTGTACGACAAGGCGAAATTGCTCGCGAATGGTGACAAATGGGAACGAGCCATTGCGGCCAATCTTGAAGCCGACGCGCCCTATCGCTAGGGGCGTCACGAAACGGAATGGGACAAACGAATCTGACCGCTTGGCATTGGCGCTGAAGGTCGGGGTCGAGGGATAAACAAGGGATCAAGAAGTCGCTGATTAGGCCTGGCCATTCGCTAGGTGCAGGGGCGGCTCAACCATCATGATACAGGCACTCGCCTTTTACCTCTTCGCAAGCGTCGTGATCGCGAGCGCCGTGATGGTGATCATGGCCCGCAACCCGGTGCACTCGGTCCTGTGGCTCATCCTTGCCTTTTTCAACGCTGCGGGCCTGATGGTCCTTGTCGGCGCCGAGTTCATCGCGATGCTGCTTGTGATCGTTTATGTCGGCGCGGTTGCTGTGCTGTTCCTGTTCGTGGTGATGATGCTCGACATCGATTTCGCCGCCATGCGGGCTGGCTTTATTCGCAATTTCCCATTGGGAATCGCGATTGCCGCGATCTTACTCGCGGAGCTGATGCTGGGCATTGGCGCTTACGGTGCGGGCGGTGTTGAGCTGGGCCAAACCGATGGAAGTGCAAGCGCTGCAGTCGGTCAGAGCAATATCGAAGCCATCGGCGCGCTGCTCTACGGCCGCTACATTGTCCTGTTTGAAATCGCCGGGATCATTCTGCTAGTCGCCATGATTGGCGCGATTGTTCTAACACACCGTGAACCTAAGCCGGGCGCGCGGGGCCGTCAGGACATTGGTAAGCAGATTGCACGCCGTCCTGAGGAAGCCACCGTGATGAAACAGCCGACCGTCGGCGAGGGGGTCGATCTGTAATGGGACCGATTGGTATCGAGCATTACCTGGTGGTTGGCGCGATCCTGTTCGTGTTGGGCGTGCTGGGTATCTTCCTCAACCGCAAGAATGTGATCGTCATTCTGATGGCGGTGGAGCTCATTCTGCTTGCGGTGAACATCAACCTCGTCGCGTTCAGCGCGTTCATGCAAGATCTGGTGGGCCAGGTCTTTGCGATGCTGGTGCTAACGGTGGCGGCGGGTGAGGCGGCCATCGGGCTTGCCATCCTCGTCATCTATTACCGTGGCCGCGGCACCATCGCGGTTGACGATGTGAATCGGATGAAGGGGTAGGGCGCTATGGACTCGATCCTTATCATCGTTTTCGCGCCGCTGATCGCGGCGATAATCGCTGGGTTCGGCAACCGTATGATCGGCAATGTGCCGGCCAAGGTTATCACAACCGGCGCGCTGTTCCTGTCCGCCGGGCTTAGCTGGCCGATCTTCATCAGCTTCCTTAACGGGAGCGCGAGCGCTGAAGTCGTTCCCGTGCTCACCTGGGTGAAGTCAGGCGCGCTGACCTTCGATTGGTCGCTGCGCGTCGACACGCTCACAGCGGTGATGCTGGTGGTGATCAACAGCGTCTCCGCGCTCGTTCACCTCTATAGCTGGGGCTATATGGAGGAAGACGAGAGCCAACCGCGCTTCTTCGCCTATCTCTCGCTTTTCACTTTTGCCATGCTTATGCTGGTGACCGCCAATAACTTGGTCCAAATGTTCTTTGGCTGGGAAGGGGTGGGCCTTGCCTCGTACTTGCTGATCGGTTTCTGGTACCACAAGCCGAGCGCTGGGGCCGCCGCGATAAAGGCTTTTGTGGTCAACCGTGTGGGTGACCTTGGCTTTATGCTCGGTATCTTTGGCACCTTCCTCGTGTTCCAAACGACGTCGATCCCAGAGATTCTCGCAGCCGCCCCTTCGATGAGCGGCGCTGAGATCGGCTTTGCCGGCATGCGTTGGCCGACGATGGATATCCTGTGCATCCTGCTGTTTATCGGCGCGATGGGTAAGTCGGCGCAACTGGGACTGCACACCTGGCTGCCTGACGCGATGGAGGGCCCAACGCCGGTCTCCGCGCTGATCCACGCGGCCACCATGGTGACCGCGGGCGTGTTCATGGTCTGCCGCCTGTCGCCGATGTTCGAAGCGGCTCCGATTGCGCTGACGATGGTGACCGTGGTGGGCGCGGCGACCTGCTTCTTTGCCGCCACGATCGGTACGACGCAGTGGGATATCAAGCGCGTCATCGCCTATTCGACCTGCTCGCAGCTGGGCTATATGTTCTTTGCCGCCGGCGTTGGCGCTTATGGCGCGGCGATGTTCCACCTGTTTACGCACGCCTTTTTCAAGGCACTGCTGTTCCTCGGTGCGGGCTCGGTCATTCATGCGATGCACCACGAACAAGACATGCGCTATTATGGCGGGCTTCGCAAAGCGATCCCGGTGACCTTTGTGGCGATGCTGCTGGGAACACTCGCGATCACAGGGCTGGGCGTGTATCATCTGGGCGCTGGCTTCGCCGGTTTCTGGTCAAAGGACGCCATCATCGAAGTCGCCTTTGCGCGCGGCACAAGTGCGGCCACTTTCGCCTTCTGGGCGGGTGTAATCGCGGCGCTGCTGACGAGCTTTTATTCCTGGCGCCTGATGTTCCTTACCTTCTGGGGGACGCCGCGTTGGATTGAGAGCGAGCATATCCAGCATTCGGTTCACAAGACCCCGGCCGAAGCGGGAAGTGACACAACCGGAGGTTATCACCCGCATGAGAGCCCCAATGCCATGCTGATCCCGCTGATCTTGCTTTCGGTGGGTGCGATTGCAGCGGGCCAGGTGTTTGCGCCAGCCTTCCTCGATAGTGCGGAATTCTGGGATGGTTCGATCTTCTACAACGCGAATCTGATCCACGCGATGCATGCGGTTCCCTATTGGGTGAAGTACGCCGCTCTGGTCGTGATGGTACTTGGGTTCTGCGGCGCGTATTACGCCTACATCCTCAAGCCCGATGTGCCGGCGAAATTCGCGAAGGCCATCGCGCCCCTGCACAATTTCGTGTTCCGCAAATGGTATTTCGACGAGCTTTATGATCTCATCTTCGTGAAGCCCGCCTTCTGGTTCGGTCGCCAGTTCTGGAAGCTGGGCGATCAAGGCACGATTGACCGGTTCGGACCCAACGGTGTTGCCTGGGCGGTTCAGCGCGGGGCCGTGGCCGCAAGATCGATCCAGTCGGGCTATCTCTACACCTACGCGCTGATCATGCTTTTGGGCCTGATCGCGGCCACCACTTACGCGCTGCTCTAGGGGATCTATCGAGCAATGGACGGGTTTCCCCTTCTTTCGACTATGATGCTTGTGCCGCTGGCCGGTGCGATCATTTCACTGTTTGTGGGAGCGAATACAGCGCGTTGGACGGCTCTTATCGCTACGCTGATGACCTTTGGCTTCGGTGTGATGCTGTGGACCGGATACGAAATCGGCGGCGCGCAATGGCAGTTTACTGAGCGCGCTGAACTGGTCGCGGGCTTCAGCTACGCGCTCGGGATCGACGGTATCGCGCTGCTGCTCATTATGCTCAGTGTGTTCCTGATGCCGATCTGCATCGCGGCCAGTTGGAGCGCGATACAGAAGCGGGTGGGCGAATACATGGCGGCGTTCCTGTTCATGGAAACGCTGATGATTGGCACTTTTGCCGCGCAGGATATTTTCCTGTTCTACGTCTTCTTCGAAGCGGGCCTGATCCCGATGTACCTGATCATCGGCGTCTGGGGCGGCGATAACCGCATCTACGCGAGCTATAAATTCTTCCTCTACACGCTGTTTGGCTCGGTTCTGATGCTGATAGCGATGTTCTGGATGGTGGCCGCAGCGGGCACGTCGGACATTCCGACGCTGATGCAATACGATTTCCCGGCGGCCGCACAGACCTGGCTGTGGCTGGCCTTCTTTGCGAGCTTTGCGGTGAAGGTGCCGATGTGGCCGTTCCACACTTGGCTGCCCGATGCGCACGTTCAGGCGCCCACGGCCGGTTCAGTCATCCTGGCGGGCGTTTTGCTCAAGCTGGGCGGCTATGGCTTCCTTCGCTTCAGCCTGCCGATGTTTCCGCAAGCCAGCGCTGATTTCGCATGGCTCGTCTTTGCGCTGTCTATGATTGCGGTGGTCTACACCTCACTCGTCGCGCTGGTTCAGCACGATATGAAGAAGCTGATTGCCTACTCCTCGGTTGCGCACATGGCGATCGTGACGGTGGGTCTGTTCTCCTTCAACGTACAGGGCCTCGAAGGTTCGATGATTATCATGCTGAGCCACGGTCTTGTTTCGGGCGCGCTGTTCCTGTGCGTGGGCGTTATCTATGACCGTCTGCACACGCGTGAGATCGACCGGTATGGCGCGATCAGCAACAATATGCCCTATTACGCTCTGTTCTTCCTGCTCTTTACGATGGCGAGCATCGGGCTTCCCGGAACAAGCGGGTTTGTGGGCGAATTCCTTTCGCTGGCGGGCATCTATCAGGTTTCGACGACGGTGGCGTTGGTTTGCACCACCGGCATCATTCTGGGCGCGGCCTACATGCTCTACCTCTATCGTCGGGTCGCGTTTGGACCTGAAAAGAACGAGGATGCACAAGCCATGGTCGATATCACCCCGCGCGAATGGGCCATGATGATCCCGATCGCCGCCGTGGTAATGTGGATGGGCGTCTACCCAGAGAGCTTCCTCGCCCCGATGCGCGCCGATATCGCGGTGCTCGACGCGCGGATCGCTTCGGCCACGCCGCAGAGTGACAGCCAGTTGATCGTAGGCACTCCCAAGGCCGAGGCCGCTAACACCGTGCCCGCTGTTGAAGGCCATTCTGAGGAAGGCGCACACTGATGGATTTTGCGACTTCCTTTGCGTTGATCACGCCGGAATTGATGCTGACTGTGGCGGGGCTCGTCCTGCTGCTGGTGACCGCTTGGGGTGGTGACACGGTCGCCAAGGGCATCACCTACGCTGCGGCAATCACGTTCTTCGTGGCCGGTTTGACATTAGTGCCGGGTTTGCACGCGGGCGTGGACGGGCCAAATACGCTTGCGTTCTCTGGCCTTCTCAAGATCGACAGTTTCGCCCTTTTTGCCAAAGCGCTCATCTATCTCGCGGCGATCGGCTGTTTGTTAGTTGCTCCTGCCTTCTTCAACAGCGAGGCCGCGGGCACTGAGCAGGGCATGCGCGCGGAATACTCCGTGCTGGTTCTCTTTGCCGCGCTGGGCATGAGCATCATGGTTTCGGCCAACGACTTTATGTCGCTCTACCTCGGGCTCGAGCTGAATTCGCTCGCAGCGTATGTGCTCGCTTCTATCCTGCGGGCGGATACGCGTTCAGCGGAGGCGGGGCTTAAGTATTTCGTGCTGGGCGCGCTTGCCTCAGGCATCCTGCTCTATGGGATGAGCCTGCTCTACGGCTTTACCGGTGGCACCGACTTCGCCGGCGTTCGCGCTGGGTTGACGGGTGAGTTGGGTACCGGTGCTCTCTTCGGTCTGATTTTCGTGATGGCGGGTCTCGCGTTCAAAATTGCTGCTGTGCCGTTCCATATGTGGACGCCGGACGTGTACGAAGGCGCTCCGACACCGGTCACTGCTTTTTTCGCGACCGCTCCGAAAGTGGCCGCCGTGGCCTTGACCGCGCGCGTCGTGTTCGAAGTGTTTGGCGCGCAGGTTGATGCGTGGCGTCAGATTGTGATGTTCACCGCGCTGGCTTCCATAGTCTTCGGCGCGTTGGGAGCGATAGGTCAGGAGAACTTGAAGCGCCTGTTGGCTTATTCGTCGATCAACAATATCGGCTTTATTCTGCTGGGTCTGGCGGTTGCCAACGAAGCGGGCGCTGCCTCGATGCTGATCTACCTGTTCATCTATGTCGCGATGAGCCTTGGAAGCTTCACCGCGCTGCTGATGTTGCGCAGCGATAGCGGCGATCTTTATGAGACCTTTGGTGATATCTCTGGCCTTGCGGTGACGCGCCCCGCGATCGCTTGGGGCTTGCTGTTCTTGATGTTCAGCATGGCAGGCATTCCGCCGCTGCTCGGTTTCTATTCGAAGTTCGTGGTGTTTCAGGCGACCGTCGAAGCGGGCCTCGTTGCCTTTGCCGCCATCGCCATAGCTGCAAGCGTGATTGGCGCGTTCTATTACATCAAGTTCGTGAAAGTCATGTTCTTCGATGAGCCGACCGACCTCGTCACCGGCAAGAGCGGCACCGCGCATTGGGTGATCCTGTTCCTGACGGCCGCGATCATCTCGCCGTTGGGCTACCTGCTGACGCCGTCGCTCAGCGATTTGGCGAACAAGGCTGCGGGCGCGCTGTTTCTGTCGGTTTGAGCGCTTTCGAAATCCGGATTGTTGAAGAGACCGGATCCACCAACGCGGATCAGGCATCCCGAGTGCGCGCCGGAGACGCCCGAGAAGGCCAATGGCTGGTCGCGCGCCGCCAGAGCGCAGGCAAGGGGCGCCAAGGCCGCGAATGGTTCGATGGCTCGGGCAATTTCATGGGCTCGACTCTCGTTGCACTGGGGGAAGGGGAGCCGCCTCCAGCCACGCTAAGTTTCGTTGCGGCATTGGCGCTTTACGATGCGGTTGCTCAATCTCTGCCGCCTTTAACCCAGCTCGCGCTTAAATGGCCCAACGACGCTTTGATGAACGGCGGAAAGCTCTCCGGCATTTTGCTGGAGCTGGTTGGCCAATTTGTGGTCGTGGGTATTGGCGTGAACCTCTCTCGCGCGCCGCAGTTGCCAGATCGCAAGACGGCTGCGGTCGCGGATGTCGCGCCAGCGCCCGATCTCGAATGGTTCGCTCAGCGGATGGCACAGGCCTTTGCGCAGCGACTTAGCACATGGCGACAGTCGGGCCTTGAGCCTGTCCTGAGCCAGTTTCTGGCCTGCTCTATGCACGAGCCGGGTTCGCCTGTTTCGGTCCATGACACCGATGGAAGCCGCGTCGAAGGAGCCTTTGCAGGACTCGATCAAAGCGACGGTGCGTTGCGCCTACGCTTGGCGGATGGCTCGGAACGTGTCATTCGCGCTGGCGATGTTGTCTAAGGGAGCTTGAGCCATGCTGCTCGCCGCTGATGTCGGAAACACCAATGTCGTTTTCGCGCTGTTCGATGACAGCGCCGAAGGCACGCCAAAGCTGAAAGCGCGTTGGCGCATCGCCACTGATCCGCGCCGCACAGGCGATGAATACGCAGTGTGGCTGCTGCAATTGCTGAGTATTGAGGGCGTCGCGCGTGAGGATATCACGCGGATCATCGTTGCCTCGGTCGTGCCGCGTGCGGATCACAATCTCGATGTTTTGGCCCGGAAATATTTCAAGATCACGCCCCTGTTTGCCGGGCAGGGCGCGGCGCGTTGGCGGTTCGAGATTGACGTGGATCAGCCCAGTTCCTTGGGTGCGGATCGGGCTCTCAACATTTTGGCCGCGCATCACAAATATGGCGGTGATATCATCGCGGTCGATTTTGGAACCGCGACCAAGTTCGAGGCCATCGACTTTAACGGTGCGTATAAGGGCGGTTCAATTGCACCGGGGATCAACCTCTCGCTGGATGCCTTGGTGGGCAAAACCGCCAAGCTTCCGCGTATCGCGATCCGCGCTCCCGAAAGTAAAAGCGTCATCGGGCGCAACACCGAAGACCAAATGCTCATTGGAGTCTTTTGGGGTTATGTCGCAATGATGGAAGGCATCATTGAGCGCATGAAAGCCGAAATCGGACGCCCGGCCAAGGTTGTCGCCACTGGAGGCCTCGCCATCCTATTCGACGAAGCGACTGATGTGTTTGACCATGTCGACGCTGACCTGACTATCGAAGGCCTCGCCATCTTGGCGCAGCAAGCCGCCACCGAAGACTGATTAGAAAGACCCAAACCCCCTCGTGAAAAAAGACTTCACTCCGGAAAACGAGCTTCTCTTCCTCGCCCTTGGCGGTTCGGGAGAGATTGGCATGAACGTCAATCTCTATGGCTGCAATGGCAAATGGCTGATGGTCGACCTTGGCATGACCTTTTCGGGGGGTGAGTATCCGGGGGTCGATCTGGTCTTTGCGGACCTTGATTTCATCGAAGAACGCACCGATGATCTGCTCGGCATCGTGCTTACCCATGCTCATGAAGATCATATCGGCGCAGTGCCCTATTTCGCAGGCGAACTCGGCGTCCCGCTTTACGCGACACCGTTCACGGCTGATCTGGTAGCGCGCAAGTTGGAAGAAGCCGGGCTGCTTGGCCAGGTGGAGCTCAACATTATTCCTGACGATCACGGATCGTTCGATCTGGGGCCGTTTAACGTCACCTATGTGCCGCTCGCGCACTCGATTGCCGAGGGCAACGCGCTTTTGATCGACACGCCCTATGGTCGGGTGTTCCACACTGGCGATTGGAAGCTCGACGAAGAGCCGATTATCGGCGAGCCAACCACCGAAGAAGAGCTGCGTGCCATGGGCGATGAAGGCATTCTCGCGCTGGTTTGCGACAGCACCAATGTCTTCAATCCGTCACCGTCAGGCTCAGAAGGAGCCGTCCACCGCGCGATGATGGAGGAAGTGGCCTCCCACGCGGGCAAGCGCGTGCTGGTCACGACGTTTGCGAGCAACGTCGCGCGATTACAAACTCTTGGCGAAGTGGCGCGGGAAACCGGTCGCCAGATTTGCGTGGCTGGGCGCTCGCTCGACCGAATTTTGGAGGTTGCGCAGGACAATGGCTATCTTGCGGATTTTCCCGAGCCCGTTGATTTCGACACCGCCATGCGCCTTCCGCGCGGCGAAGTTTTGATCATCGCAACGGGAGGGCAGGGTGAACCGCGCGCCGCGCTCAGTCGGATCGCCGAAGACAGCCATCCGATTGAGCTGTCTCGCGGCGATGTGGTGCTGTTTTCGACCCGCGTGATACCCGGCAACGAAATCGGCATTGGTAAGGTGCAAAACGCATTGGCTGCCAAGGGCATCGTCATGGTGACTGATCGTCAGAGCCTGATCCACGTCTCGGGCCATCCTGGACGGCCGGAGCTCGAAGCGCTTTACTCTTGGATCCGTCCCGAAATCCTTGTGCCCGTGCATGGCGAAGTGCGACATATGCAGGAGCAGGCACGGCTCGGCGCGTCCTGTCAGATCCCGCACAGTATTTTCCAAAAGAACGGTGAGATTGTAAAGCTGGCTCCGGGCGAACCCGGCATCTTGGCCCCGGTCGTGAGCGGAAGGCTCGTACTCGACGGTGATATCATCGCGCCCGCCAATGGCGAAGCGGTCGCCATGCGCCGCCGGATCGCGCATGAGGGTGTTCTAATTGTTGCGTTGATGCGCGGTTCGGCCCCGTTTGTTGAACCCATCGGCTTGCCTCTGGACGAGGAACTGCCCGAATTCATTGCAGAAACACAGGAAGACATCCTCAAAGCCATTGGCAAGCTGCGCGGCAAAGATGCGAACGATCCGGCTGCCGTCCATGAAGCGGCGCGTTTGGCCGCTCGCCGCGCCGCGCGTCGTTGGTCGGGCAAAAACCCGCAAGTGCGTGTCATAATGCCAGCGGGACGGTAAGCGTGATGCAGTGGACCTCGATCCTTGCGGTCTATTTCCTGATCTGGGTAATGAGCGCCTTCGTGCTGTTGCCATTTGGCGTGAGAACCGCCGAGGAAGCGGGCGTCGCAAAGGTACCGGGCCAGGCCGACAGCGCTCCGGCCAATTTCCGTCCCGGTCGCTTGGTTATCCGCGCGACGATCATCGCTACGGTGCTGACCACGCTGTTCGTGCTGAACTACACCTATGGTTGGGTCACGGCTGCGGACCTCGATGTGTTGCCCAAGCCCGAGGAGTTCCAGTCAGAGCGCTGAACCGGATTTATCTCCGCAGCCGCTCAATCGCCTGAGCAAGCGCCACGTAAAGCTTACCCATATCCGAACCCAGGATTGTGACGCTTAGCGCGTTGCCGTCCCGCGTAGACAGCATCGAACGCAACATGGATTCAAAGTCGTGAATGTAACGATTGACGTTCCCCTTGAAGGTATCGTCGTGTTGATAGAGTTCGGCGATCGACTTACTTTCCGATGAGTCCAAAAGACTGACCGCACGGCGTGTGAAAATGCCTCGGTCACCCTTGAGATAGGAATCCCAAGCCGCGTCCGAGACTTCGGTTGAAAGCGCGTTGCTGATGTCGATGGAAGCGGAATTCAGGCTATCCGTGATAAGCGCCATGCGGCGAGCAAAATCGTTGTCGACCTGCTCTTCGGCGAGTTCGCGCGCGCGGCCAATGCGTTGTTCCAGATTGTTGGTCAGATCGTTTACACGCGCCAATTGATCACGGAGCTGCACCGTTGCCTCGCGTCCAACGCTTGAGGCTTGCGACGCGGCCTGCTCGAGCGCGTTGATCGTGCCCGCAGTGCCGGAATTGAGGGCCTTCTCGAGAGCAACAACCGCCTCTTGGCTCAAATTCTGGGCCAGACCAGCGACCTTCTCCCGCGCGCCTTCATCCAGCGAAGCGATCGTGGCTTTCGTCGCTTCTTCCAGTTTGGCAATTGAGGCGGCCAACGCTTCTTGCGTGGTGCCGGCAAATCTCTCGCTATCTCGCGAAAGGCGTTCCAGCCCACCGCGCAATCCGTTGAGTTTGGCCATCGCGTCATCCGACCGTTCGGAAACCTTCGCGTGCAACTGCTCAAGCGATTCGTCGGATTGGGAGAGCTTTTCGTTAGTTGAGATGAGGTAGGAGGAAAGCTCTTCGCTCTTCTGACCCATGGCAAACATTGCGCCGCTCACACGGCCGGCGCGCTCTTCGACTGTCTGCAGCCGCTCGGCGGCGGTGTCGATCGCTTCGGGCAGGTCTTCGCGGCTGTGTTTCGCTCCCGACTGAATGATCTCGAGCAAACGCACGCTGGCATCGGTTAAAGCCGCTAGACTGCTTTCCGTTTCAACTAGAGCGGCGCGTTTTGTCTCGAGCTTTTCGCCGAGCGTATCCATACCCTCAGCCAATGTCGTCCGGGTCTCAGCGCCAAGCTCTTTTATCTGAGTGATCATGGCGCTGAGCTTATCGACTTGCTCCAGCATTTCATCGCTCTGCTTGGCAAGCTGCGCGGCCTCGGCGACGTGCGCTTCGCGCTTCTCAGCGAGCGCATCGTCCAAGGCGGTAAGCCGCTGTGAAAGCGCTTCGGTCGCCTGCGCTCCACGGGTTTCAAATTCAGACTGTCTGCGCGCTATTTCCTCAAGGAACTGAACATCGCGCTGTTCCAAGGTCGCATCAATGCGCTCCGCTTCTTTTAGGAGCTCATTCAATCGCGTTTGCGAAGCGGCGACAGCCTGTCGGTCCAACTGGTCGAGCGTCTGGACCATCTTGATGATCTCTTGCTCCCAGCGCGTGCGCGATGCGACGACTTGATCCAGCGCCTGCCGTTCGGCCTCACGCATCTGCGCCCCGATGTTTTCGGTCTCGGCTTTGAGCAGGGCGGTGCGCTCATTCATGGCTGTGAGCGCTTCGTTTTCCGTCCGGCTGACGACGCCGCCATAATCATCGGCCTGCGATTGCAACGCGGCGAAGCGGGCTTCGAGTGTCTCTTCGATGCGTACCAAATCGCCGTCAAACCGCTCAATCACGTGGCCAATGCGTGAGGTGAGGGCGTTCACCAGGTTCTCGCTGGCGGAGCCAAAGGTGTTGAGACGTTCAAACCCTTCAACCAACTTGTCGAGTTGTTCGCGCGCGGTGCGTCCGGTGCTGCCAACCTGATTGTTTACGTCGCGCGCCGAATTGGCGATCACCGGCAAATCGTCGCGCAGCCGCGTCATATTGGCGAGCGCGGTGTCGCTGGCGGTACCGATATTTTCGACCTGCTTACCATTGCTTTTGATTAAATCCTGCAACTCAGCGGCGTTGGTGGACAGGCGTTCCGCCGCCATTCGTCCGAGCGTTTCGAGATCACGCGACTGTGACGCGAGAAATTCGCGCGCAAGGCTCAGTTCACGGTTTACGACGCTGAGGCGATTTTCAAGCTCCGCGCTTTCTTGACTCAACAAGGCCGCGCTTTGGGCAAACCGTTTGGCCTCGCGCGTCGAATTGCGCATGGCGAGCATCCAAACAACACAGATCAGGGCAACAGGGACCGACCAATCGACGATCCAGCGTACCCAGGATGTCGGAGCCGCGCTCGCAGCCTGTGAAAGATCGGGCCACAAGGCCCAACCATAAAGACCGCTCCACCCCAGAACGGCAAGAACAGCCAAGGCGGTGGCGATGGTTTTGACGCGGTCCGCCGAAGGCGACAGCTCTTCGTACACCTCATCATAGGATTCGAGGAGCAATTCGTCTTCGCTCTCCGCTTCCAAAGCCTCATCGAAGGTGTTTTCCGTTTCCGGGGTTTCCGGTTCGTTTGTTTCACCATCGATCGCGCGAATGTTTGGGTTCTTGCGTACCATGCCTTCATCATACCATACCGTGGGGAGGGATAAACCCCGCCTTAACCCTCACGCGGTAATGGTGCACGATGGCGTATGAAAGTGGAGCTCTTGACGCGACTTTAGCGGCGGCCGCTGGCGATGATGCGGCGCTGATGCATGAGCTGCGCGGTGCGTTTATCGACAGCGCTCGAAAACAGCTTGATCTCTTGCGTCGGTCGCGATGCGACGGAAACTGGAATGTGGCGGCCATGCGACTGCAAGGCCTCGCGGCCAGTTTTCATGCGGATGATCTATTGAACGCGGCGCAGAACGCGCTTGAAGCAGCGCCGGGCGAGCCGATGGCCATCCGTGAAATTGAGACGGTTCTCGCCAGTTTTTCTGGTGATTAGGCCCCTTTCCCCACAATCTGCCCCAAAACGGAACGCCGTCTTTCCTAAAGCTACAGCGGGCTGCGCGCGCCGCGCCCTTAGGCTAACTCGGGTTTAACCATGTGTTGCTAGCACCTAAATAGCGACCATTCCGATTTGGAAGGGTGGCCTAATGGTAAGCTTTTGAAAGCGTTTGGATAAGGATCACGCGTTGGACAGCGCTGTTGCGAGCCCTGCCGAGACCGCCCTGGAAGGCGAACTCGCGCGCGCAAACCGCGCGCTGAACGGCGTTGCGCCGGTGCTCGAGCACGCGCTGGTGGGCGACGGAGGCGGTCTTGTAAATGATCTTTTGGTTGCCCGGGTGCGGGGAATGGTGAACGATTTGGCGCACCAGCTCGAGTTACGGCGGTCCTCTGAAACGCCTGACAAGTTACCTGTGCCGGACGAAGCGCTGGACTACCTGACACGCCTGCTGATCAGCGACACTCCGCTCTTGCTTCACCTTCATGCCTGCGCGGTCGAAGGCGTGTTGACCGAAAAACTGGACAGTCAAACAGGTGTGGATCCGGTTCTTAGTCCGCTTTGGCAGGAGTTGATTGCATCCGAAGACGCCGCGGTTAGCGAGACCGCTATGCAGGCGCTCGCGGCGCAGGCTCGATTTATGCAGGCACAGAGGCGCATGCAACATCCCATTCTTGATCTACCACCTGAGGTGCTTGAGCGCGCCCTCAGAATTTGGGTGCGCGCCACCAATGTGGAAGAGGAACCTTCGGTTGCGGCCGCCATGCGCGCGATCAAATCCGACTATGACGAGGCACAAAGTCGACTTGGGCTTATCACTCGGCTAGTTTCATCGATGCGTGAGGGCCGTATCGCTGCTCTCGAGCTGGACCACGCTGGTTTGGCACTATTCACCAGCGCGCTGGCATCATTGACGGGCGAAACCCGCGAGCGCGCCGTTATGGCGTGCCAGAATCAGCAGGCTGCCCGCCTAGCCGTGTGTTTGAGTGCTGCCGGGCTTGATCGTTCAGCGATTGAGCAACAGTTTGTGCATCTCGATCCGGCGAACACAACACCGCGCGGTCTGGCTGGTTTGTCTCCCGATGCGGCACGGGCTTTGCTTCAGAAGAGCGCGACGGAAGGTCAGTGGTGATGGAACGCCAGACGACCCTCTTAGCGGCTCGAGGTCGCACGGATGAGAGTGACCAGCTGTTAAGTGCGGATGATGCGCTCGCCGAATTGCAGCGCAGCTGTGGCGGAACCTTGCCCGGCGCTCTGGCCGTGCCCGAACTGCTTGATGTGGTTCAGCAGGGTCGGCGCATTGGATTAAAACTATCGCGCGAATTCAGCGCGTTCGACGGCGAAGATATCGTCTCGGGCACCGTTCGAGTGCATCCGATTGACGCCGAGGAAGGCGGTGGGTGCGAGCTTCTAGTTGATAACTGGCAACGGCGCACAATTCTCGAGATGAGCTCTCGCGAACTCGCGGAACGTATGGATAAGATTGACAAAGCTTGCGCCGAGTTTTCCATTCGCCTCGACGCTGAGCAGAAGGTCCAACTGGTCCAGTCTTCCGCACCTGACGGAGCCGAACTCGAATCAGCCATGCTGGCCGCGCCAAAGGGCTTGTGGACTGATCATGTTGCGCTCGAAGGTATGGAACATCGCCAACCTCTGCATTGGCGGTTGCTTGATGGTGCACGGTGCCGCGTCCCAGGATCATCGCGCGGATGGCGTACGCGGCTTGTGCCGCTCGGCCCTTTAAACGGTCCGCCGCGTGGGTTTGAACTGCTTCTGATCGCTGATTATCCTTTTTCCATGGTGCCAGAAGATGCGGACCCCAACCTTGAGCAGGGGCATTCGCACATGATGGCGGGCACACTTGCCCCCGTTTTGCGCCAACCCATTGCTCGGATCATTGCCAACGCCGAGACCATTCGCGCGCGTCTGGCCGGCCCCTTACGCGCCGAATATAGCGAATACGCTGGGAACATTGCGGCAGCGGGTCAGCACTTGAACGCCCTATTGGACGATCTGGCCGATCTGGAAGTGGTTGAAGCCGAGGACTTTTCGACTGCCTCCGACCTGATCGACCTGGGCGACGCAGCCGAGCGCGCGGCCGGCATTTTGGGGGTGAGGGCGCGTTCGAAGAACATAGAGCTCATCCTTCCGCTGCGCGAAAACCTGCCACAGGCGAGCGGAGAATTCCGGCGCGTTCTGCAAATCCTGATCAATTTGATCGGAAACGCGATTGCCTATTCGCCCGAGAACAGTGTCGTCATGATCATGCCCGATTGCGACGAAGGCGAGGGCCTTGTGTGGCTGACGGTAACCGATGAAGGGCCGGGGCTGGATAAAGATCAGGCCACGCGCGTGTTCAACAAGTTTGAGCGCCTTGGACGGGACAACGATGGCGGATCGGGGCTGGGCCTATACATATCCTCGCGATTGGCTCAGGCTATGGGCGGGTCGCTGGAAGTTACTAATCCGGGTGAGAAGGGCGCGTCCTTCCGTTTATCGTTGCCGCTGTATTCGGGTGATTAAGAGTTTTCTAAATCGGCGCAGTCGAGCGGGAAACACCAAAGATAGAAAGGGCCACCGCGATGGTCCGCTAGTGCGGTTGCATCGCAGTGGCCCTCAAACACTAGGCAAATGCCTGTAGGCGTTTAGCGATCGCTAAGCGGCACATAGTCGCGCGTGGTCGGGCCGGTGTAGAGCTGACGCGGGCGACCGATAACCTGAGCGGGATCGGCGATCATTTCGTTGTATTGCGCGACCCAGCCCACGGTGCGGGCGAGAGCGAAGAGCGCGGTGAACATCGTGGTCGGAAAGCCAATCGCCGACAGGATGATACCCGAGTAAAAGTCGACGTTGGGGAACAGCTTCTTTTCGCGGAAGTAATCGTCGTTTAGAGCGATCTCTTCGAGCTGGAGCGCTGTTTCGAAGACTGGATCTTTCACGTTCAGCGCCTCGAACACCTCGCGCACCGTTGACTGCATGACGGTCGCGCGCGGATCGTAGTTTTTGTAGACGCGGTGACCAAAGCCCATCAGGCGGAACGGATCGTTCTTGTCCTTCGCGCGCTCGATATAGTGCGGGATTTTGTCCGGCGTTCCGATTTCGCGCAGCATGTTGAGAGCCGCTTCGTTGGCGCCGCCGTGGGCTGGGCCCCAGAGGCAGGCAATACCGGCCGCGATGCAGGCGAACGGGTTCGCGCCCGAAGAACCGGCGAGGCGCACGGTCGAGGTCGAGGCGTTCTGTTCGTGGTCGGCGTGGAGGATGAAGATCCGGTCCATGGCCGTCTCAACCGCCGGGATAACTTCGTATTCCTCGGCCGGAACGCCGAAAGTCATACGCAGGAAGTTGCCGGTGTAGCTCAGCGAGTTGTCGGGCTGCATGAACGGCTGACCCACCGCGTATTTGTACGCCATGGCCGCAATCGTCGGCATTTTGGCGATAAGGCGGTGCGAACTGATCTTGCGGTGCTCGGGGTCAGAAATGTCGGTGCTGTCGTGATAGAACGCGGACAGCGCGCCCACGACGCCGCACATGATCGCCATCGGGTGCGCGTCACGGCGAAAGCCGGTGTAGAAGGTGCGCAGCTGTTCGTGCAGCATGGTGTGGCGCGTAATTGTGTAAACGAAGTCCTCGTGCTCTTCCTGGCTCGGTAGTTCACCGTTGAGCAGCAGGTAGGCGACTTCCATGAAGCTGGAGTGTTCGGCCAATTGGCCGATTGGATAGCCACGGTGCAGCAGAACGCCTTCGTTGCCATCGATATAGGTCAGCGCGCTTTCGCAGCTGGCGGTGGACTTATAACCCGGGTCGAACGTGAAAGCGCCGGTTGCGCCGTAAAGTTTGCGAATATCGACCACATCGGGGCCGGTGCTGCCTGAGAAGACGGGGAATTCGTGGGTCTGGCCATCGAATTCGAGCGTCGCGTTCTTGTCTGCCAAGGTGTGTCTCCTGTCCTATCCCAATATCGCCCTGCCGATGGGGGACTCTTACGCGGCCTGCGCGTTGAGCCGTGCGAGGGCTTCGTCACGGCCCAGAAGGACCAAGACGTCAAAAATTCCGGGCGATGTCGTCGTCCCAGTCAAAGCGGCGCGCATTGGTTGCGCCAACTTGCCGAAGCCCAATCCCTGTTCCTCAGCGAGCGATTTCGTAGTGGCTTCGAGAGCCTCAATTGTCCAGTCATTTTCCTTCGCAAGTGCAGCAGAAACGAGGGTTAGTCGCGCGCGCGCCTCGTCATCAAGCAGCTTGGCGGCCTTCTCGGTCATCTCGAGTGGCCGCTTGGCGAATAGAAAGGCAGCACTTTCAGAAAGTTCATCCAGATTCTTCGCACGCGGCTTGAGAACCGGCATGGCTTGGAAAAGAAGTGAGGCATCGGCCTCATGACCGAGCCGCCCAAGCACCTGTTCGACCAATGTCTTATCATCGGCCTCGCGGATATAATGCCCATTGAGGTTCTCAAGCTTCTTGATGTCGAAACGCGACGGGCTTTTTCCCACGCCTGACAAGTCAAACAGCTCAATGGCTTCGGAGCGGGTGATCTCTTCACGGTCACCGTATCCCCAACCCAGACGCAGCAGGTAGTTGAAGAGCGCATCGGACAAGATGCCCATCTCATCGCGATACGCCTCGACACCCAGCGAACCGTGGCGCTTGGACAGTTTGGCTCCATCCGCACCATGAATCAATGGGATGTGCGCGTAGATCGGATCCGGCCAATCGCCCTCGATCGTTTCCATGGCGCGGTAGATTGGCAGTTGGCGGAAGGCATTATTCAGGTGATCGTCGCCGCGAATGACGTGGGTCACACCCATATCGTGGTCGTCGACCACCACCGCGAGCATATAGGTCGGCGTGCCATCCGCGCGCAGGATGATGTAATCGTCCACTTCGGCGTTGTTGACCGAAACCTCGCCCTGAACCTCGTCTTGAATGGTCGTTTTGCCATCCAGCGGCGTCTTGAGGCGTACGGCAAAGGGCGCATCGTCAGGCGCTTCGGACGGATCGCGGTCCCGCCAGCGCCCGTCATACCGCATAGGCTGCTTGTTCGCGCGCTGCTCGGCGCGCATGGCTTCGAGTTCTTCGGGCGTGGCGAAGCATTTATAGGCGTGACCAGCCTCCAACAACTTGTGCGCCACTTCTGCGTGTCGATCGGCGCGCCCTGACTGAAACGTGGGTGCCTCATCATAATCCAGCCCGAGCCAGTCGAGACCGTGGAGGATCGCGTCTATCGCCTCCTGCGTGGAGCGTTTCTTGTCCGTGTCCTCAATCCGCAACAGCGCTTTGCCGCCGTGATGGCGTGCGTACAGCCAGTTAAACAAGGCCGTACGAGCGCCCCCAATATGCAGAAATCCGGTCGGCGAAGGGGCGAACCGAGTGACGACTTGACTTGCCATAAAGCCACGTTTCCTATTCAAATGGCGCCGTAAACGCTTCCTGACACCCGGTCGGGTTGCGCCCGAATTGGGGGGTCAATGGCCGACACGCCAATCATTCCCATGGGAGATGAAAGCCTAAGCAGCCCAGAGCAAGGGTCTGCGGCCTCAGGCTCCATCCCATTCAGCCCTGTCGGGGCCAAGCCAGCGCGCGTGTGGCAAAGGGGCGGGCGAATGTCCAGCGCCTCGAGCGCGCTCGTCGACCGCGCCGAACGTTTCCTCGACACCGCTGGGTTTGACCGTGCGCCCTGGCTTGCGGTTGTGTTCGCGAGCGGGATCTTCGCATGGTTCGTCCTGAAGACTCCGTGGCAGTGGGCGAGCGCTATCGGAGTGAGTATTTTAGTCGCTTTGGCTGCGCTGGCTCTGTGGCCCCTGGGTAGCCGAACCGATGAAACGCGCGGTCTTATTCGCAGCGCTGTTTTCTGGTGCGCGGTTGTGTTCGCTTTGGGTATCACCACCATATGGACGCGTTCAGAAATGGTAGGGGCTCTGCCGATTGAACGCCCAGTCATTGAGCGCGTTCAGGGCTATGTCCTTGAGCGGCATGACCAGCCCAGCGAAGACCGCATTCGATTAACGATGGCCGTGCGCGACGCGGCAAGCGGCGAAGGCCGCAAGATCCGGGTCAATATCCCGCTGGAAGACGTGGCGCAGGGCAACGACCGCTTTTCAGGCCCCGATGGCGAAGATGTCCTGACCGAGGGCGCGCAAGTAAGGATGCGGGTCCGACTGATGCCCCCCGCTAGTCCCATGCTGCCGGGCTCTTATGATTTCGCACGCGCCGCCTGGTTTAAAGGGCTTGCTGCGACCGGGAGCCTTCTGGGTGGCATTGAAGACGTCAAACCCGCTTCAACCACACGACCAATCGCGCGAATTCAGCGTTGGTTATCCGCGCATGTTCAAACCCAGTTGGACGGTTCAGCCGGCACCATCGCAGCCGCTTTCGCCAGCGGAGATCGGGGAGCCATTGAGCGCGAAGACGCCGACGCGATGCGCGATGCAAGCCTGACTCACCTTTTGGCCATCAGCGGCTTGCACGTAAGCGCGGTGATTGCGGGGGCCTATTTTTTGGCGCTCAAGTTCTTGGCGTTTTTCCCCGCCATCGCCTTGCGAATCCGCTTGCCCATCGTGGCGGCCATGATCGGAGCTGGAGCAGGCATCGGGTATACACTCTTAACTGGGGCGCAGGTGCCTACTGTGCGCGCTTGCGTCGCAGCGTTGCTGGTGCTGGGCGCTTTGGCATTAGGGCGGCAGGCCTTGTCCTTGCGTATGGTCGCCGTGGCCGCCTTTGTGGTCATGCTGTTGTGGCCAGAAAGCGTGATCGGGCCGAGCTTTCAAATGAGCTTTAGCGCCGTGCTGGCAATCGTAGCGCTGCACGCTTCGCCTCCTGCCCAAAAGTTTCTAAGGCCGCGCGAAGAGCCTTGGGCCAAGAGGGCAGGGCGCCATGTCTGTATGCTGTTTCTAACCGGCCTCGTGATTGAAATCGCGCTGATGCCAATCGTCATGTTCCACTTCCACCGAGCGGGCGTCTACGGAGCCCTTGCCAATGTGTTGGCGATCCCGCTTGTCACCTTTGTGTCGATGCCGCTGATCGCCTTGGCGTTGGCACTGGACACAATCGGTTTGGGCGCACCAGCCTGGTGGTGCGTGGGCGTGTCGCTTGATGCGCTCTTGGGTCTTGCGCGCTTCACCGCATCCCAGCCCGGGGCAATCAAGCTTATGCCACAGATGAGTGGCTTAAGCATTGCTTTGTTCGCCATTGGGAGCCTTTGGCTAGCCTTATGGAACAGTCGCGCGCGCTTGTGGGGACTGGTTCCGGTGGTGGTCGCGAGCACTATGCTGGCTTTCACTCCAATACCTGACGTATTAATTGGCCGCGAGGGACGGCACGTGGGGATTACACTGAAAGACGGTCGGCTTCTTTCGCTTCGCGATACTCGCTCATCTTACGCGAAAGACAATTTGCTGGAGTTGGCGAATGTGACCGCAGAACCGGTTCCAATTGCGGACTGGGAAGGGGCTCGGTGTTCAGCGCAATTTTGCATGCTCACGCTGGAGCGCGGTGGTCGCGACTGGACGTTGCTCATGGCGCGCAACCGAGATCTGATTGAGGAGCGCGCCCTTGCCGCAGCGTGTGAGCGAGCGGATATCGTTGTCGCGGATCGGTTCTTGCCTCGGTCATGTCGGCCAAAGTGGTTGCGCGCGGACAAGCGGTTCTTGCGCGAGCATGGCGGTCTGGCCATCGATCTGGAACGGGCGACAATCCAAGATGTGGTGAGCGGGCAGGGTGAGCACGGCTGGTGGCGGGGCGAGCGCTGACCAAAAAGGTGCGGCGCAGATCTAAAGACCCACGCCGCGCCATTTCCAAGATTATCAGTGGTAGCGGCGCAGAAGCCCTGCAAGCTTTCCTTGGACTTGCACCTCACCCGGCCCGTAAACCTGCGGATCATAGGCCGCGTTCGCCGGATCGAGCCGTATGTGCCCACCATCCTTGTGAAGGTACTTGAGCGTCGCCTCCTCGCCGTGAACCAGTGCCACAACGATCTCGCCGTCACGCGCGTTCTCGGTGCGGCGCACAAGCGCAAAGTCACCGTCAAAAATGCCCGCTTCGACCATCGAGTCGCCGGAAACTTCGAGAGCGTAATGCTCGCCGGGGCCAAGCAAGGCCGCGGGCACAGGCAGAGAGCTCTGCCCCTCCAACGCTTCAATCGGAGCGCCTGCTGCGATGCGCCCATGGAGCGGGATTTCGATCACATCGTTCGCTGGTTCAGGCGAAGGCGCAGCGGGTTCGGGTCGCTTTAACGGCACAACGTTCTCGTCAGATGCGGGCATTGGCACGCTGGAGCGCTGCGCGGGCGTTGCGTCTTCGGGTTGCTTGATCACTTCCAAAGCGCGGGCGCGGTTTGGTAAGCGGCGGATGAAGCCACGCTCTTCCAGAGCTGAAATCAGGCGGTGAACGCCCGACTTGCTCTTCAGATCGAGCGCCTCCTTCATTTCTTCAAAACTAGGCGAAATGCCAGTTTCTTCCAGACGCTGCTGGATGAAGCGGATCAGTTCGTGCTGCTTGGCGGTCAGCATTGCGATAATCTCCCTTATTCGCAGATCGCTGCCACACGAGGGACCCCGCGCGGTTCAGCTGCCATTAGAGCGCGTCATCAAGAGGCACCGTCCGGCTTCATGCCAAGAAGGTGCTTTATCGACGCTGCCGATCACCAATAAGGTGAACGAATGTGGAACAAGTAGGCAACGAACGGGAACAAGTCAAGCACGCAAACGGTCTAAACCCCCGCAATTCAGCCATTTTGGAGGTTGTACACAGGCACGCGGTCGCCAGCGTGAACCGGATCGGCACCGGCGAAGCGGTCTATCAGGGCGTTGGCGGCGGCGAGAGCGACCAGCGCACTTGAGTCTTGCGACCCGGCGAGCCGAACGCTGTCGCCTTCGACGATGGCTCTGAGGAACTCGCGGCGTTTACCGTTGGCTGGCAGGTCCTGCATGAGTGTGCACATCCTCGGTTTGGGCAGCGGGTCAGGGTCGCCCATCGCCGCGCGTACCAAGGGCAGCGCAAACAGGAAGGCTGTCACAAAGCTCGACACCGGGTTACCGGGGAGGCCGAGGATGACCTGTCGACCCCAGTCATGCTCCTTCGTCGCCACCATCAGTGGTTTGCCGGGCTTGATCGCGACCTTCCAGAAGTCGAGCTCAGCGCCCCAATCGCGCAGCGCTTGCTGGATGAGGTCGTGGTCGCCAACCGACGCGCCGCCGGAGGTGATGAGGATGGGCGTGTTCGCCTGCGCCAGCGCTTGCGCCAGCGCACCCCGGTCGTCGGGCACCGGACCAAGCGGCGTGATGGCCGGGGTCCAAGGAGCCAACATGGCTGCGATCATGGGGCCATTGGAAGCCGGGATTTGGTGCGGCCCGCATTCAGAGGCGCGCTTGGCCAACTCATCGCCGCTATCGAGGATCGACATCGCCGGAGGTTCGAAGTGCATCAGCGTGTCGTGCCCGGCTGCAATGGCGAGCGCGCGTTGTGCGGGGCCAAGCAATGCGCCTGCCTTGAGCACCGTGTCGCCTTGTTCGAAGTCGAAGCCGCGTTTGCGGACGTGTTGGTCATGCACTGGCAACGCCTCTCCTTCGGCCAGTCGGACGGTGTCCCTGTCGACCTCGGCGTTTTCCTGTATCAGCACCCGGTCCGCGCCCGAGGGCATCCATGCGCCAGTGGAGATACGAGTGCATTGCCCATCGCTCAGCGCGCCTTCGAAGGGCGCTCCTGCGCGGCTCTCGCCAATCTGCTGCCACGGCCCAGCGCCGCTGATCGCGTAGCCATCCATGGCGGATAGGTCCGCTGGCGGCTGTGTCCGCTGAGCCTTCAGGTCCTCTGCCAGATAGTGAGGCGCGATGTCTGACGTGGCGCTCTCAACAACCGGCATTCGCGGTGCCAGCGCCAGCAGCCGATCCCACGCTTCTTCAAGAGTCAGCATCGCGCTCAAACGCCGTCCGCCTTCCCAGAGACCTTCCACGTGCCGGACTTGCCGCCGCGTTTCTCGATCAGGCGGATCTCGCTGATGACCATGCTTTTGTCGATCGCCTTGGCCATGTCGTAGATGGTGAGCAGCGCGGTCGAGACCGCGACCATCGCTTCCATCTCGACCCCGGTCTTGCCGGTAAGTGAGGCGGTGGCGGTGGCCTGGATCGCGGCTTCTTCGAAGGCGAACTCTACCGTCACCGCTTCGAGGCCAAGCGGATGGCACAGCGGGATCAGGTCTCCGGTGCGCTTGGCCGCCATGATGCCCGCCAGTCGCGCGGTGCCCAGCACATCGCCTTTCGGCGCGTCGCCTTCGCGGATCGCGGCGAGCGCGTCGGCGCCCATCGTGATGAGCCCGCTGGCGATCGCGACCCGCTGCGTCTCAGCTTTACCGCCGACATCGACCATCCGCGCCGCGCCATCCTCGCCGATATGGGTAAGATCGTTCACAACACGAGCCTTTCGCGATTACAGGGGCTTAGTCGAGACATGGACCACGTGTTACACGGTCTTGGAGAAGAAAAACGAGATCGTGCAAGTGGCCTGCGCGAAAGGGCTGTATTCAGCGAAGTGTGAAGGACTGTCATGGCACTGTGTTGCCATAATGCGCGCTTGTAGGACAGTGTAACGCTTGTTCAATTTCGTGATCTCCTGCGAAAGCATGAGTCTATTGATCGACACGCTCATTCTGGGCCTTGCCTGCGCAGGAGCGCACAAAGGTTTATCCTGCGAGCAGCACGCGCGTCGCCGTTTCCACGTCCGGTTCGCGCATCAGGCCTTCGCCAACCAGAAAAGTGTTCACCCCCGCTTTGGACAGCCGTTTCAGGTCCGCGTGTGTGTTGATCCCGCTTTCGCCGACAATGTGGACGCCGGCGGGCATCAGCTTGGCCAGCCGCTCAGTGGTTTCGAGCGAGGTGGTGAAGGTCTTCAGATCGCGGTTGTTGACCCCGATCAGCTTGGATTGAAGCGTCGTGAGCGCGCGTTCCAGCTCCGCCTCATCGTGAACCTCGATCAGAACGTCCATGTCGTGCTCTAACGCCGCCGCTTCGATTTCCTGCATCGCGCTGTCGTCCAGAGCGGCGACGATAATCAGGATCGCGTCCGCGCCAAAACTGCGCGCTTCGAGGCATTGCCACGGATCGACCATGAAGTCCTTGCGAAGCGCGGGAAGGGCGCAAGCGCTTCGCGCTTCGACCAGGTAATCCTCGTGACCTTGGAAATAGGGCGCGTCGGTCAACACCGAAAGGCACGCCGCGCCGCCTGCCTCGTAAGCGGCGGCGTGGCTGGCGGGTTGAAAGTCGGCGCGGATAAGGCCTTTGGAGGGGCTGGCTTTCTTGACCTCCGCGATGAGGGCAAACCCATCTTGAGCCTTGGCGCGCAGGGCCGCTTCAAACCCGCGTGGCGCGGTATACTCGCTGGCGGCGGCTTCGAGATCGGCGAGGCTGCGCTCGCTCTTGCGAGCGGCGACCTCTTTGACCTTGTTGGCGCAGATTTCTTCGAGTTTGTTCAAAATTTTCCTTGTGCGTTCCCGCGAAGGCGGGAACCTCCTCATGGCTTGGGAATGACGGCACGAGATCCCCGCCTGCGCGGGGATTCGCAAAGGGGTATGGACTCTAAACCGCCATCGCAATCCAGTCCGCCAGCAATTTTTTCGCCTTCCCGCTGTCGAGCGCTTCGGCCGCCAGCGCGACGCGCTCGGGCCAGTCGTTGCCTTTGCCAGCGACTTTGAGCGCGCCCGCAGCGTTGAACAGCACGGCGTCGCGATAAGCGCCGGTCTCGCCATCAAGCAAACGTTTGAGCGCCGCCGCGTTGAATGTGGCATCATCGCCCCGGATCGCTTCGATTGGCGCGTTGGGAAGGCCAGCATCGGACGGATCAAGGCGTTGCATGGCAAAAGTGTGGCCGGTGACTTCGGCCACTTCGTTGCCGCCCGCCAAGCTCAGCTCATCGAGCCCCTCATCCCCCGATACGATCAGCGAACGACCCGTGCCCAGCTTGGCCAAGGCGCCCGCGTAGATCGGGACATAGGCCGGGCGCGCGATGCCGATAAGCTGGCTCTCGACCCCCGCCGGGTTTGAGAGTGGGCCCATCAGGTTAAAGATCGTGCGCTGGCCGATTTTTACACGGATCGGTTGGATACGCGCCATCGCCGGGTGGTGGTTCTTGGCGAACAGGAAGCAGATGCCGATTTTGGCCAGTGTCTTTTCCGCCGTCTGACCCGCCGCGTCCATATCAAGGCCGAGCGCCTCCAACGTGTCCGCCGCACCCGCTTTGGAGGAAGCCGCGCGGTTGCCGTGTTTGGCCACGGGCACTCCGCAGGCCGCGACGACAAGGCTCACGGCGGTTGAGACGTTGAGAGTGTGGTGACCATCACCGCCGGTGCCGCACACATCGATGGCGCCTTCGGGGGCCTTGATCGGGATCAATCGGGCTCTAAGCGCCCGCGCCGCGCCCGCGATCTCGTTCGAAGTTTCGCCGCGCGCGGAGAGGTTGATCAGAAAACGCTCGATCTCGTCTTCGTTGGGTGCTCCGTCGAGCAGGGTGCCAAAGGCGGTTTCCGCTTCGGTTTCGGTCAGCGGGCTCGAAATATCAGGCAGAGGGCTCAAGCCGGTTGCTCCAGCGTTTTGGTCTCGGGAAGAACGGCGTCGATACCGCATTCGGCGAGGAAGTTGGCGAGCATGGCGTGGCCGTGCTCGGTCGCGATGCTTTCGGGGTGGAACTGCACGCCGTGAATGGGCAGCGTTCCGTGGCGGAAGCCCATGACGCTTTCTTCTTCGACACCGGGTGTGGCCGCGTGAGCGTTGGCGATCAGGCTGCTCGGAATGTTGACCACTTCGAGGCTGTGATAGCGCGTCGCGGTGAAGGGCGAGGGCAAGCCTTTGAAGACGCCGCTGCCGTGATGGGTGACGGGCGAGGTCTTGCCGTGCATCAACCCACCGCGTGTGACGGTGCCGCCAAAGTGCTGGCCAATCGATTGGTGGCCAAGGCACACGCCCAGCAGCGGGCGTTCGGCGTCCGCACAGGCCGCGACGAGATCGAGACTGATCCCCGCCTCATTCGGCGTGCAGGGGCCGGGCGAGATCAGAAAGCCAGCGACATTGGTTTTCACCGCTTCGGCTGCGGTCAGCGCGTCGTTGCGCTCGACGCGCGCATCCACGCCCAGCTCCATCAGATAGTGGACGAGGTTGAAGGTGAAGCTGTCGTAATTGTCGATGACGAGGATCGTGGGGGCGCTCATGTATTGATACCCGCGTAATGATCGGTCGCGCGCACCAGCCCGTCGATAATGCCTGGCTCGCTCGCCGAGTGGCCCGCGTCGTCCACGATCCACAAATCGCCTTTGGGCCACGCCTTCTTGAGCGCCCACGCCGCGCCCGGAGGCGTGCAGATATCGTGGCGGCCCTGAACGATGATGCCGGGAATATCGGCGATCTTGTCGGAGTCGTTCACCAACTGGCTCTCCTCCAAGAAGAAGTCTTCCAAGAAGAATCGCGCGCAGATGCGGGCGAAAGGGACCGCTTTGGCGGGGTCTTCGAAATCGGCTAGCAAATCAGGGTTGGGGAGCAGAGTGGCCACCGTCCCCTCCCACAAGGACCAATGAGTCGCGGCCGCCAGACGCGTCGCTTCGTCCTCGCTGGTAAGGCGGGTGTAATAGGCTTTCACCAGATCATCGCGCTCCTCTTCGGGGATGAGGCCGGTGAACGCGTCCCACTGTTCGGCCATGATCTCGCTCGCGCCGTAGGAATAGAGCCAGGTCTTCTCACGCTGACGAGCCAGAAACACGCCGCGCAGAATCAGCTCGGTGACGCGCGTCGGGTGCTTTTGTGCGTAGGCGAGGGCGAGCGTGGAGCCCCAGCTTCCGCCAAAGACCTGCCATTGCTCAAAGCCGCAATGCTCGCGCAGCCGCTCCATATCGGCGACGATGCGCCATGTGTCGTTGTTCTCGATCTCCGCAAAGGGCAGCGATTGGCCGCAGCCGCGTTGGTCGAACAGGACCACGTCATAGGCCTCTGGGTTCCATTGCCGGCGGTGCGAGGGCGCCATGCCGCCGCCGGGGCCGCCATGCAAAAACACGGCGGGTTTGGCGCCGGGCGTGCCGACCCGCTCAAAATACAGCGAGTGCCCTTCGCCCACATCGAGCATGCCTGTCTCGTAAGGCTCAATCTCGGGATAGAGCGAGCGGCGATCGGTGAGCGAGAGCGGGGGCGTCATGAGCTGGCTTTCTTGGAAACAAGGAGGATGGGACCGGTGCGTCCGGTGTCCATGCGACCGGTCGCCGGGTCCCAGAGTGAGGAAGAATTGGCGTCGAGGAACAGCGCGTCCTGAGCGCCCGCTTCATCGCGCAGGAACCGGGCGAGCAGGCCAAAGCTGACCGGCGCGTTGGAGATGACGAAATGCGCCTTTCCATCCGCGTCCACACCCACGCCGTTGCGGATCGCGCGCGAATTGCCGTTGGGGCTTATGGAATCTGGCAGTTCTCCGCCAACAAGCAGCATGGGGCCGGATTGCGTGCCGAATTGCGGGCGATCGCTCACGGTATTTAAAAAGCGAGAGGTCGTCAGGATACGCCATGTTCCGGCGCCACCGAAGAACACACCGTTGGGTTTGAGATAGAAATTGCCGTCGCCCGATCCGCGATCCAGCTCGGCAATCCGATTGCCTGATGTCACGAGATATCCGCGCGGGGTCAGGTCATCACTGAACGCGCCGCCATTAATGGCGAAGGCGACTTCGCCTGCATCCACGATCTCGGCAAGCGCGCCAAGGTTGCCCAAGGCTTCGGTTTGCCGGGGCGCGGCATAGACTGCACTGATCACATGGTCGTCCGGATCGGCGATACAGTGCGTGAAGGCGACCTCTTCGAACACTTTCTGGGCGCAGGCGGAGGGCCCGGACGCGACGCTTGGCGCAGCGCCTTCTTGCGCCGCGGGCCGGAGCGCGCCGTCCTCTTCATCGCCCAGATTGACTTCGACGACCGGTTCACCCGCTTTGGGCTGTTCGCACGCGGCGAGGGCCAGAACGCTGGCGAGGAGGAGAATTGAGCGCTTCATTGGCCGAACCTCGGTTCGCTCGCGTGGCGGACCGCTTCGCGCGCGGCGGCTATCAGCGCCCCCGCCTTGGCGCGGCATTCCGCCAGTTCGTAATCGGGATCGCTATCCGCAACGATGCCGGCTCCGGCCTGAACGTGCATCATGTCGTCCTTCACCACGGCCGTGCGCAGGACAATGCAGCTGTCGACCGAGCCATCGGGCGCGAAATAGCCGACGCCGCCCGCGTAAGCGCCGCGTGTCTCAGGCTCTAGCTCGGCGATGATTTCGCAGGCGCGGATCTTGGGTGCGCCGGAGACGGTGCCCGCCGGAAAGCCAGCAAACAGCGCGTCGAGCGCGTCCTTTTCGTCGCTCAAGGCGCCCACAACATTGCTGACGATGTGCATGACGTGGCTGTATCGTTCGATCCCGAAACTGTCGGTCACCTCGACGCTCCCTTTCGAAGCGACGCGTCCGACATCGTTGCGACCAAGGTCAAGCAGCATGAGATGCTCCGCACGTTCCTTGGGATCGGCGAGAAGGCTGATTTCGTTGGCGTCGTCTTCGGCTCGGCTTGCCCCGCGAGGGCGAGTGCCCGCGATGGGGCGGATTGTCACTTCGCCATCGCGCACTCGCACCAATATCTCTGGCGAAGAGCCAACAATCGCAAAACCAGGCAGGTCGAGGAAGTAGAGGAACGGCGAAGGGTTCACCCGCCGAAGCGCCCGGTACAGTTCCAGCGGGGGCAAGGTGAAGGGGCAGGTAAAACGCTGCGCAAGCACGACCTGAAAGATATCGCCCGCGACGATATAGTCCTTCGCGCGCGCGACCATGGCCTTGTAATCCTGACCCGCAAGGACGGGATTGAGCTGCGCTTGCGCACCGTCATCCAGCGCGCGCGGTTCGGGCGGGGCGGGGCTGGCGAGCGTGCGAAGAGCCTCATCGATGCGGTCCGAACCGGTGGCGATGGCCTTTGCTGGGTCAGCTTGCGCCGCTGCATCCGGCCACAGAGGCGCGACGCAGAAAAGTTCGTCGCTCAGCCGGTCGAACACCAAAATCAGCGTGGGGCGCACAAACAGCAGGTCTGGCAAGTCCAACTCGTTTGGTTCAGCGCGGGGGAGAGTTTCGACCAAGCCGATCGTCTCATAGCCAAAATACCCGACCAGACAGGCGAGAGCGGAGGGCAACGCGTCGGGCACGTCGATCCGGCAGCTTTGCGCCAAACTCCGAAGTTCGCTCAACGCGTCGTTTTCGCAGGGAGTGAACGCGTCGCGGTCCGTGTGCCATTGCGCGTTGATTTCCGCGCGTCCCTCGGAACCACGGAAAACCAGATCGGGGTCGAGGCCAATCAGGCTGTAGCGCCCTCGCACTTCGCCGCCTTCGACCGACTCAAGCAGAAAATCCCCGCGCCCTGGTGTGATCAAGCGCCGCGCGGCTCCCACCGGCGTATCGCTGTCCGCGATAATCGTGCGCCACACCAGAGACGGCTTGCCAGCGGCAAGCGCGCTCGCAGCTTCGGCGACGTTGAGCGGAGCATCAGCGGGTAGATCGGAGGGCGTAAGGGGTGTGATCACAGCGGTCTGGAAAATTGATGGGCTGCGCGTTTAGTTCGCGCCGCCGACAAGCTGTACGCGAAGCTCTTCAAGCGCGCTGTCGTTGGTTTCGACGCCCACCGCATCGCGCATGGCCTTGGTCAGCTGATCCGAATATTCACTGCCCAGACTTTGTGCCAACTGACCCCGGACACCGGCTATTACGGGGCTGCCTTCTTCCAACTCGTCCGCCGTGATGTCGTCGAGCGAAACAAGGATCCAGCCGCGATTGGCGGGCGCTTCAAGCAGTTTGACCGTGCCCTGCGCCATGCTGAACATCAGCGCGAGAGCGGGCGGAACCGGGCCGCGCTGGCGCAGTTGCTGAAGCTCGGCGCGCGCTAGGTTTACGCTGTCGACGGGCGGCAGGTCTTTCTCTTCCGCACCGAGAGCATCGGCGAGCGACTCGTCGCCACGCGCTTTGCCCAGCACACGTTCGGCTGCTTCCTTGGCAACGTCGTTGGCCTTGGCCAATTTGAAGTCAGTCACAACCCGTTCGCGGATCGTCGCGAGCGCCGGTGCAGCGGATTCAGCGATCTGCGTCACGTCGTAAACAAGAAATTGCGACCCGGGCACCAGCACGTCGAGCTGGGGCTGGCTTTCATCCAAGCCAAAGGCGGTGTCGAGGATCGGGCGCAGCGCTTGGTTCGGCTGGGCGTTCGGCGTGCCAAAGACACGACCATCGGCCAGCAGGGGAGGGCTTTCTTCAAGCGTCAACTCAAACGCTTCGGCGATCTCGGTGAGCGAGGTGCCTTGGTCCACCTCGGCTTCGATCCGGGCGGAAAAGTCACCCAAAGCCGCCGCGCGTTTCTCTTGTGTTAGGGCCTCTGCGATCTCGTCGCGAACCGCCGAAAGCGGGCGTTCGGCGGTGTTGGTCACCTTGTCCACGCGGGCAATGACGAAACCCAGAGTGCTTTGCGCCGGGCCAGCGATTTCACCTTCGCCAGCGGCGAACACCGCTTCGGCGGCGGCAAAGCTCACCGCGGAAGCGAACTGTTCGCGGTCGCGGTCCACGGCCTTTGTCGTGTTAAAGCCCGCTTCACGCGCGGCGACGTCAATGTTTTTCCCGGCTCGGATTTGAGCGACGAGCGCTTCGGCGCCTTCTTGGGTGGGAACGGTAAACGACGTCACATCGCGCGATTCGCGCGCGGCGTATTGCTCTTTCGTCTCTTCATAGCGCGCGGCAATCTCGGCATCGCTTGGCGTCACATCGGCTTTCAGATTGTCGACGTTGAAAAGCGCGTAGCGCAGGGTCCGGCGCTCCGGTTCGATATAATCGGCACGGTTATCGGTGTAATAGGCTTCGAGCGCGGCCTGCTCGGGCTCTTCTTCGGTTGTGTAGAGAGCGCTGGGGATAATCGCGATGCGTCCGCTGCGGCGTTCAAGGAACAAAGAGGCGTATTGGCGCGCAAGCTTTTCCGGCACTTGTGGCGCGGCAAGGGCGGGCAGCAGCAATTGCTGGGCGAGCAAGCCATCGCCCAAATCGCGGCGCAAGGTCGCGTCGGTGATGCGCTGATCGGCCAAGGCGCGTTGGTAGACGGTTTGGTCGAATTCTCCGCTCACCCCGCGAAAGGCGGGAATTTGAAGGATTTCGCTGTTCACCAGATTGTCGCCCGCGCGAAGGCCCATGCTTTCGGCAAACTCGCCAATTGCGTGCCGATCCACCAATTGCGAGAGCACTTCGTCGAGACCTCCCTCGGCGATAAAGCCCGGCATCGTGATCGTTGGGTTTTCGCGTCGCACGCCGCGCAGCGCCGAGTTGGCGGTTTCCGACAGTTCGCCCGATGTTATCTCATCATCACCGACAAGCGCGATGCGATCGCCTTGCGTGATTCCGCCGAAAGTGTTGCCGGTGATGTCCGCTCCCGCGAAGGCGAGACCGACAATGACAAGAAAGCCGAGGAAGACGGGCATTCCGAATTTCGACTGAAAAAACTTGCGAATAGACGTAATCATGTGAGTGGTAATTCCCGACCGCGTGCCGCGCGCTACGGAATCGGCGATGCCGCTCCTTTTTTGCGCGTATCTGTGTTGGCCACGCGCTCTATCCGCCCTGACACCTCCTCGCAACAGGTGTGCAAGGGTCAGAACTCACTATTCCCGCGATTGAGGCGCCGGAATGACAAACATATCGGACGAAAACGCGCGCCGGAATGGCTGCCTGCCATTCCAAGAGGGTTTTTGGTCGAGATGGAAGTCATTCCGTCGTCCCCCAGAAATCGAAAGAGGGGGATTTGACCAAAAGGGCCGATTGCTACGTCGCGAAGGCTTGAAAGACCGCCGGTATTCCTGCGCCTGCGCCCCTTGCACTCGGCCCTTTTGCTTCAAACCTCAAACGTGGAAATGGTGAGTTCTGACCCTTAGGTTTTGACTGTCTTGTCGGTGTCGGCTAGCGGAGCCGACCCTCTCGGCCTATTGAGGCCACCAAGAATCAAACATTGCTAAAGGCATACGCAGGACAACCCGATGTCGGAACGGCCCCTAATTGTCGGAAACTGGAAGATGCATGGCACACGCGCCATGCTTTCCGAAGCGCGCGCGATGGATCGCGCGGCTCAGCGTCATATGAAGGTCGAGGTGGCCATTGCGCCGCCTTACACCCTCATCCATCCGATCCATCGCGAAGCCGAGCAAATCGGTGTCGGCGCGCAAAACTGCCACCACGCAGATGGCGGGGCGCACACCGGAGACATTTCCGCATCAATGGTTGCGGACGCTGGCGC
This sequence comes from Pseudomonadota bacterium, assembly GCA_039814925.1. Lineage (GTDB taxonomy): Bacteria > Pseudomonadota > Alphaproteobacteria > Sphingomonadales > Sphingomonadaceae > Erythrobacter. The sequence goes on from JBCCAH010000003.1 coordinate 233,630, forward strand.
GAAATTTGTGATTCTGGGGCACAGTGAACGCCGCGCTGACCATAACGAGACCGACGCCGTGGTCCAAGCCAAGGTCGAAGCGGCCTTGGGCGCGGGCCTTCGTGTTATACTGTGCTGTGGCGAGAGCGATAAAACCCGCGAAGCGGGCCGTGCTGTCGCGCATGTGAAGAAACAAATCAAAGCCTCGCTTCCCGAAGTCGAGGATCCGGGCGAAAAGCTCTCTATCGCTTACGAACCCATCTGGGCGATCGGAACCGGCAAAACTGCGACGACGGACGATATCGGAGAAATGCACGCCGCGATCCGCGCGTTGTTGGTGGATCTGTTTGGCGAAGAACAAGGTGCGAAGATTCGCATCCTCTATGGCGGTTCGGTAAAGCCTGAAAACGCTGGCGAAATCCTTGGCGTACCCGAAGTGGGCGGCGCCTTGGTTGGTGGAGCTAGCCTGACGGCGGACAGCTTTATGGGGATCGCGCTCGCGGCGGACACGCCGGAGAGCTAATTCGCGCAAGGTTGCACTTGGCCGCGTGCGCACTTAAATGCGCCGCGTATAGTTTGCATCCCATCACACGATTGAAAGACACAAAAACGCCATGGGCCTGTTCATTTTTCTCACTGTCCTCCAGGGGCTCGTTGCAGCGGCTCTGGTCGGCGTTGTTCTGATGCAGCGTTCGGAAGGCGGCGGCCTTGGCATTGGTGGCAGCCCAGGCGGCGCATTGGGCGCGCGCGGCGCGGCGGACTTTCTGACCCGCGCGACCAAATGGTTGGCGGTGGCGTTTGTGGCCCTTTCGATCGCTTTGGCGGCGGTTGCCGTGAACACCGGATCGACCGATACGATCAGCACTACGCTTGATCGCGGTGTCGAAGCGCCTGTCGGTGGCGGCGATGTTCTTGGCGATCCACTGGCGCCTGCTGGTGCGCCGACCGAAGAGCCCGCCAGCGACGATCCGCTCGCCGACTAAGGCGGCTTTCAAAAACCTTTCAAGACCTCGGGGCTGGCCGATCCAGCCTCGTGCTTTTCATTGGCTTGTGGATTTAACACGCGGCTCGGTCCCAATTCGCTTGCCTCGAATCCATTCCAACGCTTAAGGCCCAACTCCCATGGCGCGGTACATTTTCATAACCGGCGGCGTGGTCTCCTCGCTCGGCAAAGGTCTCATGGCGGCAAGCCTAGCAGCGCTTCTGCAAGCGCGCGGGTACAAGGTCCGCATTCGTAAGTTCGACCCCTATCTCAACGTCGATCCGGGCACGATGAGCCCGTATCAGCACGGCGAGGTCTATGTGACCGACGATGGGGCGGAGACCGATCTCGACCTCGGCCATTATGAACGCTTCACCGGCGTTTCCGCGCGCCAGAGCGACAACATCACGTCAGGCCGCGTCTATCGCGACATTATCGCCAAGGAACGCCGGGGCGATTTCCTGGGAGCGACCGTTCAGGTGATCCCGCACGTGACCGATGCGATCAAGGAATTTGCGCTCGCGGATCAGGACGATCACGACTTCATCCTGTGCGAAATCGGCGGCACGGTGGGCGACATCGAATCGCTGCCTTTCATGGAGGCAATCCGGCAGATCCGTAACGAGCTGGAGCCCTTCCAGACACTCAGCGTCCACGTGACCCTGGTGCCCTATATCGCGGCGGCGGGTGAGCTAAAGACAAAGCCGACACAGCACTCAGTACGCGAACTCGCCAGCTTGGGGATCAAGCCCGATCTCCTGCTGTGCCGCGCAGAGCATCCGATTCCGGAAGCTGAACGCCAAAAGATCGCCAATTTCTGCAACGTGCGCAAAGAGGCGGTCATCCCCGCGCTGGACGCGCCATCGATCTACTCGGTGCCGCTGCAATACCACCTTGAGGGCCTCGACGCGGAAGTCCTGCGCGGTTTTGGGATCACCGACGCCCCCGAGCCTGATCTGGCTTCGTGGAACGATGTCACCGACCGCTACTTCAACCCTGAAGGTGAAGTCACAATCGGCGTTGTCGGCAAATATGTTGGCCTGCCTGATGCGTATAAGAGCCTCAACGAAGCGCTGGTCCATGGCGGTCTGGCCAATCGCGTTAAGGTCAACATCAAGTGGATTGATGCTGAGATCTTTGCTGGCGATGACAGCGAAATTGCGGCCGCGCTTGAGCCGATGCACGGTGTGCTTGTGCCAGGCGGCTTCGGTGAGCGCGGCAGCGAGGGCAAGATCGCCAGCGTGCGATTCGCGCGGGAGCGAAAAGTGCCCTTCTTTGGCATCTGCCTCGGCATGCAGATGGCCTGCATCGAAGGCGCGCGCGCGGCGGGCTACGCCGAGGCGTCCTCGACCGAATTCGGCGAAACCAAGGAACCGGTCGTCGGAATCATCACCGAATGGATGAGCGAAGAGGGTATCCAGAGCCGCAGCGCAGGCGGCGATCTGGGCGGCACGATGCGGCTTGGCGCCTATGAGGCCAAGCTGGTCGGCAACAGCCACACATCTTCGATTTATGGCGGCGCCCAATCGATCTCTGAACGCCATCGGCACCGGTATGAGGTCAACAGCGCTTACATCGAGCCGCTTGAGAAACAGGGCCTTGTCTTTGCCGGTATGTCGCCCGATGGTTTGCTACCGGAAATTGTTGAGCGCCCCGACCATCCGTGGTTTGTGGGGGTCCAATTTCACCCCGAGCTCAAGTCCAAACCATTCGATCCGCATCCGCTCTTCGCCGGCTTTATCGCCGCCGCTCTGGAGCAATCACGGCTCGTTTGATTCTTAAGGCTTAATTTTTTCAATTAGGCGATTTTGTACAAATTTTGCCACCGCTGCTGCCGCAACCCTCTGATTTGGAAAGGGGATTACGGGCCTTGCACGGCAGAGAGAATTAATCCTAACAAATCAAAGCACTGTCGCCTTTTTACAAACATACGATTTTGCCCTTGCAACCCAATCAAAAAGCGCCTTACCTCGCGTTTGTAACCCTTGGAGAACACAAGGGGGCGGAGGAATTGACCCGCCAATCCACAGAATTGCGGTTTGATGATCGGGCTGATGTCGGCCTGTCGTTTTACCGCTCTAAGCTCGGACGAGGACAGAGCGTCTTCTGCGACCCGGATGCTCAGTTCACAGTCGAGGCGGCGTTAGTCGCGGGGGCGGATCCAGTGGGTCCGCCTCTACTTTTTTGACCCATCGTTAGCGGCGCATGCGAAGACGGCCCCGCCGCAAGGACGAGGCCGTCGATAGAATGTCGCCGATTTATCGAACGAGGTCACGCCGCGTTGGCGGCGTCATCAGAGGCTGTATCGGCGTCGGTATCAACCGCTTTGAGCGTGGTCGAACCCACGGCGATCTTCTTAGGCTTCATCGCATCGGGTACTTCGCGCACCAGGTCGATGATCAGCAGGCCATCGGCGAGGTCCGCGCGCTCAACTCGCACGTAATCGGCGAGCTCAAAACGGCGCTCAAACCCGCGATTGGCAATGCCGACATGGAGCAGTTCAGACCCATCATCGAACTCATCGCGCTTCTTGCCCTGCACAGTCAGCAGATTTTGTTGCGCGGTGATGTCGATATCGGCGGGGCGGAAACCGGCCACGGCGAGCGTGATGCGGTAATTGTCTTCGCCCGAACGTGCGATGTTGAAAGGGGGGTAATTGTCGCCGGAATGCGAGCGAGCCTGGCTTTCGAGAAGATCGAACAGGCGATCAAAGCCCACCGTGGAACGGCGATAAGGGGTAAAATCAAGACGTGACATAGGTGCAAATCCTCGTGTTTGAGCAATTTGGTTTTCATTCCCCGGCCTGCCTCATGCAGCGCCGAGTGCTTTGCCGCGGATGCGTCTCCCAATGACTGGCGAAACGCGGCGACACACTCTATTTGGGATAAGCGAAATCCCTTTCAAGGGGTCTGAGAAGGACAAAAGATGAGCCAGCCCACGATCGACATGTACACCAAGTTTGCCTGCCCGTTCTGCGTACGAGCGAAGCATTTGCTGACCTCCAAGGGCGCGACGTTTAACGAATACGACATCACGATGGGCGGCGAAAAGCGTGACGAGATGCTGGAGCGCGCACCCGAAGCGCGCACCGTGCCGCAGATCTTTATCGGCGAGACTTATGTGGGCGGGTCTGATGATCTCGCCGCGTTGGAAGAAGCGGGTAAGCTCGACGCACTGCTGGCGGGGTAGGCAGACCACGTGCCCAAAATTGCTGTCTTGCAGATGACTTCGGGCATTGATCCGGAGGCGAATTTTGCCGTAATTACGGACGCTATGAAAGAAGCGTCCGAGGCGGGAGCCTCTATGCTTTTCACGCCCGAGATGTCCCTGCACCTGGACCGCAATCGTAAGAGAGCGACCCCAAACATCCGGTCGGTTGATGATCCCAGTGTTGTTGATAGATTTTCCAAGGCCGCCTTGGATCATTCGGTCTGGGCGAGTGTCGGCGTCCCATTATCGCTTCGCGATGGTCGCAACACGAACCGCCAGTGGCTCTTTTCCGCGTCTGGTGGCTCGCCCTTCTTCTATGACAAGACGCATATGTTCGACGTATCGCTCTCCACCGGGGAAAGCTGGCGCGAGAGCGGCGCTTATCGCCCCGGTGAAAGCTTAGCGGTGATCGATGAGACGCCGATAGGCCGCTTGGGCCTGACAATCTGTTACGATGTGCGTTTTCCAGCGCTCTTTGATCAACTCGGTCGTGCGCGGTGCGATGCGATTACGGTTCCCGCCGCTTTCACCGTACCAACGGGAAAGGCTCACTGGCACGTGATGCTGCGGGCCCGCGCCATCGAGGCCACAGCTTTCGTGATCGCCGCCGCCCAGGTCGGCAAACACGAAGACGGACGCGAGACTTACGGTCACAGCCTCGTCGTCGATCCGTGGGGCGAAGTGCTGCTCGATATGGGCGGAGAGGAACCGGGTCTCGCTTTCTGCGATATAGATCTCGGGCGCATCACCGAGGTGCGCTCGCAAATCCCTAGCCTTGCTAACAAACGCGATATTCCCAAGTACGATGCCCAATGATTGTTTTTGATCTCCATTGTGAGCACGGCCACCGCTTTGAAGGGTGGTTTGGCTCGTCCGAGGACTACGAAAGCCAGCTGGTGCGCGGTCTGGTCGAGTGCCCCGAATGCGGCACCAAGCAGGTAAACAAAGCGCCCATGGCGCCGGCTGTCCCGGCCAAAGGCAACACGCGTTCCGATAAGCCGGCCCCTGCGCCCATCGAAGCGCGCGGCGACGAGGCTCCCATGGCCAACCGAGAAATGCCCGCCGAAGTGCAACAGGCGATGGAGAAACTGGCAGAAGCGCAGGCCAAGGCTCTTAAAAGCAGCACCTTTGTCGGTGAGGATTTCGCCAAACAAACGCGCGAAATGCACTACGGCGAGCGCGATGAAGCGCCGATCCACGGGCAGGCCACTTTGAAAGAGGCCAAAGAGCTTGTGGATGAAGGTGTGCCTGTTGCTCCGCTGCCGTTCCCGGTCGCGCCGCCTGAAAAGCTCAATTGATCGATCCGCCCGCGCTGCTATTGGTGCGCGCGGGGCCCCGTAGCTCAGCCGGATAGAGCATCAGATTCCTAATCTGAGGGCCGCGTGTTCGAATCACGCCGGGGTCACCACTTTTCAAAAACAAGGGACGCCCGGCGCGCACCGGATTGGCCAGGGCCTGCTCGGTACGGCCGGGCGTCTGAGTGTTCAGCCAAGAGAGACTGACGATACGAAGGCAACATCGGCTTGGTAACGCAAAAGTCCTGCCGGGGGCGGGGCCGAGCTTTCGGGTACACCGTGATGCGCCTTCAAGGCCTTGTGTAGACAGTCATGGCTGCTAACCCGTTGTCGCGCCTTACGTTTTAGTGCGTAGCCCTGCCATTTAGGCGTCGGGCTTGGAGTAGGCTCCCCATTTCCACCACGCGAACCCGGCCAGCCCGGTCAGGCTTGAGCACGCGGCGACGAGCGCAATCGCGGTCCCATCCCAGCCATAGGCGTCGTAGATCATAGTCCCGAACAGACTGCCCAGTCCGCCTCCGACGAACATCAGCACGATGTAGATCGTGGTCAGGCGCGTGCGCAGTTCGGGCGGCGCGGTGAAGAAGGTCATGCGGCTTGCGACATCCATGCCGGGGCCGACCGTGGTCGTGCACAGGATTGGTATGATCAGCAACCACATACTATCGCCAAAGGGCCAGAACAGCGCGCTGCCAAACGCCTGAACGCATCCAAAGAAAAAACGCGCCCGGCGAGGGCCAATGCGGTCGGCCAATTGGCCAAACTTTGGCGTGGTCAAGACGCTTAACGCCGCGAGCCCGGCAAGATAGCCGACCACATCGGTGCCGTATCCCATTGCGTCTGACGTCAGGTGCAAGGCAAGCGCTAGCCAAAGTGCGATGAACTGCCCAAAGCCGATACCCTGGATGGCGCCGGATATGAGGATTTCTGGATACCGCTTGATCAACGGGAAAACCGAGGCGAGCAGGGCAAAGTATCCGCCATGCCGCTCTGTCTGGTTGGCGCTGGCCGCTTCTTGCGCGGGCACGATCCACGGCATCGCTATCGTCACGGCGACCATTGCCGCACTCGCAATCCAATAAACCGCGTGCCAGTCGTACACATCGGCGATCACGCCCGAACCCACGCGCGCAACCAAGAGGCCGAACAGCACCCCCGCCGTCAAAGTCGCGGTGACATAACCCAAGCGCTCCGGAGCCACACGCTTGGAAGCGTAAGCAGGGAGCAGATAGGGCGCGATGGTGAAGAAGCCGAGCCAGGTCGATCCGGCCACAAAGGTCGTGAAATCGGGCGCAAAGGTCATCGCCAACAGCCCGGCGCATTGGCACACGCTGAAAATGATCGTCAACGTCCGGTTCGAATAGCGGTCGCCCAGCGGCAGCAGCAGGAAAATCCCTACTGCCAAGGCCACTTGGTTGAGCGCCGGAACGATCCCGATGCGAGCGTTGCTCACGCCGAAATAGGCCGCGACTTCGCCGATGATCGGGTGAATGTAATAGGCGTTGGCCGTCACCACAGCGATCGCGAGCGCCAGGAGGAGCTCTTGTCGCCGGGTGAGGTAGGCAGGGGTGGAGTTGGGCAACGCGGCTCGCTTAGTTGGTGACACCCGCCGCCTTCGCCATATCGATGACCCCTTGCGCGAGTTCGACCGGACGGTCTTCCTGACAGAAATGGCCGCAGGTCGAGAGCGTTCCGTGCGGTTGCCCTTTCGCCCCTGCAATCCGCTCAATCAGCATCGGTGCCAGACCACCGGTGACGGGATCGTCTTCGCCAAAAAGCGTAAGAAACGGTTTTTCGTATGCAGAGAGGCCTTTCCATGCCTCGATATTCTCCGCGATGCCGTCCATGCCGTCTTCGACCGGGACCAGTTGCGGGAACGCGCGCGCGCCCGCTTTGCTGGCTTCGTCGGGGAAGGGCGCGTCGTAGGCGGCGATTTCTTCCGGCGTGCGCTCGGTCGCAGTGGCGCGTTGGAGCAATTCGCCGATCTTGAACTCGGGCGAGCTCTTGGCAAATTCGCGCCACATCAAAAAAGCGGTCGAGGGTGTGCCGCCGGTGGGGAGGAATGTGTTGCTGGCGACCACGCAGGTGAATCGCTCCGGCTCATCGCCCACCATGCGCAGGCCCAAGAGGCCGCCCCAGTCCTGACAGAAAAGCGCCGCGGGCTCGGGCACAACCGCGTCGCGCCATTGTTTCAGCCAGCTCGTGTGACGTGCGTAGGTGTAGAAGGCGACATCGTCGGGCGTGTCGCTTTTGCCAAAGCCGATCAGGTCGGGCGCGAGGCAACGAAAGCCCGCATCGACGAGGATCGGGATCATTTTTCTGTAGAGAAAGCTCCAGCTTGGTTCGCCATGGAACAGGAGGACAGGCGGGCCATCCTTCGGTCCCTCGTCGAGATAATGCATTCGTCCCTTGTACCCTTCGCCCAGATCGATCTCGATCCAGTTTTCGGCAAAGGGGTAATCTGGGATCGCGGCAAAGCGCGCGGGGTCGGCTTTGAGGATTTGCATTCGTGTCTCTCCCATTCTGATCCGGAAGAGACGCTGAGTGCCAAGGCGTTACGATCCCTCCGGTGCCTTTTCGACAACAGGCACCTCTTCCTTGAACGTGTGCGTGACATAGGGGAAGGGGATTTCAATTTTTGCGGCGTCAAGCGCAGCTTTAATCGCGCGAATAACCTGGTCCTTGTTCAGAGCGCTTCCTGCACCCGAAGACGGAGCCCACCAACGTACAATGAAATCAACCGAGCTTGAATTGAAGTTGTCCGCCAACACATAGATCGTCTCGTCCTTGTCGACGAACTCGCAGCTTTCGACGGCTTCGCGAATGGTGCGGGCGGCGTGGTCGAGGTCGCTGTCGTAAGCGACACCAACTACGACTTCAAAACGGCGTTTGGGAGCATCGGTCCACACTTCCACCGGGCTTTGAAAAAGGATGGTGTTGGGCAAGATGGTCAGCTCACCTGCAAACGCGCGTATATGCGTTTCGCGCAGCGAGACATATTCGACAGTGCCCAGAATATCACCCACCTGGACCACATCGCCGATCCGCATTTTCTCGCGCAGCATGATGAGCACACCGGCGAAGAAATTCTCGAAAATATCTTTGAAGGCGAATCCGATTGCGACCGTGCCTATGCCCAATCCAGCGATAAGATTCGCTGGAGTGAAATCGGGAAAAACAACGACTGCCGCGATCATCAGGCCGACAATCCAAATGATCAGCTTGATGATCTTCTGCAGGAGATTGCGCAAAGCGTCGCGCAACTGTGTTTGGCCGATGATCTTGCGCGAGATGACTCCCGCGCCTTTCGCCACCAACCAAGTGAGCAAGACCACGCCAAGCGCGATGATCAACGCGGGCACTGTGGCAAGCGCCTGATCCCAGAGTTCCACAAACTGATCATAGATTACGGATGTCATGGTTTTTCCTATCGGCGTTCAAGCAAGCGTCGGATTGCAAAGGTTCGAAGGATTGGTGTGCTGCGCAGAAGTGACTAACCCGCTTTCCTCGATGAGGCCTGACAGAGCGATCAGCATCCATTGCGACCGAGTGGACTTGATGGGCAGCCTTAGGCAAGAGGCGGGCCAAGACAGAGGGACCCTTTACACAGATGAAGAACGAATCCGAAGAGCTGGCCGAAATCCGCCGCGCCGTGCGCGCCTTGTGTGAGGATTTTCCAGGCGAGTATTGGCGCGCAAAAGATGCGGAGCGCGAATATCCAGCGGAGTTTGTCGACGCGCTGACCAAAGCGGGCTTTCTCGCCGCGCTCATTCCTACCGAATATGGGGGCAGTGGCCTCAGCCTCGATGCCGCGTGCGTGATCATGGAGGAAATCCAGGCAACGGGATGCAACGGCAGCTCGGCGCACGCGCAGATGTACATCATGAACACATTGCTGCGGTATGGGAGTGAACATCAAAAAGCGCATTACCTGCCTAGAATCGCTGACGGTTCCTTAAGGCTCCAAGCCTTTGGCGTCTCCGAACCGACCAGCGGGACTGACACACTCAGTCTGAAGACCCGTGCTGTCAAAGACGGCGATGAATACGTGATCAACGGCCAGAAGATCTGGACGAGCCGCGCGGAGCACTCCGACCTTATGCTGCTGCTTGCCCGGACTACTCCGCGCGAAGCGGTTGAAAAGAAGACTGAAGGCCTCTCGATGTTCCTTGTCGATATGCAGGAAGCGCGCGGCAATGGTATGGAGATCAAACCAATCCGCACGATGATGAACCACTCTTCGTGCGAGGTGTTCTTCGACGATCTGCGCATTCCCGCAACGGCGTTGGTTGGCGAGGAAGGGAAGGGCTTTCGTTACATCCTGTCCGGCATGAACGCAGAACGCGTTCTCATCGCGGCAGAGTGCATTGGCGACGCCAAATGGTTTATCGAACGCGCCAGCGCCTATGCGAGCGATCGCAATGTGTTCGCACGACCGATCGGTCAGAACCAGGGTATCCAATTCCCGATTGCGCGATGCTATGCCCAGATGCGCGCAGCCGAGCTGATGGTCCACCATGCGGCGCATGTTTACGACGAAGGCGGCAATCCTGGCGAAGAGGCGAACATGGCCAAGCTTCTCGCGTCCGAAGCCAGTTGGGCGGCGGCGGACATGTGCGTGCAGACCCATGGCGGCTTTGGCTTTGCCGAAGAGTACGACGTCGAGCGAAAATTCCGCGAAGCGCGGCTTTACACCGTGGCGCCGATCTCAACCAATCTGATCCTTTCCTATCTTGCCGAGCACGTGCTGGGGCTTCCCCGCTCCTACTGAGTCGCATGAGCCGCTCACAGGCCGGTAAATCACTCAGTCTGGCCATTTGGGCTTGAACCGAGGCGTTAACTGTGATTCTGTACGGTTCATGGAGGGACGGGATTTCACATTTGCGCATGGCGTAAGGCCGCAGGTCGCGCTGCCCAGTAACCCGGCCAAGCTCTGGAGCGGCTTATTGCTGCTTCTGGCCTTGGCGGGGCTGGCGATCGCCGGACCATGGGGCGCGCTCGCATGGTATGAAAATTCCGCGGCGCTGGATCATCGGCAGCACGAGATAGCTTTGCTCAACGAAGAGATCGCCGCGCTTCAAAACCGCGTTGATTTGCTCGACCCCGACAGTGTCGATTCTGATCTTGTCGGCGAATTGGCGCGTCGTAATCTTGGGGTGCTTCACGCAGACGAAGTGGTAATCACTTTGCCCGAAAAGAACCGCAACGGTTCCTAACCAAATTACTTTCGGTTTAGCCAGGATTTCGTAGCGTCTTTGCGTTGCGTCTTGGTTCGTCTTGGTCCAAAGCTTCACCGCAAGAGGGAACTCTGGACGCGCCGCTTCCTCAGCTGAGCGTTCAGGCAATTAGGGATCAAATTCATGGCTAAGCCATCTAAGTCTGCTGCCGGGAAGGCGGCTGCCAAAAAGCCCGCCACCAAAGCGCCTGCGAACATCGCTGCGCCGTCCGACGACCCCGATTTCATTCTGCATTCGCTGCAAGAAGAGTTCGAAGCGGCCAAGCGTTACGCGGCAAATGATGAAGAGATGCTCAAATTCTACGAGCAGATGCTTCTTATTCGTCGCTTCGAGGAAAAAGCCGGGCAGCTTTATGGCCTGGGCCTGATCGGTGGTTTCTGCCACCTTTACATCGGTCAGGAAGCGGTCGCGATTGGTCTGCAATCCGCACTGGATGGCGATAAGGACAGCGTGATCACCGGCTACCGCGATCACGGTCATATGCTTGCCTATGGTATCGATCCCAATGTGATCATGGCGGAACTTACGGGCCGCGAATCCGGGATTTCGAGGGGCAAGGGCGGGTCGATGCACATGTTCTCGACCGAGCACAAGTTTTACGGCGGCCACGGCATCGTCGGCGCGCAAGTGGCGCTGGGTGGCGGTCTCGCGCTGGCGCACCAATACAACGAAGATGGCGGGCTTTGCCTTGCCTATTTCGGTGACGGAGCGGCGAACCAGGGGCAGGTCTACGAAACCTTCAACATGGCGGCGCTGTGGAATCTACCCATCGTGTTTGTGGTCGAGGACAACCAATACGCCATGGGCACGTCATCGGCGCGGTCCTCAGCGGAAACACGGTTTTACCGGCGAGGGACCTCGTTCCGCATTCCGGGTATGGAAGTCAACGGTATGGACGTTCTCGAAGTGCGCGCGGCCGCCGAAGTTGCCTTCAAGCATGTGCGCGAGGGTAAAGGCCCTGTCCTGATGGAGTGCAACACCTATCGCTATCGTGGCCACTCTATGTCTGACCCGGCGAAATACCGCACCCGCGACGAAGTTCAGGAGCAGCGCGATCACCACGATCCGATCGAAGGGCTGAAGAAAACCCTGATCGAGAACGGCAAGACCGAAGGGGACTTGAAAGCGATCGACAAAGCGATCCGAGCGCGCGTCGCCGAGGCGGCGGACTTTGCCGAAAACTCGCCCGAGCCCGCTCCGGAGGAACTCTACACCGAAGTTCTGGTGGGGGAGTATTCATGACCATGCCCTCCCAGTTCAGAGACGACTTGATCGCTCAATCGAACGTGCTGGCAAGGCGCGTCGCGCAGAGCGGGCCGGCGGTCCCGGTCAAGCGACGCAACGCCGTCCAGCGCGTTCGATTGAGCGACCGCGCTGCGGCGGGCCGATCTGGCCCACATCCTTCGTCTTTCGTCGATTACAAAGAGGTCACTTTGCGCTCTCCTCATTCCTCGCCTGTGGGCCAGATCGGCTCCGTCAAGACGTGTCTGAACTGGGAGGGCATGGTCTAATGGCTATCGAACTCAAAATGCCTGCGCTCTCTCCAACGATGGAAGAAGGCACGCTCGCCAAGTGGCTCAAAGCCGAAGGCGATACGATCGAGCCCGGCGATATCATCGCCGAGATCGAAACCGACAAGGCGACGATGGAATTCGAAGCCATCGACGACGGTGTGCTGGGCAAGATCCTTGTGGCCGAAGGCACCGAGAACGTCGCCGTTGGTACAGTGATCGCGACGCTGGACGGGGAGGGCGAAGAAAGCGCCCCGGCACCAGCTCCAGCGCCAGCCGCTGCGCCGACCCCAGGGCCAACCCCTGCGCCGGCACCGGCCCCTGCAGTCGCCGCGCCGGTCAAGCCGGTCGCTGCAAAAGCGGTGAGCGATCCAGAGATCCCCAATGGCACGACCTTTACCTCAACCTCGGTGCGCGAAGCGTTGCGCGACGGTATGGCTGAAGAAATGCGCGCGGACCGCCGTGTCTTCGTCATGGGCGAAGAAGTCGCTGAGTACCAAGGCGCCTATAAGGTGACTCAGGGTCTGCTCGACGAATTCGGGCCCAAGCGAGTGATCGACACGCCAATCACCGAATACGGTTTTGCAGGAATCGGCACGGGTGCGGCGATGGGCGGCCTTCGTCCCATTGTCGAGTTCATGACCTTCAACTTCGCCATGCAGGCGATCGACCACATCATCAACTCGGCGGCCAAGACGAACTACATGTCCGGCGGTCAGATGCGCTGCCCGGTCGTCTTCCGCGGTCCCAATGGCGCGGCTTCCCGCGTGGGTGCGCAGCACTCGCAGAACTATGGACCGTGGTACGCCAGCGTTCCCGGCCTGATCGTGATCGCTCCCTATGACGCCTCGGATGCGAAGGGGTTGATGAAGGCGGCGATCCGATGCGAAGACCCGGTGGTCTTCCTTGAGAACGAGCTGGTTTACGGGCGTAGTTTCGACGTGCCAGACCTCGACGATCATGTCCTGCCCATCGGCAAGGCACGGATAATGCGCGAGGGATCGGACGTCACCATCGTGTCCTATTCGATCGGTGTAGGCCTGGCTCTCGAAGCGGCGGAAACGCTAGCGGGCGAGGGCATCGATTCGGAGGTTATCGACCTGCGCACGTTGCGACCGCTCGACCGCGAAGCGATCCTCACCAGCCTGGCCAAGACCAATCGTCTTGTCATCGCCGAGGAAGGCTGGCCGACCTGTTCCATCGCCAGCGAAGTGATCGCAATCTGTATGGAAGACGGCTTCGATGATCTCGATGCGCCCGTCACCCGAGTATGCAACGAGGACGTGCCGCTGCCTTATGCGGCTAACCTAGAGAACCTCGCGCTGATTGACGCGCCCCGAATTGTCGAGGCGGTCAAGAAAGTCTGCTACGTTTAAGGAAGGACGCTCGGATCTCGGATCAGGCGGTGAATTGCGCGCAAGACGCAACCGCCTGCCCATCACTAGCGCCATAGATCCGCGTCAGATCGCGAGAATCGCGGATGTTGAACGCGGCCGTGTAGTCAATTTCACGCCCCTCAAGGAAGTTGAAGGGTGTCAGGGACTTGTAGGTATATGAGATCTCGACAAACATAACGGCGGTACCCGGAGACGCCGTGATCTTCGTGCTGTTGGCGCCCATACCGGCGAAGCTGGTTCCAGAGCTTCCATCACCTTCGACGCCATAGGACGAATTGTGGTTCTTCTTCCCGCGGCATCGCTGCCATGCGATCCACTGGCCATTTTCCGAATTTTGCTGAAGGCTGGAAAGGATAAGGCGACCTTGCTCGAAAACATCAATATTCGCGCCGAGCTTTTCCGCGCCGACGAACACTTCCGTGATATCGTCTTCGAAGACCCTTTTATCTTCCAGCACGGTGGCTTCACCCACGCGAGACGCGTTGTCAGCGACCTGCATGGCGATCTGACTGACCTGCATATGCGTGATCACATAATAGGCGGTTTCGGTGCCCGTCAGCCCGATGGACAGAAAGATCGGAGCGGCAAACGCGAATTCGATAAACGCGAGCCCTGAGTTTTCTCGGCGCAAGTCTGACAGTTTGCGCAGCGGCCGCTTTAGGGCCTGGCGCATAGCGCCACGGGTAAATGAGGGGGTCATGTGCAGTTTCCTACAGAAACTTGAGTGCTTTGCTCATCGTAAGGTTGGTTTCTCAGCACCGTCGAGGCACGCACGCGCACATTGGCTGCCATGCCGGGTACGAATTTATCAATCGGGAAAAGGCGAGGATACGTGACCGTCGCGGTGTAAAGAACCGCATCACGTGCACCGCCAAAGCCCGCTTTGCCTCGGTTTGCGTCCCACTGGCCGTTATCGTTTGTGTCCTCATACGGCTCGTTATCGTTGCAAACCTTGTCGCCGTTCTCGTCGGTGTAGGGCTCTTCCTCACCGATATCGCTGAAGTCGAAATGCGATAGCTTTTCGAGCGTGACCGTGGCGTTGTTTGGCGTGACCGTGGTCACCTGGCTTATGACCCGCGCGTCAATCTGCGCCTCGGTGCTGCCCGCGCTTTCCAGACTGATATCGCGGCCTGCCTTCTGCATGGCGCCATTGACCATCGCCCCGGTGTATTGCGTGTGCGCCACATCGAAGAGGCCTACGAGCATCACGATCAGCACCGGTCCGACAAAGCCAAATTCGGTCAGCGTGGTGGCCGCCTGATCGCGACCAAGCCGATTGAGGAAACGGACGCCCATCATTGGGTCAACCTTAGCGCGGCGATCTTCTGAGCGATCTCCTTGAACGTATTGTTCAACGACGTTGAGTTGGTCGCCACATAAGCGCGTCCAGGTGTGGCGCAGTCCACCATATTCTGCGGAACCTCAGGCAGACCAGTCGTTGGGTTGGTAAAGTTGCCAAAGGCGACAGCCCATACTGAGATGTTTTCGTTTCGCGCGGCGCGGCAGATGGCCTGCAAACGCTCACGGTGCGCGGTTCGCGTTGAACCGGTTTCGCCATCGCCACTGACACGGCGGCTCCACCGTTCGATTCCGTAAGTCCCGTAGACCTCACGGTTTGGTTCCAGTGTACCGTCCGTCATGAAAACGATGTGACGCGAAATAGCGTCACCGTTAGGGGCGGACTCGTTGGCAGACTGGAACATGCCCCGCGGAGAGATAAACCGAGCGCCCCAAAGCATACCGATGTCGTGATAGGTGTTGCTGCGACCTTGCAGACTGTTCACGTAGTTTTGCAGATCTTTCCGCGTGCGCATAACGCCGTCAGTCGATGCCGTGGTTGTGTCTTCCAATTCAGCCAGCCGGAAGGCGGCTTTCGGGCAGGAATAGCTAGGTCGCGACTGGCTGGATCTCTCCGATGAAGCAACGTCGCGTGTTACAGTATTACCGTCGCCGTTACGACGTTCCCAAGCGATATTGTTGATGACTGGCTTCCAGCGTTCATCGCGGTTCGAAGGAACTAGATTAATGTTCAGGTCCAGCGCACCAGTAGGGATGGGGTCGAGCGATGAAGTCGCGACGGTTTCCGCTTCTTCGATACAACCATCCCAGCTCAGCGTCGTCATTGCCCCGCTGGAACCAACCGGGATTTGACCTTGACGGCTGCTGCCGTAAAAGTTGCGGATGTTGACGGACTCCCATCCACCAGGTGCGCCAACAGGGTTGGATCCACCGGGAGGCGATCCGGTGTCAATCTTGGCGTAGACCCATTCATCAAAGGTGATGATCGGATCGCCTTCAGTTTCGACGAGATCGAAATCGATATCGGCGGTGTACCGGTACACGTCCCATCCCACGGTGCACCGTCGGGCCGCGCCACCACCATTTCTTTGGAATTCCCAGAAAGCTATGCCTCTTTCGATAGTTTCATTGTCATCGGTGTAATTGGTATAACGAAAATTACCTTCGACCCTTTGGCTGTTTGCACCTTGGTGTGTTCCAAGGTGTGTAATATAGTCTATGTAATCCTCAGGCACTTCTTTATTCCTGCATCTATTTTTTGAGATGTTTGGGATTACTTCTTCAATGCGCTCAATAAAGTTTTCGTTGCGTTCGTTCCGCACCTCGGTGGCTTCGCGTCCGATCTCGTCGTATGTCGGTGTCTCGTCATACTTTGCCCAGCGCGATTGGAACACGGCGTCGCTCGCCATCCAAGCCGAGTTTGCGGCAACGATTTCCGACCCAACGTTAACGTTCGAAGCGTAGGGCACGACACCATAGCGTACACGCGCTGATGATGATGTGGCGACTTTCACCGTATCGTAAAAGCTCATCACAGCGGTGCGCAGGCCCTTGATTCGCGCGTTAGATGCTTCGACGTTGTTGTTGTTACCATTGGTGCAAGAGGTCGTGTTGTCCGGGCAATTCATCGAACCGGTTACGTCCACCACAAACATAATGTCGGTGTTCGAGATGTTGATGTCGGCCTGGCAGTTCACGGCCAAGTCGAACTCGTCGTAGCCAAAAATGCCCATCAAACTGGTAGGCATCTTGCCAGAGGCTGTGCCTGTCACTTCGCCATCTGATGTGCCGCTGAAGGTGCGTTGTAGTCCGGTTAGTCCGAATGTGCCGTCTGGGTAGTTCTCATCAAAGAACCCGTTCCCTAGGTCTTGCTGCGTTTGTGTAAAATTCGTGTCGGTCATCGAGCGCCGAGCGGCGAGGGCGCCTGCGTCGCACGCGGCCTGCAAGCGTGACTGCGCCATATAAAACCGGCTTGCGTCAACGCCGCCGCCGACCATCGCCACCAGCGGAACCATCGCCGCTGCACCGATCGCAAGCGTGTTGGCGGACGCATCGGAAAGCAGCGCCTTCAGGACGCCCCCTTTGCGATGGGGCGCGGGATTGCTTGTGCTCTGGCGGTTTGGCTGCTCTGACTGGCTCATGCGATCAGTGTCCCTTTGTTTCCCGGGCGCGCGGATTGCCCCGGACGCAAATCTTTCGATGGGACCGCATAGCCGCGCGCCAGTAAGAAAAGTCCGAACGCTTGTGGTTAAGCAGATGCTAACGCCGGGATTAGGGAGGCCGATGGAAAGCGTCATCTCGAAAGGCCATATGGGCGCTTGACACCGGCCCACATACCTAGGGTAACGGCGCGTTTGATGGCCGAACAGCTGACTGAAAAACTAACCGACGAAGCGCGGCTCGCGTTGGCCTACACGGGACCAATCCTTCGCGAAGCGTTAAGGATATTCTTTGAGTTCGATGGTCGTCTTGCCCGCATCGTTTCCGCCACGAATGAACCGATGCTGGGCCAGATGCGACTCGCGTGGTGGCGCGACACGTTAGGCACGCCCGTCAATGAGCGTCCAGAAGGTGACATGGTCCTTGATGCGTTAGGCGCGCATTGGGCCGGGCGGGACGCTGCGTTAGTCGCCCTTGTCGATGGTTGGGAATGGATGCTGAGCGAACCGCCGCTGTCACGAGAGGCGGCGGAAGGCTTTGCGATGGGGCGGGCACACGCGCTGGGCGCACTGGCGAATTTTTTGTGTGATGATGCAAACGTGCAGCCTCATCTCCAACTTGCGGGAATGATATGGGCGCTTGCCGATGCCGCCAGTCACATTGCGGAAGAATCGGAACGCGCGACGCTTTTGGAGATCGCGCGAGACTTTCCCTCTCCTGAGCCCCTGCCGTCGCCCTATCGTGGTGTAGCGGTGCTGGGAGCGCTTGGCGTCCGTTCGATCGCTGCTGGAGGAGCCCCCCTCATGGCAGGCCGAGGGGCAGCACTCGTCGCGTTTCGCGCTGGCTTGCTAGGCCGCTGAAAACCGGTACACTTTCACCCGTCGAGGCTGGGCGAGGGAGCCAAACGCGATGCGGCAAGCTATTCTTGGAATGTTCGTTGGGCTTATTCTCGCAGGCGTGGGTGTCTATTGGTGGGCGGGACAAGCGCAGGTCGAAGAACTCGCGCCGCCGCCGCCGGAACCCGAAGAACCAGCCCCGGCGCCCGAAGAGCTCCCGATCGTGGATCCCGCCGACCTCGAAGGGCCAGCGCCGCCCGAAGCCAGCGAATTGTCGCGCGAGGAGAAACGCTTCTTTCGCTACGACCGTGACCGGGATCGGCTGATCACTCGCAACGAAATGCTGTCAACGCGGTCGGACGCGTTTCGCAGGCTCGACAAAGACGGCAACAATCTGCTTACCTTTGAAGAATGGGCGGTGACAACGGTAGAGCGGTTCGAAGGCGCGGACGCCGACGGCGATGACAAACTCACCCCGGCCGAGTTCCGTACCACTGCGCCCAAGCGAAGAGCGCCAGCAAAACCCAAATGCAATTGCTAGGTTCTAGGCGGGCTCTGTCTGGCGTTGACCCTTGACCCACGCGGCCATGTCGGTCTTGGCGCGAGACGTGTAGGCCTCCTTGCGCTGTTTCTTCTTCACCTCGTGGAGTGGCGGGAAGAGCCCGAAATTGACGTTCATGGGTTGGAAGGTCGCGGCGTCCGCGTTGCCAGTGATGTGGCTCAGAAGCGCGCCCATGGCGGTCGAGGCGGGCAGGGGCTGCCATTCGCGGCCCGCCAACTCGGCGGCGGCCATCATGCCAGCGACGAGGCCAATGGCGGCGCTCTCAACATAGCCCTCGCACCCGGTCACCTGTCCGGCAAAACGGATATGCGGCGCGGCTTTCAGACGCAGCTGGCGGTCCAGCACTTCTGGCGAGTTCAGGAATGTGTTGCGATGGAGCCCGCCCAGCCTTGCAAACTCCGCGTTTTCAAGACCCGGAATGGTCCGGAACAGCTCGACCTGTGCGCCGTATTTTAGCTTAGTCTGAAAGCCGACCATGTTCCACAGCGTGCCCAGCTTGTTGTCCTGGCGCAGCTGCACCACCGCGTAAGGCCACTTGCCCTGCGGATGCTCTTCACTCGTGTCGTATGGGTTGTCGAGACCCACGCCCTTCATCGGGCCATAGCGCAGCGTTTCAACGCCGCGTTCCGCCATCACTTCGATCGGCATACAGCCATCGAAATAGGGCGTGTCCTTCTCCCACTCCTTGAATTCGCCTTTTTCGCCTTCAATCAGGCCTTTATGAAAGGCGAGGTACTGCTCCTTGGTCATCGGGCAATTGATGTAATCGCCGTCTTCGTTGGAGGCCTCGGTCGTCTTGTTCCAGCGCGATTGAATCCAGCATTTCGACATGTCGATGCTGTCGCGGTGGACGATGGGGGCGATAGCGTCGAAGAAGGCGAGCCGTTCTTCGCCGGTGGCTTTGACGATGCTTTGCGCCAAGCTTGCCGCGGTCAGCGGCCCGGTCGCAACGATGGTGAGGCCGCTTTCAGGCAAGGCGTCCACGCGTTCGCGCACCACTTCAATATTCGTGTGGCTATTAAAGGCTTTCTCCACCTCATCGGAAAACACATCGCGGTCCACCGCCATGGCGCTGCCTGCAGGGACGCGCGCCACTTCGCCAGCGCGCATGACAATGGAGTCAAGCTCACGCATTTCGTGATGGAGGAGGCCCACGGCGTTCTTGGTGTCGTCGTCCGAGCGGAACGAGTTGGAGCAGACCAACTCCGCCAGCCCGTCGGTTTGGTGAGCGGGCGTCATTTTGCCGCTGCCGCGCATCTCCGAAAGGCGCACTTTGACGCCGCGCTGGGCTAGCTGCCATGCGGCCTCGCTCCCGGCGAGGCCGCCGCCGATAATGTGGACTTGATGTGTCATGATGGTGCGTGAAGTAATTGCGTGTTAGCGCGGGCGCAAGGGCATGCGAGGCTTGTTAATATCCAAGGCATGGCAACATCCAAGGCAAGGCAAGAGGGATCACACCGTGTCGGACAAAACATCACACCGCGCGTTGATCGACTACCGCCCATGGTTGCTGGCGAGCATGGTGGCGGGGATCGCCTATTACTTCTTATGGAACAATCCCATAGCGGGTGTGTGGCTGATCGCGCTCAAAGGGGCCAGTGTCGGGCTCCTTGCCATCTACGCTCTGCGCCGCGCTCCGGGGCTGGATGGAGTCATCCTGTTCATCGCCTTGGGGCTGAGCGCTGCGGCGGACATGGTACTTGAGATCAGTTTTGAAGTGGGCGGGGGATTGTTCTTCGCCTCGCATCTGGTCGCGGTGATTCTGTATGTGCGCAACCCGCGCCCTCAACCCGCCGCCAGCCAGATGGCCTGCGCAGGGGCGTTGGCGATTGGCACACCCGTGATTGCGTATTTGATAAGCCAGCGCCTCGATATCGCGCTGTATTCGACCGCTCTTGGCGCGATGGCCGCCGCCGCCTGGATGAGCCGTTTTCCGCGCTATCGCGTGGGGCTTGGGGCGGTGCTGTTCATCGTCAGCGATTGGCTGATCTTCAGCCGGTTCGGGCCTTTGGACCTCGCTCCGCTGCCCGATATCCTGATCTGGCCGACCTATTTTGCCGCACAGGTGATGATCGCAACGGGCGTGGTGCAAACTCTGCGCGCGGACCGTGAGGCGCCCAACGCCTACGCGCCCAGAACCTGAGCGTAAGCGGCGATTGTGGTGCGGTGCAGCTCGCGTCGGTGGCCTTCATAGCCGCCGGTCGCCTTGTGATTGACGCCGCGATTGTCCCACATGACTAGCATGTCGGGTTCCCACTGGTGGCGGTAAACGAATTGATCCTGCTCGCACCATTGGTGCAGCTCCATCACGATCTGGAGCGCCTCCATATCGCTCAACCCTTCGATCCCGACGACATAGGAGACGCTGCAATAGATCGCTTCCTCACCGGTTTCCGGATGGCGCTGGATCAGCGGGTGCGATTGGCGGGCGAGGGCGGCCTTGCCCGGCGTGATCGTCATTGAGCGATCGGAGCTGTCGTTGTCGCCGTAAAGGCCATCGGGCGCGTAACCACGCGCGGCCGAATGGATGGCGGTAAGTGTGCGCAGGTACTCCTTCCGTTCGTCCGGCAGAGCAGCAAACGCCGCCACCTGATCGCAGAACAGGGTGTCGCCACCCACCGGCGGGATCTCAACCGCGCGCAGGCAGGTGCCCGCTGGCGGCTTCTCCTGAAAGCTCCAGTCCGAATGCCAGTTCTCCGCAAAGATCGTGCTGGTCTCATCCGCCTCGCGCTGGATCGCGGCGATGTTGTCGTGTCAGGGGATGGGATCGAAGAACGGGTCCGAGCCAAAGCCGCCCATTGCGAGCGTGAAGCGTTCCAGTGCCGCGTCATCGAAGTTGGTTTGCCCGGCGAAAGCGAGCACCTTGTGTTCAAGCCAAGCTTTGCGGATGGCTGCAATCGTCTCGGGCGACAGGTCACCGGCAAGGTCGATGCCGGTGACGCGCGCACCGCATGACGCGCCCGAAGGTGTGATGTTCATGATGTCCTCTCCCGCGCCGGAGGCTAACCTCAGCGCGAGAGGGTGGCAACGGCATTAGTCTTGGGTCGGCGCTTCCGGAGCGTCGGGCGTGTCGCTACCTTCTGCGCCAGCTTCACCTTCGCCGACCTCGCCGTCCAATTCCGCTTCGTCTTCGTCTTCCGGATCCTCGATCCGCGCCACGCTGACGATCTGTTCGTTCTTGGCGACGTTGAACAGGCGGTTGCCCGAAGAACTACGCCCGTAGATTGCCCAGCCTTTGAGCTCCTCAAAGCCATTCTCGACCATATGGCGGAAGTCGACGCCAAGACGGATCAGTTTGCCCTGATCGGTGACCAGCATGATCTGATCGCCATGCGTGACGGGGAAGCTTGCGACGACCTGGCCGTTGCGATCTTTCTCGGACGGTTCGCCAATATTGACGACGCCTTTGCCGCCGCGCCCCGTGACGCGGTACTCAAAGCTGGAGCTGATCTTGCCATAGCCACGCGCGCAGATCGTCAGGATGAACTGCTCCTTATCCGCCATTTCGGCCATGCGCTCTTCGCTGAGCTCGGAGACGGTATCGTTGTTCTTCCACGGTGCGGCGCGCAGATAGGCCTCGCGCTCTTCGGCGGTGGTGCCCGTTTGGTTTAGCACGGCGAGGCTGACGACTTCGATATCGCCCTTGGGCCCCATGCCCTGAACGCCGATACCGGTGCGGCTCTTGGTTTCGCGCGCGGCGGTGGCTTCGAAGCGGATGGCTTTTGAATTGGTGCTGGCGAGGAAGATTTCCTGGCTTTCGTCTACAAGAGCCACTCCGATGAGACGGTCGCCCGAACCTTCGATAAAGCCCATCGCGTATTTCCCGTTCGAGGGCACGTTAGCGAAGGAATCCATCGAGTTACGGCGGACCATCCCGTGCTGGGTCGCAAAGACGATGCCCAGCTTTTCCCACTCCGCTTCGTCTTCGGGCAGCGGAAGGACGTTCGTAACCTTCTCGTCCTCGCCCAGCGGCAGCAGGTTCACCATCGGGCGTCCGCGCGTTTGCGGACCGCCTTCGGGAAGCTTCCAGACTTTGAGACGATAGACACGGCCCGTGTTGGTAAAGAACAGCACCGGATTGTGCGTCGAGGTGACAAACAGTTCGGTGACGGCGTCCTCATCCTTGGTCGCCATGCCCGAACGGCCTTTGCCGCCGCGCGCCTGCGCGCGAAAAGTCGCAAGCGGGGTGCGCTTGATGTATCCGCCATGCGTGACGGTTACGACCATTTCCTCGCGCTCGATCAGATCTTCGTCTTCAAGGCCATCCCAGGCCGGGGCGATCTCGGAGACGCGCGGCGTCGCGTAGGTGGCTCGGACTTCTTCGAGCTCTTCGCGCATCACCGCATAGAGCTTAACACGGTCGGCAAGGATCGAGAGCAGCTCTTCGATCTGCATCGCAAGCTGTTTCAGCTCATCGCCAATTTCATCGCGGCCCAAAGCGGTCAGACGGTGAAGGCGCAGCTCAAGGATCGCACGAACCTGACGTTCCGACAGCTTGTACGTGCCGCCAGATTCATCAGCTGAGGGTTCAATCGCTTCGACCAAGCGGATGTATTGCGCGATATCGCCAATCGGCCATTCCTTGGCCAGCAATCGCGCGCGCGCTTCGGCGGGATTTGCGGCGCTGCGGATCATCGCGACCACTTCGTCAAGGTTCGAGACCGCGATCACCAAACCGAGCAAACGGTGCGCGCTTTCGCGGGCTTTGTTGAGTTCAAACTTGGTGCGCCTCGTGATCACTTCCTCGCGGAAGCCGATAAAGCTCTTGATGATCTCGCGCAGGGTTAGCGTCTCGGGCCGACCGCCGCGGATCGCGAGCATATTAGCCGGGAAAGAGGACTGCGCGGGCGTGTAGCGCCACAGTTGGTTTAAGACGACATCGCTCGACGCGTCGCGCTTAAGATCGATGACCACGCGGACGCCTTCACGCGAGCTTTCGTCGCGAATGTCAGAGATGCCCTCGATCCGCTTATCCTTGGCGGCCTCCGCGATCTTTTCGACCAGGCCGGACTTGCCGACTTGATACGGGATCGATGTAAGGATGATGGACTGGCGGTCGCCGCGCTTGGTCT
This sequence comes from Pseudomonadota bacterium, assembly GCA_039814925.1. GTDB lineage: Bacteria > Pseudomonadota > Alphaproteobacteria > Sphingomonadales > Sphingomonadaceae > Erythrobacter. The sequence continues at coordinate 257,170 of JBCCAH010000003.1, forward strand.
CGATCTCGTGCCGTGCGCGCATCATGATCGACCCGCGCCCCGTCGTGTAGGCAGAACGCGCGCCCGACGAGCCAAGGATCAGCGGCGCGGTCGGGAAATCGGGCCCTGGGATAATGTCGATCAGTTCTTCATTGGTGATCGCCGGATTGTCCATAAAGGCAAAGCAGCCATCGATCACTTCGCCCAGATTGTGCGGCGGGACATTGGTCGCCATGCCCACCGCGATCCCGCCCGCGCCGTTGACGAGCAAGTTGGGAAAGCGCGCAGGCAGAACCGAAGGCTCTTGCTTGCGGCCATCGTAGTTGTCGACGAAATCGATCGTGTCCTTGTCGAGATCATCAAGCAGCGTTTCGGACACTCGGGCCAGTCGCGCCTCGGTGTAACGCATCGAAGCGGGCGGATCGGGGTCCATCGATCCAAAGTTGCCCTGGCCATCGATCAACGGCACGCGCATGGACCAATCCTGGGTCATGCGTGCCAAAGCGTCATAAATGGCGCTGTCGCCGTGCGGGTGGTAGTCGCCCATCACGTCGCCGACGATCTTGGCGCTTTTGACGTAAGGACGCCCGGCGACAAAATTGCCAAGCTTGCTGGCGTACAAAATGCGGCGGTGCACGGGCTTTAATCCATCGCGCACATCGGGAAGTGCGCGCGCCACGATCACGCTCATCGCGTAATCGAGGTAACTCGTCTTCATCTCATCGACGATATCGATCCGCTCATATTCCGTCGGCGATGAGGGGTTTTCGGGGTTCTGAGGAGTGTTGTCGTCGCTCAAGAGCTTGCGCCAGTTCTGTTTGTTATCTCGGGACCAGGGCCCATCGCTATTCTATGTAGGCATTGCGCGAGATGCACGCCACCGAACGGCTAGAACGAAAATGAAACAAAGGCGTTTTTTCCACATTTGAAGGCCGGCTCCACAGGGAAATGCAGCGGCGGGACCACAAAGGCCTCTTTTGGCGCGAAAAGTGGGCATACCCCGGCCTTGCTTGAACAAATCAGTCGCAAGACTATGCATTCCGTTCAAAGCTCATTCAGCCCGCATCACCTAGGAAGAATTGCAAATTGCGGCGAAAACCGTCAAAGAACACCGCAACGAGTTATCCGGCCACGCGCACCTTAGAAAACGCGCGAGAGGCCATCATCTCAAGGGAGACCCATTCAATGAAAACCCTCACTCTGCGTAAGCAGGCCTCTAAGCTTGTGCTGGCGATTGCGCTCGCTACCGGCACGGCCATGGTGGCCGGTCACATTGTGCCGGATCCGGCGCACGCCCAGCGCAAAAAGAAGAAGAAAAAGAAGGAAGAAGAAGCGCCTGCCGCTGAGTATTCGAAGGAATGGCGTGAGGCTTTCGTTCCTCTTGATGAGCAGATGAAAGCCGAAGGCGCTGATCCGCGCAGCTTCTCCGCTCAGATTGAACAGGTTGTGGGCCTTGCCAACACGGGCGACGAACGCCTGCAGACCGGTCAGCTTATCTACAACCACGGCATTCGCCTTGGCAACGTGGCAACGACTGACGCTGAGAAAACGACCGGCATTCAGACCCGCCTGCGCGGGATGGAAATGATGCTTGGCAGTGGGAAAGTTCCTCTCGATGCCATTGGCCAGTACAACTTTATCGTCTTCCAGCTTGCTTCGGTTTCCGGCCAGCCTGAAAAGGCGCGTGGCTACCTAAAGACGGCGATGGATCTTGGTTACACCGGTGGCCAGACCAAATCGGAATTGTTAGTTGCGATGGCTCAGACCTATTTCAACACCGACCAATATCGCGAAGGTCTCACGGTTCTGGATGATGCGTTTGCGACGGCTGAGGCCGCTGGTGAACCGGTTGAAGAGCGCCTGTTTGAAATCGCGTTTTCAGTGGCGTATCGTGAAGACATCCAGCCGCAGGTCTATGATTACGCTATCAGACGCGCGCAGATGTATCCAACCGATTCCAACTGGATCAATGCGATCAACGTCGTGCGCATCCTTAACGAATACGACGATCAAGCGACCCTCGACATTCTTCGTCTAAGCCGCACGGCCGACGTGATGAAAGAGAAGCAGGACTTCATCATCTACGTCGAAACGGCCGATGCGCGTCGTCTACCGCAGGAAGTCAAAGACGTGATCGAACAGGGATACGCCGCAGGCGCGATTGAGCGCGATGACACCTATGTCTCCGATCAGTTGCGCATCGCATCGGGCCGGATCGATTCCGACCGCGCTGATCTTCCCGCACTCGAAACTGACGCTCGTGCAGCGACCGCGAGCTTGGCGACGGTGCGCGCGGCGGGCAGCGCTTTCCTGAGCTATGGCGAATATGACAAGGCTGTGGAATTCTACATCAAGGCGTTGTCGATGCCGGGCGTTGACGCGGACGAAGCGTTGACCCGATTGGGCATGGCGCAGGTGGGTCTGGAAGATTACGCTGCTGCGCAAGAAACTTTCGCCAAGATCAGCGGAGCTCGTAGCCCCATTGGCCGCGTTTGGTCGGGTTACGCCAGTTTCAAAGCCGGTCCTGCAACCGCCGCGTCAACGGCCGACGAAGGCCCGTCTCTGGGCGATTTGATGAGCGCTTCCTCGTAAGACGTTCGCTCAATCAAGATCTAAGAGCGCCGGAAGCGATTCCGGCGCTCTTTTGTTTTGGCGAAGGTTGCGCTTAGCGAAGACGCTTGACGTAAACTTGGTTGTCGTCTCGCTGTTCAACCAGGAAATTGTCAAAGCTCTCAAACATGTCTTTGAGGCTCTTGAAGCCGTAATTGCGCACATCGAAGCTTGAACGGTTACCGGCGATCTGCCCCACTTGAGAGAGACGGGCGAAGCCCTTTACGCTCTTGGCCTCGGAATAGGCTGCGGTTATCAGTTCCAGCAGATCTTCATCAACCGCCTCGACCTTCGGCTCGCTGCCCTTTTTGCGATCTTTGGCGTTGGTCGCGATCAGTTTTTTGATGTCGATGAAGCGGGTGCAAACGGATTGAAAGGCGAGGGGGGTCTTCGACTCGCCAAATCCATAGACCACGATCCCGTCCTGGCGCAGGCGCGTGACTAGCGGGGTAAAGTCGCTGTCCGATGTCATGATCCCGAACCCGTCGACTTTACCTTGGTACAGGAGATCAATCGCGTCGATCGTCATGGCCATATCGGTCGCGTTCTTACCGCGTGTGACATCGAACTGTTGTTGAGGGCGGATGCCGAATTTGTTGGTAATCTTGTCCCAGCGTGCGAGGTTGTCCTTGGCGAAATTGCCGTAGGCGCGGCGAATGTTGACCTGGCCCAGCTCCGCCATAACGGTGAGCACGGGGTCGATGCCCTCAGGCGTGGTGTTGTCTGCATCGATCAGCAGAGCGATGTTCTTGAGTGTTGTTTCTGACATGGCCGTGTAGATGAGGATCGGCGGCGTGCAGGGCAAGCTATTAGTGCGGAAAGAGGAACGCGGCGGCTCTTCCGAAATCTGCAATCAAAGTCTCATCGCACGCGCTTGCGGGCCGCGTCTTGGAAGCCTAAGTGAGCCCCATGAACGACCTCGCCAACACTCCGAAGCCTACGCCTGAGGATTCTCGCCCCCCGCGCCAGCGCAAACCGGACTGGATCCGCGTGCGCGCGCCGGTGAGCAAAGAGTATAACGAGACGCGCAAATTGATGCGTGAGCTCAACCTCAACACGGTTTGCGAAGAGGCCGCTTGCCCCAATATCGGCGAATGCTGGTCGAAGAAGCACGCGACCGTGATGATCCTGGGCGACGTCTGCACGCGCGCCTGCGCGTTCTGCAATGTGAAAACGGGTATGCCGCGCGCGGTTGATCCGATGGAGCCGGAAAACACAGCGGTGGCGGCGGCCAAAATGGGGCTCGAGCACATCGTCGTCACCAGCGTTGACCGCGACGATCTTCCCGATGGCGGGGCAGGGCAGTTTGTAAAGGTGATCGAGGCTCTGCGCCGCAACACGCCGAACACCACGATTGAAATCCTGACGCCTGATTTCCGCGGCAAAATGCGCGCGGCGGTGGAGGCGATCTGTGAAGCGGGCCCGGACGTGTATAACCACAATCTGGAGACCGTGCCGCGCCTTTATCCTACGATCCGCCCCGGCGCGCGGTACTACGCCTCACTGCGTCTTCTGGAGGAAGTGAAAGCGCACAATCCGCTGATCTTCACCAAGTCGGGCATCATGTTGGGGTTGGGAGAGGAACGCCTCGAAGTGCACCAGGTTATGGACGACATGCGCAGCGCCGAAGTCGACTTCATCACCATGGGCCAATACCTCCAGCCTACGCCCAAGCACGCCAAGGTCGAAGAGTTCGTGACGCCCAAAGCGTTCGACGCGTATGGCTCCATCGCTCGTGCCAAAGGCTTCCTTCAGGTGGCTTCCAGCCCGCTGACACGCTCGTCGTACCACGCGGGCGACGACTTTGCGGTGATGCGCGCGGCGCGGGAAGAAAAGCTGGCGAAGGCCGCGCGCCAGCAGGACCGGATCGCTATCTAAGCGACACGTTTATGCCGTCCGTTCGCGAAATCCATCGGCTTCCTTACACGCCGGAACAAATGTTTGATTTGGTCGCTGATGTGGGCAGCTACCGCAAGTTCCTGCCTTGGGTGGTGGCGACACGCGTGCGCTCGAACAGCGAGACCGAGATGCTGGCCGATATGGTTGTCGGCTTCAAATCGATCCGGGAAAGCTTCACCAGTCGGGTGAGCAAGGAACGCCCGCATGAAATCCGGGTGCATTATGTCGACGGCCCTCTGTCGGACCTCGACAACATCTGGGTTTTCAAACCTTACGGTAACACCAGTTGCGAGATCGAGTTCTTCGTCGACTTCACCTTCCGCAACAAGGTCTTCGAACGCATCGCAGGACAGTATTTTGACCGTGCTTTCCGCAAGATGGTTGACGCTTTTGAGAAACGCGCTGAGCAACTGTACGGCTCGGAAAACGCCGTTGGTTAGTCGCCGTCAGGTAGAAGCAGTTCCAACGCGCAGATCGTCGCTTGGCGGCGGATTTCGGCGCGCGCGGCGACAGGATCATCGCCGTGCTCGAAGAACTTGAGCTCGCCCTCTTCTTCGCAACTTTGGCCGCGATAGGCGCGCGCAAAGACGACGGTGCCAACTGGCTTTAGATCGGTGCCACCGCCAGGACCCGCCACACCACTGATTGCCACCGCAACGTCCGCGTTGGAACGCTTCAGTGCACCTTGCGCCATGGCCCAAACGCACGCGATGGATACCGCGCCAAACGTCTCGATAATATCCGAGGCCACGTCTAGCGCTTCCATCTTGGCTTCGTTCGAATAGGTCACAAAGCCACGATCAAGCACCGCCGAAGAACCGGCAATCTCTGTGATTGCGCCCGCAACAAGGCCGCCTGTGCAGCTTTCGGCTGTGGCTATCATGCGGCCCGCCGCGCGGTTCTCTTCGACAACTCGCGCGGCAAGCGCGTTCAATTCATCGGGGAGCAGCCCGGCGCTCATCAGCTGCCGGTCCGCGCTGCTTTGTCTTCGGGCTCAAGCGGGCCTTCGGGGATTACGCGAACCGTGCCATCTGCGTTGCAGATAGGCAGATCGTTGCTGTCGCCGCCAACCAGATCGAGCGCGAAGGATACAAGACCGCCAACATTCTCTGCGGGCAGAGGGCTGAGCAATTCAACGCCGCGGTCGATCTTGCCGCAAGTGTCCGGCTTGATCTCTTCGGCAATTAGCTGACCGATCAAAGCGTCGGCAAAGGGGCGGAGCTGTTCGGGTTCCATCGACCCGATCATCTGCGCCATCCCGTCGTTCTCGGCATCGCCCGCCATCATCACCTGCACCGCGCGGAACGTGCCGGGCCACGCGGCGTCCTGTTTAGCGCGGAATTTGTCGGCGAACGCCTTGCCATCGTCGCTGGAAAGGAAGCTGTCATCGGGCAGCTCGCTTTTGCAGCTGCGCAGAGCTCCGTCATAGGCGATGGGCGTCAGATAGACGACGGTGTCCGCCGCGTCTTCGAGGGTGATGCAAGCCTGCTGCGCCTGCGCGGCTTGGGCGGTGCTGATGGCGGTAAAGGCCAGGGTCGATGCGAGAAGAGTGCGTTTCATCAGGGGTCTCCTTCAATGATCAGGAATGCTTGAAAACAGAAATAGTGGCCTGCGCTGCGATGCCTTCCTCACGTCCGGTGAAGCCGAGGCGTTCGGTGGTGGTCGCCTTGACGCTGATCGCGCTTTCATCAAGCCCGGTGATGCGCGCCAATTCGGTGCGCATGGCGGGGCGGTGGGGGCCAATCTTGGGCGCTTCGCATATAATCGTAAGATCGATATTGCCGAGCGCGTATCCCGCTTCGCCGGTGAGCATGACCGCGTGCTGAAGAAATTGCGCGGACCGCGCGCCTTTCCATTGCGGATCGCTGGGCGGGAAGTGCGTACCGATGTCGCCATTGCCAATCGCGCCCAACACCGCATCGGTGATGGCGTGCAGTGCGACATCGGCGTCGGAGTGGCCCGAAAGCCCGTGCGTGTGCTCCAGCTGGACCCCGCACAGCCACAACTCCTCGCCTGCTTCCAAGCGGTGCACGTCATAGCCTTGGCCAACGCGCATTGGGGGGAGGGAGGTCATGTCGGTAAGGTCTTCCGCAAAGGTAATTTTCTTGAGCCGTTCGTCTCCCTCAACCAGCGCAACTGAACCATTGCTGGCTGAAAGCACTTGCGCGTCGTCTCCGGCGGTGGGCTTTCCTTGCCATTCGCTGTGCGCGGCGAGGATATCGGCGAAACGGAAGGCCTGTGGTGTTTGTACGCGGCGCAGGGCTTCACGCTGAGCCGCGCCGGCCATAGTGCCAGCCTGGCTGGCGACGGCGAGGCTATCGACTACGGGCAAGGTTGGGATGGCGCCGGGATGGTCTTTGAGCGCGGACAAAAGTCGCTCGATAACAGCAACCGGTAAATCCGGGCGCGCCGCGTCGTGGACTAGGACATAGTCCGGAGCGGCTTGGACAAGGGCTTCAAGCCCGGCACGCACTGATTCCTGCCGAGTTGCGCCTCCGCTTACCGTGATGGCCTTCGGAGGGTTTCCGGCGGCTTTCAGGGCTTCGTCGTGCAAGCCTGCGGGGGCGACAATCACCAAGGGATCGCAGCCCGCTTCAATCAGAGCGCTTGTTGAATGTTCGAGGACAGGCTTCCCTCGGAACTGACGAAACTGCTTTGGCGTTTTGCCACCGCATCTCAGACCCTTGCCAGCGGCGACAACCACAGCGGCGAAAAAAAAAGGGAGAGGAGTGGTGGCGGTCATTGCGGGATCGCGCTTAGGGACTGGACGGATTTTTCGCAATCCACTATGCGATTGCTCAAAATTTAGGCATTATCCGAGATTACGATGACCCCCACCATCTCTCACCCCACCACCGATGGGGCCGGAGCGAACCGGCCTACGATCATACCGATCCATATCGGCTCCGTCACGATTGATGAGCCAGTGCTGCTCGCTCCGATGACCGGCGTCACCGACAAGCCATTCCGTGTTTTGGTGCGGCGCTATGGATCAGGCCTAAACGTGACTGAGATGATCGCCAGCGAAGCGGCGATTCGCGAGACGCGCCAATCGATCCAGAAGGCGGAATGGGATCAGACCGAAAACCCCGTCTCCATGCAGCTCGTCGGGTGCGATCCGGCCTCCATGGGCGAAGCGGCCAAGCTTCAAGAAGGCAACGGCGCGGCTATTATCGACATCAACTTTGGTTGCCCTGTACGAAAAGTCGTGGGCCAACTCGCGGGAAGCGCACTGATGCGCGAAGTCCCGCTGGCGACCAAGCTTATGGAAGAGACCGTCAAAGCGGTCGACGTGCCGGTCACTGTTAAGATGCGCATGGGCTGGGACCACCAAAGCCTGAACGCACCGGAACTGGCACGCATCGCTGAGGATCTGGGTGTCAAGATGATCACGGTTCACGGCCGCACTCGCAACCAGATGTACAAGGGCAGTGCTGATTGGTCATTCGTGCGCAAGGTCAAGGATGCGGTGAACATTCCGGTCATCGTTAACGGCGATATCTGCACGATCGAAGACGCTGGAAAGGCTCTGGAACAATCGGGAGCGGATGGCCTGATGATCGGGCGAGGCGCATATGGAAAGCCATGGCTGCTTGGCCAAGTGATGCAATGGTTGCGCACTGGTGAACGTATCCCCACGCCAAGCTTTGACGAGCAATACGCCACTCTGGTCGAGCATTATGAGCGGATGATGGACCACTACGGCGAAAATGTCGGCGTCAAGATCGCGCGCAAGCATTTGGGCTGGTACACTAAAGGGATGCACGGATCCGCGGAGTTCCGCCATTTCGCCAACACGATCAACGATTCCAAGCAAGTGCTGGGGGAGATTGAACGGTTCTATGCGCCGTTCCTAAACCGCCGCGCCGCGGCCGCCTGAGTAGGACGCCAACATGGCGAGCGATCCCGTGCCTGTGCAGCCGACAATGGACGCTCCTGACGCCGCCGCGCAGATATCGGCGCTCGTCTTTGCGCTTATGCTGGTCGATCCCGATGGGCGGATCGCTCAGGTCAATCACGCAACAGAGGCTCTGCTGGGCACAGGTGCCAAAATGCTGGTCGGCGCGCAATTGACCGATGTGGTGCGAAGCCTTGACGAAAGGGTCGCCGATCTTTTGGCGCGGGGGGAGGGCGCCCTTATCGCGCGCGATATCCGCGTGCGATTCAGCGGAGAGGAATCTCCGGTCAACCTCTCCATGTCGGCGCTGCCCGCTCATCCCGGGTGGCGCGTGGTGACCATATCGGAATTCGGCCACGAAAGCGTGGCCAGTGATGAACGCGCTTCGCCAGCGGTCGGTGCTCCCTCGATCCTGGCGCATGAAATCAAAAACCCGCTCGCTGCGATAAAAGGTGCAGCGCAATTGATTGCGCGCAAACTGCCGCATGGCGACAAGTCGCTCGCTCGGATGATAACCGACGAAGTGGATCGCATCGCCCGGTTGATCGACCGGATGCAGCAATTGGGCAGCCAGACCGCTGAGCCCGGCGCTCCTTGCAACCCCCATGAAGCGATCCGGTCAGCCATTGCCACCGTCCGAGCCGCGGGCATAGAGGGTGTAGAGATCGTTGAGGAGTTTGACCCTTCGCTTCCTCAAGTCCTCGCCCATCGGGACGCGCTGGAGCAGGTGCTCATAAACCTCATTTCAAACGCCCGGGACGCGTGCGTACCCGCAAGGCGAATTGAGGGAGCCGACAGCGCGCGCGTGGGCCGCATCACGATCCGTACCCGCTATGTCAGCGGCCTCGTGGTCAGCGCCTTGCGAATTGGCAGCAAGGTCCGTTTGCCGATTGAAATTACAGTTACGGATAACGGCGTTGGCGTGGACCCAACTCTGCGCGACCGATTGTTTGAACCTTTCGTGTCTTCAAAATCGCATGGGCAGGGGCTCGGACTCGCGCTGGTGCGCAAACTGATGCACGACATGAATGGATCGATCAGCCACGAGCGCGAGATTGCCAAGGGGCTCACTCACTTTCGTCTGCATTTGGCGGTGGCACCATCCCCATCGAGCAAGCGAGGCAAGACGTGAGCCAGAACGCGCGCATTCTCCTCGTCGAAGACGACCGCGCCATTGCGATCGTTATTCAGGCAGCGTTGGAAGATGAAGGCTTCTCGATCACTCACGTGACAAGCCTTGCGGACCGCGACGCGGCCCTAGCCAAAGCGCCCTTCGATGTGATGCTGACCGATGTCATATTGGAAGATGGCGACGGGCTCGCCACGCTCGCCGCGGTCCGGCGTGAAGCGCCGATCATGCCCGTCATTGTGCTATCCGCACAAAACACGCTCGATACCGCCGTGCGCGCCAGCGACAGCGAGGCCTTCGAGTATTTCCCCAAGCCTTTCGATCTCGATGAACTGGTGCAAGCTGTGTGTCAGGCACTGGGAAAACAGGATCAGGCTGAGGGTGAACCCAGCGAGGCGGCCGTTGACGGGCTCCCTCTCGTGGGACGAAGCCCCGCGATGCAGAGCGTCTATCGGATGATCACGCGGGTTTTGCGCAACGATCTAACCGTGCTCATAACTGGTGAAAGCGGGACAGGCAAAGAGTTGGTAGCCGAAGCGATCCACCAACTTGGCAGCCGGCGTACGGGACCATTTGTGGCCGTTAACACCGCCGCGATTCCTTCGAACTTGATCGAGAGCGAGCTCTTCGGACATGAGAAGGGCGCCTTCACCGGCGCGATCGCTCAGACCATTGGCAAGTTCGAACAAGCCAATGGCGGCACACTCTTTCTTGATGAAATCGGCGATATGTCCGCCGATGCGCAAACGCGGTTGCTGCGAGCGCTCCAGTCGGGCCGTATTCGGCGCGTCGGCGGGCGCCAAGAGATCGAAGTCCACGTCCGTATTATCGCGGCAACCAACCGCGATCTGCATCCTCTGATTGCCAGCGGGGCGTTTCGCGAAGACCTGTTCTACCGCCTCAATGTTGTGCCGATTGCCCTTCCACCGCTGCGCGAACGCCCCGAAGATATTGAGGTGCTCGCCAACCACTTTTTGGCGCAAGCGGCCGATGAGGGATTGCCGCGGCGATCACTAACCGCTGACGCTGTCGAGACGCTGCAAAAGCACTCTTGGCGCGGCAACGTGCGCGAATTGCGCAATGTCATGTTCCGACTGGCTGTTTTGGCGCGTGATGACGTCATTGATGCCGCGCAGTTGGACGATGTTATCCTGTCTGAACTCAGAGGCTCCTCTGCTCCCATCCATCTGGGTCCGCCCGACTTCGAAGCGGCGGTGGCTCATTGGCTGCACGAAGAGGATCCGGCGCATGGAACGCTTTACCATCGCGCCTTGGCCGCGTTTGAGAAGCCCTTGATCGAGCACGCTTTGGCCGAAACGCGAGGCAACCAATTGCGTGCGGCCAAGCTGCTCGGCATCAATCGCAACACTTTGCGCAAGAGAATTGGCGAACTTGGTGTGGAGCCTGAACGCTTCGCAAGAACGGGCTGACGCATAAATCGCACACAACGCGAAGGAATGACTTGCAAATCGGCAACACCATGGTTGTAACGACGCCACGATGAGCGGATCGGACGGATCAGTCTTGCCCAACACCACGCCTATTCAGGCTGGCGTCGCGTCTCTGGAGGGGGCAGAGGCGCAGCCGCGTATTTCGCGCAACAGTCCCGTTTGGTGGCGCCGCATTCAGGTTGCCTCTCGCCGAGCAAATCTGTTTGTATGGCTGGAAATTCTCTCGGTCATTGCTCTGATTATGGCAGTGACGGCAACCTATTTTGCCTACACGCAAAATCCGGAAACGTCGGGTGCGTTGCCTGCGATGCAGGTTTCTCTTCTTCTTATGTCGATTCTTGTCCCGGCAATGGCGATCCTTGTGTTCGTGGGCCGCCGTCTGGCACTTTATCGCGCGGCAGGGAGCACCGCGCGCCTACATGTGCGGCTCGTTTTTTTCTTCTCGATGGTCGCGGCGGTGCCGACGCTACTCGTCGCTGGATTTGCAGCGTTCTTGTTCCAGACTGGTGTGGATTTTTGGTTCTCGGACGACTCGCGCGGATTGATGGAGAACGCAAACGTTCTCGCGCAAAGCTATTACGACGCCAACCAGCGCGACGTGCAGGACCAGACGATCACCATGGCGAGCGACCTGCGGTTCTATTTTGAGCGCGGCGGAACCATCTTCGACGAAGAGTTTCCGGACCGGTACGCGTATCAGGCGCAAGGCCGGAAGATCTCGGAAAGCGTTATTTTCCAACGGCTTGAAGATGGCACTCTGCGCACAGCGGCCGTAATGAATTTGATGGAAGGCAACCAACCGATGCCTTTCAGCGAGCGGGCCCTTGCACAGCTCGATTCCGGTGACTTCGTCGTAGTTGAAGGCAGCCCCGATCGCATTGCCGCGCTTGCCCCGATCGATAAGGGCGCCGGAATCTATCTTTACACGGCGCGCAACACCGAAGAGACTTTGTTCAACTCCTGGGCGAGCGCCCAGGCCATTTCGACCGCGTATGACACACTCACTAACGAAGCCCGTACGCTGCAGCTGCGCTTTAACATTGCGCTGGTGAGCGTGAGCTTGCTTCTGGTCGGCCTTGCGATTTGGTTTGCACTCCGGTTCGCAGATCGGCAGGTCGAGCCACTGACGGACCTTGTCGGAGCGGCGCACAAAGTGGGGCAGGGCAACTTCGCCCTTCGTGTTGAAGGCCGGACCGGAGCGGACGAGATTGGCCTGCTTAATCGCGCGTTCAACCGCATGACTGCTCAACTGGAAAAACAGACTGATGCCCTGGTCAGCGCCAACCGCCAGATTGAGGATCGCCGCGCATTCATGGCCGCCGTACTCGAATCGGTAAGCGCTGGCGTCATTTCGGTCGATGATGCTGGCCGCGTTTTGCTAATGAATTCGTCCGCTCAAAGCCTGTTGGAGAGCGCTGAAGCCTGCGAGCCGGGCGCGGATTTCGAAGGGTTGCCCATTGCCAACTTCTCGCCCGAAATTGATCAGATGGTTCGCGAGGGGACTTCGCGCGCGATTGTGACGCACACCAAAGATTCCGAGCTGCTTACCCTCGCGGTGAAGGTTGCGCCGGGTAAAAGCGGTTATGTCATAACCTTTGAAGACATCACGCGCCAACTGCTCGATCAGCGGCAGGCCGCATGGTCGGATGTGGCGCGACGTATTGCGCATGAGATCAAGAACCCGCTGACTCCCATTCAACTGGCAACCGAGCGCCTCAAACGGCGTTACCGCAAGCAGGTGGACGAAGGCGAGGACGCTGAGCTTTTCGACGAACTCACCAGCACGATCGTACGCCAAGTGGGTGACCTTCGCAAAATGGTCGACGAGTTCTCGTCTTTTGCGCGCTTGCCCAAGCCAGTCTTCCGTTCTGAAGACGCGGTCGACCTCGTGCGGCAGTCTGTTTTCCTCCAAGAAGTGGCGCACAACGGGATCGAATTCAGCGTCGACACTGAAGCGGTCGAAACGCGAGAGATTCGCTGCGATCGCCATCAACTGGGTCAGGCAATGACCAATGTTCTCAAAAACGCGGTCGAAGCAATCGAAGCGCGCGCCGCGGAAGCACGCGGCGCCTATGCCGGGACCATCTCAGTGCGTCTCGAAAGCAATGAGAGCTATTTGACCGCTACGGTCGAAGATAATGGCGTTGGCCTCCCAGCCGATGGGGAGCGCTTGGTCGAACCCTATGTGACCACGCGTGAAAAGGGCACTGGTCTTGGCCTTGCCATCGTCAAAAAGATCGTCGACGAACACGGTGGTGACATGGGCTTTGCAGCCAGCGAGAGTGGCGGCACCCGCGTCACTCTGCGCTTCGCCCGCGATCCCCAAATCAGCGAAGGCGATGCCGCATGACGCGTCGCGCAACTCTAATCAAAACACATTCCGAACAAAGGAGCCGCGCGCATGGCGCTTGAAATCCTGATTGTCGACGACGAACGCGATATTCGCGAGCTGGTCGCCGGCGTGCTGGGCGATGAGGGCTACGCCTGTCGCACCGCAGCCAACTCGACCGCCGCGCTGGCCGCGATTGACGAACGGCGGCCGAGCCTCGTCCTGCTCGATGTGTGGTTGCACGGCAGCGAGATGGACGGGCTTGAACTACTCGACGAGATCAAGGTACGGGAGCCGGATCTTCCCGTCATCATTTTTTCTGGCCACGGCAATATCGACACCGCCGTCAGCGCGGTTGGGCGCGGGGCGATGGATTTTATCGAAAAACCGTTCGAAGCCGAACGTCTGCTCCTGCTGGTTGAACGCGCGACCGAAACCGAGCGTTTGCGCCGTGAAAACACACGCCTGCGGCAAGAGGAAGACGAGGCCGGTGAGTTCACTGGCAATTCAAGCGTTATCAACACCGTTCGTGCAACGCTCAAACGTGTAGCCAGCACCGGTAGTCGCGTCCTGATTTCAGGCCCTGCTGGAGCCGGCAAGGAAGTCGCCGCGCGGCTCTTGCATGCCTGGAGCGGGCGATCGGGCGGCGCGTTTGTGATCGTGAATTCCGCGCGGATCACGCCGGATCGGTTCGAACATGAACTTTTCGGCGAAGAAGCGGACGGAAAACAGGTGCGTCCCGGTCTTCTGGAGATGGCCGATGGGGGTACGCTATATCTCGATGAAGTCGCGGATATGCCGCTTTCCACCCAAGCGCGAATACTGCGCGTCCTGACCGAACAAAGCTTTGTTCGTGTGGGCGGTACGCGGCAAATCGGTGTTGACGTGCGCGTGGTTTCCTCAACCTCCCGCGAACTCTCGGTCGAGATGGAGGAGGGCCGATTCCGCGAAGACCTGTTCTACCGGCTCAACGTGGTCCCCGTTTCAATCCCGAGCCTCGCCGACCGGCGCGATGATATACCTGCGCTCGCCGAACATTTTTTCACGCGCTATTCGAGCGATCAGGGCATTGCCGCGCCGAACATCTCAGAAGAAGCAATGGCTGCGCTGCAGGCCTATGATTGGCCGGGCAACGTGCGGCAATTGCGCAATGTCGTCGAGCGAACGATCATCATGACGCCACGTGAGCGTTTGACCACGGTCGAAACCGATATGCTCCCGAGCGAGATAACCGGTGGGCGGATCGCGACATCAGGGCCGGGCCTCTCGTCCATGATGGGGGTGCCCCTTCGCGAGGCGCGTGAGAGCTTTGAGCGCGAATATCTGACTATTCAGATCCGCCGATTCTCTGGCAACATTTCGAAAACTGCAACATTCATCGGCATGGAGCGCTCCGCCTTGCATCGCAAGCTCAAGCTGCTTGGGATGGCGGAGCGACGCGAAGCCGTGCGCAAAGAATAGTTGTCGCGGCATAGCGCGCGAATTCGGGCAGTGGGAATATTGACATAAATTCAAGCATTGCTCGATTTGCTGGCAAGCGGCATTATACAACTCAATTGCGGTGCTCTCGGGCACCCTACACTTGGCTGGGATCGTCGGTGGACCTGTTTGGGAGCAGGGGACGTTTCATGCCCGTCTCGCGGACCGTAATGGCGGCCGCCAAAAACAGGAGCATACGCCATGTCCAGTGGAGGCACTCTCACTCCGCGCTCTGTACCAAAGCCGGCCCCGTCTGCGCCCGCGGCCTCCCTTCCGGGCAACCTTCAGGACGCCTTTCTAAATCTGCTTCGCCGCAACAAGACGCCCGTGACGATGTTCCTCGTTAAAGGCGTCAAGCTGCAGGGCATCGTCACATGGTTTGACAATTTTTCGATCCTGCTTCGCCGCGATGGGCAATCGCAGCTGGTGTACAAACACGCGATTTCGACGATCATGCCCGGCGCCAGCATGGACGCACGCCAATTCGAAGGACGCGCGTCTGGTAAAGGCAAGAAACAGTTGCAGGATATCTTCCTGACCAAGGTCAGCGATGCCGGCGTTCAAGTTACAATGTTCCTCGTGAACGGCGTGATGCTGCAGGGCCGGATTGCGGCCTTTGATCTATTCTGTATGCTGTTGGAGCGCGATGGCGCAGTGCAGCTGGCTTACAAGCACGCGGTCTCGACCATCCAGCCCGCGAGCCCCGTCGACCTCCAAGACGATCACGATGATCGAACTCATGATGATCGTGATGACGATGAGGATGTCGGCGACTATTACGAAGAAGACGACGACTGAGTTTCGACGATGATTTGATGAACGAGGTCACCCGCGGGGCGCGGGCCCTTGTGCTGTGCCCGGATATCCGCGCGCTGACCTACGATCTGAGCGCCGCCGAACGTCTCGAGGAGGCCAAGGGCCTCGCGCTCGCGATTGGCGTGGTGATCGCGCACACCGAAATCCTGCCCATCCGCCAGATGCAACCGAACACTTTGTTCGGATCGGGTCAGGTGGAAAACATCAAGATCGCCTGCGAGCAATACGAGGCGGAGCTGGTGATCGTGGATGGCGCGCTAACGCCCATTCAACAGCGCAACCTTGAAGAGAAGTTCAAGCGCAAAGTTATTGATCGCACGGGACTAATCCTCGAAATCTTTGGCGAACGCGCCGCGACCGCCGAGGGGCGCTTGCAGGTCGAACTGGCGCATCTTGATTACCAACAGAGCCGCTTGGTGCGCAGCTGGACCCACTTGGAACGCCAACGCGGCGGCTTTGGCTTTCTGGGCGGGCCTGGTGAAACCCAGATTGAGGCCGACCGCCGGATGATCCGCCAGCGCATGGGGCGTCTGCGCCGCGAACTGGAGCAGGTGCGCAAAACCCGCGCGCTGCATCGGCAGCGCCGGGGTAGGGCGCCTTGGCCGGTTATTGCGCTGGTCGGCTACACGAACGCGGGTAAGTCCACGCTTTTCAATCGTCTGACAGGTGCAGACGTGATGGCCGAGGATCTGCTGTTCGCAACGCTCGATCCAACCATGCGTGCGATCAGTCTGCCGGGCGTTGAAAAGGCGATCCTGTCGGATACAGTTGGCTTCATCTCTGATCTTCCGACGGAATTGGTCGCGGCCTTCCGCGCCACTCTCGAAGAGGTCACTGGTGCAGACATAATCTGCCATGTGCGGGATATGGCAAATCCCAGCCATGCGGCACAGAAGAAGCAAGTGATGGAGGTGCTCGCTGATCTGGACGTTGTCGATCGCGAAACCGGTGTGGGGGACATCCCGATCCTGGAGGTGTGGAACAAAGCCGACTTACTGGGGGAAGATGTCCTGGCGGAACTTACCGAAGCGGCGCCGGGACACGATGCGGTCGTGATGTCAGCGGCCAGTGGTTTAGGCGTTGACGCCTTTGCGGAACGGATTGCCGCCATGTTGACCGCGAAGGCGCGTGAAGTGACCGTGACGTTGCCGCTAAGCGATGGCCGTCGGATCGCGTGGCTGTACGCTCATGGTGATATCCTCGAAGAAGAGGACGCAGGCGAGGGTGACCAAGGCCCGCGGCGGACCTTTACCGTTCGGCTCAATCCCAAGGAATTGGGTCAATATGCGAGCCTGTGACTTTGTTTTATAAAGGTTTTTCCGCCGCTTTTACGCGCTGCCAATAACTTTCCTGCTGATTGAGCGAAAGGGTGTCGAATGCGTGACCATCGGCCGCTGCAAGGTTCTCCATTGCGCGAAACCGGGCTTCAAACTTAGAGTTGGAGGCCTTCAGCGCTTGCTCGGCGTCGAGGCCGTAGCGGCGGACTATGTTGACCGCGACAAACAGCACATCGCCGGCTTCGACAAGGCGTTCCTCCTCGGTCTCGGCGGCTTCTAGTTCTTCAAGTTCTTCCTCAAGTTTTGCCTTTGGACCTTTGATATCATGCCATTCAAAGCCAACGCGGGCAGCGCGTTTCTGCAGCTTTTCGGAGCGCATAAGCGCCGGCAAAGCCTTTGCAACGCCGTCCATCGCGCTGGTGGCGCCTTCGGTCAGGCGTTCGGCGGCCTTGAGGTCCTCCCAGCGCGCTCCTGTCATCACGCCGTCTTCGTTGCCGAAAATATGCGGATGGCGGCTTTCCATCTTGTCCGAGATAGACCGGGCGACGTCTTTAAAGGCGAAATGACCAGCTTCCTCAGCCATACGCGCGTGGAACACGACTTGGAGCAGCAGATCGCCGAGTTCACCGCGCAGGTCGTCCATATCCGCGCGTTCGATCGCGTCGGCGACTTCGTAGGCTTCCTCGATCGTGTACGGCGCGATCGTTTTGAAGCTTTGCGCCAAGTCCCATTCGCATCCTCCGTTCGGATTGCGAAGCTGGGCCATAATCGCGAGTAACCGGTCGATTTGGGAGAGAGGCTGATCGCGATGGGGAGGAGTGTCAGTCATGCTCGTCCGCCTGTAGTGCTAGATGGATAATATATATTATGTTAAATAAAAAGTGGCGCTGTGAGGCCTTAGAGTTCTAGGCCCAACAGCCTAACCAATAGAAACAGCCCCACGAAGATGGCCAGCCACACGAAGGCTAATTGCGCCGTTTTGCCCCAGCTTAGTCGATACGAAGCAAAACCCGCGACCACCAGCACGAGCCAACCCAGCATCGCAATCAACGAGATCATACTCAGGTCGCTCACGCAAACACCTCCAAGCCATCATAGCCGACCGTCACATGGTCGGGCACTTCCTCACACAGTGTGCGATAATCCATGCTCTTGTCGAGGTGGCTGAGGATAAGTCGCTTGGCGCCGCACCGATCTGCAAATTCGATAGCGAGATCCAGATGCGCGTGCGTTGGATGCGGTTCGCGGCGCAGGCAATCGCTGACCAACACATCCACGCCGTCGCACAGGTCGATCATATCTTCGGTGATCGCGCTGAAATCGGTCGTGTAAGCAATCGACTTACCATCGGCTTCAAAACGGTAGCCGGTGGTTTCGCCCGGTCCGTGCGGCATCTGGCACCACTCAACGCCAAAGCCAGCGACGATACGCAATCGATCGAGTGTGTCGAGCGTGACAATCGTGGGATAACCATCCTGCCCCGCAAAGACATAGCCAAAGCGCTGCCTCAACCGGCGAACCGTTTCGGTGTGCGCGTAGCCCGGGATTGGTCCGCCGCGCCCATATCGCATAACGCGCAGATCATCGATGCCGTGGCAATGATCGGCGTGATCGTGAGTCCAGAACACGCCATCAATGCGATTGATCTTGTTGGCGAGCAATTGCGCGCGGCAATCGGACGACGTGTCGATAAGAAGCCGCGAGCCATCGTCGCTCTCAATCAGAACCGAAACCCGCGTGCGGCGATTGCGCGGCTCATCCGGGTCGCAATCGCCCCAATCGCCAGTCCCGTCTTCGCCCCCTACTCTGGGCACGCCGGTGGATGTGCCCGATCCGAGCAGGATGACTTTCATGGTTTCGCTCTAAAGCGCCGCTTTGGAGAACAACTTGATGAAGTTAGCGGAGGTATGCTCGGCCAACTGTTCTGCCTCGATACCGCGCAAGTCGGCTACAAAGCGCGCCGTGTCCGCGACATAGGCCGGCTCGCACTTCTTGCCGCGATGCGGAACAGGGGCGAGAAAAGGGCTGTCGGTTTCGACCATCAATCGGTCTTCGGGGACCTTGGCCGCCGTCGTTTGCAAGCTCTTGGCGTTCTTGAACGTCACAATTCCTGAGATCGAAATCGTAAGGCCAAGGTCCAGCACCTTCGCGCCAAACTCGTCAGACGCGGTAAAGCAATGGATCAGCGCAGGAAAAGCGCCCTTCTCCATCTCCTCTTCGAGGATCTGGAACGTGTCGTCTTCGGCATCGCGCGTGTGGATGATCAAAGGCAAACCCGTCTCGCGCGCTACATCGATATGCATGCGAAACAAACGCCGCTGCACTTCGCGATCGGAATGATCGTAATAGTAGTCGAGCCCGCTTTCGCCGATGCCGATCACGCGTGGATTCTCGCTCGCCGCCAGCAGCGCCTCGCGGCCGAGGTCGGCGTGCTGGTCCGCCTCGTGAGGGTGGATGCCTACGCTAGCGAAGACGTCGCTCTCGCGTTCCGCCGTGGCGACCACTTGGTCCCATTCGGCCTGTTTGGTCGAGATGTTGAGGAAGGCCCCCACCCCTGCTTCGCGAGCGCGCGACAGGACGCCGGCCTGGTCCTCGACCAGACCTTTGTATTCCAGATGGCAGTGGCTATCGATCAGCATAAAGGATCAACCCTCAGCGACCGCGGGCAGTTCCAGACGCGGGAACAGGGGCGTTGGTTTTTCGAGCGTGAAAGCGCTTTCAGCCAACGGCGAGTACCAATGCGAGCGGATACCTTCATAGGTGCGCAAGGCTGGGACAACACCCATCGCGTCGAGTAGCTTGCCCGCGCTTTCGGGGATCACCGGTTGGATCGCCACCGCCAGTTGCGCGATGCCGATATAGAGCGTCGCGAGCACGGTCTGCATCCGCTCGGGATCGGTTTTTCGCAACGCCCACGGCGCTTCGGCATCGATATAGGCGTTGCAGGCAAACACGGCCTGCAACCACGCCTCGACGCCCTGTTGCAGCGCCAGCTCTTCAAACCGGTCCGGAATGTCGGTCGTGATGGCTTTGTCGAGCGTCTTGAAAAGCTCGTTATCGGCGTCCGTATGGCCGAAGATCTCAGGCAGGTTACCGTCCAGGTTCTTCGCAATGAAGCCAAGGGTGCGCTGTGCCAGATTGCCAAACGCGTTACCCAGCTCGCCGTTGGAGCGTTCGACAATCGCTTCGGGCGAATAGGTGCCGTCCTTTCCGAATGCGACCTCACGCATCAGGAAATAGCGCAAGGTGTCGACGCCAAAGGTCTCCGCCAGTTCCAGAGGATCGACGACATTGCCCAGACTTTTGCTCATCTTTTCGCCGCCGCGCGCGAGCAGGAAGCCGTGGCCAAACACCGCCTTGGGCAGTGGCAGATTGGCGCTCATGAGGAAAGCCGGCCAATAGATCGTGTGGAACCGCACGATATCCTTGCCGATCAGATGCAGGTCCGCCGGCCAGAATTTTTGCATGTTCTCCGTGTCGTCCGGAAAGCCCAGGCCGGTGAGGTAATTGGTAAGCGCGTCGACCCACACATACATTACGTGATCATCCGAACCCGGAACTTTCACGCCCCAGTCAAAGCTGGTGCGGCTGACCGAGAGATCGCGCAAGCCGCCTTCGACAAAGGCGATCATCTCATTGCGGCGACTGGCCGGTTCGACATTGCCGGGGGCTTTGAGCCATTCGAGAACTCGGTCCTGATACTTGGACAGACGGAAGAACCAGCTTTCCTCAACAGTCCATTCGACCGGTGTGCCTTGCGGAGAGAGTTTTTCGCGGCCCTCGCCTTCTTCCAACTCGCTTTCGTCGTAATAGGCTTCGTCGCGGACCGAATACCAACCTTCGTAACGATCAAGATAAAGATCGCCTGCGGCCTCCATACACTTCCAGATCGCTTGACTGGCGCGGTGGTGGTCTTCTTCGACGGTGCGGATGAAGCGGTCGTGCGAGACGTTGAGCGCGATGCACATTTGCTGGAAATAGCCCGCCATTTCATCGGCAAGATCGCGCGCGGTGCGCCCCTGTTCTTCGGCCTTGCGCGCCATTTTCAACCCGTGTTCGTCGGTCCCGGTCTGAAACCGCACTTCGCGCCCACGAAGGCGCTGAAACCGCGCAATCACGTCGGCGGCGATTGCTTCGTAAGCGTGGCCAATATGCGGACGACCGTTGGGGTAACTGATCGCGGTGGTGATATAATAAGGACGATTGTCCTGAGAGGTGTCAGCGGGGTCCATGGGCAGGCTCGCTAGCCGCGTGCGCTCTTACAAGCAAGGTGCCGATTTCGAGCGTCAGCAAGCCTGCGTCAAAATTGTGGCTTGGCGCCTGTGTGGCGAGCCGGATCAGGTCGCTGTGCGCGTCAATCATTGCGGTGCGCGCAGCGTTCGTTTCGGCGGACTTAGCGCGACCGGCGGTGATGCTTTGAGCGAGGTCGAAGATAGCCTGCACGCGTTCCTTGCTCGCGCGTGCGCCGATTAAGCGGCTGAGTTCAGATCGCGCCGTAAAACCGGGGTCGCCAGCGGTCAGCAGGCCATCAATCATACGCGCGACAGGGCCGAGATCCTGCTCCATAAATCGAACCGCCGCTCCATAAGAGCCCGCGGCGGCGTGAAGCGCTGCGGGATCATGCGCGTGCCCTTCCGCGGCGAGCATTTCGGACAGTTGCCCTTCGCTCAAGGTCGCAAAGCGCAGCACACGGCAGCGTGAGCGGATTGTAGGCAGCAATCGTGATGGCCGATGCGTTACGAGGATGAAAAAGGTCCCTTGGGGTGGCTCTTCCAGACTTTTGAGCAGCGCGTTGGCGGCTTCGACATTCATATCATCGGCCGGATGAATGATTATCGTTCGACGTCGGCCGATTGTTGGCCGTGTGGTCAGACGCTGCTGCATCGCTCGGATCTCGCGCACGCGGATGACCTTGGAGACTTCGAAATCCTTGCCATTCTGGCGTTTGCGTTCTTCCTTGTCGTCCTTGGGCCCATAGGTGACTTCAAGGATATCGGGGTGATTTTCTGGCTGAGGGACGCCAGTTTCTTCCATCAGTTCGCGCGCCGCCGCTTTAGCAAACTCGAGTTTGCCGAGCCCACTTTTCCCGGCAAGGATCCAGCCATGATGCATCCGCGCGCTACCTTGCGCGCTGCGCCATTGCCGCCAAGGCTCTTCGTGATTGGACCAAGGTTTCACGCGCCGGGTAACCCAAGGCGGTCGTCGATAGCCGCGAGGATGGCCTCGTGAACCTTTTGTGCGGTGCCGTCGCCGTTGATGATGGCAAAGCCGTCTGGATGAGCTTCCGCCAGCGCGCGGAAAGAGGCGGCGACTTGCGCGTGATAGGCCTCCCCTCGTCCGGCGATGGCATCGGTTTCCCCGCCGTCCCGCTCAAAAAGGCGCTGCGCCGTGCGTTCGGGGCTGACTTCGATCAGGATCGTGAGGTCAGGCCGAAGACCGGCGCTGCCAAATCGATGTAGTCCTGTGATAGCGTCGTCTCCCAAGGCCCCTGCCCCGCCCTGGTAAGCGCGGCTTGAGTCGACGAAGCGATCGCACACCACCCAAGTCCCATCCGCCACAGCGGGGCGAATGCGTTTGGCGACATGGTCCGAGCGCGCGGCGGCGAAGAGTAACGCTTCGGCTTGAGGGCTCCAGGAAGAGCCCTCGGGCGGGTTGAGCAGCAGCGCGCGAATGGCCTCGGCACCCGGTGTTCCGCCCGGTTCGCGCGTCACATCCACGGGGACGCCGCGTGCGCGAAGGGTTTCGGCAAGGAGCATGGCCTGGGTGGATTTTCCCGCACCCTCTCCGCCTTCGAAGGCGATGAAACGGCCCTTGGCGCTTTGCTGTGTCATGACAGCCACCCCGCCAGCGCGTTGATAATCCGGTCGAACGCGCCCGCCACGCCAACGGATCGTTTCGCTAGCAGTGGCACCTGAGCCGGTTTCATATCGGGCGTTTCGATCACGAGCGTCGCCACTATATCACCTTCCACAATGGGCGCGCGAAGCGGGCCGCTATAGCGGATCGATACGCGCATACGGTCGGCTGAACCTTTCGGCGCATTGATCGAGACCGCGCGGTCTGTGATCAGTTCGACGCTTCTGGCATCGCCATTTTGCACCTTGGCCGCCCCGACATCAGACCCCTTTTGAAACACGGTTTGTCGGTCAAAGGCGGTAAAACCCCACTCCATTAGGCCTCGTGCAAATCGAGCGCGCTCCGACTTACGGTCGGCCCCCGCAACGACGAGGATCAGCCGATGGCCATCCCTTAGGGCGGTGCCAAGATAGGTGAAGCCGGCTTCATTCGTGTAGCCAGTTTTGAGGCCATCCGCGCCCTCCACTCGCCCCAGCATGGGATCGTGGTTGGTCTGCGTGATGCCTCCGAAAGTGAACTCTGATCGTCCCATAAAGCGCGCGACTTTTTCAGGATGCTTTTGCATCATCGCACGGCCAAGCGTCGCCAAATCGCGAGCAGTTGTGAAGGTGCGGCCTTGATCGGGCCATCCGTTTGGCGTCGCAAAGTGGCTTTGGGTCATCCCCAATGATCGCGCCTTGGCGTTCATCTGAGCCGTCCAGCCCCTGAGCGAACCCGATGTCTCTTCCGCCAACACATAGGAAGCGTCGTTGGCCGACACATTCGCGATTCCAGTGAGCAGATCATGCACCAAAACGCGGTCATCGGCGTTGAGGTACATGGTCGAACCCTTGCCGCGCCATTCCATCCACGCCTCAGGGCTGACGGTAAGGTAATGGTCTGGGCTCAACTTGCCCGCATCGATCATTTCGAAGGCGGTGTAGAGCGTCATGACCTTGGTCACCGATGCAGGGACAAAACGCCGCTGAGAGCCGCGTTCGAACAACACCTGGCCGTTACTGGCATCGACGAGCAAGGCGACCGGAACGTCGAGATCCGCAAGCTCTGTGGGCAACGGTACGCTTTGCGCAGATAACGGTGCGGACAAGAGAAGCCCAGCAAGATACGCAAGCGCTGATTTGCATCGAAGGGAATCCGCGGGCCGCATGGCTCGGTCTATAGGATTGCGCCCGCGTCAAAGCGAGCCACAAGCCGCGTTAGTTCACGATTTCATCCGCCAACAGCCCGACGCTCATCGCGTAATAGTTTGAGCAATTGTATTCGAGAATGACCCGGTAATTGCCCGTCAAAAGCCAAGCAGGCTTGCCCGGCCCATCAGGCTGGAACAAAGAGACCAAGTCATCATCGTTCAGTGAGCCTCTCGGCGTAACACCCAACTCTCGCCAATCGCGCACGGTTTTCCATTGGCTGTGCCGCTCGTGCACTCGGGGGCACACCGCTGCTTTCAGCTTGGTTTTGTAGGCGTCCACATTGAAACCAGCGGGCACATTCGCGCGCACACCCCAAGGTTGCCCGGTCCGCCAGCCTGCGTCTTTAAAATAGGTCGCAATCGAAGCGAAGGTGTCGGCGCGATTGGTGAAGATGTTAGCCCGGCCATCGCCGTCGCCATCCGTGGCAAGGCGCAGATAGACCGAGGGGAGAAACTGCGGATTGCCAAAGGCGCCTGCATAGCTGCCGACCAGTTGATCGCGCGCAAACCCACGCTCGGCCACTTTCATCAAGGCAACCCATTCGCTGGCGAAGAGCTCACGTCGGCGCCCTTCCCATGCCAGCGTGGCGAGCGAGCGGGACAAGTCGAACCCGCCCTTGATCCGGCCATAGCTTGTTTCATGCCCAAAAATGGCAACGATGATCGAGGCGGGCACGCCTAACTCTTGCTCAACTTGGCTGAGCGTTTTGCGGTTGTCGCGATAGACCGCCCTACCCCCGGCAATCCGTGTGGGGTTCACGTGTTTTGAGATGTATGGTGCCAAATCAGGGTACCCGCGCCGTGTCGGACGGCCCGGTTGGCCACGATCCAGACGAATGACCCGCGCGTTCGGAGTGAGGCCCGCTGTCATCCGGGTGAGAGTGCCCTCTTTGACCCCCTCTGCCCGGGCGCGAGCCTTCAGCTGCTCAATATAGGCGTCAAAAGCAACGCCATCGCGCGCCTTTACCTGGGCGGCGGCGGGCTGCGAACTGAGGCCCATGAGGCAAAGGAGGACGGTGCAAACCAGCGTGGTAAATCGGGTCATTCCCGCGTGCTGTCATATTTCCCCCGCCCGGCCAAGAGGACAAACCATCACAGATGGGGTTGAGTGCGCTCAATTGCCCCGCTAACGGGGTCGCTCGTTCGCGCGGACAGGTGGCAGAGCGGTTGAATGCACCGGTCTTGAAAACCGGCAAGGGTGCAAGCCCTTCGTGGGTTCGAATCCCACCCTGTCCGCCAAGCGAGCCCGCCGATAGGTGGGCGCGATTAGCGGATCGTGGTGAGGTGGACGAACCCAAGGTTCGGAGTCGGAGCGCGCAGCGCGGAGACGGGCGAAGCCCAATCCCACCCTGTCCGCCAAGCGATCTCCCGAAATTTGAAGAATCTCAACGCGCTTCTAGAGCGCGCACTCCTCTCCTTCCTCGCACTCCTCATCATCCACCCACAGGTCTTCGTTCCCGGCCCCTGTGACAGGATCGTCAATCAGCGGATCATCCTCAAACGCGGTATCGGGATCGAGATCGATCAAGCCGTCCACAAGGAAAGCGTCAGGCCGAACGTCCGGCGGCTGAAGACCCTCCTCGATCAGATCACGCGTCTGCACCTCGGTGTTATCCGATGATTCCGAACCACCCGGCGGCGGTGGAGGTGGTGGCGAAGGCGGCGGCGTGGGTGTTGGCGGTGGGGGCGGAGGTGGCGCGGCTGTCGAACACGAGGCCGGGTCTGCGATCACGCAGCCATTGATGGTAGAGGCCGGGTCGGCCGGGCTAAGAACGTTGGTCGGCGCAATGGCGCTGATTCCGGTGTTTCCGTTCACAATCCCATTGATCACAATCGGTTGCAACGAGCCGGTACCGCCACCGCTCGAAATCGTCAGGGTGTTTACATCGAACCCGCGGCGATCATCGAACTCTGTTCCGGGAGCCGTGTTCTGAATAAAGACCTGGCTCGCCGTCGTAGCGATCGTCAACGTATCGGCGCGGATGGCGCCATCGGGCCGATCGACACCGTCGTTTTCCGCAAGCCGCACGTCGATTTCAGCTACGCTCAGGCCATCAATATCGACGAAAGCTTGATCGGTCGCTGCGATAAAGTCGGTGCCGCGGATCGAGATCTCACCGGCAAGGTTGCCGTTGCCATCAAGCATGAAGAGGCCGCCCGACGCGGTGTTGACCCGCACCAGATCCTCCGCTTCGGCAAGCAACAAAGTGTTGGTTGTCGCGTTTGAGACACTCACTTCACCATCGAATACAAGATCGCCAGTTGCGGAGAACGACAGCGTTCCGTTTTGGCCGATGTTCTGGCCTGTTGCTGTCGAGCCATTGCCAGCGGTGACGCTCAAAGCTCCAATCGTGATATCGCTCCCACCGCTGCTTTGACCTTGAGCCACTCTCAAGGTCGAAAGAGCGTTGAAGTTGACTTCGCCAGCCGAGTGGACCCGCGCCAGTTCAGAGTTATCGAGCTCCCAGAAGCCCAGGTCTGTTGCGTCTCCGCCAACCCGACCATCACCGCGGAAATCGAAAGTGATCGACTGCGTTCTCGTCGCATCGCCCACGGAGCCATCGACCGCAATGTCGATATCAGGCGAAAGAATGCCGATCGTTTCTCCCACAACCGATCCGTCTTCAATCCGTAGTCCCGTGTTTGAATCGATCATCAACGCGTCCGTCGCATCGGCCGCACCCAAAACCCTCACACCGCTGCGACGCGATGTAAGGTCCACGTTGGCTCCGCTCGCCTGAGACACGGTCAGATCACCAAGGTCGGATCGTAGGTCGACATCACCTGACGCGGTCGCTCCGAAGACGTTCAATCCCTCCTCGGCGGAAACGCTTATGTCGCCATCAGTTGCGGTGACATCAACAGACAGGCTCTCAAGGCCGGTCACGTCGATTGAAGCGCCTTGCGCGGTCAGAATTCCATCAACGCTCGCTTGACCAACGTTGATCGCGTCGTTGGCCAAGAAGTTTGGATCGTTCGCAGTCAACGCGTCCAATCCGATCGCCCCGTTAGCGGCATCGATGTCGGCGGTGCCTCCTGCGCTCAACGATTGCGCGATCACATCGCCATTGGCCGCGTCGACAAAAGCGTCGACTCCGGCACTGAGCGTTGTGAAGTTGATCATATCGCCGTCGAGCGTCACGTCTTGGCTCGCATTGACGGTTCCAATCTCAAGGCCACTTCCTATTACGGTGACACTGGTGGCTGACGTCAGAGCATCGACCGAGACATCACCACTGGTGTCGACGGACAAGCCAAGGCTATCCTCGTTCGCGCCTCTACGGGTCAAGGTGGCTGCCGTGACATTCCCGCCGGAGTTGATGGTGAATGCGCCCTCGCTGGTTGCGTTCATCAAGGCGATCTCACCACTGGCGTCGAGGTTAATGGCCCCTTCGTCAAAGCCCTCATTGCCGGCTCCACGCGCGAGGAGATCGCCAAGGTTCATCGACGCGCCCTCAGCGTTGATGTTGCTGGCCGCTTCGATGTCGCCGGTGGCGATCGCTCCACTAAGTGCGTCGAGGGTAACCGCGCCATTGGCGTTGATCGCTCCGGTGCCAAGGTCACCATCCGTCGCCTCGGCCGTCACGTCGCCGCCCGCGTCGATCTGGCCGACGTCAATCGAAACACCGAGCAAATTCACCGCATCATCGCTGATGATGTCGCCCGGACCCGTATTGGCGCCGATCGCGCCACCATTAGCGGTCAAGGTGATGGCGTTGGGTGATTGGACGAGGTCGAACAGGATGTTGGTCGCGCTGGTCAGAGAGATCTGGTCCGCAGTGACATCGCCCACTGCGATATCGCCCGCGTCAACGTTCACCTCGTTAGCGGCGTTGAGATCACCTCCTGCCACTGAGCCGTTGGCGGTGAGATTGACAAAATCGGTGCTCGTCGCGCCAGTGAAGACAATGGCCCCACCTGCGTCCACTTCGAAGCTTCCTCCTTGCGCGGTCAGATCGCCAAAGCCGATATTGCCGGGCGCGGAGAAATCGATCGCTCCACCAACCGTAACCGCACCGTCGCCGTCAATGTCACCGGTTGTAGCCACCAACGTGAGGTCTGTTCCGATTGTGCCGTTATCCAAGGTCACCGAGCTGCCAGTGATCGTGGTGCTGCCCCCACTGATCGCGTTGAGCACGCTGGGAGAGCCGCTGGCGGTTATGGTGATATCGTTCACCGCGTTGACGGCACCAAAGCTGGCATCGCCGTCGGTTGCGTTGGCGACAACCGACCCTTGCGATGTGACATCTCCGATGGCGATCCCCAACGCGTCAATTGTGACTTCGCCGTCGCTTTCGATGTCTCCATCGCCACCATTATTGGCGACCAAACCGTTGCTCGCATCAAGCGCGATGGAGTTGGCGGAATTGAGCCCATTGAACAGGATATCACCGAGGCTCAGCAGACTGATGTCGTTGGCCACCACATTGCCTAGAGCAATGCTGCCTCCGGTGACGGTAACCGTATCGTTGGCGCTTACATCGCCGAGCGAAATGTCGCCGCCCATCTGATTGAAATCATCGAAGCTGAAGACATCAACCGTGCCACCCGATACGATGTCTCCGCCGGTGATCGATCCAAGACCATCCGAGAACACATCGAGCTGCGCGAACTCCGGTGCTGCGATCAGTGAGGTGAAAGAGATATCGCCAAAGGTCTGCAGGCTAAGAAGTCGCTCGGCTGAGACCAAGCCGACGTCGATCAGGCCATTGGCGATAAATTCCGCATCGAGTCCCGCAACAGCGCTGGAATTGGGTCCAGCGATGATCGCCTCGCCTTCCATGACGATGAGCTCGCCAGCCGTCAGATCTTGATAGCCAAGGGACTGGCCCGAAAGGCCAATCGAACCGGCCAAATTCGCAAAGCCGACAAACGCATCCCCGCCAGCATCCGCGAAGATCGTGCCGACATTCGAAACGGTGCCTATGTTGATATCGCCGCCGACCTCCAAACGCACTTCTGGCGCGCCTTCGGAGAATTGGCCAACGATGAAGTCGCCCGGGACAATATAGGGCACATCACGCGGGTCGCCGACGATCACGATGGGTGGTGCACCAACGCCCGTGCCAAACGGCACGCCCACATTCGCTATGATGGAAAGCTGGCCGTCGGTGATGATCCCGCCGGCGATGATCGAATCCCCAACATCAATGCCGATGTCGTTGGCGCTGGTAAGGATACCGGAACCCAGAAGGCTGCCCGCCGCGTCGATCAGGATCTGGTTGGCGCTGATCTCGGTGTCCTGCAGATTCACATCGCCTGTCACACTGGTGGCGAAGAACGTTCCAGTCGCATCAAGCGTGGTGTTGATGCCGTTTGTGCCCATCACGATGTCGTTGCGGGTTTGGATCGAGATATCGGTCGCGGTGACCTCGGCTTGCTCGATGAACAGCGAGATCACGTCCGAATTGCTGTCGAGGCCGATCTCGATAATATTTTCAGCCTGCATATTGCCAAGACAAACCGAACCTTCGAGGCACGGCGCGATCAGCAGGCCGCTATCGTCGCTAAAGGTCGCGCCATTCGCAGGCGCATCACGCACATCGGCTTTGATCGAACCAGCGAAGAGCGAGCTGTCGAGCCCCTCAATCGCGTTAGCATCGAGGATTATCGAGGCCTCGTTTGCGTTGAGTGTCCCATCAAGCACGATCGAAGCAATCGGGGATTGCGGGGTTGTCAGCAGGTTCGCGAGGCTTCCAGCCTCAAACACTAGGTTGGGCCCGCCATCGAATGGCAGCGTCGGATCGATCGGGTCGGTCGGGTTGTTCGCACTCGCGACGCTGGCGCCTTGGCGCACGATAATGTCATCGCCCGTGGTAACGAACACTGCGTTGTCGGCGTTCGTGTTCGAGCCAGCATCAAAGACTGCGCTGCCGCCGGCGTTGATCGTGATATCGGCATAGGACGTCACTTCGCCGGTGATGGTCGCATCGAACAGCGTGTCATAGGCCGGCAAGCCTGTTACGTTGTTGAGCCCCGCGTCGATTACGATACCGCGGAAGTTGCTGCTGCCCTGTGGCCCTGTCGCGGTGGCGTTGTTCAGCGTTACATTGCCACCAGCGGTCAGAATGATTCCCGGCCCGGTGCGAAGATCATTCGCAGATATGTCCCCATTCGCGAATAGACTGACTTCGCCGATTGCGTTAAGAATCGAACCCGCGCCCGAATTGAATGAGCCTCCGACGTCTACGAAGATGCCGCCACCAACATCGACCGATAGCGTGTCATCGGTGTTGTTGGTGTGCGTGACAATCATGCCACCCGCCGAGTTAAAGAACGCGGCGCCACCCACCAGCAATTGCTGCGCGCCGTCAAAGGCAAGTGTTATGTCACCGACTGTTGTGGTCACTTGAAGGCTTCCGCCTACATCACCGCCATTGAGTGTCACGCTCGCCCCAGTGAGGGACGTGTCGCCGACGCTGGTTACGCTCCGCGCGCTTGGGCTGCCGATCGCGACAATGTTTATAAAGCTGCCCGCGTTCAGATCGCCAAAGCTGGCGTCCCCAACGCTCGCGTTGGCGGTGATAGACGTGTCGCTGATGACGTTGCCCAGATCGATCGCGCTGGCGTCGATATCAACCGCCCCGCCGCTGTTGATGTTGCCCTGCCCCGGCGTCGTTGCACCGATCAGCCCGGTCGCCTGGACCGAGATTGTGTTGGGCGACACTAGGTCATTGAATTGCAAGTCCCCACCATTCGCGGTGAGCGCGATGGTGGTCGCTTCGAGAGAACCAATCGCGATGTTGGCCGCTGAGGTGAACGTCGCCGTGTTGGCGACAGTGATCGAGCCCAGACCTGTGATATCGCCGCTGTCTGATGTAACGGTCAGGCTTCGCTCAAAGGTGCCGTTGTCGATATTGACCGACGCGCCGTTGATTGCCGATGTGAACACCGCCGATGCATTGCCCACTGAAACCGCGCCGGGCGCGTCGATATTGAGGAAGAAATCGGTCGCAACCGCACTCGCGATATCGATAGAATCGGCATCAATATCGACCTGGGCGCCGGAGAAATCCCCGCCTGTCAGCGCGCCCGCGATATCGACGTTAAGCAGGCCATTGGTGTCTGCGCTGTCCACTTCCGCGTTACCGGCTACGTCTAACGAAAGACCCGGGCTGGTCGTGGCAGCAAAAAGGTCGCCAGCGATCAAGTCTCCGCCCACCGATAACGCACCGCTTGAGCCCGCCGTCACGTCGCCAATGGACAGGTCACCAACCGTCGTGACATTGGTCGAGGCCGAAGCGTCGATGCCGCTAATATCGCCGCTGCCACCGGAGTTTATCGTGGCTATACCTTGGACGACATCAATTTGACCCGTTGAGATGTCTCCTGCATCGGTCGTGATCACAACATTTGCGGAAGCGGTCGTAGCCAGATCACCGATGCTGATCGAACCCGGGACCGCAAGGTCAACGGAAGCCACAGAAACAATATCACCACCGACGATATCGCTCGCTCTGATCTGGGTGCCTCGGTTGGAATTGAGCGTGGTAAACGCAGCCGTGCCGCCGGCCTGGATATTCAGATCGCCAAAGCCGCCCGTTGTGGTGACGCTGTTGGCTGTAAAGCCCGTCGCAGCGTTACCCTGAAAACCGCCAAGGACTGCTGTGCCAATATCAATCGCCGCCGCTGAGTTAATCGTACCGGAGGACGGCCCGTTGAAGCCCTCGATTGCAACGTCACCAACTGTCGAAGTGAGGTTGACCAAGCCTTGAGCGTTGACCGTGCCGAGATCGATGGCACCGCCATCCACCAGAACTTGTCCGACGCCGTCAATCGCGCGGGTCGCATCGATCAAATCAACGGCGATCGTCCCGCCTGCATCCAGGTCCACCGCTTCGATGGCATCCACGGCGCCGCCAGTGATATCGCCGCCGGCCTGTACCGTGACGAAACCGTCATTTTCGCTGATTAGCGTACCAAATGTGACGTCCTGTGCCGCGTCAAGAAGGATCGCATCAATCACGCCGGACGCTGTAATCGTCCCATCGCTTGTCCCGGTGATCGATCCAGTCGTTGCGGTCAACGAAACGACTGATGGAGACGTAATCGTTTCGTAGGCGATGTCAGCCGCCGTGATTGTGACGCGGCTGCTCGCAACGATTTCGCCCTGTGCAGAGGAATTGAATGTCCCGCCACTCGATACCGCCGTAAAGGTGTTTCCAGCGTCAATAGCGCGCACGCCGGCAGCCGGGTTCACGTGGCTGACCGTGATGTCACCCGAGGCGTCGAACGTCGTGGCGCTGAAAACGCTGTCGCCGGGATTGACCAGCAATTGCCCATCGTTCTCCATCGCGATGTTGATCGCGCCGGTTACATCGATATCGAGGCCGTTCGTGACGGTGATCGGACCGCTGTCCGAAGTGATCGTGATCAGCCCGGTGCTCGTGCCCACATCGCCCAGCGCGTCGATCGTGAGATCGCCGATTGTGATCAGGCCGAGCGGATCGGTTGAGGTGTCGCTGATTGTAATCTGACCACCGCTGCCAAGGCCGATGACCGATCCGGTTCCGCCCGTTCCCGCCGCGGCGATTGAAACATTGCCGAGTGTCACAATCCCGGGGCTTCCTTGAATGGCTTCGATCGTGGGAGTACCGCCGACGCCGTCGCCACCAAGACCCGATGCGGCAAAGGTGGTTGCATTCTGGCCACCAAGGCCGCCGTCCCCACCTGTTCCGTCCGCGATGAATTCGATATCGCCTGCAAGGATCGAGGCTCCGGTCGCGCTAATCAGGGGCGTGCCACCCGTTCCGGCGCCGCCATCGCCGCCAACACCGGATTGAGCCGTAATAGCGCTGGCGTCGCCGCCGCTACCGCCCGCGCCGCCGATGCCCTCTGCCGAAAGCGTGAAAACATCCGCAGTGGGATCGATGACCAGCTCGGCGCCAGTATTGGCCACAAAACCAAGCGAGCCGCCCGTCGCGTCGCCACCCGCGCCACCATTCCCGGCGTCATCGTCAAAGGAGTTGCCGCCCCCATTACCGCCCGCGCCGCCGATTGCGTTTGCGCCGAAGGTAAACAGGAATGGGTTGATGGAAATGCTCGCCCCATCTTCGGCGACCACAAACGCTGAACCGCCTGTGGCTGTGCCGCCTGTTCCGCCATCGCCGGCCGGGCCCGGAATGCCGAACTGCGCAAACGCGCCATCGCCAGCCTGCGCGCCGGTCGCGCTGGCCAATAGGCCGATCGTACTGTTTGCCGCGAAGCTCGCCGTCGGGCCAGTTACGCGCAGCTGAGCCGTGCCACCGATCGCGTCGCCGCCGTCAGCTCCATTGTTAATCACCGCGCCTTCGGAGAAGCCGGCCAACCCTCCTGTCGCGCTTGCATCAATACTCAACGAATCGAAGATAACGTCCGCGTTGACAACAAGGTCGGCGGTCCCGCCTTGTCCTAAGCCACCATCGCCTCCACGAGCGCCAATTCCGCCTTCTCCACCAAGGCCTTGCGAGATGACGGAGTAAGATTTGGGGTCGGCGTCGTCCTGATTGAGCGTGATCTGTGCCAGGCCACCCACACCGTCGCCACCCATCCCACCATTATCAACCGCGTCGATCGATGTCTGGCCAAAGCTGCCTCCGCCTATGCCACCAACGCCGCTTGAATTGACGGTCAGTGAACCGAAAGTGATGTCACCCGCCGTGTCCGTGAAAATCGCCGTCCCGCCAATCGCGTTCCCGCCACGGCCTCCACCCATATCAGGGTTGCCGTTGAAATCATCGTCGGACGCGCCGCCTTCGCCACCAAATGCTTGCGTGGAAACGACCACCGCGTTCGCATCGATTGTCGCGGTGCCATCTAGGTTGAATGTGGCGGTTCCGCCCTGCGCGTTGCCACCATCGGCTCCTGGAACTCCGTTACCACGGCCGCCCCGGCCGCCCGAGACGAAGCTTCCGAACTGTTCGTTGCCAGTCGCCTCTACCGACAAGGTTCCGGTCACAGTGAGCGAGCCAGAGATTGCGTTGAAGGTGGCGCTGCCGCCCGTCGCATCGCCGCCGGCACTCGCGGCACCACCACCGGGCACTGCCGAGAAGAAGAATGTCTCACCGCTGCCGCCGCGCGCATTCGCCGTGACGTCCAAATCCCCAACCGTTGCGTCACCGCCGTCGAGATTGAAGACCACTTGGCCTCCGATCCCTGCGCCACCGTCTCCGCTTGGGGTTAGTCCAGTGTCGGGATCCGCGGGACCACTGGGTAAACCGCCTGGACTGCCGCCGCTTCCATCGGATGAAACCTCAATTTCTACAGCCGTCAAAGTCCCACCCAGGACGTTGAATTCGGTCAACCCACCAACGCCCAGACTTCCGTCGCCAACGAAAGGCTCGACACCCCCGTCACCACCGTCAGAGAAGGTTCCATCGGTCCCCGCCGAGAAATCTTCAAGGTTAATAACGCCGTTGTCACCTTGAACCGTGACGCGCACGGTGCCGCCACGGCCTTGACCGGTTTCTCCGGTGCTAGAGACACCACCAAGAGCAAAACCACTGGCGCTAATTCGAAGGCGATCGGTGAAATTGATCGTGCCGTCATTGGCCAATAGAGTGACGGTACCGCCCTGCCCTATCCCGACGTCAGAAGCGCTCTCTTCAGCCTGTCCCTGACCCGTCGAGGAAATTGAACTGAAACCAGTGGAACTGATACCGCCGCCATTGGTGGCAATGATTGATATGTCGCCGCCTTGAAAATCAGTCGCCTCCGTGGCGCTGCGCGCGCTGAACGGACTGTTGCCAGCCGCTGAGGAAATGAAGATTCCATCGGTGAACAGGTTGCCGTTGTCGGCTTCAACGCTGACACTGCCCCCCACATGCGTTGAACCGATCTGACCGCCGCTTACTCCGGCGTTGATGTCCAGATCACGACCAATGGTTAAACCGCTGCCTGTGCCCATTCCGGTGTCGGTCACAGTTACGCTGACTGTTTCCTCAACAGGAGCGGGAGTTACGCCCGCGATCACACGCGCGTCGACAAAGACGTCATTGTTGACGACAAGACTGGTGTCGGATCCGAAGACCGAAAGGGAAACACTTCCGCGCGTGGAATCGCCAACGAAGACAACACCATTGTTGTCAATTCTTCCCGCCGCCCGGGCCGTGACATCGATGTTTATGGAATCGACTGTATGGAAACCACCGGAGACCGAAATGTCGGCCGTTCCCGCATTGCCTTCGTTCGATTGAGCTATTCCGTCGTTCAAACCCGATGACGCACGCCCGCTGGCGTTTAGGACAACCCTCTGAAGATCCGCGCTCCCCCCCTCAAGGACGAGTGAAACAGAGCCGCCGGTGGAAGAACTGCCAACGTTCCCAGCAATTCCCAAAGAGGAACTCACCAGCGTGCCCGCTCGGTCCGCTTGAGCGTCGAGGATCAGATCTCCGCCCACGCTCAGCGAGCCTTCGCTTAACGTAAGCGACGCGGAACCACCGGTCGCGGCGCCTTCACGCACGCTGCCGCGCCCGCCATTGGCTGAGGCATCAAGGATCAAATCCCCGCCAGTGACAAGGCCGCTACTCTCCGTGATATTGACGGTGATATCGCCGCCTACACCATCGCCGCCTATGCCTTGGCCGCCGTTGTTTAGAACGCCTTCGGCGTCATCAAGTCCGCGGCCGGCAGCGTCGATTACAAGATCACCGTCCACAACAAGACGCGCGGGTCCTCCACTGACCCGAACAGGACCACCGCCTCCGGTGCCAGTATCAACAAAGCTGTTGAGCTCGACAGTAACCTGACCGCCATTGCCGCGCCCATCGCCAGCGGTGACGAGCAAGTCTCCGGTGGCGCTTATCTCACCACCGTTGTCGATTTCGAGGCTGACCGAATTGCCGCCAATAAGTTCGAGATCTACGGGGTTCGATAAGGCGCTGCCCGCTGTAACGTTAAACTCGCCATCACTTTCGGTCACGGCAAACACGTCGAGATTGTCTGTCGCTACCGCTCGCGTAGAACTGGTGAGAGACAGCGATCCAAGGTCGATCCCTCCATTGGTCAGACCAAGCTCGGATATATCCACGATGTTAGAGGACGCGGGGACAGTGTCGTTGCCATTGAACTCAAACCCATCAACACGCTCAACCCGGCTGCTGTTGGTTAGGACAACGCGACCGTTCACAATATCCGCGCTGCTGGCGGCCTCATACCCGACCGTGCCGGACATCAGCATCGTCAGCGCATCGTTCTTGGGCACCGCAACGAAATAGATGCCGTGGCCATCGCCCACCCCCGTTGAGGAAGGACCACCCGTTTCCGCTTCTTGACCATGGATAATGCCGAAGCTGTCCTCGGTGCCGAGCCCAACCGAAATATCAAACAGGCCGTTCTGGATCGACAAGGTGGCCTGTTCGGCCGCGACGAACGCCGCTGACCCGTTCACATTGATCTGGCCATCCAATTCGATGCGCGGCGCAACCATGGCCACATAGGAGCCCGGGTTTAAGGCGTTGATCTGGTTCCCAGAGGCAACCGTGATCCGGGATTCGGGGTTGGGAGTGCCGAGGAAATTGACGTCGAACGCTCCAACCTGAACATCAGCCGGATCAATCTCGCTGGTGGACAGCAACAAGCTTCCGACATTGAACGTGCCCAGCTGCCCAATGACGATACCACCGGCGCTGTAGAACCAGATGTTGCCGCCGGTCGTCGCACCACTGTTGGTGGTGGAGCTGATCTCGCCGTCGATGCGAATAGCGCTGTCAAAACCGGGCGTCGTGATCCGGTTGAGCACGGTGTAATCCGAAGCGTCCCCGGTGAAAGAGAGGCTTTCGCGAAACCCGACAAAGGTCACCTCGGTGAAGGGTGCGCCCGCATCGAAGGTGGTCCAGTCGATAATGGCCGAGGTGCCCAACAGCTCGACGACATCGCCTGACACGGATGGCGTGTACGCGACCTGAGTGTCATCGAACGAGGCGCTAGCGTTGACAGAGATACCATCGACCGTCGCGGCCGCGCGCGGGACAGTCACGGTTCCGGCGCTGGCAAAGCTGCGGGATTGGGTTGCGGCGGGCACACGAATGGTGGGAACCATGGGCGCGGGATTGATCGATACGACCTGTTGGACCAATGCCGCGACGGGATTGCCCCGTGATGTGATCGCCAAATCGCGAGTGGGCACAGTCGGCGTTGAAACGCCCGAAGCGTTGATCGTACGCCCGGGTTGGCGTGCGCGCAGATCGTGAATGCGCACCGGGCTGCGATCATGGTTCGACGCTATCGACGGGGCGCCTGGGCGAACCTGCGCCGTCGCGGCGTGGGCAGCCACGAGAGCCGTCGCAGCGGCCATCATTGAGGCGCTGCGGAGCCATGTGCGGCGGGCGGTTTTGAGGCGGGGCGGAGTGTTGGTTTTCATGTTCTTCTCTCTCCGCCCGCTCAATTGAACCAGGGTGCCAATTGGACTGTTAGCGACACCAGCGCTCTCACATCGCTGCGGGTGGTCTGGAAGTCCGTCCTCTCCAAAGGAATCGCGACAAAGGCATCAAGGATAGCTTGGCGTCCGATCGCCATGCGAACGCCGCCGCCCGTTGATGTCAGTCGGTCGCCGCTGTTGGGCACGTTGTTGAGCGAAATGGTCGCGAGATCGAAGAACGCGAAGGGCTGCACGGCAATGCCGTCAGGCGTGTCAGGGATAAGCGATCCGGCAAACGCCTCAAGCTGAACGCCGATGCCTTTGTCGCCAATGATCGCGCCCGGATCGTAGCCGCGTCCAACGGTGAAGTTACCGCCTGAGAACTGTTCGTATCCCAGCAAGGCATCGTCCGAGTATTGGAAGCGTGTGGTAGCGCTCAAACCAAAGGTCGGCGTGGGGCGCCAGGTCAACCCGGCGAGGCCTCGCACCAGCAATCCGGTGGAATCGGCATCCAGTCGACTTGGCGGGATTTCCCCCGGCGCTGGACACGCCACGAAGTTTGGTCCGCAAAAAGGCGAAGGCGTGGCACCAAGAATGTCGAGACCCTGGCGCACTTCGAGCGTCGCCTGATAAGCGATCTTGGGCTCCGCCGCAGAATAGCCACCGCGCCCGTTTACACTGCCGGTATCGGTCCCAAAAAAATCGAGCCGGGCAAAAGTGACGCGCAGATCGTCTTCGCTAAAGTCCAGATCGGCGAATTCAACCTGCTGCTCAATGAAATCGCCGCCAGCGGACACGAAGAGGTTCTTGGCCTGAGACCGGATCACCGGATAGCGCCCGTAGATCGAGGCGACGGTCGTGTCGGTCTCAAACACATTTGGTCCGGCAATATCAGGCTCGGACCATGCTTTGGTGCCAGAGATCCCCAACGTGAGACCTTCGGATCCGACGCGGAATTCGTGGTGGCCCGAAAGGACAAGCTGTTCGCTGAAATCCTGAGAGGTGTAGGCGCTCAGCATCGTCTCATCGCCAAGGCCCGTCAGTCCGTTCACGCGAACCCGCGCGAGACCGCCAAATCGGCCGATCTCTTTCGAACCAAAGTTCTGTATGTTTACATCGACGATCACTGGGGTGCGAATGACGTCGAAAACTCCAACAACATCGCCCGGATTGCCGCCCTGCTCCGCCGGAAGTGGTTGTAAAGTCAGCCGAACATCAAGGCCCGGAATATCGCGGGCCAAGAGAAGATAACGCTCAGCCTCATTGGCGTTGAACACCTCCTGTGAGGCAAGTTTCTCAAGATACTGCCGCAACCCCGCCGTCGACCCACCAGCATCCCCGCGCACCTGAACCTGCTGCATACGTGCCAGCAGAACGTCGAATTTGACGGTGCCTTCGCCGATGGTCTGCACCGGGACCTGAACGGCAGCGAGATAGCCTTGCGAGCGCAGGATAGTCGCCGCGCGGTCACGGATATCGCAGATCGTTGCGACAGCGATTTCTTGCCCGACATATTGCGAATAGGCTTGCGCAAGCTGGCCTGAATCGACCGAGCCGAGCCCGGAGAATTCCGCCCCATTGAATGCAAAGGTGAGGTCCGCAAATTGCGGTGCAGCCAGCGGGCATGGCGCGCGCTCAATCTCATCGGCGACAGAAACGGGGTTTGCGTTGCCCCGCAACTCCGCCTCGATACCAGTGCGGTTAATCTCCTCGCGTGTCGGAGCGACCTGCCCCTGCGCTAACACCGAGACCGGCGAAATGTATGCCGCTGCAAGAGCCAACGCGCCAGTAAGTCTCCAGCTCATCAAATGGCCATTTTTCGTCCAAGTTGCAGACATCATTGCGCTCCCGCCGGAGTAACGCTGGTCGACGCATCAGCGACATCGCCAGCACCGGTCGACAAGAGAGGACGGGCCGCATCACCAATCAGGGCAAAGGCGGACCAATAGAAAGGGTGCGATGTGCGCTTGTCGTCCATCAGCAGTTCTTGGGATTGCGCAATCGCCTTCCCAATATCCTGGCCCTGTCCGCGCCGGAACATCTCTGTCATCAATCTTTCTGTCGCGTCAAAGCTGTCGGGTACCGGCCAATGGCTCGCCATGACGGTGCGACCGCCCGCACCCACAAAGGCCCGGACCAAGCCCTCCAACTCGGTGCCGCCGCCGCTCGAAACGCCCGCCGCGCGAGTGGCTTCGACGCTGGCTCCGCCAGCAGTGTCGCAAGCGGATAGGATCACAAGATCAGCGTCGAGGTTCAGTTCGAATATCTCTTCGAAGCTCAATAATCCATCCGAGCCAGCGCCACCAAAAGACGTCACGAGAGCCGGTTTGGCGGGGCAGTCCGGGTTGGGCGCCGTCACAAGGCCATGCGTTGCGAAATGCAGTACACGGTACTGATTGAGGTCGCCGCGCGCCTTGATCCCGTCATCGGTAAAGCCTTCGCGGGTGTAGACCTGCGAGGCTCCTGCACCGATTATGCCGGACGCATAACGCAACTCCGAAGCGCTAATCGGATCATTCCATTGGATAGCGGGCCAGAAGCACTCGCTCGAAATCTCGGATTGCGTAGTCGTGAAGCTGGCGGGCAGGCTCTCACCCACGGGCGCGTTTTCGCCGAAGCCAACGTACTGCCGGGTCGCGCGCGAATTCTCTGCGCGGCGAGACTGAACGAAGGCAGCAGCGGAAACCGCGGTGCTGATCATACGCCCACGCCCCAACCAGTTCACGCCGGTGAAGTCGTAGTCGTCGGGCTCCGGCCCTTCGAGCCGGTTTTGGTACAGTTCGACCGATGCGTCATCGATCACCATCAGGTTGAGCGGGAGGCGCAACAAAGCACCATCGGGCTCAAATATGATGTGGTCTGCACCCTCCAATTGGCCCGCGATTGGGGAGAACAATTTGGTGTAGAGTTCGCGAGCGGAGACAATGTCGAACGGGAAAGTCTGATACCCTTCCCCATCAAACACTGCGATCGATTCACGGATAATCTCGACCTGCTCTTCCAACTCCGAGGCGGTCAATTCCGCTTTGTAAGCGTTGGCCCGAGAACCATCGGCAAAGAAGACGTAGACATCCACTCCAACCAAAGCGACACGGGTGTAGACTTCGCCGGACTTCAGAACCTCTCGAAACTCGGAAAGTTGCAAAGAAGACGGAGCAACCACGCGATATTGCGGGTAATCGTTCAACTGCACTTGTGTTTTGAGTTGCGCATTCTCAAGCGCAGTGATCTGGGTCGAAAGCTCTTCGGATTGCTGTCGAACGCTCGCTGTTTGAGCTTGAGCGCCCAGCGCTTCGAAGCGGATGCGAGCACGCTCGATTTCACGCCCAAGGTCAATCGATTGCCGGAACAGACGTGACGCCTCGTCCGAATTCGCACTCAACCGCCGGGCCAGCACGCTTTGCGTTTCTGCCACGCCGGGACGGATCAGCACCTGAGAGGCCTTGAAGAATGCCTCAGCCGATTCTGGACTGCCGTCTACACGATTAGCAAGGAGCCGATAATACGGGCTCAATTGGTTTGCGAAACCGACCGTCGCGTTGCGCTTTCCGATCGCGCGATCCACAACCCCGGCGTAAAGATCCAGCGCTTCGCCTTCTCGATTCTGGCGTAGCAAGAACGAGGCTAGTCTGGCTTCCAAGGCGCCGACCGCTCGGCGTTCGGGGTATTGCGCCCGCACCAAGGCTAAACCGTTGCGAAGATAGGCCTCAGCATCGTCGGTTTGACCTTCGCGTTCGGCGATAAGAGCCAGATCCGACAAGACCTGTGACCGCAGGCGAGTGATCGACGTCACGCGGCCGTCACGAACTGCAAGCGCCTGCACATAGGCGTCCACCAAGTCTCGGCGTGCACCATCCCGGTCTCCGTTCAGGCGCTTTGCCGTACCACGGATTTGCAAAGCTTGCGCGTCGATGATCTGCGCCCGCTCTTCAGGAGTGAGGCTAAGCTCATCGACAATCCCAAACAGATATCCCGTTGCTTGCTCTCGATTAAGACGCTCTGAAATGGGAACCGTGATCGAGAGGCTGCCTGCGACTTCGGTCATACCGGTGGCGCTGTTTGGAAGCTCCTGCGACAGACGTTCGATCGCGTTTTGATCGAACCCCTGGTTAAGCAGATGGATGGCTTCGAAATTTCTAAGCAGCCGTGCGGTGATGGGATCATCACCACCAAACTTACGCGCCTCCTCAAACAGACGATTGGCGACTGCAAATTCGCCTAGATTGCTTTTTTGGAGGGCGCGGTTGACGAAGAATTCGCCAGGATTGATCGACGTATCCTTGTCACCTTCAAGCCGCTGTTGCAGCGTTTCGAAATAGGCTGCAGCTTCGGCGTATTCACCTGCGAGATTGCGGCGATAGCCTTCGGCCAAAGCTTGCTCGGGTTTCAGAGCTTCGGCTTGCACGCGGGCAAAAGACAAAGGATCGGAAACGCTGGTCGATGCGACATCGATCGTGCCCTGTGCCACGCTGTTGTTCAGAAGGGAGCGAAGCGCGAGCGTGGTGGCTCCGTCGTAAGCGCTGAAACCTTCTGCGTAAAAAGTTAGGCCACCGCTTTGGATTGTGATTTGGCTCCAGCCCAACTCGGTCCCATCGAGTTTGCACTCCTCCTTGGTTGACCCAGCGACCGGCCCCGACGTCGAACCACCACCTGAAGGACAGGCGACTTCGAACCGGCGTGACGCTCGCACCGCTTCCTTCGCAGGCGGGCCGAAATTCTGGAAGGCATAGACCTCCGCCACGGGGCGGGGATTGTCACGACACACAACTGCCCACCGACGGTCGAAGATCGATTGCTTGGCATCGTTGCCAACGCTGCGATCCTGCACTTGGCACAAGATGCCATCGCTATCGCCGATGGGAAAACTGTCGCGCGTCAAAACCGAATTCGATTGCGCGGACGCCGTTGTGATCACAGCTGCGGAGACAGCCAGAACGGCTGAAACTCTGGTGGAAATACGTCCCACTGACACCCCCCCTGTTGGCGCGTTAGGACCTGCATTTCCGGAAAGTTCGGACTTCTCTCTGGACGCAGTCCATTCGCATTTAAAGCCTGAGGGTTGTACGTATACCCGCAATGGCCCGATAGTACAAAACGGACAGTGGTCCGGATACGGCACACACTTAGTTGCGCATTCGACAATTAATCGGATCGATTATTAGGCAATTGGGCGCATTGCGGCGCTTCAAAAAACCCTTTGCCGGCCCTTTCGTGCTATCAAAATGAGCTATTTTACAAGGCTTTTAGTCCGCTTCTTGAGGCGAAGTATAATCTCCGCGCGGACGGTTAATCAGGTCGGAAAAGAAGATCGCGTTCATCAAGAGCTTCTCAGTACCGGCATAGGTGCCGCGAAAAACCGGATTATCCGCCATCAATATCACAGCGCCCCTCCCCTTTCGCTCTGCGACCACAGATGGAGTTCCGGCTATCTCCCGCTGGCGTCGCTCGGAAGCGTAGCCGGTCAAGAGTGGGTCAGAGGTGTATTCGACCGGAACCGCGTAGGGGTTGCCTTCTGGGCGAATAAGCGTGAAGCTTTTGTTGCGATGAACAGCGATGTCCCGATCCGCAAAGCCAAAGCCTAGCGGATGAGTTACATCGAGATCCGCGGCAAATACGGCCCCACCGATGACATGTTCCGCATCGGCGACACTCATTTGCGCAAAATCGCGACGTTGCGGCTCTTCGGTCTCGTCGGCATCGTACGCGCTTTCATCCTTGCGACCAAGGAGTGTTTCCTGCGCCCACAGCGCCGCATCGCGAGTAGCAATCAACGTGCCTCCTGCGCCAACCCAACCGTTAATCTCTCCAGCCGTTGAATCGTTCAGTTGTGAGTTGCCTCCTACAAGCACCAAGTGTGTGTATTCAGCCCAATCGATGGTGTTGAGGTCACTCTTTTTGATCAGCGTCACAGGCACGCGGTGGCGATAATCCAAGGTCCACCAAACCTCTCCGGCATCATAGTATGCAAAGCCATCACCGTAGGCGAGAACGACCTTTGGCCTTTTCACGATGCGATTGATGCCTGTCGCGCCCAGATCGCGCCCCGTGACAGGAGTTAGCCCCGAAGTCGCGGCGTAGACCGGCACTCCATCCTTTGCCGAAATCTCCTGCATGATCGAGTGGATTTGTTCGCGCGATGCGTCTTGACGCGCGAGAGGCACAAAGATGGATCCACGCCCAAACGCAATATCACCCGAAGTTGTGCGAACGACGGTTTCTTCCATCGCCGCTCTCGCCATTACGTCAGCGGAAAGAATGCGGTTGAGCGCACGCGGCGCGTAGGTGTTCGACCACTCAAACACATAGCCATAAGGGGCACTATCCGGCGCGGGCGCGCTTTGGAACGCGCCGTCAGCCAAAGCCCCTGCGCTGGCTGAACTAACCTCCGAGTATTCGAGGTCGTAGGCCAAGGGGAGCGTCCAGCCGGACACATCATAGAAGATGTTCTCTTCAAACTCGGTGATCCGGCCGAAAATCCCCTGTATCAAGCGGTTACCGCCTTGCGCGTTGGGGACGAAGTACGCCTCGCCTGCCTTATAGGTGCGGCCATCCGCGGTGACGTCCGACGCCAACCGGTTCACTGTAAGATCATGCATCCGCAAAAGGCGCACAAACCGCGCGGCGCGTTCCGGGTCACCTTTAGCGGTAAAGACCCAGCCTGAACGCCCCTTGCCCGCAACGCTTTGAGCGTAAAAGTCACGCTGATAGGCTGTGATCTCGTTGCGCAGATCGAGCGCGCCTTGGATCGAAGTTAAAGCCGTCCGGAAGTGCGTGCGGGCGTTATCGGCGTTTTCGACAAGGCCGCGTTCTGTCATGATCGATCCGCCTCGCGCCGCGCCGCCTTCGAACAAAATGCCGAGAGAGCCATTCACCTGCGGATAGGTTGAACCTTTGCCAATGTAGAAATTATCGAAGCCTTCTTCGCTGGAATAGAGCCGCGCTTCACTGTCGAGCCAGGCAGCGTGGCGGGTTGCGATGGCTTTTGCCAGTTCGCGTGAACGCTCAGGGATCAAGGGGTTTCGGCGCTTCTCTTCGCCGGGGTGAAAGTAGTAGGGCGAGTTCGATCCCATCTCGTGATAGTCAACCGAAAGCATCGGCTTCCACTTATGCCACTGTCGGATCCACGCCTGTGGCTCAGGCTGCGTCAAGAGCAGCCATTGGCGGTTTAGATCGAACCAGTAGTGATTGACCCGCGCGGTCGTCCAGAGGTTATGCGCGGCGTCATTGGGATCGGTGTTATCAGAATAGGACCAGAACCGTTCAACGTGATTGATCCGGCGCGAATGGCCATCGGGGTTAAAGATGACCGTGACGATCATCACCGCGTTTTCCAACTGAGCTTCGATCTGCGGACCTTGTGCGGCCGCCATGTGGTACATGAATGGAATGGAACCATCCATGCCCGCGGTTTCCGCTCCATGGACGCCCCAGTTAATCCAAAGCACCATAGGCGCGGCATCAGGAGCGGCGTTACCCTTGATACGAGCCAGGTGCGTTTGACGGATCGCTTCGATGTTCGCTTGGTTTTCAGGGCTGGTTATCGTGAAGGTCAGGATCGGGCGTCGTTCATGCGAGTACCCCGCGACTTCGACGCTTATCCGATCAGAGGTCGCCGCCAATCCGCGCAAATAACCAACCAAATCGGAGTGACGAACCGGCCTGTCACCCATCTCGTAGCCGGCGTAATCCTC
Organism: Pseudomonadota bacterium; assembly: GCA_039814925.1. Classification (GTDB taxonomy): domain Bacteria; phylum Pseudomonadota; class Alphaproteobacteria; order Sphingomonadales; family Sphingomonadaceae; genus Erythrobacter. The sequence goes on from JBCCAH010000003.1 coordinate 302,109, forward strand.
AAACGCCTGAACACTTTGGTTATAGGTGACGCCCTCGACCTGAAAGAAGTCAACAGGCTTCGCTAAAACTGGTGTCGCAAGGGCCGAAAGAGAAAGAGCAGCAAAAACGGAGAGAACGCGGCGCAGCATGAAAGCTCCTGAAACGATGACAATCGCCTAGGGCTTAGACGAGGCGATGCGTCGCTTCCAGACCCCGTTCAACAGCTTCATTGTCCCAGGAACAAGCGATCCAGAGCTTTCGGTGCGTCTCCGAACGACAATTGGCCGACGAAAAGGTCCAGCTTTCCATCGGCGTTGAAGTCGGCGATTTCGAGCGTGATGTTGAGCCCGTTTAGGTTTCCGCTCTCGCCCAAGACGACGTCGGTCACGTTCGTAAAGCGCCCCGTGCCTTCGTTTTCGTAGATCTCAATTGAACCGCCATTGCCGAGCACCAGATCCACGTCCCCATCCCGGTCAAGATCTCCGAATTTAGCGTCCAGCGTCATGCCGCCTTCTTCGCCGAGGCGCTCATCAGTTTCGTCGCTGAACGATCCAGTGCCATCGTTGATGAAGACGCGATCCTGACCATCGCGGCCTTGCCAACTGACATGCGCAAAATACAAATCAAGGTCGCCATCGGCATCAATATCGACCGGCGTCACTTTGCGGGCTTCGACATTCTCGATGATAGGCAACCGCTTATCCGTCTCGTCAGCAAACACGCCCTTGCCATCGTTGATCCACAGCGCGTGACCACCTTCGAGCCCGAGGACGAGATCGCGGTCTCCATCGCCGTCCACGTCAACAAATTCCGCGTCCTGTGCGATCATATCTTCTTGCGGGACATGGCCGCTGGTCACATCGGTAAAGGCGCCCTTGCCATCGTTGAGCAAAAGGACGTCTTGCCCCGCCCCGCTGATAAACAGATCGATATCGCCATCGCCGTCGACATCATCATGAGCAATCGCGTTGGAGATCGTATCGGTCAACTCGCCATAGATACGCGTGTATGATCCATTGGAGTTGCCGCGGAAATACTGGTGCACATTGACCCGGCCGAATTTCAGATCGTCTTCAACCACCATCACAATATCGAGCACGCCATCGGCGTTGAGATCGAGGATGGAGACATCCTCAGTGTCTTTCTGAAGCCAGCTAGGCGCAGTGTCCGGCCGCAAAAGCTCATCCGCTTTGGCAAGTGGGAACGGGTCTTCCCGCACGGCGAAGACGCCCTCACCGTCGTTTACGAGAATTCGATTCGCGCGCCATTCCTGCGGCACAACCAGGTCGAGGTCGCCATCGTCGTCAATGTCCACCGCCTCGGCGTCCATGCTGGCGAGGCCCCGCGGCGGCGCTTCGGGAAGATGGGTCGCGGTGGCGTTGGTGAAGCGGATAGTGGTTCTACCAGCGTTCGAAGAGTTCTCCGCGCAAGCCGTACCTGCGCAAAGCGCTAAACCCAGTGTTAGTCCTGTTGATACGCGCATTGTGGCCCTCCCCTCCTGTGGACGCTTCGAATTATTGGTATCAAGTGAGTAAGGTCTTGGCCAAGTCGATTACAGGGTGTCCAACTCCGAATAAGGTTGAGAGATTTAGCCACTCGCCGAACGCGCAATGCGCTCCTGCGCGAGTTCCAGTGCCAGCGTCCGCGCGTCCTTCCAACCAGATTCTGAAAGCGACACAATCGCGACTGAAAAGTCATATGAGGGGACGTTCATCGCAAACACGCCCCAAAAGCCGCTGTGCATATAAATCTTCGTGTTTCGGATCATCGCTGAATCCAGGCCCAATTTATAGCTGCTGCCTTCGGGGTGCCCCGGTGCGGAAGTCATCAAATCCAGTGTTTGCGTCGATGCAAACACCTCACCTGAGAATAACGCATCAAAGTATCGTGCGGTGTCGACTACGTTGCCAACTAGTCCACCGCCGCCATACGCGTCGATGCTGCCGTTCATAGCGTGAATATCGAAGCCATCGATCCACTGGTGCGCTCTTGCGGGCGCGGGCTCCTCACCACGCAATGTCTCCCAACGCATGCTCCCGATCCCAATTGCTTCGAACGAATTGAGCTGGCGAACCGCATCGCCCAGCGGCATGCCGGTCATCCGCTCAACGACCTCACCCAACAAAACAAAGCCCGTATCGGAGTAGACGTATTTCTCTCCCGGCTTGCCCACCGGATCGGTCAGCTCGACCATCAACGCCAATTGCTGCGTCCGCGTCCACACTCGAAACGGGTTGGCGAAGGCGGCGGCAACACCGGCCTCAGTCGCAAAATGATCTGCGAGCCCCGCTGAGTGCATCAAAACCTGTCGAACAGTGATCAAGTCGGGATCATAGCCATCGGAACGCAGCAATTTTGAATGCTCATCCGAGATTAGCTCGCCTAAAGGCGTGTCAATATCGAGCTTGCGCTGTTCAACCAATCGCAAAAGCGCAGCCGCCACGAATGGCTTGGTGACAGAAGCGATCCGAAAAGGCGTGTCCGCGGCCATGAGCGTCCCATCGGGGGAAGACACTCCAGACGCGGCCGCCAATGTGCGATCACCATCAATCACGGCGATCGCAAAACCTTCAACATCGCGGCGTTTCTCTTGGAGCTGCGTGATCCGAGTCTGCAGCGAGGTCTGCGTCAACGGATCAGACCCTGAGTTCTGCGCCGCTGCCCATTGGCAATGATTGAAGGTCAGCAAAAGGAGAATGATTCTCACGATCCCAAGCACTCAACACACTCCGTCACGAGTTAAGACTATTGGCCATCACCCTACCCAGTTCGCAACCAGACGGCCAGTCTCAGGAACGCGATGAGCCGAACCCGTTCTAAATCCCCACGCGCAAGCCCCTACTGCGTGCGAACCCTACGGGGTGAGATTTTAACTTTTCGGTGCTGAGTCTTTCACCCCACTTTTGAAAGCAGGACACGACCGTGCAAGACCTGATCGCCATCTCACCCGTTCTGGGCGCATACGACCGAGCGCAGTCAGGATTTGGAATCCACGTAACCTCGCGCTATGCAAAGCGAATGACGGACAAAGCTCTGGACTGGCAAGATGAACATCGCGGTAGCGTGGCTATTCTAGGGCCAATGGGTCGAATCGACGAATCGACTGCCAATTCTTTCAAGGATCATCTTGTTGAAGCGGTCGAGAAAGCGCCCGCTACGGTCGTAGTCGATCTTGAAGGCGTGGCTTACATGTCGTCCCGAGGCCTTCGTGCGCTAACGCTGGCTCAGCGCGCCACGCAGGGTTCTGATACGACTATTGTCCTTGCACGTCCGAATGAGACGATGCGCGAAATTTTGGCCATAAGTCGCTATGATATGGTCTTTCGCGTAGCTGATACGGTTGAGGACGCGATCGGAAACTAGGTTTGCGCTAAGGGGGGACTATGCAAATCCGTTTTTGGGGAACGCGCGGGTCGCTCCCGGTAGCGCCGCACGCTTCTACAATTGCAGACAAAATCTCTGAAGCCCTGGTGCAGGCAAACGGTCAATCGTTTTCCGACAAGGTAGCTGCGCTTTCATTTGTTGAGACCGAGCTAAGTTTTTCGGCAGGTCATACCTATGGCGGCGCGACCAGCTGCGTCGAAGTGGACGTCGGTAAGGGCGCGTTTGTCGTGTGCGATATGGGATCGGGACTGCGCGAATATGGCCTCGACACCTTACGTCGCCTTGGAGAAGGTGCGCGCGACAAAGAATGGCATTTCTTCATGTCGCACCTTCACTGGGACCATATCATGGGCTTTCCTTTCTTCGTCCCGGCCTTTGTTGAAGGCGCAAAGATCATCATCCACGCTGGCCATTCAGACGCCGAAGAAGCGCTACGGCGTCAGCAGGAAGAGATCAGTTTTCCGGTTCCGTTCGACTGGCTCAAAGCCAATATCGAATTCCGCACCCTTGAAACCGAAACATCCTATGAGATCGGCGAACTGAAAATCTCAATGGTCAAACAAGACCACAGCCACGACAGCTACGGTTTTCGCTTTGAAGACGCACAAGGTCGCGTCGCCGTTTACTCGACCGATGCCGAATACAAGATCGAGAAAATGGACGAGGAATACGCCATGGCCGAGTTTATCTCAGGGGCGGACTTGTTCATCGCGGATACGATGTACTCTTTGGCTGACAGCGTCTCAATGAAGGAGGATTGGGGGCACTCCTCCAATATCGTGGCGGTGGATCTGTGCCGTGTCGGCGACGCAAAACGCCTTGCGCTCTTCCATCATGAACCCACCTACAGCGACGCCGATATTGAGCGGATGCATGCCGAGACCATCCGATATGAAGAGCTAACCCGCGACGAAAAGCCGATCGAGGTCCTTTGCTCTTACGACGGGCTTTGTGTCGAGCTCTGATCGGTCTCAGCCCGTTTTGAAAAAATCGGACGCGTCTTTGCGGACATCGATCCTGCGGTCCGCGATAATCGGTGGCCTGATCGGCTTGCTCCTTAGCATTCTGTTCGGGGCATACGCTCAGCGCGCGGTCTTTGACACTTGGCAACGCGTGTCTCCGCGCGAAATCAGCATGGACAATGTCGCCGTTGTTTTGGTCGACGATGTGAGTGTTGAAAATTTGGGGGCCTGGCCTTGGTCGCGCTATACAATCGCGCGGCTGATCTCAGAGATAAACTCAGCTGAGCCCGCCGCAATCGGGATCGATATCTATTTCACCGAGCCCGACCCGCTTCGTCCAGAGGCGTTTGCGTCACTCTATCTTGAAGACGAGTTGGACGCCGCCACACGAGCAAAACTCGCCGAACTGCCTCAGATGGATCTCGTTTTGTCTGAGGTTATTGGAGCAGCCCCAACAGTCCTTGCCCGTTTCGCCACGGAGGAAGATGGAAAATCGCCCGATAGCGTTTTCTTCAATTCCGAAATTGAGGGAGACGCTCCTCGTGCAATCTTGCAGCGCGATGAGGTGGTGACGAGCATTCCATTACTTGACGATATCGCGATGAGCCACGCCATGGTGAACGGACCTCCCGATAGCGACGGGATCGTTCGCCGCGTTCCACTAGGCGTCCGTGTTGGTGAAATTACCTCGCCGGGCTTCGCCATGGAGCTCTCAAGGATAGCATCAAGCACAGAAGCGTTGGCATGGTCCGACACCGGGTTGGAGGCAGATGGGCGCATAATCCCCTCGGATGCCACGGGCAGTTTGCAATTCAAGATGGGCTACTTCCCCAATCCAGCCATCTATCCCGCAGCGGCAGTGGCCAAGGGACAGATACCCGCCGAAGCGTTCGCCGAGAAGGTCGTACTGGTCGGAGTCGGCGCAACGGGCACGTTTGATATCGTCGCCACACCCCTGAGAAGCGAAATATATGGCGTGTTGGTCCAGGCTATGGCGGTGGATGCGCTACTAGAAGGCGAGTGGTTAAGCCGTCCCAGCTATTTGATGGCGCTCGAGATCAGCGCCTCGTTGGCCCTAGTAGCCTTGGTCTTCGTTGCAGGCCTAACACTTCGGCCGGGGCTCCTAGGACTAACCATTGCATTGGCCCTTGCCCTACCCTTGGCCTCATGGACTTCGTTTGATCAGGCGAACATGCTTATTGACCCGGTTCGACCGCTCTTAATCGGGACCTCTGCAGCGGTCGCGCTTGTGCTGACACGCTATTCACTAGCACGCGCCGAACGCGCTCGTCTTGCCGCTGAACTGGTTGACCAGCGGGTCTTGGCGAGCGAGCAAGAAGGTGAACTCAAAGCCGCGCGGCGCATCCAAATGAGCATGGTGCCCAGCCAACAAGTGCTCTCAAAACTAGACGCACGCACCGAAATCGGCGCGGTTCTGGAGCCGGCCAAGTCGGTTGGAGGCGACTTCTACGATGCCGCGCGGATCGGTGAGGACAGCGTTATTTTCGTCGTTGGCGATGTAACAGGGAAAGGCGTACCGGCCGCCTTGTTCATGGCGCTCTCCAAGTCCTTGGCCAAGAGCAATTTGGCTCGTTCGACCGAGGATTTGGGCACCGCTGTTACGGAGCTCAACTGCGACTTGATGGACGAAGCCGATGAGGAAATGGGGCTGACGCTGATGGTGGGGGTTGTCGATTGCAAGACCGGGCAAATCGATCTCGTCAACGCTGGCCATGAAAATCCGCTGCACGTGCACCAAGGCGGAACGATCGAGAACGTCGCGCTTCGCGGAGGACCTCCGCTTTGCGTTATCGACTTCCCCTACCAGGTGGAAACGCTCGATCTTGCTCGCGGAGACACCTTAGTGGTCATCACAGACGGCGCGACAGAGGCCGCCAACGCATCCGACGAATTGTTCGGTATCGAAGGGGTCATGGGTGCGCTTGAAAGCGTGCGCGGTACCAGCGCAGCGCATCGGGTCACACACCTGGCAAAAGAAGTGAGACTGTTCGAAGGCTCGACCGATCCAAGCGATGATTTGACGATTTTTGCGCTGCGCTACGTCGGTGAAGTCGAAGCGTAGACCTATCGTATTTTGATCGTCACCGCCCGGTATTGTGCGCTTTCTTTCTCATCGCCCAACTCGCGGACCGCGGCGTACTCACCTCGTCCGATAATGTCGTTGTCATCGATCTCGAAGCCCTCCGATCGAAGGAGTTCGGCGACCTGTCTAGCTCGGTTTTGCGAAAGGCGCAGATTGTCCTGCTCTTTGCCGACTGAATCCGTGTAGCCAGCGATCTCAATCTGGTAGATAGACAAATCCGACCCAAGGCTTTGGAGCAAAGCCTTCAGGTTATCGATCTGCTCCGTCGAAATGCGTGTGCCTGCGGTCTGAAAACGAATAGCCTGAGGCTCAATCAAACGAGGAAAGCTGTTGATCAGTTCGATGTAAGCCGGATCAACGCTCTTCAATTGGCGCACTCTGGGGGAGCGGCTGCCCAATATCGCCTGCGAGTTTGCCGCATCAAGAACGGTTTCTCCGGCCTCTGTATCGAGCACCGCTACGGCGCCAACATCGCGATCTTGGGCGGCGGGCAGCAGCGTCACTCGTTCTCCGCCCGCGCAACCAGCAAGAACGAACGCGCCAGCCAGCGCGAGCGCCCTCGCCCTCATTTCACTTCCACCACAAAGGTCGTTCCCCGAACCCCCAGTGTTGAAGTCGGCGTGCGCACGCGCATCTTGTCTTTGCCGGTGCGAGTAATGTTGCCCGAATCCACACCCAGCGATCCTCGGTTCACGCTCGTCAATGAACGCCCCGTCTGTCGGGCGCGGTCATATTTGTATTCATCGAGCGTAATGCGGCTGCTGGGTCCAACAGCCATACGCGTATCGTCGATAAGAGTTATACCGACCCGCTGACCGGCGCGCGTTGAGATTATGTCTCCCTCAAGCAATTTAAAGCCCGGCTTGGCCGTTAGCGATTTACCATCGCGAATCACAACAACGGTCCCTTGCGTGGCGTTCTTTATCCGACCAATTTCAGCTAAAGCTGGTGAGGCGACCATTGCCAAGGTCGCGAAAATGAGGATGGCAAGCTGTCTCATAGGTGTCCCCCCTGTTACGCATGTGTTAGCATAAAAACATGGAACGCAAGAGCCGCTTTTCTGCCTTTGTGGCGAGTGGGGAGAACCCCCGTGGCGCAATCGTGGGTGCGATTGAGTTCGCGCGTGAGTTTATGACCGATGCGAGCCTGTCATCGAAAGCCAAGGTCAAAGCGCTGATCGTTGTCGAAGAGCTTGTTTCAAACGTGTTACGGCACAGCGATCCGGCGCACGATGTGACCCTCACGCTTTCTCTCGATGCTGCAAATGATGCAATTATGGTCGAATTGGACGACGACAGTGTCGCGTTCGATCTAAGCCGAAAGCTCGACTTCGAAGGCCCTGATCCCGGTCATGGCGGAAGCGTCGGTCTCGCGATTGTGCACGCATGGGGCGAAAACATGCGTTACGCCCGCAAAGATGGACGCAACCAATTTAGTCTGACGGTTAAGTAATGTCCTGAAATGTTAGGGGAGTCGCGCTGCGCGCGCGCGATCTCCGCTAGTGAAGACTAAAGTGGCGACCTTTGTCCCAGTGCCAAGATTCACCCGGTTTTCTTGTCGTTCGAACACATCAGTGAGGATCTGAGAATTGATTGCCAACTGCGCGCCAGGCCCAGGCGAAGGAGCCTCTTGGTAGACGATCAGCCGACCGCCTTCGATCTCAGTCCCGAGTAGGGTTAGCGCGACCATCTTCCCATCGTGGGTAAGGGAGAACCGCTCGGCGACATATGCGGCAACCGCGCGCCGGCTTTCGAGATCGTTGACAATGTCCGGCGCCCGAACGCCTTGAGCTTCAAGCGCGTGTTCCGCGTCGTGCAACGGCACACGATGAACCACTTCGAGCAGGCCGGTGCGCGCGTTATGCGAAACCGATGAAAGCGTGATCTTCTGTTGATGCGCCGCCACTGGTGCCGCCAAGGGCAGGGCCAGCATCAGCGCGATCAGAAGGACAAAACGCTGTGTCACTCCGATCCCTCGTCGACGTCCTCTTCGTCAACAACTGTCACCTCTGCCATAAGATCGCGACCGGTGCGCGACGTGGACGGCCCGCGCTTGAACGCTTCGACGCGGCTGTCGATGATCTTGCGCGGATAATGGTTGTTCGAAATGTCGGCGTCGGCGGTTTCCCAATTCGGATCGACTTCGACCGAGGCAAGCTCTTTGCCCTTTTCGAACACCAGTAGCTTGCTGACATTGCGCGAATTGCGACGCCAGATTTCGGCCGGGATGTACATCCGATCGGTCGTGCCGTCGCCAAAGGTGAGGCCGAGGATGATCGGCATCACCAGACCGCCTTTGTTGGAGAAGTTGAGGACGTAGTAGTTCTTGTCTTCTTCCACAGCGCGGTCGAAGACCTTGCGCTCCCAGTCCTCAAGCCCTTCGAGAAAGCTCTCGTAGCTCTTGGTGTCCTTGGGCGTGACGACGAATTGATCGTTTTCATCATAGAAATCGGTGACGCCGGGGTTTTCTAGCACCCAAATCGGCAGACCCTGATCACGATTCAGGCGAACGCCAACCTTTTCCGGTTCATCCGAAAGCGTTTGGCGACGACGAGCGAGGTCAATGTCGGGGTTCTTGGTATCCAGACGCAGGCGGTGGATCGTGTCGAGCGAAATATCGACATGGTCGGTGGTATAGAACCAACCGCGCCAGAACCAATCGAGATCGGTGCCCGAAGCCTCTTCCATCGTGCGGAAGAAGTCGGTCGGGGTCGGGCGCTTGAACTTCCAACGGCGCGCGTATTCGCGCAGCGCAAAGTCAAAGCGCTCGCGCCCGATGACCGTATCACGAAGGATGTGATAGGCGGCGGACGGCTTGCCATAGGCGTTCGGACCCAGGCTAAGCACGCTGTCCGACTGCGTCATGATCGGAACCTGATTGGTCGAGGTCATATACGGGATCAGGTCGCGCGGCAGACTGCGGGTCCACGGCATGTCTGGGTCCCATTCGTAGCCGGCGACGCTGTCGAGGAACGAGTTGATGCCCTCATCCATCCATGTCCACTGACGCTCATCTGAGTTGACCGTCATCGGGAAGTAGATGTGGCCGATCTCGTGGATGACCACGCCGACAAGGAACACCTTCTCGCTCAGCGAATAGGTCCGCGAACCGTCATCATTGAGTGTGGTTCGCGGACCGTTGAAGGTGATCATCGGGTATTCCATCCCGCCAACAGGGCCGTTGACCGACTGCGCGGTGGGATAGGGATAATCAAAGCTAAAACGCGAATAGACCTTCATGGTGTGGACCACGGCGGCGGTCGAGTACTTGCTCCACAGCTCGCCACCTTCCTTCGGGTAGAAGGACATGGCCATAACGGTTTCGTTCTTGGCGCCCGGCTGCTTGTGACCCTGCGCGTCCCACGCAAACTTGCGGCTCGTCGCCCAAGCAAAGTCGCGAACGTTTTGCGCGGTGTAGCGCCAGGTCTTGGTGCCGGTCGGATTGCTGCCCTCATTGGCGAGCGCCTCTTCCGGGGTTACGATAAATACCGGAGCATCCGCGTTGCGCGCCTGCGCCAGACGTTGGCGCTGCGTGGCTGTGAGGACCGAATTCGGATTGTTGAGAACGCCGGTGGACGACACGATGTGATCGTTCGGTACGTTCATCGTCACGTCGTAATTGCCGAATTCGAGCGTGAATTCGCCGCGACCGAGGAACTCTTTGTTATGCCAGCCCTCGTAATCCGAATAGGCCACGAGGCGCGGGAACCACTGCGCGAATAGGAAAATATCGTTGCCGCCCTCGCGTGCGTCGTCAGGGAAGTGCTCATAGCCTGAACGAGCAAAGATCACGTTCTCTTCGACGATGTTGTAAGCCCAATCGATGTTGAAGCTGACACTCTGACCCGGACGCAGCGGCGTCGCGAGATCTATCCGCATCAAAGTGCCTACGATGGTGTGCGTCAGCGCTCGACCATTGGCGAGCGAAACGCGCGTGATGTCATAGCCGTGCGAGACGTCTTCCATGCGCTGCTGGCGGCGCAATTCGGCAAGACTGAGCTTGGCGGGTTCGCTGCCATTACCAGCGCTCACCGCCGGACCGCGGCGGCCCGGACCACCAAAAGTGTTGGTCAGCTCATTCATCGAATCCTTTTTGAAGATGTTCTGATCAAGCTGCATCCAGATCCACGGAAGCGTGTCGGGCGAATTGTTCTTGTAGGTGATCGTGGCTTTGGCTGTCAGGCGGCGGTTGTCCTCATCAAGGTCCGCCGTGATCTTGTAGTCGGCCTGCTGCTGCCAATACTGATGCCCGGGCGCGCCCGATGCGTTGCGATAGACGTTGGGATCGGCAAGCACCTCGTCGAGCTGGCGGAATTTGTCTTCAAAGTTGCCCTTGGTCTGCTGAATCCCTTGCGCATAGGCCGGAACAGCAAGGACAAAGGCGAGGAGCAATGCAATCAGTCTCAAAGGGGGCTTCCTTCGTTTGGTAGTCAGCAGTCAGGCGAAACGCGGCGCCTTATTCAGTCACAACGTCCATCTCTTCGATTAGAGCCGAAGCGCCGTCGACTTTTTCCATCACCCACAGCATGTAGCGCGAATCCACATGGATCGAACGGGTCGTACGCGGGTCAAAATCCCAGTCGGAATTGATGCTTTCATAGGTTCCGTCAAACAGCAGGCCAACCAACTCACCCTTGGCGTTGAGCGTTGCAGAGCCGCTGTTCCCACCGGTCACATCGAGGTCAGAAAGGTAGTTGACGGGCACCGAACCGATACTGTCGAGCTTGTAATCGCCATAATCGGCGGCATTGATCAGATCGAGTTGCTGCTTGGGCGCGTTGAACGGGTCTTTGCCGGTGTCCTTCGCGGTGATGCCTTCGAGCGTGGTGAACGGCGTGTAGATCAGGCCGTCAGCCGGCGAACCGCCCATCACGTTGCCAAAAGTGATGCGCAAGGTGCTGTTGGCGTCAGGATAGGCCAGAACGCCCTGCTCTTTTTGCCACGCTGTTATCGCTTCCATGTACGCGGGACGAAGCGCGAGGCTGCGTCCGGAGCGAGTCTTGCTCTCGGTTTCGAGCCGGAAACCGTAATCATACATCGCCACAGCAAGCTTGATGAAGGGGTCTTCGCTCGTTCCGAAATCCTCGGGCGATGCTTCCATTAGCGCCAAACGCGTTTCGACATCGCCCAGCGACGTGTTAGCGTAGAATGGTTCCAGAAGGGCGGGCAGATCGTCGGCTGTGGTCTCAGCCGTAAAGCCCATCGCAGCGTCGAGTTCGGGCACGCGCTCTTCCATCGGCTGAGCCAGATAACCCTTCAAAAACAGCGTCCAGACAGCCTTATCAACCGCCGGATCAAAGCGACGATCGATGGCTTGCATGCCTTGCTTGAAGAAGGTCATGTCGCGCTCTTGATACCCGCTTTCGCGCTCAGCGTTCGGTTTCTGGCGTTCTTTCGAAAGACGATAAAGGCGACGAGCCGCACCAAACAGCGAGGCCCGCGAGGCGTTTCCGTACCAGAAGTTTGTGCGGGCCGCGGCGGCGCTTTCCTCCGAAAGCTCCGCTAGGGCAGCAATTGCGATGCCATAATCGGCGCGCGTGGCATCGGCGGCGATCCATTCGGCCAGCGCCGCTTCGCGAGCCCGGCGACGATCGACCAATCCCACACGCTGCGCGCCTTCCATCTGACCGCGCAGGTTCTTCTCATAATTGTTCAGGCCTGCGAGCAGGCTTTCATATTTTACCCGAGCGTCCGATCCTTCCGGCGCGGCCTCTTCGATCGTCGCAATCCACTGCTCGATCAGTTTCTGGAAGGTGGGGTAGTTCCACTCAAACGTGTTCACAACCTCAGCCAACAGCGTGTAGCGGCTCGTCGAGCCGGGATAGCCTGCAACCATTAGGAAATCGCCGTCTTCAACGCCCGCGGCGCTAACCTTCAAATGATGCTCCGGCTCGTAAGGCACGTTGGCTTCGTCGAAATCCGCCGCCGACCCATCAGGGGCGACATAAGCGCGATAGAAGGCGAAGTCGCCGGTGTGACGCGGCCACTGCCAGTTATCAATGTCGCCGCCATACTTACCAACGCTATCGGCCGGAGCGTAAACGAGCCGCACGTCGCGAACTTCGAGGCGTTTAATCAGCTTGTATTGAGCGCCGCCGAAGAAGCCGGACACCTGGCACCGATAGCCCGCGGCCTCCTCGCAACCGGCAATGATGTCTTTGCGACGCTGTTGGATGAGCTCATAGCGCGCCAGTGGCTCCATCCCTTCGGTGCCATCGCGCATCTGGGCGGTCACATCGGCAACCTCGGTGGTCACATAAACACGCGATCCCGGTGCGGCGGGAAGCTCATCGCCCTTCGTCTGAGCCAAAAAGCCATTTTCAAGATAGTTGTTTTCAGCCGTCGAGTTGAATTGCACAGACCCGCGGGCGCAGTGGTGGTTGGTGACCACAAGTCCTTCGGGCGATACAAAGCTCGCCGAACAGCCGCCAAGCGAGACGACCGCACCCATCGGGAAAGCCGTCAGATCGGCCAGAGTGTTGGGCTCCAATTCAAGCCCTGCCTCTTTCAGTTGGTCACCGATCTCTTGCAACTGATCTGGGGTGTACATGCCTTCTTTGGCAGCGAGCGGAGCCGTCAGAGCGGCTCCTAGAAGCAGGCCAAGAGAGGCCAAACGAATCTTTGACATGGAAAAAACCTATGAAAAATATCGGCGGTAATCGCCGATCTAATTGCGGGTCGTGAGCGGTGGCCAATGAGCCGAGGCTACCCAGTGGGTCAAGCCTTATTAGTGACACTCATGCACTAAGGACTGTCCCTAACGCTAAGCGCCGCTCTAGGCAGGTTTTGCAGCCTTCAAGCGATAGAAAATTCCACTCTCATCATAGCCCGTGAGTTCGAGAACACCACTCACCGTATGCGCGTTGACCTCGTCCGTCTTGAACGGCGTGTCGGCGATCACTTCGATGAACTGGTTCGGCGCTGCGTGGAAGTGGAACGGGCAACCCGGCGGATAGCCAAGCAACACAAAGCGCGTCTGGGTGGTGCTGTTTTCAAGCGGCATCATCCAGCCGGCCACCTTGATCCGCTTGCCATTTAGCTTCTTCACGGTGGGCGTGAACAATGGCTTTGACAAAATGTATCCCTGTTCGTCGCGCCGCGTTTGTTCTCCGGTAGCCTCTAGCGTCGCCCAGGAGGTGCCACCCTTGGGCGTTGCGGCAGGCTTCCAGATGTCTTCGACCGGAGGCCCGGCTTTGGGGTCGGGCGCTTGCGCGTTCGCTCGTTCGGTGGGTGTCGCAATGGCAAAGGCGGCCGCCAGGAGTGCAATTGCTCCCGCAGCCGTGCGCGTTGCTATCGAAAACGTCATCAATCTAAGACCTCGCCAGAGTTTGTGCGGGGTCTACGTTGTAGACCCGCCAAGCAGGAACAAGAGCGGCCAAAAAGCCGATCACCAGAACCCCAAAAACCAACAGGGCTTCCCCAGCCCCAACTCGCCACGCTGTCAACCCAAGATCGCTCAGAGTCGCAAAGCTTGACTGGGCCGCCATAATCAGACCGTGGGCCGCAAGCACTCCAAGGATCGCACCGAGCGCTGCCGTTACCACCCCTTCCATAATCACGGTTGCGAAAACCTGAACGCGTGTCGCTCCCATCACGCGTAGAAGAGCCAAGTCCCCCTCCCTCGAGCGCGCCATGTTCAGCAAAGCAACGAAGATCGCTAGCCCACCAGTCACGGCAAGAAGCCACGCGAAGAGGCGCACTCCGTCAAGGCTTGCGCCAAGCAATTCGAGCAACCGAGCCGTCTCCGTCGCCGGAACCGCGGACTGCATCTCGGTTTGTCGGTTGATCAGCGAAGGAATGCGGATCGCGCCTGAGGCGTTGCGATACGATACAAGGAGTGCCGTCAGTTCCTGCTCTAGTCCGTTGCCCTCTGCCTGGAGGATTTGCGGCGTTTCATTGGCGCTTTCGACTGGCTCATCGTGATCTTGCTCATTGCCGGCGAGATCATCACCTTCATGGTCATGATCGTGATCGATGCCATGCACGTCCCAGACGGTTTCGTAGGAAGTTAGGATCAACCGGTCGACGACAGTGCCGGTCGGCTCCAAAATTCCCACGACTTTTAAGGGCGCATGCGCGTGACCCTGATCGCCTTCCTCATCATCTTGCAGCCCGTGACTACCGATAAACCTTTGTCCGAGGTTTGCGCCTGTTTGGGCTGCGACAGAAGAGCCCAGCACGGCATCGAGAGGCGCATCAAACGTACGACCTTGGGCAATCTCGGTTTGATAGAGGTCCGCAAAGCTCTCGTCAGTGCCAACGATGCGATATCCTCTGAAATTGTCGCCGAGAGCAAGCGGCACTGCTCGCTCGACCGCTGGATCGCGGCGTAGCAAACCAAGGCTCGAATAGCGAACATTACCCGTTGGCTGATCGACATGAAAGACGCTCGAAAGGATCAACTGCAATGGTGATCCTTTGGCACCGACCACCAAATCAACGCCTCGCGCATCGCGCTCAAACCGCTCACCTGCCTGATTGCCGAGTTGCAAAAGCAGAACGAGCATAGCGACAGAGATCGTCAGCAGCAGCACATTGAGAGCCGTCGTAAGCGGTCGGTCGCGCAAGTAAGCCAAAGCCAGCGAGATCATGTCGCGATCCGTCCGTCTTGAAGCGTCATCCTCGTATCGAAGTGACTTTTGAGCCGATCATCATGGGTCGCCACAAGAAGCGAAGCGCCAGCGTCCGTGGCCAGCTCCTGCAGCAATTGCGCCGCCTTTTCTGCGTTCGCGTTATCCAGCGCGGAAGTCGGTTCGTCCGCGATCAACAGAGCCGGCTTAACCACCAGCGCCCGAGCGATCGCCGCGCGCTGCGCTTCGCCCTGACTTAGCTCAAACGGTCGCGCGTTGGCGCGGTGGGCAATGTCGAGCCGGTCCATTGTCGTATCGACCAATGATTGATCCTGCGTTCCCGATTGTAGTTTCTGCGCTAGCAGCAAGTTGCCGCGCAGCGTTAGAGCCGAAACGAGCCGCAGCGTTTGGAAGATGATCCCCATGGACCTTCGACGCACTTCGTCGCTTATCGCTTCCTCGCCCAACGTCACACCCCCGCTATCGGGCGTGCGAAGACCGCACACGATGTTGAGCAAGCTCGATTTGCCCGAACCGGATGGGCCAAGCAGCAGCGCGCTTTGCTGCGCTTCAAGTGTGAAGGTGACGTCTTTTAGGACGGGTTGGCCGCTGTAGGACAGCCCAACCTGCGCGACCGAGAGCTGCATTGTTACTTGAGAGAGGAGCGACCCGCAGTTTGGCGGCGCTCGCGGAGATCCGCGCTGCGCGCATTCTCGTCTTCGGCCTTTGCTTTAGCCTCGAGCGCCTCCTGCCGACGCTTGGCCTCTTTCTTGGCCTTCTCACTCTTTTCCGCGTCTTCCTTGCGGATGATCACGGGCTGCTTCTTCGCCAGCGGGCTGGAGTCGAGATTATTCAGCGCGTGCGCAAAGGGGTTGTAGCGATGGAAGCCACCCATCTGCCCCGGACCATGCAGATCACAAGCGGCGGCCGGCATTGCAACGCCAAGCGAAGCGACAGCACAGGTGAGAAGGGATTTGCGAAGAACCATGAGAGGCACCATTCCTTTTTGCTCTTTCCGTTAGTGATAGCACACTCGGAACCTCCCGTAAAACCCACGTGCGCCGCAACATGTCGATGCGGCTCAACGCTCGGTCGATGGCTAGAAGTGCACGGCCCGCCCATAGGCGTCCAGCACACTCTCGTGCATCATCTCCGACAAGGTCGGGTGCGGGAACACCGTCTGCATCAGCTCCGCCTCGGTCGTCTCCAACGTTTTGCCAACCGTGTAGCCCTGGATCAGCTCGGTGACCTCAGCCCCGACCATATGCGCGCCCAGCAGTTCGCCGGTCGCCTCGTCGAACACCGTCTTGATGAAGCCCTCCGCTTCGCCCAGCGCGATCGCCTTGCCGTTGCCGATGAAGGGGAAGCTGCCGACCTTGACGCTGTACCCTGCCTCTTTCGCCTTGGCCTCGGTCAGGCCCACGCTGGCGATTTGCGGGTGGCAGTAGGTGCAGCCCGGGATGGAGCCGCGATCCATTGCGTGCGGGTGCACATCGGTGTTGCCCAACTCCTGCGCAATCGCCTCGGCGCAGGTGACGCCTTCGTGGCTAGCCTTGTGCGCGAGCCATGGGCCGGGCGTGCAGTCGCCGATGGCCCATAGCCCCGCTGTCTTGGTGCGGCCGTAGTCGTCAATCTGGATGAAGCCGCGATCCATCTCGGCCAAGCCGTCGAGGCCGATACCCTCCGTGTTGGGCACAATGCCGATGGCGCTGATGCAATGGCTGAACTCGGTGGTTTCCACTTTGCCCGCCTTGTCCTTGATCGTCGCAGTGACGCCCTTGTCGCTCACTTTGAGCTCTTCAACACCTGCGCCGGTCATGATGGTCATGCCTTGCTTCACAAGGCTCTTTTCAAGGAAGCTCGACACATCGGCGTCTTCGACTGGCACGATGCGGTCGAGCATTTCGACCACAGTCACATCAACACCGATGTCGTTGTAGAAGCTCGCAAACTCGATCCCGATGGCGCCTGATCCGATCACCAACAGCTTGGTCGGCTTCTCCGGCGGCGTCATCGCGGTGCGATAGGTCCACACGCGCTTGCCATCGGCGGGCGCGAACGGCAGATCGCGCGCGCGGGCTCCAGTTGCGACGATCACGTGCTTGGCGCTCAGCTGTTCCTCGCCTTTGTCGCCTTTCACCGTCAGCGTGGTCGGGCCGGTCAGCGCGCCCTCACCCATGTGGACGGTGATCTTGTTCTTCTTCATGAGGTGCCCAACGCCCTGATTGAGCTGTTTCGCCACCCCCCGGCTGCGCTTGACGATGGCGTCGAGGTCCGCTTCGATCTCGCCCGCGACCTTCAGGCCATACTCGCTCGCGCGGTGCATCTGGTGGTAGACCTCCGCCGACCGCAGCATCGCTTTGGTCGGGATACAGCCCCAATTGAGGCAGATGCCGCCCAGGTTCTCGCGCTCCACGATGGCCGTCTTGAGGCCCAGCTGCGCGCAGCGGATGGCGGCCACGTAGCCGCCCGGTCCTGATCCAAGCACGATTACGTCATAAGTGGTGTCAGTCATGTCGATATCCCGTTCGAAGCCTGAGACATGGACCACTTGTTACACGGTCCTGGAGAAGAAAAATTGGCCCTTCTTGGCGCGACCGAAGACGCACCGAAACGGCGTGAAAACAGATATTTGAACAGGCTGGGTGTGACGGAATGCATGACGCCCATGGCCCTGCCATACGAAGCGGTTTGTAGGACAGCCATTTGTCAGCCCTCCGCCCGCTGGATCGGCTTGATGATCCAGAACCAGCCGAGGACTCCGTAAGTCAGCGCCGCGATGAAAGCGGGGATGCCAAGGGTCACAACACCCGCCTCTTCGGCGATGGCGTAGCTGGTGAGAACCATCATGATGCCCGCCAAAGTCGCAACCATGGCCAGCGTGGTGGGAGAACTGGCCAAGTGCCGGCCAGCAAAAAGGAAGGTTAAAACTGCCACCGGCAATCCCACGCAAAAGCTGCCCATAAGCGCAAATGGCAGCGCCGCGAGCGCGGCGGGTAGCCCCGATAACCCATCCATTTCAAAAGCCCAGGTGATCGCGAGTGGCAGCCAAGCCAGAACCCCGGCCGAAAAGGCAATCGCGAGGGACTTGAGAAGTAGGGTGAATCTCACTGCCCTTCGCCCTCATCAGAATAGCGAAATCTCTCAACAAACAGCCACCAGAGCGCTGCGCAAGCCGCGCCGACAGCGCCAAAGACGAATGTAATCGGGATCCAAGCGCTTGGATCATCGTGACCAAAGAACACAACGCCAATGGATATACTCAAAAAAGCACCAATCGCGGCAAGCCAAAGACCGCGCCGCTTCGGTAAATACGCGCCAAGGATCAAAATTGGTAAAGCGCAGAGAACGCCAACGGGCAGCATAATGAGAAGTGCGTAAACAAAGTTGAGTTGTAAAACAGCCCAACCATCCAGAATGCCATTTCCACTTTCGAACATGGCTACAAGCAAGGCATAGGCTGATGCCACGATCAGCGCGATTAATGGCACTGACAAAGCGGCCCGGCCACCAAGGTTCACGATTACACCACCAGCCCCATCGGCGTCTCGATCAGGTCTTTGAGCGCCTGCATCAACTCCGCGCCTTCGGCCCCGTCAATCGCGCGGTGGTCGAAGCTGCCGCTCGCGTGCATCACCGTCGCCACGCCCAATTCGCCGTCGACCACGTAGGGCGCTTTCTGCCCCGCCCCGACCGCCAAGATCATGCCTTGAGGCGGGTTGATGACCGCGTCGAACTGTTTGATCCCGAACATGCCAAGGTTCGACAGGCTCGCCGTGCCGCCCTGATATTCGTGCGGCTGCAATTTGCCCTCGCGCGCTTTGCCCGCCAGCTCTTTCATCTCTTTCGAGATCACCGCGAGGCTCTTGGTATCGGCTTCGGTGATGATCGGCGTGATAAGGCCCGAAGGCGCAGCCACCGCGACCGAGATATCGGCGCGCGAATAGCGGCGCATCATGTCGCCGTGGAAGCTGACATTGCAATGCGGCACCCGGATCAGCGCCTTGGCCAGCGCCTTGATCAGCAGATCGTTGACTGACAGTTTGACCCCATCGGGTTCGAGCGCCTTGTTCAGCTCGCTGCGCAACGCCAGCAGCGGATCGAGCCGGATATCCATCGTCAGATAGTAATGGGGGACGGTCTGCTTGCTCTCGGTCAGGCGCTTGGCGATGACCTTGCGCACGCTGGAGACCTTTTCCTCTTCGTAAGGCGAGCCGAATTCGGGCGCCGGCTTGGCCGCAGACGGAGTGGGCACCGTCGCTTCCGCCGCTTTGGGCACGGGGACGAAGTTGGTCACATCGCGCTCGATAATACGACCTCCGGGGCCGGTTCCTGAGACCTCTCCAAGGTCGATGCCTTTTTCGCCAGCGATCCGTTTGGCCAAGGGCGAAGCGATAACACGTTCGCCGCTGCGTGCGGGAGCTGGCGCTGGGGCCTGTGCCCCACCGCCCGCTGCGGCTTCGATATCGGCCTTGACCACTTTTCCGCGCGGGCCGGTGCCCTCGACGGTGCTGAGGTCGATGTCCTTGGCCTGCGCCAAACGACGAGCCACCGGAGTGGCCTTAACGTCCGACGATTGTGCGGCAGCGGGCGCTGGTGTTGGGGCGGGAGCGGGCGTGTCCTCAGCCGAAGGAGCCGGGTTCGGCGTCTCCGTCGGCGCGCTCACATCGCCCACATCCTCGCCCTCTTCGGCCAGCATCGCGATAACGGTGCCAACGGCGACGTTCTCGGCGCCCTCTTCGATCAGGATCTGCGCCAGAGTGCCTTCGTCAACCGCTTCGAACTCCATCGTCGCCTTGTCGGTTTCGATCTCGGCCATGATGTCGCCCGATGAAATCGTATCGCCCACTTTGACCAGCCATTTGGCGAGAGTGCCCTCCTCCATGGTCGGAGAAAGCGCAGGCATGCGTAGTTCGATCGGCATTGTGTAATGATCCCTTCCAAGCCGTAAGAGCCTGAATCCCGTAGCGTCGCGTTTGGCGAATTTGGCCCAGCGTAGCAAGTCAGATGGGCTAAGAACGCGGACAATTTTTGACAGCGCGCGCGAATTGTTCAAAACACGCAGTGATGCGAACCTTTCTGGTTATAACGGACGAAAGCGAAGAGGCGCGCGCCGCTTTGCGCTTTGCGGCGCGGCGAGCGGCTTCGGTCGATGGCGCGGTGCACATTCTGGCGCTGGTGCCGCAGCAAAGCTTCAGCGCGTTTGGCGCGGTTCAGGCGACGATCGAAGAGGAAGCGCGCGACCGCGCCGAAGTTCTGGCGCATGGCGTCGCGGGCAATCTGTTCGCGGAAAGCGGCATGATGCCGACCATCTCAGTGGCGGTGGGCAATGGCACCAAGATCGTTACGGAGTTTTTGGCGGAGCACACGGAGGTCGCCGCACTGGTGCTGGGCGCGGCAAAGGGCAGCAATCCGGGGCCTTTGGTGTTGCACTTTTCGGCCAACGCGGGGTCTTTGAACTGTCCGCTTTATGTCATTCCTCACGACTACGACGAACGCGACGCCGACCACGGCGTCTGAGGGTTTTGGCTTACTTCTTTCGCCGCCCTTGATGACGGATATTGCCGGGACGACCACGGCGACCCATCATGGGCTTACCCTTGCCTCGACCGCCATTTGCCCCCATGGACCCGCGCGTGGCCATTGGCCGCCCTCCTCGCGCGTCGATCGGATCGCCGTCGGCATCCACCGGCACAAATTTGAGCGCTCCAGTAAGCGCGTTCGCTTCGGCGAGTTGCAATTTGAGCCGGTCACCCGCTGCGTAGCGCGTGCCGCTGTCCTCGCCGATGAGCGCCTGAGCGGCTTCGTCGTGGCGGAAATATTCGGAGCCCAAAGTCGAGATCGGCACAAGGCCATCGCCGCCCAATCCTAAGATCGTAGCGAAGAAGCCGAAGCCCTGAACACCCGTAATGCGCGTGTCGAACGTCTCGCCTACGCGGCCCGAAAGCCACGCGGCGACATAGCGATCAATCGTATCGCGCTCCGCCTCCATCGCACGACGTTCGGTGCCACTGATCGCGTCGGATACCTGTTGGAGGTTTTCGCGGTCCCGGTCCGAAAGGCCACTTGTGGCCGGGATAGAGCCGGGCGGCTTCGGCTGTTCCAGCTTGTACGCGTCAACCAAAGCGCGGTGGACCAGCAAGTCCGAATAGCGCCGAATGGGGCTGGTGAAGTGCGCGTAAGAACCCAGCGCTAGGCCAAAGTGTCCCGCGTTGGCAGGTCCATAATAGGCCTGCATCTGGGAACGAAGTACCGCTTCCATCACCTGCGCCTTCTCCGCCTCATCGTCGAGATCTTTGAGAATGGCGTTGAACAGGCTGGGCTTGATCACTTGGCCCAGAGCCAGCTTGCGGTCCATCGTCGCGAGGTAGTCGCGCAGGGCGATCAGCTTCTCGCGGCTTGGCGTTTCATGGACCCGGTAAACAACCGGCGCGGTCTTGGATTCCAACGCCTGAGCCGCAGCCACGTTGGCGGCGATCATGAAGTCTTCGACCACGCGGTGCGCGTCGAGCCGTTCGCACACGGCGATCTCCGCGATCTGGCCATCCTCGCCCAGCACCACACGGCGTTCCGGCAATTCGAGCTCGAGCGGATCGCGTTTCGCACGCGCATCGGCCAGCAGCTTCCAAGCGGCCCACAAATGCTGGAGATGCTCCGGCGCCTCGCCCGCATCAATCTGCGCCTGCGCGTCTTCGTAAGCGCTGTTGTGATGGATGCGCACCAGCGCGCGGGTGAAGCGGTGGCTGGTGACTTTCCCGTCAGCGTTGATGACAAGATGGCACGCCATCGCCGCACGGTCTTCACCCTCTTTCAAGGAGCAGACATCCGCGCTCAGGATTTCGGGCAGCATCGGCACGACGCGATCCGGGAAATAGACCGAATTGCCACGCTTCCGCGCCTCTCGGTCGAGCGCCGATCCGGGGCGGACGTAGAACGACACATCCGCAATTGCGACCAACGCGCGATAGCCACCCTGCCCGTCGGGTTCGGCCCAGATCGCGTCGTCATGATCGCGCGCGTCGGCGGGGTCGATAGCAACGATGGGCAAATGCCGAAGATCTTCGCGCTTGTCTTGCGAAAGGTGCAGTTTCGCCGCGCGCGGGGCTTCGTCAATAACCTCTTCGGGGAAGACGTTAGGAATGCCGTGTTTGGCAATCGCGATCAGGCTAAACGCTCCGGGCGCCAGCGGGTCGCCGTAAATCTCGGTGACCTTGACGCCGCTGCGTTCGGAGCGACCAATGCGCTCAGCAAGCACGAGTTGGCCCTCCTCCGCGCTGCCCAGATCGCTGATCTTAACGGAACTGCGGATACGTTTGTCGACCGGCGCGAGCCACGCGTTCCCCCCATGATCGACCTCTACCACACCAAGCAGACCTTCGGTGCGCGCAGGGAGCTTCTTCATGGGATGCGCGACCCAACCGCTCTCGCGTTCTTCGGTGCGGGATAGCACACGGTCGCCGCGCTTCAGCGCGGGCGAACGCCCACCTGACCTGTGGCCGCCCTTCCCTTTGAACTCCTTCACGATCAAGCGTGGCGGCTCGCCCGGCGCTTCCGGGTCCCAATTGTCGGGGATCGCGATGGGTTCGCCATCCTCAATCTCAACCACGCGAAGCACGGTCACTTTGGGCACGCCGCCCATGCGGTGATAGGCGGTTTTCTTGCCGTCGATCAGGCCCTCTTCGGCCATGTCGCGGAGCAATCGCTTAAGCGCGATTTTCTCCTGCCCCTTGAGGCCAAACGCCTTGGCAATCTCGCGCTTACCAGCGGGTGTGTCCGAGCTTTGGATAAACTCCAGCACCTGCTGGCGCGTAGGCATGCCTTCAGGGCGGTTGGGTTTTCGGTTGGCCATCTATTCCCCGCGTGACGCGTGCGTCTAGTAAGCGCGCGCCACCAGGATACGTTCCGTTGCTGGCGCGCCGGTGAAGATGCACGCGCCGGTAGCGGGCTCAGATCCCCGCGGCACGTTACGGATTGTCAACTGAAGCGATTTCAACTGTTCAACCACCTTGGTGAGCGCCTCGCCGGTCGGTTTAGCCCATTCCACTTCAATCCAACCGGGATACTTCCCGCTGTTCTTGAAGTGAGCGGTGACCTCGTCCCATGTGGTGATGCCGCGCGTGATATTGGCATCGCGCCGTTCGGCAGCTTCGGTAAACAGACCATTCTGGATCGCTTCGAGCAGTCCGGCCACCTCGCCCAGAAACGCGTCTTTCTCAGGGAAAGCCGTCGCCAGCTTGCCGGTTTCGGCGTTCCACAAAGCGTCGCGGCGCAGCATCGCGAGTTTGCCGTTGTCCATGTCGCGCGTGCCAACTTCGACGATCACGGGCGCGCCTTTGCGCACCCAGTCCCAGCGTTTGGCCGAAGCCTTGCCGGGTGTCGTGTCAAGCAGCACGCGGACCGGCTCGCCCATGGTTGATTGACTGGCCAGACGACTGCGGACTTCTTCGCAATAGGCGAGCAGCGCCTCATCCTCTGGCTTGTCGCGCAGCATCGGCAGGATCACGATTTGATAGGGAGCAATGCGCGGGGGAACACGCATGCCGTCATCGTCGCCATGGGTCATGATGACGCCGCCGACCATCCGCGTGGACGTGCCCCAACTGGTCGTGTGACACAGCGTCTGCGTACCTTCTTTATCCTGATATTGGATACCGGCCGCGCTGGCGAAACTGGTACCCAGATAATGCGACGTACCGGCCTGAAGCGCTTTGCCGTCCTGCATCATTGCTTCGATTGACCAGGTCTCGTCCGCGCCGGGGAAGCGTTCATTCTCCGGCTTCTCGCCAGCAATCACAGGCATGGCGAGGTCTTCTTCCACGCAAGCGCGATACATTTCGAGCGCGCGATGCGTCTCTTCGAGCGCTTCTTCGCGCTTTGCGTGCGCGGTGTGGCCTTCCTGCCAAAGGAACTCACTGGTCCGCAGGAACATCCGAGTGCGCATTTCCCAGCGCACAACGTTGGCCCATTGGTTGAGCTTGAGCGGCAGATCGCGCCAGCTTTGCACCCAACGCGCCATCGCATCGCCAATGATTGTTTCCGAAGTGGGACGCACGACCAGAGGCTCTTCCAGCTTGGCTTCGGGATCGGGAACCAACCCGCCCTCGCCATCCGCGATCAGGCGGTGGTGCGTGACGACGGCCATCTCTTTCGCAAACCCTTCAACGTGGTCGGCTTCGCGTTCAAAATTGGCGAGCGGTATGAACAGCGGAAAATAAGCGTTCTGGATGCCGGCCGCCTTGATACGATCGTCCATCAGGCGTTGGATACGCTCCCAGACGCCGTAGCCCCACGGCTTAATCACCATACAGCCGCGCACGCCCGATTCCTCAGCGAGATCAGCCGCGCTGATCACCTCTTGATACCACTTGGCAAAGTCGTCTTCGCGCTTGGTGTTGAGCGCGTGGCGTATGTTAGACACGGGAATTAGCTTTCTTTTGCGAACATTTCAGTTCGCCGCGCGGTGACGTTATTTGCTGAGTTCGTCCAGCTTCTTTTGCATCGCCGCCATCTGCTCTTTGAGCGTATCGATTTCGGTCTGCGAACCGGAGCTTTCGGTGGGGGCCGGAGCCGAACGCTTTTTGCTGCCGGGAATGAACGTATCCGCAGCGGCGCGCATCATCGCCATGTTGGTTTCATGAATGGCGGCCAGGGGGCCTGTGCTCATGCCTTTTTCGAAGGCCTCGCGAATGTTCGCCTGGTTCTGACGGAAATTGTCCATGCTGGCTTCGAGGTAGGATGGCATCAAAGTCTGCATCGAGTTGCCATACATGCCGATCAATTGGCGCAGAAAGCTGACCGGAAGCATTTGTTCGCCGTTCGCTTCTTCATCCATGATGATTTGGGTCAGGATCGAATGGGTGATGTCTTCGCCCGACTTGGCATCCACCACCTGAAATTCAACATTCTCGCGCACCATTTTGGCGAGATCATCCAATGTGATGTAACTCGATGAACTGGTGTTATAGAGCCGCCGATTGGCGTATTTTTTGATGATGGTGACGCTTTCTTCAGCGCCGTCCAGTGTTGCGGTGTTTTTCTTGGCCATGTGCGTATCCCGATGCGACTGCGAAGAGGCTTAGCACCTGCACAATGTGCAGCGCAACATCTGTGGATTAACCGTTAAGTCTACGTCCAATCGTAGTGAGCAATTCATATTGAGAAACAGAACTTTGCTGCGCAACATCGGGGAGGACAAAAGGCACGCGAAGGTAGTCTCCAGCGGCTGTATCGGGCGCCGCTGTCAGATCGACGACGATCATATCCATTGAGACTTTGCCGATAACGGGACAAAGCGCGTCCTCGGCTTTCAAAGACGTACCCGGACCACGATTTCGCAAAAAGCCGTCCGCGTATCCAATAGAGACCGTGCCCGCACGTATCGATTGTGTGGCCGTGAACTCACCGTTGTAGCCAACGCGATCGCCGGCCTCGAGAATTCGCACTTGCAGCACCGCCGCTTCGATCCGTGCAACCGGCTTGATAACGTCAGTCAATTCGGCGCGCGGGACGCCGCCATAGAGCGAAAGGCCGGGCCGGGTCGCATCAAAGGCGTAATCCAGACCAAGCGCTATCCCAGCGCTGTTGGCGAGACTCGCGTGTTTATGCGCAATCCTCCCGATCGCTGCACGAAAGGCCTGCAATTGCTGCGCGTTCGATGCGTTGTCTTCATCCGCACTGGCGAGATGCGACATCAGTGTGTCCACCTCCAGCGCTTGAATATCCGACGCTGCGATTTCATCGGGCGCGATCCCCAATCGATTGATCCCGGTGTCGACCATCAAGTGGCATCGTCCACCACCCGCATCATTCCAAGCCCGCGCTTGTTCCACGGAGTTGATGACCGGCACGGCGCCGCTCGCTTTCGCGTATTCGATCTCGGAGCTTGAGATCACCCCATGCAGAACCGCGATAGAACTGGCCGGAACATGCCGCGCCACCGCTTCGACTTCGACCCAATGCGCGACAAAGAACGTCTCGCAACCGGCATCACGCAAAGCCGGGACACAGCGGTCTACGCCAAGCCCATAGGCGTTGGCTTTAACAGCCGCACCCGCCTTCGCGGAGCCCGAAATGTGGTCCAGTGCACGCCAATTGTCCGTCAGCGCAGCGGTGTCGACGTTGAGCCGTAAAGTCGGTGTCGGGGTCTTAGGCTGCGTCATCCGCAAAGTCCGTTGGCGGGCCGTTGGGCAGCCCCCACCACGCGACGATCACGCCGAATGCAACGACCGCCCAGGTGTACCAAAGACCCGCATAGATGTTGCCCGTGCTCGCGACGATCACTCCCGCGATTAGCGGTAGGAAACCGCCGAGATAGCCGGCGCCGATATGATACGGGATCGACATGGAGGAGTAGCGGATCTTGGGTGGAAACATCTCGGACAAGAGCGCCGCGACCGATCCATAGGTCAACGCCGACAACATCCCCAATCCAAGCAGGATGCCGATGATACCTAGCACATTGGACAGAGCGGGTTTCTGTTTGGAGAAGTCGAACCCGTACTCGCTCAGCGCCGCACGAATTCCATCGGTGCGCGCCGCGCCGCTTTCGAACCATTGGGGCTCTTGGTCCACTTCGTTGCCGTCCACGGTAATCCGCAATTCTTCACCGGGCTCCAACGTGTAAGGGACACCCGAAGCGGTAAGCGTCTCGAGGATCTTGCCGCAATCGGTCTGTTCACGGTCCGCCAGCTCGGCAAAAGGATCGGTGACGCATTCGGGGCCAGAGACCACGATTGGTGTAAGTTCAGCGGCTTCGGCCAGCCCGGGATTAGCCAGACTGCCCAGCGCCCAGAAGGCGGGGAACAAGAGCACTAAAGTGCCGAGTGCGCCGACGATGATAGGCTTCTTTCGTCCGACGCGGTCCGACCATTTGCCTACGATCAAGTAGAAGCTCATCGAGATTGCGCCTGCGATCAGGAGAATGATCTCCACCACCTGCGCGTCCAGATGCATCGGTCCACGCAGGAAACTGAGAGCGGAGAAAAACGCGGTGTACCAGATCGTAGTCAGCACGCCGGTAACCCCGAACAGCGCGACAAAGATGCGCTTGGGGTTGCCCGGATAGGTGAAGCTTTCGATGAAGGGATTACCCGCAGTCTCTCCCGCTTCCTTCATTGCCTGAAACACCGGGCTCTCCGAAAGCATCAGGCGCATCCACAAGGAAATCGCCAGCAGCAGGATCGAAAGCAGGAACGGAATGCGCCATCCCCAGGCCTCGAAATCCTCGATCGGCAAGAGCGCGCGGCACGCCAACACAACGATGATCGAGAGGACAAAGCCGCCCGCCACGCTCGCCTGAATGAAGCTGGTGTAGAAGCCGCGTTTCTCGGGCGGCGCGTGTTCCGCGACATAGATCGCCGCGCCTCCATATTCGCCGCCCAGAGCTAAACCCTGGATCACGCGCAACAGGATCACGATGATCGGCGCCGCAACACCAATTGTATCGACCGTTGGGATAAAGCCCACGCCCGCCGTCGCTATTCCCATCAAAGTGACGGTGACAAGGAACGTATATTTGCGCCCCAGCTTGTCGCCCAAAAATCCAAACAGGATCGCGCCAATCGGGCGAAACGCGAAACCAACCGCAAAGGTTGACCAAACCAGCAACAGGCCCAGCGTATCGTTCTCAACATCGTAGAACGCATCTTTGAGGATGTACGCAAGCGTGCCGTAGATAAAGAAATCGTACCATTCAAAGATGGTCCCCGCACTGGACGCACCGATTACGAGCTTGATTTCCTTATCGCTCGGCTCACGCGCAGCCAAGGCCTGCGCTTCGCCCTCAGCAGCGATTGTGTCTGACATTTTGCCCCATACCTTTGTCTGCAATTCTCTGATGCGCGGCGCGCCTATCGCTATGTCCTAGCGAGACAACAGGCGGGATGAAAGATCAGGCGCTCACTGCGGTGCGGATAGCGCCTTTATTGCCGCCTCCCACGGTAAGAGCAGCGCGCCGTGGCGGCCGGGATGCGGCCTTGCGCCAACGATGACCTCAAGTTGAGGCCATTCAGGCAGGTCACCTTCCCCTGCAAGCCACGATGCAATGGCGGCGGCTGTCTCTTGCACCCTCGTAATGCTGCTCCCCTTTGCCCCTTTTGCAAGGATCGCGGCGGAGCTTTGCCCGACAGCACACGCCGACACTTTCAGGCCAAGTCGGGTAATACGTCCGTCGCTGTCTGTATCCAGACCTATGGCAATGGTGCTTCCGCAAACGCTTGAGCGCTCTTCGGCTTGGTGATCAAAGCCGTTTGACCATGGATAGAGCGCGAGCTCCGTCGACAAGGCTAACATCTGAGGGGTGTAGAGGGAGTTCACTACTCCGACGCGTCCGCCTCGGCCTCCGCCTGCTGGCCCAGGAACCGCGCGCGCCTCTCGGCCAATTGCTGCACAAGTTCTCGCGAGAAGGCATCGGCGGCTTTGTATGTGCGGGCTTGCGATATCCAATCCGGGCGACCTTGCGGGCCCCACACCGTGTCAAAACCGAGCACCAGAATGGAAAAGGCAAACACCGCAATCAGCGCGCCTTTGACTGCGCCAAAGCCGAGACCGAGGATGCGATCAATCGGTCCAAGAATGGAATTGCGAGAAGCTTCGCCAACATTGTTCGCAATCACCTTCATCGCGGCGTAAGGGATCAGCAACAGCAGCACGAAGGCAAGGATGGCGTTGGCGGGCTCCGTCGTCATGTAGTCGCTTAGCCCCTGGGTAAGCGGCGTGTGCAAATAATAAACGGAAAACGCCGCAAGCACCCACGCGGCAAGCGAGAGAACCTCTTGCACAAGACCGCGCATCAGGCCCCCGATGGCCGCGATCCCCACGATGATCAGAACGATAATATCAAAACCAGTCATGATGGATTTCGAATTATGCCGTCCCGACCACCTGGTCAACGAGGTTGGCCAGTTGTCCCAAACCGCGATAATTCATCCCCGATGAACCGGTCTTTGCATCGGACGGGCCGTAGCCGCTAGCAAAACCAAGCTTGGCCGCCTCGCGAATGCGCAAGTCCGTGTGAGCGACGGAGCGTATTTCTCCGGCGAGCGAGACTTCTCCAAACCACACGGATTTCTCAGGCAAGGGCTTGTCCGCCAGCGCTGACACCAGCGCTGCGCCAACCGCCAGATCCGCCGCTGGATCGGAAAGTCGATACCCGCCAGCGATGTTGAGATAAACCTCGGCAGAGGAGAAGTTGAGCCCACAACGCGATTCCAGGACGGCGAGCAGCATCGCCAATCGTCCATTGTCCCAACCCACCACGGCACGTCGCGGGGTGGCGCCCGATTGCAAGCGCACGATCAGAGCCTGTATCTCGACCAGAACCGGGCGTGTGCCCTCCAACGCCGGGAACACAGCGCTGCCCGCAAGCGGTTGATCGCGGCCAGAGAGGAACAGCATCGACGGGTTAGCAACTTCGTTCAGCCCTTCGGTTTCCATCGAAAAGACGCCGATCTCATCGACCGCGCCAAAGCGGTTCTTGAGCGCGCGAAGGATACGATATTGATGGCTGCGCTCGCCCTCAAAGCTCATCACCACGTCGACCATATGTTCGAGCACGCGCGGCCCGGCGATGCTCCCATCCTTGGTCACATGGCCGACCAACACCAACACGGTCCCGCGCTCCTTGGCAAAGCGGATCAGTTCCAGTGCGCAGCCGCGGACCTGGCTGACCGTGCCCGGCGCCCCTTCAATCGTATCGGAGTGCATGGTCTGGATTGAGTCGATGACCAGCAAGGCGGGCGGTTCACCCTGCCCCAAGGTTGTGAGGATATCGCGCACAGAGGTTTCCGAAGCGAGCCGGATGGGTGCGTCCGCCACTCCAAGCCGCGTGGCGCGTAAGCGCACCTGACCCGCCGCTTCTTCCCCACTCACATAGACGACATCGTTGCCGCCGCGCGCGATGGTTGCCGCCGTTTGTAAGAGCAGCGTGGATTTACCGATTCCCGGATCGCCGCCCATCAACACGGCGGAACCTGGAACAAGCCCCCCACCCAGCGCACGGTCAAACTCTGCCAGACCGGTCGATTTTCGCACTGGTAACTCGGTCGGCTTATTCAGAGGGACAAACTCGATCCCTCGCCCACCGCGCGACAGGTCATGCTTCTGCGAAAAGACCGTGGCGGGCATGTCCTCGGTTAGGGTGTCCCATTCCCCGCATTCGGGGCATTTGCCCGCCCAACGCGGCGTCACTGCGCCGCAAGCGGAACAAACATATCGTTTTTTCGCCTTCGCCATGGCGCGACTTGTAACCAGAACAAAATTAGAACGCAATTGCACTGTGACAGGAATGCACAGTAGGAGTAAGTAATGCGGCAGAAGGAACTAAGACTGGCTCTGGTATGCTACGGTGGGGTCAGCCTTGCCGTTTATATGCATGGGGTCACCAAAGAGATTTGGCACCTTGCACGTGCGAGCCGGGCTTTCAACGCAGACAGCGCCGAAGAGCTGAGCGGTTCCGCACAGGCGTATCGGTGCTTTCTAGAGACGATAAAACGTGAACGCGGGCTACATCTAAAAGTCCTGCCCGACATCCTGACCGGCGCAAGCGCGGGCGGGATCAACGCGGTGTTCCTCGCCCAGGCCATTGCCACCGGACAATCGCTCGAACCGTTGACCGATTTATGGCTCGAGAACGCCGATGTGAGTCGCCTTATCGATCCAGAGGCCAAACCGGTGTGGCGATACGCCAAGATCTGGACACAGCCTGTCGTCGATTGGTACCTCAACCGTCCGGGAAATGTGGTGAGCGAAAGCGTTTCGCCTGAAACCCGCAAAGAGGTGCGCGAAAAAGTATCGGGCCTCGTTCGGGGCCGCTGGTTCAATCCGCCGTTTTCTGGCGATCGCTTTTCCGGAATGCTGTTCGAAGCGTTTGAAAGCATGGCCGCGAAACCCTTGGGAAAACCCCTTCTGCCGCCCAATTACCCGATCGATCTACTGGTCACGACCACCGATTTCCGCGGGCATCTGCAAATGCTTAGGCTCAACTCACCGACCATTGTTCACGAAACCGAACATCGCCTTCCAATCAATTTCCACGCGGCGGTTGGTCCCGATGGCGGAACGAGCCTTGGCGATCCGCTCGAATTGGTTCTCGCCGCCCGTGCGACCGCGAGTTTTCCAGGGGCGTTTCCGCCGCTTCGCCTGGATGAAATCGACCGATTGGCGATGGAGAAAGGCTACACTTGGGGCAGCCGTGAGGCTTTTCTGGAGCGCATCATGCCCATCCACTACCGCGATAATCGAATGGACAGCGTTTCGCTGATAGACGGGTCGGTGCTGGTCAACGCGCCCTTTGGCGAAGCGATAAAGGCCTTGGGCGGACGGCAATCGCAGCGCGAGGTAGACCGCCGCTTTGTTTATATCGACCCTCGCCCTGATCGGATCGGAGCCTACGACGATGAAGAGGGAGCGCCGATCAGCTTCTTCGGAGCGATCTTTGGCTCGCTTTCGACCATCCCGCGCGAACAGCCGATCCGCGACGATCTCGAGCAGATCGAACAACAATCGCGCGACGCGCAGCGGCTGCGCCGCATCATGCTGGCTCTTCGCCCAGAAATCGACGCGGCGGTCGAGAAGCTGTTTGGTTATACATTCTTCCTCGACAGTCCGACGCCCAAGCGATTGCGCAATTGGCGCGCAAAGGCACAGCAGGCGGCGGCTGAGAAAGCCGGCTTTGCCTTTCACGCCTACGCCCAAACGAAATTCGCGGCGATCATCGATCGCCTGGCAAACGTCACTCACTCAGCAGCGCCCGAACTGGGTCTGGCTGATTGCAGCCTGATCGCAGAGCGTTTGCGCATTCAATTGTACGAAGACGGTCTCGACAAGCTCGCTTCGGAGAAAGGCGGCGCGAGCGAGGTGGCCATCGCCTTTTTCCAAGCGCACGATGTCGGCTTTCGCGTGCGGCGCTTGCAGCTCTTGGCGCGTCGAGCTTCGCGCGAATGGGAGATTGACCCTGAGATTCCGGACGCGGATCTCGATATTGCGCGCGAGCGGATCTTTGGGGTCTTGGCGCTGTATTATCAGGCCGATGACGCTGCGATCCAAAGCGCGGACTTTCGACAGAAAGCGGCCTTGGTGCTGGAAGATCCAAAGGCCGTGCTGGATCATTTGGCCTCGACGCGACTGTTACCCGAGACCGATTTGCAGGCGGAAGAATTGCTCTCGATCGCTTTGTCGGAAATGCCCAAAAATCTGCGGCAGCGCATGCTGCTGACTTATTTGGGCTTTCCCTACTACGATATCGCCACCCTCCCCCTGATGCAGCGCGAACGGCTTGACGAATTCAACCCTGCCCGCATTGACCGCATTTCACCCGACGACGCGCGGTCCATCCGCGAGGGCGGAACGCGCGCGACGTTGAGGGGTATCGAATTCTACAATTTCGGGGCCTTTTTCAGCCGCGCCTATCGCGAAAACGATTATCTCTGGGGCCGCCTCCACGGCGCGGAGCGCATGATCGACATAGTCGCATCAACACTCGAAGAACCGCTATCCGAGGACACCCTTCGCGAGGCCAAGCGCGCTGTCTTTCTTTCCATTATCGAAGAGGAAGCCGATGCTGGACGCTGCAATAAGGGACTGCTTGGAACCCTGCGGGCCGAGATCGACAAACGGCTTTCCTAATCAGCGCATGCTGCTCCAGATCGCGGTGACAAAGGCGTCATCGCGGATAAACCCTTCGTTGCGGTCGAGGTCCGCAAGGGGCTTGGCCGCGACGGCTTCTTCAAGCGTCTTGCCCTCTTCGCGCAACGCCTCCACTCGTTTGACCGCTTCGCCGATCATGGCGCGATAGGCCACCAATTCAGCCTTGTCTGACATGGGACCGTGGCCCGGAATTACCTTGGTTTCGGCGTCTGTCATGGAGATGACCAGATCGAGTGAACGCATCGCGTTGTAGACGCTGCCGCCGGAACGTATGTCGATGTAAGGGAAGCCGGGTATCTTGAAATATAGATCGCCCATGTGAACGATGTTGGCCTTCTCCCAGAATACCACGCTATCGCCATCGGTATGGCCACCACCAAGGAACATAACGTTCAGAACATCATCGTTGAGGTGCAGTTTGACACCTTGAGCATAGGTGACAAGCGGGAGGGCTTCGCGCGATGCTGGTTCTCCTCCCCGCCCCGACAATGAAGGATCCGCCATTCGAACCCGCACCTCGTCGTGAGCAAAGATCGTAGCGCCGGTTTTGCCGAAATGCTCGTTCCCACCGGTGTGGTCACCATGCCAATGAGTGTTCACCACATACTTGACCGGCGCGGCGCCCAGATCGGCAATAGCCGCCTCGATCTTGGCACTTAAAGGCGCGAATTGATCATCGATAATCAGCGTCGCGTCTTCGCCATGGCTGACGCCGATATTGCCGCCGGCGCCGAAGAGCACGGCGACGCCCGGGGCGATCTCTTCGCTGGTCACTTCTACGTTGCGTAGATCGCGCTGCGCGCTGGCGGTGGTGACCATTAAAACGGCAACCGCCGCGCTCAGGACTGTGCGCCGGATCATTGTTCTCTCCCTGTTTCGGGAGAACGCCTAACTTAACTGCAGTGGCTTGTCGAGAAAACGCTCCGGAGCTCTAGGCTCCGAAAGCGTCCTTCAACTTGCTGAAAAAGCTGCGGCTTTCCGGGCATTCCTCGCCGGTTTCGGTCTCGCGAAACTCCTGGAGGATTTCCTTCTGTTTTCGGCTGAGCTTGGTCGGGGTCTCGACCATGATTTCAACCACCAGATCGCCTCGTCCGCGACCTTGCAGAACGGGCATGCCGGCCCCGCGCACGCGCAACTGCTTGCCTGATTGAATACCGATCGGAATATCGATTGTGTTGGTCGAGCCATCGAGGTCGGGAATATCAACCGAGCCACCCAATGCCGCCGATGTGAAAGTGATCGGCACACGCGTCGCGAGCGTCGTACCCTCACGTTCAAACAGAGCGTGACGCTTCACATGGATGAAAATGTAGAGATCGCCCGGAGGCGCGCCGCGCATCCCGGCTTCGCCCTTGCCTGCAAGGCGAATACGGGTGCCAGTGTCGACACCTGGCGGGATGTCGACTTCGAGTGTTTGCGCCTTGTCGACGCGGCCTTCGCCTTGGCACGCCTTGCATGGGTCTTCGAGAACCACGCCGCGACCGTTGCAAGTCGGACAGGGACGCTCGACCACGAACAGACCTTGCTTGGCACGAACAGCGCCGCGTCCACCGCAGGTGGTGCAGGTTCGTTCACCTGTTCCCGGGGTCGCACCGGAGCCATCGCACACGTCACAAGGGGCGCTGACTTCGATTTCAATCTCGGTCTTCTTGCCATGGAACGCCTCTTCAAGGCTGATTTCCATGTCATAGCGCAAATCCGCGCCGCGACGGTTTTGTTGGCGCTGACCACCACGACCACCACCGCCGCCACCAAAAGCGCTGCCGAAGATCGTCTCGAAGATATCGCCGATGTCGCCGAAATCACCCTGACCAAAGCCGCCGCCTGGGCCGCCTCCTCCGCCACTCATGCCCTGCGTAAACGCTTCGTGACCATAGCGGTCATAGGCCGCGCGTTTCTGCGGGTCTTTGAGCACTTCGTAAGCTTCGGCGCAGGCTTTGAACTTCGCCTCAGCCTGCGCGTCACCCGGATTGCGATCCGGGTGGTACTTCATCGCGAGCTTGCGATAGGCGCTCTTGAGCGATTTGTCGTCGATATCGCGCGATACGCCAAGCGTGTCGTAATAGGTCTGACTAGCCATAGGTCATCATCCCGAACAGCAACCCCGCCGGCGCAGGCGGTGCGCCAACGGGGTTTGCTTTGTACATCGGGACCTTAGTCCTTCTTGTCTTCGTCGACTTCCGAGAACTCGGCATCCACGACGTCTTCGTCGCTTTCCGAGCTTTCTTCACTGGCCGGGGCGTCTTCCGCCGCTGGACCCGCCGCTTGCTCTTGCTCGTAGATCTGCTGGCCCATCTTCATGGCCGCTTCGGTCAGAGCCTGCGCCTTGGCGTTGATGTCATCAGCGTCATCACCTTCGAGCGCGGTCTTGGCGTCGGCAAGGGCCGCTTCAACCGCTGACTTGGTGTCCGCGTCGATCTTGTCGCCGTGCTCTTCGAGTTGTTTTTCGGTCGCGTGGACAAGGCTGTCGGCCTGGTTGCGGGCCTCGGCGCCTTCGCGACGCTTCTTGTCTTCTTCGGCAAACTTCTCGGCGTCTTGAACCATCTGATCGATGTCGGAATCGGACAGACCGCCCGACGCTTGGATCTTGATCACCTGTTCTTTGCCGGTGCCTTTGTCCTTGGCGGCGACAGAAACAATACCGTTGGCGTCGATGTCGAAGGTCACTTCGATCTGCGGCACGCCGCGCGGAGCTGGAGGAATGCCAACAAGATCAAAGTTGCCGAGCAACTTGTTGTCGCTCGCCATTTCACGCTCGCCCTGGAAGACCTTGATCGTCACCGCGTTTTGGTTGTCTTCGGCGGTCGAGTAAGTCTGCGTCTTCTTCGTCGGGATCGTCGTGTTGCGATCGATCATGCGGGTGAAGACCCCGCCCAGCGTTTCGATACCGAGCGATAGCGGCGTCACGTCAAGCAGCAGCACGTCCTTGACGTCGCCCTGCAGAACGCCGGCTTGAATGGCCGCACCCATGGCAACGACTTCGTCCGGGTTCACGCCGGTGTGCGGCTTGGCTTCGAAGAACTTCTCAACGACTTCGCGCACTTTGGGCATCCGGGTCATACCGCCGACCAAAATCACTTCGTCGATCTCGTCTTTGCTCACGCCGGCATCCGCCAGCGCTTTCTTGCACGGGTCCAGGGTGCGATTGATCAAGCCACCGACCAGCTTTTCAAGGTCAGCGCGGGTGATCGTCTCAACAAGGTGCAGCGGGGTCGAAGCGCCGCCTTCCATGCGCGCGGTGATGAACGGCAAGTTCACTTCCGTGGTCGCAGAGGAGGACAGTTCGATTTTCGCCTTTTCAGCCGCTTCCTTAAGACGCTGAAGCGCGAGCTTGTCGGCCTTCAGGTCCATGTTTTCCTTCTTCTGGAAGGCTTCGGCGAGATGCTCAACAATTGCGTTGTCGAAGTCTTCACCGCCAAGGAACGTGTCACCGTTGGTCGACTTCACTTCGAAGACCCCGTCGCCGATCTCGAGGATCGACACGTCGAACGTGCCGCCGCCTAGGTCGTAAACAGCGATGGTCTTGCCGTCTTCCTTGTCCATCCCGTAGGCGAGCGCCGCAGCCGTCGGCTCGTTAATGATGCGCAGAACTTCAAGACCAGCGATTTCGCCGGCGTCCTTGGTCGCCTGACGCTGCGCGTCGTTGAAGTAGGCCGGGACGGTCACAACCGCTTGGGTTACGGTTTCACCGAGGAAGCCCTCAGCGGTCTCTTTCATCTTTTGCAGAATGAAGGCGCTGATCTGCGACGGGCTGTAATCGGTATCGCCCGCGCTGACCCACGCGTCGCCGTTCTTGCCCTTCACGATGTTGTAAGGGACGATATCCATGTCTTTCTTGGTCGTCGGATCATCGAAGCGTCGACCGATAAGACGCTTGATAGCGAACAGAGTGTTGTCCGGATTGGTCACGGCCTGGCGCTTGGCCGGCTGACCGATCAGTCGCTCACCATCCTTAGTAAAAGCGACGATCGAAGGCGTGGTGCGCGCGCCTTCCGAGTTTTCGATAACCTTGGGTTTTGCGCCATCCATAACGGCGACGCACGAGTTCGTGGTGCCAAGGTCAATACCGATTACTTTACCCATCATTACCCCATCAATTGTTGGCCGATCCAAAAGGCCTTGAGTTGGACACGCGCCTTCGCGCTTCCCCGGTGATGACCCAAAGGGCCGAATGTGTGGGCAAAGCGCCATGGCGGCTCGAATATGACGCGCATATAGGTGCGCTTTCGCTTGGCACAAGGCATCGCAGCCCCTAGTTTTTAGCCATTCTCATGACGAGACAGGGTCGTGGGCTCGACCAAGAGTTGAGTCCGGGGGCCAACAAACGATAAAACGACGAGAGGGATCGATCTATGACACGTATGAACTGGAAGCGCGCCGGTATGGCTGGCGCAGCAGCCTTGGCGCTAAGCCTCAGCGCCTGTGCGGAAGAAGCGCCTGCCCCGGTTGAAATTGAAGGCGTTTATCCCGGCATGGAGATCGCCAACGCGCGCCTTGTGCTTGCTCCCGTCTCTGGCAATCCAGCTGCGGTCTATTTCGACGCGGCGTATAACGGCGAGCGCGGGATCTCGATCACCGGTGCTGAAGTGGCCGGAGCAGCGAGCGCGGCGGTGCACGCAATGATGGAATACAATTTCGAAATGACCATGGCCGAAGCTGGTCCGATCGCCGTTCGCGGCGGCGAGAGCCAGACGTTTGAACCCGGCGGTCTTCACGTAATGGCGATGGAGCTGGATGAAAGCATCAAGGCCGGTGACACAGTCGAAGTCACGCTGAAGATCGTTGGCGGCAAAACCCATAAGTTTGACGCCGAAGTGCGCGCCGCTGGGGAAGAGCGCTGAACCAACATATCGAGGACATCTCCACCCTTTCGCCAGCGACCTGCCCGGTCGGCGGTGAAAGGGCGATGACCCCAGGCGAAATCGCTGTGGCGCGGACGGTGTTCGGCGATGAAATTGACTATGCGGCTGTGCGAATCCGGCGGCGGAAGTGGTTTCCCTTCCAACCGCGCAAGGTGACGATGGCGCCTCAAGGGCATATCCATTTTCATCCAAGTGGCGCCGCCTATTGCGATGATTTTTCGACGCAAGGTCTGGTCAGACAGGGGCTGCTCATCCACGAGCTAACCCATGTGTGGCAAACGCAAACACGCGGGCACTGGTATCTGGTGCTGCACCGGCACCCCTTTTGCCGATACGACTACACTTTGAAGCCCGGACAACCGCTCACCGCCTATGGGATCGAGCAACAGGCGATGATTGTGCAACACGCCTTTTGGCTGCGCCATGGTATGCGAGTCGCGGGCGTTGCGCATGTTGCGGCGTATGATGTTTTAGTGCGTTTTCAAGGAGCGACGCTTGGCCCATTTTGACCTGTCCGTCCGCGCTTTCCGACCCGAAGACGCTGACGCTTTTGCGCAGCTCAATCGACGCTGGATTGAAGAACTGTTCGGAATAGAGAAGGAAGACGAGAGGGTTCTAAACGCGCCCCAAGCAACAATTGTTGCGCCGGGAGGTCACATTGCGATCGCCGAAATCGGCGACGAAGTGGTTGGCACCGGCGCGTTGATGGTGCCCCACAATCAGCTGACCGGGCATAAGACACTTGAGCTTGTCAAAATGGCCACAGCTCCCGCGGCACAAGGCAACGGTGTCGGCGCGGCCATCTTGGCGTTCCTAACGCAAAAGGCGCGCGCAGATAGCGTTGATACCATCTGGCTCGAAACCAACAGCAAGCTTGGAGCCGCCACCCGCCTTTATGAACGCGCTGGATTCAAACGCCTGTCGAACGCCCAACAGCGTCCTACGCCATACGCGCGGTGCAATCTGCAAATGGTCTTAGAGCTTTAGTCGGCTCAATCCGGCTTCTTCGCTACACCCACCATTGATGGACGCAGCAAGCGATCCTTGATCATCCAGCCTGACTGCATCTCCTGCACGATCGTGCCAGGCTCCTGGTCAGCGGAGGGGATTTCAATCATCGCCTGATGCTGGTTCGGATCGAGCGGCAGGCCCATCGCAGCGATGCGTTCAATGCCGTGCTGTTTGAACACCTTCTCCAGCTCGCGTTGCGTCGCGTCGATGCCGACCGCGAGGCCTTTCATCTTTTCATCTTCGCGCAGTTCAGCGGGAATGGCGTCGACCGCGCGGGCCAGATTGTCCCATACCGCTAGTACATCGCGCGCAAACCCGGTTGCCGCGTAGGCGCGCGCATCGGCGACTTCTTTTTCCATCCGGCGGCGCAAGTTTTGCATTTCCGCCTTGGCATAAAGCGTTTCCTGTTCGGCTTTTTGGAGGTCTTCTTTGAGGCTGACGAGAGCTTCGCCGACTAAGTTCTGCGCGCCGCTTTCTTCGTCTTCGCTGTCTTCGCCGTTATCGAGCATGTGTTCTGGCACGCCCTTCAGCTCTTCGGCCACCGCGTCGTCCTGCGGTTTGTCTTTATCATTCATGTGTTTGAACTCAGTCTGGATGGTCTTCAAAAGGGAATCACGAGATCAACTTGCCCAGCGACCGCGCGGTTAAATCCACCATGGGGACCACGCGCGCGTAATTCAACCGGGTGGGCCCGATCACACCCAAAACTCCCACCACGCGGCCTTCGCGATCGCGATAGGGCGAGGCAATGACGGACGAACCCGACAGCCCAAACAGACGGTTCTCGCTGCCAATGAAGATGCGAGTTGCGTCGGCTTCGCGCGCGCTTTCCAAAAGTTCGGCGACCGATTGCTTATCTTCCAAATCATCAAGCAAAGAGCGCACGCGTTCAATGTCTTCAAGCGCCACGTCATCGAGCAGATTGGCCGCTCCCCTCACAATCAGAACGGGGCGTTCGGCGGTGTCTTCGCTCCAGACGGCCAAGCCGCGCTCGACCAGATCGGCACTTGCTTCATCCAGCTGCGAACGCTCCTCCGCAATCTCGATGCGCATTGTCTGCGCCGCTTCGGCAAGCGTCCGCCCTGTCAGTCGCGCGGTTATGTAGTTGCTCGCTTGCTCCAGCGCGCTGGCCGAAACCGCTTCGCCCAAATCAAGCACGCGGTTTTCCACCCCGCCTTGTTCGTCCACAAGCACTGCCAGGGCCCTTCCCTGGCCCAAATTGACAAGGTTGAATTGCGACAGCCGAACTTCGCGGGTCGGCACCATCACCATGCCCGCCGCGCCCGACAATTCGGACAACAGCCCGCTCGCTTTGGTAAGAGCCTGCTCAACCGCCCCTGTATCCGCCAGGCCCGCTTCGATCCGCACGCGCTCCTCTGGTGTCGGTTCAGCCATGCGCATCATACCATCGACAAAGATACGAAGCCCCGCATCGGTCGGCATGCGACCCGCGCTCGTATGCGGCGCCGCGAGCAGGCCTAGGCCTTCCAGATCAGCCAGCACGGAGCGGATCGATGCGGGCGAAAGGTTCAGCGTTCCATCCGACGCCAGTGTCTTGGACCCGACCGGCTGCCCGCTATCGATAAAGCCTTCGACGACACGCTGAAAAATATCGCGGGCTCGGTCCGTCAATTCAGAGATAGGAAGCGATGACATAGCGCCCAAAATAGCGCCGTAATCGCTCTCGCCAAGCCTTGAAGGCAAAGCCTTGCCGGGGGCGCATTTCACCGCCACACCCGCGCGCAATCACAAAACGATTCGAAAAGGCAGTCACAGACCCATGCGTCCATCCAACCGCGCTCCTGACGAAATGCGCACCATCACAATCGAAACCGGTTTTACCAAGCACGCCGAAGGCTCTTGCCTGATCAGCTTTGGCGACACGCGAGTGTTGTGCACCGCCAGCATCGAGGAACGCATTCCGCCGTGGCTACGCGGCAAAGGCGAAGGCTGGGTGACGGGCGAATATTCCATGCTCCCGCGTTCCACGCACACCCGCAGCAGCCGCGAGGCCGCGCGTGGGAAACAATCGGGCCGTACACAGGAAATTCAGCGTCTTATTGGCCGTTCCTTGCGCGCCGTCGTCGATCTTAAGAAACTGGGTGAGCGCCAAATCACCCTCGATTGCGATGTAATCCAGGCCGATGGCGGCACGCGCACCGCGTCGATCTCCGGCGCTTGGGTGGCGCTGCGTCTAGCCGTCAACGGATTGATCGCTTCGGGAGACCTCAAAGAAGACCCGATCACCGGTCAGGTCGCGGCGATCTCCTGTGGGATCTACCAGGGCACACCGGTGTGCGACCTCGATTACATCGAAGACAGCTCGGCCGATGCCGACGCCAACTTTGTCTTGATCGACGGCGGTCAAATTGCGGAGGTTCAGGCCACTGCCGAAGGCGCGACTTACGACGAAGAGGCGCTGTTACGCCTGCTGCGTCTGGCGCGTATGGGCTGTGATCAGATCTTCGCAGCCCAGCTTGACGCAACCAAGTGAGCCGTAAACTCTCCGGCGGATCGCTTGTGATCGCCACGCATAACGCGGGCAAGCTCAAGGAGATATCGGCGCTGCTCGAACCCTTTGGGCTCAAGTGCCTGTCCGCCGGAGCGTTGGGCCTGCCCGAACCGGCGGAGACGGGCAGCACCTTTGTCGAGAACGCGCTGATCAAGGCGCGCGCAGCGGCGGAAGCTTCGCAAATACCGGCACTCGCCGATGACAGCGGGCTGAGCGTAGACGCTTTGGGTGGGCGCCCCGGCGTTTACACTGCCGATTGGGCTGAGCGGCAATGGTTTGAAGGGGAACCAGGCCGAGACTGGTACATGGCGATGGGCAAAGTGGAAGGGATGCTGCAAGAGCTTGGCCCAGACACCGACCGAAGCGCCGCGTTTCATTGTGTCCTGGCCCTCGCGTGGCCTGACGGCGAACACGCAACTTATGAAGGTTTGTGCCCGGGTTCGCTGACTTGGCCGCCGCGCGGCGAAATGGGTTTTGGATACGATCCGGTTTTCGTTCCCTCGTCGCGCGAAGGGTCAGAGACCTTCGCCGAGATAGATCCAGCGGACAAGCATACGATCAGCCACCGCGCCGATGCTTTTGCAAAGCTGGTCGCGGATCAGTTTGGAGCTTAATCCAGAGCCACGACTTTTTCGCGCGGTGATATGGTTGCGCCGATCCGGTTTCCAGCGGGCCAATAACGGCAGACAAGCACATCAAAGCGTTCACCGGTCGCCAACGCACAGCCGACTTCGCGCGTCTCCGGCCAAACTATCTGGGTATAATGCCCCACATCGGTCCAAAGCCCGGTGCGCGACACTTCGGGAAAGCGACCCGGAACGAAGTCGGCCCTCTCAACGACAAAGCTGGCGATCATTTGCGAGGGGTTAAAATAGCCCCGACTGCCTCTCCAAAGGTTCTCGCCGGCGCCGCGTCTTTGTTCGCTTTCCGAGTGCCGCCAGCTGTTTGTGCGAGCCAGATGGGCCGCCCAACGCTTGGCTTCATCCGCCAATCGCGGGCTCCATCGCATGGGCGGACTGCCAAACTCGGCGCGGGCGGCGTTGTGCTCTTTGAGCGTAACGCGTGCAATTGAGGTGTCGTCAGCCACGCTCGCCGCGCCCCAAAGGAGCGCAAGGCTGGCCACAAATCCCCTTACGAAAGCGTGCGATTTCATGAGTAAACCTTGACTTAAGACCGTTAAGGAAGGCTGAAAGAGGTATGGCGCGCGCTCTCTACATTCACTGGCCCTTTTGCGCGAAAAAGTGCCCCTATTGCGACTTCAACTCGCATGTCCGCCTGAGCGTGGATGTCGACGCGTGGCGAACCGCGCTCTTGGCCGATATGCGAGCGGAAGCGGCGGTGGCAGGTGGGGAGACGCTTCGCTCGATCTTCTTCGGTGGGGGTACGCCCTCGCTTATGCCCCCCGCCCTCGCCGCCGATCTGATCGCCGAAGCCGAGCGTTTGTGGGGCTTTGATCGCGAGATCGAGATCACACTTGAGGCCAATCCGTCCTCGGTGGAGGCGGCCAATTTCGCTGATTTGGCCCGGGTCGGGATTAACCGCGTGTCGCTTGGTGTACAGTCGCTGGAGGACGAAACGCTGCAATGGCTCGGTCGCCTGCACGGAGCTCAAGAGGCGCTGAACGCGCTTGAGACGGCGCAGAAGCGGTTTGAGCGGGTCAGTTTCGATCTGATTTACGCCCTGCCAAATCAAGCCCCGGCTAAATGGCGCGAACAGCTGTCGCAGGCCTTGAGTTTTGGCACTTCACACCTTTCCTTGTACCAACTCACGGTTGAGCCCGGCACGCGCTTTGCGACCGATGTGCGGCGCGGTGTCTTCACCCCGATCGACGACGATGAAGCGGCTGAGCTCTATGATCTCACGCAAGACAT
This sequence comes from Pseudomonadota bacterium, assembly GCA_039814925.1. Taxonomy (GTDB): domain Bacteria; phylum Pseudomonadota; class Alphaproteobacteria; order Sphingomonadales; family Sphingomonadaceae; genus Erythrobacter. The sequence continues at coordinate 345,007 of JBCCAH010000003.1, forward strand.
GACCTCCGTTTCCGGTGTGCCCGCCTATGAGACAAGCAACCACGCTCGCCCCGGGGATGAAAGCCGGCACAACCTCACCTATTGGCGGTATCAGGATTATTGCGGCATCGGTCCCGGCGCGCATGGGCGGCGCGGTGGCTTTGCGACGGTGCGCCACAAGAAGCCGGAGAATTTCCTAAAGGCGGTGAGCGAAAAACGCCACGGCGTTTCAGAGCAGACATTGCTTTCGACTGAAGAACAAGCTTCGGAGGCCCTGCTGATGGGATTGCGCTTGGTCGAAGGTATTGATCTGGCCGATCTTGAGGCGCGGTTCGATAAGCCGCGTTGGTCCATGGTGAACCGTGAGGCGCTTGATCGCTACCGAGAGCTTGGTTTTGTGTGGGAGCGCGACAATCGCATTGGCGTGGAGCCCAAGGGGATGGGCGTGCTCAACAGCCTGATCGAGATTCTAGTTGCGGATTCGCTGGTTCCATCGTGACCGGCGCCGATCTTCTTGAAGCCTGGCGTGACCACCTCACTCACGCCAAACGCCGGTCCCCACATACGGTGCGCGCCTACACATCGGCGGCTCAGCGGATTGTCGTCAGCCAGGACCTCTCCTCATGGGACAACGCCGCCGGGATTGAAGCGCACGACCTTCGACGTCATCTTGCGGCACGCCGCGCCGAGGGGCTTGGCAACGCCAGCGCTGCGCATGAGTTGTCGGCGCTTAAAGCCTTTATAGCTTTTGCGCGCGCTCAGGCAGGCGATCCAGACCCCAGCGCTCCGCGTCTTCGTGGGCCTCGTCTGAAGAAAGGCTTGCCCCGTCCTGTAACACCTGACGAGGCTGTAAATGTCGCCGATCTGGTCGATGGTCTCGCCGCAAACGATTGGGTCGGCGCGCGTGACCGGGCGGTGTTGCTGTTGATGTATGGGTCAGGATTGCGGATTGCCGAAGCTCTTTCGCTGACAGGCGGCGATGCAGCGCTCGGTGAAACGCTGAGCGTCACCGGTAAAGGAGGCAAGCAGCGTATCGTACCGATCCTTCCTATTACGCGCGAAGCTGTGGCGGAATACGCGAAGGCTTGCCCACATCCGCTCGACCAAGACACACCGCTCTTCCGAGGCGTTAAGGGTGGCCCGCTCTCGCCCGGCATGGTACAAAAGGCGATGGCAAACGCGCGAAAGGCGCTGGGCTTGCCAGACACGGCAACGCCACACGCTCTGCGACATTCCTTCGCGACACATCTTCTGAGCGCGGGTGCGGACCTCAGGTCCTTACAAGAGTTACTGGGTCACGCCTCGCTAGGGTCGACGCAAATCTACACGAAAGTCGATGCCGCGCAGATGCTCGAAGACTATCGTTCAGCCCATCCACGCGCGAACAAGACGTAGCGCCTTTGCAATTGCAACCCCAACCCGTAAGACCTTCAAGAAGGGTTTCGGAGAGGGGAACAATGACATGAGAATTAGAACCGCCATCGCCGTGTTAGGCGCCGCCGCAGTCTTTGCACCTCTTGTGAATGCGCAACAGGAAAATGCCGGAACCGAGACCGCAGCGCCTGCACCGCAGATCACCTTGGGCAATGGCGAACGAAACGCGATCGAGGTTGAAGGCCTGTCGAAAGCGAAAGGGGTTTCGCACTTCTCTGAAGTGCGCGTGGATGGCGAAGCGGTCTCCTCGTTTCGCGGGGATTCCGTGGCGCTAACCTTTCCCAAAGTGACGGTCGAGCAGCCGAGCTTTGTGGTCCTACATCCCGTGATGGATGGTCGGCCCAACGGCGATGTCGTATCAGGCTTTGCATATGTTGATGCGGGCACCAGTGAGGACGTGACCGTGCGTCTCAACACGCCGGCGGATGCGGGGCGCAAGTTCCTGGTAATGCTCCATAACGACGTAGATAACGACCGAGTGCTGGACTTCGTCTTCGTGGAGGACGGCATCAACGTTGAGGACACGGCGGTGTTCGAGGGCACCCGGATGGTCGCGCATATTGTCGCGGTGCCGGAATGACCGTGTTTGAAGCAAGCAAGATTTCTCTCGAGGACCTCCAAGACGCGCTCGCGGCGCTGAGGCCAGATTTCCGGTTTCTAGCAGATTGCATTGAGCGTGCAGCGGAGGACGGTGTTTGGAAAGATAACGAGGCCGGTGCCTTGCTCGCACGACCAAATCCCAACGCCGGGCCATATGCCTTCAGGATTATTCTTTTCCCTTCGGCCGGAGGGGTAAAGGAAGATCAGCTGGTCGGATACCTGTCTCGTCCAATTCCCAGCTCATTCAGGAAGTTCCTAAGTTGTTCAAACGGAGGGCATTTCGGAGATTTATCGATCTACGGCGTCATCCCTAATCTCACTCGAAGTGCGCGCGCGCCTCTCGATATCGGAATGGGAGAAATCTGGCGTTCAAGTTACGCTCCATGCGATAAGGACTTAGTCTTGTTCGCCTCGCGCGATGTCAGCCCATCCGGACAAATTGGGTATTTCGTCTCTGATGCAGGCGAGGTGCTTGGCAGAGGCAATGAGCAATTGGATGCACCGTCGGATGCGGGGATCTGGGAGAGCCTAGACGACTGGTTTAATCACCAATTCTTAGAAGACTAAACTCGGCGACCCTCCGCAGAGCGGCATTATGCTCTCAACCGCCCTTCAATCGCGTCCCAGATCATTCCGGCCAGATCCGTCCCGTCAAATTCCGAAATCGCCACGATCCCCGTCGGCGAGGTCACGTTGATCTCGGTCAGCCATTTGCCGCCGATTACGTCGATCCCGACGAATGTTAGGCCCAGGCGTTTCAAGTCCGGGCCCATAGCGGCGCAGATCTCTTGCTCTCGTTCCGTCAAGCCGGTGGGCTCGGCGCTGCCGCCCATGGCGAGGTTGCTGCGGAACTCGCCCTCGCCCGGTATACGGTTGATCGCGCCCGCTACCTCGCCATCAATCAGGACGATGCGTTTATCGCCTTCTGCCACTTCGGGAAGGAAGGGTTGGACCATGTGCGGTTCGGGCCAGGTTTGGTTAAAGACCTCAAACAAAGCGGTGAGATTGTCGCCATCGGCGGGAACGCGGAAGATCGCCTTGCCGCCATTGCCGTGGATCGGTTTCACCACAACCGCGCCGTGCTCAGCCATAAAGCGCTTCACTTCATCGACTGATCGGGTGACGAGCGTGGGTGGCATAAAGCGGCGGTAGTCGAGCACCATCACCTTTTCCGGCGCGTTGCGCACGCTGACCGGATCGTTGACCACCAGTGTTTCCTCAGAAATGCGCTCAAGCAGGTGCGTCGCGGTGATATAGCCCATATGGAACGGGGGATCCTGTCGCATCAGCACGACGTCAACGTCCTTGCCCAGATCAAGGCGCACGGCCTCGCCCTTTTCGAAGTGATCGCCCTGAACCTTGCGCACCGTTACGGGGTAGCCTTGCGCGAAGAGCCGATCACCAGCGTCGAGCGTCAGACTTTCGACATGGTATTCGAACACCTCATGCCCGCGTTCTTGCGCGGCGAGCATGAGTGCGAAAGAGCTGTCACCCTGGATGTTGACGCTTTCGATGGGGTCCATCTGGACGGCGATACGCAAGGACATAGTTCAATTCACTCCGTTCGCCCTGAGCCTGTCGAAGGGCGGATCACGCCATGTTCGTACTTCGACAAGCTCAGCACGAACGGGACTTGCCAAAAACACTCACGGCATCCAGGCGTTGGCGATGTGGCGAGGGAAACTGCCGGGTGCAAGCAGGATTACGTCGATCCGCATATCCTCGCCTGCGCTGGCGTATTCGTGGCCGATCGCCTCGACCGCCGCTGCGACCCTCGCCAGTCGCCGTTCGTCGATGGCCGTAGCGAGGTCGGCGGCCCGGCGTCGCCATTTCACTTCTATGAAAGCCACAAGGTTTTCTTGGCGCGCGATGAGGTCGATTTCTCCGAGCTTCGTCTTGACGCGTCTGGCGAGGATCTCCCAGCCCTGCTGATTGAGCCACGCGGCGGCTTGGTCTTCGCCTTGGCGCCCCTTTAGGTCGGCAATGACCCGCTTCTCGCTCATTTGCCTTTGAGTTCCATGGCGCGGGCGTAAAGCGTTTGGCGGTCCAAACCTGTCGCCTTGGCCACGCGTCCGGCGGCTTTGCTGATCGGCAGGTTCTTGAGGGCCTCATGCAACAATGCATCGGGGTCTACGTCCGCGGGCTCGTCATCTGGAGGAGCCACGAGCAAGACAATCTCACCCTTTGGCGGATGCGCCGCGTAGTGATCGGCTAATTCTCGCGCGCTGCCGGTGCGGCAATCCTCATACAGCTTCGTAAGTTCGCGCGCGACGCTAACCTCGCGGCTGGGCCAGATTTTAGTCAGTGTTTCAAGGCTGCGCAAAAGGCGCGGCCCGGTTTCGTAGAAGATCAGCGTCGCGGGCACTTGCCCGGCCGCCTCAAAAGCTTCGCGACGCGCCTTGTCTTTTACTGGCAGAAACCCTGCAAAAAGAAATCGATCGTTGGGAAGACCCGATAGGGTAAGACCTGTGATCGCCGCGCACGCCCCGGGAATGGAGGTGACCATCATACCCGCCTCTCGCGCCTCGCGCACCAGTCGATAGCCCGGATCAGAAACGAGCGGCGTTCCCGCATCGCTAACCAACGCGACAGGTTCTCTCCTGGCTTGCTCTATCAGCCGCGCCCGCACCGCATCCGACGCGTGATCGTCATATCGCTGCATCTTCGTCTTGATATCGTAGCGCGCAAGCAATCGCCCGGTTACGCGCGTGTCTTCACAGGCGATAATCGCCGCCGCCCTCAGAACATCGACCGCGCGGAACGTCATATCGCCAAGATTGCCAATCGGCGTTGCGACGATGTAGAGGCCCGGTTCAAGTGTTACAGGCGTGTTTGATTCAGGCGATGTGGTCACGAGACCCCGTTTGAACCAGGCAGGAGGGGTCGGCAAGAATGAACGGGTTTTTCAAGACATTTAGTGCAGGCGTAAAAGCGGTGTTCACTCGCAGAACCCTTACCATTGCAGGAAGCGCGGCGCTGCTTGGCGCGTGCTCGGTTATCCCCAAAGTGGAGCCGACGACCACCGCGCCGGTCGCCACGCCGACACCCGAACCAACGCCCACCGCCCTTCCCACCGACGCCTCGCGCCACCGTGTCGCTTTGCTGGTGCCGCTTTCCGCGAGCGACGAACGCACTTCAGAGGCGGGTCAATCCTTGGCCAACGCGGTGACCATGGCTTTGCTCGACACCAACGCCGACAATCTGCGCATCACCACTTACGACACCGGACGCGGCGCTGCGGCAGCGGCAGAGCAAGCGATTGTTGATGGCAACAAGCTGATCCTTGGCCCGCTGATTGGGCGCAACGTCCCTGCCGTTCAGGCCAAGGCGCGTTCGGCAGGCGTGCCGGTAGTGTCGTTTTCCAACGATATCTCGGTGGCCAGCGCAGACGTGTTCCTTATGGGTTACATGCCCGAACAGTCGGTCAAACGTGTGGTCGAATTCGCGCGATCTAAAGGATCAAATCAGTTCGCGATCCTCGCGCCGGATAACACCTACGGCAACCGCGCCTACACTGCGTTTCGTGAAGCCCTGACCCAATCGGGCGGGAATTTCGTCGCGCGGGAAACGTATCAGTCGGGCAACACCTCAATCATCAGCGCCTCGCAGCGCCTGCGTACAAAGGGCGGATACGACACCGTTCTGATTGCCGATCGCGGTCGGCGCGCTGCGGCGCCCGCGCGTGAGTTGAAGCGCGAAGGCGCGGAAGGCACGCGTGTCTTGGGCACCGAGCGCTGGAGCGGTGAGGCAGCCGTCGCGCGCTCGGCAGCGTTAAACGGCGCGCTCTACGCCAATGTCTCGGAAAAGCGTCTGATGCAGTTTGTAAACAGCTACGAACAGCGCTTTGGTGCCACGCCTGATCGTTTGGCGACGCTTGGCTATGACGCGGTGCTTTTGGCTATACGCATGACCCGCAATTGGACCGTGGGTTCGCAATTCCCAACGCAGGAAATGTACAATTCCGGCGGGTTCCTTGGTATTGATGGTCCGTTCCGCTTCGACCGTTCCGGTATTGCTCAGCGCGCGCTCGAAGTGCGGCAAGTGCAGAATGGCAAAGTTCTGACCGCCGATCCCGCGCCCGCTTCATTCGGCCAATAGGCCTTTTCCCGGGCATCATCCCCAAGGGGATAACCCGAGAAATTGCCTGTTAAACGCCTTGTGAGGTGCGATGGCGCGCGCCATATTCAATGCCATGTCAGACGATCTGTTCGAGAACACCCCAACATCCAGCGGCAACTACGATAGCTCCTCTATCGAGGTGCTCGAAGGCTTAGAGCCGGTTCGCCGCCGGCCCGGCATGTATATTGGCGGCACCGATGATCGCGCGCTACACCATCTGGCGGCGGAGGTTCTCGACAACTCGATGGACGAAGCGGTCGCGGGCCATGCGAGCCGGATCGAAATGCGCCTCGAAGAAGGCAACCGCCTCAGCATTTCGGACAATGGGCGCGGTATTCCGGTCGATGAACATCCCAAGTATCCAGGCAAATCGACCTTGGAAGTGATCCTCTCGACGCTGCATTCAGGCGGCAAGTTTTCGGGCAAAGCTTATGCGACTTCGGGCGGTCTGCACGGGGTTGGCGTCAGCGTTGTCAACGCGCTGTCGTCCAACACGCGTGTCGAGGTGGCTCGTGACAAGCAGCTTTACGCGCAAGAATTCTCTAAGGGTCAGACGCTTGGCCCCATCGAGGTCGTCGGCGCGGCTCCGAACCGGCGTGGCACGCAGGTTACCTTCACACCTGACACCGAGATCTTTGGTGAGCGCGACTTCAAGCCCGCACGCCTGTTCAAGCTTGCCCGGTCCAAGGCTTATCTGTTTGCAGGGGTCGAGATCCGGTGGAAATGCGCTGAGAGCCTCACCAGCGAAGACGTCCCCGCCGAAGCTGTCTTCAAGTTCCCGGGCGGCCTCGCTGATCACCTCAAAGAGGAAATCGGCGCGCGCGAATGCGTGACCGCCCTCCCCTTCACCGGTTCGCAGGAGTTTCCGGAAGACGACGCTGGTGTCGGTCAGGGGCGCGTCGAATGGGCCATGGCCTGGCCGCTCTATTCGGACGGGTCGACCAGTTGGTATTGCAACACAGTGCCCACCCCCGATGGCGGCACCCACGAACAAGGCGTGCGTAAGGCGCTCACCACGGCGTTGCGCGCCTTTGGCGATCTGACCGGCAGCAAGAAAGCGAAAGACATCACCGCCGATGATGTGATGACGGGCTGCGAGGTGATGCTCAGCGTCTTTATCCGTGATCCGCAATTCCAGTCGCAGACCAAGGACCGCTTGACCTCTCCCGAAGCGGTACGCCTGGTCGAAAACGCGGTGCGCGACCACTTCGATCACTTCCTGACCGACGATATGGAGCGTGGCAAGGCGCTGCTTGGCGAGGTCATGGAGCGTATGGAAGAGCGCCTCAAGCGCAAGCAAGAGCGTGAGATCAAGCGCAAGACAGCGACTAACGCGAAGAAGCTGCGATTGCCGGGTAAACTCACCGATTGCTCGGGCGAAGGAGACAAGGAAACCGAGCTCTTTATTGTCGAAGGGGATTCTGCCGGCGGCAGCGCAAAACAAGCGCGCGATCGCAAAACACAGGCAATTCTGCCGATCCGGGGGAAAATCCTCAACGTCGCCAGCGCCACCGCCGATAAAATTCGCGCGAACTCAGAGATCGCAGACCTAGGCCTCGCGCTCGGGTGCGGAACGCGCAAGGATTGCGACGCAGAAAACCTGCGCTACGACCGCATCATCATTATGACGGATGCGGACGTCGACGGCGCGCATATCGCGACATTGCTGATGACGTTCTTTTTCCAAGAAATGCCGGACGTGGTGCGCAAGGGGCACCTTTTTCTTGCTAAGCCACCGCTCTACCGCCTGACGGCGGGCAAAGAGAGCCGGTATGCCAACGACGATGCGCACCGCGCCGAGCTGGAGGCGACCGTATTCAAGGGCAAGAAGGTCGAAGTGGGCCGCTTTAAGGGTCTGGGTGAAATGAATCCGGCGCAGCTGCGCGAAACCACGATGAACCCGGACACACGCCAGCTTATCCGCATCACCCTGCCACAGGAGTTTCAAGAGCGAGCCAGCGTCAAGGAATTGGTCGACCAGCTGATGGGCAAAAACCCCGAACACCGCTTCAACTTCATCCAAAACCGCGCGGGCGAAATGGACCGCGATATGATCGATGCATGACGCGCACGCGAAAAGGAACGGGAGAAGACTATGCGTAAGGCCATTCTGACCGCGTTGGCGACACTCACCCTTCTGCCGTCAGCGGCTGTCCCCAAGTCGTTAGAGGATGATCGCGCCGGTCTCGGGACGATGATCGATCGCCTTTTCGTTGCTTACACACTCGGCGACCAGCCCGGCTACGCAATCGGCGTCGTAAACCAAGGCAAGCTGACCTTTGCCGGCGGCTATGGCATGGCCGATATTGAGAGCAAGACGCCCATCGGGCCGGCCACCGCGTTCAACCTGGCCTCGCTTTCAAAGCAGTTTACCGCGGCCGCCATTGCGCATCAGATCGTTCACGAAGAGATGTCGCTGGACGACACACTGGCGTCGCATTGGGAAGGTCTGCCTGAGGCCTTCGCAAAGGTTGAGATCGGCCACCTCGTCTACATGACCAGCGGCCTGCCCGAATACTACACCCTACCCTCGCCCAAAGGCGGCTGGGCTTCCGAGGACGCGTTCACGGTCGATGACGCCATCAGCACGGTTCTCGCCACCGAACGGCTTGAATATGAGCCTGGCTCGCGCTGGTCCTATTCCAACATCAACTATCAGCTGTTGGCCGAAGTCTTCGCCGATCAGCGCCAGTCCTCCTTTGCCGACGCGATGGCGGCCGCGTTCTTCACCCCTATGGGTCTGGAACGAACATGGGTCGACGCGCCGATCGACAAGAGCCGGGATTATCGCGCAACGAGCTACAACTGGAGCGATGAGGCCGATCGGTGGATCGTATCCCCGCGAATGTCGCCGCATTATGGCGGGAGCGGTATCTTCTCGACCCTAACCGATTTGGCGAAGTGGGACGCCGCGCTTTACACCGATAAAGCCTTTGGTGAACCGTTCAGCGCGCAGATGCTCGCCACCCGCACATATGATCACGATAAGACGAACGACGCTTTTGGCTTGGTCCACAGCTCGTATCGCGGCGAAGACACGGTCTGGTATGAAGGCGGTGATTACGGTGTATCAACCTACATGGTGCGGCTGCCAGGGCGGGATCAGAGCGTGATCTGCTTGTCCAATATCGGCAATGGTGGATGCGCTTCCAAGGCGCGTGCTGTGTTGGATATTCTTCTCAATTTCGATCGCGATGCGGACTTTGTTCGCGACCCGGATCAGTGAGGCGGCGAGGCGGCGCCGGACAGGATTGCTCATGACGGCACGTATCCATCGCAAAGCGAGATTGGCGCCACTTTTGGCTTTAACGATGATGTCTTCGACGTCCCTGGCCGCCTCCGATGAAAGCGGCGCACCGGCGCCCTACCCGTTTGAGAGGTTCGTCGGAGAATGGAAGCTCAAGAACGATCGGTTTCAGCAAGTCTGGGACGGAAAGACCGTCGAGACACTCTCCATTCCCGCCCACCGGACGCAATGTTCGCCCGTAAACACGGATCATTCGATACTTTGCGTCGTGGATGCGGTCGATTTTCGGGGGCACATCTTATGGGCCATTCAAGCCGACGGCTCGAGCGTGTCTCACCTTTCACAATTTGGCGGAGCGCGGCTTGGTGATGGAGCGGGGACGCTGGACTCTTCCAGTAACCTGTCCCTGACGATCCGTTTTTCCGATGAACCCGAAGGCACCTACCGACACTACACCTATGAATGGGTGTCGCCGGACGAATACCGGATGATCTCCACCCAGTACGCTGCCAACGGCAAGGCAACCGGCAATTGGTACGGCGGCAACTTCGTCCGGGTGAGCTCCCCTGCTTCATGAAGGAAGAGAAGTACCCCAACCCCGACGAAGAGGACATTATGGCGGGCGACCGCCGCCTATCACGGCCTGACGCATCGGTGCCTGATTGGGAGGTGCCCGACACTTCTTATCGCCCCATTCCCATCGTGTGGTTCACCGGAGCTCTCGTGATTCAGACCGTGCTTTTGTCGCTGGTCTTGTTCCTATTTTTGCCGCTCCCATTTGTCGTGACTGCCCTTTCAGGTGTGATCACGGGAGCGAACGGCGCGTGGACATGGCGTCGCGGTATGGGGCAAGCGGCACAGGGATGGCGCATCGCAACCGTTTTGATGCTGGCCTCACATCTTGGGCTAGTGTTGCTGGCATTGAGCGTGGTTTGAGGGGCCTTGAAATGCGGCGTATGGGTTTTGTTTTAGCGCTGGCGACTTTGTTAGGCGCCTGTGGGCTCAAGGCTCCCAATATCTCCGCCTTCATCTCGCCATGCCCTTCCCCAGGACTGGCTGATGCGACGGATCGCGCAGAGATATTCTTCGTATCCAGCGCGCTTAGAGACTGCCGCGATGGCGATTTGAAGCTGTCGGGGTACCGCTTCACCGAAGGAACTTTTGGTCACGCTCTTTACGACAACGATCCCAACCTAGAGACGGTCGAACCTGAATCCAGTGAAGCGGACGAGGCCACTTGGGAAGAAACACTAAGAGAGCGGATCGCCGAGGACAAACGCAAGAACAACCGCGCCCAGAGTAAGCTCACTGTGGTCATCCATGGATTCAACAACAGCTTTGAGGAAGCCGTCAATCTTGCCGCGAAAGTTGCTCGCGAAGACGAAGACGGTGTGCCGCTAGTCTTACTGCATTGGCCTTCGCGCGGGTTTGGGGTCAGTTACACCTTTGACGAAGCGACCGCCGCTTGGTCGCAGGAGCTTATCAATCAGCGCCTTGCCAGGCTAACGACTATGGTGGATGACATCACCATTGTCGCGCATTCCATGGGGTCGCGACTAGCTGTGAACGGTGTGATCGCGCTCGATCGGATCAATCTGAATACCCAAAAGGGCGACGAAGGCCTCAAGGTCGAGCCCGGAAACATACGCCGCATTGTTCTGGCCTCGGCTGATATCGATCGGCATTTGGTCTTGCGCGAAGGAGGGAGCGTAGACCTGCTTTTGTCGCCGGGAAAATGGGACCGAAAGGTCGCCGTTTACGCCAGCTACCGCGATGTGCCGATCAACCTTTCGCGCCGGGTGCACGCGTTCGAGCGGCTTGGCAGCACAAGTTGTAAATACGATGTGATCTACGACCGCCGGCCATTGGGAAAAGACGGCAACTGCCACCAAGCGAAAGACCGCCCTGGCCTATTTTTGGTGAGCACATCGCGCCTGAAAAATGTTGGGCCATTCAAACACAATGATTTCGTTCTGAGCTGTCGCAGCCGCGCCCATTTTCGAGCGTTCTTGCGCGGCAAAGCGGCCCTTCCTTATCAGGCCAAATTGGGTGTCGAGGGAAGCGATCGCTTCGGCTATGAGATCGATCCATTGATGGACGCCCAAAACGAAAACTGCCCGACCGAAGAGCGATAAGAGGGCGCAAAGGCCCTCTTCATGGAACACCGACCATAAAAAAATTCAACCGCGCATGTAAGAAATTTCGCTCTCGCCAGACTAAAGGGGCATGAGCAGGCAAACGGACCTTTACCACCAAGCGGGCGAGCAATTCGCCGCCACCCTGGCGCGTCTCGCTCGTGCGGTGGAACGCGATGCGGACAAGGCGCGCGATCTGGAACAGGACATTCACGCCGCGCTCTGGAGCAGCTTCGCCCGGTTTGAAGGGCAATGCGCGCTCAAGACTTGGGTCTATCGCGTGGCGCACAATGTCGCCGCTGACCATGTGAACAAGGCCGCCCGTGGTCCCAAGCGTGTTCCCCTTGAAGAGATCGGCGAGTTGCCCTCACCCGGCAATCCTGAGACGCAAGCTGGGCAGTCCCTTGTGCTCCAACAGGTACAGGAACTGATCCGCCAGCTGCCCTTCCCAGACAGCCAAGTGATGCTGCTGTGGCTTGAGGGCGAAGGCACCAAAGCCATCGCGGAGATCGTGGGCCTGACCCCCAGCGCGGTCGGTGTGCGGGTCCACCGCCTCAAGAAGCTGCTCGCCGAGCACTTCGAAACCCCCTCCCTAAAAGAAAGCACCCTATCATGAGCCAATTCCCGCTCCCCGAATGGGCCGTCGCTGTTGAAGACGCGCAGTTCACTGATCCTTCGCTGGTAAAGTTACGCGCCGCCAAATTCGAACGCACAATCAAGCGTCGCAATTTCCTCGAATTCGCGGCCGCGCTCCTGTGCGTATTCATTTTTGGCGCCTTGTGCGTCTTTGGCGTAATCGAAGGCCAAATTGCCTTCGCAGCTGGTGGCGCTTTGTGCGCGGTGTGTACTATGGTGGTGGCTTGGCAGCTTCACAAACGCGGCAGCTACGAACCCCAACGTCCCGAAGAAAACTGCCTTGAGCATCTGCGCGCGCAGTATCAGCGCCAGTATGACGCTCTGCGAACCGTGCCGCTATGGTATCTGGGGCCGCTCGCGGTGGGTGTTTTCGGCTTCTACGCCATCATGATCGTGCAGTTCACCATAATGGGCGACCTCGCGAAAGCGCTGGAAGGCACCTGGCAGCCAATCCTCGCAACCGCTGCCTTTTTCGGGTTCGTCTGGTCGCTCAACTGGTTCGCTGCCGGAAAGCTCAAGAAACAAATCGAGCAGATTGACGCCCTCAGCTGAGCCTCATCCCTCACAATTGAAGCACACACCAAGGAGACTTAATCATGCTGCGTATCCTTGCCCTGATTCTCGCCTTTGCGCTGATCGCTGAAAACGCTCAGGCGCAAATCGCTGAGACAGGACCGACACAGGAAACCGCAACGATGACCCCGCTCGAAAGGCGTGCTGAGGATATCGTCTTGGTGCTCAACCAGCAGGCGAACACAGACGAAGTCTTTGCGCCGGCCTTCTTGCAAGCCATTCCCGAAGCTCAACTCAACCAGATTGCCCAGCAATTCACCGATCAGTTCGGTCCAGCGCTCAAAGTAGTCGAAATTGATACCCGATCGGACACGGCCGCAGCAGTCACCGTAAGGATGGAGCGCGCGATAGGTCGGCTTAACCTCTCGATTGAGAGCGACCGTGAAGGTCGGATCAATGGTCTGCAACTGCTTGAATTCACACCCGTCAATGACACGGTTGAACAGATAAGGGCTGATCTTCTCGCGCTGGATGGCAGAGTTAGCGCCTATTTTGGCCCACTGGATGGTGGTTCGCCGACTTTATCAATCAACGCCGGTGCACAAATGCCGCTCGGTTCCGCGATGAAGCTTTATGTCCTCGGCGCGTTGGGAGAAGAAATCGCGAAAGGTAAGCGTGCCTGGGACGATATCGTGGTGCTCAACACGAAAAGCCTCCCCAGCGGGCAAATGCAGGAATGGCCGATGGGCTCGCCAGTTACTTTGCACACCTTGGCCAGCTTGATGATCTCGATAAGCGACAACACCGCGACGGATCAGTTGATCCGGGTGTTGGGACGCGATCGGGTCGAGGAATACATGCGTGGCACGGACCACAGCGCAGCTGCGCTCAACACGCCATGGCTTACGACGCGGGAGCTCTTTCTAATCAAGGGTAGTTCGCAACAGAGCCTGGAAGCTTATTCAGATGGATCGCCTCAACTCCGGGCCGCGATTGTCGGCAGGCTTGAAGATAATCCTGCAACCCAAGATCAGATGAACGCCAAGCTTGCTGAGGGCCCCGTCGCTATTGAAACCGTCGAATGGTTCGCCAATTCCGGCGATCTCGCAGGGCTGTTTCGAACCATGCGCACCACAAGCGATCCCGAGGCGTTCCGGATCATGAGCATCAACCCAGGCCTACCGGCAAATGCCACCGAAGCTTGGAACTATCTCGGGTTCAAAGGAGGTTCGGAAACCGGCGTGCTCAATATGACGTGGCTTCTGACGGACGCGCAGGGCCGCGACCACCTTCTCACGCTAAGTTGGGCCAACTCTGAAGCGGCGGTCGAAACCCAAACGCTGCTCCTCTTGGCTCAGCGCATAGTCTCCTTGCCACAATAGACGAGCGGCAACCGCACCCCTTGCGCCGGATCAAACGCGCCCCTATCGCGTTGCCGAATTGAAATCGGTTTCAGAGGAAAACTCATGGCAGATACGACGCGTTTTGAAGGCACCAGCAATTATGTGGCGACTGAAGACCTGAAAGTTGCTGTGAACGCCGCTGTGACCCTTCGTCGCCCGCTGCTGGTCAAAGGCGAGCCGGGCACCGGTAAGACCGTTCTGGCGCATGAGATATCCAAAGCCATCAACGCGCCGCTGATTGAATGGAACATCAAGTCTTCGACCAAAGCGCAGCAAGGCCTCTACGAATACGACGCCGTAGCGCGTTTGCGCGATGGCCAGCTGGGCGATGAGCGTGTCCACGACATCTCGAACTACATCAAGAAAGGCAAGCTGTGGGAGGCGTTTACGTCGCCTGAGCTCCCGGTACTCCTGATCGATGAGATCGACAAAGCCGATATCGAGTTCCCAAACGACCTCCTGCAAGAGCTCGATCGCATGAGCTTCGATGTCTATGAAACGCAGGAACGGATCGAGGCCAAAGAACGCCCGATCGTCGTCATCACGTCAAACAACGAGAAAGAACTGCCCGACGCGTTCCTGCGCCGCTGCTTCTTCCATTACATTAAGTTCCCAGATCGCGACACGATGCAGGCGATCATCGACGTCCACTTCCCCGACATTCAAAAAGTGCTGGTGAAGAAGGCGATGGATATTTTTTACGAACTGCGCGAAGTGCCGGGCCTCAAAAAGAAGCCGAGCACCAGCGAATTGCTCGATTGGCTTAAGTTGCTGATGCACGAAGATATGCCGCTTGAGGTGCTACAGGACGCCAATCCGAACAACGCCATCCCACCGCTCCACGGCGCGCTGCTCAAGAACGAGCAGGACGTGATGATGTTTGAACGTATAGCCTTTATGGCGCGTCGCAATCCGAGCTGAGCCTTAAGGTCGCGGGTCCGATCAGATCCGCGATCCATCCAGCGAATAGGCGAACTTTAGGTCGCCCCAACGCTGACCTTGTATCCGGATCGGAACGTATACGCTGCGAACCACGGAATACCCGCCAGCTTCGGTGGGTTGGCGGAAAACCGACAAGCGGTAGGGTGCCTCGCTTTTCAAAGCGGCGCGATCGGAATCGTCCATGATAATCAGGCCATTGCGACAAAAGCGTTCGTCGTGTTCCAGATTGCCAGTGGGCTTTTGAGAGAACCGTTCAACATGCGTTGGCATAAAGCCATTCATATCGGCGCATACCGTCGCCAGCGCTTCTTCAATTCCATCGGTCGAATGATCGAAAATCGGTTTCCATACACGTGTGGCAAAATCGGTGATCCGCGTGGTAAAACGTTCAGGATTTGAGCCAGGTATCAGCTGATAATCGCGATCGAACACCGCAGCGCGAGTGAGATCGCCGCGTCTGATCGCCTCCTCGGTCGCGTCCATAATATCCCGCCCCACGTCCATCGCGTGCAGGGCCATTGCGTCATCCCTAGGGGACAGGCCAGCCTGGACCAATCCATCGAACATGTCGTTAGCGATGCTTTCCAACCCAACCGCTTCGCGTTGAGCGTCGGCAAGTTGCTGTTCGTTGTTTCGGGTCACGCGGTCATACCGCTGAAGAACATCTTGGACGCTGTGAACATGGGTGCTGATGGTGCCGGTCGAGCGAGCAATCACATCGTTCTGCTTGTCGACCTCTTCGACTAAACCACTGACGCCGGCCAGAGTGTCTTCGATCTGCGCCACCG
This sequence comes from Pseudomonadota bacterium, assembly GCA_039814925.1. GTDB lineage: Bacteria > Pseudomonadota > Alphaproteobacteria > Sphingomonadales > Sphingomonadaceae > Erythrobacter. The sequence continues at coordinate 360,803 of JBCCAH010000003.1, forward strand.
AAGCTTTCGCCTGTCCACTGGCCTGACTGCCCTCTTCGATTTTAGTGATGACGCTCGATGCTTCATCGCCAAGGCTCTCAATCGTTTGAGCGATTTCTTCTGTCGCCTTGCGCGTATCGTTGGCGAGGCTTTTCACTTCACTCGCAACCACGGCGAAGGTACGCCCGGCGTCGCCGGCGCGCATCGCTTCGATGGTCGCGTTCAAAGCAAGAATATTGGTCGTTTCAGCAATGTCATCGATGTCCTGCGCGCTGCGGCGCACCTGCTCCATGGCGGCGGCAAACGTCGTCACATGCTGACCCAGTGTATCAACCATATCGAGAAGGCTGTTAATCTGTCCCAATGACGAATGGATGAGCGCGGTGCCCTCGTTCAGTCGCTCGATTGCGCGCTCCGACAAAAGGCGAGCCTCATCGCTAGCTTCGGCCACTTTGGCCTGATCCGCTTCGAGATCGGTGACTGTGTCCTGCAACGCCTCATGTTCAGCCCGCAAGATTTCAGACGAAGCGATAACTGCCTCGACCACCCCGGCCACTTCGCTGCACCCCACGGTGACCGCTCCGCAGCTTTCGGGAATGGCTTCCAAAGCCTTGGCGTCGGCGGTCTCAATCGAAATCGGTTTCATAGTATCACTTCGCCCCTCTCGCACCATCACAAAAGCGCCAGCGCGTGTAAGGCAAAGCGGTAGGCAAACTTGGTTAGCGAACCCTTAAGATGCCACGGGAACTCGGTCGCCATTCGGGGCTAGCGCAGGGCTTCAGGGCGGGCTACACCGCCCACCATGTTCTTCAATTTTACAGACGAGTTGCGCGCAGCTGGTATTGGCGCAAGCTTCAAAGAGCATCTGACGCTTCTTGAAGCGCTAGATAAAGACGTGATCGAACAGACGCCAGAGGCGTTCTACTACCTTTCGCGCGCGACCTTCGTGAAGGACGAAGGTCTGCTCGATCGGTTCGACCAGGTGTTTCACAAGGTCTTCAAAGGCATCATGTCCGACTACGGACAAAACCCCGTAGAGGTGCCCGAAGACTGGCTTAAAGCGGTCGCTGAGAAATTCCTCACCGAAGAGGAAATGGCTGAGATCGAAAAGATCGGCGATTGGGATAAGCTGATGGAGAAGCTCAAGGAACGCCTCGCTGAACAGGAAAAGAAGCACGAAGGCGGCAATAAGTGGATCGGCACCGGAGGCACGAGCCCGTTCGGCAATTCCGGCTACAACCCCGAAGGCGTGCGCATCGGCGGCGAGAGCAAGCACAAGAAAGCCGTCAAAGTCTGGGAAAAGCGCGAGTTCAAAAACCTCGACAACACCAAGGAGTTGGGCACGCGCAACATCAAGATGGCACTGCGCCGCCTGCGCCGCTTTGCGCGCGAGGGGAATCCGGACCAGCTCGATCTCGACAAAACCATCGAAGGCACAGCTAAACAGGGCTGGCTCGACATCCACATGCGGGCTGAGCGCAAAAATGCGGTCAAACTGCTGCTCTTCCTCGATGTGGGCGGTTCGATGGACCCCTTCATCAAACTGGTCGAAGAGCTTTTCAGCGCCGCAACGGCGGAGTTCAAGAATCTTGAATTCTTCTACTTCCACAACTGCCTCTACGAAGGCGTGTGGAAGGATAACAAGCGTCGCTGGCAGGAACGGACGAAGACCTGGGACGTGCTCCACAAATACGGCCACGACTATAAGGTCGTCTTCGTCGGCGACGCCGCGATGAGCCCTTACGAAATCACCCATGCGGGTGGCAGCGTTGAGCATATGAACGAGGAAGCCGGCGCCACGTGGCTGCAACGCGTGACCAACACCTATCCGGCGACCGTGTGGCTAAACCCCGTGCCCGAAAAGCAATGGGGCTATTCGCAATCGACTAAGATGCTCAAGCAGCTTGTCGATGACCGGATGTTCCCGCTGACGCTGGAAGGTCTTGATGGCGCTATGCGCGAGCTTAGCCGTAAGCAGGGGCACTAAGCCGGGTCGAACGCAAGACTGTGATCTGCTATACAAATATCTGGTCCGAAGGAGGATTGCATGCGCACAGTATTGGTTCCGTTAGTCGCCCTGGCCTGTATGGGCACCGGTGGTGAGGCTAATATCGAAACGCTAAACCAAGAACCTCGATTAGTCACCGGCCCCGGCATCACCGCTTTAGACACCATTCTCGCTCAGGAAGGCACGAATATCCTTTCCGGCGACAAGCTCAAGGCTCGCCAAGAATACTTACGCTCAACCTGTCGTGATCGACTGGTTCAAACGGATAAGGATGATGGGAGAGTACCTCCGGGCCCACTCGCCTTGCTCCAACGGTTCGAGCGAAAGCCTGCCACTCCGCAAAAGCCGCAAGCTATCTACGCCGTCGACCGGCGCGAAGATGGCTGCGGTGTTATGGTGATGATGGGCAATCCCAGTGATGTCCGACCAGTTCCATCAATCGACGCTGATGACCACCGTTTGATGCCCGCCGAAACACCGGAAAACTAGCAATCGTCAGTTCTCGGGCTGGATTACCTCGGTAAGGGTCACCCAGCCATGGGGCGCCCTGTCCGAGCGGACCTGCACGATCATCGTACGCCCGCGCGCTATTCCGCCCGGAGAACCGTCCTTGGGAGTCCAGGCGATCTCAAATCGAGCGATAGAAATAGCGGTGTCGCCGCACACGGTCAGGCTTTCGCGCAACTCCTCGCCCCTGCCACCGAAGTCGAGCGAAACGTTGGCGAAAGCATCTTTCAGCTGCTGTTTGAGCGCCTCTCGACCCGCGTAATACTGCCCCGGTCCCAACGATTTGGTCACGTCCTTGTGGTGGTAGCGCGCGATTGTCTCGACATCACCCTTAGCAAAGGCATCGCGCACGGCGGCGTTCGTTGCGTCGATGCGGGCTAGCTCGGGGGATTGGGCTCCCGGTACACATGTTGCCGAAGCAACCGCTATCCAAGAGAGTATGCTCGTCATGATCTCCCCCTTGCTACGGCTCTAATACAGCAAGTGTTCGCAAACCGTCTGCGCCCATAACGCTTCGTCCTGCGCCGCGGCTTCATCGAGATCGCCTGGGGCGGCGCCCGAGTCATCAACCCATTCGCGCAAGCTCGGCCCGCCATTGATGACATCAATGGCAAGCACATCGTTGGTGTATTCGTATTTGAAGTCCGTTCCGCGCCACAGATCGTAATCGGGGTAGAGCGTGCGGATCGCCTTAAAGGCGAGCGCTTGCAGACGCCACGGTCGGAAGAGTTCGTGCGCGTATTCAGGCCCTTCGGCGTGCATCATCAGGCCGTTGCAGAGCTTACCAGCGTGCTTGTGGAAGGTCGGCTCAAACCAGCAATCGCGCACCAAAACGCCGCTGCACCATTCAGGCGCCATTTGCTTCATAAGCTTCCACACGCCCTTGGCGTCTACATCGGGTGCGCCAAACAGCACCTCCAAGGGCCGCGTCGTGCCCCGCCCTTCGCTCAATGTCGCGCCTTCGATCATGACCGTGCCCGCGTAGCACCGCGCCATGTTGACGCTGGCGGCGTTGGGCGATGGATTGATCCAGATGCGATCCTTTGGCCAGCCATAACCGCTCGCCACAGCGCCCGAAGGCTCGTCCGGCCGCCAGCCTTCCATCGCGACAACACGGTAATCCACATTAAGCCCGAAATGCGCAACAAACCAGTGGCCCATCTCGCCCACCGTTAAACCGTGACGCATCGGCATGGGCGCGGCACCAACAAAGCTCTCGTGTCCAGGGCCGAGCATCGTGCCCTCGATCGGGCGGCCAGCGGGATTGGGCCGGTCGAGCACCCAAACCGACTTGCCACCTTTAGCCGCCTCTTCGAGCAGGTAGAGCAGAGTTGTGACAAAGGTATAGATTCTACATCCAAGGTCTTGTAAGTCAAACAGAAATACATCTGCGCTCGACATCATCTGACCGGTCGGGCGACGCACTTCACCATAAAGTGAGAAAACCGGAATGCCGTACTGCGCGTCGGTTTCGTCTGCGGATTCGACCATGTTATCTTGCTTGTCGCCTTTGAGCCCATGCTGCGGGCCAAAGGCGCTCGTGACGTTCACACCCGCGTCCATGAGCGCGTCGAGCGAGTGCGTTAGGTCAGCGGTCACGCTCGCCGGGTGAGCCACAAGCGCCACACGCTTGCCCTTAAGCTCATCGTGCAAGGCGGGGTCGGACAAGAGCCGGTCGATACCGAATTTCACAGAAGTCATAGCGCTCAGGTGAAACACCGGAGGCTTAAAGGCAAGCGCGGGGGTTGGAACTGAGCGCCCTACCCACCAGTTTAGATCACATGGATTACACCGCTCTCACATTTGCGCTGCTTTATGCCCTTGGCCTCAACCTCGCGGGAGGGTTGCTGACTGACGTCGGGGATTGGTACAACGGTCTCACGAAGCCATGGTTTCAGCCTCCAGGGTGGGCGTTCGCGCCCGCCTGGACAGTTATTCTGGGACTTGCCGGGTGGGCGCTCTACATTGGACTGACCGAAGCGGGGACGCCAGAGCAGTACACCACGGTGGCCATCGCCTTTAGCGTGAACGCAGTTTTCCACTTCCTTTGGTCACCGCTTTTCTTCACCTTCAAGCGGCCCGACTGGTCCTTTTACGAGAACTTTGCACTGATCACCTCGTGTATCGCGCTGGCCTTCGTTTTGCGCGATGTTTCGAGTTTTGCGGCGTGGCTGATCTTGCCTTACATCGTGTGGACCTGTTTCGCGCAGGCGATCAATTGGGAAGTCGTCAAGCTGAATGGGCCATTCGGTGCGAGTGGCGGCGAGGCTGCCTAACGATTAGCGTTCCACGATCCACTGGCGGCAGGCTTCGGAATGAAATTCCGGCGGTCCCGGCGGAAACGCGAGCGCCCAGAATTGCAGACTTCCATCTGGATGCTCGACAATCGCATTAAGCGCCACCTGCGCAGGCGCGGGCAGGTTAGCGGCGATATCGGCTTTGAGTTCTAGCTCGCCCTCTCCTCCAGGACTTAAGTGCGAATGAGCTCGGGAAATTGATATCGCATCGACTGGCGCATCACGCATCCCCTCGCGAAAACGGTCAAAGTCGTAGGAAGCCCATTGACCCGAAGGCGAAAGGTTAAATTCGACATAGCCGGGCTGAGCTATGGGCTGCCAAAAGATCTCGAAACAGGTCGTCTTCCAAAGATTATCCTTCCTTTCGAGATCAGCAGGAGGCGGAATAACGATCTTCGAGATGTCACCATCTAGGCGGAACGCAGCCTCGCAGCCGGTCTCGGTCGGAGTGATCGAAGCGGTCACGGCCTTGATCGGGCCGAGGTCACACGTGCGGTGGAGCATAAGAGGTTGCATGAGGAACGCTATCGCGTAGGCAGTCGACAGTCGCAAGGCCCTTCCCGCCCCGCTTCCACGCTGGTAAGCGCCCCCTCGCGATGACTAACACCTCTTTCGATTCCGACCTGCTGCGCCTGCTTTCCGAGCGTGGCCATCTGCACCAGATCACCGATCCGGGCGCGTTGGACGCGCTTGCGAAAAAAGAGGTCGTCACCGGCTATGTGGGCTTTGATCCCACCGCGCCGAGCCTGCATATCGGCAATCTGGCCTCGATCATGCTCCTACGCCGCCTTCAGCAAGCGGGCCACCGTCCCATCGTGATCATGGGCGGCGGGACGGCCAAGGTGGGTGATCCTTCGGGCAAAGATGAAACGCGCCAGATGCTGACCGAAGAGCGGCTAGCCAGCAATATTGCGGGCATCAAGGGCAGTTTCGAGAAGATCCTTCGCTTCGACGACAGCGAAACCGGCGCTATCCTGATCGATAACGACGATTGGCTTAGCAAGTTGGGCTATATTGAACTGCTGCGTAGTGTTGGCCCGCACTTCACGCTCAACCGGATGCTGACCTTCGACTCGGTCAGATTGCGGCTCGACCGCGAACAGCCTCTGAGCTTCCTCGAATTCAATTACATGATCATGCAAGCTTACGATTTCCTTGTGCTTGCACGCGATTACAATTGCCGATTGCAGCTGGGCGGCAGCGATCAGTGGGGCAATATTGTGAACGGGATCGAGCTCAATAGGCGCATCGATGGACGCGAAGTCTATGGCTTTACCGCCCCCCTGATCACCCGCGCGGATGGCGCCAAGATGGGCAAGTCGGTTGATGGCGCGATCTGGCTCAACGAAGATCAGCTTCCGGCGTATGATTTCTGGCAGTATTGGCGAAACACCGATGACCGTGACGTGGGCAAGTTCCTACGCCTCTTCACAGACCTTCCGTTGAACGAGATCGCACGCCTCGAAGCGCTTGAAGGCGCCGATATCAACGCGGCGAAAGTGGTGCTGGCTAACGAAGTCACGGCTTTGGTCCGTGGGATCGAAGCCGCGACGGCCGCCGAATCGACCGCAAGCGAGACTTTCGCTGGCGGCGGCGCGGGCGAGGATTTGCCTACTCTTGCAATTGGCACGGAGGGTTTGCGCGTAGGCGCCGTTCTCACGCAGCTCGGTTTCACCGCTTCCGGCGGCGAAGCCAAACGCAAGATCGCCGAAGGCGCGGTCAAGCTGGATGGCGAAGCGATCAGGGACCCTGGTTTCGTGATCACGGCGGACGAAGGCGCTTCGTTAAAACTCAGCCTTGGCAAGAAGAAGCACGCTATCCTCACACGCTAACACCTGACCGCAATAGGCTATCGGCTCAACGCTCGGACCCCAAAGTTAACACGGTTTGGCGTCCCTAACGGCGCGTAAACCTTAGCGCTTTACCAAATGTCAGCCTTTATAGCTCATTAGGGTTTGGACAGGGTTGAAACCGAAGAGGGCCGGTATTGTGGCAGGTGGAGCAAATCTGAGTGTGACCGATATGCGCCAAGCGGCGCGTCATCCGGTCGATTTTCCCGTTATCGTCGAGCATCACGCGCACGGCGACATGAACCTGCATGTGTGCAATCTTTCAGCCCATGGCTTTATGGTCGATGACGCAGAGAAACTCTCGCGTGGTGATCGAGTGATCATTCGGCTTCCTGTGGTTGGCCGGATAGAGGCGTATGTGATTTGGACCCGCGACCAGCGCGCGGGTTTCCAGTTTGAGCGTATCATTCGGCTCGACGATTTCGTGGCGGTAATTGATACGCTGCAGCCCAATCCGCGGCTGCGCCGGAACCGCTAAGGCCCACTTCAACAACGCATAGCATTCTGGCGCTTTGCACCCAAGGCCAGCGCTGACCTCTTGGCATAAGCGGGCGTGCCTGCCATGGGCGCAGGCGTGACAGTCAGTTCCCCAGAAGGGCCGGCCCCCACGCACCCGGTCCATATCCATAATTTCCGCGCCTACTGGTTGAGCCGTCTGACGATGACGCTCGCCCAATACGCAATGATCCTTATCATTGGCTGGCAAACCTACAATCTCGCGCGCGATGCGGGGATGAGCATTCCCGAAGCGTCGGGCCAGTTGGCGTTGATTGGGCTCTTGCAATTTCTGCCGCTATTTGCGCTCGCACCGTTCACTGGTCTTGCGGCGGACCGCTTTGACCGGCGCAGCATCGCTTTGCTAACTCTCGTTCTGCAATTGGCCTGCGCGGGCGTTCTTGCGTGGTTCACTTACGTTGAAGAGATGAGTATCCCGATCCTGTTTGCGGTCGCGATTGCGTTGGGCGTGGCGCGGGGCTTCGCAGGGCCCGCCTTTTCGGCGTTGGCACCAAACCTGGTGCCCAAAGAACTGCTACCCACCGCAATCGCGATCTCGACCATTGCGTGGCAGGCGGGATCAATCCTGGGCTTCGCGTTGGGGGGAAACCTTCACGCGGTCGCGCCCGCCCTGCCCTATGCGGTTTCGGTTGGCCTATTTGCACTCGCGATTATAGCGTTTTCGACCATCGGCAAAGTGCCCCAGCCCCCAATGCGCAAAGACACACGTCCTTTCGGAGCGATTGTCGATGGCTTACGTTATGTGGTGCGCAACAAGATGGTGCTTGGCTCGATCACGCTCGATCTGTTCGCCGTGTTTCTGGCGGGTGCAGGCGCATTGCTGCCAGTCTTTGCGCGAGATATTCTCCAAGTGGGCGAACAAGGCCTCGCCCAGCTTGCCATGGCGCCTGGCTTGGGCGCCCTTTTGACCGCGGCGTGGTTCTCGTATCGCCCCTTGAAGAGCAATGTCGGTCCAAAGATGCTCGGCGCGGTGCTGGCTTTTGGACTAGCCACCATCATCTTTGCCCTTTCGCGGTCCATGGCTCTAAGCCTCGCAATGCTCTTCATCATCGGATCGGCCGACATGTTCAGCGTCTACGTGCGCCAGTCGCTTATCCAATTGCACACGCCGGACGACAAACGGGGGCGTGTTTCTTCGGTCAGTATGCTCGCCATCAGCGCGTCCAACGAAGGGGGTGATGCGTTTAGCGGAGCGCTGGCCTTTGCCATCGGCCCGATCGCCGCGCTTATCGCAGGCGGCGTGGGCGCGATGGTGACAGTCGGGATGTGGGCGACGATCTTTCCGGTCCTACGCACCACTAAGACCTTCGATCCGCCCGAAGATTTGCTAGAAGACACCGCACAGACTCAGACGAAAACCTAACGGGAGAGGCACATGAAAGCTGGCAATATCCTAGAGACTATCGGCAACACCCCGCATATTCGCCTATCGCGGCTCTTTCCCGATCACGAAGTGTGGCTCAAATCCGAGCGCGCCAATCCCGGCGGTTCGATCAAGGACCGCATCGCTCTGGCCATGGTCGAAGACGCCGAAGCGTCAGGCGCGCTCAAACCCGGCGGCACAATTGTCGAGCCTACCAGCGGTAACACAGGCATTGGCCTTGCTATGGTCGCGGCGGTCAAGGGATACACCTTGGTGCTCGTCATGCCCGAAAGCATGTCGATTGAACGCCGCCGCTTGATGCTGGCCTATGGCGCGACCTTCGATCTGACGCCTAAGGAAAAGGGGATGAAGGGCGCCATCGAACGCGCGACCGAGATCGTCGAAACCACCGACGGCGCCTGGATGCCTTCGCAGTTTGAAAACCCCGCTAACGTCGCGGTCCATGTCCGAACGACCGCGCAGGAAATTCTCAAAGACTTCGCCGAAGGCCCCGTGGATGTCATGATTACCGGCGTGGGCACCGGCGGCCACCTAACTGGAAGCGCGGAGGAATTGAAACGCCACTGGCCGTCAATGAAGGCGTATGCGGTGGAACCGACTGCCTCGCCCGTTATCAATGGCGGAGCACCCGGCCCTCACCCGATTCAAGGGATCGGCGCAGGTTTCATTCCCGGCAACCTCCACACCGACGCAATAGATGGGGCGATCACGGTGGAGGCCGAAAACGCCAAGGAGATGGCCCGCCGCGCCGCGCGCGAGGAAGGGATGCTCGTGGGCATCTCCTCCGGGGCCACTTTGGCCGCAATTGCGAAGAAGCTTCCCGAACTGGATGCTGGAACACGCGTGCTTGGCTTCAACTACGACACTGGCGAGCGGTATCTGTCGGTCCCCGAATTCCTCCCAAGCGAGTGAAATGAAATGAGTGATCTGCAATCCATCGACTACTCTGACGGCAACACCCCGCTGAAAGGGCTCTACGCTCTGCCCGACGGCGGGCCGCGTGCGGCGATCACGATCTACCCCACTTTCATGAACTCGACCCCGGGCGTTGAAGCAAAAGCCAAGCAGTTGATCGAAGCGGGATATGCGGTGATGATCGCTGATTTCTTCGGCCCAGGAGCGCCCAGCACGGTCGATGAAGCGTTTGAAGCCCTGGGTGTATTGACCAGCGACCCTATCGCGATGCGCCAACGTTTCCGCGCTTCGTTGGAAACCACAAGAGGGATCGCGCCCGATGTTCCGCAGCTCGCTATCGGCTTCTGCCTTGGCGGCAAAGCGGTTCTGGAGATGGCGCGCGACGGGCAGGATCTTGTCGCGGTCGCCAGCTTTCATGGCTTGCTGGAAACCGCAACGCCCGCAACCGATCCGATCAAGGCCCGCATCCTTGTGTGTCACGGAGACTCCGACCCGATGGTCTCCCGCGCGCACGTCCTGGGTTTCTGGGAGGAGATGGACGCGGCTAAGGCTGACTGGCACCTCCACTCCTACGCCGGTGTTGACCACGGCTTCACTCAGAGCATCGGCTTCGATGGGGAACCCAACCCCGCCTATGACGCCAGCGCCGACCGCCAAAGCTGGCGTTCGATGATGGACCTGTTTGATGAGGCTCTTGGATAGTCCATTCGAGGGGTGAGTGTCAGGCTCACCCCCCTCACAACTGTTACTCGCTCAATTTCAAAGTCTCACCCATTCTTGCCGCCTCAATTTGGTCGTCAGTGAACGGCAGGCGATGCCAGGTTTTGCTCGCGTAATTCCGGGTCTGGTCGGCGTAATGCGGCGAGGCTGGATTGGTTGATTGAGAATAGCTGAGGATAGCATCCGCAACCGGTCCTTTCTCGTCAAAGCCGACGATCTGGATATAGCTTGATCCGTGCTGCGGCGTGACACCGCCGGGCACTTTGCTGCTGCGCTGCATGTTCAACACTCCCGCGGTGCCGGGACCGCCGTGAATGGCGATGCGTTCGTTGCCTGCAACGCGAAACTGGATGTCGCCCCAAGGCCGATCCAGCTCAATCGCGTCTTCGTCGTGAAGAGCCGCCGCTTTGTCCAAGGCTTCGATCAGCTCATCAATAACGCTCGGGTCTTGGGTAAAACCGCGCGGCGTTGTGAGCGGGTCCTCCGCATCGAAAGGCACCGTCCACAAATCCTTCCGATTGCGGATGGAGTCCCAAAACCGTTCAAAAAGATACGCACCCTTGCTATCTGCATCAAATCGCCGGTCCCATTCGCCCAGCACGGCGCAATTGCCGACAAACCGTCCGCCTGAATTGCACGCCGCCACAAATGGATCGACCATCAATTCAGCGGCCAGGCTCTTGTTACCAAAGGTCAGTTCTTTCGCGCGCGCGTGGTCCATCTTGCCCGCCGTCAGCATCGCCTCGGTTTCCTTGAAGTTGGAGCGTGTGCGAAGCGAAAGCTTGTTCGAATGCGCGCCCAGGATCGGAGAGAGCTCCTCGTATCGGCTTGACGCGTTGCTGATCCAATAGCTGTCGTTGGAGTTCGTGACGTAGTCTTTGCGTGTGCGTGAGGCTTGCTCGTCCGCAGGTAGCAGACCCGCTTGCGCCGCGCGTGTCGGCGCGGCCATGGTGTCGCATTCCGCCCGCGTTCCATCGAGCAACGTCAAGCGGTCGGCCACAAAGCTTGAAAACGGTGTTGCGCAGCTGGTGATCAGCTCTTGGCTAGCGTTGGGCACGGCGGTGATATCCGAATGCAGAGCGTTGCCGTCGCGATCCGCTGCGATCGTGTTGACCCACGGAATCCCCAAAGTCTGGCTGATCGCAGTCTCAATTTCGGCCACATTCTCGGCCTTGCCGATGCCCAGCCACGCTTCCATTGCCCGCGCGTTGTTCGCGTTCGCGTCGCGCAAGGCAAAGGCCATCGACTTCGTCCAACCAAGCGGTGTGCCAGGCACGGTCACAATCGGGCCAAACTGGGTCGAGTAGAATGTGCGCGTGAGCGGTTCAGCCCCATCAGGCATAGGCACGCTGACTTCTTTGCTGGTCATCGCGACACTTTCACCATCGACCATATAGCGTGTCGTGTCAGCGCTATCGAGCTTGAGCAGATAAACCGCAAAGTGCCGCGCTTTCGTCACCGTGTGGGTCCAGGCAACGTCCTTGTTAAAGCCCAGCGTCGGAATCGGTGTTCCCGCAAGGCCCGTTCCCATCACGTCGTAGCCATCGGGGCCACGAACATGCATCTGCCAAAAGCGCGCGGGACCTTCCCATGGAAAGTGCGGGTTGCCGATCAACAGACCCTTCCCATCCACGGTCGCTTCAGAGCCAAAGGCCCAGCCATTGCTGCCAAAGGTGGGCTCATCCTTGCTCGGAAATCCTGAGGGTACGCGCGCGTTATACGCCGCCTTGGGCGCTTCTGGCGGCGCGGCGGTTGCCATTCCAGGCGCCAAGGCCAGAGAACTGGCGAGCAACATCTGTTTGCCGTTTAAGCGCAGCATGTCGTCCGTAGTGATTTCACGGACCCATGCCTTATCCGCGCAGGCCTCAGGCAGGCTGTCTTTGTTGTCTTTCAGGAACCGGTTGTAGCCAGCAAGATAGCCTTCCATCAGTTGGATCGTTTCCAGATGCTGCTGATCAACTGCATCGGCGCGAAGCCGGCCGATGTCCAATTGGCTGCGGTAAAAGAAATCGGACGTGACGTTGTCGACCTCGCTGAAGCCCAGCACACTGCTGTTTTCAGGGCCGAAATGCAGCGAACGTTCCCCGGCGACGGTCGCAAACTCTTCGGCCAACATGCAGATGTTGTCCTGCGAGTACGCGTAGGCCACGCCATAGGCGACACCTTGCCAAGTATCGGACTGGATATGCGGAATGCCGTAGGTGGTGCGCGTTATCGTTGCGTCGTATTTGGCTTTCGCGGCCGCAGGAGCGGCAGCGCTTCCGGTGATCGCAACCGCGAGCGTGGCGAGGCTAAGGGCCCAAGGGCGCATGGTGGTCTCTCCCAGTTTTCTAGTTGGCCGCGAGGCTAGGAGAGCGCTCGAATGATGACAAGCAAGGGATCGAGAAAAGAAAAGACCCGGCGAGCGCATGTCTCACCGGGTCTTTCGAACTGGTTTGCCTTTTCGGGCGTTTAAGCCGCTGTGGCGAAGGCCTCTTCCGGCAGCGCCATCATGTTTTCGCTGCCCGCTTCGAGTTTGCGGCGCAGCGCGCCAGCATCGGGCAGGTAACGCTCAGCGAAGTAAGCGGCGGAGGTCAGTTTCGCTTCATAGAACGCGGCGTCTTCCGGGTTGCTAGCGAGCGCGGCTTTGGCAACCTGCGCCTGCTTGAGCCACATAAAGCCGAGCGTCACAACGCCCATGATGTGCATGTAGTGGTGCGCGCCCGCGCCCAGGTGGTTCGGGTTTGCCATCGCGTTCTGCATAAACCACATCGTGGCGGCCTTCTGCTCGCCCAGGGCTTTTTCAAGCTTGGAGGCAATCTCTTCGAGACCATCGGTCGCCTTGGCTTTGGCGATCTCTTCATCGACTGCAGCGAAGTAGGCCTGAATGGCGCGCCCACCCTTGCTGGCAAGCTTACGACCACACAAGTCCATCGCTTGCACGCCGTTAGTGCCTTCGTAGATCATGGCGATACGGCTATCGCGCACGAATTGCTCCATGCCCCATTCCTTGACGTAGCCGTGGCCACCATAGACCTGCTGCATGTTGTTCGCGATGTCGTAGCCCTTGTCAGTGCCGTAGCCTTTGATGACCGGGGTCATAAGGCCGATAAGATCGTCTGCGAGCTGGCGCTCTTCTTCGGTCTGAGCCTTGTGACTGAGGTCCACCTGCAAAGCGCCCCACAGGCACAGAGCGCGCATGCCTTCGTTGAAGACCTTGGCGTCCATCAGCATGCGGCGCACATCGGGGTGCACGAAGATCGGATCCGCCTTCTCCTCGGGCTCCGCCGGTCCGCTGAGCGCGCGGCCTTGACGGCGATCCAGAGCGTAGGTGACGGCGTTCTGGTAGGCGACCTCGGCCTGGGCGAGACCCTGAAGGCCCACGCCCAAACGCGCGGCATTCATCATGACGAACATGGCGTTGAGACCTTTGTTCTCTTCGCCCACCATCCAACCGGTTGCTCCATCATAGTTGAGGACGCAGGTCGCGTTGCCGTGGATTCCCATCTTCTTCTCGATGGAACCACAGCTAACACCGTTGCGCTCACCTGGCTCACCATCAGCGTCGACGATGAACTTGGGCACGACGAAGAGCGAGATGCCCTTCGAGCTGTCCGGAGCGCCCGGCGTCTTGGCAAGAACGAGGTGGATGATGTTTCTGGTGAGGTCGTGCTCACCGGCCGAGATGAAGATCTTGGTGCCGGTGATCGCGTAAGAGCCGTCGCCGTTGGGTACGGCCTTGGTGCGGATCATGCCGAGATCGGTGCCGCAATGCGGCTCGGTCAGGTTCATGGTGCCTGACCATTCACCCGAGATCATCTTCGGCAAATACATGGCCTTTTGCTCGTCGCTGCCGGCCGCCTGAAGCGCCGCGGCGGCGCCACTGGTCAGCCCCGGATACATTGCAAAGGCCTGATTTGCGGTTCCGATATACTCTTCAAAGGCGAAGCTCATGACGTGTGGCAGACCCTGACCGCCAAACTCTTCAGGACCGCCAAGGGTAGTCCAACCCGATTCGACCAGCTGCTCGTACGCTTCTTTGAATCCGTCGGGCGTAGTGACCGAACCATCCTCATGGCGCGTGCAGCCCTGCTCGTCCCCAATCTGGTTAAGCGGAGCGAGCACTTCGGAACAAAATTTACCCGACTCGTTCACGACCGTCTCGATCATATCCGGCGTCGTGTTCTCAAAGCCTGGCAGATTGCCGTAGCTGGCCAGATCGAGCATTTCATTGATGACAAAGCGTGTGTCGCGGGTCGGTGCGGTGTAAGTAGGCATCACTGGATCCCTTCGTGTGCTTCAGTTTACGGTTACAGAACTTGGACAGGCCGTCCGTTGGAACGATCAGCCAAGTGATAATTTCTCGATGTCAGCGACAAACTCGGTGAGTTCCTTAATAGAACTGTCGATGTCCGCTCGCTGTGTTTTGAGCTTGGCGATATGCGCTTTGCAGCGTTCGATCGTCACACGGCGCTGCTCGACCCGGCCATCGTCCAGGTCATACAAATCGATCATCTCGCGGATTTCGGTCAGGCTAAAACCGACGTTCTTAGCGCGCATGATCCACGCAAGTCGCGCTCTATCACGCTTCGAATATACACGGGTCAAACCAACACGCGCAGGAGCGATCAGGCCCTCGTCCTCGTAAAACCTCAGCGCACGAGCGGTGCAGCCAAATTCTGAGGTCAGATCGGAGATCGAGAACTGCTCCCGCTCGAGCTCGTCTGGCGTTTCGATATGCGCGCCGGTCAGGCGCTGGTCGGTGATGGCCTTTTCGGCCTTCGTATCAGCGGTTGCGGTAGCCATATCCAGTCCGCTACCTTACCTTTACGTGAGCGTCAAGTATTGACCTTTACGCGAACGCAAAGCGTCAATCGCACCCGCAGCCGTCCCCTTCCACCGGGGAAAGCGCCGTGTCATCAGGCGCAGCCAAATCAAGTTCGCGATAGAAACACGAGCGAGCGCCTGTGTGGCATGTCGGTCCCGCCGGGTCGGCGTAGATGACCAGCGCGTCCTGATCGCAATCAACGAGGATCCTCTCGACCCTGAGAACATGGCCGCTCGTCTCGCCCTTCATCCAGAGCTTCTTACGAGAGCGTGACCAGAAGGTGACATTCCCGCTCGCCCGAGTGGCGGCGATCGATTCAGCGTTCATGAAGGCGACGACCAGAACGTCCTTGGTGCTCACATCGAGGACGACCGCTGAAACCAAGCCATCCGCCCCGAATTTCGGTGCGAACACGGTCCCGTGTTCGTGTTCTTGTTGCAAAAGACTGCCGACCGACATGGATAACTCCGAATGTATGCTTGGGTCGCGGAACTCGTTCATTCTCTGAACGATCCTTGAGGTTTTGAAAACGGCAATCTCCCGCGGCACGAGCGATTTGTTGCAAGTTCACAACAGATGCAGCCGAAAATCCGCGGAACATGATGTTTGAACTTCCCGATTGGTAATTAAAGTGAAAAAACGCCCTCGTGAGCTTCTCGTAGGCTCAGCCTGATATCAAGCATTGCCTAGCAACGTTCGGTTCAGGGGGTGATTAACCGATAGCCGACAGCGGGGTGTTGGAGCGGTTGATCGAACGATGAGGGATTGGATCCTGATAGCGAAGTTAGGGGGTCGCTATCTGAGCTCTGCAGAGCGGGTCAGAATCGTTTCGTCACGTGGCGCCCGGGGTCTTTATGGCCCCGGGCGTTTCCGTTTCTGGCGTTCCGGTCTAATCGAGCTAATTTGCAACTCTGGCAAAACACACGACTTGCACGCTCTTTGCGCCGGCGTCGGAAAGAGCTTTGACGCATGCGCCGGCGGTCGCTCCGCTCGTGTAGACATCGTCCACTAAGAGAATGTCCCGCCCCGCCACTGCGGCGGCACGCGGTTTGGCGACAGAGATGGTTCCGGATAGCGCCCGTTGGCGCTCTTCTTTGCTCAAGCCGCCAAGACTCGGTGTGCGCTTTATGCGAATAAGGCCGTCGATCAACGGATCTCCTTTCCCATACTTGGCAAGCTCGCACGCGAGCAAGGCGGCTTGATTGTACCCTCTGTGCCAAAGTCGCATCCGGTGAAGCGGCACGGGCACGATTGCGCGCCGTCCGCCTGACATCTCATCATCCAAACACGCCGCCATCATGTGCGCCATTAGCTGAGCATGGCCGATTTTGCCGCCGTGCTTGAACTGCAGAATCAGATCACGGGAAATGTCGTTGTAGAGACAGGCGGCAATGACAGCGTCACCCTCAACCATGGGGTCTGACGGCGCCTCGAGCTGGCTCCAGCAATCCAGGCAAAGGCCACCATGTTCCGCGACGGGCACACCGCAAACTGGGCAACGAGGCGGGTACACCAAGTTGAGTATGGGGCTAATTCCGGCCCTAAACTCGCTCACAAAGGTCATTTGTGGAGTGTCGCATGGGTTGCGCGCCGGTTGCAAGCGCGGCAGGGCGCTGGCGATGACCAGCCTGAGTGTTCCAAAAATCTTCGATCCCGAGCAGCGTGAACGTAGAATGGAGCGTGCTCTCGCGCGCACCAATGCGCCCAACGCAGCCCGATTCTTATGGGACGAAATGTCGGAAGACGTGATCGAACGCTTGGCTTTCGTGCGCCATGAACCAAGCCGCCCTTTGTTGCTGGGCGCTGTACAGCCCTGGCTCGCCGACCGATTGGGTGGTTCGTCTCAAGCTTTCAACCCAGAGGCCCCCTATCCCGCGAGTG
The DNA here is from genome assembly GCA_039814925.1 of Pseudomonadota bacterium. Taxonomy (GTDB): domain Bacteria; phylum Pseudomonadota; class Alphaproteobacteria; order Sphingomonadales; family Sphingomonadaceae; genus Erythrobacter. The sequence continues at coordinate 377,667 of JBCCAH010000003.1, forward strand.
GCTATGACTTCATCGGTGCGCTTGGCCAGTTCGATGCGGTAAACGACCTGCCTGGCGCGCTCATCCATATACGCAACGCACTGGCTCCCGGTGGGCTAGCCATTGTCAGCTTCATCGGTGGGCAAAGCCTTGGCCGCTTGCGTTCCGCAATGCTCGCAGCCGAGCCTGATCGTCCCGCGGCGCGCATACACCCCATGGTTGATCCGCGCGCCGCGCCCGGTTTGCTCCAGCGAGCGGGGTGGAAGGACCCGGTGGTCGACACGCACACGCTTCGGGTACGCTACTCTTCGCTCGACCGCCTGGTGCGCGATCTGCGCGATCAGGGGCTAGGCCGCGCGCTCGCGGATCCGGGTCCGCCTTTGAGCAAGGCCGCGCTTGAGAGAGCCCGAGCCGCGTTTCTGGAAGACGCCGAGGACGACGGCAAGGTCACGGAGACGTTCGAAATCGTCACCTTGACCGGCCGGCGATCGCTCAGCGGGACCTGACCTTTACCCCAAAGCCGCCTGCGCTGCGGCGAGCCGGGCAATCGGTACGCGGTAGGGTGAGGCGCTGACGTAATCGAGCCCAACGCCCTCGCAGAACGCAATGCTGGCGGGGTCGCCGCCGTGTTCGCCGCAGATACCAAGCTTGATACCCGGGCGCGTCGTCCGGGCGCTTTCGGCAGCCATCTCGACCAATTGGCCCACACCGTCGATATCAATGCTGACAAACGGATCGCGCGGGAAGATGCCTTTATCCACGTAAGGGGCGAGGAACTTCGCGGAATCGTCGCGGCTCACGCCCAGCGTGGTTTGGGTAAGATCGTTCGTGCCAAAGCTGAAGAATTCACCTTCTTCCGCGATCTCCCCCGCCATCAGAGCCGCGCGCGGCAATTCGATCATTGTGCCGACGAGATAAGCAACTTCGACGCCCTTCTCTGCAAACACCTCTTTCGCAACGCGGTCGACAAGCTCGCGCAGGATCGAAAGCTCCTTTTGGGTCGCCACAAGTGGTATCATGATCTCGGGCAAAGGCGCTTCGCCGCTGGTTTCTTTGACGACGCAGACCGCTTCGAAGACTGCGCGCGCCTGCATTTCGTAGATTTCGGGGAAGGTGATCCCTAGGCGGCATCCACGGTGACCCAGCATCGGGTTGAACTCATGCAATTCGCCTGCACGGCGTTTCAGGTGATCGACCCCAAGCCCGGTCGCATCGGCCAGTCCTTCGAACTCGGCATCGCCATGCGGCAGGAACTCGTGGAGCGGCGGATCGAGCAGACGGATCGTGCACGGAAGCCCCGCCATCACTTCGAAGATCGCAGTGAAGTCGCTGCGCTGTTCGGGCAGCAGTTGGTCGAGCGCCTTGCGACGTCCCGATTCGTCTTCGGCCAGGATCATCTGGCGCACTGCGCTGATCCTCGAGGCGTCGAAGAACATGTGCTCGGTCCGGCACAGGCCAATGCCTTCAGCCCCAAACTGGCGCGCCATCTTGCAGTCCGCCGGCGTTTCCGCGTTGGTGCGCACGCGCATTCGGCGGTTTTCATCGGCCCACTCCATGAGGATGCCGAAATCGCCGGCCAATTCAGGATCCACCGTCGGCACAATACCGAGCATGACCTGCCCGTTTGCGCCGTCGAGCGTGATCTCATCACCCTCTTTCAGCTCCTGCGCGCCGATCCGCAGGGTGCGATTCTCACGATCAATCGACACCGCGCTCGCGCCCGATACGCACGGACGGCCCATGCCGCGCGCAACCACCGCCGCGTGGCTCGTCATGCCGCCGCGCGCGGTCAGAATGCCTTGGGCGGCGTGCATGCCGTGGATGTCCTCGGGCGAGGTTTCCACCCGCACAAGGATCACTTTCTCACCGCGATTGGCCCATTGCTCAGCCGTGTCCGCGTCGAGCACGATCTTGCCCGCCGCCGCGCCCGGAGAGGCCGGAAGACCCGAAGTCATCACGTTGCGTTCGGCATCGGGGTCGAGCGTAGGGTGAAGCAGCTGGTCGAGCGCCATCGGATCGATCCGCTTCACCGCTTCAGGCTTGGTGATCAGGCCCTCTTCGACCATCTCAACCGCCATCTTGAGCGCCGCCTTCGCGGTGCGCTTGCCCGAACGCGTTTGCAGCATCCACAGCTTGCCGCGTTCCACCGTGAACTCGATGTCCTGCATATCGCGGTAATGCGCCTCAAGCAGGTCAAACACGCGCGCCAACTCGGTGTAAGCGTCCGGCAGCGTCTCTTCCATCGAGAGCGGCTTGGCCCCCGCCTTTTCGCGCGCGGCCTTCGTCAGGTATTGCGGCGTGCGGATGCCGGCGACCACGTCTTCGCCTTGAGCGTTGATCAGGTATTCGCCGAAATAGGCGCGGTTGCCCGTCGCCGGATCGCGGGTGAAGGCCACGCCCGTCGCGCTTGTCTCACCCATATTGCCGAACACCATCGCCTGCACGTTCACGGCGGTGCCCCAATCGGCGGGGATGTCGTTCAGTCGGCGATAGACCTTCGCCCGGTCGCTGTCCCAGCTGTCGAACACCGCGGCGATCGCGCCCCATAATTGCTCGTTCACATCCTGCGGGAACGGTTCGCCGCGTTCGTCCTCAACGATGCCTTTGAACTCGGCGACGAGCGTCTTCCACTCCTCCGCCGACAGCTCTGTGTCCGCGTAGTAGCCGTTGTTTTCCTTGGCGATTTCCAACGCCTCTTCAAACAGGCCGTGATCGATGCCCAGAACCACGTCGGAGTACATCTGCACGAACCGGCGATAGCTGTCCCAGGCGAAGCGTTCATCGCCGCTTGTCTGCGCCAGCCCTTCGACCGTCTCATCGTTGAGGCCCAGGTTGAGCACCGTGTCCATCATGCCGGGCATCGACACCCGCGCGCCGGAGCGCACCGAGACCAGCAACGGATCGCCTGCGTTGCCAAAGCTCTTACCCACCGCCGCTTCGATATGCGTCAGCGCCTTGGCCACATCGGCCCGTAGAGCATCGGAGAAGTCCGCGCCTTCCTGCAGGTAGCGCACGCATTCCTCGGTTGTGATCGTGAAGCCCGGAGGCACCGGCAGCCCGATGCTGGCCATCTCCGCGAGGTTCGCGCCCTTGCCACCCGTGATCGTCTTGTCGCGCTGGCGTTCGACGTCTTTGGGATCGTCGTGAGCGGCGCTTCCGCCGAAGGGATAGACGGTTGTTGTCATTTCTCAGTTTACCTTCATGGACCGCAGACACCGCGGTTTTGCAAAAGTTCTGCTTCCCGGTATAGTTCTGTTTTTACACGTCTTTTGACGCTTGGGCGGCGCTGTGTGTGTCACCTTTGAATTTATCCTTCGATCCGACTGAAATCGGCCACTTGATGCACCGCGTCGCGGAAACGCGCGAGAAGCGCAAGGCGGCTTGCACGTTTCTCCGCCTCGGGAGCGTTTACCACCACGTTGTCAAAGAACGCATCGACCGCGCTACGCAGGCTCGCAAGGGCCGCCATCGCGCTTTCGAAGTCCTCCGCCACAACCGCCGCCGCCGCTTTGGGCTCAGCTGAATCGAGAGCGTCGATTAGCGCCTTTTCGTCAGTTTCGGGCGTGTAGGAAAGGAATTTACCATCCGGGTTTTGTGCGCCCGCACCGTCATTGCGGCGAAGGCCGAAATCCAGAGCGGCGGACTCGTCCTCGCCAGACTGGTTCCCGGCCTGCGCCGGGGTGACGGGGGCCGGGGTGACGGGGGTGGCGTCAAAGCCCTCTTTCTTGAGGATATTGGCCGCGCGCTTGTATCCGGCGAGGAGGTTTGCGCCTTCCTCGGTTTCGATAAAGCTCTGGAGCGCCTTCACCCGGGCGAGCAGGCGAACGAGATCATCCTCGCCACCAAGCGCAAACACCGCGTCGATCAGGTCATGGCGCACGCCCGCTTCGCGTTGTTGGACTTTGAGACGGTCGGCGAAGAAGTTGAGTAAGTCTCCCCACCCCGCTCGCCCTGAGCCTGTCGAAGGGCTGTCCTTCACTTCCGACAAGAAGTGCAATGCTTCGACAAGCTCAGCATGAGCGGACGAGAGCTTGATGCGTAAACCGTTAGCATCGAGCAAACTGATCACAGCCAAAGCCGCCCGCCGAAGAGCAAAAGGGTCTTTCGATCCGGTCGGCTTTTCATCAATAGCGAAAAACCCAACCAACGTATCCAGCTTATCCGCCAGCGACACCGCCACCGTCACCGGAGCCGTCGGCACGTCGTCGCCCTGCCCCACCGGCTTGTAGTGATCGCGGATCGCGTCGGACACTTCCTGCGGCAAGCCCTCTTTCTCGGCGTAATAGCCGCCCATCAGGCCCTGAAGCTCGGGAAATTCGCCGACCATTTCGGTGACGAGGTCCGCCTTGCACAGGCGCGCGGCCTGTTCGGCGAGGTCGGCGAGTTCCTCTTGCGTGATCCCCTGCGAAAGCAGGGGTCCAGGGCCGCTCTGGGCTACTGCTTCCGCAGAAGTGCATGGACGAACAATCCCCTCTTCGCACAACCACCGCGCCAGCTTGGCCACGCGATCAACTTTATCGGCCACCGTACCCAGCTTTTCGTGAAACGTGATCCGCTCCAGTTTCTTGGCGTGCTTCGCCAGCGTGGTCTTCTGGTCGAGCTCCCAGAAGAAACGCGCGTCCGAAAGCCGCGCCGCGATCACCTTGCGGTTGCCGTCGACCACCACATCGGGCGCGCTCGACACAAGGTTGGCGGTGCAGACGAACGCGTTCGCAAGCTTCCCGTCCGCGTCCTCGCACACAAAATACTTCTGGTTCACCCGCGCGGTGAGCTGGATCACCTCGGACGGGACTTCCAAGAACTCCTCGTCAAAGCGGCCCAGCAACGGCACCGGCCATTCGGTCAGGCCGGCGTTTTCCACCACCAATCCTTCGTCCTCGACCAGCGTAAGACCCGCATTCTCCGCCGCCCGGCGCGCGGCGTCGCGCACCAGAGCTTCGCGCTTCTCGTGGTCCACAATCACATGCGCGGCGGCCAGAGCGTCGGCGTAATCGTCCGCGCCCTTGATCGTGATCGGTCCGCTGGAATGGAAGCGGTGACCCACCGTCTCGCGCCCGCTGGCGAGGCCTTCCATCACCACCGGCACCACTTCGCCATCGAGCAACGCAATGATACCCGTGAGTGGACGCACCCATTTGAGACTTTCCGAGCTGAGCGACGCCTCGCCCCAGCGCATGCTCTTGGGCCACGAGAAATCGCGGATGATCGTCGGGATCGCCGCCGCGAGCAGATCGCTCACCGCCTGTCCCGGAACGTTTTTAACTGCGAACCAAGTCGCGCGGCCTTTGACCTCGCGTTCCTCCAGCTGGTCGCGCGTCACGCCGTTCTTGCGGCAGAAGCCATCGACCGCCTGATCCGGCGCGCCAACCGGAGGCCCCTTGGCCTCCTCGCGCACGGCCTGCGTTTCCAGCGGCAGCCCGCGCGCAACCAAAGCCAAACGCCGCGGCGTCGACCAGACCGTTACGGTCTCCGACGACACGCCAGCGGCGTCGAGCTCGCGTTTGAAGAGCTTCTCAAGCTCCCCACGCGCGCCTTTCTGCATGCGCGCCGGGATCTCTTCGCCGAGCAATTCGAGCAGGAAATCAGCCATCAGACGAGACTCCAGCCCGGAAACTTCGCTTCCCATTCGGGGGCCATCGCCTTGGCGTATTCCTCACACGAAGAACGCGCCAGATCGCGCACGCGGCCCATATAGGACGCGCGTTCCTGCACGCTGATCACGCCGCGCGCTTGCAACAGGTTGAAGATGTGGCTGGCCTCGATCGCTTGCTCATAGGCGGCCATAGGCACCGAGTTTTCGAGCGCGTTGCGGCATTCGGCTTCGGCTTTGTTGAACAGGTCGAACAGGCCATCGGTGTCGGCCACTTCGAAGTTCCACTTCGACATCTGCTTCTCGTTCTCAAGAAACACCTCCCCGTACGTCACCCCTTGGGTGTTGAAGGCGAGGTCGTAGACGTTGTCGACGCCCTGAATGTACATGGCGAGCCGTTCAAGCCCGTAGGTCAGTTCGCCCGCGACCGGTTTGCAGTCAAACCCGCCCATCTGCTGGAAATAGGTGAACTGGGTGACTTCCATCCCGTCGCACCACACTTCCCAGCCCAGACCCCAGGCGCCCAAGGTGGGTGATTCCCAGTCATCCTCGACAAAGCGGATGTCGTGTTTGAGCGGATCGATGCCAATCGCTTTGAGGCTGGCGAGGTAGAGGTCTTGAATATCGGCCGGGCTCGGCTTCAGGATCACCTGATACTGGTAATAGTGCTGCAAGCGGTTGGGGTTTTCGCCATAGCGCCCATCGGTCGGGCGGCGGCAGGGCTGCACGAAAGCGGCGTTCCAGGGCTCAGGCCCCAACGCGCGAAGCGTCGTTGCCGTGTGAAACGTCCCCGCTCCCATTCGCATGTCGTAGGGCTGCAAAATCACGCAGCCAGCCGCGCTCCAGAAATCGTGAAGCGTCAGGATCATATCCTGAAATGAGCGAGCCGGATCGCGGCGAATCAGGGCCGGATCGTTCGCCGCAACTTTGGTGTCAGAATCCATGGCGTGCCCATGGCTGATGCCCCTCAAGGGGTCAATGGTGCGCCGCACAATCGACCGGTTTTGCACCGCCCAAACCCGCGCAATTCTGCGGTTTTCGTAAGGTGAGCATTACCAAAAGTCAGGTCTTGTTGACATGGTCAGTGAATCACGACATAAAGTAAGGGCAACCTGACATTCCGGAAGGTTGTTACGACAAAACCACCCCACTCTTCCTCCCCAGGAGAACCCAAATGCGCACTTTCATCGTGACCCTCGCCAGCCTCGCCGCCGCCATCGCTGCCCCCGCAGCGGCAACGCAAACCGCCCCCAACGCCACCGACTTTGCCGTCGGCGTCGATCACTCGGACCTCGATCTCAGCACCGATGCCGGCGTCTCACGCCTTGACGAGCGCGTGCGTACCAAGATCCGCAAGTTGTGCCGCAATGGCGGGCGTGACAGCGACTCGATCCGGCTTGAACGCCAATGCCGCGAAAGCGCGTTGGCATCGGCTCAACCCGAAGTGAACGTCGCCGTTGCCAAGGCCCAGGCCAACGCACGGACCGCGCGTCTGGCGCTCAACACCGCAACCCCTGCGTCCGCTGCGCAAGCCCCGCGCGCATGATGCAGCAGGGCCGCTCTCGAACCGCTTTGATCGCCCCTCCGACTAAAGCGCCCCAAACGAGAGCGGCCCTCCCCTTAACCATGAGCAAATCATTTCCGGATCGACAATGACCGAGATCAGCCCGTCTTCCAATCGCCAACGCAAAGTCGATGGCTTTCTGCGCGCGGTCAATATCGGGACAGCGATGGTTGTGGCCTTTCCGCTTACCGCGCTGGCCATGGAACAGGTCTTCCCCGATTTTGAAGAGGGCGATCCGCTGCTGTGGCCAGCGACGATCTTGCTCTTTGGACTCTTCTGTATTCTGGCTGAGACTTACGCCGTTATTGCGTGCTTCAAAAAAAGGAAGACCGACGAGTTTACGCTCTCTATTTGGCACACTGGCACCAGTTGGGCGTTCTTCGCGGCGATAGTGTGGCTGTTGGTCGGACACTATGTCGAAACGATAATTGCCGCTGTTGAAGTTTCCAACGCTTACCAGGCGTATGAAGCGGCTTTGAAGGTAAACCCGGATATCGGCGAGTTCGTGCCGCCAGAGGAAGAAGATCGTATCAGCGGCTTCTTCTCGGTCCATGTGATCTTGTTCGCCTTTTTTCTTGGCAGCCAATTCAAACGCCTTCGTGGAGATTTGTGATGCCCACGCGTGGCCAGTTGCAGCCCCACACCTCCGCGATTTCAAACCCTTTGGAGACTTTGCCGATGAACAAAGCCAACATCTTCATGACCGCCAGTTGGATCGGCCTTGCCGGAATAATCGGCGCTATCGTGTGCTTGGGCCTATCCCTCGCCCCAATTTGGGCGGTCTCGGCGGCCGTACTTGCCTGCCTTGTGGCCATCGTCATGCTTTGGTCACGCGGAGCGGACGAATACACGCAGGCCCTCTGGACCGCTGGCGCTTCGGTGGCTTTCGGATCCATGGTCGTGACCTTCCTCGGGCTTCCCTTTCTTGAAGGTATGTATGACGGCTTTACAGACACCGAGGGCGGGCCTGACATTCCAACCGAGGTCGTGCTGCTGTTTGCCGTGCTCTGCTTCTACATCGGCGTGTTCGTGAAGCGCCTGCGGGGAGACGTTTGATGTATCGTCAACAGCCCATGTCGCACGAAGACAAAGCCAAGATCGTGGCGTGGAGCGCGGGTGTTGGCGCCTTCCTCGTTGTGGTCGCTTGGGGGATGATCCTCTCGGGCCTCGACAAAGACTCTCTTTTAGTCCCAACCAGTTTCACCATCCTATCGCTAAGCATAATTGTCTCCGACAAGACCTACGACGAATTTCATCGTTTCTGCGCCTACGCCGGAGCGATTGGTGGCATGCTGGCGATTATCATCTGGACGGCTTTCCTCCCAATCTTGACCGATTGGTTGAGCTTTCAAAGCGAAGCCTTCCTCAACGCTAAAGCCGAGCCGCGCGTCACATTCTTTATCGCGGCCACCGGTTTCTACGTCGGCTTCTATTCGAAGCGCCTGCGGGGAGACGCCTGATGCCCTACAAACCTAACCAAGTGGGTGAGACCGAACGCTCAAACGCCTACCGCTATATGTGGGGCGCGAGCGCGGGGTCTGTGGTCAGCTTTGCCAACGCATTTCTTGGCTACGACAACATCCTGTTCGCTATTGCGTGGGGCTTTACCATCGGTGGTCTTTTAATAGCTGCCATTGGCACGCAAGCCGACGAATTCTTGCGCGCGCGTCTCGAAGTCGCGATGCGCTTCGCGGTGGGTGCCTTGGCTTTGTACCTTTTTGCCAATTGGATCGTGAACATCGCCGATGTCGCGCATTCCGCCGGCTACGCGCTCGCTTCGGAGGAAACACCGTCAAGCACCGGATACTTCCCCCAGTATTGGACCGACGCTCAAACGCTGGCGTCCTTTGCCGCTCTCGCGTTCTACGCCGGATACGGATTTGCGGTTCTGCGCGACATGTCGTGGTTTGCGGAGCGGCTGGAACAATCATGACTAAGACAGAAACGTCAAAAGACCCGCTGCGCTATCGAGCGTATTACTGGTTATTGAACCTATCCTTCGTATTCGCTCTGATCGGCCTAGCTGAGTTTTTGACCCGATTTGTGATCGGGAAGCAGGGCTTTGGACTTGAGGGATCGGTCAACTCAATTGCATCGCTTATTGTGGGCGTCTTTGGGTATTTCCTCCCGTTCTTCCTCATGATCTCCAAATTCATGCGCGACGATTACATGGAGGGCCTTTGGAAACGCACAGTGGTCGTGCTCGCTTATTCGGTCGCTATTTGGCCGTTCGTGTCGATCATTGTCGCCTGGAGCGCGGAACTTGGCCTGCCGCATGACAGCTCGGCCTATGCCGTTTGGCGCAAGTTCTACGTGCCGTTCATCAGTGAAGGGCAGCGCGGCGACGTGATCGTTTCGACCGTTTGGCAGGTCTACATGTGGTTGTTTGTCTTTATCTTCCAGTTCCTGCGCTGGCGAGATTCCCGATGAAGAACCGCCTCAAAGTCCTGCGCGCGGAACGCGATTGGAGCCAGGCGGAGCTGGCCGGGCGGCTGGACGTGTCGCGTCAGGCCGTGAACGCCATTGAGACGGGCAAACACGACCCTTCGCTCCCCCTCGCCTTTCGCATCGCCCGTTTGTTTGAAATGCCCATTGAAGAGATCTTCCATGACGAAGCCTGATACGATCGAATCCGAGGAAGACTTTTCCCCCAAGCGGTATTGGACGCATTTGATCATCTGGTTCGTGTGTTTGGCCTTCCCACTGATTGGTGTCGTCGTAATTGGCTACGCCGCCGGGTATTACTCCAAGACACAGAACGTGACAGATCTTTGGATCATGCTGATCGGCGTGCCCTTCGTGTTGGTCAGCGGCTATTTCCTCTGGCGGACCATGCCCGATTTCACCATGGGCGAGCCCGACACGGCCCGGGGGCGCCGGACCAAATGGACAACCCTTGGCGCAGGCTTCCTCGGCGGGTTGACCACGATACCGCTAATCGACTTCGATAATGGCGGAACGCTTTTGTTCAGCAATGGCTCTGTTGGATCCATACAGGCTCTGTTTGCGATGGGAATGTGGGCCATAATCTTGCCTGTCTTTATCATAATCCACCGTCGCAACGCCGACGAAGTGGCGCGCGAAGCCAATGACTTTGGCTTCATGGTCGGATTTCAAAGCTTCTCAATCCTCGCGCCCGTCTGGTGGATGGGGTGGCGAGGCGGATTTCTGCCGCAGCCCGATGTGATGATCCTGTTCGTCACCGTTTTGATCATCGCGTGTGCGGCTATCATATGGAGGCGGTCCACATGACTGATACAGAGCTTTCCCCCGGTGAAGCGCGCATGCGCGTGCGCCGGCGCCGCGAAATCCTGACCTACGTGACGGCAGCCGTCATCGGCGCAACCGTCGGCTTCCTGATGGTGTTCGCCAATAACGGTGAGGGAGACCTCTATTCCGGCGAATGGGACAAGATCGTCCTCGATCCGGCGATAGCCATCGGTTTGGCGACCGCGCTGATCGTGGGCGTGATCATTATGCCCGCATGGGTTTTCACTATTAGCGACGAACTCGTTCGCCAGCGCAATTATATCGGCTACACCGGAGGTAGCATGGCCGTCATGGGCGGCGCCCCTGCCTGGGCGGTGCTCCACGCCGGGGGCCTTGTCCCCGCGCCGAGCGCGGCCGGCGTTTGGTTATTGGGTTTCATTGCCACTTTCGTCACCTTCAGCGTTGCCTGGCTGCGCTCCCGATGATGCATCCGCGCTTTACGCCCCCCGCTTCAAGTTCAGCAAAACCCCACTGAAAGGTCCATACGATGAAACTGCACTCTCTTTTTTCCGCCAGCGTTGCCAGCCTGGCCCTTCTGATATCCACTCCCGCCTTCGCCGATGGGCATGTGGACGCCTCCATGTCGGAGGCCAAAGGCCCCGCGCTTTGGAAAGTCGCGGACGAAGACACAACGATCTACCTGTTTGGCACCGTCCACGCCTTGCCTGAAGGGATTGAGTGGTACGACGAGGACATCGCCAACGCGCTGACTTCGTCCGACACGCTCGTGACGGAAATTCGCATGGACGCCGAAAGCGAACAGGCCATGCAGATGACAGCGATGCAAAAATCGATGCTGCCAGCGGGCACCACTTTGCGTTCGCTTCTCGATGAAGAACAGACCGCCTCTTACGAAGCGGCGCTTGGCGGCCTGGGCTTACCAGCGCCTGCTTTTGACCGTTTCGAACCGTGGATGGCTGGTCTGACACTCACCATGCTACCTCTGCTTCAGCAAGGCTATTCGCCGGATTCCGGGGTGGAGAAAGTGCTCCTGACGAAAGCCGGCGACAAGCCGCAAGATGCGCTCGAAACCGCCGAGTTTCAGCTCAACATCTTCGATAGCCTGCCGCAGGACAAGCAAATCGCCTTTCTGATGGAAGCGGTCGAAGGCATGGATAAGGCAAAAGAAACGCTCGATAAGATGGTGGCCGAATGGGTCGAGGGCGACGCCGATGGCCTGGCCGAACTGATGAACGAAGGGTTGGAAGACCCCGCCATTGCCGAAGCGCTTCTTTATGATCGCAACGCCAATTGGGCCGAATGGATCGACGCGCGGCTGGATAGCACGCCGGGCACGGTGTTCATCGCTGTTGGCGCAGGGCATCTGGCTGGCAAGAAGAGCGTTCAAGACCTACTGGCTGAGCGCGATATTGAGGTCGAACGGCTCCAGTAGCGCTCACCGGCCGGGATACAGCGCGGGTGGCTCAACCGTCGCCCGCGCAATTTTCTTGCTTTGCACACCATTGCGCTCTAACGGGCGGCACTTCGGCGTTCTGGTCATCCCTGGAGGCGGCGCGCCGAACAGATAATTTCAACACGCATTCGAAAGGCACTACTCATGAGCGATACGCTTATTCTGCCGGCCGAACGCCGCGAACGGGCTGGCAAGGGAGCCTCCCGAGCACTTCGCCGCGAAGGTCGGATCCCCGCTGTTATTTACGGCGGTAAGGAAGATCCCATCACGATCCACGTCGA
>JBCCAH010000004.1:0-279387 GCA_039814925.1 Pseudomonadota bacterium
CAACACGACCATCGTCGACGGTTCGGGCAGCCAGGACGACATCAAAGCGCGTGTCGCCGAAATCAAAACGCAGATGGAAAACACCACCAGCGATTACGACAAGGAAAAGCTTCAAGAGCGCCTTGCCAAGCTCGCCGGCGGCGTGGCCGTGATCAAGGTTGGCGGCGCTTCGGAAGTCGAAGTGAAGGAACGCAAGGACCGTGTCGACGACGCTCTGCACGCCACGCGCGCCGCTGTCGAAGAAGGCATCGTCCCGGGTGGTGGTACGGCTCTGCTGTACGCCTCGAAGGTTCTCGAAGGCCTGAAAGGCGACAACGACGACCAGAGCCGCGGCATCGACATCGTTCGCCGTGCGATCCTTTCGCCGGTCCGTCAGATCGCTGAAAACGCCGGTCACGATGGCGCGGTTGTTTCTGGCAACCTGCTGCGCGAAGGCGACGAAACGCAAGGCTTCAACGCCGCGACCGACGTCTACGAAAACCTGGTGGAAGCCGGCGTGATCGATCCGACCAAGGTTGTTCGCACCGCACTGCAAGACGCAGCTTCGGTTGCTGGCCTGCTGATCACCACCGAAGCGGCGATCACCGACGCTCCGGAAGATAAAGCCGGTGGCGCCCCCGCCATGCCCGATATGGGCGGTATGGGCGGCATGGGCGGCGGCATGGGCTTCTAAGAGCCTTAGGCTCCTAAGAGGTGTGAGCTCCCGCGAAAGCGGGAGCCTCCTTCGGCCCAGCGCCACTTGCCAAAAGGTCCCCGCCTTCGCGGGGACTCGCGCAAAGAAAAAGGCCCCGTCGGACGCAGGTTCGGCGGGGCTTTTTTCATACGGGCGCGCGGGACTTTTGGACCGTTAGCGAGATGTCAGCGCTCAAATGACCAACCGCTGAAAGCAGAATGTCAGCAATCGACCCACTTCCAGACGCTCACGCTAGCCAAGACACGGTGGCGAGCTTCATCAGACATTGCTCAATCTAACTTGCCGCGCTATTTTCCAATTCGTGTTCCGGATTGCAGCCCTTCTATTGCTTTTGAGTGCCCTCATCGTGCCTCGCATGGCATGGTCTGCGCACGAGGGTGGGTATGGTTACCAGCGCGCTGAGGCGCACGTTCATCACGGCGATCACACCCATGCGGTGAGCGATCATGGGCATACTGGGCGCAACGGTCACTTGGAAAGCGATCTCAGCGATGCGCCGCTCGTGCACGATCATATCGCTGCCGACGTGCTCTCTTCGATGGCGTCGATCGCCGACACCAATTTTGTGGCAGGTCCATTCTTGGGCCGCTATTCCGATTTCCCGGAACGCCTGAGCCGCGGCGCGCCGTCGGGCGATCCCAATACACTTCTAAGACCTCCGCGAACTGCCTGACGTTGTCGTCGGACGATTGTCCGGCGTGTTGTGGCAATTTGCGGAGATAATCATGCCCAAAGTGTGGATGCGCCTGGCATCCCTCATCCTTTCCATAGCGTTTTGCGTCTTACCTGCGAGCGTCTATGCGCAGACAGCTCTCACCGAAGAGGCGGCGATCCAACGTGCCTTGCAACAGGAAGGCGTTGCGGAGCGCGATGACGCTGACCTGCGCGCGGCATCCGCTAAAACTGATATTATTGGGCCGCTCGCAAACCCTGATTTTGAAGTGGGATACGAAGGAGGAAGCGAGAGCGAGTGGCAAGTGCGAGTGGTCCAGCCGATTGACCTTTACGGAGTCAGGTCAGCCCGGCGTGACGCGGCGCGGGCCGACGCAGTGGCGGCAGGTGGCGACATTGAGCGCCGGCGACAATTGCTGGTGGCCGAGGTTCGCGCGTCTTTCGTGCGGTGTGCGGCGGGTTTTGGACAATTAGCGATTTGGGAACGGTATGTCGAACGCCTCGAAGAGGCTGAGCGCGACTCGACCGAGCGCGCCAGCGCGGGCGATGCCGCTGGCTATGATGTGCGCCGTGTGCGCGTGCAACTGAGCGCAGCGCGTGCCGAACGACTTAGGACGCGAGGTGAGCGTGATGCCAATTGTGCATTGCTCTCTGCCCTCACCGGGGTTCCCGATCCGCAGGTTCCGCTCGAAGCCATCACCGATCTGAACACGGCAACGCAGATCCGCGAACGCCCCGATTTGGTCGCGCAGCAACGGCGTGTGGATGCCGCCCGCTACCGGGTGAGTGCCGCGCGCCGCGCGCGCCTCCCGCAGCTGGCATTGGGCGCTGGAGCGCGGCGGGTCGATGACGGTTTCTCGACCGACTATGGCCCTGTTATCTCCGTGGGCATCTCACTGCCAATCTGGAACGGTGGTGGCGCTGCCGTTCGGCGAGAGGAGGCGTCCCGCGCGTCGCTTGAAGCTGACCTTGCAATAGCCACTCGCCAGATTGAAGCTGAACAGAACGCGGCACGCAGCCGCGCATTGTCAGCGCGTGAGGCGGCTACGGCTGCCATGCAAACCCGCGATGATGCAAGCCGCCTCGGCACCATTGCCGACACCGCTTACCAGTCAGGAGAGGTTAGCGTCGTCGAACTCCTCGACGCTTACGAAGCCGAAAGAGATGCGGACTTGCTCGTCATCTCGCTCGCACTCGATGCGGCGCTTGCCGCGACACAATACGATCTAGCAATTGGAAGGACCTACTGATGAAGAAGAGTATCTTGTTTGCGACTGCGCCGATGGCGCTCGCTTTGACCGCTTGCGGCGACGACGCTGCGTCTGGCGAAGAAGGCACCGCCGCCATCGACGCGGATGACAACGACGCTCCTGAACCCGTCGCAGACGATGACCACGATCACCCGGAAGGCACCGATCCCAACCATTCCCACTAATCCAACCGACTGATTTGATCTGAAAGATAAGACCATGATTCGATCCCGCTTGCTTGCGGCATTTGCCGTTGCTGTGATGAGCCTGTCGCTCACAGCTTGTGACCTTATGCATTCCCATGAAGCGGAAGCGCGTGGGGCGCATGGCGGCGGGATCGTGGTCACCGACTACAACGAAGCGACCGAATTGTTCGTCGAATACCGCCCTTTGGTCATGGGCAAGAATAGACGCTTCGACGCGTATCTGACGTGGCTCGACACTTATGATCCGGTTAGCGAGGGCACATTGACGGCGGAGCTCACTTGGCCGGACGGTTCAACGGACACGGCCGAAGCAAACCCAAGCGATGTCGAAGGAATTTTCCGCCCTCTTCTAACCGCCTCGAAGAGCGGGAGCGCGACATTGCGGCTGGTGCACACATCGCCGCGAGGGACCACAACCCATGACCTTGGCGAGATCACAGTCTGGGCGACCAGTGAAGAGGGCGCAGCGGCCGTTCCCCAAAAGGAAGAGATAGAAGGGGCCATAGCCTTCACCAAGGAAGTGCAATGGCGTGTTCCATTCATGACAAAGGCGGCCAGCATGACCGACTTGGCGGCCGCAATCCCTGTGACCGTCGATGTGCAGATACAACCGCAGGCTGAGGCAATGATCTCTGCCCCTGTCGATGGAATTGTGCGAGCACGGCGAGTTTTCGACGTGGGAAGTCCGGTTAGGCGCGGGCAAACGCTGGCCTCGATCTCCTCTACGCTTGGCGGCGGGGAAGATCTTGCGACGCTCGATCTCTCGATCAGGCAGGCCGTTATCGAACGCGATGCTGCAGCGCGTGAGGTTGCTCGTATGGAGCAGCTGGTCGAAGCCGAAGCGGTCCCTGCTCGCAGGCTTGATGAAGCCAACACCGCCTTGCGACTGGCGCAGGCGCAAATCACGTCAGCGCGCCAGCGGCGCTCTTCTGTCGCCGGAGGCGGCGCGGGCGTGCCTGTTGTCTCGCCCATCTCTGGCGAAGTGCTCGAAAGCTCGCTCGTGCAAGGCATGGGCGTGTCGGGCGGTCAACAATTGATGAGGATCGGCAATCCATACGCCTTGTGGCTAGTAGCGCGTGTTCCAGAAGCGATGGCGGCGCAAGTCGGCAGCCCCGGCGGAATTGACCTGCTCTTGCCCGATCAAACCATTTCGCTTGGGCGCGGAGACGTCTCGTTGATTCAGCGCGGCGCGGCGATTGATCCGCAGACCCGTTCGCTTTCTGTCATTTTCGCATGGAACAGCCGTGCAGTGAGGCCGGGTCAAAGGCTTCAAGGGCAGCTACGCGCCGGGCAAGCGACACCGCGCCTTACGATCCCCGCCAGCGCGATCCTCAACGAAAGCGGACAGGACGTGGTCTATGTCCAGATCGGCGGGGAGACCTTTGAGCGCCGACCCGTGACGATCCTCTCCCGTATCGGCGATCGGGTGGCGATTGATGGCCAGATTGAAGCCGGTGAGCGTGTTGTCACCAGAGGTGCGGCGGCGGTTCGTGCAGCGGCAGCGGCGCCCGATGCGTTCGGCCACGGCCATGCCCACTAGGAGACGATCCGATGCTTGAACGTCTCGTTAAATGGAGCCTTGAAAACCGCGTGGTGGTCTATGCCATCGCGGTCCTGCTTACGGGTTTTGGCGCTTGGACGGCGGCTCGTGCTCCCGTTGACGTTCTGCCAGACCTGACCGCGCCGACGGTCACAGTCGTTGTCGATGCCGGTGGCTATACCCCAACCGAGGTTGAGCAGCGCGTCACCATCCCGCTTGAAACGGCTCTCAACGGAGCGCCGGGCTTGCGCCGTCTCCGCTCAAACAGTGCAACCGGCCTTTCAATAGTCATCATGGAGTATGACTGGACCACCGATCCTGACGAAGCGCGGCGCATCACGAATGAGCGGATGCAAACCGCCGAAGACGAACTGCCGGACGACATCGCGCCGCCGCACATGATCCCGGCCAGTTCGGTGATGGGCGAGATCATGTTTGTCGCGCTGCGTTCTGACGCCGCCAGCCCTATGGACCTCAAGTCTACAGCGGACTGGATCGTGCGCCGACGCATCATGTCGATCCCCGGCATTGCCGAGGTGTTAACCATCGGCGGAGACGAACGGCAGGTGCAATTGCTGGTCGACCCTTCAAGGCTTTCGGCACGCGGCATCGGCATGAACGAAGTCGTGGAGGCCATGGAGGCGGCCAGCACCACCCAAAGCGCCGGAGTGGTGGTCGAGAACGGTCAAGAGTTTCTGGTCGAGGGTGTTGGTCGCGCCGCGAACGCAGAAGAATTTGGCAATGTCGTCGTTGGCGAAGCTGGCGGCTTTCCCGTCCTTGCTCGCGAGATCGGCGACATTCGCATTGGAGAAGGGCTGAAACGCGGCACTGGGGCCTTCAATGGCGATCCTGCCGTTATCCTCGCCATTCAAAAACAACCAGGAGCAAACACGCTCGAATTGACCGATCGGCTCGATGAAACCTTCGCCGATCTCCAGCGGTCCTTGCCCGAAGGTATGGTGCTGGAAACGCGTGTGTTCCGGCAAGCCGACTTCATCCAGCGATCCGTAGACAACGTGACATGGGCACTGATCGAGGGCCTGATCCTTGTCGCGATCATTGTCTTCGTTTTCCTAATAAGTTGGCGCGCAACCGCAGTGGCGCTCGCGGCGATCCCTGTCTCGGTGGTCAGTGCGATCATCGTGATCAATTCTGGCGGCGGGACGATCAACACAATGACACTGGGCGGCCTTGCCATCGCGCTGGGAATGCTGGTCGATGATGCAATCATCGTGGTCGAGAACGTCGTGAGGCGATTGCGGCTTGAGCGAGAAAAGCCGGTTGAAGAGCAGCAAGACGATATCAAGGTCGTCGCAGCGGCGACAAGCGAAGTGCAAGGCGCGATCATCTTTGCAACGCTCATTATCCTGCTGGTCTTCATTCCCATCTTTGGCCTCACAGGGATCGAAGGTCGTCTGCTCCAACCGCTGGCCCTGGCCTATGGCGTATCCTTGCTGGCGAGCCTCGCTGTCGCGCTGACACTGACGCCCGCGCTGTCATTCGACCTGTTGAGCCGCAAGCCCGAAAACGTCGGCAATGAGCCGAACTGGGTTATCCGCATGAAGGCTTGGTATTCTGGTGTGCTCGACCGCTGGTTGGATCGCTGGAAGACGCTTGCCTTGGCGTCGCTGGTGATCGTTTTCGCCGCTTCGGTCGGGATGGCTCTGGCTGGTCGGTCCTTTCTGCCGGAGTTCAACGAAGGCTCGCTTACCGTCAACGTGACCACCCTTGCCGGCACGAGCCTCGAAGACAGCGACCGTGCTGCCAGCGAGATCGAAGGGGCGCTGCTATCGCAGCCCGAAGTCTTGACGACAGCCCGTCGCACAGGCCGCGCACCGGGTGACCCGCACGCTCAAGAAGTGTTCGCTTCCGAGATCGAAGCGACCCTGAGCGAAGATGGACGCAGTCGCGAAGAACTGCTGTCGGCTTTGCGTGAGGCGGTAGGAACCGTGCCGGGTGTTCAAGCCATCTTTGGTCAGCCCATCGGCCACCGCGTTGATCACATCCTGTCGGGCGCAAGAGCAAACATAGCGATCAAGGTCTTCGCACCAGACACTGTCACACTTCAAAGCATCTCTTCGCAGGTGGAAGCCGCCGTCTCCGCGATCCCCGGCGCGGTCGACGTCCAGAAGGACACGCAAAGCACCGTGCCATACCTTCGCGTGCGCCTACGCCGCGCTGATCTCGCCAATTACGGCCTTTCGGTCGAGGGCGTGACCGGCGCCATACAAGCGGCAATCGTCGGAGCGCAGGTTGGTGAACTGATCGAACGCCCCGTCATCACCGATGTCGTCGTTCGCTATGATCCCGCTCAGTTGGGCGAGGCGGGATCGATGGACACCATGGTGATCGCCGCGCCCGGTGGACAGCTATTGCCCCTCTCTGCGATTGCCGATGTTGTTCGCGATCAAGGCCCCAACGCGATCACCCGCGAAAGCGTGGAACGCATGCAATTGGTGATGGCGAATGTATCAGGGCGCGACCTTGGCTCCGTCGTGGCTGATGTCCAAGCCGCGCTAGAGACCATCGATCTTCCGCAAGGCGCGCATATCGAGTTGGGCGGACAGTTTGAAAGCGCCGCGAGCGCGACAAAGACCTTGCTCGCGCTCGGCCTGATCGTCTTGGTTGGCATGTTCTTGCTACTGCGACAGGCGTTCCGCTCCTCCAACGACGCTGCGCTGGTCATGATCAACTTGCCGCTGGCGCTTGTTGGCGGTGTGGTTGGACTATGGCTGACCGGAGGGGTGCTTTCTGTCGCGACAATTGTCGGCTTCATAACCCTGTTTGGCATTGCAACGCGCAACGGCGTGATGATGGTAACGCACATAAAGCATCTGCAAGACATCGAAGGCGTGACCGATCTTGCCGAAGCGGTAAGGCGCGGTGCTGAAGAGCGATTGGTACCGATCCTGATGACAGCGATTTCGGCAGGGCTGGCTCTGTTGCCCTTGGCGATTGCGATGGGCCAGCCGGGCAGCGAGATACAAGCGCCCATGGCGATTGTGATCTTGTGCGGCCTCACCAGTTCAACCGCGCTGAACATGCTAGTCTTGCCCGCAATCTATCTCAAAGTAACGCGAGATGGATGGGGATTGAGGCGGTCCAAATTTGGTGAATTAAACGCGGCCTGAGCAAATGAAGGTGAGGGATCGGCTGATTAGTCATGCGTCCCCTCCCACCCCCAGTTTCGGTCATTCCGCGACGGCTCCAACTGGGCCTCAAGCCGACGCTATGGATGCAAAACTTTCCTACACACCCTCGCCTGTGCCAGACGCGAGGCATGTCTCAGAACCCCGCACACCATCGCCCCGAAACTCCGCTCGCCCTCGTGCCTGAAAAGGCCACCCGCCGCGATGGTTGGACCGCCGAAAAGCAGCGCGCCTTTCTCCAGATGCTTGCCGCAACGCAAAGCGTTTCGGTCGCGGCGAAGGCGGTGGGGATGAGCCGGCAGTCAGCGTACAAGCTGCGCGCGCGGCTGGACGATGCCCCCTTCGGTGCCGCCTGGCGGATGGCGACGCAGAGCGCGCGCAATGTTCTGGTTGAAGCGGCGCTGGACCGCGCGATCAACGGGGTCGAAGTGCCGCATTATTGGCAGGGCGAGCTGGTCGGAACCTCGCGCCGCTATGACGAGCGGCTGACCACGGTTCTGCTCAATTCAGGCGCCTTGGGCAGCGCGCGCCGCACGCATAACTCAGCGGAAGACGAATTTGCGCATCATGGGCTTGATCGCTTGCTTGATCGGATTGCGGACGGCCCGAGTGAGTGGACTGATTTTCCCGAGGAACGCAATTACGCCTGGGGCGATGACCCCGACAGTGCTGAACCTGCGCTGCTGGAGAATGAAGGTTCTGAAAAGGGTAAAGGCCGCTAGCCCCGCCCCGCCCCTTCCCTGTGTCGCCTTCGGAGCGCAATCAGGATCATTTCTCGCGGCTTTACAGTTGGTTAGAGGCGATATGTAAAGGCGACACGGTGTCGCCTTTGTCGCCTTTGCAGCTCAGCCAAACCCCCGCACTGGGAACGCCGCGTCCCGTTGGATCCAGTTGAGCTCCGAATACTCCGCCGCGCCGTCGCAGACATGCAGCGTGAACGCGTGGCGCGCTTTGTCGGAGCGGTTGGGCGGGCTGTAATGCGGCAAAAGGCCATGGAACAGAACAAGGGTTCCGGCCTTCACCTCCAACGGCTTGGCTGACGCATCATCGGGCCATGGCGCGTCGGACAAGGTATCCATCGCCACTGCGCCGTCCCTTAGGCAGAAACGCTGACGCAAAGGCGTGTCGATGCCCTCTTGGCTCACCCACAGGCAGCCATTGTCGAGCGTCGCGTCGTCAATCGCGAACCAATAGGTCAGCACGGATAGGGGCGTGGTGTAGAAGAACGTTGCGTCCTGGTGCCAGTTGACCTCGCCGCCGATGCGCGGCTGTTTGAAGATGTACATCGACTGCCAGATCTTTGGGTCGCTCTGCCCCAACTGGCGGGCGATCTTCCCGCAGCGCGGATCGCGGGCGAAGGCCTCAAACGCGGGGTCCAGATCGTGCATGGCGTGGCCGATCTTGTTGATCGAAAGCGCCTTGTCCTGGGCAAGCTGGCCGTGCTCATCAAACGCCTCTTCCTCAAAGAAGCAGCGCACCGTGTCGCCCGAGGTCAGGAAGTAGTCGTCGCGCGTCTTTGCGTGATCCTTGGTGGTGAAGATCGCGCGCTGGCCCTCGGCGTCGAAGTCATCAACGATGGCGGAGGCGGCGGCGCGCAGGGCCTCGAGTTCCTGCGCCGATTTGAAGTCCTTAACCACGCAATAGCCACGCTCACGGAACGTGCGAAGATGCGCTTCGGTCAGCATTTCGATCTCTCCCGGATACGACAACGGCGGCCCTCGCAAAAGGACCACCGCTGCGTCATTTCTTGTGCGATCAACCGCCTTTGCGGCTGGCGGCGGCGGCTTCGATCACCGATTTGTCCCAAGTCACCTGCGTCTGGGTCTGCGGGTTGAATCGGGTGTTGGCGTAGCTCGCGGCCTCTGCGGCGGCGATTTCCTCAGCCGTAAGATGCTCGCTCGGCTCCAGAGCAAAGACGTCGACGCCGCGCGTGATCTCGGTGCCGTAGACGCGGCCATTGTACCAATAGGACGACCAGTACCCGCCCACGACCAGTTGATCGGTGTCGATCGGGCCGCGGTCGAAATAGGCGATCTCAACCGGATTCGCGCTGTCGGTGAAGTCCATCACGCTGATGCCGCCCTGATACCAGCTCTGCACGAAGATATCGCGCCCTGGCACCGGGATGATCGATCCGTTATGCGCGACGCAGTTCTCGGTCTCGGTCTGGGGTCCGGGCATCTTGTAGTGGCTGCGGAATTCCAGCTTTCCGTCGACGATATCGTAGATTGCGTTGGCGCCCCAGGTCATCGGGTCTTTCGCCGTGCAACGCGGACGGCCACCGCCGCCCCATTCGTCGGTGAAGATCACTTTGGTGCCATCGTTGTTAAACGTGGCCGAGTGCCAATAGGCAAAGCCTTTGTCGAACACCGCATCCGTGCGGACCGGGTTGTAAGGGTCCGAGATATCCATGATGATGCCGTTGCCCGAACACGCGCCTGCGGCGAGGTTGAGCGATGGGAACACGGTGATGTCGTGGCACTGGTTGGTCTGACGCGTGTCCTGCGTGCCCTTGCCGCTGTCCCCGCCCAGCCACAGACCGGCGATCTCACCCGATTCATTGTCGGCAAAGACGCGCGGGCTGCTCACAATGCGCGCCTTGGACGGATCCGCGAGCGGGATTTCGATTACGTCAATGCTGAACAAAGCGGTGCGGCTGCTCGAGGGATCTTCGACGCAGCGCGCCAGCTCCTCGGTCTTGCGCACGCGGCTGGTGCCCGAATTGTAGACGATGATCTTCTCATCGTCGTGGCTGACGATGGAGTGCGTGTGGCTGCCCCGGCAGGTCTGCACCTGTCCGACCTGGCGCACAGCGGTGAGGTCAGAGATGTCAAAGATACGCAGGCCGCGGAAGCGTTCTTCGGACACTTCGCCTTCCACGCCTTGCAGGCCGCAATCGACCCGGCCGCGCGTTTGTTCGACGCTCATCACAAGGATGTCGCCCACAACCGAAACGTCGCCCTGGCCGCCCGGGCACACGACTGAGCTCATCAGTTCAGGCGCGCCGTCGTCGGCCAGCTTGTAGATGTTGAAGCCGTGATAGTTGCCGGTGATCATGATGTCGTCAAAGAACGCCATGTCGGTGTTGGCAAAGTCGAGCAGCGGAGAACGCTCGGCGTATTGGGTGAGGCTTTCGCCGTCTTCATCGGGCTCGGCGGCTTCGGCGTTTTCTTCAGCGCCCTCTTCAACTTCGTCTTCATCACTAGGCAGTTCGGGGCGAAGGTCAGCGGGGTTGTCTGGATTGAAGAAGCCCGCTGGCTTGCGCAGGCTCACCACCTTGCGCAGGTTCATGATCGCTTCGCCAGCGTCAGCAAAGCCCGGCGCAAGGCCAGCGCGCGGATCGGGCGACAGCTCACCAAGCAAAGCGTTCATCTTGTCAATTTCGGCCTCCTGATCGTTTTCGATATCGCCGACGAACTGGAACAGCACCGGGTCTGAGGCCGTGCCCGGTTCGCCCAGCAGATCATCCACCATCTCAATCGCGCCTTCGTGATGGCGGATCATCAAGGTCAGGAACATGCGGTCAAACTCAACGCCTTTGAGCGTCGCTAGCTCGGCCATCTGCTCGGGCGTGGCCATGCCAGCCATGGTTGAATGGTCGATCATCGCGTGCTTGGAATGGTCCATCTTTGAATGATCCATCGATGAGTGGTCCATCATGGACTGGTCCATCATGCCGACCATGACGGTCTTCTCACCGCGATCGGCGAGCCAGCCGTTCATGAACTCGATCTCGTCCGCCTGACTTGACTCGATCCGGCCACCAATCGACACGATCTCTTCGCGGTTAGTGCGATCCTTGATAAGCTTTGCCATCTCAACCGCCTGCGCGTGGTGGCCGATCATGCCCTGCATGAACATCACATCAGCGGGGGTATAGGACGCGGCTGCCAACGTGGTCGCCTCTTTCGCCGACAGGGTCTTGCTCGCCTGCCCGGGCGCGCCGGGTTGAACAATCGGCGCGGCCTGGGCCAGCGCCACGCTGGAAGAACCAAGCAGCAGCGCCGATAGCGTTGCGCGAGCCGCGGTGAAGTGAAGCGAATGAGACATGTCTTTCCCCGAATTGGATGAGAATCTTGCGCCGCAAAGTGCCGCTGTTCAGTCTCCAGTCAAGGGTATGTGGGCATAATCCGCGTTCAAAAGCCGGGAACAGCTTCTTTTCTGATCGCTTGTTCCTTTGTTGCATCGCCGCATTTTCGCGGGATCAAACTTCGCGAAACGAGCGATTTGACTCAAGTCGACCGCTCGCATGGCTCCATTGGCCGCAACCGGCCACACGTTTGCTTGCCGCGACGAATCGAGCCGGATTACCATCGCGCCTTAAGCTTGCGCTAACCTGAGTTGGAGACACTTTCACCCATGCTTCGCAATCGTTCCCTTCTTGCCTGCACCGCTCTGATGGCCGCCTTGGCCGCGCCCGCTCACGCCGAAGACAGCCTCTTTGAGGCCAGCTTTGACAGCGCGTTTGGCACAGAACTGCGCGAACCCGTCTCGTTCGAGGCGATTTATGAGACCAAGTTTGAAGAGCAGATTGCCGACCTTGCCAACGGATCCAGAGGGCGCATTGGCGTTTATGCGATCGATCTGGCGTCAGGCGAAGAAGTCGCTGTCTTGGGCGATATGCGCTTCCCTATGGCCTCGACCAGCAAGGTTGCGGTCGCCGCTACCTTCCTCGCCGGAGTGGACGAAGGCAAATACAGCCTGACCAGTGAATACCCCTTGATGATCCCCATTCGCTCAAAAAAGTTTTCGAGCGACAAGGCCCCCGTCAAAGAAGGCAACTACGTGCCCGCATACGAGCTCATCAGCCTGATGATCTCGAAAAGCTGCAACAGCTGCACCGACGCTTTGCTGAAAGTGGTTGGCGGACCGGAGAAGGTGAACGCCTGGATGCGCGAGACAGCGGACATCGAAGAGTTTGAGCTGTCGCGCGATATCGCCACTCTGGTGCGTGACGATGGAGAATTTGATCCGGTCGAATGGATGGACCCGCGCGATTCGGCCACCCCACGCGCCATGGGCAAGCTCTTGGCCGGCCTGTACCAAGGTGAATGGCTCAGCGGGCCGAGCCGCAATCTGCTGATGGCTGCGCTTCAAGAAACCACCACGGGCAAGCGCCGCATGACCGCCGCGCTGCCGATGCAGGCCACCCTGGCGCACAAGACCGGCACGTTGAGCCGCACGGCGAGCGACATCGGCATTTTCCGTCTGGCGGATGGCCGCGCGATTGCCGCAGCGATTTACGTAACCGGTCAAAGCGCCAACCTGATGGATGAGCGTCGCAACAAGCGCACCGCTCGCAAACGCCGAGACGCGCGGATCGCGGACATCACCCGCGCGCTCTACACAGGGTTTTCGGCCAAGGCTGGCCTTCTGGATGACCCGACAAGCGGTTGGACCGCCGCGCCCACGGGCGCCCGCACCGGCGGCTGATCGCCCCCACCCGCTTCAGGCAAAAGAAAAGGCGGCGCTCCTTTACGAAGCACCGCCCTTTCTTGAAACTCCGCCCCAGTTGAGGAGCGAGAGAGCTAAGCGAATTACTCGCCGCCCATCATTTCTTCCGCTTTGGCCGTAGCGCCTTCGACAGCGTCGGTAGCGGCATCAGCAGCGCCTTCGGCAGCTTCGCCAGCTGCGTCAGCGGCGCCTTCAACGGCTTCGCCGGTTGCGTCGGCAGCGCCTTCAACGGCCTCACCGGTCGCGTCGGCAGCATCGCCAACCATTTCGCCAGCGGCTTCAGCGTTGGCTTCGGCGTCAGCGGCCATCGCGTCAACGGTTTCGCCAGCTTGTTCAGCGGTTTCGCCACAAGCGGCGAGGCCCAGAGCCGAGGTGGCCACGACGGCGGCCAGAACGAACTTACGCATAATAAATATCCCTCTTCAACGAGTGTAATGGCGTGGGAAATCAAGTGCCTGATCCACGCGAAGTCGGATTTTTGACCCCCGACCTCTGGGTCCTAAATAGTGGCGGAAATGTGGCAAATCAAGCAAAATAAGGCATAGCGCCCGCATTTGGCCACTTTCTCGCCACATTTGATCGCATCCGCTTGCGGCAGAAACAACGGCCCTTTGCGCGGTTTCGTCAGTTTCATGAGAGGTTGCGCTACCTTGCGATCCCGGACGCTGCTAGCAGGCAGGAATGTCGGAAACAAAGCATCTCTACCTCGTCGATGGGTCCTCTTACATTTTTCGCGCCTACCACCGGCTACCGCCGCTTACCAACCCGGAAG
The DNA here is from genome assembly GCA_039814925.1 of Pseudomonadota bacterium. Classification (GTDB taxonomy): domain Bacteria; phylum Pseudomonadota; class Alphaproteobacteria; order Sphingomonadales; family Sphingomonadaceae; genus Erythrobacter. The sequence goes on from JBCCAH010000004.1 coordinate 13,738, forward strand.
GCACTCCGGTGGGCGCGGTGTATGGCTACACCACAATGCTCTGGAAATTGGCCGATGATCTGGACCAGGCGGATGGCCCGACTCACCTAGCGGTGATCCTCGACAAGGATTCCAAGAGTTTCCGGAACGACATCTATCCCGAATACAAGGCCAACCGGCCGCCGCCGCCCGAAGATCTGCGGCCACAATTCCCCTTGATTCGCGACGCGACCCGCGCCTTCAGCCTGCCTTGCATCGAAGAACAGGGCCTTGAAGCGGATGACCTTATCGCGTCCTACGCCCGCGAAGCCCAGCGGCAGGGTTGGAACGTCACGATCGTCTCATCCGACAAGGACTTGATGCAGCTGATCGGCGAAGAAGGCAGCGCCGAAGGAACAGGCCGCATCGATATGCTCGATACGATGAAGTCGGCGCGTATCTACATTCCCGAGGTCGAAGAGAAATTCGGCGTCACGCCCGATTTGGTCGGCGATGTGCTCGCACTGATGGGCGACAGCGTGGACAATATTCCTGGCATTTATGGCGTAGGACCAAAGACCGCTTCGAGACTGATTTCCGAACACGGGTCGCTCACCGCGGCGCTAGATCAAGCGCCAGACATGAAGAAGTCCAAGCTCAAAGAGCGCCTGCTCGAGGGCCGAGCCGATGCGGAGATGAGCCGGGTGCTGGTTACGCTCAAAGAGGACTGCGATCTGCCAGTCCCTCTTGAAGACATGGAGCTCAAGGCGATCCCGGAAGAACCGCTCGCCGATTTCCTCCAAGCGCATGGCTTCACCTCGCTGCTCAAGAGGCTCGGCACAGGTTCCGGCAGCCCCGAACGCCCCAACAACCTCCACCCTGCCAAAGCGGATAAAGCGGGTGATGCGGGCGCCGCCGATGGCGCGCGCCAGCCCCTGCCCGACGCCCCCAAGGTCGACCGGAACGCGTACAAGACTGTGCAGACGATGGAGGCGCTTGAGGAGTGGATTGCGCGGGCGAAAGCGGCGCGTCTAGTGGCGGTGGACACCGAAACCTCTTTCCTCGACGCGATGCAGGCCGACCTAGTTGGCGTCAGCCTCGCTCTGGGTCCCAACGATGCGTGCTATGTCCCACTTGCGCATGGCGGCACCGATCTGCTCGCCGAAACGCCGCTGCAGGTAGATCGCAACGAAGCGCTAACCGCGCTCGCGCCAATGCTCGCCGATGACGCGGTGCTCAAGGTCTTCCAGAACGGCAAATACGATCTCAATGTCCTGTCGCGTTACGGTGTGGAGGTTCACCCCATCGAAGACACGATGGTGATGAGCTTCGCGCTCGACGCGGGGCGCGGCGAAGGCATGGGCGGCGGCCACGGCATGGATGAACTGTCCGAACGCCACCTTGGCCACACGCCACTCTCTTTCAAAGAGGTATGCGGCACCGGCAAAAAGGCTATCCCCTTTGGCGAGGTGCCATTGAACCGCGCGACCGAATACGCCGCGGAAGACGCCGATGTGACCTTGCGCCTTTATCGCATGCTCAAACCGCGCCTGTCTGAAGAAGGCGGTACGCGCATCTATGAACGGGTCGACCGCCCGCTGATCCCGGTTGTGGCCGGCATGGAACGCGAAGGCATCAAGGTCGACCGTGCTCAACTTGCCAAACTCTCCGAGGAATTCGCGACCACCACCGCCAGCCTTGAAAAAGAGATTCACGGGATTGCCGGGCAGGAATTCACGGTCGGCAGCCCCAAGCAATTGGGCGAGATCCTGTTCGACAAAATGGGCTTCAATGGCGGCCGAAAGGGCAAGAGCGGAGCGTATTCGACCGACCAGTCGACACTTGAAAAGCTGAGCGCCGATCCCGAGGCCGCCGGCATCACCAAGAAGGTGCTCGAATGGCGGCACCTGTCGAAGCTCAAGTCCACCTACACCGATGCGTTGCAAGCCCAGATCAACCCGACCACGGGACGGGTACACACCAGCTATTCTCTGGTCGGCGCGCAGACGGGGCGCTTGTCCTCGACCGACCCCAACCTGCAAAACATCCCGATCCGCACTGATATCGGCCGAACGATCCGTCAGGCCTTTGTGCCCGAACCCGGCAACACTTTGCTCGCAGCCGACTATTCGCAGATCGAGCTGCGCTTGGCCGCGCATATGGCCGAGGTCGATACGCTGAAAGAGGCGTTTGCCAATGGCGAAGACATCCATTCGCGCACAGCTACGGAGATGTTTGGCGAGGTGACACGCGACACCCGCGCGCGCGCCAAGACGATCAACTTCGCGATTCTATACGGCATTTCGCGCTGGGGCCTCGCGGGTCGCTTGGAAGTCGAACCCGACGAAGCGCAAGCCATGATCGACACCTATTTCCAGCGCTTCCCCGGCATTCAACGCTACATCACCGAAACGCTCCAGAGCGTAGGGGAACGTGGTTACTCGGAGACGCTTTTCGGACGCAAAACGTGGTTCCCGCGCATCAAGTCCAAAAACCAGGCCGAGCGCCAAGGGTCCGAACGCGCGGCGATCAACGCGCCGATCCAAGGCACGAGCGCCGACATCATCAAACGCGCCATGGCGCGAATGCTGCCCGCGCTTCGCGACGCCGGGCTGAACGATGCGCGCATGCTGTTACAGGTGCACGATGAATTGGTGTTCGAGCTGCCCGAAGGTGACGTCGCAGCCGCTTCACCGATCATCGAGCGCGTTATGGCCGAGGCCCCGCTACCGGCGGTCACGCTTGACGTGCCGCTAGGCATCGATATCGGCACCGGGGCCAGTTGGGACGCCGCACATTAGGTGCCAGGCACTCTTGCACGGCTGGTAACCGTCAACACATCAGGAATGCTTCTTGGCGTTCTCCGGTGTCAACACATCCGGATCGAACAATCCGATCGGGTTTACCTCGACTGCGCGCTTTTTCAGTTCGCCGCGCATCGCCCGGTATTCGGCTTCCATGCGCGGAGTTACGGTGGCGCGGCTATCCTTGAGCGCATCGTCAAAGTCTTGCTTCGACACTTTGGCCACATCACTGCCCACCCGGCGCAGCGCACCAAGCCCGGCGCGGCGTACAACGTCTTCCAGATCCGCACCGGTAAATCGATCCGCCTCCGCCGCCACCGCCGCCAAATCGACATCAGCCGCCAGCGGCATCTTGCTCGTGTGGATGCGCAAGATGTGCTCGCGGCCAGCCAGGTCGGGCGTGCCGACATAGACCAATTCATCAAAGCGCCCCGGTCGCAGCAAGGCCGGGTCCATCAAAGCCGGGCGGTTGGTCGCGCCGATGACGATGATCGATTGCAATTCTTCAAGCCCGTCCATCTCAGCGAGGATCGTGTTGACCACGCGGCCCGTCACTTGCGGCTCGCCCTGTCCGCTGCCGCGCGCGGGGACGAGCGAATCGATCTCATCGATGAAGATCACACAAGGCGCTACGGCGCGGGCGCGTTGGAACATGCGGGCGATTTGTTGCTCGCTTTCGCCGTACCATTTGGAGAGCAAGTCCGAGCTTTTCATCGAGATGAAGTTCGCCTCGGCCTCTTTGGCCACAGCCTTAGCGAGCAGCGTCTTGCCCGTTCCCGGTGGTCCATAAAGCAGGAAGCCCTTGGCCGGGCGGATACCCAGCCGGTGGAAGGCCTCTGGGTTCTTGAGCGGAAGCTCGACGCCTTCTTTCAGTTTATCGATCGCGTCGCCCACGCCGCCAATATCGCTCCACCCGACATTGGGCGTTTGCACCATCACCTCGCGCATCGCGCTGGGCTGCACGCGCTTGATGGCGGAACGGAAATCCTCACGCGTGACGCACAGATCGTCGAGCACCTCTTGCGGCACGGTCTGCTCATCAAGGTCGAGACGCGGCATGATCCGGCGCACCGCGTCAATCGCAGCTTCGCGCGCCAGCGCGGCCAGATCGGCGCCCACAAAACCGTGTGTGACCTTAGCCAGTTCGGTAAGGTCGACGTTCTCTTCGAGCGGCATTCCGCGCGTGTGGATCGCAAGGATCTCGCGTCGGCCATTTGTGTCGGGGACACCCACCACGATCTCACGATCAAAGCGGCCCGGGCGCCGCAACGCTTCGTCAATGGCGTCGGGGCGGTTGGTGGCGGCGATGACAACCAGATTCGTGCGCGCCTCCAGCCCGTCCATCAATGTGAGCAGCTGCGCAACGAGGCGCTTTTCCGCCTCGCCTGGCACCTGCGTGCGCTTGGGCGCGATCGAATCGATCTCATCGATAAAGACTATGGCTGGCGCTGCGCGGGTCGCTTCCTCGAACACTTCGCGCAGGCGCTTTTCCGATTCGCCATAGCCCGAGCCCATGATCTCCGGGCCATTGATGGTGAAGAACTCCGCGTCCGATTCGTTCGCCACCGCTTGGGCAAGGCGCGTTTTGCCGGTTCCGGGCGGGCCGTGGAGCAACACGCCTTTGGGCGGATCAACGCCAAGACGGGTGAACAATTCGGGATAACGCAGTGGCAGCTCAACCATTTCGCGTAGCGCGCGGATGGTTTCTTCCATCCCGCCAACATCATCATAGTTCACGCCCGCGCGCGCGTCGCGCGGTTCTTCGAACTCAGTCCGCAGCTCCACCTCGGTGTTCTCGTCAATATGGACGATACCCTTCGGGCTGGTCGCCGCGACCGAGAGGCGAATTTGCGTCAGCGCATAGGCCGGCGCGCGCAGCAATTGGCGCACGTCACTGGGCATGTTCTGCACCGGCTGTTGACCAGTCGTCGCGACCAGATCGCCTGCGACCAGAGGTTTACGAAAGAAATTGCGTTTCAGCGCCTGGGTCGGCCCTTGCAACCGCATATCGCGCTGCGCCGGGGCAAAGACGACGCGCGTCGCTGGGCGCGATTTGGCGGCGCGAACCTCCACATGTTCACCCGAAGCGGCCTCTGCATTACCACGCTGAAGCCCATCAAGGCGAACGACTTCGAGCGTCTCGTCTTCGGGATAGGCCGCCATCGCGATGCCGACCGTGGCGCGTTTGCCTTCGATCTCGACCACGTCGCCCTCTGTGATGCCGAGCTTTTGAAAGGCAGTACGCGGCATGCGCGCGATGCCCTGACCCGATTCCTCCTGCCGCGCGGGCGCCACTTGGAGGCGCGTAGATTGCGTATCGGTCGGAGTATCAGTTTCGGCCATGTGCGCGCCTCTCGCTCTGTCGTTTTCTTGTGAAACAACTAGCTAGGTTCGCCAGCGCGCTAACGCAATGCGAGAGACCGCCTCAGGAATAATGACAAAAAAAGCCCGGCACGAGGCCGGGCTGGAAAGTTTGGGAGAGGATGCCTGAAAGGCACGTTGTCTGTATGAAGAGGCGCATCATTTTGTGCAAGTGCGAATGGCACATATTTACGTGCAAAAATTGCACTATATGTCGCTAGATGTTCGACTCAATTCACATTTTTAAGATATTTCCGCCCCAATATTAGGCAAATGCATAAATTTTGTGCATTATCCTCTCCGATTATCATGTTGCGCTGCACCAATATCGACGATTCCCAAGGCCGTCTTGCAACGTCTTGATCGAAGAACACAATGAACCTGTCGCGGCCACACGCCCTAGGGCATCAGACCATACGCCAAGGGTGACAGGGGCTCGCCAACCGACTAATCAGCGGCCCGCATCCATTCCTTCGACCAGCCGCCTCTGGCGCTCTCTCACCGCAAGGCTTTCTCACGATGTCCAAGATTTACCCCACCGCCGCCGCCGCTTTGGATGGCGTTCTTGCCAATGACATGCTGATCGCATCAGGTGGGTTCGGCCTTTGCGGCATTCCTGAGCGTCTGCTTGACGCGATCCGTGAAACCGGCGTCACCGGCCTGACCTTCGCCAGCAATAACGCGGGGATCGACAATGAGGGGATCGGCAAGCTGCTGCGCACCAAGCAGGTCAAGAAAATGATCAGCTCCTACGTGGGTGAGAACAAAGAGTTTGAACGCCAATATCTCGCCGGCGAACTCGAGGTAGAATTTTGCCCCCAGGGCACGCTGGCCGAGCGCATGCGCGCGGGCGGCGCCGGAATCCCCGGTTTCTACACCAAGACCGGCGTCGGTACGCAGGTCGCCGAGGGCAAGGAGCACGCCGAGTTCCCCGATCCCGACGGCGTGATATCGACCTATATTATGGAACGGGGCATCTTCGCCGATCTCGCCATCGTCAAAGCTTGGAAGGCGGACGATACCGGCAACCTCATATTCCGCAAAACCGCGCGAAACTTCAACCAACCTGCTGCGACCTGCGGTAAGGTTTGTATCGCCGAAGTTGAAGAGATCGTACCTGCTGGCTCCCTTGATCCCGACTCGATCCACCTGCCTGGCGTTTTTGTGAACCGCATGGTTCTGGGCGCGCCTTACGACAAGAAGATCGAGTTCCGAACGACCCGCGAAAGGGAGGCTGTCCAATGAGCGACGTCAAAGGATGGACCCGCGACCAAATGGCCGCCCGCGCCGCGCGCGAACTTCAGGATGGCTATTACGTCAATTTGGGCATCGGCATCCCGACCCTGGTCGCCAACCACATTCCCGAAGGCATGCTGGTGACGCTGCAAAGCGAGAACGGGATGCTGGGCATCGGCCCCTTCCCCTATGATGACGAAGTCGATCCCGACCTGATCAATGCGGGCAAACAGACGATCAGCGAACTGCCGCACAGCGCCTATTTCGACAGCGCCACTAGCTTTTCGATGATCCGCGGCGGCCATATCGACTTGACCGTGCTCGGAGCGATGGAGGTCGCGCAGAACGGCGACATTGCCAACTGGATGATCCCGGGCAAAATGATCAAAGGTATGGGCGGCGCGATGGATCTGGTCGCGGGCGTTAAGAAGATCATCGTGGTCATGGACCACTCCAGCAAAGCGGGTGATCCAAAATTCATTCCCGAATGCACCTTGCCTCTCACGGGCGCGGGGGTGGTCGACATGATCATCACCAACCTCACCGTGTTCCAGCGGGCCGACAAATCATCTCCGTTCAAACTGATCGAGCTGGCACCGGGTGTGACAATTGAAGACGTAGCCGCGCAAACCACGGCCCAGTATGAGGTCGCGCTTGGCTAGGGTGGCCGGCAACCCAGGCACCCCTTGGTTGCTTTTTGGTGCGGTTCTGTCGCTTTTGGCGGCCCTCTTGCATGTTGGCGTTATTCTGGGCGGGCCGGACTGGTACCGCTTTTTCGGAGCGCCCGAGAGCTACGCCGTCGCGACGCAGCGCGGGTCGATCTTTCCGGCGGTTGTCACCAGCGGAATTGCTGCAGTTCTCGCGGTCTGGGCGGCCCTTGCGGCTTCAGCGGCGGGCGCGATCATACGCCTGCCTTTGCTGCGTACGGCCTTAATTGCGATCACCGCCATCTATCTCGCTCGTGGGTTCTTGATCATACCTGTCGTCCTTACGGTGCCCTATCCCGAAGGCGCTTTCGATTATTGGTCGTCGGCCATCGTGCTCGTCTATGGGATAGTTCATGCACTTGGTCTGCGGCGAGCGTGGACCGCCCTCAAACCGTCAAATTAGACCGACCCATGGGGCGTCAAGACTGATCGACAAACCCACGCAGCGGCGATAAAACGCGCGCCGGATGGGATGGCTCTACACCTTTAAGTTTCTCCATTATTTGGGGATTATCCTGCTCGCCGGGAACATCACGGTGACCGCCGTGTGGAAGGTCTTTGCCGATCGCAACGGCGATTGGAAGATCATTGCCTTTGGTCAGCGAATGGTAACCGGCACCGATTTTGGCCTGACGATCCCCGGTATCATCCTCACCATGGTGGGAGGATACGGCGCGGTCTACGAATTGGGCTATTCGCTGTTTGACCATTTCTGGCTGTTGTGGAGCCAGATCATGTTTATCGCCGCCGGGATTATCTGGCTCGGTATCCTTGTCCCCACCCAGATTAAGCAAGCGCGCATGGCGCACGCCTTCACCGCCGAAACCGGCGTGACCGACAAATACCGCGCCCTTTCGCGCCGTTGGATCATCTGGGGCCTGATCAGCACGGTACCCTTGTGCGCCGCGCTTTGGCTGATGGTGGCGAAACCGTACTGGGCCGCTATAGCCCGCACCTATGGCTGACTGGCTCGACACACCACGCAATCCCAACGCCCCGCTTGGGGGGCTGAAAGTCTTGGAACTCGCACGCGTTCTGGCAGGGCCGTTTGCGGGGCAGGTGCTTGCCGATCTAGGCGCAGATGTGATCAAGGTAGAGAGCCGCGAAGGCGACGGCACGCGCGCTTGGGGGCCACCGTGGGTGACGCGCGTTGATGCCGATGGGGTGGAGCGGCGCGAAGCAGCTTATTACCACGCGTGCAATCGCGGGAAACGCTCCATCGTGGCGGACTTTACCTCCGATGAAGATCTCAGCCGGGTCAAAGCGCTGGCTCGCGAAGCCGATGTCCTGATTGAGAACTTCAAGACCGGAAATTTGGCCAAATTCGGGCTCGATTACGACGCCCTTAGCGAGGTGAACCCAGCGCTAGTTTATTGCTCGATCACGGGCTTTGGGCAGACTGGCCCACGCGCGCATGAGGCCGGTTATGATTTCGTCATTCAGGGTATGAGCGGTTTTATGTCGGTCACCGGCGATCCCGAAGGCGCGCCGGTCAAGATGGGCCTTTCGATCTCGGATCTGTCGACGGGCCTTTGGGCAGCCAATGGCATTCAGGCGGCGCTGCTGATGCGAGCGCGCACCGCGCGAGGGCAACATCTCGATATGAGCCTGCTTGACTGCTCGGTCGCCTTGCTCGCCAACCAGGCCACCTACCATTTCACAACAGGTGAGAACCCGCCGCGAATGGGCAACGCCCACGCGCAGGTTGCGCCTTACGGGGTCTATCCCGCGCGCGATGGACACGTCATTCTCGCACCGGCTAATGACGGTTTGTTCGGCAAGCTGATGGGTGTCCTGAACATGCAGGAACTAGTGCGCGATCCTCGCTTTACCGGCAACGCGGATCGGGTGGCGAACGCTCGCGAGCTTGACGCGTTGATCGCGTCAGCCACGAAAGCATGGGGCAAAGCGCCCCTTCTGGAAGCCTGCCACAACGCCGGTGTTCCGGCCGGTCCTATCAACCAGCTCGACGAGGTGTTTGCCGATCCTCAGGTTCTGGCTCGCGGCTTGCGCCTTGAGCTGGGCGGTATGGCAGGGGTGAAAAGCCCCTTTGTATTTTCAGACGCGGAATTGGCGCTGGACCACCCGTCCCCCATGCTTGGTGAGGACGGTTAAGTCAGGGCACGTGCCCCAGCGCGCCAGAGCCGTTCCAACGGCCCCTGACCAAAAGCTCGTAGCCATAAGGGTGACCAGAGCAGAGCTAATCCAATAGGGATGAAACTAATCAAGAAAGCCTCGCTGCGGCTGACCCGTCCAAACCACCCTAGGCCCCAACTGGCAAAGATCGCAGCAAAGATTACGCTCGTGGTGATGTAGTTGGTGAGCGATAATCGCCCTACGGCGGCAAGCCCTTTGGTCGATCGCCCCGCTGCGTTCGCGAACGCCATGACCAACATGGCGTAGGCTAGGCCCAACAATGTGTCGAAAGGCGCGGATAGGACCAAGGCCGCCGCCCCCACCACAGCCCCGGAAAAGCCCGAACGACCAACCCACCAGGCCAGCAGCAACAAGGCGGGAATAGAAATCAGCGCGCAAACACCCGCTAAGCGCTGGAGCCGGAAGGTGCGCCATTCCCCAGCCAACATGCGTTGACGCCACAGCCCCATGCCAATCGCCATAGCCGCAAGATTGATCGGCACCGAGCTCAACAGGACAGCGAATTGACTGGGTATGGAGGATGCGCGGCGAGCGATACGGTCGATGAAGCCCTCCTCGCCCAAAGCCATCGAGGAACGAAGCGCAACCGCGTCGCTGCCAAAGTTACGCTCCATAAAAAGGGACGCCTCTGTGCCGGTTCGGCCCTGGTAAAAGTCGAGTATGCCCGACCCAAACGCCACCATGCCAAACCCAATATGTACCGCGACCAACCCAATCGCGATGGCGTACAAGGCATAGGGGGTAAACCCGCGCATAATAGGCAGAGCTAAACCCGCAATGGCGTAAGCTCGCAGCACGTCGTTGCTGGCAAGTAGGATTGAGTGAGCCAATCCGATCAGGAACAGCACACCCATCCGCACCGCGTGCGCGCGAATTGGATGCTCCTGATCCTTTTCCAGAAGGATGAGACAGCCCGCCCCAAACAGCATCGCAAAAAGCGTGCGAAACTTGTCTTCGACAAAGACAAAACTGGCGAGCCACACCCACCTATCCGGCGCGCTCTCCAGACCGAACGCGGTTGGATTGTAATAGGCCTGAAGCGGAAGCGCGAAGGCGTAAACGTTCATCCACGCAATGCCCATGATCGCCAAACCGCGCAGCGCGTCGAGCGCCACGATACGGTCTTTCTCCGGAGCTGGCGCGGGGAGTACCGTCACGGCGTCACCCCGAAGTGTCGATCAACCCAACGCCGCTTTAAGATCATCTATCAGATCGGTCCGTTCCCAAGGAAACCAATCGCCATCCGCAGTTCGGCCAAAGTGGCCATAGGCCGCGCTTTTGCGATAGATCGGCTTGTTCAGGCCCAAATGCGTGCGAATACCGCGCGGGGTTAGGCCGCCGAGTTTTCCGATAGACTGGATAGCCGTTTCAATCTTGGCGTCATCCACACCCTCGACGCAAGTGCCATGGGTGTCGACGTAAAGAGACAGCGGCTCGCTAACGCCGATAGCGTAGGCAATCTGGATCGTGCAACGCGTCGCAAGGCCAGCGGCCACGACGTTTTTGGCGAGGTAACGCGTGACGTAGGCGGCGCTGCGGTCCACCTTCGTGGGGTCCTTGCCGCTGAACGCGCCGCCGCCATGCGGGCTTGCGCCGCCATAGGTGTCAACGATGATCTTGCGTCCTGTCAGGCCAGCGTCGCCATCGGGTCCGCCTATCTCAAAAGCGCCAGTCGGGTTGATGTGCCAAGCGGTCTCGCCAGAGAGAAACCCCGGAGGCAGAATACCGGTTACGACATCTTTGACGTACGCCTTAAGCTCGGCCTCCTGCGCGCCTTCGTGATAGCCGCGCGCATGCTGCGTGGAGACCACCACGGCGGTGCAGCCGACGGGCTTGCCCTCTTCGTATTTCAGTGTGACCTGGCTTTTCGCATCGGGCTCAAGAAATGGAGCCTTGCCCGATTTGCGGTCCGCAGCAAGCTGTTCGAGGATCTTGTGGCTGTAATCCAGCGTCGCCGGCATTAAGTCGGGCGTCTCATCACAGGCAAAGCCGAACATGATGCCCTGATCGCCGGCGCCTTCATCTTTGTTTGAACCTTCGGCGCCCGCGTCCACGCCCATGGCGATTTCGCTCGATTGACCATGCAGGTGGTTTTCAAACGTCAGGGATTCCCAGTGAAAACCGTCTTGTTCATACCCGATTTCGGCCACCGTGCGGCGCACTGCGCTTTCGATCTCGTCACGAGCGCCCGGCGCCCAGTAATTGTTGTATTTCCATTCCTCGCGCGACGTATCGTACATTGGCGCGCAACGGATTTCGCCTGAAAGAACCACACGCTGTGTGGTCGTCATCGTCTCGCAAGCCACGCGCGCCTCAGGGTCTTTGGCCAGCATTAAGTCGACAATCGCGTCGGAAATTTGATCGGAGACTTTGTCGGGGTGGCCTTCGGAGACGCTCTCTGAGGTAAAGAGGTATTCTTCGCGCATGACTTCTCCCGAACGTTGATCCCGGCCCAACTGTCTAATCGAACCACTTTATGCAGATATAAGGAAATCTTTATGTGTTATCGAAGCCCTACTCTTGCGCCTTCTTGAGCGCAAGCAATCTTGGCACCGATAGGCCAACGATAATCAAAAGCGCAGCCCATCCCAAGGGCAGGGCATTCCCCAACCGGGCGAACCATGTCGGCGAGTGCGCCTTTGGAACGAACCCTTGAACCGCGTCGGCCTTGCCCGACGGGATAGTCTGGCGAACCACTCCATTCGCATCGATCACGGCGCTAATCCCGGTTGTGGTGGAACGTAGGACGGGGAGCCCTTCCTCCAAAGCCCGCATTCGCGCCTGCGCTAGATGCTGCGGCGGACCCCATGCGCCAAACCAACCATCGTTTGATGGATTGAAGAGATAGTCGGGGCGATCATTGCGATCCACAACACGGCCCGAAAACACGATCTCATAACAGATCTGAATCCCCGCCTTGCCGTGTAGACCCAAGTCCAGCGTATTCGGTCCGGGACCGGGCCTGTAATCGATGGACCCCGCGACAAGACGAGAGAGACCCAAAGGCTCAAGAATAGGCCGCATAGGGAGATATTCGCCGTAGGGCACCAGATGCGCTTTGGCGTAGTGATCGGTGATGTTGCCCGCACCGTTCATGGCAATCACAGAATTGCGCGCGCTCACGGCCTGACGGCGGCCGTCTTTGACCCCGATATCGAGGTTGACCACACCTGCCAACAAGGTCGATCGTTCTCCGATAATCGACCCAATCCGCAACCGCGAAAACTCCGGATCGCCGCGCTGAGTGATGGGGTTGATCGCTGTCGTCCGATCATAAAAGCGCTGCGGATAGCCATCCTCCAGGTAGTCTGGGATCGCGCTTTCCGGCCAAAGAACAAGGCGCGATGCGTCGTTCGCAGGGATTGTGAGGTCGGCAATCCGCTTGAACTGCTCTTCGAATTTCGACCCGTCGTTGATCTCATCCTGCGGGATCAACGGTTGGATCAGAGTGTACGCAATATCGCTTTCACGCGGCGCGCTTGCAGGCATCGCGTGCATGGCCACTGTCAGAACAACAAGAGGTGCCATCCAAGGCCACCAGCGCCCGCTCTGAACGCCAAAGGCAACAAGCGCCGCCGCGACAACGACCAGCCCGGAGAGCCCATATGTGCCAAGCCAAGGCAACAGCGCAGCCACACCGGGTGTCTGCCACCCGCCCAAAAGGACAAGACCAAGCGGCGGCCATGGATAGCCGGTAAAGGCCCAGCTGCGCACCCATTCGAAGAGAATCCAAGAGCCCGCAAACACCAAGCCAAAGCTAAGCGCCTGTGGACTCGTTTGATTGGACTTCTTGAACAAAAGATGCACGCAAAGCGACGCGAGAGCTGGGTAGATCGCAAGATAGACACACAACAGTGGAACCGCGATCCAGCCTAGAAACTCTGGCATCTTAGCTTGGTGCGTAAAGGCTGTGGCGATCCAGTTGTTGGCGAGCGTTAAATGCGCCCATCCGAAAACCCATCCTCGCCACGCGGCGGAACGCCACGACGGCGATGCGTGCAGCAAGGCAACGAAAGCCGCCAGAGCCAACACCGCCACGATCCAAAGGTGGACGGGCGGATAACCCAGCGCTGCGATCAACCCGAGCGCTAAGGAAGACAGCGCCGGGCGAGACAGCATAGCTCGCCAGATCTTATCCACCGAGTGCTTCAATCGCGTCATCCGGAATAATTGAGCACAGGCTTTTGAAAACGCGCACGCAACAGTGCCAGCAACCGCCTTAGTTCACCGTTTCGAGCGTGTCCCCGTCGTCGTTAGTCGACGGAGAACCCGCGCCAATGGCGGGAGGAAGGACGGAGGAGTCGATCTCTGCGGGCTCCGCATCCACTGCGTCATCCGACTTGGGTTTACGCGGGCGCCGTGCAGGCTTGTCGTCCTTGGCAGCAACCCGGCGACGGCGAGGCTTCCGCTCCGGCGCGTCGGCGTAATCACTGGCGCTTTGCGCACCCGATTCCGCATCGGCCGGATCCCCTTCGCTGCCCGCTTCGCCTTCGAGTTCGACGGTTTCCTCTTCTGAGCGGCGCCCGCGACCGCGGCGATTGCCGCGGCGATTATCCGAACGCTTGCCCTCCGCATCATCGTTATCGTCATTATCGTCGGAGGATGGGTCGCGGTTTTCATTCCGCTTGGCCCGCGCCTCGTCCTGACGCGCTTTGTTGTCGGCGATCACTCGGAAGTAGTGATCGGCAAATTGCAGATAGTATTCAGCCTGGACCCGGTCGCCGTTGTGCTGCGCGTCCTGAGCCAGCTTCTTGTATTTATCGAGCAGCTGCGGCGCGTTTCCGCGCGCCCGGCTATCAATCCGGTTAAGCTGGTTGCCGCCGCCCTGATTGCGATTACCGCGACCGCGGCGACGATTATTTCGATTGTTATTCAAGGAAATCGTTCCTTACTTGCGGCCTGTCCCGACTGACCAAGCGTTACCATCTACGCAGCGCCTTCTAGTCATCGGATCCCCCATGGGCCCTAAACTGAACCGTCCTTCTTCGTGAAACACGGCCTACGCTCCGTCCCTGTGCGGACCGAAGGGTCGTGACCCTTCCGGTCAAATCAAGCGATAAGTCGGAGCTGAACATGGCGAGCTGGCTGTTGCCTCTTCGAACATGTCTGATTCGAGAGCTAGCGAGCCAAACGCCATTTGCCAAGCCCTACAGGCGAATTCCTTAGGAAAGGATCACTGCGCGTGGCCGATTTGCAAGATCATGTCGCAACTCAACGGCGAATCCAGCTTTTTCAGCGAGTTCAGTCACAGTCTCCGCTTGGGTAGCACCGATTTCGAGGATTGCTTTGGGAGCGATTTCGCGCAGCCCGGGAATGATGATACGGTAATCATCCAGCCCATCGTGTCCCGCAAACAGCGCCGAATGCGGCTCATAATCGCGCACACCCGCTGCCAAATCCGCTTTATCTTCGACGTATGGGGGGTTGGCGATCACCAGATCAAACGGACCCCATCCGCGCGACCAGCCATAGCCCCAATCATCGATACCATCGCGCCAGCCATCGACGGAGAAACTTGCTCGATCCGATAGGCCAAGGCGCTCGGCATTTTCCTTTGCAACCTCAACGGCGGCCGCGCTTCGGTCGATCCCATGCCCTCGAAAGGCTGGGCGCTCGGCCAACACGCTCAATAAGAGAGCTCCTGTACCGGTGCCCAGATCGAGCACTCCGTAAAAAGGATTGAGTGGTTCTTCGCCTAACAATTCAAGCGCGGCTTCGACGACGGTTTCGCTATCCGAGCGCGGGATGAGCGTATCGTTTGTGACGCCAAAACGTCGGCCAAAGAATTCTTGTTCGCCAGTGATGTAAGCGACAGGTTCTTGCCTTGCGCGTCGTCCGATAAGTCGCAAGAACTCTGCTGGCGCGTCTTCACACATGTGATGCACCAACATGTCAGACCGTGAGACCCCAATAGCGAACGCCATCAGCAATTCCGCGTCTAGCCGGGCCGTGTCGCTGGCAGCGCTTAGGTCGCACGCGGCGTCGCGAATCGTCTCTCCGACCGTCTTCATTCCGTAAGCGCGGCCAGCCGCTTTCCTTCGTCTTCAGCGATCAGCGCTTCGACCATTTCGTTGAGGCCGGGGCCGGCGAGCACTTCTTCAAGTTTGTGCAACGTCAGTCCGATCCGGTGATCGGTGACGCGGCCCTGTGGGAAGTTATACGTCCGGATGCGTTCGGAGCGATCGCCTGACCCCACCATCGCCTTGCGCGCTTCGGCTTCGGCGCCTTGCACCTCGTCGCGCTGCTTTTCGAAGAGCCTCGCGCGCAGCACTTGCATCGCCTGTTCGCGGTTCTTGTGCTGGCTGCGCCCATCCTGACAGGTCACGACGATACCCGTTGGCTCGTGGGTGATGCGGATGGCGCTGTCCGTGGTGTTGACGTGCTGTCCGCCCGCGCCGCTCGCGCGGTAGGTGTCGATCTTAAGGTCGCCCGGATCGATCTGAACGTCGACCTCATCGGGCTCAGGCAGAACCGCAACCGTCGCGGCGGATGTGTGGATGCGTCCACCGCTTTCCGTAACCGGCACGCGCTGGACGCGGTGCACGCCGCTTTCGAACTTCATTTTTGCGAACACGCCCTGCCCGGTGACATTGGCAACGATCTCTTTAAACCCGCCGACCTCGCTGGCGCTCATGCTGACCGGCTCGACGCGCCATCCCTGGTCAGCGGCAAAGCGTTCGTACATTCGGTACAGGTCGCCTGCGAAGAGAGCGGCTTCGTCGCCGCCCGTACCCGCTCGGATCTCCAGCATCGCCGGCTTGCTATCCGCAGCATCGCGCGGCAGCAGCGCGATCGCGAGAGCGCGTTCCTGGTCCGGCAGGCGCTCACGAATGGTAGCCAATTCCTCTTCGGCGATCGCCTTCATTTCCGGATCGGCGAGCATCTCTTCCAGCCCGGCAATCTCCTCGCGCGCCGCCTTCACTTCGCTAGCGATCTTGGCGACCGGCTCAAGTTCCGCGTAATCGCGCGAGGCCTGCACGAACGCATCGCCTTCCAGCGTGCCCGAAGCCATACGCGCTTCGAGCTCGGCGAAGCGGTTAGCGATCTGATCGAGGCGTTCGGGTGGGATTTGCATAGTGTTTCTTACTGTGAAGGCGACAAAGGCGACAGTGTGTCGCCTTCGGGCTCCCTCTTTAAGACATTGAAATATATAATCTTATAAGAGAGAATTGGCGTAAAGGCGACAACAGCGCGCATTGGCAATGCTTCATTTCCCGGCTGCGATCAATTTCGAAAAACACCAACACGTTTGGAACAGAGTAGGAAAGGCCCAAAATGGGATAGTCATTCCCGCGAAGGCGGGAACCCAGAGCTGCAGCGCGCTGCGCTTGGTGCCTCTGTATCCCGAATCAAGTCCGGTATGACGCTCTTTCAAAGCCCAAGACTACGTTCCAGATCGGGATGTGTTTCATCGTCGCCGCTAATCCGGTGGCCATTCTCCTCAAAACTTACGATGGCTCGCGGCGACCGCTTTACTGCTTTATCGTAGCGTTTGCGAGGCGATCCTTCAGCGATAATCTCACCGCTCAGACCAGATAACCGAGCGGACTTGAGGGCGCTAACTGCTCGATTCATGGCGACCTCACTGCGGTCCTCCACGACGATAATCACATCGGCGGGCCCCTCGCCGCGCTCCCCCACCAACATAGCCAAGCGCTCAATCCCGGCCGCCCAGCCGACCGCCGGGGTGGCGGGGCCGCCGAGGCTTTCCATCAGGCCGTCATAGCGCCCTCCGCCCAGCACTGTGCTTTGTGCGCCGAGCGCAGCGGCGGCGGCTGAGCCTTCGTCGGGGATGAACTCGAACGCGGTGTGGCGGTAATAGTCAAGCCCGCGCACAAGGCTGTCCGCGCGCGTCCATGTGACGCCAGCCGCGTCCAATCCGCTCGTCACGCTTTCGAAGAACGCCAGCGCTTCGTCTGACAAAAACTGATCAATCTTGGGAGCGTCCGCCAAAAACACTCGGTCGCGCGGATCCTTGCTGTCGAGGATGCGCAGAGGGTTCTTTTCCAAGCGCTCTTGCGAATCTTCGGACAGGTCGCCGCGCACTTGGCCAAAATAGTCGATCAATCCCGCTCGCCATGCCTCGCGGCTGTCCGCATCGCCCAATGTATTCAGGTGCAGCGTCACACCTTCAATGCCAAGTTCCTTCAAAAGCTGATCGGCCATTGAAAGCAATTCGACATCCGCCTGGGGTTCCGCCGCCCCGATGATTTCCGCGTCGATCTGGTGAAACTGGCGATAGCGCCCTTTCTGAGGACGTTCGTAGCGAAACAGCGGTCCGTGCGTCGCCGCTTTCAACGGCGCGTGTTGCTGCCATCCATTGGTGAGAAACGCGCGCGCGATCCCGGCGGTAAATTCCGGACGAAGCGTCAGCGAATCTCCGCCGCGATCTTCGAACGAATACATCTCTTTCGACACCACATCGGTCGTTTCGCCCAGCGAACGGGCGAACACTTCGGTCTTTTCAAAAACCGGCATTTCAATCCGACGAAAGCGGTAGAGTTTGCGCACGCGCTCAAAAGTCTCAACCACAAAGGCGAAAGCCTCAGCGTCAGCGCCAAAGATGTCTTGCGTCCCACGGATCGCTTTGGGGGTATTTTTGCTCATAATGTCCCGATTCGAAAGCCGATTGCCGCGTAGGACTAAGGGAGGCCTTTCGCAACGCTGCGCTGCACGCTAATGGCGCGTCGCACACTCTCTCCATAGCATAAGCGCCCAAACAAAAGCGGCGCGGCTTTTCAAAAGGAAACCTCTCCCATGCGCATCGATAAGATACCCACCGGCGCCAATCCGCCCGACGATCTTAACGTGATCATCGAAGTGCCCACCGGCGGCGAGCCGGTGAAGTATGAGTTTGATAAGGAAAGCGGTGCGTTGTTTGTCGACCGCATCCTCCACACCCCGATGCGTTACCCAGCCAATTACGGCTTTATTCCCCACACTCTAAGCCCAGACGGCGACCCGCTCGACGCGCTCGTCATCGCGCGTTCGCCCTTTATTGCGGGCTGTGTCGTGCGTTCGCGCCCGATCGGGGTTTTGAACCTTGAGGACGAACATGGCGGGGATGAAAAGCTGATCTGTGTGCCGGTTGATACCACGTTCCCGTACTATTCCGACGTGGCCGAGCGTCAGGATCTGCCTTCGATCATCTTCCAACAGATCGAACACTTCTTCACCCACTACAAGGACCTTGAGGCTGAGAAGTGGGTGCGTATCGGCAAGTGGGGCGACCGCGCCGAGGCGCGACAAATTGTGCTTGAGGCGATTGAGCGCGCCGGCAACTAAGGCTGGATGAGCAATGGCCCGCTTGTTGTTGGCGGGCCTTTGCCCACTCGGAACTTACATCAGGGCGAAGGTGCCCTTCACCAGACCCGTCAACAAAAAGGGAAGGCCAATCGCCAACCCCCAAAGGGCAATGGTGTCTCTGCGAAAATCGCTGGCCAGCGAAGCGTCTGCGGCTTCCTCGTCGCTCAACACCGTCCAGCGGCGTTCAAACCAGCGGCAGGCTGGGATGATGGCGGCGACGAGGATGACCAAAGCGACATAGGGCAAGATCGAAGAAAACCCTTCGGCCAGCGCCTTGACCGTCACGAAAATCTGGAGCCCGGTGTAAACCAGCAAGGCGTAGGCGACATGATCGCTCATGGAGCGGCGCCAATCGATGGCCGAAGTCGACAAAGCTGCGGTGTCGGCGGTTTCCTGTTTGTGCGACATGTCGTTCATATTTCTCCGCTCCCCAACGGCTTCCCCTCACCAACGAGTATTCCTCAGGTGGCCCTTCGTTGCAAGCGCTGTAACCAAATTGAAAAAATGTTGCGTCGCACGCAAGAAGCCGGCGACAGGTCGCTGAAAACACATCCGGAATTCTGGCCGCTTTCAAGAGCGCCGCGTGAATAAATGGGACCCTGCGATATTCTTCCCAATGCAATTCGTATCAATAAGCCCCTTCGAATCATCAATCAGGCACCGGATGAATTCGGATTGAATGTGTCGAACCCTGCAATTATCCTGCCAAAAGCTCGGAAAACCAGCTCACTCAGGGTATTCCCCTCTTCCTTGTTAATGCGAGGGTGCTAAGGCCATGGCAATGACCGACGAAGCCACGCTTTCCGAAGACACCGCAGCGCCGACAGTGGCGGCCGACCTGTCTGCCGATGCCAGCGCCGACATGCCTAATGGCGGGCTTGAGGTGATCTCGATCGCCAAAAGCTATGATAAGCGCGCGGTTCTCACCGATATTTCGCTGCACGTGGAAAAGGGCGAAGTCCTGGGTCTTCTGGGACCCAACGGCGCGGGCAAGACCACGTGTTTTTATTCCATCATGGGCCTGGTCCGCCCGGATTCGGGCCGGATCCTGATGGATGGCGAAGATGTGACCAAGCTGCCGATGTACCGGCGCGCGATCCTTGGCCTTGGTTATCTGCCACAAGAGACCAGCATTTTCCGTGGCATGACGGTTGAGCAAAACATCAATTGCGTACTTGAGATGATTGAGCCGGATAAAAACACCCGCGCTCAGGAACTTGAAAGGTTGCTCGGCGAATTTGGTCTGACAGGCCTGCGCGATAGCGCTGCTATGGCGCTTTCCGGTGGTGAACGGCGGCGCTGTGAGATCGCACGCGCCCTTGCGGCGAAGCCTTCGATCATGTTGCTGGACGAACCTTTTGCCGGGATTGATCCGCTCTCGATCAGCGACATTCGCGATTTGATAAAGGATCTCAAGCGCCGCGGGATTGGCGTTCTGATCACCGATCACAACGTGCGCGAAACGCTCGATATCGTGGACCGCGCCTGCATCATCTATGGCGGTCAGGTGCTGTTTGCAGGAACCCCTGAGGCGCTGGTCGCGGATGAAAACGTCAAGCGGCTCTATCTGGGAGAGAGCTTCACGCTCTAGGATAGCTTAGTATGGCTCTCGGCCCCCGCCTGGACCTTCGCCAATCGCAATCGCTGGTGATGACGCCACAATTGCAGCAAGCAATCAAATTGCTGGCGGCTTCCAACCTTGAGATTGAAACCTTTATCGGCGAGGCGCTGGAAGCGAATCCCTTGCTCGAAGCCGGGGCGGTCTCTTCAGAAAACACCGGCGACCCGGGTGAACCCGACGATATCCCGCGCGAAGAATTCACATCCGATCAACTGATGTCGCAAGGCGCCGGCGAAAGCGACGCCCCCCTCGACATCGATACAAGCGCGCTCGACCGCGATCGTGACACTGGCGACGGCAGCGCCACTTCACCCAGCGCCATCGCCGACGACTGGGGTGGCGCGGCAAATTCTGGCAGCGCACCCGATAGCGATGGGTTTGACATTGACGCCATGCGCGCGGCGGAAACGACGCTGGGCGATCACCTCCTCGCACAAATCGGATCGGCTGTGCGTGATGATCGAGAAGGCTTTGTCGCGCGCCATATTATCGGCCTTCTCGACGACACGGGGTATCTTCCTTTTGATACGCGCGAAATTTCAGGCGATCTGGGCATCAGTCTTGCCGAAGTCGAAAGCGCGATCAAGGCGGTGCAATCGTTGGACCCAAGCGGGGTGGGCGCGCGCGATCTGGCCGAATGCCTTGCCATTCAAGCGCGCGAAGCCGACCGTTACGATCCATGTATGCATCAGTTGATCAACAATCTTGAACTGGTGGCGCAGGGCGAAGTCGCGCGGCTCAAACGCCTGTGTCGGGTTGACGACGAAGACTTGGCAGACATGCTGAGTGAGCTGCGCGGCTACGATCCCAAACCCGGCCTCGCCTTTGCGCCTAGCACCGACACCGCGATTGTGCCCGATGTGCTGCTGAGCACTAATGATGAGCATGGCTGGGACATAAAGCTCAACGAACAGACCCTGCCGAAGCTGATTGTGAACCGCGACTACTACGTCGAGGTCTCCGACGGCACAGCCAGCGGCGAGGCCCAAGCGTGGTTGAAAGAAAAGCTGGCCGATGCGCATTGGTTGATCCGAGCGTTGGACCAGAGGCAAAAGACGATCCTCAAAACCACCGCCGAAATCGTGAAACAGCAAGACGGGTTCTTCCGCCGCGGTGTCTCGGAACTGCGTCCCCTCACCTTGCGCGAAGTCGCTGAGCAGATCGAGATGCACGAAAGCACGGTCAGCCGCGTCACCAGCAACAAGTATTTGTGGTGCGAGCGTGGCACGTTTGAGCTCAAATACTTCTTCACCAGCGGCGTCGCCTCGAGCGATGGCGAAGGCGCGTCCTCTGAAGCGATCAAAGCGCGCATCAAAGCGTTAACCGACGCCGAAGATCCCAAAAAGGTGCTGAGCGATCAGAAACTCGCCGATATGCTTAACGAAGAAGGCTTCGAACTGGCGCGGCGAACTGTCGCCAAATATCGCGAAGCCATTGGTATCGGTTCCAGCGCGCAGCGGCGTCGAGCCAAGAAGCTCGCAGGGCTTTAACACTCGGCCCTAAGGCGCCCCTAACCAACCATGTAGAATGCCCGCGACTCGTGGAGTCCTGCGGGTTTACGTATAATTAACCTTTTCCGTTCAGACCTTGTGTGGTTAATACATGGCAACACCTCTGAACGAGGCGTTACCGCACCAACTGTGTCACGACCCGCATCTCTGGGGCAATTAGGGGACCATCAATGCGCGTGCTTTTGATTGAGGACGAGCCGACAACCGCCAAGGCGATCGAGCTTATGCTCACGACCGAGGGGTTCAATGTCTACTCAACCGATCTGGGCGAGGAAGGCCTCGATCTCGGTAAGCTCTATGACTACGACATCATCCTGCTCGACCTGAATCTGCCGGACATGCACGGCTATGATGTGCTCAAGAAGCTGCGCGTCGCCAAAGTGCAGACGCCGGTTCTGATCCTTTCGGGCATTGCCGAGATGGACAGCAAGATCCGCTCGTTCGGCTTTGGCGCCGACGATTACGTGACCAAACCGTTCCACCGCGAAGAGCTGGTCGCGCGTATCCACGCCGTCGTGCGCCGTTCGAAGGGCCACAGCCAGTCGATCATCCGCACCGGCAAGCTCGCGGTTAACCTCGATGCCAAAACGGTCGAAGTCGACAGCGCTCGCGTCCATCTGACCGGTAAGGAATACGCGATGCTTGAGCTGCTCTCGCTTCGCAAGGGCACAACGCTCACCAAGGAAATGTTCCTTAACCACCTGTATGGCGGGATGGACGAGCCGGAACTCAAGATCATCGACGTTTTCATCTGCAAGCTGCGCAAGAAATTGAGCC
Source organism: Pseudomonadota bacterium (assembly GCA_039814925.1). Lineage (GTDB taxonomy): Bacteria > Pseudomonadota > Alphaproteobacteria > Sphingomonadales > Sphingomonadaceae > Erythrobacter. The sequence continues at coordinate 36,176 of JBCCAH010000004.1, forward strand.
ACGCATGCGGCGGAGAAAACTACATCGAAACCGTATGGGGCCGTGGTTACGTGCTGCGCGATCCAAACGAAGAAGCCGAAGCCGCTTGATTTGTATGGCCTCAAACGCCGGCGGGGCCATCCGGTCCCTTAGGCTAACGCGCTAACCGCGCGGCGGCCGGTTGGCCTTGCGGATCACTTCGTGATCCGATGCAAAAGTTCAACGAGGACGCCCGGGACCTATTTGGTCACCGGGCGTTTTCGTGTCCGCGATCAATCGCGCACGAACGCAGCGGCAAATTCGCTGCCCGAAGGCTCCTGAAACGCGCGCAATCCGAACTCCGGCAGGATCGCCATCATGTGATCAAAGATATCAGCCTGGATATCTTCATAGACGGCCCAGGTGGTTGTGTTGGTGAAGCAATAAAGCTCAATCGGAAGCCCCTGAGGGCCGGGTGCAAGTTGGCGCACCAAAAGCGTGAAATTCTCATCAATGCGCGAATGCCATTGCAGGTAAGCTAGGATGTAGGCTCGCAAAACGCCGATATTGGTAAAGCGCCGCGCGTTGACCGGAGAAGCCTCCCCTTCAAGCTCACGCGTGTTCCATTCGGCAATCTCTTCGCGCTTGGCTTCGAGATAGGGTTTCAGCACCTTGAATTTCTTCAAGTCCACTACCTCGGCATCGTTCAGGAAACGGATCGAATTTTGGTCAATCGCGATGCTGCGCTTGATCCGCCGCCCGCCGCTTTCCGCCATACCGCGCCAGTTGGCGTAGCTATCGGACACCAGCCGGTGCGTGGGCACCGTCACGATGGTCTTGTCGAAGTTTTGGATCTTCACCGTGTGCAGCGATATATCGATCACATCGCCATCGGCGCCCATGCTAGGCATAGTGATCCAGTCGCCCACACGCAGCATATCGTTAGTGGTCAGCTGAACGCTGGCAACGAGGCTCAGGATCGTGTCCTTGAAAACCAACAGCAGAACTGCCGTGATCGCGCCAAGGCCCGACAGCAGAAGCAGCGGGCTTTCGTCGATCAGAACCGAGATCACGATGATCGCCGCGCCGCACAGGACGAGAATCTTCGCGACTTGGAGGAAACCCTTGATCGGGCGGTTTTTCGATGTTGGGAGCCGCTCGTACAGCTCATTCGCGTAGGTCAGTCCGCGAACGATCGCCATCGCCACCGAAACCACGATCAGCGCCTGAGCGGCGTGTGTGACGAGCGCGGTGATATCGTCCGATAGGTTTGGAACCAGTTCGATCCCGCGCGACACAATCAGCAAAGGCACAACCGTCGCCGCCCACCCCGCGGCGCGATCGTCCATATTCGATTTCTGGTCCAGATAGCGCGACAGCGTGCTCAGGATCACGCGCTTAAGGATAAAATTGACGGTGACCGCCGCAAGGCCAAGCGCAATCAGCGCGATGAAGGTCTGCACCCACGGCGCTTGCTCGGAGAAAAGCTGCATAAGTGTGTTCATGTCCGCTCGCCCTAGCGGGGATGCCCTATCAGGCTCAACCCTGCGTTTGCTCGGATCGGCACTGGACAAGGCCGCAAAGGATCGCCAATCGCTGCCGCCATGTCAGCGTTCAAAGAAGGCGATCCCACCACTCTTAGCCGGCTCTACGGCCGCAGCGTCGGCAAACCCTTGCGCGCGCGCCAACAAGAGTTGGTCGACAATCTGCTTCCGAAGATTGCCGTGCCCGCCGATGGGCCGGTGACCGCCGAAGGGCTGTTCGGCGAAGACTGCCCGATGCATTTCGAGATCGGTTTTGGTGGCGGAGAGCACCTCGCCTACCGCGCGGATCTCTTGCCCAACCACGGATTTATTGGGGCCGAACCATTCCTCAACGGTGTCGCGCAAGCACTTACTCATGTGGAAGAGCAAACGCTCGCCAATGTGCGTCTTCATCACGGTGACGCTCTCGAAGTGCTTCAACGGATCCCGGATGAAGCGCTTTTGATGGTGTACCTGCTCCACCCCGACCCCTGGCCCAAGAACAAGCACGCCAAACGGCGCATGATGAACGATGGGCCAGTGCAACTGATCGCGGACAAGCTGAAACCGGGCGGCGAGTTCCGCTTTGGCACCGATCACCCGGTTTATCTGCGCCACGCCCTGATGGTGATGCAACGCTTCACCGATGAGTTTGAATGGGTCGTCGAAGGCCCCGCCAACTGGCAGAACCGTCCGTCAGGCTGGTGCGAAACACGCTACGAACAAAAGGCGCGCACCGTGTTCGGGCACGAGGTCTGGTACTTTCGGTTTAGGCGGCGTTAAATGATTGCAACTAAAATTTATGGACCTATAGAAAATCGAAACTCGTGAAAAGGGGGCAAATTTGGCAATACAGCCTGGAAGTAACGTCTGCGTTTACGTAAACCGCCGCAAAAACAGCAATCACGATGCCGATGTCGGGCGAATCCTACGCGCCGTTGACAACGATAATTTCGATGTCTCGCGCCTCATACTTGGCGAGGCGAGGAAGCACCGACGAATTGATCTGTTTGAATTGGATGACGGTGAAGCTTGCACCAAGTACGCATATTATAAGGGGTACTTTTTTGAGCTTCGTTATCATCGCGATGGTGACGAGTACAAACTGGAGGTCTGCTCCCACAAGCGATGAGAGAGCAGGACTTTGCCACGCTTGAACGTGTAAGCCGGACTGCTCTGTTACTGTCCTTAGGCGCGATCCTCGGTACAGTGGCGGAGCCCGAGCTTCGGATGACGAGCGGTGAAGTTTTAGGCATTCCCGCCACACTTCTTCCAAAGTTCTCAATTTTGTTGTGCATTTCTGCCGTGTTTCTTTGCGGGCAAATGACCGTTCACTTCGGTTATCTTGATTCAGCTGCGGAAAGAGAATCTTTAGATCAAGCTGAAACTGAGTCTATTGAGATGCTATCAGCAACCGACATTGGAGAACCTGGCGATGACGCAAACGTAGAGCGAGTACTAGAGCGGCTAACGATGATTCAAGAACGACTCGCGAGAGCAGAGAGAGACTACCGGGAATACAAAGAACTAAGGCTCAAAGTCACAGTATACCCCCCTTTTATTAGTTCGGGCGCTGCCATAATTATGACAGCAATAACCTATTTTCCGTAAAAATGAGATCATTTATTTGAACACCAGGGTTGACGTAGCCTTAGCTCGCGATTCTATTCAATCTGACTGAATGGAGGCGGCAATGAGCATCAAGGTACTTTTCGAAGTCAATGGCGGCGAAGAAGAAGCCATCCGCTATCGAAACCCAGATGGCACACTCGGTGGCTTCGTTTCGAAGCTCGCAAAGATTGGCAAGGGTACGTTTATTCATCCACTTGCGATCGTAGGACCATTCGCAATCATCCCTCCAAAATCCACAATCGGCGAACTAATGCATGTTGGCCTAGTCGAATTCGAGCAACCCACATAGCTACCGAGCGCTTAAGCCACAATCCCAGCACTGGTCAGCACCGCCAGGGTTAGCACATCGGGCGCAAGGGCCGTCATCGGCGCGATCTGCACCGGCTTTTCCATACCCAGCAGCATCGGCCCAACGGTGGTGTTCGCACCCAGTTCGCGCAGGAGCTTGGCCGAAAGATTGGCGGATTGCAGGCCCGGCATAATCAACACGTTGGCCGGTCCCGAGAGACGGCTGAACGGGTACAGCTTCATCACCGCCGGGTTCAGAGCGGCGTCGGGCGCCATTTCGCCCTCATACTCAAAGTCGCAGCCCTCTTCGTCGAGGATTTGGACCGCCTCGCGAATGTTGGCGAGCCACTGGCCCGATGGATTGCCGAAGGTTGAGTAGGACAGGAACGCGACGCGCGGTTCGTGGCCCATCTTGCGCGCAACTGCGGCGGTTTCGCGCGCGATATAGGCGAGCTGCGCAGCGGTCGGGCGTTCGTTGATCGTGGTGTCGGCGAGGAACGTCGTGTGGTTCTTGCCGATCATCATGTGAACACCGAAAGGCAGCGCGCCTTCCTTCTTGTCCAGCACCAGATTCACCTCGCGCATGGTCTGCGCGTAGGTCCGCGTCAGGCCACTGATCAAACCATCGCCGTGGCCCAAGGCCACTAGCAGCGCCGCGAAAACGTTGCGCTCTTGATTGACCATCCGGCGCACATCGCGTTCGGTGTAGCCTCGCCGTTGCAGGCGATTGTAAAGATAGTCGACCATGGCGGGGACATGCTCGCTTTCGGCCGAGTTCTGGATCTCGAAACTGCCGGGGTCCGAAACCGATAGCTGATGCAGCTTGTCGAGCACCGCTTTCGTCCGTCCAACAAGGATCGGCGTGCCGTATCCGAAGTCGCGAAACTGGATTGCGGCGCGCAGCACCACTTCCTCTTCGGCTTCGGCAAAGACCATGCGCTTGGGATGCGCCTTGGCCTCGTTATAGACCCCGGTCAGCACGCTTGTAGTCGGGTTCAGGCGCGATTTGAGGTTGTGTTTGTACTCTTCGAAATCGTCGATAGAAACTTTGGCAACGCCCGAATCCATCGCCGCCTTCGCCACGGCGGAGGAGACGACTTCGATCAGGCGCGGATCAAAGGGCGCGGGGATAATATAGTCTGTGCCGAACTTCTGGTTCTTGCCATAGGCGCTCGCCACTTCTTCGGGTACGCGTTCCCGCGCGAGCTCAGCGATGGCGGTGGCGGCGGCGACCTTCATTTCTTCGTTGATCGTGGTGGCTTGCACGTCAAGTGCGCCGCGGAAGATGAATGGGAAGCCGAGTACGTTGTTGACCTGATTAGGGAAGTCGCTGCGACCCGTCGCGATGATCGCGTCGGGCCGGACCTCTTTGGCCTCGTTCGGCATGATTTCAGGCGTGGGGTTGGCCATCGCGAAGATGATCGGCTTGTCCGCCATCTTCTTGACCCATTCCGGCTTAAGCGCCCCAGCCGCAGAAAGGCCAAGAAAAATGTCAGCCCCGTCCAGCGCTTCTTCGAGGTTCGTCGCATCGGTGGCAACCGCGTGTGCGCTCTTCCACTGATCGATATGGTCGCGCCCGATCGTGATCGGTCCGCGCCGGTCGCACATGATGACGTTGTCATGAGGCACGCCCATCGACTTAATCAAAGCGGTGCAAGCGATCGCGGCGGATCCAGCCCCGTTCACGACGACCTTCACATCCTTGATGTCGCGCTTGGTCAGGTAACACGCGTTCAAAAGGCCCGCTGCGGTGATGATCGCAGTGCCGTGCTGGTCATCGTGCATGATCGGAATGTTCATGCGCTCACGCAAGGCCGCTTCGATGATGAAGCATTCAGGCGCCTTAATATCTTCAAGGTTGATCCCGCCAAAGCTTGGCTCCATCAGGGCCACCGCTTCGATAAAAGCCTCCGGATCTTCGGTGTTCAACTCGATGTCGATTGAATCGACGTCAGCGAACCGCTTAAAGAGAACCGCTTTGCCCTCCATCACGGGTTTGGAGGCTAACGCGCCCAAATTGCCAAGGCCTAGAATAGCCGTGCCGTTCGAAATGACAGCGACTAAGTTCGCCTTGGCGGTGTAGCGTGCGGCGAGCGAGGGATCTTCGGCGATAGCTTCGACCGGAACCGCAACACCTGGAGAGTACGCAAGGCTTAGATCGCGCTGCGAGGTCATCGGCTTGGTCGCCACAACCTCCAGCTTACCCGGCCTGATTGTCTCGTGATAAAACAGCGCCTCACGCGCGGTGAAGCCGCCTTGCGGTTCGTCTGCCATGAATCCCTCCGTTTATTGCCCCAAAACCAAGGCGGTGTAGCCCGCCTCACGGCCTAGGCATAGGAGAATTGCGTCACCGAACGCACGCGATTTCGCACGATCAGGGGATAGCGAGCGGCATCGCCCTGCCGAATCGGCACGGGGCTGGTAACCACGATGGCTATGGCCGCTATATCGTCCACCAAACCCACTCCGATGATGGAGCAGTATCTGGCGCTCAAAGCTGAGGCGTCCGGCTCGCTGCTGTTCTATCGCATGGGCGATTTTTTCGAGCTGTTCTTTGACGATGCCAAGCGCGCCTCCGCCATTCTGGACATCGCTCTGACCTCTCGGGGCGAGCATGACGGACAGCCCGTCGCCATGTGCGGCGTGCCGGTCCATTCCGCCGAGGGGTATCTCGCGCGGCTAATCAAAGCGGGCGAAAGAGTCGCTATTGCCGAACAGGTCGAAACGCCCGACGAAGCCAAGGCGCGCGCCAAGCGAGAAGGGAAACCGTCTTCCAAAGCGCTGGTGAAACGCGACATTGTTCGCTTTGTCACCGCCGGGACGCTCACCGAAGAGGCGCTGCTCGAACCGCGCCGAGCCAACGTGCTGGTCGCCCTGACAGAGGTGCGCGGAAGCGTCGGGATCGCCTCGGTTGATATTTCAACCGGGGTCATGGTTCTCGCCGAATGCGCTCCCGGATTGGTCGGGGCGGAGCTGGCACGTTTAGGGCCGAGCGAAGTGGTCGTTCCTGAAGGCTGGGAGCTTGAACTGGATCAAGAGCGCGCCTTCCACGCCCGCGCCACCTTTGACAGCGACGGCGGCGCTGAGCGACTGCGCGCTTTGCATGGCGTGGCGACGCTGGACGGATTTGGTGAGTTCAGCCGTGCCATGTGCGCCGCGGCGGGCGGGTTGATTGCCTATCTTGAGCATGTTGGGCGTGGCACACTGCCGTTGCTGCTCCCACCGCAACTGCGCCGCGCCAGCGCGACGATGGTGATGGACGAGGCGACGCGTTCGAGTCTGGAAATCCTCACCAGCAGTACAGGCGGGCGGGCGGGCAGCCTTGTCGCAACCCTGGATCGGTGTTCGACCGGCGCGGGATCGCGCTTGCTCGCTGAGGATCTTTCCGCACCGCTGCTTGATGAGGTCGAAATCACGCGGCGGCTGGCACTGGTCCAATACTTCCGCGATCGGCCCATAGAGCGCGCCGATCTGCGCGACACTCTGCGCAGTCTCCCCGATCTCGGCCGCGCGCTGGGGCGCGTTGTCGCCGGGCGCGGATCGCCGCGTGATCTGGGGCAAATTCGCGATGGCTTGGCCGAGGCGCAGCGCATCCAGGATAGCCTCGCGTTCATGTCCGACATACCGCCCTTGTTGGGCGATCTCTTGCCTCGGCTTTCGGGTCATGGCGCTCTCACTGATTGGCTATCTCGCGCGTTGGTCGCCTCGCCCCCAACCGAGCGATCGGGCGGCGGCTACATCGCTGACGGTTACGACGCGAGCCTGGACGAACTGCGCAGCGTGTCCGGCAACGCGCGCCGCGCTATCGCTGCGATGGAAGCGCGCTATCGCGACGAAACCGGCATTGCGAGCCTCAAGATCAAGCATAACGGCGTGCTCGGCTACTTTATCGAAGTGCCCAGCCGCCACGCCGATGATCTGATGGCGCCGGAAAGCGGGTTCACCCATCGTCAGACGATGAAGGGCGCGGTGCGCTTCAATTCGCTCAAGCTGCATGAAGAGGCTTCGCGTATTTCAGAAGCGGGTGGGCGCTCTCTCGCCGCCGAAGAGGCGCATTTTGAAGAGCTTGTCGCGACCATCAGCGAAGCGCGCGAGGCCATCGCCGACACCGCCGCCGCTTTGGCGCGCATCGATGTCGGCGCCGGAAACGCGGAGCGCGCGGCTGAAGGCGATTGGTGCCGTCCTGAGGTTGATGCTAACCCGGGCCTCGCGATTACCGCAGGCCGCCACCCTGTAGTTGAGGCGGCCCTTGCCAAGACGGGCGAGCGGTTCGTTGCGAACGATTGCGCGCTAGTCCCAGACAACCGCCTTTGGTTGATCGGTGGTCCCAATATGGGCGGTAAGTCGACCTTCCTCCGCCAGAATGCGCTGATTGTTCTGATGGCGCAGGCCGGGTGCTTCGTTCCCGCCGAAGCCGCGCGCATTGGACTTGTCGATCGCCTGTTCAGCCGAGTGGGCGCGTCGGACAATCTTGCGCGCGGGCGGTCCACCTTTATGGTAGAGATGGTCGAAACCGCCGCCATTCTGGCTCAAGCGAGCGAGCGCAGTTTCGTTATCCTTGACGAAGTCGGACGCGGCACATCGACCTATGATGGCGTGGCGTTGGCGTGGGCCGTGGTTGAAGCGGTGCATTCGCAGATCGGCTGTCGCTGCTTGTTCGCCACGCACTACCATGAACTCGCGCGGCTTTCGGAAAGCTGTGAGGCCCTCTCGCTCCATCATGTCCGGGCGCGTGAATGGAAGGGCGAGTTAGTTCTGCTTCATGAGCTGGCGGAAGGACCAGCGGATCGATCGTATGGTTTGGCCGTGGCCAAGTTGGCCGGCGTTCCGGAGCAGGTCGTCGCTCGCGCCAAATCGGTACTGGAGCGCCTGGAGAAAACGCGGGAGGAGACGGGCGGCATCGCGGCGGGGTTAGGAGATCTCCCTCTGTTCGCGGCAGCCGCTCCGGCAGAACCCGCCACCCTTTCAGGCCCAGAAAAGCTGGCGCAAAAACTGTCAGAGACTGACATAGATTCTCTGTCGCCACGCGAAGCGCTGGACCTCTTGTACAAGTTAAAGCGCGAAGTATCGGATTAGAGGATTTCTACCATTCCTTAACCACAGCAAGTCTATCGCAGGATTATGGCTACGAGTGGTTTGGCAAGCAGCAAGAATGCCCTGATCTTTGCAGGCAGCGTGATCGTATGCGCTGCCCTCATGGCTGGCAGTCTTGGCAAAAAATTCACTCCAGATCCAGAGACTGAGGAAGTCGCGCAGTCTGAAGTACGCTCCGAAGAACCGCCCTCCGAAGCGCCTGAAGCGGACGAAAGCCGTTACGAATCCGACGACGCTGTTTTCGAGGACTATGGAGGCGAATTCAGCGATTCCGACCTGATCGACGATACGAGTGGGTTCGATACAACGCCCACGGAGGCGTTCGAAGAGCCGGACGAGTATTATGAGTCAGAAGAAGTGTCTCGACCTCAGAGCACAATCCCAGCCTCTAGGTCGCGCCGCGCACCAGCGCCGAATTCCAAAGATGTCAACGCATCGAAAAGCCTTCTTGAGGCCAGGAACCGGATGCGAGCCCGTCGACCCGTCTCTGACGGTGATCCCAGATAACCCGCGCGGAAATGTGAGTTATCGGGTGGGAACGGGCGCTTCGCCCGAATAATCGTAGAACCCGCGCCCAGTCTTGCGCCCCAGCCAACCCGCTTCGACATACTTCACCAAAAGCGGCGCCGGACGATATTTGCTGTCGCGCGTCGTGCGATAGAGCACGTTGATGATATCGAGGCAGGTGTCGAGACCCACAAAATCCGCCAATTGCAACGGCCCCATAGGGTGATTGAGGCCCAGTCGGCACCCCTTGTCGATGTCTTCAATCCCCGCCGTCGATTGGCCCAATACAAACACGGCTTCGTTGATCATCGGCAACAGGATGCGATTGACTACGAAGCCGGGTTCATCCTGGCTTAGCACCACTTCCTTGCCCAAGCCTTCCGCAAAGGCGGTCACAGCATCGGTGGTCGCCTGTGCGGTAGCGAGGCCGGGGATCACTTCGATCAGGCCCATGACCGGGACCGGATTGAAAAAGTGCAGGCCGATAAAGCGCGAAGGATCGGGCGAGTGGTTGGCCATGCGCGTGATCGGAATTGAGCTGGTGTTCGACGCCATGATCGCATCCGAGGCCAGCACTTTGCCCGCGCTTTCGAAAATAGCTTGCTTGATCGGCTCTTTTTCAGTCGCGGCCTCAATAATAAGGTCCGCGCCCTCCATCGGTGCGTAGTCGGCGACCGGTGTGATGCGAGACAACAGAGCTTCCGCTGCGTCTGGCTCCACTTTGCCGCGCCCCACCAGCTTGGCGACCGCTTTATCAATCCGTCCCTTGCCCGCTTCTGCGTGCGCTAGATCGATATCGGCCAGCATGACCTTCATGCCCTGAGCGGCGACCGTTTGCGCAATGCCGGTCCCCATCTGGCCAGCTCCAATAACAGCAATAGTCCGCATGGCATTCATTCCTTCGCACGTGCAGCAATTTGATTGGCTGCGGTCGTTAGCTGCGTAACGAAGGGTTGGCTAGGGCGATGAAAGTCGCAGGCCCGCGGTCATGGCGCTAGCGGTTGGCGCCCGGAATCCACTTAACGTCCGACGCGCCGCCATCATTCGCAAGGCGCGCCATGACGAACAGCAAATCGGACAGGCGGTTGATATACATCAGCGCCGCCGGATTAACGGCTGTATCATCCGCCAAAGAGGTCATGGCCCGTTCCGCCGCGCGCGCGCTGGCCCGTCCGACATGAATCCGCGCCGCCGCCTCGGACCCGCCAGGCAGGACGAAGCTCGTGAGCGGTTCAAGGCCTTCGTTAAGAGCATCGATCTGTGCCTCAAGCCACTGCGCTTGTCCCGGCATCACGCGCAAGACCATCTCCGAAGGCGTGAAGTCTGCATCCTGTGCTGGGGTGGCTAGATCCGCCCCAAGGTCAAACAGGTCATTTTGTACGCGGTTTAAGGTCGCGGCGTGATCCGCCTGGCTCAGAGCACAGATAGCGAGGCCAATCGCGCTGTTTGTCTCATCCACAGCGCCGACCGCTGCGATACGCAGCGAGTGCTTGGACGTGCGTGAGCCATCGACAAGCCCCGTTGTCCCGTCGTCACCGGTTCGGGTGTAAATCTTGTTGAGTTTGACCATGTCGGACGGGTTTAACCGTTGCCAGCCGCCAGAAGGCCGATAACCACCACGACCGCAATCGCCGCCGCCTGGTATTTGATGCGCGCGAACATGGCTTTGTTCTGCATGTTCTGCATTTCGGTAACGGTCTCGCCCTCACCGCTTTCAAGGTTGATGCGTGTCGTCTTCAGGAAGGCGACCACTCCCTTGATTAGCGAGAACACCACCAATGCGGCGAGAACAGCGAAGACGGCCCAGAGAAAATAGTTCATGCCAACTAAATAGGTGCGCCGCGATCAGGTTCCAGCGCTGTTTTTGCGGGTGAGGTAGCGTTCGAGCAATTGCGCGCTCAATTCCCGGCCATCTTCCCCAGCAATGCGTCGTTCTGCCAACGCGGGGGAACCACGACTTTTGGACAATTTGGTGCCGTCTTCGGCGAGGATCAGATCATGGTGCAGATAGGAAGGGATCGGCAGCTCCAGTAATTCTTGAAGCAGGCGATGAATATGCGTTGATGTGAACAGATCTTCGCCGCGCGTGACCAACGAGACCCCATCGGCGGCGTCATCAATCGTGGCCGCCAAGTGGTAGCTCGCAGGCAAATCCTTGCGCACCAGAACGACATCGCCAAACTCGCGTGGGTCGGCGGGCACTAAGCCGGCAAAAACGTCTTCCCAAACAAGCTCGCCACACCGGGCAAGCGCCCGGTCCAGATCGAGGCGTAGCGCAAACGGATCAGCGTCCGATGTGACTGGCGCGATTCCGCTTGCGCCACCAGGATATTCGAACCCATCGGCGCCGCGCCGTTTGGGTAGAGCTTCGATTTGGCGGCGCGTGGCGGTGCAGCGATAGAGAAGGCCTTCGTTCTCCAGCTTCTCCGCCGCCGCGCGGTAGGTTGCCAGACGCGCCGACTGCGCGGGCACTTCGCGCCATTCCAGCCCCAACCACTCGAGATCATGCCGAAACTCATCCGCGAATTCAGGGCGCGATCTTGGCCCGTCAATGTCTTCTATTCGAAGCAAGAACTCCCCGCCTCGCGACCTGGCCTCATAGGCCGCAATCACCGCTGAATAGGCGTGACCCAGATGCAGCGCTCCGTTCGGGCTGGGGGCAAATCGAGTGACGACAGGCATGGCTCAACGCGTCTTGGCACAAGCGCGCTGCACAGGCCATCCACGGCTTACCCCAAGGTATTGCACAAGTTTTCCACAGACTTGCCCCAAAAATACACCAATTCTCACACCTGTAATCCCTGTCACGGCTTTGACTCGGTTTCATGCCACGGCATGATCACAGTCAATCAGGGAGGGACGCCAAACGTGTTCAATACCGAACTGATCGAAGGCGCGGCAACGTTTCGCAGCGCTGAAGAAGACCCGACGCGGGACCTGTCGGGCTGCCCCGCGCTTGTCCTGAACGCGGATTACACGCCGCTGTCTTATTACCCGCTCTCGTTATGGCCATGGCAAACGGCGATAAAGGCCGTGTTTCTGGATCGTGTGGACATCGTCGCCAGCTACGATCGCGAAGTACACTCACCCAGCCTCGACATGAAGATCCCCAGCGTCATCGCGCTGCGGCAATATGTGAAGCAGAGCGAGTTTCCCGCGTTTACCCGCTTCAACCTGTTCCTTCGTGACCGGTTTCAATGCCAGTATTGCGGCAGCACCGAACATTTGACGTTTGATCATGTGATCCCGCGCCGTTTGGGTGGGAAGACCACGTGGGAGAACATCACCACGGCCTGCGCCTCGTGCAATATGAAGAAGGGTGGCCGCACGCCGAAACAGGCGAACATGCCGGTGCGGATGAAGCCGATCCGGCCGACCAGCTGGCAATTGCAGCAAGCGGGCAAGATGTTCCCGCCTAACTACCTGCACGAAACCTGGCGCGACTGGCTTTACTGGGACATCGAGCTGGAGGCTTGACGCCCTAGGTCTGGTTCAACCCTCTATCACCCGCGTTTCAGGGTGGTGCTTATCCAGATGCTTCTTGATTATGCGCAGATTGCGCGTGTTTGAGCGGAACATAAAATCCGCCGCATCGCCCACCAGCGGCACGATACCCAGCGCCGCGTCGACGGCGACATTCGCGCCCATCCGGGTCAGCTGCCATTTGGACAGGCCCAGATTACGCGCTTCCCAGACGATATAGGCGCCCATGGCCGTCGTGATGATATCGCCAATAACGGGGACGAGGCCGATCAGGGCATCAAGCCCGATAGGAATATTCACACCCGGCACACGAAAGCTGCGCTCAAGCAGAAATTCCATCGCTTCGACGCGAGCGCGAATGGATGCGGGATCGGTGCCCGTGGGCAAGGAAAACGACATCGGTTCAGTCCGATCTCCCGACCATCCGTCAGTGTTCAAACTCCACTTGTCCGGCGTTGTCATGGCACCTCCTTCAGACTCTATGTGGTGGGTCCAGAGAGAGGGAACAAGGGGTGGAGCCCCCAGGGGTTGGCTTCGTAGTTTTCGATCGAGCCCCTTACGAGGGACCATCTGACCGGTGCTCCAAGAGGAATAAACACCTCTTCTTCCACGAGAATCGTGTGAGCTTCGGCCATCATCCGGCGCTTCTCGTCCGCCTCTGTAACGTCCAACGACGCAACAACGATGTCATCGACCGCCTGCGAACACAGGCCCACCTCCAACTCGCAATTGAACTGATTGAGATACCATCGCGGGCTGGAATATCGCGCCAATCGGTCGCGCCATTCCAATTCGGCTCCTGCACCAGGTAACACCTGCACGGCGCGCACGCCAACATCGGCCCAAGCCCGCGCGAGCCCCCGGAACAACAAGTCGCTTCCCTGACCTGGCGGAAGGCCAACGCGAAGCACCACCTCATCCTCGCCCGATTGTTCGCGCCACGCCCGTATGCGATCAGCGGCAATCGCGCGGCGTTCATCCATCGAAAGCCCCGACCAACGGGAGACGCCAAGCCCCTGCCCCGCAAGCAGCGCAGGCGGAACGATCCACGTGGTCGGTTGCCAGCCGCCCAATCCAAAGGGCTCGATCAAGGCCGCGCGATCAACTGCCATCGACAGCGCCTCCCTGTTGTCACGGTCAGCTAGAAAGCCGAATTCGCTGCGGAACACCAACCCGAAAAGCCCTTGTGCGGGATCCACTTGAATCGTGCCACGTGACAAGGGTCCCAGTTCGATCTGCGGAAACGCCGAAAGCGCGCCGTTCAGCAGCAAGTCAACCTGCCCCTGTGCAAACGCTTCAATCGCCAGTTTCGAGGGCAAGGCGCGTACCGCCAGCGTTCGGCTGGCTTCTTCCCAATTCTGGCGCCGTGGCAACCCGCGTTCTTGCGGATCAAGCGCGCTCAGCCGGACGAGCGGCTGCTCCTCATCGCGCGACACCACCATCGGTCCGGCACCACTACCATCCTTGACTAGACCCAGTTCAGGCTGCGCCAAAAGTCGCAGGAAATCAGGCATCGGGCTTGATAGACGCAGTTCGACGACCTTCTCCGTCATTGCGCGCACATCAGAGATTTTAGCGAGGTCGAGCCCTAAAGATGTCCCCTCTAGGTTATCGAAATGCCGCTGTAGCGTTTCTGCGACATCGCTCGCGGCGATGGGTTCGCCATCAGGCCACGTGCGCTCGCGTAGGCGGAATATGTAGCTTCGCCCATCATCGGTGACGATCCAACGTTCGGCCACACCGGGCACGACCTGGCCGCTGGCCCCCAGTGCCACAAGTCCCTCTTGCGATGCCGCGCGCAAATGCTGCGCCGCTGGAGAAAGCAGCAAACCCTCTTCGAACAAGGCGGAGGGTTCACCGATTACGGCAACCTCGACGGGGCCGTCAGACGCGCCGGACGAGCATCCGCAGAGCGCCAACGCTCCCACTAATGGCAGTGAATTTCTAAGACGCTGTCGCATGCTCTTCTGGGCTTAGCAGAACCCCAGGCGAACGTCAGCGGATGATCAAACCTTGCGAAGGGTTTTAGGGTCCGGCTGAGGCGGAGCGCGATGCTGCCACGATCTCTGCACCATTCCAGCCGGTTCATCCTCATCCGATTCAGCTGGCTTGCGCGCTTGTTGTGAATCAATTTCGTTGTCGAAAGCAATCCCGAAACGTTTGTCTTGAACCCACGCGACGCTGCCACCAACTTTACCGACGTTGCGCAGCTCAATTTCAAGCCGGTTTCCACGCTGAACCATCAACGCGCCTTCAGCCATCATACCGCCATCCGAAAGGTTGCGCACACGTACCCGGTGCGAGTCCGCCGAATCCTCAACTCGCACGTTGGCGAGTAGGAAAAGACTGTCTCGAGTTACACTTCGTGTTTCGACGCCCGACATATCGGCTCTTCTTTCCACCAGTGCGCGGAGGCACCACGCTGTTGTCTTTTCGCCCATGACCAACGCCGTCGGGCAAATCGGCGGTAAGATTATGCGGTAAACGGTTCGTTAAGTGGAAGGCCGCGTGAGAGCGGTTCGTTTTGCGCGTCCCAAACTGGAACGGACTTTAACGCGCACGTAAAAAGTGACCGTCGGGCAAAAGGGACAAAAGCCGTTCAAATCGATTTATTGGTCTCGGCTGACTTTCTCACGCCGTTCGTGCGCCTCTTGCGCTTCAACCGTCATGGTTGCGACCGGCCGAGCAATCAGGCGCTTAAGACCGATCGGGTCACCGGTCACTTCGCAATAGCCGTATTCGCCCTGATCAATCCGGCGCAGCGCGGAATCGATCTTTGAAATCAGTTTTCTTTGCCGGTCGCGGGTCCGCAATTCGATACCCCAATCGGTTTCACTCGAGGCGCGGTCGTTCAGATCCGCCTCGCGGATAGGGCCATCTTTCAACGATTGCATGGTTTGATCAGCAGCCGTGTGGATGGATCGCTTCCATTCGATCAACAGCATGCGGAAATACGCCTGCTGCTTATCGCTCATATACTCTTCATCATCGCTCGGGACGTAGTCCGGACCGAGAAGATTCTTAGTCTTTTCAAGGATATCGATTTCGTCAGTCGAAGACGTTGCCATTGGGCCCTCTTGTAACAACCATGTTTCGACTGACAGTCCCATATCAGCGCCTGAGTGTGCTCAGTGAACCGCTTGCCCCCCGGCAAGTCCTAGCGATTGGTTGCGCCTATAGGCACGTGTCGAAAGCCTCGCAAGGTTGATTGCGCATTGCCCCGAACAATGCCCCGATTTCCTGCCAACTGCGTGCAAATTTCAACAGCTTCCAAAGCCCGTTAACCAATTGTTAGCCATGTTCCGCAAGGTTGCAGTTGAGCGGTCGAACATGGGGTCCGATCCAATTGACGAATGCAATCGGGGGAATGCGATAATGGAACTAAAAGCGATTGAAACTACGGGCAGCCAACCCGCCCAAAACGAAATGATGGATCTGACGGTCGCCCGTGCTTTGGCCGCGGCCGCGCAGGGCGACGTTTCCGCGTTGTTTGATCTTGGGGTGGTCTACTCCACCGGCAGCCACGGCGTGGAATGCGATCTGATCGAGGCGCACAAATGGTTCAATATTGCCGCTTCGCGCGGTCATGAAGACGCGGGCTTTTGCCGTTCTGATGTGTCGGACGAGATGACGGCACGCGAAATCGCCGAGGCGCAGCGCCGCGCACGCCAATGGCTCGCCGACGAGCGTCGCAAAGCTGCCTGAGACACCTACTGCGTTTTCTTGAACGGCGTGCGCGCGTCGAGGAAGACTTGGTCTGTAGCCACGCCTTCGCGCTCGCGCTCGAGGAAATCGGCTACCGCTGCGCGGAAGCCCTCGTCGGCGATCCAATGCGCGGACCATGTCTGGACCGGCTCATAGCCCCGCGCCAGCTTGTGCCCGCCTTGCGCGCCAGCTTCGACGCGGGAAAGACCACGCTCAATCGCGATGTCGATGGCTTGGTAATAGCACAGCTCGAAGTGAAGAAATTTCACATCCTTCGCGCATCCCCAATATCGTCCGTACAGCGCGTCTGATCCGACGAAGTTGAGCGCACCTGCAACAGGCTGATCATCCTCATAGGCGAGTATAAGGACGATCTGATCGCCCATCCTTTCGCCCAGCAGCGTGAACGCCTCGCGCGTCAGATACGGCGTTCCCCATTTGCGCGCGCCGGTGTCCTGGTAGAAGATCCAGAACGCGTCCCAGTGCTCGGGCTTGATCGCGTCACCCGTCAGCTTTTCGATCCGCAATCCTTCCTGCGCCGCGGCGCGTTCCTTGCGCAAGTTCTTGCGCTTGCGGGAAGACAGATCGTCCAGAAAATTCTGGAAGGTGTCGTATTCGCGGTTAAGCCAGTGGAACTGTAGATCCGCGCGCATCAGCCAATCGCCGGCTTCAAACAGCTCGCGCTGGCCTTCTTCGATAAACGTAGCGTGCGCGCTGGAGAGGGAATTTTGCAAGCAAACGGCCTCCGCACCCTTCAGCAAATGCGGAGCGAGCGCGGGATCCGATAAAAGCAAGCGGGGGCCATTCGCCGGCGTGAAAGGGGCCGCGATCTGAAGCTTGGGATAATAGCGGCCGCCCGCGCGATGCAGTGCGTCGGCCCAGCTGTGATCAAAGACGTATTCGCCCTGGCTATGCCCCTTGGCGTAGCTCGGCATAGCGGCGAGCAATCGACCTCGATCATCTTGAATGGTGATGGGGACTGGATCCCACCCCGTGCCTTCGCCGACACTTCCCGAATCCTCCATTGCGGTGAGGAATTCGTGGCTGACAAAGGGATTGCGATCTCCGCCCAGTGCGTTCCACTCCGCCGCATCGAATTGACCAACACTGGGCGCCAGGCGGATGGTGAGTTCACTTGAGTTGGAGGCGGCCTCGCTCACGTCAGCGCCTCACCCTCGGCAATCAAGGCGTCAGTCAATGGCAGCGCGATTTCCCACTGTGCTTTGGTCTTTATGGTCCAGCAAAGAAGGGGCCGGCCCGAAGCGCGCCATCGGGCGGCTTCGGGCCGAGCCAGATCACGGGAATCGATCGCCAGAAAATCGGGATGAGCCCTGTCGATGATGTCCGGATCGCGCCACACAGTCTCAAAACCATTGGAATAGCTATCGGTGCCCACAAGACCGCGACATGTTTGCGGCGAGTGGGTCTGAAACCATTGCGAGACACGCGGATCGAAGCTCATCACTGCGTGGTGGCCGGCGTAATTCTCGACCGCACAGAGCACGCTTTCGCAGATCGGAAAAGGGCCAAAGCCGGGTTTGGACTTTACCTCGATCAACAGCGGAACCCGCCCGGCGAGAACGGCAAGAAAGTCGCCGAGTGGAACCGGCGATTGATTCGTGCCCAACAGCGAAAGCGAAGCCAGCCCCTCATCCGACCATTCACCAATAGCGCCGTTTGCGTTGGTTAGGCGATCCAGCTCAAAATCATGGAACACAAAGGCAGTGCCATCACGACTGCGTTGAACGTCGCATTCAATGCCAAAGCCTGCCTCTATGGCCCGTTCTGCCCCTTTCAGGCTGTTCTCTGGTACCGTTTGATCGTGCAGTCCGCGATGCGCGTAGTGGGTCGATGTGAGCCAGCCGGGCGCAGCGCGTTTGAGCGTCACTTGATCAGCCTTGCGCGAGGGCGATAACCGCGTCGACCTCCACGGCCGCGCCGAGCGGAAGCACCGGAACCCCCACCGCCGCGCGCGAGTGGCGACCTCTTTCGCCGAAGACTTCAAACATCAGATCCGAAGCGCCGTTGGCGATCTTGGGCTGGTCAGTAAAATCAGTGGTGGAGCTTACAAAAGCGCCAAGTTTCACAACGCGTTCGACCTGTTCGAGCAGGCCCGCCGCTTTTAGTTGAGCCAGGATCATCAGACCGCACGCCCGCGCGGCGTCGAGACCTTCATCGAGGCTGACATCTTCGCCCAGCCGTCCAGTTTTCAGCTCACCATCGACGAAGGGCAGTTGTCCCGACACATAGGCAACCCCGCCATGCACGACGACCGGCACATAGCTCGCGACCGGAGCCGCCGCTTCGGGCAAGGCGATGTCAAGCTCTTGTAAACGCGCTTCAATTGTCATGCTGATACCCTTTCAAACTGGTCCAAAATCCAAGGCACCGCATCCGCCCAAACGTCAATCCGCGCGTCCGCGTCCCCCGCTTTGTGCGCACACGAAATGCCGCCCGCAATCGAGGGCTCGCCACACATATGCAGACGCAGCACGTTGGGCGCGATTTCACGCACTGAGGCGTGATGCTGCGACAGATCATCGATAAACAGCGCTGGACGGCCCGCACCGTGCTCTTCGAGAATGGCCTTGAGCGGCGGGCCCTTGGGCCCTTGATTGGTGTAGACTGGTGCGTGAATACCGACGCGCGCCAGCTGCTCAGCGCGTTTCTCTTTGCGTTCGTCCACGAGGTTCGTCAGCACCACCACATCGGCGTGCTCAGACAGCGCGTTGATGGCTTTGACAGCGCCGGTGATTGCGGTTTGAGTATCCATTTGCGTGTCGAAGAAGCGGCCAAGCATCTTCCAGATATCGGCGGGTTCCAGAATCTGGCCATCCTTCTGCCACCGCATTGCTTCGGCAAAGTTGTGTCCTTCCAAATTGAAATCAACGCCTTGCGTCGCCTCCAACCACACTTTGAAGGGCGCCACCATATACATGAGGACTTCATCGCAATCGCTAATGATCAAGGGGCGGGGCATTCAGTTCGCTTTCTGTAAGAGGGAGGCGCGCGCCGCGATAAGCTCTTCTGGCGTGACTGCAAGCGCTTCGGCGGCTCGGATCAAATCCGGCTCGTGGTTAGCCAGGAAATCAAGACATGAGGCCAGCACGGTCGGATCGCCCAATCCGGCGCGCAAACTGTCAGGGTCAAGGCCTGTTAGCGAGAGATACCGTTCCGCACGATCGCTATCCTCTAGCAACCAGCCAAGAGCCGCCAAGGCCAGGGTAACGGCGCTTGCCGAAGATTGCATGTCGGCCTCGGGCCTTTGCGGCATTGTCGCGTCCTCAGAGGTGGGATAGGTAGACGGCGGTCTAACAGCGATTAACGCAGGGGTTCGCAGTGACAAAGCGCATAATGGTTGTGGAAGACAACGACCTCAACCGGAAATTGTTCTGCGATGTCTTGATGGCCAATGGGTTCGAGGCTCTCCCAGTCGCAGATGGGGATCATGTTCTCGATACCGCGCTGCGCCATTCGCCCGACCTCATCGTGATGGACATCCAACTGCCCGGCATTTCTGGCGTTGATCTGATTGACGCGGCCAAGAGAGATTCAAGGCTCGAAGCTATCCCCATCCTTGCGGTTACCGCTTTCGCCGCGAAAGGCGATGAGGAGCGCATCCGCGCGGCCGGAGCTTCAGGCTATCTCGCCAAGCCGGTTTCGATCAATCCGTTTATGAATGCGATCAAGGATTTGCTGCCGTCGTAATGGGAGCAAGCCCGAAGATGACCTCGCTGAGATAAGCCGCCAGTGTAATGGCCAGGCCAACAAGAAACACACGGTAAGCGTAGTTCAAAAAGCGATATTTGCGGCGAAAGAGGACCTGCCCATTTTGGTGAACATCGCGCATCATGATCCGCAGCACCGCTTCGTCATCTTTGAAGTCCTCCATCAGGCGCCTTTGCCATTCGGCCTCTTCCATATTGGCGAAGGTCCCGAAAAACAGAACATTGGCGCCTTCCTCCGAAGTCGCTCCGCCCTTGTGGGAGGGCAAGACGGCGAAAACGGCGAACAAGGAAGACACAAACGCGGTCAGCGATAGACACACGATGGACCATGTCAGGTCGCTTCCGATCAGCTTTGTCACTACGATTGAGAAAACAACGAAAGTGGTGCCAAGCAGGATTGAGGCCTTCTGATCGGCCATTTGTGAAAGCGTAAGGGTGTTGATCTGAGCTGTGCGCGCTAAGTAGATCGCGTTGGCGGAAAAAGCAGGGTCGGTCCGCTTGTCGTCGGAGTTGAAACCCTCGCGATCGCCCTCATCTTCCTGGCTCATAGTGAATTCGTACCCTGTCATCCCCATTGGCCGCGTCGAAAGCTTAGCCACTTGCGTAACTGTGGCAGGGCGCTCAAACCTTGACAAGTTCGGCACAGAGCCGCTCTGTCTGCGTTTGATCCGATATCTCGGGCGGCAAACGCCCAAGTAACCCATCAAGAAAGACAGCACCGACCATGACCGAAGCCGAAGTTGACGAGCGAATCCGCGCGCTGATCGAACCCTTCAACAAGAAGGGCGTGACCATCGAACCGGGCACCACCTTCGCCAACGATCTTGAGTTTGATAGCCTCACGGTGATGGATTTTGTCGCCGAAATCGAAGACGAATTCGACATCATCATCAGCATGAACCAACAGGCTGAGATCGAGAACTACGGACAACTCGTAAGCGCAGTGCAAAAGCTGCAGGATAGCTGATAGAAGACCGCCATGACTGAAACCGTGACGAAACCCGCCCCCCAAGCCGCGCCGACCGGAGACCTGTTCTCCAAGTTCGATGGCATGATCGAACTGCGCGAGACGATCCTCGCGACCGGCGTCGAGGATCCGTACAACCTGGTGATGGAGAATGTGCTCTCCCCCACGCGCGCCATCTGCAACGGGCGCGATACGATCCTGCTGGGCACATACAACTATATGGGCATGACGTTCGATCCGGACGTTCTGGACGCGGGTAAAGAGGCGCTTGAAAATTACGGTTCAGGCACCACCGGAAGCCGCGTTCTGAATGGCACCTATCAGGGCCACAAAGAGTGCGAAGACGCGCTCAAAGAATTCTACGCCATGGATCACGCCATGGTGTTCTCAACCGGCTATCAGGCCAACCTCGGGATTATTTCGACCATCGCTGGCAAGGGTGACTACATCATCCTCGACATCGACAGCCACGCTTCGATCTATGACGGCTGCGCGATGGGCAAGGCCGAGATCGTGCCGTTCAAGCACAACAATATCGAAGCGTTGGAAAAGCGCATGAAGCGCCTGCCGCCCGAAGCGGGCAAGCTGGTTGTTCTCGAGGGCGTTTATTCGATGCTGGGCGATGTCGCGCCGCTGCAAGAGATGATCGCGATCGCCAAGAGATACGGCGCGATGGTGCTCGTCGACGAGGCGCACTCGATGGGCTTTATCGGCGAAAACGGTCGCGGCGTTGCCGAAGAGCAAGGTGTGATGGATGATGTCGACTTCATCATCGGCACCTTCTCGAAAAGCGTCGGCACGGTTGGCGGTTTCTGCGTTTCCAACCATCCCAAATTCGACATTCTGCGTTTGGTCTGCCGCCCCTATGTCTTCACCGCCAGCCTTCCACCCAGCGTAGTGGCCACGGCAGCCACATCGATCCGCAAGCTGATGCACGGCGCGAATAAGCGCGCGCATTTGTGGGAGAATTCCAAACGGTTGCATGGCGGCCTTAAGGAACTGGGCTTCTCAATCGGCACCGATGAGCCGCAAAGCGCGATTGTCGCAGTCATCATGCCTGACTTGGAGCGCGGTGCGATGATGTGGGAGGCGCTTTTGAAAGAAGGCCTCTACGTCAACCTGGCGCGCCCGCCGGCAACCCCCGCGGGGATGACCTTGCTGCGGTGTTCGCTTTGCGCGGAGCATTCGTCCGAAGAGGTCGAGACGATCCTTCAGATGTTCGAGCGCGCCGGGAAAGCGGTTGGGATCATCTGATCCCGGTTACTTCTCGGCGACAAGCCACCGACAAACCATAACCGCGGCCAACGCTCCAACGAGCTGCGCCGTGATAAAGGCTGGTACATCGACGGGCGAGATTCCCGCAAACGTATCGCTCAGACTGCGCACCACAGTGATCGCTGGGTTGGCAAAACTTGTGCTGGAGGTGAACCAGTACGCGCTTGTGATATACAAACCAACGCCGGCCGGAATGGCGCTGGGGCGGTTGCGCAGCAGCACCAGGATCGTGAACACAAGACCAAAGGTCGCGATAAACTCGCCGGTCCATTGCCCCAGCCCAGTTCTCGCCTTTGTCGAGAATTGCAGAACGGGGAGTTCAAACATCACATGCGCCGCGAAGGCGCCTAGCACGCCTCCGGCCAATTGCGCGGCAACGAACGCAGCGGACAGGGCCGCGCCAATTTCTCGGCGAATGAGGAAAGCGAAAGTCACCGCTGGATTGAAATGCGCTCCTGAAATCGGGCCGAGGGCCGCGATCAGCACATAGAGAATCGCGCCTGTCGCTATTGTATTCGCCAAAAGCGCGACGCCTATATTTCCCCCGGAAAGGTTCTGCGCCATGATCCCCGAGCCAATAACTGCGACAAACAGAAAGAAACTGCCGATCGCCTCCGCTGCGAGTTTTTGTGGAGCGCTTGGCTCATTGCCGGACGGTTCAGTCATCTCAATTGGCCCCTTCGATGATCGCTTGTGCTGAGTCCGTAGCGCAAGGGTCTTCCTTCTCCCCGCCGCCTGATCCGAGCTGGGTAATCGCCAGGAATCCACCAACCACCAGCAAGACAAAAATCGTGGTCACGGTGCCCAGATACTGGTCAATGATCCGCTTGATCGGTCGACCGAACAACTGAAACAGAACGCCGACCGTCACAAAGATAAGCGCCCGCCCGGCGAACGCGGCGATCAGGAAGGGCAACAGATCCATGCTCAAAAAGCCTGCTGTGATCGTCAGCAGCTTGAACGGAACAGGCGTCGCCGCAGCAATGGTCACGGCAAAGGCGCCGTACTCGTCAAACGTACATTTTGCCGCAGGAAGGCTGTCGATCAGACCGATCGCCGTCAGCAGCGGCACGCCAACCGAATCGTAGAGTAGATAGCCAATCGCGTATCCGAACAGACCTCCCGCCACCGAAGCGACCGTCGCGATAATCGAAAACCGCAAGGCCTTCTTGGGCTCAGCCAAGCACATCAATCCGAGCAGCGGATGCGGCGGTATCGGGAAGAAACTGGCCTCGATAAAGCAGAAAAAAGCGAGCCAACCTTGCGCATAGGGATGCGAGGCCTTGTCCATCGTCCACTCATACAGCGCGCGCAACCAAGACATCCGTGAACCAGCTCCCAAAAGTGCGAGCACGCTGGCTCGTTCGAGCGACGCCTAAGGCACCAGCGATCCCTCTGCAACCTCTCAAATTTAACCTATTTGGCACTTTTCTATTGACATCGTAACGCTCTTTGGCTACAAGAAGGCAACATCGCAAAAGTGTGAGTCGCTTCGGGATCGCGACCCACTCATTTGTTGGCGGCGTCATGTTCGATGACGTCGCCATTTTTGTTGCCCCACCCCTTTGGAGGCCCAAATGGGAGCATCCCGACAACGGACCAAAATCAAACGCCAACTGAAAGACGGTGAAGAAGCCGGCCTCAATCGCCATTGGCGCGGTGTCTTTCTCGATTTTCTGGCGGAGACATCAAACGTTTCCGAATCCGCAAGGCGGGCCGGGGTAAACCCCAGCCGGGCCTACAAGGTCCGCCGCGAAGAACCCGACTTTGCGCGCCTGTGGCTCGCCGCCCTTTGGGAGGGCTACACACACTTGGAAATGGAAGTGCTTCGTCGCTTACGAGAAGGTGATGCAGCCACCGATGACAAGACCAAGTACGACTTCGCCAACGCGATACGGTTGCTGAGCGCGCATCGCGAAAACGCGAGCCAAGCTCAGGCCGAAGAACGCAACGTCAGCGCCGCAGAGGTGCGCGCCTCGATCGACCGCAAGGTCGAGGCAATCCGCATCCAGCTTCAGCGTGAAAAGCAAAAGGGCACTGACCGCTCATGACGGTCAATCTCGAGTTCCTGGAAGAAGAAAAGAAGGAAGCGCACGATCGCATCGCTCGGGCGCTCAACCAACAGGAGCGGAACGAGTTCAACTTCCATTGGAGATTAAGCGCGAGGGCCTCGCAAATCGCACCGCCAGGCGACTGGCGCATCTGGATGATTATGGCCGGACGCGGCTTTGGAAAGACGCGCGCGGGAACCGAATGGGTTCGCGAGATCGCCGAAAGCCATCCCAACGCGCGCATCGCTCTGCTGTCCTCGTCGTTGAATGAAGCGCGCAGTGTGATGGTAGAGGGGGAAAGCGGACTCTTGGCCTGCTGCGCCCCCGAACGCCGACCGGTTTTTGAGCCATCTCTGCGAAGGCTTCGCTTTCCGAACGGGGCTCAAGCGCAGCTGTATTCAGCGGCGGAACCAGAAAGCTTGCGTGGGCCGCAGCACAGTCACGCCTGGTGCGATGAAGTCGGCAAGTGGCCGATGAGCGCCGAGCGCGCAGTGCGATCGTGGGATAATCTCTTGATGGGCCTGCGCCTTGGCGCAAACCCTCGAGCGCTCGTCACGACAACACCTCGGACCGTCCCATTGATGGAACGGCTCTTGGGACAGGTCGAAGATGGCTCGGTCGCTTTGACGCGGGGATCGACGTATGAAAACGCTGGCAATCTGCCTGCGCGTTTCCTGCAAGCGGTCGAAAGCGAATACGCCGGCACGCAGATTGGCTTGCAGGAAATCGAAGGGGAATACCTGCGCGATATCAGCGGCGCCCTATGGAGCCGCAGCCGACTGGAAGCCGCCCGCGAAACGGGGGCCTTGCCCGACCAGGCGCGTATTGTGGTCGCCGTCGACCCACCCGCGTCCGCCGATGGCGATGAATGCGGGATTGTTGTTGCTGCGCTTGGGACAGACGGACTCGCCCGTGTGCTCGCCGATTGCAGCCTCGGGCCCGCGCCTCCTGGTGCATGGGCCAAGGCGGTTAGCCGCGCGGCGGAGCAATGGAACGCCGACCGTGTCGTGGCCGAAGCCAATCAAGGCGGAGCGATGGTCGAAAGTGTCCTTCGCGCCGCGAATGCAACCTTGCCGGTCAAACTGGTTCACGCAGCGCGCGGAAAGGTCGCACGCGCCGAACCAGTGGCCGCGCTCTACGAAGCCGGCCGCGTACGCCATTGCGGCACCTTTGCGAGGCTCGAAGATCAATTGTGCGGCCTTTTGACCGGCGGAGAATACGCCGGCCCCGGCCGAAGCCCGGATCGCGCCGACGCGCTTGTCTGGGCGCTTAGCGAGCTGATGCTTGGCCGCAGCGCGCATCCGAGTATCCGCTCGATCTGAAAAGGAATATATATGGCTTGGCTTGATAGCTTGCTCTCCGCCTTCAAGGGCGGGGCGCCGGATCGTGTGCCGTTGGCACCCGGTCTTTCCTCAGCGATACATGGTGACTGGATCGGCACGATGGAAGCGCGTCCGCTGGAGCATTTCGAGTACACCGCTGCGGTGCGTCAGAGTTTTCTGGCCAATCCTATCGCCCAGCGCGCCGTTCGGATCGTTTCCGAAGGAATCGCGGGCGCACCGGTCTCAAGCTCGGACGCGCAGGTTACGTCGCTTGTGACAGCGACAAGCGCGGGGCAGCCTTTGGTCGAAACGCTAACGGCGCATCTGCTTTTGCACGGGAACGCCTTTGTGCAGATCATGAAGGACGGCGCCGGACGCCCTTTTGAGCTGTTCGCGCTTCGCCCGGATCGGACCCGCGTAGCCGCCGACGATCAAGGCTGGCCTTGCGCGGTGATCTACACTGTCGGCGCGGACCAGAGGCGCATTCCCTTCGAGGACGAGGATGGCTGGCCCAACATCATCCAGATCAAGGCGATGCACCCTCTGGACGACCATTACGGCGCGGGCGCTTTGGCGGCGGCGCAGCAGGCAGTCCATATCCACAACGCGGCTTCGATCTGGAACCGCGCGCTGCTCGAGAACGCGGCGCGTCCTTCAGGAGCCTTGGTCTACGACACTGGAGACGGAGCTGGTCTAACCACGGATCAGTTTGAACGGCTCAAAAGTGAACTCAACACCGCGTTCACTGGGGCCGCCAACGCCGGACGTCCGATGCTGCTGGATGGGGGTTTGAAGTGGCAAAGGATGGCGCTTTCACCGGCCGATATGGACTTTGCCACGCTCAAAAGCACCGCCGCGCGCGAGGTGGCTTTAGCGTTCGGTGTCCCGCCCATGCTGCTCGGTCTTCCGGGCGACAACACCTATTCAAACTACCGGGAGGCGAACAAAGCGCTGTGGCGGCTGACCTTGCTGCCGCTGGCAAACAAGCTGTTTGCCGCGCTGCTGGAAGGGCTGTCTCCCTGGTTTCCAGACGCAAAATTGTCTGTCGATCTCGATCAGGTGCCCGCGCTTGCCGAGGACCGTGAAAAGCTCTGGAAGCAGATATCGGGCGCCGACTTTCTGACTGACGGCGAGAAACGCGAGCTTCTCGGACTCCCAGCGACGCCCGAGACTCAAGCGGAGGCGAACCTATGACAGATAGAACGCGCCACCTGGCGTTGAGCGAAGACGTATTGGCCAGCTTGCTCGCCCAGGCGTCCGACGAAGGCGCCGACATTGGAACTCTTCGCGCGATTGTAGAGGAAACCAGCGAGCTGGCTGCCGAGCGTGTTCTAACGCGACTTGGCCTCGCCGATGCGAACGCCGGCGATGATCTGGACGAATTGCGTGAGCTGCTTTCGGCGTGGCGCGACGCTAAATCGAGCGCCTGGAAAGCCTTTATCGAATGGGCGGTCCGGGCCGCCTTGGCTCTGCTCCTCATTGGGATCGCGGTGCGTATGGGCGTATGGGAGCTCCTGCCATGACAGAAAACCCTCTACGCTTTGCAGGCTACGCCGGGTTGTTCGACATCGCCGATGCTGATCACGATACAATCCGCAAGGGTGCCTTTGCAACGTCGCTGGCGAGGCGGACGGTGCCGGTGCCATTGTTATGGCAGCATCGGCCAAACGAACCGATTGGTGAAATTGAAACCGCCTTCGAGGACGATCGCGGGTTGGCCGTGATTGGCCGCATCGACCGGCTGCAATGCCTCGCCGCCGCAATGCTCAAACGCGGTGACATCACCGGCCTTAGCTTTGGCTACCGTGCCCGGAAGGCCCAACCGACACATACCGGGCGCGAGTTGCTCGGCATCGATTTGTTTGAGGTCAGTCTGGTCACCCACCCGCTGCAACACGGCGCGCGGGTGCATCTTATCGCCTGACATCTTTGCCAATCGATCAATCGACCGGCCGCTTTCGAGCGGCATTTTTTGTGCCCCGACCTCCTTATTCGAGAAAGGTTTGTTACCCCATGGATATTACCGTCACCCCCGTTGTGCCGAGCGCAACCTCCACCGATCCGCTTGATCAAAGCTTTCACCTTGTGGATCGCCAGGACAAAGCGGAAGTCGCGATCGCGTCGCTGCGCACCGACGTGGACGAAGTGAAAGCGCGGCTCGACAAAGTCTCCCGCGCCGCGTCACGCCCTGCGATGAGCGGGACGGCGCCGGAATGCCAGGAAGTCAAAAGCTTCGTCAATGGCTACCTTCGCCAAGGTCGCGAACCCGAAGTCAAATCGCTGAACACGCTCACCGGCGGCGACGGTGGCTTTGCGGTCCCTCAGGTGATCGATCAGACGATTGCTCGCGAACTGACCGAGATCAGCCCGATCCGCAGCATTGCTCAAGTGGTGCAGACCGGCACATCGGGTTACCGCAAACTAGTGGCAACCGGCGGTACCGCCTCAGGCTGGGTGAGCGAGAATGCAGGCCGCCCAGAAACCGACGCGCCCAATTTTGCCGAAATCGCTCCGCCGAGCGGCGATCTCTTCGCCAACCCCGCCGCGAGCCAGACCATGCTCGAAGACACCGCCTTTGATGTCGAAAGCTGGCTTGCCAGCGAAATCGCGATAGAATTTGCCCGTGCCGAAGGCGCAGCCTTTGTGGACGGGACCGGGTCGAATCAGCCCGAAGGCTTCCTGTCCGCCCCCAATTCGACAGCCGAAGACGGCGCGCGTCCCTTTGGTACGGTCCAGTATATCGGATCTGGCAACGCGTCGGGCTTTGACGCAGCGCCCGAGATCAAACTGATCGATCTGATCCATTCGTTGAAGGCAGGCCATCGTCAGGGCGCAAGCTTCATCATGAACTCCGCAACGCTCGCCACAATCCGCAAGCTCAAAACGGCCGATGGAGCGTTTTTGTGGCAGCCGGGAATGGTCGAAGGCCAACCGGACCGCCTGCTTGGCTACCCCGTCGTCGAAGCAGAGGATATGCCGAGTGTCGACAGCGGCGAGTTCCCGATCGCGTTTGGCAACTTCCGCCACGGCTATCTGATCGCAGAGCATTCCGCCACGAACATTCTGCGCGATCCGTTCAGCAACAAGCCGTTCGTCCACTTCTACGCGACCAAGCGTGTCGGCGGCCAAGTGCTCGATTCCAACGCGATCAAACTGCTGAAAATCGAGGCCTAGTCGCCACGGCTTTGGCCCGCTCCCGGTGAGCATGAGGTTCCCCCTTAGCCTCCCTCACCGGCACCCCGCGCCCGCGCCGCTGCTTGGCGATCCCGATGGGTCAGTCCTCGGGACACCCTCCCGCCACATTTGAGCGGCGCGGGCGCATTTTGATCACTTCGAACAGGAAGAAACGCGATGCAGCGGACTGTAACCACGCCAGCCGACCTCAATGGCGAGGCGCTGGACGATTTGAAACGCTGGCTCGCGATCAGCCGGGCGAGCGAAGACAGCTTGCTTGTGGATCTGCTCGGGACAAGTTTAGCGCTCTGCGAGGCGTTCACCGGGCAGGCCCCAATCGAACAGACGGTCGAAGAGAGAACCCCCGTCACAGCGGGAGAATACGCCTTGACCACCCGCTCCATCCGAGCGCTCGTATCGGTTGAATTGGTTGAGCAGGATGGCAACCGTCTGCCAATAGCAGAAAGCGATTATACCTTCGAGGTAGACGCCTACGACACCGCCTGTTTCAGACTTCATGCTGCTCTCGAGGGTCGCTGCATCGCCATCGCGGTGCGCGCCGGCGTCGCTTCCGATTGGGCAACTCTTCCCGACGCGCTAAAGCAAGGAGCCATTCGGCTCGCCGCCTATCATTACCGCGATCGCGACAACCCTCGCGCGACACCGCCACCAGCGAGTATCACCGCTTTGTGGCGCCCATGGCGCAGCCTTCGGATCGTATGATCCGCGCTCAAATGAACGAAGGTTTCAGCCAATTCGTTCTTCGTCTTGGCGCCCGAGTCACGCGTTCAGCGCGATCCATCGCGACCAATAGGCCATCGCACGAAGCCGCACGCCTCCACCCTTGGCGCAGCGCCGTGCGCCTTTGGCCCGATATTTTCGAGGAGGGTTAAACTATGGAAAACCGTTTGCGCGCGGATCTGATCGCATGGCTGCGCGATGATCCGGCTTTATCTATGATCAACGCGGTCGAGGAAGAAAGCCCTCTGCGCGCGTCCCCCCCCTGGCTTGGCCTTTCCGCCAGCGCCTCGACGGACTGGGGCACGAAAGACCGACCCGGACGCGAAATCCGGATCGCATTGGAATTGGAGACACGCGGGGACGAACCCGCGGCCGACGCGGACGTGCTTAGTGCGATTGAACGCCGTGTCTTCGATCTGCCACCCTTCACAACAACATATGAAATCGCATCGATCCGCTTTTTGCGCGCGCGCAGCGAAAAACGCGCGAACAACCGACGCGGAGCCCTGATCGAGTTTCGGTTTCGCCTCTTTCACGCCTTAACGGAGTAACACATCATGCCTGCACAAAGCGGCGCCGCCTTTCTTTTAAAGCTTGGGGATGGCGGCAACCCCGTGGCCTATGAAAACGTGGCTGGGCTTCGAACCACCCAAATGACGATCAACGGCGATTCTGTGGTTGTGACACACAAGGAATCGGGCGGATGGCGCGAGCTCTTATCGGGTGCGGGCACACGGTCCGTCTCTGTCAGCGCATCGGGCATTTTCCTGGGCAGCGCCGCGGAAAGCGCTGTGCGTGCTCATGCATTAGCCGGAACCTTGGACGACTATGAACTGTCCTTCGAAGACGGTGAACGTCTGCGTGGCCGCTTCTTGGTTCAGCGGCTCGACTATTCCGGTGATTTCAATGGAGAGCGCACCTACACGCTTCAGCTTGAAAGCTCTGGCGCAGTGCTGCCTGTATGAACCGGCCTGCCAATTCACTCCGCGGCGAAGCGTCGCTGCAAGTGGGCAACAAGGATCTCTTGCTACGCCCTAGCTTTGAAAACCTGGTGGCCGCCGAAGAAGAACTGGGATCGCTTTTCGCGCTGATCGAGCGGGCCTCTGATGGCGAGCTTACTCTGAACGAGATCACCGCACTACTCTGGCATTGCCTTGCCGTCGATCCAAGGCCGGAACGGGCCGATGTCGGTTCGGCTGTATTGGCCATGGGTTTGGTTCAGGCCACCGCACCGGTGCGGATAATTCTCGCCGAGGTTCTGCAGGGGCAATCGTGAATTTGCGCGACCGGGCCCCAGAATGGAACGCCATGGCCGCGCGTCTGCTGGGGTGGCGCCCGGCTGAATTTTGGGAAGCCACGCCTAGTGAACTCGCAACCGCGCTTCGTGACCCCACTGCTGATGCATCAATTGCACCGCCAGACTGCAACCTGATCACAAAAATGATGGAGCGAGACGCTCATGGACGATGATTTTGAAGAACTGGTAATCGAAGTTCGAGCTAACACCACGCAATTCGCAACCGACCTCGAAGGTCTCAATGGCGTGGTCGATACAACGCTGATCGACGGGTTTGAGAAAGCCGGCGCATCGCTCGAACGCAGTCTCGTATCCGCACTGCGAAATGGGTCCCTCGGATTTGATGATCTCAAGCGGCTGGCCATTCGGTCGATCGACCAGATCGCCACGCACGCCTTGACCTCGGGCATTGGCAACCTTTTCGGCGGAGACAGCGGTGGACTGGGAAGCCTGCTTGGCAATTCTCTCGGCTCCTTGCTCGGCCTGCCCGGGCGAGCGACAGGCGGGTCGGTTTCCCCCGGTCGCGGATATGTGGTCGGAGAACGTGGCCCAGAGCTTTTCGTGCCGACTAGCGCGGGGCGCGTGGAACCTAGCGCAGGCCACGGCGGCGGTCGCGATGTCCGTGTAGCCATCAATATGGTCGCACCGCGCGGCACCACAGCACCGGTCGCTATGCAACGATCTTCGCGCCAATTGGCCAGCGCCGTGCGTCAAGCGCTTCAAAGCAGCTGAAGGCAGGAGCACACCTATGGCATATTGGCTCGCCAAAGAGCGGACTTCGCAAGAGTTCAGCCACATCCAGCGATTTGACCCGCGCTTTTGGACAGTGAACTTTCCGCGCCCGGCCATGGCATCGGTCGTTACCACAGATCCGGACTCCATGCAGGTCGACGTTGAACTGCATCACAAGGGAGAGCTGGTCGGTCTCATCTGGGATAGCGAGGACACGCTCGATCACCCTCTCCTCGCCTACGAAACCGATCGGGATTATTCGCACACCACGCTCAGTTTCCGCTGGCAGTCTCACGGCGTTATTGGCCTGGACGGCGTCAACGGTCCGACACTGACAATCGAAGGCCGCGATGAAGAGGGCAACGCGCGGACATGGTTTGTGCGCTTATGGAATTACGCCGTCGGCACTCCAGAAGACGCGACGATCAAGATTCCGTTCTCGCAACTGGAAGCGGGTTTCACCCTTCCGGGTGAACCGGTCTATCCCAAACAGATCGATCGGCTCTTCATTTCGCTTGTTGCACCCGATTTTGAGCCAGGTTCGACACAGCCTTTGGAGCAACGAGCCAACGGGCGGGTGACCCTGTCACAGATCAACGCGGATGGCGGACGCGCCATGCTCGAAATTGGCGACGTCCGGCTGCCCGTCCACGGCGATCGGATAGCCACCGCCTACGACGACGCCTACGATCAAACCCCTGCACGGCTTGTCCGCAATATCGTGGGTCTCGGCTATCGCGAAGACTTGGTTCACTATGTCGGGATGAGCCATTTCATGCGGCTTGAACGCCAGCTCGATGGCTCCCTCAAAGCGAGCGCCGCAGCCGAACTTTGCGAACCGTGCCAGCAATGGCACCAAAATTACTTCTCGGTTTGCCAAGCCGAAGATCTCGAGGTGATCGGCTCGATCTCTTACGAGCTGTTCAATGAATTCTGCCCTGAGGATTGGAAGCAACGCACCGCCGCTGGTGAGCCGGCGCTTACAGGCTGGGTTCCACCATCGACCCTGCTGTCTCCCGCAAACACACAAGGTATGGCGTGGCTTCAGGCCAGCGCTGTCCGCTTCGTGGAGTTGCTGGAGGTTTCTGGTCTGCCTGCGCGCATGCAGATCGGAGAGCCATGGTGGTGGACGACATTCAACTCGTTCGAGATTTGTCTCTACGATGATGCGGCGCGTGCTGCATTCGGAGGCGATCCTCCCATCATCAACGATATGCGCGCACCGCTGAACGCCGCGCAGATTGCGCTGCTTGACCAAGCGGGCGCATTGCTGGCGCAGTCGACCGCTGACCTGAAGGCGGCCATTCGTTCCGGCGCCAGCGGCTCAGCGGAAGTGCTGCTCCTCGCTTTCACTCCGACCATCCTCGACCCCGGAACACCCGAAGCATACCGCGCCAATCTCCCGCTTGGATGGGCGAAACCGGCTTTTGATCGTCTTCAGCTCGAGGACTACGATTGGCTGACCGATGGCAAGGTCGCCGAGCGCCGCGCTGCTTACGACTTCGTCAACGCCCGGCTTGGATACTCCATCGACGAACAAGACTATCTGGCTGGCTTCGTACTGCTGCCCGAAAACGCGGATTGGCAGTGGGAACGAATTGATCGTGGCGCTGACGAAGCTGCAATGAGAGGCATTCCGCGCCGGTACATCTGGGCCCTGCCGCAGGTCACGCGCGATGGATACACCCGACTCCCCAACACAAAGGATGACGCCATGCAGCCCTTTGACGATGTGCTTTACCCCTTCGCTTTAGGGCGAAATACGGCCGTTTCGCCCGAATTCTCGACCTCCGTAAACGTAACCGCTTCTGGCTATGAAAGGCGCAATTCTCTTTGGTCGGATGCCCGCGTGAACTTTGATGTGGGGCCTGGCATCCGATCGGAAGCCGAACTGTCCGAACTCATCGCGTTTTTCCGGGCGCGCAGAGGCGCCGCGCGCGGGTTCCGTATCAGCGATCCCTTGGATTTCAGCACTCACCAAATGACCGGGACGCCAACCATGCTGGACCAGGAGATCGGAATTGGCGATGGCGCCAAAGCGGACTTCCAGCTCGCGAAGAACTACGGGCCGGGAGACGAACCTCAAGTCCGGCCCATTACCCGGCCGCGGGCAGAGACTGTCTTGGTAAGCCTCGATGGCGTCTCGACGGATGATTGGGTTCTTCGCGACGGCGGCCTCGTTTCGTTCAACAACGCACCAGCCGACGGAGCCGTCGTTCGCGCAGGCTTTCTATTTGATGTGCCTGTCCGCTTCGCCGAAGATCGAATTGATTTTTCCGGGGTCAACTTCGCAGCAGGAGAAGCGCCCTCTGTTCCCTTGGTCGAACTACGTGAGACAATCGGATGAGGGTCTTCTTCGATCGCGAACTAGATAGCGTCGCCACCTTCTGGCGTGTTTTCCGAAAAGACGGCGTGGCACTAGGTTTCACAAGCCACGATAGGGATTTATCGTTTTCGCGCATTCGCCACCGCGCGGCGCCCGGCATGGTTTCCGCCGCAATCAAGCTCAACAACGCCCTCAGCGGAGACAGCGCTGAAGTGGAGGGTGCGCTGACCCACGACGCGATCAGCGAGGCGGATCTTTCAGCCGGTCTTTATGATGAGGCCGGGATCGCGATAGGCGCAGTGGATTGGGAAACCCTCGAGCACGAAGTGCTCTATACAGGCCAAATTGGCCGGGTGGAGAATGATGGCCATAGCTTCTCTGCGCAGCTGCATTCCGCTAAACACATTCTGGGCGATGATTTGGTGCCCAGAACAAGCCCAACCTGCCGTGCTGTGTTTTGCGGTCGTGGATGCGGTCTGTCCGCCATTCGATTCACAAGCCGCCAAACGCTAATTTCCCTCGATACCGATACCAACCGAATTGAAATCGCCCATCCAATAGGTTCTGAGGCGATTGATGGTCGCATGCGTTTTCTGGATGGCCCGCAAACGGGATTGGTGTTTGGTGTGATCGATGTCGACGGTGCCTGGCTTACTCTCGATCGGTTGCTTTCACCGACGACGACGGTCGGTATTGCGCTCGAACTTTTGGAAGGATGCGATCACACATTAGGGACCTGTGCTAGCCGCTTCAAAAACGCAGTGAACTTTCGCGGCGAACCATTCCTCCCCGGAAACGATCTGCTAGCTCGGTACGGACGGCCAAGCGAATGACCCAAAGACAGCGGCTTGCCGACACGGCCGACGGCTATCTGGGGGTGCCATTCCGACTGCATGGCCGCGACCCGCGGATCGGTCTAGATTGCGTCGGCCTTGTGGCTGTCTGCTTGGAAGAAGTGGGCGCGCAACCGCTCGTACCAACCGGCTACGCACTTCGCAATCGATCGATCGAATCTTGGCTAAATTGCGCTGATCGCTCGTCTCTTGCTCCGGCAACAGGGGCTGCGGAAGCAGGCGACATCCTCTTGCTTCGTCCTGGGCCTCGTCAGCATCATCTCGCCATCGATCCGTGTGACGGCTCCATTATCCATGCGCACGCTGGACTGCGACGGGTTGTTCGCCAACCGTTTAATCGATCGACACGACTCCTGGCGCGATGGCGGCTAATAAACTGATAATAAAGGATATATGATGGCTACATTGGTCTTGACCACCGTCGGATCTGCAGTCGGTGGCCCTATTGGAAGTGCCATCGGCGCGTTTGTGGGTCAGCAAATTGACCAAGCTGTGTTCAGCGGTGGATCGCACGAGGGACCCCGGCTTAAGGAACTATCCGTCACCACTTCGAGCTATGGTCAGTCAATCGGTCGTCACTTTGGTCGAACTAGGGTAGCTGGCTCTGTGATTTGGGCAACCGACCTCGAAGAGAACTCGACGAGCGAAGGCGGGAAAGGTCGTCCCAAGACAACCACCTACAGCTACTCAGCCAGTTTCGCTGTTGCCCTTTCCTCGACGCCCATTGATCGACTGGGTCGGGTCTGGGCTGACGGCAACCTACTGCGCGGTGTGGCGGGCGATCTCAAAACCGGGGGCGAGCTGCGAACCTACCTTGGCAACGGAAACACTTTTGTCGACCCGCTGATTGCGGCGGATCGGGGGTCAGAGGCGCCAGCGTTTCGTGACTGCGCCTATGTCGTTTTCGAAGACTTGCAACTCGCTGATTTCGGCAACCGGATTCCCGCATTGACCTTCGAGGTGTTCGCCGATCCGGATTCTCAGGTTTCGTTGAAGCAGCTCGTCCCAACTTCGAACGGAGAGTTTGTCGAAAGCCCTCTCCCGCATATCCGCGGCTTCGTCGATGAAGGCGGAAATCTCGCGAACACACTTTCACTTATAGATCGCGTCTATCCGCTCAACTGCACGACGACGCCGTCCGGCCTCAGCTTTCGGCCCGTTGCCAGTCCGCCACGCCCGGTTGTGACTCTTCCCCCGTCGCTGGCCTTGGAAACAGACGGCAATCAGCGCGAACGGCATATCAGCCGCAATCAGCTGCAATCGCCCCCGGCTTTGGCGCTCCGATACTACGACGAGAACCGCGACTACCAACCGGGAGTTCAACGCGCGATAGGTCGGCGAGCAAATGGGATTGAAGCCGTCGTAGACCTCCCCGCGACAATGACGGCGGCGGGGGCTCAAGAGCTAGCCAACGCGAACAACAACCGACTTTTAGGGCGCAGTGAAAAAGCCACGTGGCGGGTCAGTGAACTGGATCCCGATATCGCGCCCGGAAGAATTGTTCGCCTCCCTGGAGTCTCGGGCCTTTGGCGGGTGATGAGTTGGGAATGGTTTGATCGCGGAGTTGAGCTCATCCTCGAGCGCTCGATGGCGTCAACGGCGGCGGCGCTGAGTGGTGACCCGGGGTTGTCTGTACCGCCTGCCGATTTGCAAGCGGGTCCAACCGTTCTGGATGTTTTTGAACTGCCGGCAGAGAACGGGACAAATCCCTCAAAATCATCAATATTCGCTGCAGCTTCCTCGGACAACGAAGCTTGGAGAGGCGCGGCTCTTTATGCGGAGCAAGGAGTGACGCTCTTGCCTATTGGATCGACAGGGTCAAGCCGTTCGACGATCGGCGAGCTCCTCGCACCGCTCGCCAGTTCGGCATCTCTAGTCCTTGAAACCGAAGCCACCATACAGGTGCATTCGTTTGCCGAAGATATGTTGTTTGCGGCCACCGATCCAGTTGGACTGTCGAATGGAGCCAATCGCCTGCTGGTAGGAGGCGAGGTACTCCAGTACTTGACCGCGCAGTCCCTTGGTTCCGGCGCTTGGTCGCTACGAGGATTGCTTCGTGGTCGAGCCGGAACAGAGGACGCGGCAGCAAGTGGACATCCAGAGCTTACTCCGGTCGTGGCTCTGGACGCTAGTATCGTCGAGCTGGACCATCCGATCGTTCAGTCATCGCCTTTGATGCGCATCGCGGCCATTGGCCAAGCGGATGATGACGCAGTCTTTGCGGAGCTTCGAAACTCTGGGCTCTCACGCCGCCCTCCGACGCCGGTGCATCCTCGCGTTCGGTTGCTTCAAGACCAATCGATCGAGATTTGTTGGACAAGACGAGCACGCGGACATTGGCTGTGGGATTACGCCGACGAGATCCCGCTGGTTGAAGAGGTCGAGCGCTATCTTGTTGGTTTTGGCCCGGTTGAGGCGCCCTTTGCCGCCTTCACGACATACGAACCGCGGTTTTCACTCAGCCAATCCGAACGCGACGGACTGGTTCAGCTACACGGCACCGCCAATCTTTGGGTCGCTCAAATTGGTACCTATGTGCGGTCAAACGCTCTGTTCCTCTCGCAATTGTAACTGCCTTTAGTGGAGGTCTAAATGACTGATCCAATTACATTCACCTCGGCCGCCAAAAACACTGGGCTGCCATTCTTATTCAGTGGACAATCTCAGAAGGAGTTTTTTCTGAATCAGTCCCTCGTCACCATTGATGCACTGCTGCCTAGGACAGTTCAGGGCGTACTTGAGACACCGCCTGAGGTAGCAAGCGATGGGGATTGTTACCTTGTTGGACCATCCCCTTTGGGCGTTTGGATGGACAAGCCCGATTGCCTCGTGATCCGTTTGGGAGAAGGCTGGCACTTCATTGAACCGGGAAAGGGAATGGAAGTGTTCGATCAGTCGTCAGAGCGCAAACTGATTTATCTTTCACAATGGTATCAGCCATTGGCTCCTTCCCAGCCTATAGGTGGTGTGATGATCGACGTGGAAGCACGATCGGCGATCAACGATCTGATTGCATCATTGCAAAGCCTCGGCGTGATCGGTTAACGCTCAAGAACAATCCCGCCCCTTGAGGCTGGCAAATCAACAGCGCTCCTTGTGCAGAGAGCGCCAGTTTTTGCCGATAGTCTGAAGAAGCGGCATTCTTGCAACAGTTTGAGACCATTGATTGCTTGCCACGCAATGGCTGAAAAGATAGAGCCTAGGTAGAGCCTCAAATCCATAAAAAGGGGAAGGTTAGAATGCGTAAATTCGTCATTGGGATGGCGATGGCGTCGACTGCACTCACTGCGCCTGCCATGGCCCGCGAAGGTCAATGGTACATTCAAGGTGAAGCTGGTGCGATGTTGGTCGATGACATCAACTTCGAAATCAACGGCAGTTCAGGTGAAGCTGAAGCCGATGTAAACACAGGCTACGACTTCGGCGGTGTCGTCGGATACGATTTCGGCGCTTTCCGCCTCGAAACCGAAGCCGCTTACAAATCGGCAAGTTTGGACGAACTGACTGCGGGCCCGCTTGGCATTCAGGCTGGGCCTCCGCTTGGCACTACTTTTAGTGGCTTTACCGCTCCGGTGACCGGCGATGTTACTGCTCTTTCCTTCATGCTTAACGGTCTGTTCGACTTTGGTTCGGATGATGGCCTGCAAGCGTTTGCCGGTGGTGGTGTGGGCGTAGCCCGTGTCTCCCTCGACGGAACCGTTGACGCAACTGGTCCGGGCGCGTTCGATGATTCGGACACAGGCTTGGCTTGGCAGCTTCTCGCTGGGATCCGCGCTCCGATCAGCGACGCTTGGGACATCGGCCTGAAGTATCGTTACTTCAACGCGGTCGACGTGGACCTCGTGGACACGCTGGGACGCGATCTGGCGATCAACACTCTCAGCACGCACTCGCTGCTCGGTACGATTACCTATAACTTTGGTGGTGAGGCACCGCCGCCGCCGCCGCCGCCGCCGCCGCCACCACCTCCGCCGCCACCGCCGCCGCCTCCTCCACCTCCACCGCCGCCACCGCCACCGCCGCCGCCGCCGTGCAATACGGGGCCGTACACGGTGTTCTTCGACTTTGATCAGTCGGACATCACGGATGATGCAGCGGCGATCCTCAACCAGGCTGTGACTTCCTACGCGAACTGCGGCACAGCGAGCGTGATGCTGGCTGGTCACACCGACACGTCGGGCTCGATGAAGTACAATATGGCTCTCGCCGAGCGCCGTAACGCTTCGGTTCAAGCTTACCTCGTCGGTCGTGGTGTTCCGGAAGCCCGTATCATGGGTCAGGCCTTTGGTGAGACGGATCTCAAGGTCCCGACCGCTGACGGCGTTCGCGAACAGCAAAACCGTCGCGTCGTTGTGACCTACGGTCCGAACTCGGGCATGTAGACGACTTCTTCATTCGAAGATTTGACGAAGGGGCTGGAGCGATCCGGCCCCTTTTTTTTGTTGCGTAGGAGCCGCCTATCGCCTCATACGGCGAGTTGAATATGCCGCTGCTTAAAGGCCGAGTGTGGCCTCAGGCTAACTCGATCAATGGCTCGACGGCTAAGGTTTCGGAGGAGATTTACCGCTGCACTCGCGTGTTACCAATGCATGAGGTGTTCGAAGACTATACTTCGACTTCTTGGCATCACACCGCGCGCCCGGCACAATCGGCCCGCAAGCAAAGCTTTTTTGGCCTAAACCTCTTCGCCCGCAGACCGGGCGCGCTCCACAACCTGGGCGGTAGCAGCTGGCACAAGACGGATCGCAGCGATCAGAAGCGCCACCCCGATAGGCACGAACACAAGTGTCGATACCACGCCCCGACCAAGATCATCTCCATTCACCGCCGAAACATAGCCAGCCATGAAGGGCCCAATTCCTAGCCCGATAAGTGTCGTTGACAGGAAAAATGTGGCCGTCGCCACACCGCGCATTCTAGGCAGAACAAGCGACTGGCTGGCAGCAGCGGCCGCTCCAAGCGCGGAAGCGGCTAACATATTGGCCAAGAAACTCGCGATGTAGAAGACGACAACGCTGCTGGTAGTGAATGCGAGATAGATCATCGGGGCCGGCGTTACGAGGCCAAACAGAACTACCAAAACGCGTCCGTCCGCCCCGCGCCTTGCAAGCAAATAGTCTCCCATCCGACCGCCAAGAATGACCCCAAGAAAGCCGGCGACAGCGCCGGGCGCTCCAAGAAAAATGGCGATCTCAGACTTTGAAATGCCGAGCGCTCGCTCCGCGTACGCCGGGCCGAGACCAGAGTTGGTATAGGAAATCAGAGCCACCATTCCGTAACCCAGGATCACCGAAAGGAAGGCTGACGATCCCCACGTCAACTGGAAGGTCGGCAGATCCCGGGACCTCAGCCCCATCGCCCAACTGAACACCGCGTAATAGCCAACGCCCAGAAAGAGCCATTGGTCCGAAACGGCCAGGAACCCATCGTCAAACCCAGTGATCACATTCGCCGACGCCGGAATGATCATGGTGAGAATAATTGCGGCCAAGCCAAACCCGACTATGCCTAGCACATTGTAAAGCAGCGCGGCCGGTCCGCGTTGAAACGCACCGAGGAGCGTGAAGGGCGGGATGACTTGCAGTAACTCACGAAAAAAACCGGCAAATGGCGCAGGGTCTTCGGGCGTTTCGATGTCATCAATCGCACCGCGTTTCGGTTCCTTAAGCGTTGAGACCCACAGCGCGAGCAACACGCCGGGAATGCCGACGGAAAGAAACGCAGCCTGCCAGCCGACAATACCTCCCGGACCTCCGTCGGGATACGCGCCGTTCCACGCATCGACGATGTACGCTCCGATAAGCAGCGAAACACCGCCGCCAATGTACAGGCCTGAGGAATAAATCGCGAGTGCCGTGGCGCGCAAACGTGCGGGAAACCAGTCCGAGATCAGAGAGTAAGCAGAAGGGCTAGCCGTAGCCTCGCCGACGCCGACGCCCATGCGTGCCACTGCGAGCGTTCCGGCATTTTTCGCAAAACCGGATAGCGCCGTCATAGTCGACCAAAGCGTTAGGCCGATCGCTAAGAGGCGAACCCGCTTCCAGCTGTCTGCCAACTTACCCAGCGGGATGCCGAAAAGGGAATAGAAGACCGCAAAGGCTGTCCCATACAAAAACCCGATATAAGCATCGTCGACATTAAGATCGGCCTTGATATCGTTCGCAAGGATCGAGAGGATCTGGCGATCAATAAAGTTGAGTACATAAACCAGTACCAACACACCGAGCGCGTACCAACTATAGGCGGGAACAGGCTGCTCTGCCTCCGGTGTTTGTGCCGTAGCCACTTCGCTCAAAAGAGATCCCCTACCCTGAAATTAAGGTGCGCTCCGCTCATGTCCGGAGGCATCAGTTTGCATAGACCGTGCTATCGATAATTCCAGCTTCGGCAAATCCCTTTCTACGCAACCGGCAAGAATCGCATAACCCGCATGCTATTTCGCCGGGCTGCGGGTCGTAGCAGGACCAACTCCAGGAGGGATCTAAGTCGAGCCGAGCGCATTCACGTGCAATGTCCGCCTTAGTCATGTGCTGGAGCGGAGCGTGAATGGTAAAGTCACCGCCCTCGACGCCGGCCTTTGTCCCCAACTTCGCGGTATCAGCAAAGCTAGAAATGAACTCTGGCCGACAGTCGGGATATCCTGAGTAATCTAGCGCGTTGACGCCTATAAAGACATCTTGGGAGCCAGAAGCCTCTGCGAAGGCCGTCGTCAAGGCAAGAAAGACGAGATTACGCGCGGGTACATAGGTGACCGGTATTTCATCGGTCACGCCGTCTTTGGGTACCGAGATCGCATCAGTCAGCGCCGATCCGCCAAAAGCCCTCAAGTCGAGCTTTATCTCGCGATGATCGTCGAGTACGAGCTCCTCAGCGATCCTTCGCGAGGACTGAAGTTCAATCCGATGGCGTTGACCATAGTCGATTGTGAGAGCGCGAACGGCAAAACCTGCTTCCTTTGCCATCGCGGCTGTGACCATCGAATCCAGTCCGCCCGAAAGCAGTACGATCGCGACACGTTGAGCGGCCCTATTATTTGTCTTTTCCATGGCGACGGTCCGCTAGACCGCATTGTCCAGCAACGCAATTATTGCGTACTAGAAGGGCAAGCTCCGGTACGACGAGCCTCGGCGGCGATTTCGAATGGTAGGCCAGTCGCAACCCCCTGGCTTTCAATTTGAACGAGAGAAGGGTTCTCGCGCCGCACTTCGGTTCGTCCAAATCCTTCCTTCGGGCAAGTATATTGGACTGTAACCTGCGACGGGCTTTCTTCCACCACATATCGACTGCAATCAGACCGCCCATGTTTAAGCTGGATGAGCTCTTCGCCTGTTTTCAAGCACAGCTTTTGATCGGGCGAGCCATCACGATATTTGATCGTCCATTCGCCTTTGGTCAAACCTTGGAACAGGTCCAAGACCATTGACTGAGCGGCCAAGGGCACCGCGGCAATGCTAAGAATGGAGACGCAGAAAGCCCACTTCCTGAGCAGGTCAAACCGTTGATCAAGGGCCATCCAATCTCCTCCCAAATGTGCATTCGCATTGTTTTCCATAATGCGTCGACGACTATGAAGTGCGACTGAATGATTAAGGCGTGACTACGCTGCCAATTCAAACTTCTTTGAGCAAAATGCGCAATCCACCTCAATGACACCCACTTCGTTGCGCATTTGAGCCTGTTCTGCTGGTGGAAAACGTGAAATCACCGCCTCATAATGGGCGGGGCTACAGCGGCAGCCGCGTGACAGATTCCCGCCAGGTTGAACACGGATCTCTGGCTCCTCATGGAAGAGTCGCCAGACGATTGCCTCCATCGACAGATCGATATCAATCAATTCGGCGTGACTTATCGTGCTCGAGAGAGCTTCAACATGCTCCCAATCAGGGTGGTCCATACGAGCATGAAGGCGTTCGCGACCTTCTTCACCATCGGGAAGATGCTGCACCAACAGACCTGCCGCCGTCCGATTGTCGTGACCGGCTTGGCTAGCAACACGGATTATCGTGGGAATTTGCTCCGACTGCATGAAATAATTTTCGCAGGCCTCAGAAAGGGTGCTGCCTTCGAGCGGAACGATCCCTTGATAGCGCTCGACCACGCCCGCGCCACCATCTGTTTCAAAGGTGACGGCGAGATACCCGTTCCCGAAAAGCGCTGGAAGCGCGGGATTGGCACCGAGAGCAGAAAGCCCTGACTCGTCGAACTCAGCATATCCGCGCATCTCACCGCCGCGAAAATCGCATACCAAAAGACGAACCACGCCGTCTTGCGTCTGCGCCTGCAAAGTTAGCTGCGCACCCTCGCCTTTGAGCAAGCCTCCCATCAGCGCAACAAGGACAAGCGCCTCGCTCAACAAGTGCGTGATGGGAGCGGGATAGTCATGGGTTTTCAGAATTTCATCGACCACGCTGTCCAACCGGACAACGCGCCCACGCGCGCTGCGATTAGGGAGTGTGAAGCCCAGCAAGGCGTCTGAAAAGGTTTCGGGTTTGGTGTCCATGAGGCGCCATATGGGAGCCAGCGAAGGAGTCTGAAAGGCCTCAGGTGCTTTCGGCGATCAATCCAGCAGACCGAAACTCCAAAGAAGCACCGATTTCTGAGCGTGGATACGGTTTTCCGCCTCATCGAAAACAACCGAGCGCTCTCCCTCGAAGACAACGGCGGTTACTTCTTCGCCGACATGGGCAGGAAGACAATGAAGGAACAGAGCATCCGCCTTCGCTTCGGCTATTCGATCTTCGTTGACCTGAAAGGCCTCCATAGCAGCTCGCTTCTCGTCCGCATCCGCCTGACCCATCGAAATCCAGGTGTCTGTCACCAGCACATCTGCACCCCGCGCGGCTTCTGATGGATCGTGCGTCAAGGTAACGTGCGCACCACCGTTGCGAGCAATCGCAA
Organism: Pseudomonadota bacterium; assembly: GCA_039814925.1. Taxonomy (GTDB): domain Bacteria; phylum Pseudomonadota; class Alphaproteobacteria; order Sphingomonadales; family Sphingomonadaceae; genus Erythrobacter. The sequence continues at coordinate 79,731 of JBCCAH010000004.1, forward strand.
CGAACTCCGGATCGGGTTCATAGCCCGCTGGAGTGGCGACTCGAACGTTGAATTTGAACAATCCCGCTGCCTCTAGGATCGAATGGAGCACGTTGTTCCCATCCCCAAACCAAGCCAGTTCCAGACCGGGAAGAGACTTTCCATGTTCGACCAAGGTCAGAAGATCCGCCACAATCTGGCAGGGATGCGACCGATCGCTCAGGCCATTTATCACCGGTACACTGGCGTGCCGGGCCATCTCTTCAACCTTCGAGTGATCATCCGTACGCAGCACGATCGCGTCCACCATCCGGCTGAGCACCCGCGCAGTGTCGGCAATGGTTTCCCCTCGACCGAGCTGACTTGAGCTTGCATCAAGGATAAGGGCCGTTCCACCAAGCTGGCGCATCGCGATATCGAAGCTGACACGCGTCCGGGTGGAGCTTTTCTCAAACACCATCCCCAGAACGCGCCCCTCGAGGGGTTTATCCGTATCCGGTCGTCCCTTCGGCCAAGATGCGCGAGTCGTTTTTCTATCGACCGCATCCGAGAGCATCGCAGCCAGCGCATCCGCCCCAGCGTCGGTCAGGTCGAGAAAGTGCCGCACATCAGGCGCCGAACGGGTCATGCCGGTTCGGGAACTTTAAAGCTCGCCGCGCCCGCCGACAGCTTGTCGAAGAACTCATCGATCTCCGCGTCGCCAATCACAAGCGGCGGGATGACACGCAACGTCTGATCACCCGCCGCCACAGTCAAAAGCTGATGGTTATCGCGCAGATGGACGAAGAACGGACGGCTCTCCACCTTCATCTTGATGCCCAGCATCAAACCTTTGCCGCGCACCAGCTCAAAGAGCTCCGGATAGTTGCCGATGAACTGTTCGAGGCGGGCGCGCACCCTATCCCCTTTTTCGGTGACTTCGGCGAGAAACTCATCGTTCGCAACAGCCTCCATAACCGCGCTGCCCGCCGCCATCGCGAGCGGGTTGCCTCCATAGGTCGAACCGTGCGTGCCGAAAGTCATGCCGCGCGCAGCCTTCTCAGTGGCAAGGCACGCACCGAGCGGGAATCCTCCACCAAGACCTTTGGCCGAGGCAACGATATCGGGCTCGATCCCATAATGCTCATACGCGTAGAGCTTGCCTGTGCGCGCCATGCCGCATTGCACTTCGTCCAAGACTAGCATCAGATCATGGTCGTCCGCGAGCTTGCGCAGCCCCTGCATGAACTCGACTGATGCGGGGCGAATGCCGCCTTCGCCTTGGATTGGTTCCACGAGGAAGCCCGCCGTGTTCGGTCCGACCAGCGCTTTGGCCGCTTCGAGATCGTCAAACTCTGCATACTTGAAGCCGTCCAGCAATGGCGAGAAGCCGTGGTGCATTTTCGTCTGATTCGATGCGCTGATCGTCGCCATTGTGCGGCCATGAAAAGCGTTGGCGAAGGTGATGATCTCGAATCGATTCGATTCGCCATCATCGCCTGCATTTTGATGATAAGCACGCGCGCATTTGATCGCGGTTTCGACCGCTTCGGCTCCCGAATTGGTAAAGAAAACAGTGTCCGCGAAGGTGTGATCAACCAATTGCCTTGCCAGCCGCTCGCCTTGCGGACTGCCGTAAAGGTTCGAGACATGCATAAGCGTCTCAGCCTGCTTCTGGATCGCGGTGATCAAGCCTTGATGCGAATGGCCCAGCAAATTGACCGCTATCCCGCTCGCAAAATCGAGATAGCGCGTGCCGTCTTCGTCAATCAAATGGCAGCGCTCCCCTTTTACAGGACGAACTCCGCAGCGCGGATAGGTCGGCATAAGCGGCGTAATAGACATCGAAACAATCCCGGATAGGCGAGGCCTTGCACCTCGTTCTAGAAAGAGAAATGGCGACCCGATCAGAGGCCGCCATTCCTTATGGTAAGGCCGCCTCCCAATAGGGTCAAACGGCACGCTATGCTTGGAACTCAGCCTTGCACGGGCACCAGGTTAACCGCCGAGTATTTTCCTCGTCGATCGACCTCAAGATCAAATTCAAAACGATCACCTTCGTTGATCGCTGAGAGACCCGAGCGCTCAACCGCGCTGATGTGAACAAACGCGTCCGGCTGGCCGTCGTCGCGTACCAAGAAGCCGAAGCCCTTGGTAGAGTTGAAGAATTTCACCGTACCCGTGGCTTTATCGCCGGTCAGTTCGCGCTTTGGCGGACCCGCCTGCTGCACCGCAATCACATCGCCGACAACCTGTAGGTCCTGCGCGGAGACTTTGCCGCCACGATCAACGAGGTTGAACTCAAGCTCTTGGCCTTCAGCCAATCCTTCGAGACCAGCACGCTCAACGGCGCTGATATGGACGAAGACGTCTTCCCCGCCCGTTTCCTGCTGAATAAAGCCGAAGCCTTTCTGACCATTGAAGAATTTGACAGTGCCTTTGCCGGTGCCAACGACCTGCGCGGGCATGCGATTGCCACCCCCGCCGCCGCCGCCACGACCACCACCGGCGCCGCCGCCGAACCCGCCGCCGCGATCACCACGGTCACCGCCGTAGCCTCCACCGCCGCCGCCGCCGCCGCCGCCGAACCCGCCGCGATCGGAACCATAGCGATCTCCACCGCCATATCCCCCGCGATCATTGCCATAACTCGGGGGCGAGAAACCATCATTCCCGCCGCCAAAAGGATCGAAATTATCTTCACCGAATCCGTCGCGCTTGTCACGGCCGCGCCGACGGCCTCTATCGTAACCCATAACTTACTACGTACCTCGTCACACTGTCCGCCCTCCAATGCGATGGTGACGAGGACAGCGGATCGCACCACACGCAGATAATCGGCCAAGTCGTCTTTGGCCCTATCAGATCGATACCGTCATAGCGCACAAACACTTGTCTGGCGAACGATTTAACCGGCGAATGTGTTCTGGCGCATTTTTATGACAATTTCGAACCCCGGCGCGAGTTGAATTTTGAATCAGACGAAAGCGAGCAAAGGGCGTTGTCGTTGAACGTACTTCTCGACTAGATTGCTTAACAGGTCTGCCAACTCTCGATCAACGAGTTCTGGCAGCATTATGAAGCGAGAGCTGAGTATGACTGATTTTCGAAAACTCTCCGACCACGTTTTTGCCAGCCCGCAGATTGGGATTGACGACGTTTTGGCGGCCAAAGACGCTGGAGTTTCATTAATAGTGAACAACCGCCCCGACGGGGAGGATGTGACAGCACCACAAGGCGATGCTATCGAGGAAGTCGCCGGTGCAGCGGGGCTCTCATATCTCTCGATCCCAATCGGTCATTCTGGCTTTAGCGAGCCGCAGATTGATCAAATGGCAGCGGCGTTGGAAAAGGCCGATGGCGCGGTGCTGGCCTATTGCCGGTCCGGAACGCGCTCCACTTTCCTTTGGGCGCTCGCTCAGGCGAAGACCGGCGCCGATCCGCAATCGATCACAGATGCCGCAATGGCGGCTGGCTATGACGTGAGCCCGATCCGAGCGATGCTCGATATGCTCGCCGCGCGTTAGGTCCCGCCGGTTTCGAAAGGCCAAAAGACCGTGCTCTTGCAATTCGGTGGATCTCTTGTCGCGATACTTTTGTTGGCTGGCTTAGCCGTGCTCCTCAAACTGGGCGGATCGCCCAAGCTTACGGATCAAGGCGCGGTCGCGCGGGCTGCTGGTGAAGTTGAAGACGGCTTCGTGCCACAACGCAGCTCAATTTCGAGAGGTGGCAGATCCGCGCTGGCTAGAGACGTGGACGGCCGGATCATGGTGATCAAATCGCATGGCAACAAGTTCGCTGGCCGATTCTTGGTGTCTGATTCGACCGCGCGCGAGGAAGTCGACGGATTGGTCGTCGATCCAGGAGAGCCCCAGTTCGGTACAGTCCGGCTAAGCCTGACCGACGCATCATATTGGGCAGATGCCATCAATCGGCTATAGCGTCTCCGACATGCCCGATTTTTCACCCACACAATATGCGGTTCCGCTTTTTGTTGTCGCCATCCTGATAGAGATGGTCTGGTCACGGTTGCGTGCACCTGAAGCCTACGAGCCCAACGACACTCTTGTCAGCCTGTCCTTTGGTCTTGGCTCGACCATCGCCGGAGCGCTGTTCGGCGGACTCTCCGTCGCGGTTGTTCTCGCAGCCTACCAATACCGGTTGTTCGATTTTGGCGAGAAATGGTGGCTTGTCTGGTGGGTGTGGCCGCTGGCCTTCGTGCTGGACGATCTGAAGTACTACTGGGTCCACCGCGCCGGGCATCGCATCCGTTGGATGTGGGCCGCGCACGTGAACCATCATTCCAGCCAGCATTACAACCTTTCGACCGCGCTGCGTCAGACTTGGACCGGCAATTTCACTTTTGGCCTTTTGTTCGCGCTGCCGCTCGTCCTGCTGGGCTTTCACCCTGTGATGATCGGCATCGTCGGCGGCTTTAACCTGATCTATCAGTTCTGGATCCACACAGAAGCCATCAATAAAATGCCACGCTGGTTCGAAGCGGTGATGAACACGCCCAGCCACCACCGCGTCCACCATGCGACCAATCCGCGCTACCTAGACCGCAATTACGCGGGTGTTTTCATCATTTGGGACAAGATGTTCGGCACATTCGAACCGGAACGTGACGACGAATCCATCCGCTATGGAATCGTCAAACAGCTGGGCAGCTTCAACCTGCTCTGGTCGGTCTTTCACGAATGGATCGGGATGCTCACCGACATCTGGCGTAGCCCCTGGAAGCACAAGCTGTCCTATCTGCTGCGCGAGCCGGGCTGGACCCACGATAACAGCCGCGAAACCTCGGATATGATCCGCGCTCAATGGCGTGAGCGCACCGGTCAATGCGCAAATCCGGGTAACACGCCAGTTGCCAATCGAAACCCGATTGCGCCACCGCACGAAGCCGCATAGTCTCTCCGCCAAAGGAGAGAGTCATGGAGAGTTACGACTACATCGTCATTGGCGGTGGCAGCGGCGGCAGCGCAGTCGCGGGACGACTGGCTGTGGATGGCACACGTCGGGTCTGCGTCCTCGAAGCGGGCGGGCGCAACGATAACTTTCTCATCAAAACGCCGGGCTTCATGCCCTTCATCCGCAACTCGTCGAACTACAAATACGACACGGTGCCCCAAAAGGGCCTGAACGGGCGCATCGGTTATCAGCCTCGCGGCAAAGGCCTAGGTGGTTCGTCCGCAATCAACGCCATGGTCTACATTCGCGGACACAAATGGGACTACGACAACTGGGCCGATATGGGCTGCGCCGGTTGGTCCTACGACGATGTCCTGCCCTATTTTCGCAAGGCCGAATCGAACGAACGCGGCGCGGACACCTATCACGGCGAAAACGGCCCACTCTTCGTATCCAACCAGAAATCCCCCAACCCTGTCAGCCATGCCTTCGTCGATGCGGCGAGCGAACTTCAACTGCGCACCAATGAGGACTTCAACGGCGAGCGTCAGGAAGGCTTTGGTCTTTACCAGGTGACGCAGCGCAATGGTGAACGCTGGTCCGCCGCACGCGCCTATGTCGAACCGATCCGCGATCAAGGCAACGTCTCGATCCGCACGAACACGCTGGTTGAACAATTGGTAGTTGAGCGCGGCCGCGTAACCGGCGTGCGCATCCGCCTGGGCAAGAAACCGGGCAGCGGTTCGGAAATGCTCTATGCAAAGCGCGGCGTGATCCTTTGCGCGGGCGCTTTCAATTCACCGCAGATTCTCATGCTGTCGGGCATCGGCCCCGCCGATCATTTGAAACAGCACGGCATCGATGTGGTCATGGACAAGCCTGCTGTGGGCTCGCACCTGCAAGACCACATAGACTATGTCTCCGCTTGGGAGACTGAGAGTGATGTGCCCATCGGCGGGACGCTCAAAGGCACGATGAAAATGGCCGGAGCGATCATCGAACACCGGCGCAAGCGCACTGGCGCGATGGCCACTCCCTACGCGGAAAGCGGCGGGTTCTGGTCGGTGATGCCCGACGCGCCGTGCCCTGACATTCAGTGGCACTTCGTCCCCGCTGTCCTCGAAGATCACGGGCGTGAAAAGATCAGCGCCCACGGCTTCTCGCTCCACGCCTGTGTCCTGCGGCCTGAAAGCCGGGGCACCGTGCGGCTTGGATCGCGCGACGCGGGCGCGGCTCCTGTAATTGATCCCAATTTCCTCGATGATGACCGCGATATCGCTACGATGCGAGCGGGCGTGCGCCTGTCGCACCGCATTGCGAGCGCACCGGCGCTTCAGGCCTATGGCCCGAGCGATCGTCACCCCATTAATCTGGAGAACGACGCGGAACTCGATCAACTAATCCGCAACCGCGCCGATACGGTCTATCACCCCGTGGGCACGTGCCGGATGGGCTCGGACACCGACGCGGTGGTGGACCCCGAACTGAAGGTCAAAGGCCTCGAAGGGCTCTGGATCGCCGATGCCAGCGTGATGCCCAAAATCGTGAGCGGCAACACCAACGCTCCCAGCATCATGATCGGGGAACGCTGCGCCGACTTTATCAAAGCCGCAGAGCGCCAAGCCGAAGCGGCCTAACAAGTAACCGGGAGAGGCCGCAGAGCCTCTCCCACTTCTTCATCAGTTGTAAGCGCGCTCGCCGTGTTCGGCGATGTCGAGGCCGTTGACCTCGTCCTCTTCGCTGACGCGCAGTCCAATCGTGGCCTTCACAATCGTGCCGGCGATAAAGGTGCCCACACCGGCCCACACAATGGTCACAAGTACGCTGAAGATCTGCACCCAAAGCTGCGAACCGAGCGCCATCGCGTCCGCCCCAGCCGGGCCTCCGAGAAAGCTCTGGTAGACCACCGCGGTGCCAATCGCACCAACGATACCGCCCACGCCGTGAATGCCAAAAGCGTCGAGCGCGTCATCGTATCCCAGCTTCATACGAACCACCGCGACAAACCAATAACACACCGCCGACGAGACGATGCCGAGCATGATTGCGCCAAACGGTCCGCTGTTGCCCGCCGCTGGGGTCACAGCCACGAGTCCCGCGATCACGCCCGAGCAGAATCCCAGCGCCGAGCCCTTGTGACCCAACATCCGCTCGATCACCATCCAGGCCAGACCACCCGCCGCCGTGGCGACGAAGGTGTTGATCATGGCGAGGCCCGCCGACCCATCCGCCTCAAGAGCAGAACCCGCGTTAAAGCCAAACCAGCCAACCCAAAGAAGGCCGGTGCCGATCATGGTCATAACAAGGCTGTGCGGCGGCATTGGCTCCTGCGGCCATCCACGGCGCTTGCCGACCAAGTAGGCCAGCACGAGGCCCGAAACGCCCGCGTTGATATGCACCACGGTCCCGCCTGCGAAATCGAGGGCGCCGTCTTCAAACAATAGCCCGCCGCCGGCCCAAACCATGTGCGCTATCGGAAAGTAGACGATGGTGAGCCAAATCGGCGCGAACATCATGACCGCGCTGAACTTCATACGCTCGGCCGTCGCCCCAAGGATGAGTGCAGCCGTGATCGCGGCAAAGGTCATCTGGAAACTGATGAAAACGTATTTGCTGATCACCTCATCGGTGAAAGTCGCTGCCGTGCTTGAGGCGTCTGTCCCAGCGAGGAAATAGCTTCCGCCGCTGACGAACAGGCCCAGCGTGCCCTCATAGGTCGTGTCACCGAAAGCGAGGCTGAAACCCCACATGACCCAGATGATCATCGCGAGGCTGGCCGTCGCGCCGATCTGAGTCAGCATGGAAAGCATGTTCTTAGAACGGGTGAGGCCACCGTAGAACAGCGCCAAACCCGGCAGGATCATCAGCATGACCAAAACCGTCGATGTCATCATCCAGGCGTTGTTGCCCGGATTGGGGACCGGAGCGGCGGCCAGAGCGGGCTGCGCGGCGCATGCGGCGCCCAGCGCGAGGCTGAGTTTCTTCATGATGATACCGTTCCTTAAAGCGCAGTTTCGCCAGATTCGCCGGTGCGAATGCGAGTGGCCGAAGCCAGATCGAGGACAAAAATCTTTCCATCACCGATCGACTCGGTGTTAGCGGTTTGCTGGATCGTCTCGACCACTTGCGGCGCGACGTCGTCGCTAGCGGCAATCTCCAGTTTCACTTTCGGCAGCATGTTGGTTGAGTATTCAGCCCCACGATAAATTTCGGTCTGGCCCTTTTGCCGACCAAACCCTTTGACCTCGGACACGGTCATGCCCGCAATACCTATATTGCTGAGCGCCTCGCGGACTTCGTCCAGCTTGAACGGTTTTATAACGGCGATGATGAATTTCACGGCCTGCTTCCTCTTTTGTTGTGTGGACGTGTTCTCCTCTCGCGTGCAGCAAGAGCCATGCCACTCACAGCAATCGACGATTGCCGCAACGGAAGCTTGAGTGCATCAGCAGTTGCACGGACAAGCACCTGCCCGCCATTTAGCCCATTGCTTACCTTTTAGGCAGCCAGTGCCACGCTAATCGCCCGCGATGTATCGGTCCGTGGCGCGAGTTGGCAGGCCATCGATGCTGCTCACGCGGCCCGCCACTTTGGCTTCCCATTCGGCAGGATCTGATTGGCGGTGGGCTTTCTGCAGGGTTTCGCGCTCCCCTTCGAGCGCCATGAACGGCACACCCCATCCGCACGAGGTTTGGACGCTGTCGACATCAATTACGAAGATTTGGCGCGTTCCTGGAAGCAGAGTGAAGTGACCAGCAAGTTCAGCCCACTCATCTTCTTGAGGCAAAACAGGTCGGCCTTTCCCGTAAATCCGCAAGATCAGCGCTGGCCGATCGAAATTGCAAAACATGATCGTGATCCGCCCATCAGCCGCCAGGTGCGCATGAGTTTCGTTGCCTGAACCGCCTAAGTCGAGATAAGCGACGCGATCTTCAGACAACACCCGAAACGCATCATACCCTTTCGGACTTAGATTGATCCGCGCGTCTTCAGCGGCAGTCGCGACGAAAAACACAGGCTGCTTCTCGATCATGGCGACGTGTTTGTCGGTTAACGTGTCGGTGAAGTCAGCCATTTTTATCTTTCCTAAGTTTGCTCAGAGGAAGGTTTGCAGGACCTGTAGGAAACGCGCGAACTGATCGTGGTGAAGCCAGTGGCCCGCCTTTTCGAACTCGATCACCTCTGCGTTACCGAAGTGCTTGATTCGTCCGTCTTTTTCCGGGTTCGAAGCCCAACTATCCGCGCCATAAAGCAGCAGCGTCGGGCACGAAATCGCGGCCCAGGTGGCCTCGATAAATTCATCCGCCACATCCTCGACGCCCCAAACGTTGAGATGGGGGTCGAATTTCCAGCTGTAGGTGCCATCCTCGTTGCGATTGACGCCGTGGATCGTCAGATGCCGCGCCTGCTCCTCGGTGAGGTACGAGTTCTCCTCGATCATCCGCGCAAAGGCCGCTTCGATGCTCTCATATTTGCGCGGGGTGCGGCCCGCCGCCTTGCGCTTTTTCTCGATCCATTGGCGCATCCGTTCAGGATAGGGTGTGGCGCGCTGTTTCTCTTTCCACTCCGGGCTCGGCCCCAGCCCCTCAATCGCCACCAGCCTGGTCACCATATCGGGGAACATACCCGCGTAACGCAGCGCCACATTCCCGCCCATTGAGTGCGCCACAATCGTCACCGGACCGCGCCCAAGCTGATGCACCAGCTGGGCCAGATCATAGACCATATCGTTGGAATTATAGTTCCCGTCCGACACCCAATCGCTGTCGCCATGCCCGCGATGGTCCATCGCCACGACGTGCCAGTCCTGCGCCAGCTTTTCCGCTGTCCAGTCCCAGCTGCGCGCGTGATCGCGCCCGCCATGAACCAGCACCAAAGGCGGCTTTTCATGGTTGCCCCAGTCGAAGTAATTCAGACGAAGGCGCTGGGAGATAAAGGTCTGAGAATTGGGGCCGTGCGGTTTCATGCAAGCGGCTTTGGGCCAGCCGGCCCAGCGATGCAAGACGCTATGGGCAGTGCAGCCCAAGCCGCCTTATTGAGGAACGGGCGCCAATCGGAAGGTCACCGCGTATTCACTTTTATCGCCATTCAGCGTCACGGTATGCTCTCCCACTGTTGTGGGCAAACGCACGGTGCCAATCAAATCGTGGCCGCCGACATCGTCGTATTCCATAACGCGAAAACTGGAACCAGGGGCCAAAGTCAAAGCCTCACCAGGTTGCCAAATGTCGCCTTTCTTCACTCGGAAGGAAGCTTTCTCGCCTTCGGGAATGCGCGTTCCATCAGACACTTCGATAAACAGATTATCCGGCTGGCCGAATATCCCCGTCAGCTTGATCGTTTCGATATGGATTGCGGATAAGAGGACGCTTTTCCCGGCAAGCGAAGAACTGGGCGACGAGGCACCGGCCACCACCACATCAAGGTTTTCGCGCACTAAGTAGACCGGTGTGCCTGTGATGCTCGCGCTGATGAATGGGCGTTGTTCGCCCTGCGTGATCGAAAGAACATCGTCACGCACCAAACCACCCAACAGCTGGATGGGAACGTCAGCTTGCGGCAGGCGCCGCGCCAAGGATTGCGCGAACGGCGAATTCACCCCGTTGCCATCGCTGGCGGTTTGCCCGGCGGCAGCGGCAAAGATCACAAGCACATCGTCCGCCTCTACGCCGACCAGACCACGCGTCACCGCCCGAGTGCCGGATTTCCAGCTTCGACCAAAGGGGTTGTTGCGGCACGCATCCAACACCGCGATACGAATCTGCGCACCCGAGAGCGATTGCGTCACCAGATCCAGATCAATGCTCTCAAACGGAAGATCGAGCGCGGAATCCAGCTTGGCATCCGTGGGGATCAGCCAATTCTTGCCGCCGCTTTCAATGCCATGACCAGCGAAATAGATCATGGCCACTTCAGCACCGTCCGCCTTTTCGCGAAACGCGCGCAACGCCGAGCGAAAACCATCGATGCTCAGATCGCTGCCCACCATCACATCGTCAAAGCCCGCTCGGCGCGCCGCTTGCGCAACCAGTTCGGCATCGTTTGCTGGGTTAGCAAGCTGAGCGGTGTGCTCGTACGCCGAATTTCCGATGATGAGAGCAACTTTGCTCGCCTGAGCCGGCGCGGCCAAAGCGCATGCGGCGATAACGGCCAAAACGCAGGCCATCTTCGTGCGATGCCAAAACTCGTAAACCATCCGATTTCTCCCCCTTGCTAGGGTAGAACAATCGGCAAAAGCGGTCAAAATCGGCGCCATTGCTCGCGGCTCGTCAAAGACGTGGTTACCGCTCTTTGGTCGCCGAGAAGGTCAGCTCCGGGTTCTTCTCGACCTGATAGTTCACGTCCCATGGGCTCTTGGCCATAAAGACGAGGTCGCCGTCGCGATCCTTGGCCAGATTGGCGCGGTTGAAGCTTTCAAATTCGTCCATCGCCTTGGGATCACCCTTGATCCAGCGCGCGGTCGCGAAAGGCGCGGCTTCGAGCGCGGCCTCAACCTTGTATTCCGCTTCCAGCCGCGCGATCAGAACCTCAAGCTGAAGCTGCCCCACCACGCCGACAATATGCTGCGCGCCGAGCTCGGGGTAAAACACCTGAATCACGCCCTCTTCGGAAAGGTCATCAAGCGCCTTGCGAAGCTGTTTGGTCTTGGTCGGGTCTTTCAGCTGCACGCGGCGCAGGATTTCCGGCGCAAAATTGGGCAGCCCGGTAAAACGCACCGCATCTTTCTCAGACAAAGTGTCACCGACCCTCAGGGTCCCGTGGTTGGGGATGCCGATGATGTCGCCCGCTTCCGCCGTGTCGGCGATCTCGCGGTCCTGTGCGAAGAACAGGATCGGTGAGTGGATCGCGATGGGCTTGCCAAGACCGCTCGGCGTTAGTTTCATGCCCCGCTTAAACGTGCCCGACACCTGCCGCATGAACGCGATGCGGTCGCGGTGGTTGGGGTCCATATTGGCCTGGACCTTGAAGATAAAGCCGGTGACTTCGCCATGGTCGGGCGTGATTCTCTCCTCGCCTGCGGGCTGCGGCTGCGGGGTTGGAGCGAACTTGGCAATCGCCTCGATCAGTTCGGTCACGCCAAAGTTTTTGAGCGCGGAGCCAAAGAACACCGGCGTCAGATCGCCCGAGCGATAGGCGTCCATGTCAAATTCGGGATAGCCGACCTGCGCCAATTCCGCCTCTTCAGCGAATTCGTCCGGAATGCTCGGATCGGCGTCGCGCGTGCCGAGGAATTCCTTGGACGGTCCTTCGGGTCGGCTGACCTCTCCGCTCGCAAAGTCCAGAATACCTTCGAATTGACCGCCCATGCCAATGGGCCAGCCCTGCGGGGACACATCCAACGCCAGCATATCGGCGACCTCGTCCAGCGTCTCAAACGGATCGCGCCCCTCGCGGTCGACCTTGTTGACGAAAGTGATGATCGGAAGATTGCGCAACCGGCAGACCTCGAACAGCTTGCGCGTCTGCGGCTCAATCCCCTTGGCCGCGTCAATCACCATGACGGCGCTGTCGACCGCGGTGAGCGTGCGATAGGTGTCTTCGGAGAAGTCTTCGTGGCCCGGCGTGTCGAGCAGGTTGAACGTGACCCCGTCCCGCTCAAACGTCATGACGGAGGATGTGACCGAGATGCCGCGTTGCTGCTCGATCTTCATCCAGTCCGACCGGGCTCGGCGAGCCTGCCCGCGCGCTTTTACTTCCCCCGCCAAGTGAATCGCGCCGCCTTGCAGCAACAGCTTTTCCGTCAGCGTGGTTTTACCCGCGTCAGGGTGCGAGATGATCGCGAAGGTGCGGCGGTTACTGGTCATCGCTCAGTCTTTCGTCATTCCCGCGAAGGCGGGAATCCCGCTTCATCTTCGCGCGTTAAAAGCAGCTGGATCCCCGCCTGCGCGGGGATGACGGAGAGGGTATTTCTACCCCCGCAATTCCGCCCCCAGTTTCGCCGCTGCCGCGACGACCTTGTCCGAAATCGCCTTGAGATCGGAGTCCTTGAAGGTCTTGTCCTGCGGTTGCAGCGTCACTTCGAGCGCGAGTGACTTTTTGCCCTCGGGCAGGCTGCCGCCAGTGAAAACGTCGAAGATGCGCCCATCGGTGATCGCGTTTTTGTCCGCCCCGCGCACTGCGCGCAGCAGGTCGTTTGCGGCGAGATCCTCCGGCACCAGGAACGCAAAGTCGCGCGTCACCGCCTGCAAAGCGGGGGGCGTGAACGAGGCGCGGGCAAAGCCAGCCGCCGCCTTCTTCGCCGGGATCGCGTCGAGGAAAATCTCCACCGCCGCGACCGGACCATCCAAGTCAAACGCCTTGAGCGTCGCGGGGTGCAGCATGCCAAAGCGCGCGAGCACTTTCTTGGGGCCAAGCCGCAAGGTCGCGGCCTGTCCGGGGTGGAATTGCGTGCCAGTGCCCTCAGCCACCGGCTCCATCACCATCAGCTTTTCCGCCGGCGCGCCCGCCGCTGCGAGCAGTTCGAGCGCGATGGCCTTGGCGTGGTAAGCGTCAAAGCCCTGCGCCTTCCCAGTGGCCCAGCCGCGCGGGGTTTTCTCTCCCGCCAGCACCACGCCAAGCGTGGCGCGTTCGTCGCTGAGCCCGTTGGAGCCTCGGAAATACCGGCGGCCCAATTCAAACGCGCGGGTGGAGGCCCCACCGCGATCCGCGTTGCGCTTGGCCGCCATCAACAGGCCGGGAAGCAGCGAGGGGCGCATGACCTTCATGTCCTCGCTGATTGGATTATCCAAGGCCCAGAGGGTTGCCGCTTCCGGAGCGAAATGTTCGGCCTCGACCTCGGGAAGGAAGGACCAGGTGACCGCTTCGTGGAGGCCACTTGCGGCGGCGGCGCGGCGCAATTTGCGCTCCATCACCTGCGCGGGCGTGGCGGTCGGGCGAGCGACGCCTTCCATGCGCGGCAGGGCGACGCTTTCGACCGCGTCGAGGCCGTGGATGCGCACGACTTCCTCGACAAGGTCGGCAGGCCCTTCGATATCGTGGCGGCGCAGCGGGCACGTGACCTGGAAGACTTCATCACCACTTTTGCCGTTTTCGTCACCCCGGCGAAGGCCGGGGTCCAGTTCGGGGGCATCGGCGCCGTCAGACAGATCCACAAAGCGCCGCGCGTTGGACTCGGTTTTCGCCACTTCTGGATTCCGGCCTTCGCCGGAATGACGAGTTACTGCGAAATCAAGGCTTTCGAGGATGCGGCGCTGTTCATCTGCGGGGACATCGACGCCGCCCAGACGCGCGGTCAGGCCGGTGTCGAAGGCGACAATTTTGGCCTCGCTCGGCGGAGAGCCGGCGAGGACGTCTTCGCTGGCCGTGCCGCCGGCGAGTTCGACGATCAGGCCGGTCAGCAGGTCCAGACCGTCTTGCAGAAAGGCCGGGTCCACGCCGCGCTCAAACCGGGTGCGCGCGTCGGAGGCGAGGCCAAGCTTGCGCCCCGTCACGCCGATGCGCGGCGGGTCGAAATAGGCGATTTCCAGAAGGACATCGGTCGTGTCGTCCTGCACACCCGAATCCTCGCCACCCATAATACCGGCAATGTCGTGCACCTGCTGGTCATCGGCGATCACGACCATGCTGGGGTCGAGCGTGTAGGTCTTTTCGTTCAGGGCCAGCACCTGTTCGCCGTCCTTCGCGCGGCGAGCGACCACCGCGCCCGAAAGCTTGGCGAGGTCATAGACGTGCGCGGGGCGGCCAAAGGCGAGCATCAGATAGTTGGTGAGGTCCACCAACAGCGAAATCGGGCGCTGGCCCGCCGACTTCAGCCGCTGCTGCAACCAGTCGGGCGAGGGGCCGTTTTTGACGCCTTTGATGACGCGGCCATAGAAGGCCGGGCAGCCTTCGGGATCGTCTGTGCGGATTTCGATCGGGCACGCGCCAGCGGCTTCGAACTTGGGGAAGGCAATGGGCTTCAGCGTCCCCAGACCCGCCGCCGCCAGATCGCGCGCGATGCCGTAAACGCCCATGCAATCGGGCCGGTTGGGCGTGATCGCGACGTCGATGACGGGCGAGGAACCCTGATAATCGGCGAAGGAATGGCCGACGCTCGCATCCTCGGGCAGTTCGATGATGCCATCGTGATCATCGCCCAGGTCCAGCTCGCGCGCCGAGCACATCATGCCGGTCGATTCGACGCCCCGGATCGCCGCCTTGCGTAGCTCCATACCGTTCGAAGGCACCACCGCGCCGGGCAGGCCCAGAACGCCCTTCATCCCCGCGCGCGCGTTGGGTGCGCCGCACACGACTTGCAGCGGTTCGCCATCTCCCGTGTCGACTTTGAGCACTTGCAGCTTATCCGCATCGGGGTGCTTCTCAGCCGAGAGCACATGCGCGACCTGAAAGCCTTTGAGCAATTCGGCCGGGTCTTCGACGCCTTCAACCTCAAGCCCGATGGCGTTCAGCGCGTCGAGCATCTCTTGCAACGTCGCGTCGGTTTCGAGGTGGTCTTTGAGCCAGGTGGTCGAGAACTTCATGTGCGCGCTCCCACTCCGGCAGACAGGGTCGGCTGATCAAACGGCGAAAAGCCGTAATGCGCCAGCCAGCGCGGATCGCCGTCGAAGAAGGCGCGCAAATCGTTCATCCCGTATTTGAGCATCGCAATCCGATCGATGCCAAGGCCAAAGGCAAAACCCTGATATTCGTCCGGGTCTACCCCTGCGAATTCCAGCACGCGGCGGTTCACCATGCCGCTGCCGCCCAGTTCCATCCAGTCGTGGCCCTCGTCATCGCCATGCCCACCCACGACGCGGCGGTTGCCTTCGTTGGAATAGCCCACATCGACCTCAACGCTGGGTTCGGTGAAAGGGAAGTAGGACGGGCGCAGCCGCAGCGAGATATCCTCGCGCTCAAAGAACGCCTTGAAAAAGGTCTCCAGCGTCCATTTGAGGTGGCCGAGGTGAATGTCGCGATCGATCACAAGCCCTTCCACCTGGTGGAACATCGGCGTGTGCGTCGCGTCGCTGTCTGAGCGGTACACGCGGCCCGGCGCGATGATGCGGATCGGCGCGCCCTGGTCCTTAAGGCTGCGGATTTGCACAGGGCTCGTGTGCGTCCTTAAAAGCATCCGGTGCTCGGCGCCCTCTTCCTCCGGGAAATAGAACGTATCGTGCATCGCGCGCGCGGGATGGCTTTCATCCATGTTGAGCGCGGTGAAATTGTGCCAGTCGTCTTCGATTTCCGGCCCGGTCGCCACGGCAAAGCCGAGGTCGGCGAAAATCTCCGCCAGCTCGTCCATCACCTGGCTCACCGGGTGGATCGAGCCCTGAGGGCTATCGGGTGCAGGCAAGGTCAGGTCGAGTTTTTCGGACGCCAGCTGCGCTTCGAGCGCGGCGGCTTCCAGATCGGCCTTCTTCGCCTCAATCGCGCCCGCTATATCCGCGCGCACCGCTTGGATCGCGGGCGCGGCCTCTTGGCGCTCTTCGGGGCTCATTTGCCCAAGCGTTTTGAGTGCCAGGCTCACCCAGCCCTTTTTGCCCAAAGCGGCGACGCGCTGCTCTTCGAGCGCGTCGAGCGTGGTCGCCGCAGCGATCGCTTCCAAAGCGGATTGTTTGTCATTCGTCAGATCAGTCATCGTAAGTCCTAGGAACCAGGCCACCCCGCGCCCTCCACCCTTCCACCCGGATAGTATCCCGGTAGGCTCCGGGTGGAAGGCCAACCGGGGGAAGCCGTCCCCCGGACTCCTTCCTGATCCCGATCGCAGGGCGCGGGTGGCTCGGCTACGCAAATATCGATGAGGCCGCTAGCGCCATTCTGAGGCACATGCAAAGGGTGTGATACGCCAAAGCCAGCGCATCACCGCTTAGGGTCGTGAAGCCCCTGCACCGCTTCGCCCGCAATCGCCATGCGCGCCTGCGCCGCCGCGACCAGGATCGGCTTTTCCAGCTTGGCGTATTGCCCCGGTGTCATGCCCATGAAGCGCTTGAAATCGCGTACAAAATGCGCCTGATCGTGGTATTGGTAGTCAAGCGTGCTCAGCCATTTGAGCGAGGGGTCCAGCATGAATTGCGACAGGCTGCGCAAGAAACGCTGCCGGCGAAGCAACAATTTGGGCGGAAAACCAAAGGCGCGCCGCGACAATCGCTCAAGCGAGCGCAGATTCATCCCCACCCGCTCCGCCAACTGGCCCGCTGACGCGATATCGGGATCAACCAAAGCGGCGTTGATCGCGGTGATCCGCTCTTCATGCGGGACTTTCCTGTCCAGCATTCCGGTCATTGCGTCTTCAATCAACGCGATGTCTTCCGCGAATTCGCGAGGCTCACCGTGAAACCGACGCGAGAGTTCAGCGGCCAACGCGCGAAAGCCCTCAAAGGCCGGGTCGGCGTTGCCGTCGACAAAGCGATCCGCGTAGTCGTGCGCGTCCACGCCCGCGAACTTCGCCCAGCCCAGCGGAAGCAGGCCGATGCCCCAATTGCCGCCTTGAACCGAAACAGCCTTCGCCGCGTCTCCAATACGGAAATGCGTGGCCTTGGTCGTCGGACCGGTGACCGCGAAAGCGGGTGTTGCGCGCAACGGCTCATCGCCAACAGCGGCGGCGGACCAATCGGGCATCAGAAAACGCAAATTGGGCCATTCGGGATGGAGGTAATCCTCGATCACCGGCTCGGCGGCGCTCGTTTGCGCTTCGATCAGATAATAGGTGGTGACATAAGGGCGCAGCGCCTCGCTCGGCAAAGCAAAGCGCAATGTAATTGCGTTTCCAGTACCGGCTTTCACGTGACGTGCGTCTCCACCTTCGAAATGCGCGTTTGCACCGCCCTAGTCAGCGATGTCGCTGGGCGCGTCCAGCGTCTGCGCCGCGCTGCCCCAGATTCGCGCCCGCGCTTCCATAAAGGAGGCAAGGATCGGATGCTCTAACGCGGCGTAATCGCTAGGGAGCATCGTCATAAACTCTTTGAATTCGCGCGTAAACTGCGCCTGATCGTGATAATCGGCGTCCATCGCTTCGGTCCAACGCCCGGACCCGCCATTGGCCTTGGCTTTCGCTTGATGGAGCATGAAGCTGGTGAGGCTGCGCATAAACCGCTGCCGCCGCATCAGCCGTTTGGGCGTGAACCCGAAATAACGCCGGCACACCCGCTCCAGCGTGCGCACGCTCATACCGCAATGATTGGCGAGATCCCCGACAGCGAGATAATGCCCCGACACCAAAGCTTCGTGGACGCGCACGATCTTGGCCTCATCGCGGCTGGGCGTCATCAGGCCCGCCATCGTGGTCACGATATGGTTGAACTGCTCTTCCTCGCTCGCCCCCGGATCGGAGAGGACCGGTGTCAAAGCGTCAAACTTGGCAAAGGCGGAATGGGCCGACCCATCGCACAGCAGATTGGACAGGTCATAGGCCGGCGCATCCACAAACCGCGCCCAACCCATCGGCAGGAACCCAATGCCCCACATCCGCGTCGCGCCCAGTTCAAAATAACAGGGCAGCGAGCTGGGGCCGGTGGCGATGAAAGGCGATCCGCTGACCCGGTGTCCCGCCATGCTGCCGCGTGGCGCGCTGCCGGAAAAGAAGCGGATATTGCCCCATTCGGGTTGCAGGTAATCCTCAACAGTCGAGCCCGCGCCAGCGGCTTCGTCAATCTCAAGCGTGAGGTGGTAGAAGGTCGTAAAGCACCCTTCGAACAGCGGTGGGGGCGTGAAAAAGCGACTACGCACCGTGTAGGCGGCGTTGGCCTCCCATTGTGCGCTGGATTTCATAGCTTTGCGATAGACCCCATGGTCCTGACTGATTGCCAACACTGACGATTCCTTACAAGAGAATTGTCGGTTTCGTACAAGCAGTGCCGGGGGACTGTCTGTGACTTACAACACAAAAGGGGCGACCTCTTTTCGAGATCGCCCCTTTTTCTGTGTGCTTTAGAGCGCTTTGAGCCCGATCAGGCCGGGAGCGCCTCCTTGGCTTGCGCGATGATCGTCTTGAACGCCGCTTCTTCGTTCATGGCGAGGTCGGCCATGACTTTGCGGTCCAGTTCGATACCCGCCAGCTTCACGCCGTGCATGAATTGCGAGTAGGTCAGACCTTCGGCGCGGACGGCCGCGTTGATACGCTGGATCCAGAGCGCGCGGAAGTTGCGCTTTTTGATCTTGCGGTCGCGATAGGCGTACTGGCCGGCCTTTTCGACGGCCTGACGCGCAATACGGATCGTGTTCTTGCGACGGCCGCGATAGCCCTTCGCCTGGTCGAGAATGCGCTTGTGTTTGGCGCGGGTGGTAACACCACGTTTGATGCGAGGCATGTTTGTATATCCTTTTCTTCGTTCAGGGAGCCAGGCCTGCCGCGCCCTCCACCCTTCCACCCGGATTATCACTCCGGAGTACGATCCGGGTGTAAGGGTGGAGGGCGCGGGCGGCGTGGCCCAGCGCTAGCCGGTCAGATTAATCCAACCCGTAGGGCGCCCATTTCTTGATCGTCTTGGTGTCCGCTTCCGAGACGACGCTCGTGCCGCGGTTCTGACGGATATACTTCGCGTTGTGGCTCATCAGACGGTGACGCTTACCAGCGACGCCGTGCTTGATCTTGCCAGTGGCGGTGATTTTGAAGCGCTTCTTCACACCGCTCTTGGTCTTAAGTTTGGGCATTTTCATCTCCTTGATTGAGACACATTGGACCAGCCCTGGCAGCCCTTGTCGCCAGGCCGGACTCGTTGATTCGTGTCAATGAAGCGCGCCACATAGGAGCGGGACACGCACGAGGCAAGCGTTTTTGCCACCCATGCCCCGTATCTACGAGGCGCACGCGGCGTTACACGCACCCCCCGGTTTTGCGAAAGTTGGCGAGAGCCGCAAACCCGCAGGAACCGGGGCCTTGCGTGTCCTTGGCCCGCCAAAAGTGTCACCTTTCGCGTGGGCTCTGTGTTGGACCTAGGGAGGACGGTGTCGGAAACCATGGAGGCACCATGCCGCATCGCGCCTGAGTAGGAAAATGGGGAGCTCTAGCGATCCTCGATCTCGGAGAGCGGGCGATTGCCGGTTTCAGCAAACCATCGGACGAAGTCGCCATGCGGTATAAGCATCGCCTGAGTGGGCAGCTCGGAAATCCAGACATAGACTTCGGCGGTGCGCCGCCCGTCCGGGGTCTCAATCGCCAGATCGCGCCGTTCGTAATCCGGCCCCTCAAATTCATCGACCGCGAGCAAATCCACCGCCCCCGCTTCGTGCAAGGACCCGCGCACCACCACCGCATCGCGCCCTTCAGAGGGGATAAGCGCGGGATACCATTTTGCGCCCGAGGGGATGGCGTAAAGGATGCCCTTGGTCGTACCCGCAACCCCGCGCCCCAGCCCCTCCAAAAAAGGCCAATACGCCACACCCTCACGCAGCACGCCGTAGAAGAAGAGGTGCATTTCGACTCCCTAACCAGACTCGTGTGAGAATAATCACAGCTCAGCAGCCTGATTTTTGATAACGCTGAGAAACTGTCGCCACCAGTGATTGCTTCAATTGGGGTGCGGGATAGACATCAAACTGGGGCTGGACATGGTGGATCAATCTCCCAACAATAATGATCTCTCTACTCGCCCAGAAAATAGGGAGGCAAACGGTTTGCTGTCTTCTATACAGGTACCGAAACCGGTTTGGTACGCGTTCGGCGTAGCGATCATTGCTTTGGCGGTGCCGGCGGGTTGCCGGATAGGGCTCTCATGTAAAGCTGGGTTCGATCTTACTCTTGATCCAACAAAAGGCTTTGTTGCCTGCAAAGAACCTGTTCCACCGCCACCGCCGCCACCGCCGCCGCCGCCGACGCCGACGCCGACCCCGTCTCCGACACCAAGTCCAACTCCAACTCCAACACCGACACCGCTTCCGGCACCAACGCCAACGCCAACGCCCGCTTGTCGGGCTGAGTCAAACTTGGTGCTCAACGGCTCTGGTTTTCCGGTAAAGAACTTTGAGTGGCAGCTTGAATCCTACGACCGCCTCGAAGGCGACAAAGGATGGGCCTATTACGGCACGCAGGGTTCAGACCCACGCAAATCTGACACGCTGACCAAGTTGATAAAGCGCGATACGAATAATTGGCCGAGGTTGGAGAACCTGCGCTGCGGTACAGTTCTTATTTCGACGGACGCGCTCACGCTAAGAAATCAACCGGCTGAACGGTACGTCCCCACCGATTATGGCCCCAGAACGTGCTTCAGAGTGCTAGGAGGCGATCGCTACTTTTATCGCGACCAGACCCGGAGCCGTTCAGCTGGCTGGGTCGCCGTTGAGAAAATCGACTGCCCTTAAGAAGGCACGGTGGGCAACTCACACGCTCAATGTCTCCCCCACCAATTCCTCGCTCACCTCCCACAAACGCCTCGCCACCGCCGCATCACGGCCGCGCGGTTCTGTGATCGCGTCGCCCACGGGGCCGCGCGCGTCGAAGAAGCCGGTGGGGCCGTAATAGCCGCCCGACACCGCGCGTTCGTCACTCGCGGCGAGCACGGTGGGCCACGCGCCGCGCTCTTGTTTTTGGCCCAGCACCGCCGCGCTTGCGCGTTGGCCGAGGCTCGAAATGGGGTTCGCGGTCTTTTCGAACAGAGGCGTCGCGGAATAGCCGGGGTGGCAGGCGATCGACTTGATCCGCGATCCCGCCGCCTCCAGCCGCCGGTGCAGCTCCTGCGCAAACAGCGTATTGGCAAGCTTGGATCGCAGATAGCTGCGCGTCGGGTCATAGCCGCGATCCAGCATCAGATTGTCAAAGTCGATCCGCGCGAATTTGTGCGCGATGCTGGAAACGGTGACGACGCGGCCCTCTTCGGGGTCCACCTGCCCGATCATCAGCGCGGTCCACAGGAAATGGCCAAGGTGGTTGACCCCCAGCTGCATCTCGAACCCGTCTTTGGTCTTCTGCTTGGGTGTCTGCATGACGCCCGCGTTGTTGATCAGAGCGGTGATCGCCCCAAACCGCTCGCCCGCTTCCTTGGCCGCGGCGCGGATCGAGGCGCTGTCGGCGAGGTCGAGGCTGAGCAATTCGCAGCGCCCTTCGCCCCGATTGACGATCTTGGCGAGCGCTTGCTTGCCCTTCGCCGCGCTACGGCAGGCGATCACGACATCGGCGTTCTTCGTGGCGAGCGTCTTGGCCGCTTCGAACCCGATCCCCGAATTGCCGCCGGTGATAAGGAAGGTCTTGCCGGTAAGGTCCGGCGCTTCCTCAGGCGTCCAGTTGCGGATGAGGGGGTTTGGCGTGGTGGGCATGGGCTGTTCCTGAGCGTGAGAGAGGCGCGCAAAGCGGTGGCGCTTGGCTCTCAAACTAGCAAGGGCCGCTGGGGGTCCGAGAAACCGCTTATCTCAGGATGGGAGAGGGCGTCTTTGGGTGTTTAAGGGTGTTGCTGTGCCGTTCAGAGGTGATCCCCGCATCAGATCCTAGGTTGTAGGCGTCCAAAGCAAGCAAAGAAAGAAATACTGCTGAGTCTAAGCTTATTGTGAATGCCCTTTTAAACCAAGAATTACAGTTGGGTATTTTGCGTAGAAGGGACCGTCCTTCAGTGCGGCATGCGACCAGGCGTCCTCTATCCAGCCTAATCGATCTTCAAGCGTCTCAGTCACCCGAGCGTTGGTCAGCTCGACCGTGATCCGCTTGAGCGCCACACCCTCGCCGAACGTCGCCGCCAGATCGTCGGGATCGACCAGCTTGACACTTGTTGGATCCGCTTCGTTCTCAAAAGTCACCATCACCGGATAGGCGGAACGCTCATCCAGAAGCACGTTCGCGAGCCACAGGCGTGGTAGAGTCTGTTTATCCTTTAACTCGAGGATCCTCTTCGCTTGAGCTGAGGCCGTCTCGCCCGGTATTGGTTGAGAGAGGAGGGTGTAAACTCGGCTCGCCCAGTCCACATCGTTCTCCGAACGCAAAAGCGCGTAAAGCGTCTGACCACCCGGCAGATCAACCGCCACCGCTTCCCCGCGCACTTTGCTTGAGATCATCAGGCCGGTCCCGGGATCTGCTCCCCAACGGACAAGCTTTTGCTCAACCTCGATTACGCTGGAGCCCGTCTTGAGCCCCTCCGGCGTCTCGACCTCAACCGTCAGGCGATACCGGTAGTCAGGCGCCTTATCGTCCGCCAAACCACACGAGCCCAGCAGAAGCGCGGCAAAAATTATCCCCAAAGCAGACCTTACGCGCGACATCATGAGACCCTCCCAAACAAGCCCAAACGCTTTAGCCAAATGAGCTTACGAAAAGGTCACGTGCCCGCGCCGAAACGCCGTGCGTGAAACGCCTTGAGTGAAACTCCATGAGTTCAAGGTATCTTGAACGTCTCGTTCGACAGCTTCACATTCGGCGCCAGCTCTGAGGAACCCATCGCCGCCAGCACGTCTTCGATCCGCGCCGGGTCGCCCAGCGCGATGACGGTGCCGTCGCTGTCCTGATCAAGCGGGTTGCCCTGCCAGTCGCTCATCACGCCGCCAGCCCCTTCGACCACGGGGACGAGCGCGGCGTAATCGTGGATTTTCAGCCCCGCTTCCATCACGCAATCGACGTGCCCGCTCGCGAGCATGGCGTAATTGTAGCAATCGCCGCCATAGATCGGGAAAGGGCGTTTGGGGTAGGCGTTGACCACGAGGTTTAGCCACGCGTCCGACTGATCCGCGTCAAAGCAATGCGGGCTGGTGGTCGCGAGGCTCATGCCCTCCACCGCTTTGCACGCGCGCGTTTTGACCGGTTTGCCGTTCAGCGTCGTGCCCTCGCCAATGCGCCCGACCCAGCGCTCGTTCAAAATCGGTTGATCGATCACGCCCAGCACCGGCCAGCCATCCTGCATCAGCGCGATCAGCGTGCCGAAAATCGGGCGTCCGGCGACGAAGCTTTGCGTGCCATCGATCGGATCGAGCACCCATTGGCGGCTCGCGCCCTCGTTGGTGAGGCCGTATTCCTCGCCGATAATGCCGTCGCCGGGGCGCTCGGCTTCGATCAACGCGCGCATCGCCTCTTCCGCGCCGCGATCAGCCTTGGTGACGGCGGAATTGTCCGACTTCACCTCGGTCTCTCCATGCGAGCGGAACAGCGGTCGAATCACCTCCCCGGCGGCGTCGGCGAGGCGGTTGGCGAAGGCTGCATCTTTGGGTGTCATACCGCCGCGTACCTTAAACCTCGCGCTTGTCGCAATATCGAACCGCTGGTCTCATCACCCGGAAATAGACAGCTTAGTTAAAGCGGCCTAGCGTCTCGGAGGAGCTTTATCAGGAGGTGAACGGCCATGCGGTCAGCCATAATGTGTGTTTCCATGGCGTGTCTGGTGATGGTAACGCCCGCGTCTGCGCAAGAACAAGACATCGCTCCATGGGTCGAAAATGTGGGCGAAGAACTCTCGCGTATCCGTGTCTCCTACACGATGGCCACGCTGCTTATGCGCTGCTGCAAGGCGGATCGCGACGAGGTGGAAGGGGCGTTTCAAAATGCGCGTCAGTCGGTTGCCCGAACAAAAGAGGCCGCGTCTCAGGAAAGCGGCCGCCTATGTGGCAGCCTCACTTTTCTAGGGCTTGGTGTTGGGCGCGTTCGGACCCGGCTGGCTATCTTGCATTCCAAAGCGAAAGCGCAGAACGAAAGCGCGCCCCTGCTTGACCGCATCGAGACGTACAAAAACCGCGTCGCGGCTCTTGCGCAAGACGCGCAGGAAAGGCGTTCGCAGCTCGGGTGTTGATGCGCGCCGCGCCTCACTTCCCAGTCAAGGGACCTCCCCAATAATCAAACGCCACACGCTGATGCAGGGCGACATAGGCCTTCGCTTCCGCGCCCTCCCATTCGAGCGGCCAGGTGCCCGGCAATTCCTCGGAGAGATGCGAGCGGCTGACGAACCATCCCTGCCCCGGAAGCCCATCCGACTGCCGCACGACCAGCACCGCCAGCCCCGGCTCCCCCGCCACGCGCCCGTCTTCGTCGAGCTTGTCGAGAACGCTGCAAAGCGCGCGCATCTTGGGCCGGGTGAAGCGGTAGCCGAGCAATTGCAGCGTTTGGCTGTAGGTCAGCGCGTTGCGAGCGCGCGCGGCGCCGATGAGGATTTCGCGGATTTCGGCTGGGTCGAACACGCTTATGCTTTTCGCCCGCCCATCCGGGCGGGCGTCCTCGCTAGAAGGACAAGCAAGTTGTCCCCGCTGCGGGCGGCCGGGCGGCCTTGCAGTCGCTTTGCGACTGTATCCATCAATCGAACAGACTGCTCACGCTGCTCTCATCCGCGATTCGTCTAATCGCCTCACCCACCAGCGGCGCAATCGGCAGGATGCGGATCACATCGCTTTCCTTGGCGGCTTCGGTGGGGAGGATCGAATCGGTGATGACCAGCTCTTTCAGTTTCGAGCCGTCGACGCGCGCGACCGCGCCGCCTGACAGGACGCCGTGCGTGATGTAGGCCGCGACGCTTGCCGCGCCTTGCGCCAGCAGC
Organism: Pseudomonadota bacterium; assembly: GCA_039814925.1. Classification (GTDB taxonomy): domain Bacteria; phylum Pseudomonadota; class Alphaproteobacteria; order Sphingomonadales; family Sphingomonadaceae; genus Erythrobacter. Next base: position 104,957 of record JBCCAH010000004.1, read on the forward strand.
GCGTCCGCCGCGTTGCACAAAGTGCCGCCCGAATCGACGATATCGTCAATCAGGATGCAGTGGCGTCCGGCGACCTCACCGATGATGTTCATCACCTCGCTTTCGCCCGGGCGGTCGCGGCGTTTGTCGACGATGGCGAGCGGTGCGTTGTCGAGCCTTTTGGCCAGCGCCCGCGCGCGCACCACGCCGCCAACATCGGGCGACACCACCATCAGGTCTTCATCGCCATAGCGCGCCTGAATATCGGCGGCCATCACGGGGGCGGCGTAGAGGTTATCGGTCGGGATATCGAAGAAGCCCTGAATCTGCCCGGCGTGCAGGTCCACCGCCAGCACGCGGTCCGCGCCCGCTTCGGTGATGAGGTTGGCGACCAGTTTGGCCGAGATCGGCGTGCGCGGGCCGGGTTTTCGATCCTGTCGCGCGTATCCGAAATAGGGCACCACCGCCGTGATCCGCTTGGCCGAAGCGCGTTTGAGCGCGTCGATACAGATCAGCAACTCCATCAGATTGTCGTTGGCGGGAAATCCGGTGGGCTGGAGGACAAACACGTCTTCGCCGCGGACGTTTTCGTGGATCTCAACGAAGATTTCCTCGTCGGCGAAGCGGCGCACGCTCGCATCGGTCAGCGGTATTTCGAGATAGGCGGCGATCGCGCGCGCCAGCGGCAGGTTAGAGTTGCCGGACATGATTTTCATGACTGCGAATCCCCGATGCGGCCTTTGATGTGCCCCGCCTAGAGCAGCGTCATGGATTTGCAACAGACGAGCCGAGCTTGTCAGCAACTCGTGTGCAGTCCGGTGCCGATTTGCCGCGAAAACCCATTTACAGCGCGTCCAACCGGGCCGATGCTGAACGCTGGATTAGGGAGAGACAACACCACTATGAGCGACACCACCATCGATGAACGCATCACGCTCTATGGCGTCCCGCATTCGCTCTACACCGGCCGCGCGCGATCGTATCTGATCAAGGCCGGCATTCCCTTTCGCGAACTCCCGCCCAGCGCGCCGCGTTATCAAAGCGAGGTTATCCCGAAGGCGGGTGGCAAACTGGGCCTGCCCACTGTTGAATTGCCCAACGGCGATGTGATCCGCGATGGCGCGGCGATTATCGATCATTTTGAAGGTGAGCGCGATCACACCCACTCTCCCAAAGCCCCCAAGCAGGCCTTTTTCAGCCGTCTGTTCGACGCGATTGGGGCCGAAGGGTTGCTGCGTCCGGCCATGCATTATCGCTGGAATTTTGAGGCGGAAAATCTCGACTATCTGATCTTCCATTTTGAAATGCTGATGCCGCCCGGCCCGCAAGGCGCTGCGATGGCGCGCAAGGCGGCGGACCGAATGCGCGCGGCGGCGCGCGCCTTTGGCGTCAACGATGACACCGCCGCAACGGTTGAAGCGATCTACGCCGATACCCTGGCCGCGATGGACGCGCATTTCACCGCGCATCCTTACTTGCTCGGCGGGAAGCCATGCGTCGGAGACTTCGGCCTCTACGCCCCCATGTTCGGCCACCTGGGCCGCGATCCCAAGCCGCTGGCCATGATGGCCACCAAGGCGCTGCGCACCTTCCGCTGGGTCGAACGGATGGACCGCGAGACCAGCGATCTGGTCGAGTTTCCCGACCACGACGAAGACTATCTCGCCGATGACGCCATCCCCGACACGCTGGTCGATCTGCTCAAAGCGATTGCCGTCGATTTTGTCCCCGAAACGCTTGCCGCCGCCGAAACGATAAACGCCTGGATCGACGCGCAAGACGATCTGCCGCCCGGTACCCCGTGCGAACGAATGGCGGGTTTCTGCTCGTTTGAGGTCGCGGGAACGTCGGTCTCCGCTATGGCGCAGCCTTACCGTTTCTACCTCTTGGCGCGCGCGCAAAGGCTGCGCGAAGCGATGAATGAGGCCATCCGCGCCGATCTCGACGCGCTGCTGGACCAAGCGGGCATGCGCGCGGTGATGGATGCCAAGCTCAACCGCGACATGGGCTTTCAAGACAATCGCGAAGTGTGGCTGTAGGCTGCCGCTGCGAATCGAATTCAATTGGGGGAACCACACATGACCGTCAGCATCAAGGCGGCGCTCACCGCGCTTATAGGCCTTTCCCTTGCGGGGTGTGCTGAAGGAGACGGGCGTGAGGCTCCCGCTGAAGACCTTCCGCAAGCGGTTTACGAATCCAGCGCGCAAACCAGTTTTGCCGGGCTCGATCTTGATCCGCCGGTCCTGACCGAAACCGAAGGGTTCAAACTGGTCCCGCTCGGTCCCGACCTCACCAAGATCGATTACGAAGCCTACATGTCTTCGATCGAGCATCTGCAAGCGACCTTCACGCGATCCACCGGCTGGCCGCATGCGGGCCTCACCATGGACGACGCGGTGAAGGATATGGAAACCGAAGCCGCCCGCTTCGAACGCCGCGAGAGCTTTGCTTACGCCGTGCTGACCCCCGATGGCTCGCGTGAGCGGGGCTGCGTCTATGTCTATCCCGGCGTGGGTGAATACGACGCCGTGGTCCGCCTGTGGGTGACCAAAGCGGAATACGACGCGGGGTTTGACGAAGAACTGTACGCCTGGACGCAAGAGTGGATCGCGCAGGATTGGCCGTTTTCCAACGTCGCCTATCCGGGCCGTGCAATCGCTTGGGAGGAATGGGACGCGCTGACGGCCAAGGCCGAAGGCGCCTAGTCGTCCTCATATACAAACGCGATCTGGTCGGCGTCGTAGACCCAGATCCACGGCTGGTAATAGCCGGTTTCGTATTCGCCGCGCTTGTTGGTTTTTCGCGGGCGCAGGCCTGAGCTGGAATCGATCCATTGCAGCCGCACATCGCCATCGACCATGATCCGACGGCCGGACAGGCGCTGCATCATCGTGAACATGTTGACGCCCGAAATGCCTTTTTGACGGCACCCTTTCACCTGGATTGCGCCATCGACGATCTCACCGCCGCCGCAAACACGCGCGCGGCGCAAGAGCGCTTGCAACACGTCTTCTTCAAAGGCGATGGTAAGCGTGCCAAACTCGGCGTAGTCGACACTCGAATTGATAAAGAACAACCGATCCAGATTGCCAGCGATGCTGCGTCCGCCGCCGCGCACGTCGAGCAGAAAGCGCCCCTTGCTGGCGCCGCCTTCGCCGGCCTCGAAAGCCATGATGGTCGCTTCGGTGGGGGTCAGACAGCCGGCCTCGCATTCAACAAGTGTGGCGCGCGCGGCATCCAGCGGTGCCTCGCCTTGTTGTAACGGAGCGAGACGTTGCTGGATTTCTTTCAGATTCGCCGGTTTGGGGGGCTCGCTCGCGTCTTGCGCCAAAGCCGGAACTGAGCCCAGCCAGACAGGCGCCAAGACACACCAGAGGATCACGGAGCGAAGCAAGAAAGCGTTCCCATTTTCAGCGCGCCGCCATGGCCGATACGCCACCAGACAACGTCATCAGAGCGACTACAAAAGACCTTATATATCATGGCTTCAGCCCATGAACATGCGATGAAATGGACAGCGCGATTCACGACACATCCACTTGACGGATGGGTGTGTCGAGATAACGCTACACCTATTCGGCTTTCAGATTCGCTTTGCGAGAAAGAAAGGAGTACACAGATCGCGCGGCGGACACACGCCGCCTCGCATGGGTTGTCCATCGTGCTCTGGCGCGATGGGGCTGACGGTGAAAAACGATACGCGCGGCTCTCGGATTGACCCGTGCGACTCGCAATCGATCACCGAAGCGCTCTGGCCATTTTGGCCACCGGGTAGGACAAAATCGGAGACGAGGGATCAGTCTCGGATATTGGCTTTGTAAGTGCGCACTCGCGCACGCGCCATATCTATGCCTTCCCTCCAAGCCGATTTGGGAGGACAGTAATGGCGTTAGAACATGGCGAGTCAAATTGGCGCCCCGAAGGTCTGATAGGATGCTTAACCTATCAAAGCCGCGCCTCCGCACCCCCCACCGATCAAGAGCTGCGCGACCTCGTAAACCGCGCGCGGCGTCGTAACAACAACCACGGCGTGACGGGCATGCTGCTCTACGAAGACGGGCGTTTTCTGCAAACGCTCGAAGGGCCGCCCAAGGGTCTCGAGAAGATCTGGTCTTCGATCCGGCAAGACGAACGCCACACGAATATCGAGGTTTTGTCCGAGCACCTTGTCCAAAGCCGTGTCTTCTCCGACTGGGACCTGCTGCTCTATCGCCGCCGTGATGAGGCGCCCAAAGGCTTGCTCGAAAAACTGCGGCCCAAGAACCCGCTAGCGAAACATATTCCGACATTGGTGCGCCACGCGCTCGAAGCCAACGAGCTCGCGCTCAACGATATGTTCGCCAAACTGGCGGAAAAAGGGTGTTCGGGCGATGCGATGGTGCGCGACCTTCTCGAACCCGCGGCGCGCGCGATGGGCGATGCGTGGCTGGCGGACGAATGCAGCGAATTTGACCTGACGTTGGGGCTGGGCATGCTGCAAATGGCAGGCCACGCGGTGCGCTATCGCAAGGATCCCGAAGAATTGCGCGGCAGCCAATACACGATCCTGCTCGCCTCCGCGCCGGGAGAGCCGCATATCTTTGGCCCCTCGCTTTTGGCGGACCAATTTACCGACGCGGGCTGGTCAGTCGAGATGATATTTCCGACGAGCAACGAAGCGCTTCAGAACCAATTGAACGACCAGCAGCCCGACGCGGTCGACATCGCCTTGTCCGACGCGCTGCCCAGACAAAACAAGGTTTCCAAACTGCGCGAGACGGTCGAGCAATCGCGCTGGTCGGTCTCAGACCACCCGCTGGTGGTCTCAGTCGGTGGCCGCCTGTTTGCGGAAGCCTCTGCAACGGCCGAAAATGTCGGCGCCGACTTTGCGCGGCAAACGATAGCGGGCACACGGCTGAGCCTGCGCGAGCTGGTCGAAAAGACGCGGGCGGAGGGTGGAGAGCGCGAAGAGGGATAGCTGCTCATAGGGAGCCTTTGCAGCTGTAGGGATTTCCGGTGCCAGAAAGAGCGTATCTTCACTTCGCGCCCCAGTACTCTTTGAAGTGCGGGTGTTCGGCGAATAGATCATCAAAGCTTGGCTCAAATATGCCGAGCAACTGAACCTCTCTCTCAGCGATGGTTGGAAAATCCTGGATCGATATGGCCTCGCTCCTCAAGGCCGAACCATCACTCAGTTCCAAGCGCAGGATATCGCTCCGGTCACCAATGTACTCGCCATCGAGAACATTGGCGTGGCGCCGTGGATCATAGTCTCCCGTCGGCTCGAACTTAGCCATGGCAACACACATCGGAGGATCCAGAGCGTAAATCTCTGCTTCACCGATAAGTCTATCGCCCTCAAGGATCTTCAGATGCACTAGGTCCTCAAACTTACCCCTTATGCGGCGCAATCCGGTGCTCGCCCCGGATCCAGCGCACCGTTCCGGAACTCGCGCGCATCACCACGCTTTCGGTGCTCATGATTGTCGCGCCGGTCGATTTCTTGCGCTTCTTAACGCCATCGAGCAGCGAGCCTGAGGTGACGCCGGTCGCGGCGAAGATGCAGTCGCCCATGGCGAGCTCTTCGAGCTTGTAGATCTTGTCGAGATCCTCGATGCCCCATTTGGCGGCGCGCGCGCGTTCGCCGTCGTTGCGGAACAGCAGGCGACCGTTGAACTGGCCACCGACACAGCGCAAGGCCGCCGCCGCGAGCACGCCTTCGGGCGCGCCGCCAGAGCCCATATACATATCGATACCGGTGTCCTGATCGGTCACGGCGATTACGCCAGCGACATCGCCATCACCGATCAGGTGCACGCCGCATCCGATGCTGCGAAGCTCCGCGATCAGGTCCGCGTGGCGCGGGCGGTCAAGCACGCAGACATTGATGTCAGCGGGCTCGCGGCCCTTGGCAGCGGCAACCGCTTTCACGTTCTCGGTCGCCGATCTGGCGAGGTCGATGATGTCAGCGGGCAGGCCCGGCCCCACCGCTAGCTTGTCCATGTAGACATCGGGCGCGTTAAGAAGGTTGCCCTCATCCGCCGCCGCCAGCACGGCAAGCGCGTTGGGGCCAGCCTTGGCGGTGATGGTTGTTCCCTCCAGCGGATCGAGCGCGATATCGATCTTCGGACCTTTGCCCGGCGCGCCGCCGACTTTTTCGCCGATATAAAGCATCGGCGCTTCGTCGCGCTCGCCTTCGCCGATCACGACCGTTCCATCCATGTAGAGGCCATCAAAGGCGCGCCGCATCGCTTCGACCGCGGCGGCGTCGGCGGCTTTTTCGTCCCCGCGCCCGATCAATTCGGCCGCGGCCACCGCGGCGGCTTCGGTCACGCGCACCATCTCCAACACCAACACGCGGTCGATGGCGTTCTCATCTGTCGGTTCCTTTGCGGCAAGAACGTCGGTAGAGGAGATTGTGTTCATGGGAGTTTCATCCTTTGAATGGTTTTGTTTTCATAGCCGCACTTCACCCCGCGCGGCGGATGCGATGCACCTTGGCGCGTCGCTGTTGTTGTGCGCTTAGGCGCAAGGAGCCCGGCTTGTCGAGCAACCCCGCACCGTTTTCCGAGACACCCCTTAATGAAGCGGCCTCTTGGCGTGTGTTTGTCCTGTCTTTGTTGGCCAGCGCGGCCCTTACTGCGCCGCCCTTGGCCGCGCAGGATGACGCTGGCGTGACGCCTGAAGCCGCCCCTCCGGTTGAGGAAAAGGAGGAAGAACCCCCGGTTCGGATCAATCTTTCGGTCACGGTCCCGCGCGGCGATATCAACGTCGCCGAAGCTCAGCAATGCGAGGATGAGGCCGAAGCGGGCGAAATCAGCGGCGAGATTATCGTGTGCCGCCAATTGGGCGAGAAGGGCGAAAACTATTTCAGTGGCAGCGCGTCCGAAGCGCGCAAACGCTACGCCCGCGAAACCGCGTTCAAGGGCAGCCCGGCGACGCCCAACGTGTCGGGCCTGTCGGACAATGGTAAAGGCATTTCTATTGGCGGCGTGCCTCCACCCGCTCTGATTATTGATGTGGAAGCGCTTCCGCCGCCGCCTCCCGGCTCGGACGCGGATCGGATCGCGCGCGGCCTGCCGCCGCTTGGTCAGGATGAGAATCTTTCCGAAGAGGAAATCCGCAAACGGCGCGAGGCGCTGGGGCTTCCTCCACCGTCTTTTGAGGGCAAGAAGAAAAAGGGCAGCTGACGTTACCGACCTCCGCGCCCTTCCTCCTTACTTGCGCCGCGTCAATCTGGCGGCTGCGACGCTCGCGCTTGGCGTCATGGCGTCACCTTCGCTGGCGCAGGAGCGCGTTCCGATAGACCTTGGACCTGACGCTGAAACGCAAGGGGATGGCCCACCGCAACAACTCGACATTCTGGCTGAACCATCCGCGTCTGATGCGCCAACGGCGGCGCAGCAGCTCGAATGCGATGATGAACTCGACGCCGGACAAATCTCGGGCGAGATTGTCGTGTGTCGGCGGATAGTCGATCCCGCCGATCGGTTCTCGGGCAACTACGCCGATTGGCTCAAAGACTACACCGAACGCACACAAGGGATCGGCGCTCCCGCAGCCCCGGATGTTGACGGCACGGGCCTGCCGCCCGGCATGGCGGCCGTGGTGACGATCAATGGCTGCTTCATCCCGCCATGCCCCAAACCGCCTGCGCTGATCATCGATGTTGAGGGCCTTCCCCAAGCCCCGGTGGGCACCGATGCTGATCGACTGGCGCAAGGCCTCGCGCCTCGGCGCAGTGGAGGTGAGTACACGCCTGATGAACGCCGCCGGTTGGAAGCGGAGCTGGGATTGCCGCCTAAGCCTGATTTTGATGGCACCACCGATGGTGAAGGCAAGTGATACGGCTCGCCGCCTTGGCTTTGGCTCAACAGGCGGCTCCCGCTGCGGCCCCGTCGCCACCTGAGCAAGACGCTTCCGTTCCCGAACCCGACGAAGGCACGCTCGTCATCGATATCCTCGCCAAACCGGAACCAAGCCCCGGCGAAAAGCTGGCGTCGGAGGCGTGCGAGGCCGAACAGGACGCCGCGCGGCTGCGCGGGGAAATCATCGTGTGCCGCCAATTGGAGGACGGAGAGGAGGTCTCAGGCTTCAACAAGGAGAAGTGGGAGCGCGACTACGCCCGGCGCACCCAAGGGGCGAAAACGCCCGATGTCGAAGGGGCCGGAGGCTCCCCGCTTTACCGCGCGCTGGGATCAATGGTGATGGTCAACGTGAAGGTGAAAGTGGGTGACCCGCCGCCGCCCGCGTTGATCATCGATGTCGAGGCCCTGCCCGAAGCGCCGCCGGGATCAGACGCGGATCGAATCGCGCGCGGTCTTCCACCGGCAGAAGACGATTAGTTCGGCAGGATCGGTAGCACCAGCGGCGCAGCGGTCAGGCTGTCGGAGCCGTCGAGCAATTCCAGCGCCTTGGCGATCCCGCGCTCTGGCCCTTCATGCGTGACCATCGCGACCAGCACTTCGCTGTCCACACCTCCGCGTCCCTGTTGGATCAGGCTTTCGATCGAGACATCCGCATCGCGCATCGCAGCGGTGATCTCGGCCAAAACGCCGGGGCGATCCTTGACCGTGAAGCGCAGATAGGTGCGCTCCAACCGGTCTCCGGGCTGGGCCGGGTCGAGCGGCGCAAGCTGCGCGACCGGCATGGAGAACGGCGCGCCGACTTCCTCGCGCGCGATATCGATGCAATCGGCCACCACCGCGCTCGCGGTCGGGCCATCGCCCGCGCCCGCGCCCTGAAACAGCAGGCGGCCGGAGAAATTGCCTTCCGCGACCACTGCGTTGGTAGGGCCATCGACGGGGGCGAGCGGATGGTCTTTCGCCACCAAACAGGGACGCACGCGTTGCAGCAGCGTGCCCTCGGCCACGTCAGCCTCCGCGATCAGGCGAATCACAAAGCCCAGCGTGCCCGCCTGCGCAATATCCGCCGCGCGCACGGCGACGATGCCGGTGGTGCGCACATTGGCGAAATCGAGCCGTGTGCCGAAACCGATGGTCGCCAGAATCGAAAGCTTATGCGCGGCGTCGATCCCCTCGATATCGAAACTCGGATCGGCTTCCGCATAGCCTAAGCGCTGCGCGTCCTCGAGCGTTTCGGCGAAATCCGCGCCGGTCGCTTCCATTTCGGACAGGATGTAATTGCAGGTGCCGTTGAGGATGCCATACACCTTGGTCAGCGCGTTAGCAGAGGTGCCTTCGCGCAGGCCTTTGACCACCGGAATGCCGCCCGCCACCGCCGCTTCGAACTTAAGGGGCGCATCCTCTTTCTCGGCCTGTTCGGCAAGAGCGAGGCCGTGATGCGCGATCATCGCCTTGTTGGCCGTGACCAGACCTTTGCCCGCGCCCAAGGCCGCACGCGAAAGCGCCAGCGCCGGGCCGTCCGATCCGCCAACCAGTTCCAGCACGACATCGACATCGTCGCGCGCGGCGAGCGCGGTCATATCGTCTTCCCATGAAAACCGTTCGTGATTGACGCCGCGATCCTTTGTCCGGTCGCGCGCGCTCACTGCGGTCACTTCAATCCCGCGCCCGGCCCGTGCCGCGATAAGATCGCGGTTGGTATCGAGCAGCCGGATGACGCCCGCGCCGACCGTACCCAAACCGGCTATGGCGATCCGCAAAGGCGGCAGGGAAGAGGCGTCAGACATGAAAAAGCGATCCTTGAGAAACCGGGGGCTTGGGAGGCGAACGTGGCCCTGCGCGCTTAGCCACGCCTTGGCCCCGGTCAAGCACTTAAGGTTAGGCGATCATCCCACCGGCGGCTCGGTAATTGCCCGCGCGCATGGTCCCAGCGCGTTGATCATATAGCCATAGTCGTTCGCCGCGAGACGCCGCGCGCCCGGATCGCGCGCCAAGTTGGCGGAGCTGGGCAGCGAATCGGGCAGGGCGCAGGCCATGCGGTACCAGCGCAGCGTTTCAGGCTGCGGCGCGCGAGCGGACGAATCGATAATCTCGCCCCAGGACACACCCCAGGCCGGCGGCTGACCCGGACGCCTAAGGACCGTTACCGAGACCGGCGAGCGGTCTTTCGTCTTCAGAAAGATCTGCGTTTCGGATTCGCCCGCTAAGGTGCCCGGGACCGCCAAAGCGTCGCTCACCCCGGTGATGATCGGCGGTTGATCCGGCGCAACAAGGCTGGTGAGAATCGGGCGCAGTCGCTGTTCCAGGGCCGGCGTGTAGGCAAGCTGTGCGGTTGGCGCGGCAAGCTGCAACTGCGTCGCACCCTTGGGGCCGCGCCCGCTGGCGTTCGCGAACAACAGCACCTCGCGCTCTTTCAATTTGGGCGGCTTTCCCTTTGCGGTCAGCGGCACATCGACAAGATAGACCAGCGATTCGCTCACGCGGCGCGTGCCGGATATCAGCGCAAGCGTATCCGCCTGCACGTAAAGGCGCGCAAAACCGGGCTTTAGACCCGGCGCACGTTCGGGCTCCACAGTGGTCTGCCGGCGAATCTGTGCGCGCACGACAAGCTCGCTGCTTTCCGCCAAACTGACGAAATCCACGTAGGTTGCCCTAGCCGCAAGGCCTTCAAGCGACTGCGGAGGCAAAGCGTTCACAGCGCTGGTCGAATTTTGCGCCGCCAGGCCTGAGGCGCCAACAACGCCCATCAAGACGGCACCCATTAAGGCCGACAAAGCCATGAGTTTATTAGTAAATTTTTCGTTAACGCGAGTCATTATGGGTGCACCTTGCGATTTGCTATGTCGGTTTCATACAGCGCCTTCTATCTCAGAACGAGACGTTTGAATCGCTCCTGAACCGATAAAGCGTTTGATTGACTAAGGGTTGACCGTTATTGCGAGAAAAGTTCGCGGCGGTCTTGGGGACAGGACTGTTGGGAACCTATTGCCATAACGCTCGGGGAAGAGTGCGTGTGGCATGCCCAAGCGCGTGAGGCCATTCAATCGAAGGCCAAGCGATGCTGGGTTGGGAGGACGAAAAGTTTTAGGGATTCGCGAGCGTGGTAACTCACTGCCCGTATCGTGGAATGCATGCCGACCTTTGTGTGGGCGTTTGAATGGAGAGAAATCAGCCGAATGTCGTACGTTGATCAAGGAATGACGGGAAGTAAGCTTACTTCCCTTCTAATTTCGATCGGCATCGTCGCAGGGATTGGCCTGGCGATGGTCATCGGCCTCGCTGTGGACGCGGTCAAAAAAGAGATCGAGCGCGTCACCACGGTCAATATCGAGGACGAGCCGCCGCCCCCTGAGGAGGAGCCGCCTGAGCCGCCCGAGCAGCAGGAAGTGGCCCCGCCGCCGCCCGTCGCTCCGCCGCCGCCGATCAGCATCGCGCCGGCCCCGCCGCCGATCGTGACGACGCCGACGATCCCGCCGCCCGCTCCGCCGGCGCTGGTGATCCCGCCGCCGGCTCCGGTCGCCCCCCCGGCTCCGCCGCCGCCGCCTTCGCAGGCGCGCCCGGCCACGCCAAAGGGTCTGAGCCGCTGGTCACGCCGCATTTCGGAAAACTATCCCTCGCGCGCTCTGCGCGAAGAAATCGAAGGCAATGTCGGCGTAAGCGTGACGATCGGTTCGAATGGCCGTGTCACGGGCTGTAGTGTGGTGCGTTCGAGCGGATCGAAGATTCTCGATGACGCAGCGTGCAAAGGTATGAGCCGTTACGCTCGCTTCAACGAAGCGTTGGATGCTGCTGGCAACCCAACCTCGGGTCGCTACGCCACCACGATCACTTACCGACTTAACTAAACGAATTACGAGGGATCCGGGTCGCATCGCGGTTGGCCGGTTCCTGGGGACACTCTTAAAAGGACTTATTCGCCATGTTCACTTATCTCATTGCTGCCGCAGACGTTGCGCCGGAAAACAAGTTTGGCTTCATGCAAGCCATGGAAGAAGGCGGCCCGGTTGCGTGGTCGATCCTCGCCGTCATGGTCATCATGAGCGTTGGCTCGTTCTACATCCTCTTTTCGAAGCTGTTTGAGCAGAACAAGGTGATGGGCCAATACCGCAAGGGTAAAGCCGCGTTCTGGAAGGCTTCGGGCCTCAAGGACGGCGCTCTCAAGTTTGAAAAGAATTCGGCCTGGCGCCAGCTCGCCGACGACGCTGTGAAAGCGCGTGACGACCACGCCAAAATGCACGGCGCCGGTTCGGAAGCGTCCTACGTGGAAGACAGCCTCGCTCACAGCCAAGAGACGATCAACGCTGCGCTCTCGGGCGGTCTGTCGTTCCTCGCGTCGGTTGGTGCAACCGCGCCGTTCATCGGCCTGCTCGGCACTGTGATCGGTATCTACCGCGCTCTGATCAACATCGGCATCGAAGGTTCGGCCTCGATCGATAAAGTTGCTGGCCCGGTTGGTGAAGCGCTCATCATGACCGCCATCGGTCTGCTCGTCGCGGTTCCGGCCGTGCTGGCCTTTAACTGGCTGCAATCGCGCAACCGCAAGATCGCCGCGATGATGACCGACTTCTGCAACGACATCCTCGCCTTCATCGGTTCGGACGGCAACATCAAGCCGGCCGTGACCGCTGGCCCGGCTGCGAAACCGGCCGCCAAGCCGGCCGCGAAACCCGCTGCCAAGCCGGCTACCAAGTAAGTCAGACGTGAAATTGGGCGGGGCCGAGACGCTCCGCCCGCTTTCTCTTCACGCTTACTCCTCTGACCCAAACAGGCCTCAGGCCCCAAGCCTAAGCCCCGTCAGACCAGTTCAGAAATAGGACGTTTCCATGGCAATTTCGATGAGCGGTTCGGGTGAAACCCCGATGTCGGACATCAACACGACCCCGTTAGTGGACGTGATGCTGGTTCTTCTGATCATCTTCCTCATCGCGGTTCCGGTCGCGATCCAGACCATCGAGAATCTGGAAATTCCGATTTTCGAAATGGAAGAATCGAAGGATAAGGTTGAAAACCTTCAGCTCACCGTCAGCACGACGGACGCCGAGGGCAAGACCGCCGGCATCATCCGCAGCGGATTCACCGGCGCGACGCGCAGCGGCGAATGCCGGGTGTATTTCAACAACATCACGCCGGTCACTTCGGAAGAACTCTACAATCAGGCGTTTGAGCGCCTCGACGCGATCGTCTCGAACTATCCGGGCGGCGCCGAAGCGATTGTTGAAGATCCCGAAGCCATCCCGCAGGTCCATATTCGTGCGGACCAGAACGCTCCGTGGAAATGCGTCGCAGGCGTGATCTACAACGTTCAGGCGGCCGGTTACCCGATCGTCGGATTTATCTCGAACCCGGTTGACCCGAACGGGTGATTGGAACGCTGTCGCCGGACCGTCACACGTCCGCTGACGCCTCTTGAATTTAAGGAGTAACTGTTATGGGTATGGCCGGAGGTAAGCTCGACGGCGAGCCGATGCTCGACATGAACATGACACCGCTGATTGACGTGCTTTTGGTGCTGTTGATCATGTTCATCATCACCATCCCGATCGCGACGCACTCGGTCGATATCGATCTACCGGCGGACAGCCAGAACCAGCCGCCGCCTGATATCGATCCGATCAAGAACAAGCTGGTCATCACCGCTGAAGACCAACTGCTCTGGAACGCGGAACCGATCACGCCGGGCGGTCTGGTTCAGAATCTGCAAGATTCGACCCAGATGTCGGTTGAGCCTGAACTTCAGTTCGAGCCTGATCAACTCGCCAGCTACGATCGTTCGGCCAAGGTGCTGCAGATCATCAAGCAAAGCGGCGTGACCAAGTTCGGCTTTGTCGGCAATGAAAAATACCGGACTTTCGGCAAGGGCGAATGATCGTCTGACATCCGAATATATGGCTTAAAGAGGGCGCCCGGTTCGACCGCGGCGCCCTTTTTCGTGGGCGATACGGAGCCAAAGGTTGCGATCGGCACACCGGTACGCGTTAGGCAACTTATTGATATGCGTGTATTCTTGGGGTCCCTTGGAAAACTGGAGGTATCCCTAATGACCGCCTTTAACCCCGCAAAGGAAGCCACCCCGCGCCGCTACACCAACACGGTTCGCCTGCGCACCACCAAGCGCCCTGCCGCCATGGGCGATATGAATGTCACCCCGTTTATTGACGTGCTGCTCGTCCTGCTGATCATGATCATCATGGCCGTTCCGATTAAGAACCACGTGACGAAGGTTGATCTGCCCATCGCCGAATGCCGCGAATGCACCATGGGCGACATCAACACCGTGGCGATCCGCACCGACGACCAATTGCTGTGGAACGGCACGCCCGTCAGCGCCGACCAACTGCGCGTGCAGATCGAACGCGCCAGCGCTCTATCGCCCGAGCCAAGCCTGCGCTTCGAACCCGACGCGCTCGCCAGCTACGACCGCTCCGCCCGAACCATCGCGCTGATCAAGGAGGGCGGCGCGACCAAGTTCGCCTTTGTCGGGAATGCGCGATTTAAGGATTTTAGCCGTTGAAGCCTCATACCGGCGTTCGGCAACGTCTCCGGTGGCTTTTGGTCACCGCAGTGATCATCGCCGGAATGGCGAACGCCGCCTTTTTCCTCTCCCGCGACGAACCGCAACCTCCCGACATTGTGACGGTCGACGTTTCGGGCACGGCTGACATGATACGCATCGGGTTGACGGTCGACGTCCTTCCAAGCTTCAATCAGATCGACATTACGGACGAGGGCGTTCTTTTGTGGAATTGCGAACCCAAGAGCCTCTCCGCTCTAAAGAGCCGCATCTCTGACACGATAGCGATGCCGGTCGAACCGATCCTCGTCTTACACGCGGAGCCACAGGCCGATTTTGCGGCGGTCCGTGCTATCCTGCGACAGATCTCAAAGGCTCGTGTTGCCAAGCTCGAATTGGTCGGGCTTCGCCAACACAAGACTTTCGGATTTGAGCGCACCTCAATGGCACCAGAAGAAGCTCAGATAACAGACGTCGCCCTTGTTTCCTTGTTGGACCCACCGCCCGACACGAGTCGACCTCTCGACTATACCAAACCTGTCGAAGAGCAGATTCTGACCTGCGACAGCGCACAACCGGTTTAGTCCCCGTCTTCTGAGCGCGGCCCATCCTCCGGATCGATCCGCATCGCTTCGCCGACCAGACCCTCCGCTTCGATCAGCAATTCGTCGTCCACCGCGCCTTGCGGCACGGCTTCGCGGCCGATCATCGTCATCACGGGCACGGCGAGTGGGGAGACACGCTCGAGTTCGACATGGACCAGCTCGCGTTCGGATCGCTCCAACAGGTCCGCCAAACGCCCCACATCGGTCATCCGCGCGCGGGCGTCAGCCCAAGCGGCTTCGAGCAGGACATGGTCGGGCTCGTACTTCTTGAGCACGTCGTAGATCAGGTCGGTTGAGAAGGTCACCTGCTTGCCCGTCTTGCGCTTGCCCGGGTGCTGGCGTTCGACGAGGCCGCTGATCACTGCAACCTCGCGAAAGGCGCGGCGCAGCAGATGGCTCTCCGTCACCCAGTCGACGAATTCGTGCGTCAGAATATCGGGCGACAGCAGCGGCGCGGGGTCGGTCACCGGCTTCAATCCCCACACGGCCAGCGTGTAATCGTTGGCGACAAAGCCGCCCGGCATCAGCCCGCGATCCTCCATCCGCCGCGTGATCAGCATGCCGAGGCTCTGGTTCGCGTTCCACCCTTCAAAGGTGTAATACGCGCTGTAATGCTTGCCCCCATGCGGGAAGCCTTCGACCAGCAGCTCGCCCGGCGCGGGCAGGCGGCTGCGATAGTCCTGCACCTCCAGCCATTCGCGCACATCGTCGGGAAAGCGCCCCCATCCCGCGCGGTCGGTCAGCATTTCCTGGACGCGCGTTGCCAAATGGGTGGTCAGCGGCAGACGCAGGCCGCCATAGCTGGGGATCGTCGCCGATTTCTTGGCCGCGCGCACGATCACATCCATGTCTTTGACGCTTTCGACCTCAAGGCTCATGCCCGCAAAGAAGAAGGTGTCACCCGCTGATAGCTGCGCGGCGAAGCGCTCTTCGACCTTGCCCAATTGGCGCCCGTTCTTGAAGCGCACGGTGAGCATTTCGCTGTCGACGATGATTCCGGCGTTCATCCGGTAGCGCTGCGCCTGATTGGGATGGGCGAGGCGCCATGTGCCGTCTTTCGCGCGGATGATCCGCTTGAACTTGTCGTAAGCGCGCAAGGCGTAACCGCCGTTTTCAACGAAGCTCAGGACACGATCAAACGCGGCCTTATCGACCCAGGCGTAGGCGACGCTGGAGCGGATTTCGGCGAGCAAATCGTCTTCGTGAAAGGGGGCCGCGCAGGCGCAGGCCATCACATGCTGAGCCAGCACATCGAGGCCCCCGGCGCGAAAGTCCTCCCCGTCCCGCTGGCCTTCATCGACCGCGTCTTTCGCCGCCATCGCTTCGAGAAATTCGAACCGATTACCCGGGACCAGCACGGCGCGGCTGGCGGTGTCGAGCCGGTGGCCTGCGCGCCCAATGCGTTGCAGCAAGCGCGAAGATCCCTTGGGCGCGCCCATTTGCACCACCAGATCGATATCGCCCCAGTCCACACCCAGATCCAGGCTCGCCGTGCACACCAGCGCGCGCAATTCGCCCGCCGCCATGGCGTCTTCGACCTTGCGCCGCGCTTCTTTGGAAAGGCTGCCGTGGTGAACCCCGATGGGCAGGTGATCCTCGTTAATGTCCCACAGACACTGAAAAATAAACTCCGCGAGAAAACGCGTGTTGGTGAAGATCAGCGTCGTGCGGTTGTCCTTGATCGCGGCGTAAAGCTGATCGACCGCCCAGCGCCCCGCGTGCCCGCCCCACGGCACACGCTCTTCGATCGGGAGCAGGATTTCAACCTCAGCTTCCGCGCCCTTTTCGCCCAAGACCAGATCGGCGCCGTGGATTTCGCCCGTGTCATCGACCGGCTGAGGGGCGAGCCATTCCTGAAAACTCAGCGGGTTGGCGAGCGTCGCGGACAGCGCCACGCGCTGCATATCGGGCGCGAGTTTCTGCAACCGCGCCAGGGCGAGCGCCAGCAGATCGCCGCGCTTGCCGGTGGCGAAGGCGTGCACTTCGTCCACCACAACGCGTTTGAGCGTGCGAAACAGGTCGAGGCTTTCAGGATAGGACAACAGGAGCGAAAGGCTCTCCGGCGTCGTCAGCAACACGTGCGGCGGCTTTTCGCGCTGGCGTTTCTTGCGATCCGACGAAGTGTCGCCCGAGCGCGTTTCCACTCGGATCGGCAGGCCGATCTCCTCAATCGGGGTCAACAGGTTGCGCTTCACATCATGCGCCAGCGCCTTGAGCGGCGAGACATACAGCGTGTGCAGCCCGTCTTCGGGGAGAGCGCCGTCGCTCGGCGCAAAATCGCACAGTGTCGGCAGAAATCCGGCGAGCGTCTTCCCCGCGCCGGTGTCCGCGACGAGAAGGGCGTGGCGCCCGGCGCGCGCCTTTTCCAGCATATCGAGCTGGTGCCGCCGAATGCGCCAGCCGCGCGCGTCGAACCACGCCTGGATCTCCCGCGGGACCGGTGTGTTAGATGAAGTTTTGGGACGCGCGCTCACGCCATATCAGATGGCGGTTTGAGCGCGCGCCTACAAGGATGATTGGATGACGAGCGGCTTAGCTCGCGCCTTCTTCTTCGACCCACTCGGCCTCGGCGTCGGCTTCCGACATGTCCTCTTCGGCCTTTTCCGGCTCGCGCGCGGCGAGGTCTTCGAGCGACACGCCCAGCAGCCCAGCCAGCTTATCCTGCTCCTCAGAGCTCAGATCCGAAAAGCTGCGGCCCTTGGGATACTTTTCCGAGATCTCGCCGATATTGCCCATCATGCCCGGCATCGCTTCCATGACGGCGGGCATCATCTCATTCATCGCAGACATAACCTGCGGATCGGCGAAGATCAGAAAGCTTTCGCCCGCGTATTTCTTGCCCACCGGGGTCGCAAAATAAGCATCGAGATCAGCGAGTTCCTCACCCGTAAAGCGCACCGCGTAAGCCCGCGCGAGGCCGGCCCGGTAGCTCGGCTCGATTTTGACAACCACGTCCGAGATCAGCGCCAGCGTCATATCGGCGATTTCTGTGTTGCGCGCGGCGGCGTTCGGATCGAGCAGCGCGACCGCCTCGGTCAGGTTGGCTTCGTCCACGCTGGTCAGCTCGCTTGGCGCCATGCCGGTCAGTTCCATCAATAGGATGGCGGGCGATCCGGTGAGGTTGCCCATCATGGCGTCCATCATCGGCGCCATCGTTTCGTCCATCATCTTGGCGTAGGTGCCTTCGGGAAAGAGCTTGAGCACGACCGATTGCGCGGCGGGAACGCGCGCTTCCTGATCAGCGGTGAGCGGGTCTGCGGTGCCGAACATGTCCCCGAACAGAGCGCCAACCGCGTCCATTTCCTTCTTCATTTCCGCTTCGGCTTCGGTGGTCTCATCCTGCGCGAAAGCGGGCGCCGCCGTGGCGAGAGCGAGGGCCGAGAGCCCTCCCGAGAGCGAGCCGAAAAATGTCTTGATCGAGGTTTTCATAGCCATTCCTTGTGCGAACCGCGCGAGGGGCCACCCCGCGCCATGGATGTCTGCGTGTTTAGGTGAGCGTGCGCCGCCTGCCCAGCCCTTTTGGGACTTTAGAGCGCGGCGATCATAGCCGGTGTGACCTCATCCGGCCGCGCCAACAACGCATCAAGCACGGCGATCTCCACCCGGCAGCGCGCGGGATGCGAGATTTCGTTCAGCGCGTCGATGAAGACGGGCGCTTCCAGCTCGGTGGCGGCGCGCGCTTGGTCCAACGCCCACGACGGTAGAGCGTTTGGGTTAGTGCCCTCCTCGGCTGCGTTGGCTTGACTGACGGTTTGACCCAGAGCGAAGACCCCTTCGAGTGCCAGTTGCGCGGCCAGGCTCTGTTCAAAGCCGATCCAATCGTCGCGCATATTGGGAATGCCTTCAAAAAACAGCCCGCTCGTCACTTCGCGGCAACCGCCCTCTTCCTGCGCTTGCGCGGTTTTGAGCCAGGCGAGATACAGTTCGCCGATGGCCAAAGCTTGTTCGCGCGAGGCCTGAGCGCGCGCGTTGAGGATGCGGGTGCGCAGTTGAGCCCGTGGGATGGTGTAGCTGGGATCGTCGGCCTGAATACGCTTCGCCAACTGCCACGCGAGATCGGTGTCGGCGTCAACCAGCTTTGGATAGTCGAACGCGGGACCAAACAAAGTGGCGACCATGGCGTTGGCGTCACCGGGGTTCAGCGCGGGCGGCGCGGATTCGGGCTTGTCCGGAACCACGGTCGCGGCGTCATAAGGCTCGGGATTGTAATATTCGCTGACCTCCTCCTCATCACCGCCTGAACACATCGCCATCAGTAAGAACACGGGGATGATGACGAAGGGCCAGCGCTCCTTGAGCTTGAACCACTCGGCGAGTTCGCGCGCTTCCTCTTGCAGCGTGGGCAGGTTGGAGGGGCTTGTCGACGCGGCTGGGCCGCCGGTCACCGCGTTCAAAAGGAAATTCTCGTCCTGGAAGTCGACTTCAGGCTTGTACCCGCCGCCGTGATCCCAATCGCTGTCCGCTTCGGGCTCCGGTTCGGGATCGCGATCTTTGGTGACGGGCACCGAGACGCGCCGATCCCCGATTGGAGTGGGGACCGGTTCTTCTTGCTCAACCTTGGCAGTGGGTTCCGGGACAGGCGCGGGCGGCGGAGGCACCGAAATGGTGGGCGAAGCCTCCGTCCGAACGGGTAGCGAGACTGAAGCTGTTGGCACGGAAACAGAGGCGGAAATCGTGATTTCTGGCTCTGGCTCTGGCTCTGGCTCTGGCTCTGGCTCTGGCTCTGGCTCTGGCTCTGGCTCTGCGGGCGCCTTTTCCGGCGAAGGGGCCACAACAACCCCTCGTGGCGGCGAAGGCAGCGAGACCGGCTCAGGCTCTTCGCCTCGCTTTACCGCGCGGCGCATCTCGGCGGCGAGGAAAAGCGCCTTTTCGCGCGCTTCGGACAGCTCGGCAAAGGCCGAGACCCGCATCACTTGCGTGTCGAGCACCGCTTTGCGCGCGGTGTAGGCCGCGTGGATCGCCTCCCGGTCACTCGTCGGAGCTAGGCCAAGGGCGGACCAAGGCCAGCCCAGCGCTGCGCTGTCTGGCTCACCCTTAGTGTCCAACGCTCTCCCCGCGTTCGAGGCCGGAGAGCGCCAATTGCTCGTCGATCTGCGCCATCAGGCGTTCGAGCCCTTCTTCGCTGTCGCTTTCGGCGCGCGCGACCAGCACGTCCTGCGTGTTCGAAGCGCGCAGCAGCCACCAGCCATCGGCGGTGTTGACGCGCACGCCATCGGTCGCGTTGACCTCTTCGACATCCGGCCCCGGATTGGTGGTGAGACGCTCGGTCACTTCGGCCACGGCCGGGAATTTGCGCGCTTCATCCACCTGGAAACGCATCTCCGGAGTGTTGAGCATTGGCGGGACCGCGCCGCGCAGATCGGTCACCGATTTGCCCAACCGGGCGGAGGCGGCGAGCAAGCGCACACCGGCGTAGAGCGCATCGTCAAACCCGTAATAGGTGTCCGCAAAGAAGACGTGGCCGCTCATCTCGCCCGCCAGGGGCGAACCCGTTTCCTTCATTTTGGATTTGATCAGCGAATGGCCGGTCTTCCACATCAACGGTGTGCCGCCATGCGCGGCGACGTGATCGAACAGCGCGCGGCTGGCCTTCACATCGGCGATAATCGTCGCACCCTTGTGCTTTTCGCCTTGGGTTTCGAGCAGGTCTTCGGCGTAGATCATCAGCAGCTGATCGCCCCAAATCACCCGGCCTTCGCCGTCTATCGCGCCGATCCGGTCACCATCGCCGTCAAAAGCCACTCCGAAATCGAGGTTCTTCTCCGCGACAAGCGCGCGCAGATCGGCAAGGTTAGCTTCAACAGTTGGATCAGGGTGGTGATTGGGAAAATGTCCATCAACCTCAGTAAACAGCAGATGGTGCTCCCCGGGAAGCTTCGCCGCGAGCCTCTCAAGAGCGGGGCCAGCGGCGCCGTTGCCCGCGTCCCAACCGACCTTGAGCCCATCAAGAGCAGCGCTGTCCACTCCGGTGAGGCCTTCGAGCATGCGCTCGACATACTCGCCAAGGATGTCGCGCTGCGTGATCTCTCCGATCCCGTCGAGAACATCGCCAGCCGCAGCGACCGCGCCCAGGTTCTGGATGTCGGCGCCGAAGAAGGGACGTCCTTCAAACACCATTTTGAAGCCGTTGTAATCGGGGGGATTGTGGCTGCCAGTTATCTGAATGCCGCCGTGTATCTCTTCGGATGACGCCTCTGCGTAATAGAGCATGGGGGTCGCGCCCATGCCGATGCGCACTACGTTGCAGCCCGATGCGCTCAGCCCTTCGACCAGAGCGTGCTCCAGCATGGGCGAGCTGACCCGGCCATCGTAGCCGACCGCCACCGTCTTCGCGCCCGGTTCGGCCACCGCGTCGCCCGCGCGCCGCAGCAAGCTGCCGAAAACATGCCCGATCGCGCGCGCGTCATCCGCGCCCAGCGTTTTGCCGATTACGCCGCGAATATCATACTCACGAAGGATCGTGGGGTCGAAGGTGTGTTTCATGGATGTCCGTCCTAGAGAAAACGCGTCAGCGTACGGGATAACCGGCCAACTCGCGAAAATCATGTGCGAATACGCGATGCGTCTGGACGGTCAATGTGTCAATTCCGCGATTTTTAGGGCCACAACCCTAAGGAATGACATACGATCACCCTATGGCGCTTTGCCCGCGTCCTCACCTTTTACAGAACCGCCTTTGGAGCTCTCATCGGGCAACTGATCCAGCAACAGGTCGCGCGCGTCGTTCGCTTCGTGCACCGCCGCGCTGTTGCCGCCGCGATCGGGGTGGACCTTGGCGACCAGTTTCTTATGCGCGGTCAGAATATCATCGCGCGAGGCGTCGGGCGCGACCCGCAGCACATCGCGCGCCTTGATAATGGCCTGCGCCCGCGTGGGCGGCGGCTTGAGCGCGTCCCACGGCCACTGGCCCAGCGCCCAACGCCACACGATGCAGATCAGCAGGAGTATAACCGCAAACTTTAACATCTCAGGCGAGCTCCAGCGCCCCTTGCGCCTTTTCAAATTCGGGCAGTTTGAGCGCCTTGATCAAGGTACGCAGTTCCTGCCGGGCGACGAGGTGACTGGTGCCCAGCTCACCCAGATGCCCCTTGTCGAGCAGCGTCAGTCCCGATGGGAACAGCTCGCGATAGATCACGCGTTCGGACAGGCCTTTGACCGCTCGAAAGCCGACGCGCGAGGCCATGTCTTTCAGCGCTTTCTCCAATCGCGACTGGTTCTTCGCTTCGACAAAGCCGGTGCGGTTACGCACCACGATCCAGTCCATTTCGGGGCGGCGCTCTTCCAAGGTCTGGCGGCTGCGCCTCATACGCGCTTCCCAGACCAGTTCGGCGAAGAACGAGAGCTTCTTGACCTTGAACGTCTCGCCATCGACCTGGCCGATCAGATCGAAATCAACGAAACTGTCGTTCAGCGGAGTGACCAAGGTATCGGCGTTCTCAACCGCGGCGCGCGCGAAGGGATCGTCTTTTCCGGGGTTGTCGATAATCAGGAAATCGGTATCCCGCTCCAGCCGGCCCATCACTTTGAGCAGCTTTTCGGTTGTGCTGCCCTTGAACACCTCGGCCGCCGGCGTGGGCAAGTCGATCCCGCGCTTGCCCATCGTAATCACCCGGTTCTCAAGATAGCGAAACGTCGTGCGCTGGCGCGGATCGAGGTCCAGCATGGTCACCCGCGCGCCCAGATAGGACAGCGCCACAGCCACATGCACAGCCGTGGTTGATTTGCCGGTGCCGCCCTTTTCGTTCGCGAAGACGATCCTGTGGGCCGGTCGGGCGTTGGAGCTGGACATCATGGCAGCGGATCCTTTGCGAGAGGGCGGGGCGGGCTTGTGACCCGGTCACCTCTGTGTCTAGTGGGGCAACAGCAATATGGTAAAGGGGTGGTTACAGTGCAAACCACAAGCACGGTGGATAGTCTTCGCACAAGCGTGGAGGCCTTGCGCAAGGGCGGGGACACGATCGGGCTCGTCCCGACGATGGGCGCGCTGCACGAAGGCCATCTGACGCTGGTGCGGCGCGCGCGCGAGGCGTGCGATCATGTGGTGGCCTCAATCTTTGTAAACCCGACGCAATTTGGCCCAAACGAAGACCTGGACGCCTATCCGCGCCAGCTGGAAGAAGACGCGGCGATGCTGGAGGCCGAAGGCTGTGCGCTGCTGTGGGCGCCCGATGTGGCGGCGATGTACCCCGATGGCTTTGTGACCAGTATCTCCGTCACCGGCGTGAGCGAAGGGCTGTGCGGCGCGGATCGCCCCGGCCATTTTGACGGCGTGGCGACGGTGGTGTGCAAGCTGTTCAACCAGGTGCGCCCCGACATGGGGTTCTTTGGTGAGAAGGATTTTCAGCAACTCGCCGTGATCCGCACGATGGCGCGCGACCTCGATCTGACTTTGCCGCATGCAACGCAGATTATCGGCGTGCCGACCGTGCGCGAAGCGGACGGCCTCGCGATGTCGAGCCGCAATCGGTATTTGTCCGAAGAGGATCGCGCGGCGGCGAGCACTCTGCCACGCGCGATGGATGCAGCGATTGCGACAATTGAGAGCGGCGGGGACGTGGCGGACGCTTTGAGCGGCCTTCAAACCGCGCTGACGAACGCTGGCTTTTCGAGCGTGGATTACGCCGTTCTGGCCGACGCCATGTCATTAAAGCCGCTTGGCGCGTTGACGGGCGCCTCCGCGCGGCTGCTGGTCGCGGCCCGCATCGGAGGCACCCGTCTGATCGACAACAAGGCGGTGGGCTAAGCCCATCATGAGCTAGGCGTTAGGCCTGGGCGCGGGCCTTCACCTCGTCCCAGCTTTCCCGCCGCAGCATTTCGCCATTGCGCCACACCGGTTTCAGCAGGCTCTCGCCTTCCTCCAACGCATCGAGGCGCAGCGCGACCAACCGTCCGCTATCGCGCACGACCGCCTGACGCCCGGCCTTGCTCGCTTTGCCCGGATCGGTCGCGGGGTCTTTGGAGACATCGCGCCACACGCCTTGGTCATCGCGCAGCGCATTTGCCTTCATCGCGAAACGCAACGTGTCGCGCGTCACCGATTGGAGGAGCCCGCCGCCCATGCCGAACGCAATGTTGTCGATGGCAAAGCCGTCCGCGATCACGCGATCGACGAGGCGGGCAATGCTGTCGACATTCATCCCATCGCCCTGGATCACGCGCACCCTGTCGCTCAGCACACGGTAGCCTTTGGTGTTGGTGGTCCCGCCAAAGATGTCCCACAGTTTCGCGAGCACGCGCGCCGGGGTTTCGACCGGATCGCCGCTGTCGGGCCGCACGACAAGGGTGCCCTTGCGCCCTTCCACCGCCGCTTTGAGCGAACCGCCCCAGATGCTTTCGACCGCGTGATCAAGATCGTAGCTGTCCGAGACCACCGCCACCGGCGCGCCCTCACCTTCGAAAGCGTCGAGCATATTGGCGTAGGCGACTTCCTCGCGGGTCCGCCCCCAACTCGTCATGGTCGAGTGTTCGGCCGCCGGGATCGAGAAGCCCGGCATATCCGCCCCGTAGTACCGCCGCGCGGCCATGATACCCTCGAGCGTGTCGGTCCCGGCGAAGTTCACAAGGTGCGCCATCCCGCCCAGCGCCGCGCTCTCGCCGCTGGAGACACCGCGCGCGCCGAAATCGTGCAGCTTAAACGGCAATTGCCCCGCCGGATCGTCCGAGCTTTGCACCAACCCCTTGGCGATGATCAACCGGCATTTGCGGCTGAGCGTTGCCACCGTGGTCGGGTACCAGACCGCGCGCAGAAGGGCGGTTTCGATAAAGGTGGAGAGCCACGGCATCCGCTTATCGGTGTTGACCACTTGGAACAGCGGCACACCGGTCGGCGCCACGGTCCCTTCGGGCAAGGCGCTGATCTCAAGCGGGAGGAACCCGCCGTGATCGTCAAGGATCGCCTGCCAGCCCTCGCGGTTAAAGGGTACGCCGTGCGCGGCGCAGATGCCGGCGGCCTCCTCGATATCGGCCTGCGAGATGGGACGGCTCAAATAGTCAATCAGGAAGGGTTGCAGCCCCAGAAACACCGCTTCGTCTGAGAACGGATTGGGCCGCGCTTCGCCATAGGCGCTGATCGCGCGCGCTTCGGGCGGATATTGGCGAAAGTGGCTTTGCTTATAGCTGTCGGTGGCGAGAATAAGATTTCGCATGATGTGAACTCCTCACATGTTTGGTTTGCCCACCGGACTCCCCGGCGGGTTTGGGATTAGGGTGATAACCCTTAGAGGTCGGCCATCGCTTCGATGATTGCCCAGTGGTCTTCGAACAGCATGTCTGGCCGCAATTCGCCCAGCCGATACCAGCGCGCGTGTGCCGCATCGTCGCCGCCCTTGACCTGCGCCAACTGGCGCCTCTCGGGCAGGCGGAAGAGGAAGGCATGGGTGATGACCCGCCCCCTCAAGGACCGGTTGGGCGCGTCGAAAACCCTTGTGCGGCTGTCCTCGATAAAGCTGGCAAGCATGGCGGGTGGGATCTGTCCCTTGCTGTCCGAAATCCCCGTCTCTTCGCGCAACTCGCGGATCGCGGCGTCACGAATGCGCTCCTCGCGCCCGACAAAGCCGCCCGGCAACGCCAGCAAGCCCTTGCCCGGCAAACGCCCGCGCTCGACCAACAGGATATGCCCCGCCTGAATCACCACCGCATCAGCGGTGACGAACGGACCCTCGCCCCACTCATCGGGGTAAGAGTCGAGATATTCGCGTTCTTCCAGCAAGCGGCGGAATTCGTCGCTGCGTTTGAAGTCCTCCAATTGCGCGGCCACCCCTTTGGATAGGGCCGAGGCGGGCACTTCGGGCAAACGCTGAAAATAGCGCGCGCGAATATCGGTCGCGTGGAACGTGGCGTAGGGGCTTTCGACTTGGATGTTCTCCCATTCGGGAAACAGTTTGAGATAATAGGAGGACGAATCGCTGCCATACCCCGTCAGCGCGATGCTGAAATCGGCGAGGCCCGAGGCGCGGAAGCCTCCTCCATTGCCCGCTTCCAGCACGACCGCGTTCACGCGCCGCTGAACCTCGGTGGTCCACGCGGTGTCCGAATAAAGATGATCGTCGAGCGGTTCGATAATCACACGTCCCTCCGCCACCTCGTAGGCAAAGGAGGAGCGGATCATTGCCGCGCGTTCGTCAAAGGTGAAAGGATTGCGCGGATCGCGCGCCACATTGGCCGAACCGACCAGTATGATCAGCCGCTCAACCCGTTCCAGCGCGTGCCGGATCGTGTGTTCATGTCCAAGGTGTAAGGGTTGAAAGCGTCCGATGAAGACGCCGAAAGAGGGTTTACCCCCCTTTGGTGGTGCTTTGGCATTGGTCGCCATGGTCGAGACTCCCTCGATCTATGTACGGCCCACGGACTCCCCGAAGGCCTGTGACGGATATGCTCCCCCAAGTTACGCAACACAATTGGATTGCGCGCGCGGTTACGTTGCGCGTACCGCAACAATTTAACCATCATTCCTCGAGATTACCGATTGACGCCCCGCCACACCCGGTGGCATTAGCGCCGCCTGCCGATGCTGGCCCAGTGAGCGGGTATAGCATAGTGGTAATGCACCAGCCTTCCAAGCTGTGTAGAGGGGTTCGATTCCCCTTACCCGCTCCAAGCCTTTTCTCTGGCATTTCCAATGCCACCCGCTCCCTGCAACCGGGATTAGGAAGGAATCCGGGGGACTGCTTCCCCCGGTTGGCCTTCCACCCGGATCTTAAGCCGGAGTGATAATCCGGGTGGAAGGAGCGGGTGGCTGGGGCACCGCTAAAAACAATGCCTCGCCATGGCGGGAATTGTTGCGTCGAAAGCAAATCTAATGTTGCATTGTGCACTGCAACGTATAGCAGCCAAATCATGCGCAATCTCACTCACCTCGAGCGGCTCGAAGCCGAGAGCATTCACATTTTCCGCGAAGTCGTGGCCGAGGCTGAAAACCCGGTCATGCTGTATTCGGTCGGCAAAGATTCGTCCGTCATGCTGCACCTGGCGCGCAAGGCGTTTTACCCCTCGCCGCCGCCCTTCCCGATGTTGCACGTCGCCAGCGGGTGGGACTTTCAGGCGCTGCTCGATCACCGCGACAAGACGGTGAAGGAATACGGGCTGGAGCTGATCGTTGCGCAGAACGAAGACGCCGAAGAACAGGGCATCAACCCGTTCGACACCGGCAGCGCGCTCTATTCGCAGGCCCAGCTCACCGATCCACTCAAGAAAGCACTCACCGCGCATGGGTTTGACGCCGCCTTCGGTGGTGGCCGCCGCGATGAAGAGAAAGCGCGCGCCAAAGAGCGCGTCTTCAGCTTCCGCACCGCCTCGCACCGCTGGGACCCGAAGAACCAGCGGCCCGAATTGTGGAACCTCTACAACGCCAAGAAGAACAAGGATGAAAGCATCCGCGTTTTCCCGATCTCGAATTGGACCGAGCTTGATATCTGGCAGTATATCGCGCTCGAAAAGATCGACATCGTACCGCTCTATATGTCGCAGAAACGTCCGACGGTGACGCGCGACGGGCTAATCCTCGTGGTCGACGATGACCGCTTCCGCTTTGAAGAAGGCGAAGAAGTGGTCGAACGATCGGTTCGTTTCCGCACGCTTGGTTGCTACCCGCTCACCGGCGCGACCGAGAGCGATGCGACCGACATGAACCTGATCATTCAGGAAATGCTGCTCGCCACTGGTTCGGAACGCCAAGGCCGTGCGATCGACAAGGGGCAATCCGCTTCGATGGAAGACAAGAAGCAAGAGGGGTACTTTTGACCTGCCACGTCAGACACGAAGTGACTGACGAAAGGTCAACCCCGGACTTGATCCGGGGCCGGGTGCCCAAAGGACAACGATCCCAGATCAAGTCTGGGATGACGAGGTAAAATGACAGAACATCCCTCTTTCGAAACCGATAAGCTGATCGCTGAGGACATCGACGCCTATCTCGACCAGCACCAGCATAAGAGCCTCTTGCGTTTCATCACCTGCGGCAGCGTGGACGATGGCAAATCGACCCTGATCGGGCGGCTTCTCTACGATTCGAAGATGATCTTCGAAGACCAGCTTGCCGCGCTCGAATCGGACAGCGCCAAGCACGGCACGCAGGGCGAAGAGATCGACTTCGCGCTGCTGGTCGACGGCCTCGCGGCTGAACGCGAACAGGGCATCACGATCGACGTCGCCTATCGCTTTTTCACCACCGAAAAGCGCAAATTCATCGTCGCCGATACGCCGGGGCACGAACAATATACGCGCAACATGGTCACCGGCGCTTCGACCGCGGATCTGGCGATCATTCTGGTCGATGCGCGCAAAGGCATCCTCCAGCAGACCCGCCGCCACTCCTACATCACGCACCTTTTGGGCATCCGCCATCTGGTGCTGGCGGTGAACAAGATGGATCTGGTCGATTACGATCAGGCCACATTCGACAGCATCGTCGCCGACTACACCGCCTTTGCGCAGGAAGTCGGCATTGAGGAGTTCACCGCGATCCCGATCTCGGGCTTTAAGGGCGACAACATCACCGCTTCGCCGAGTGCGAACACGCCGTGGTACGATGGTCCCGCGCTGATCCAACATCTCGAAACGGTTGAGCTCGCCAACACCGCCGCGCAGGAACGCAGCTTCCGCATGCCGGTGCAGTGGGTGAACCGCCCCAACCTCGACTTCCGTGGCTTTGCCGGCCTGATCACCGACGGCACGGTCAAACCGGGCGACGGCGTGCGCATCGTACCCGCAGGCAAGACCAGCGTTGTGAAGAGCATCTCCACATTTGATGGCGACCTTGACGAAGGCGTCGCTGGCCAATCGGTCACGATCACGCTCGAAGACGAGGTTGATTGCAGCCGCGGCGATGTGATCGCGGCCGCCGGCGATCCGCCCGAAGCGTCCGACCAATTCCAGGCGACCTTTGTGTGGATGGACGAAGCCGCACTTAAACCGGGTCGCGGATACTGGATGAAGATGGGCAGTCAGATGGTCACCGCCACCGTCCAGACGCCGAAATACGAGATCGACGTCAACAGCCTTGAGCATCTTGCCGCGAAGACGCTGGAATTGAATTCCATCGGTGTCGCCGAGTTTGCGACCGACAAGCCGATCACGTTTGAGCCCTATTCGACCTCGCGTCAGCTCGGCGGTTTTATCCTGATCGACAAATTCACCAACGCCACAGTCGGCGCTGGGATGATCGATTACAGCCTGCGCCGCGCGCAAAACGTGCATTGGCAGGCAACCACGATCACCCGTGACGATCACGCATCGATGAAGAACCAGACGCCTCGCGTGCTGTGGTTCACCGGGCTTTCGGGATCGGGCAAATCGACCATCGCCAACGAAGTGGAACGCAAGCTGGCGATCATGAACCGCCACACCTTCCTTCTGGATGGCGACAATGTGCGCATGGGTCTGAACAAGGATCTGGGCTTTACCGAGACCGACCGGATTGAGAACATCCGCCGTATCGGCGAAGTCGCCAAGCTTATGACCGATGCAGGACTGATCGTCCTCACCGCCTTCATCAGCCCCTTCCGCGCGGAACGCCGGATGGTTCGCGAAATGATGGGCGAGGCCGAATTTATCGAGGTCTTTGTGGACACGCCCCTGGACGTCGCCGAACAGCGCGATGTGAAAGGCCTCTACAAGAAGGCGCGGGCCGGGGAGATCAAGAACTTCACCGGAATTGACAGCCCCTATGAAGCGCCTGAAGCCCCCGAAATCACGGTCAACACCGTGGCGATGACGCCTTCCGAAGCGGCCGACTACATCATCGAACAAATCCTGCCATTGAAGTGAGTGCGACTGACATGAGTGTTGCCGACATGACCGACGCGCAGCTCGCCGCGCACCTGGCCGATTACGCGGGCAAACTGCTTTTGACCGTGCGCAACAGCGGCGCCTTTGAGGGCAAAGCTTTGGGTAAGGCGGGCGACGCCACGGCGAACGAATTCTTGTGCCACGCTCTGCGCGCGGTGCGTCCTGAGGATGGCCTGCTGTCTGAAGAGGAAAAGGATTCGACCGAGCGTCTCTCCAAATCGCGCGTCTGGATCGTCGATCCGGTCGACGGCACGCGCGAATATGGCGAACAACGCAGCGATTGGGCCGTGCATGTCGGCCTCGCGATTGATGGCGTGGCGCACACCGGCGCGGTGGCCTTGCCCGGACTTGATGGCGGCACCGTCCTGCGCACCGATCAGATCAGCGACTTACCCGCTGCAAACGATAAGCCCCGGTTCCTGGTCAGCCGTACCCGTCCGGCCAAGGAAGCGGTCGCGGTATCCGAAGCTCTGGGAGGCGAACTCGTCGGTATGGGCAGCGCGGGCGCCAAAGCCATGGCCGTCGTGCGCGGCGAAGCGGAGATATACCTCCACTCCGGCGGCCAGTACGAATGGGACAGCTGCGCGCCGGTCGCAGTGGCTCAGGCTTACGGTCTGCACTGCTCGCGCATCGATGGGTCACCCATTCGGTACAACGCCGAAGACACCTATTTGCCCGATCTGCTGATCTGTCGCCCCGAATGGGCGCAGAAGGTGCTGGACCTAGTCGCCAGCCTCGACTGAACTCTTAGAGTTTTGAGGCTTAGCCTTTGAACCCTCAGGGTTTGAGCCTTCGGAGACAGCCGCGTTTTCCTCCGAGGAAGGGACCGCAATCTCAATCTCCACGCGCCGGTTCGCCGCGCGGCCTTCGTCGTTCGGGGCACCGTTGGGTAGAGCGTTGGGCTGAGCCGGGTTTTGCTCGCCAAAAGCAATCACCGTGATGCGGCCGGCGTCAACGCCATTATCGATCAGCCATTGCGCCACAGCCAGACCACGCTTTTCCGAAGCGTTGAGATTAGCGGTGTCGGTTCCGGTGGAATCGCTGTGCGATCCAAGCGTGATCGCCAAGCCCAACTCCATCTGAGGCGAAGCCAGCGCCGCTTCGAGCGCCGCGACCGCGTCCGAATCCAATGTCCGACCGCCTTCAGGAAATCCGATCGCTGCGCGGTAGGGCTCAAGCTTATCAGCATCGGGCGCGCTATCGGGAAGCTCAATCTCGGGCCGAAGGATGGAGACGGTGTCGGCTTCTTCAGGCGTCGGCGTCGCGACGGGCGTGTCCGGTTCCGGCTCTTGGGGGGCTTGCTGGCAAGCGCTGACCATAAGCGCGAGCCCGGTCAATAGGACCAAGGGTCGACGGTTCGGTTGGGGCTGGGGAATAGTGATCTGGTTCATGCGCGTTTGATCTGCGGTGGGAGGAAAGAAAGGATGGTGTCGCCCGCTTTGGGTGTGGGTTTGGCGGCGTGCGTAAAGAAGCGCAATTCGCCCCCTTCGCGCACCAGCAGGAGCATATTGGTGCTGTCGGGCAGCTTCTCCTGCGCTTGCTCAAAGTCGAATTCATCGGACAGCTTTGTTTTGCGGAACGTCCAGCCCTGAGCGGTCCGTTCGGCGACTTCGTCGACGCCAAAGCCGCTTTCGAACAGGGCGCGCCCACGCAACGCCTCGGGCAGAGCGTGTTTATCATCGCCCTGCTCGTTCTCGCCAAGCTGATAGACGGAATCGCGCCCGATTTCGTAGGCAAACTCGTTGCACACGAGCGTGTTGTACGCCTCGTTCTGCGTGGCCGCGATCAGGACCTGATAGGGGGTCAGGTCGAGATTGTGTTCGGTCGCCTCATTCAGGATTTCGCCGTGGTAGAACGGCAGCCCCTCGCGCCGAGCCGCGCCAAGACGCTGCCAACTTGAGTCCACCACCATGACGGGAGTGGAAAGCGCCTGCACCTGTTTGGCAAGCGCGATGGCCCAAGGTGTAGAGCCCACGATCAGAATTCCGGGCCGCGTGTCGCCTTTGACGTTGAGCCATTTGGCGGCGAGGTCGATAGTAAAACCGTGCGCGATGACGGTGGCGACCACGACGGCAAAGCTCAGCGCGGTGAGGACTTGTCCATCGTTGTAGCCAAGCTCGGAAAGGCGCAGGGAGAATAGGCCGGATATCGCGACTAAGACGATTCCGCGGGGCGCGATCCAGGCAATAAAGGCACGCTCGTTCCACGGTACGTTGGAGCCCAACAGGCTGATCAAAACCGTCAACGGGCGGACGAAGAACAAAAGCGCCAGAACAAACAGCCAGAACCGGATGCCAACGCTTTCGCGCGGATCGAGATAGGCCAGGTCGCTGATCGTCAGGCTGGACGCGAGCAGGATGAAAATGCCCGACACCAGCAAGACAGCGACATTCTCTTTGAACGGGTGGATGGATCGCAGGCTGCTAAACCCGGTGTTGGCCAGCGTCACGCCCATAACGGTCACCGCGACCAGACCAAGCTCGTGCTCGATCGTGTTGGCCAGGACAAACACGCCGATGACCGCCGTGAACAAGACCGGGACCTTGAGATATTCCGGGATCGCTCCGCGCGGGAAAAGATAGGCGACGAGCCGCGCGGCCGCGTATCCGATCAGCCCGGCAAGGACCGCCGCGATAAGGAGAGGCGGTACAACATCCACGAGACTCGCCTCGGGCGCTTCACGCAGAAACTTGAAATATTCGTAAGCGATCACCGCGCACAATGCGCCGGTGGGATCGTTCACAATGCCCTCCCATTTGAGGATGGCGTTTGGACGGGTCTGCACCGTCGCTTGGCGTAGGAGTGGAACGACAACGGTCGGCCCCGTCACGATCAGAATGCCGCCGAATAGGATCGCAACCGGCCAAGCGAGGCCCGCGATCTGGTTCGCCGCAACCGAGCCGAGCGCCCAGCCAACGACGACGCCAATCGTTGCGAGCCTGTAAACTGCGCCGCCGGAGTGGCGCAGTTCGCGCAGGTCGAGACTGAGCCCGCCCTCGAACAAGATCAGAGCGACGCCGATATTGATCGCTGGATCAAGCAGATCGCCAAAAGCAGCCTCGGGATCGATCAGGCGAAAGCCGAATTCACCCGCAACCGGACCCGCCAAAAAGCCCGCCGCCAGCATCAGCACAATGGCCGGCCACCCCGTGCGCCACGCAATCCACTGCGCCCCGATACCCAGGACGCCGATCATGGCCAGCATGAGGGATTGCGATTCCATCAGAGAGTTCAGTCGCCTTCGAAATGCATGAGCGTTTCGACCGTAACATCGACCGAGCGCAGCTTTTTCGCCCCTCCAAGGTCGGGAAGGTCAATCACGAACACAGCGTTCTCAACCCGCGCACCTGCGCCGCGCAGCAATTGCGTCGCTGCCAAAGCGGTGCCGCCGGTGGCGATCAAATCATCGACAATCACCACGCGCTCGCCCTCTCGCACCGCGCCCGGGTCCACCTCAAGCCGGTCGGTGCCGTATTCGAGGTCATAGTCGATCCCGATAGTTGCGATGGGCAGCTTACCCGGCTTGCGCACCGGGAGAAAACCGATACCGAGCTCCACTGCGACTGAGGCCCCAAAGATGAACCCGCGCGCTTCCATTCCCGCAATCTTTTGCGCGCCCGCCGTTTTGGCTAACTGCGCGAGGTGGGCAACGCTGGCCGCCATGCCCTGAGAATGGCTGATAAGCGTCGTGATATCGCGGAACTGGATGCCGGGCTGCGGAAAGTCCGGAACGGTCCGCACTAGAGCTTTCAGATCGTCAACACTCATGTGATCGGTCATCGCGCGGCCTTTGTTGCGTTGTGGTGCGGGTAGGTCACTGGGCTGTCTAAGCCAAGGGACCACAACAGAAAAGCGCCCCACCGGCCCGTTGGGGACGATGGGGCGCTTTGATTGTCAGGGTTGAAGAAGGCGCGTTTGGATCAGGCTTTCTTCTTGGGCTTCTTCGCCGCCCAGATCTGCTTATAGGACAAGAAGGCCAGGCCCGTCGCAAACAGCAAGAAGCCGATCACAAACCATCCGGTCTGTTTGCGCGCCACCAGCGAGGGCTCGGCGGTCCAGGTCAGGAACGCGGCGATGTCCTGCGACATCTGTTCGACCGACGCTTCGGTGCCGTCAGCGTAGGTGATGCTGCCTTCGTAAAGCTGCGGCGGCATTGCGATATTGGCGTTGTAGAAGTGCTCGTTGAAGTAGAGGCCCGTCGGGGTCTCCCACTCGGTCCCGCCGCCCAGCTCTTTCGCCTTGGCGAGATCTTCTTCGGTCGGTTCAACATAGCCCTGCATCAGCGAGTAGACGTATTTCGAGCCGTTCGGACGCGCCTTGGTGATCAACGAAAGATCGGGCGGCAGCGCGTTATTGTTCGCGGCGCGCGCAGCGACTTCGTTTGGATAGGGTGAGGGGAAATAGTCGGTTGGCTCAGCCGGACGCAGCACGCTCTCACCGTATTCGTTGAGGCCCGGAACTTCCCAGCTGGCCGCTTCCGCGCGAACTTCCGCTTCGGTGTAGCCGAGTTCGGCGAGGTTGCGGAAGGCGACGAATTTCATGCTGTGGCACGACTTGCAGACCTCTTTGTAGACCTGATAGCCGCGTTGCAGCTGCTGGTAATCCCACTTGCCGCCAAGGCCAGCAAAGGAGAAACCGCCCTCAGGCTCAAGCTTCTCTTCGTGGAAGGCGTAATAGGGCGATTTGGTCGGCGTCGTGTACTTCACCGTGTCCGGTACAAGCGACCAGAACAGCAGGATGCCCACGAGGACGAGGCCAAAGATGATGCCACCAAGGCGAATAGTCATGTCTTTGCTCTTTCTCGTTTTCGAGATCGTGAGTGAGACAATCGGAGCGGCGCGAACCGCCCCGATGCTCTGTTATTATTCCGCCGGCTGAAGCGCGCCGCCGGGCAGGTTACCGCTGTCATCGCCCGAGGACGCCACAGCAGGCTTGGCCGGAGTGACAGCGCCTTTGCCAAGAACCGCTTCGGTAATCGAGAACGGCAGCGGTTTGGGCACTTCGATCTGGCTGACGATCGGTAGGATCACCAGGAAGTGAAGGAAGTAGTACGCCGTCGCGATCTGGCTCACCAAAATGTAAGGCTGTTCCGCCGGCGAACCGCCGCAGATCGTCAGAACGATCATGGTCACGACAAGCACCCAGAAGAATTTCTGGAACAGCGGACGGTAGCTGCCCGAACGGATAGGCGACTTGTCGAGCCACGGAAGGAAGAACCACACGAGGATTGATCCGAACATCCCGATGACACCCAGCAGCTTGGCCGGAACCAGCACGATGCCGGTGAACGGGATCACGAGGTCGCCGGTGAAGGCGCGCAGGATCGCGTAGAACGGCAGGAAGTACCATTCCGGAACGATGTGGGCCGGGGTCGAAAGCGGGTTCGCTTCGATATAGTTATCCGGGTGGCCCAGCGCGTTCGGCGCGAAGAAAACAAACGCCGAGAAGATGATCAGCACGAGACCCAAGAACCAGCCGTCTTTCACCGTGTAATAGGGGTGGAACGGAACCGTATCGCTCTCCGTTTTCACTTCGACGCCAGTCGGATTCGACGAACCCGGAATGTGCAGCGCCCAAATGTGGAGGATAACAACACCAGCGATCACGAACGGCAACAGGAAGTGCAGCGAGAAGAAGCGGTTCAGTGTGGCTTCGTTCGGGGCGTATCCGCCGACCAGCCAGATCTGAAGCGGCTCACCGATGAAGGGGATCGCGCCGAACAGGCCGGTGATCACCTTAGCACCCCAAAAGCTCATCTGGCCCCAGGGAAGAACGTATCCCATGAACGCCGTCGCCATCATCAAGAGGAAGATGACCACGCCAAGCAACCAGATCATCTCACGCGGGGCCTTATACGACGAGTAAAAGAGCCCACGGAAAATGTGCAGGTAGATGACGATGAAGAAGAAGCTCGCGCCGTTAGCGTGCGCGTAACGCAGCATCCAGCCGTAATTGACGTTGCGCATGATATGCTCGGTCGAGGCAAACGCCACAGACGTGTCGGCGGCGTAGTGCATGGCGAGCACGACGCCGGTCACAATCTGAATAACGAGGAAAATGCCGGCCAAAGAGCCAAAGTTCCACATATAGTTCAGGTTGCGCGGTGTCGGATAACCACCGCCCAGCGCGCCATAAATCATGCGCGGAAGCGGGAGTCGATCATCGAGCCACTTGGTCAGATCGGTCTTCGGCTCATACGGTTTTGCCCAGGCGAAACTCATAGTTTTCTCTCAGCTTGGCTTGATGTGATTACTTGGTCGACCAGTTAGTTACGCGCAATCATCCGACCTGGATGATATCGCCGTTGATCGTGAATTCGGGAACAACGAGATTCTTCGGCGCTGGGCCTTTGCGAATACGGCCCGCCACATCATAGTGCGAACCGTGGCAGGGACAGAAATAGCCGTTGAAGTCGCCCCTGCTCTCACCGTCCGCGGCGCCCAACGGCACACAGCCGAGGTGGGTGCATACGCCCAATGTGATCAGAATCGATTCGTTTTCGGCGTTCGTGCGGTCCGCCAGGGTTTGCGGATCGGGCATCGCGGCGCCATCATCGGCCTTGGCCGCTTCGATTTCCGCGCCGGTCATCTTTTTGACAAATAACGGTTGGCCGCGGAACACAGCTTTCAGCGTTTGTCCTTCGCCCAGACCCGAAACGTCGACGCGAGTGGTGCTCGCAGCGAGAACGTCTTTGGACGGACCCATTTGGGTCGCCAAAGGAATGATCGCGCCAACCGCGCCGACACCTGCGGTGCTAACAGCGGCAATGTGGATCCAGTCGCGGCGACGGACCCCGTCTTCGGTCACTTCGGTGGTGGTCATATCAGCTCCGGTGGAAGCCATGTGCGTTTACCCTGCTCTTCGTGTTGCCCGGCTATGCCAGACGTTTTGGTCTGCCAACGCCGTTAACTTCGGTTGGCGAAACCGCCTTAGATCGAAAAATCCCAAACTGAGGTCTTGATGAGCCTCGCTAAATCCACCTAGCTTTTTACGGCTTGGTGCGATTTCACGTCCTCTGATCCCAGCATTGGCGCGTCAATTACCAGAAAAAACCTCGAATCCAACCGTGTTTTGAGCATTGCCCCTTCGCTTTCTCGCAAGCCAAGTAAAATGGCGGATTTCTAGAGCGCTATCAAAGCGATCAATCGCCCATAATTTGGCTCACCCGACTGCACGGCCCTGCGATACGAATGATAACGCTCAGCGTGTGGAAAAGTATCCCGGCCAAGGTCGTGAATTTTCTGAACGTCAAACAACGATAATTGCGCGGCCACGTATCCGGGTAGATTAAAGAGCCAGCGCGGCCTTCCTTTGCGTTCGGGCGCAGGAGCGAAATAGCGATCATCAGCGGGGTTGAAATGCTCGCGGAAAGGCGCGTCCACTTCGTAGCTGGCCTGCGCGATAGTTGGCCCTATCGCCGCTGCGATGCGTGACCTTTGCGCCCCCAACGCCACCATGGCGGCGACAGTATTCTCAAGCACCCCGCCCTGCGCCCCGCGCCATCCCGCGTGGGCGGCGCCAATAACGCCCGCTTTCCTGTCTGCGAAAAGCACAGGGGCGCAGTCGGCGGTGACAACGCCGAGTGCTACGCCGGTCTGGTCTGTGACCACCGCGTCAGCGACGGGGCGACCTTCAGCGACATCATCCCATCCTTCGGTGACCGTAATGACATCGGGCGAATGCACCTGGTGCGGCGTGATCACGCGCGCGCCCGTCTTGATCGCGTCGGCAGCGGCGGCTCGAAGGTTTGCCACGTCCCCCGTCGCCCCCGGTCCGCCAAAGCCAAACTGGTGCGCACCGCCCGCCGAGCCGAAAAACCCATGAGCTATCGGTTCAAGCGTTGGTGAGCGTTCAATATCGAAGTCGCGCACCGAGATTTAGCCTTCGAGACTGCGGGTCACCTGTTCGTAGGTGTCGCGTGAGAGGCCTTCCTTCGCGGCGATCCGTTCCAACTGGGCCTTCATCAAAGCCGCACGGCCCGGCTCAATCCGACGCCAGCGGCCCAGCGGCGAAACAAAGCGCGCCGCCGTCTGCGGATTGATCGGGTCAAGTTCAAGGATCACATCGGCGATCATACGATAGCCGGACCCGTCCGCCGCATGGAAACCCTGCGGGTTGCCGGCAAAGGCCATGTAGAGCGAACGCACCCGGTTGGGGTTCGACATGGTGAAATCGCCATGCGTGGCGAGTTCGCGCACATGCTCGATCACATCGGAATGGAGCGAGAGCGCCTGGAGCGTGAACCACTTATCGACCACCAGAGCGTTGTCTTCATACCGCTCATAAAACGCTTTGAGGCGATCGTCGCGCAACGGACTGTCGAGCCCGCACAGCACCATCAGCGCGCCCTGACGGTCGGTCATATTGTCCGCCATATCGAACTGGCGCGCGGCCATGGCCGCGGCGATCTGCGGGTCACCCGCCGCCATCAGCGCGAGCACCTGCGTCGCGACCTTGCGCGCGCCGACACCTGCGGGATCGCCGAACGCTACCGCGTCGCAGCGGGCGTAGACGCTTTCCAATTCGCGCTTCAGCGTCACCGCCATCGCGGCCTTCAGCTGCTCGCGTTCGGCGTGAATCGCGCCGGGGTCGGCTTTGCGGTCTCCAGACGCCATGGCTTCAAACAAGTATGTCTCGCTCGGAAGGCTCATCAGCTCGCCGCGCATATTGTCGTCGAGCGCTTCGTCGGTGAGGATCGCGCGCATCGCGTCGCTGATCGCGGTCTTGCCGGCCGCGCGCGCCGCTTCGTCGAGCTCGCCGCTCGCCGCCGCGACCAGGTGGCTGACGCTCAACTCCTGCATGGCTTCGTAGCGGGCAAACGAATCATCGTCCTGCGCGGCGAGGAAGGCTAGGTCTTCACGCGATAGATCGCGCTCGATCACCACCGGCGCCGTAAAGCCACGGTTGATCGACATCACAGGATCGCCGCCGGCTATCGGCAGTTCAAACACGCCCTCTTCTTCATTCAGCACGATTAACTGCTCTTCGCCCAGCGCGCCGGTCGCGCGCGAATGGACGGCCACGCGCAGCGGGATCGGCATGGGCGACTTTTCGGACTGGCCTGGAGTGGCCGGAACCGTCTGGCGCAGATTGAGCATCAATGTGTCGCCGTCGACGATTTGCTGCACGGTGACGCGCGGCGTGCCGGCTTGCGAGTACCATAGGCGGAATTGCTTGAGATTGAGCCCGGCGCCCTCTTCAATCGCGGTGATAAAATCCTCGCAGGTCGCGGCCTCGCCGTCGTGGCGATCGAAATACAGGTCGGTGCCTTTGCGGAAGTTTCCAGCGCCCGCCCCAAAATCAGCAAGCGTGCGCATCATGCGGATAACTTCGGCGCCCTTGTTGTAGACGGTGGCGGTGTAGAAATTGCTGATCTCGCGAAAGCTGTCCGGCCGGATCGGGTGCGCCAGAGGCCCGGCGTCCTCCGGGAATTGCGCCGCGCGAAGGATGCGCACATCCTCAATCCGCTTGACCGCTTCCCCGCGCATGTCCTGCGAAAACAGTTGATCGCGCAGCACGGTGAAGCCTTCCTTGAGGCTCAGCTGGAACCAGTCCTGGCAGGTGATACGGTTGCCCGACCAGTTGTGAAAATATTCGTGCGCAATCACGCCTTCGACCGCGTCGAAATCGGCATCGGTCGCGGTGTCGGTATCCGCAAGCACGTATTTGGTGTTGAAGACGTTGAGCCCCTTGTTCTCCATCGCGCCCATATTGAAATCGGAAACGGCGACGATGTTGTAGAGATCGAGATCGTATTCGCGGCCAAAGGTCTCTTCGTCCCACTTCATCGAACGGTGGAGCGATTTCAGCGCGTGATCGGTGCGCTCGATATCGTCTTTGCGCACCCAAATATTGCACTCCACCTCGCGGCCCGAGCGCGTGGTGAAAGGCCCGGAATGCGCGACCAGATCGCCTGCGACCAGCGCGAAAAGATACGACGGCTTGGGCCACGGATCGTGCCATTCAGCGAAGTGCTGGCCATCGACGAGGTCGCCCGAGGCGGTGTTGTTCCCGTTACACAGCAGGATCGGGAACTGGTCTTTCGGCCCTTCCATCCGCACGCTGTAGGTTGAGAGAACATCGGGGCGGTCCGGGAAGAAGGTGATGCGGCGAAAACCCTCCGCCTCGCACTGCGTGCACAGCATCCCGTTCGAGGCGTAAAGGCCCATGAGCGCGGTGTTTTTATCGGGCGCGATTTGCGTGGTGATGGTCACTTCATGCGCTTCGCCCGAAAGCGTGACCAAAAGATCCGCTCCGTCCATCTCCCACGCCTCGCTGGCCTCGCCGTCAACCAGAACGCTCTTGGCGGTCAGGCCGTCGCCGTTCAGCCGCAGGACCGGGCTCGGCTCGGCTTTCGGGTTGCGTTCGACTTTCAGCGCGGCGGTGACCGTGGTCTGCTCAACGCCCAGATCAAAGTGCAGCTTTGTCTCGGGCAGGACCCAAGCAAAAGGCGTGTAATCCTCGCGCCGGATCACCGGCGGCTCTTGCGGGGTGGGGGTGGCGGAAGCGGCGATGGGGTCTGATGCAATATCCATGGAGAGACGATTTAGTTTGATTTTGCGCTTCGTCCAGCGGCACAGGCTATGACTATGTCACGATTGCTTATTTTCGGCCTCGGCTACACGGCTAAACGCCTAAAAGCGGCGATGGAGCGGCGCGGGTGGGACGTTTCAGCCACCGGCAGCGCGGGTGATATCGCCTTTGACGATTCGGACGCGGTGCGCGCGGCGCTTGAGCGGTCGACGCATGTCGTCTCTTCGGTGCCGCCGGATCGCAAGAGCGGCGGCGATCCCGTCCTGGACGCCTATGGCAGCGATTTTGGCGAGGCATGGCTCGGCTATCTTTCTTCCACCGGCGTCTACGGCGATGCGGGCGGGGCTTGGGTCGATGAGAGCACGCCCACGGTCGCCGAAACCGGCGCCGGTCGCCGCAACGCGCGCGCGGAAGCCGACAAAGCGTGGATGGAGCTGGGCGCGCGGGTCTTCCGATTGCCGGGGATCTACGGTCCTGGCCGCAGCGCGCTTGACCGGGTGCAAGACGGGCGCGCGCGGCGGATCGATCTGCCGGGGCAGGTCTTCAGCCGCGTCCATGTGGATGACATCGTCAGCGGCGGTGTTGCAGCGATCGAAACGGGCGCTCCGTCAGGCGCGTACAATTTGGGCGACGATCTCCCCGCCAGCGGCAACGCGGTGACCGAACACGCTTGCGTTTTGCTGGGTATGGAGCCGCCGCCGCTCGAAAGCCTGGAAGAAGCCAACCTGTCCGAAATGGCGCGTGGGTTCTACGCCGAGAACCGCCGAGTCGCGAACGGCAAGGCCAAGCGGGTTCTGGGGTGGGCGCCCGCGTATCCTACTTATTTTGAAGGGCTGTCAGCTTTGCTTTGAGCGTAGTGCAATCACCATCCCAACAATCGCCAACCCCATGCCGCCCGCCGTCAAAGCGGTCCAGCGATAGTCTTCGAACAAGGTCGAAAGCAGCATCGCGACCGAGATCGTCAGGATCCCGTTATACGCGGTCCGCCCGGCCCCGATTTCGCGCACCAGGTTGTAATGCAGCGGAAAGGTGATGACCGATCCGATCAGCGCGAGATAGAGCGTGCCCATCCAGAACGGCGTCTCGGTCGGCACAACGGGCACGCCG
The DNA here is from genome assembly GCA_039814925.1 of Pseudomonadota bacterium. Classification (GTDB taxonomy): domain Bacteria; phylum Pseudomonadota; class Alphaproteobacteria; order Sphingomonadales; family Sphingomonadaceae; genus Erythrobacter. The sequence goes on from JBCCAH010000004.1 coordinate 146,320, forward strand.
GCGGTCAGGATCGCGAAGCCCAGGTTGAACACGGTGCCGTAAACCATCGCCCAGGCGAGCAGGCTCACCATCGGCACCCCGCGCCCCAATTCATTCGCCTGCACCACATTGGCGAGCGAGGCGACCAGCATGCCCAGCAGCGTCAAGACGATGCCCAGCCCGACACTGCCGCCCACCACGCCGGATCCCGGATTGGACTGCCATTCGTGCCCCAGCAGCAGCGACACGCCGACAATCGCAATCGCGCTGCCGAGGATAAAGCGGCCATGCGCTCTCTCGCCCAAAAAGACCCGGCCCAAAATGGCGTTGGGCACCATCATCAGGCCGAACATCAGCGCCACAACACCCGAAGTCATGTACAGCTCGGCGTGGTAGACGAAGAGAAAGTTGCCGCTGAATTGCAGCACGCCGACAATCGCCGCCAGTCGATGCTCCGGCCCAGTTAGGCTCAAGCGGCGCTTCATAAGCGCGGCGACGGTGAACAAAGCCGGGGTCGCGAGCGCAAAGCGGTAGAACACCGACCACGCCGCGGGCACGCCGCCGATCTGGCCCGTGATAACCAGCCAGGTCGACCCCCAGATCGATCCGGTCAGCAAAAACGCGAGGATGACGCGGGGCCGCAGCAGCCCGCCGGTTGTGTCGCTCACTGCCTCTGTCTCAGAGCGCCGCGATGGCTTTGCCCAGCGCCACCGCATCTTCTTGGGCGGTGTTCCAGGCGGAAACGAAGCGCGCGGCGTTTTCGCCCCAGTCGTAGAACTCGAAGCCTTGTGTGCGCAGCGCCTCGCGCTCAGCCGGGGTGAGGGTCACGAACAGCTCGTTCGCCTCGACCGGGTGCATCAGCCGCTCGCCGCAGCCGCCCGCGATTTCCTGCGCCGCCGCGTTGGCGTGGGCCGCGTTGGTGAGCCAGACATCGCCTTCGAGCATCCCAAGAATTTGCGCGGCGAGATAGCGCCCTTTGCATTGCAGGTGCCCGGCGCGCTTACGGCGATAGCGCACCTGACTGGCGGCTTCGGGATCAAACAGGATCACCGCTTCGGCGCCCATGCCGCCGTTTTTGATAAAGCCAAAAGCGAGACTGTCGACCTCACCGGCTGCCGCCCGCGCTGCCTCTTGAGCAGCGCCTCCAAGGAAGGCCGCCGAATTGGCAAAACGCGCGCCGTCCATATGCAGCCCCAGCCGCCGTTCCTTGGCAAACGCCACCAGCGCCGAAAGCTCGTCAGGCGAATATGTCCGCCCATATTCGCTCGCCTGCGTGATCGCGAGCGCGTGCGGCTGCACCTGGTGCACATCGTCGCGGATGGGATCGATCACAGCGGCAATACCTTCTGGCGTGAGCTTTGCGCCTTCGCCCGGGGTCAGCATCAGTTTGGCCCCGTGGAGATAAAAGCCGGGCGCGCCGCCCTCATCCACCTCGATATGCGCTTCCTCGTGGCACATCACCGCGCCATGCGGCGCGCACATCGTGGCGAGCGCGAGGCAATTGGCCGCTGTTCCCGTCGCGACCCACAAGGCGGCGCATTCGCGGCCGAACAGATCGGTGAAGCGCGCGTCGAGTTCACCAGACAGCGCGTCGCCATCATAAGGGTTGTCGGCGCTGTCCGCGGCGCGCATGGCGTCCCATACGGCTGGGTGGACAGCGGCGGCGTTGTCGGAGAGGAATTTGCTCATAAAGGCAGCCTCTAGCCACACGGTTCACGATGGCAAGCGGGAGAGACGAGAAATGGCGAAGTCAGACAACGTAACCATCACGCATGAGACGCGCGGCGCAGGCGGACGCTATATCGCCGATATCGAAGGGGCCGCGCACACCGGTCACCTTGATTGGGAGCCCGCTGGCGATGGCGCGCGTGCTGCCACGCACACGATCGTCCCGCCCGAAATAGGCGGGCGCGGTATTGCGACTCTGTTGGTTGATCGCTTGATTGAGGACGCGCGGGCAGAGGGCTTCACCATCGTTCCGCAATGCTGGTACGTGGCCAAGAAGTTTGACCAGAACCCGGATTGGGCCGAGCTTAGAGCTTAAGCGGCTTCTGCGAGCGTCTGGCTTTCCAATTGCGAGAAATCGGTCGAAGCCATGGTCTCCAGGATCATCGCCCGCACCTCTCGCGCGCGCTCAAGCTCAACGCCTTCGATCTCCATTTCGCCCCCGGCCAAACCAAGATTGATCGTGGCGTAGCCGAACATCTTGGCAAATGGGCCTTGAACAATCTCGACCGAATGCAGCTTCACGCGCTTGGCCACTTTGGTCTTGGGCGCGAACAATCCGCTGACAGAAGCGATCTGATCGGTTTCAAGCGCGTGTTTCTTGAACTTCCAAGATAGCACCTCAGCTGCCAAGGTAACCACAGCCAGAAAAAGCGGGGTGATGATCGCCACCATCGTCCATTCGGGCGCAAAATAGGCCGTCGCAGCGCCAGCGAACAGCATCGCCACCGCGAAAAACGCGATATCGATCACAAGGGTGACGTTGAGCCAGGCTCGCGATGCGCGATGCCACTCAGCGTTCTCGCTGGGCCGATGGAAACCGGCGGCCGCGACAATGGGGTCAAACTCTTCCAACTGCGCGAAAGGGGCGACCACGTGGCTGGAGGAGCCTGCATCCTGCGCGAGGCTGACGAATTTGAGGCTGTGCCAGCCGAAGCGATAGCGCAGGAAGCGCGTGCCCATAGTGAGCCCCTGCACGCGGTGCGCGGGCATCACCACATCGGTGCGCGTGAACAGACCCCGGCGACGACGAAACCCTCGCGCGGTGCGTTCGAGCAGAAAGCCCCATTCGCGGCCGAACGTGCGCGCAAGGCCAGTGCCAAGACCGATAAGAGCCACGAAGAACAGGCCGACAATCGCCCCAACCACTTGCGCAGCCGCACCCAGTTCCAGCAACCAATCCGCCCGATCTTCAAAGAGCGAGCGCCAGAAGCCCACATCCCAGATCTCGAAATCAAAGAAGGTGTCCAGATATTGCAGCAGACCACCCAAGACTGCGAATACCGCGAGACTGAATTCGAACGTACCGAAGGTCAGCAAACGGCGCGTGTCCATCGCAAACAGCGTCTCAGCGTCTTCAGCGGGCGCGGCATCGGCTTCACCACTGGCCTCGCTCGCGATGGCGGGGCTCGCATCCTCGCGGCGCTCGCGCACCAGAAGGCGCAGATTTTCGCCTTCCGCCTGCGTCATATATTTGAGCGACAATTCCTCCGCCCCGCCCGCGCCGGTTTCAAATTTGACCGACACAAGACCCAACAGGCGCGGCAGGAACTTCTGCTCCAGGCTGACATCCTGAATGCGTTCATAGGGAACCGACGAGGCGGTGCGGTTCAACACCCCGCTTTCAACGCGAATATCCTGCTCACCAATGGTGAAGGTGCGGCGGCGCCAGCTAATATAGGCCAACGCTAGCGACCCGCCGACCAGCGCGATGCCGCCCACGGCGAACATCCATGCGTAGGTGGGCCCGTCTCGCAAGGTCCACACCGCGATGATCAGAGGAAACACCAATTGGCGCAGCAGGCCGACCGCGTTGATGAACAAACCGATGGGCTGCGTGCGGTGCGGCACGCCGGGGGTCAGGTGCATCGCGGCGCTCACAGAGTGTCCCGCTTGATCTTCTGACGGATTTCCTCACGCATCTCACTGGCGCGTTCGTGATTGAGACCGGGCAATCGGACCGAGGCGTTGTGGCTGCCCGCCGTGTGCAGCGTCATGGTTGCGATATCGAGGGCGCGCTCAATCGGGCCTTGGTCAACATCAATATGCTGCACCCGGCCAAAGGGAACCACCGTGTCCGAGCGCCACAGGATACCGCGCACCACCCGCAGCCGATCGGCGCTCATATTGTAACCGCGCGCCTGCCACCGGCGTCCGGGCAGGCGAACCAGAATCACCAACGCGAGGAACATGACAAACCCGATCACCACGCCAAACGGGATAGGCCAACGCCCCTCGCTCGCTTCGACAGCGATTGTCTCCAGCACACCCGCCCCGATGACGAAAGGGATGGCGGTGAGGCCCACGCTGATGCGCAAGGCCGTCTTGTAGTTCGGATCCACCTTGGTCAGCGCCTCGTCGTCATACGCGGTCGGCGCTTCGGACGGCGCCACAGAAGCGGCGGCGAGCGGCGAATTGGGTGCGACAGTATCCATGTGCTTTAGATGAGCAACACAGCGCGTCCACGCAAGCCCTTATAGTGGCGCTTAGCTCCGCTGATTAAAGCGACGTCCCACCATTGCGGCGGCGATGTTGGTCTTCTGTACGTCAATCGCGCCCCCGGCGATGCCCCAGGCGTAGGCGTCGCGCAGACGCTGTTCCATGCCGTATTCCTTGTGATAGCCATATCCGCCCATCACTTGCATCCCGAGCGCCGCGACCTCGCGCACGATTTCATTGGCGTAGCATTTGGCGAGGCTCGATTCGTAAACGGTGGGCAAGCCATCGGGCTGCGCGTCGGCGTTGACGGCGGCGCGGTGAATGAGGAGACGCGCGGCGTCGACCTTCATCGCCATTTCCGCCAGCTTCATCTGCACCGCCTGAAAATCGACGATAGGTTTGCCGAAAGCGTGGCGTTCTTGTGTGTACTCCAGCGCTTGCTCCAGCGCGGCAGCGGCCACCGCCAGCGCCTGCGTCGCGTTGCCGCAGCGTTCGAGGCCAAAGGCGCTCATCAATTTGCCAAAACCGCCCGCGCCGATGATGACGTTTTCGCCCGGCACCTTCACATCTTCAATCGCGATGTCGGCGGTGGGGATGCCGCGAAAGCCCATCAGCTCCTCGCGCTTGCCAAAGCTCATCCCTTCCATGTCGCGTTCGAGCAGGATCGCGCCGATGCCCTTGGCGCCGGGATCATCGGAGAACCGCGCATAGGTGACGTAGTAATCGGAGTGCCCGCCGCCGCTGGTCCAGCGTTTGTACCCGTTGACGGTAAAGCCATTGCCATCGGGCTTGGCGCTGGTGGTGAGGTCGGTGAGCGCGGTGCCCGCGTCGGGTTCGGACATAGAGACCGCGACGATCTTCTCGCCCTTGATCACCTCGGGCAGAACGCGCGCTTTCATTTCGTCCGAACCAAATTTTTCAATCGTGCGCACCGGGCCGGTCAGCGCTTCGAACACCGGGAAAGCGACCGCGTTGGAGACCTGGGCGAATTCTTCTAGCACCAGCAAGGCTTCCAGGTGGCCGAGCCCAAGGCCGCCATATGGCTCGGGCAGATTGACGCCCAGAAAGCCCATCTCGCCATAGGCTTTCAACATATCGTCCGGCACCGGAAAATCCTTGGCCTCCATCTCACGCGCCAAAGTGGGCAGTTCGGCGCGGGCGAATTTGCGCGCGGTTTCTTGCAGCTCGCGCTGCTCGTCAGTCAGTTGAAAGTGCATGGGCGTGTAGATACAGGCTGCAGCTATGAAGTCACGCCCCCACAGCAACGTACCCTTTTGAGAATCTTGGGCGCCATCCTCGCTGGCGGGGAAGCGCGGCGGTTTGGCCGCGACAAGGCGCGCGCCGAATGGAACGGCAAGCCGTTATTCGATTGGGTGGCCGAGGCGCTCACGGCGCAATGCGAAGCGATGGTCGTGTGCGGGCGCGAGGAAGTGGGCTTTCAATGCCTTTTAGACCAGCCTGAGCCCGGCTTGGGTCCATTAGGGGGCCTCTACGCCGCTTTGTGTCACGCCTCGGAGCATGGTTTTTCGCATGTGCTGAGCGCCGGGGTCGACGCGCCCAATTTGCCGCACACTCTGCTTCAAGAGCTTGCAGGCGAAGGCGCGGCAATCGTCGAAAGCCAGCCGGTCGTGGGGCTCTGGCCAAGCGACCTGGCCAACAGGCTCGCCGCCTATCTGGCCCAAGATCGCCGCGCGCTCTATGGCTTTGCCGAGCGGGTTGAGGCGCGCCGCGTCACGCTCAATCCGCCGCTTTTGAACATCAATCGCCCTAAAGATCTGGGAGAAAACCCGTGAGCCTTTCAGTCAACCTCAAGGGGCGCACCGCGCTCGTCACCGGCGCTTCGTCGGGCCTTGGCGCGCGCTTTGGCCGGTTGCTGGCTGAAAGCGGCGCGCGTGTGGCTCTCGGCGCGAGGCGGATCGAGCGGCTCGAAGCGCTGAGCGCCGAGATCGGCGACAACGCCTACGCAATGGCGATGGATGTCGAGCGCGAGGCGGATATCATCGCGGGCTTCGACGCCGCCGAAGCCGCTTTTGGCGGGCCGGTGGACACTGTGATCGCTAACGCCGGGATCGACGGCGCGGGAATGATCGCCACCATGGCCGAGGCAGAGATTGAGCGCACGCTATCAATCAACCTTAAAGGCGCCATTCTAACCGCGCGAGAAGGGGCCAAACGCATGATGGCCGCGGGCGTGAACAAGGGGCGGATCGTTATGGTCGCCTCGATCACAGGCTTTCAGGCTTCGCCCGGTATTGTCGCCTATTCGGCGAGCAAGGCGGGTGTCATTCAGGCGACGCGCTCCATGGCGCGCGAATGGGCGCGGGCGGGGATTGGGGTGAACGCGATCTCTCCCGGATACATCCGCACCGATATCAACGCCGACTGGTTCGAAACCGAGCCCGGCAAAAAGCAAATTCAGCGTTTTCCCAGGAAGCGCCTGATGGGCGAAGAGGGCCTCGACGGACCGGTGCTGTTTCTGTGTTCCGACGAAGCGGAATTCGTGACCGGAGCAAATTTCGTGCTTGATGACGGGCAAACGCTTTAAACTCAAACCCCCGAATCAGGTCAACGCCGCTTTTTCCAGCCATGCATCAGGTAGGCGGCCAAGCAATTGTCGCAGCTCGCGCACATCGTCGCGCCAGGCTTCTTCCATCCGCTTTTTCAGACGCTCGGGCTGTTCCATCGGGCGCCCTATATTGGATCGTTTCTCCAATAGCCCAAACACATTGTCGCGCGGGTTGGTGCCTATGAAGTCGCATAGGTCTACATAAAAGGCAGCGGGGTCCGCAGTCAGATCTTCATAGAAAACGATCTTCGCCTGGCCCTGAGGAAACAGCTCCAGCCAGTTCTTTGCGGCCTGCGTGAAGGAACTAATAGCAATGCGTTCATCGAGCCATTCATCAACATCAGGACCAACCAGGCTCAACTCCCCCTTCTTCACCAGCATCCGAACAAAGGACCAAATCCATGCACTCGGCTCGCGCAGGGTGATGATGATCTTTGCGTTGGGGCACAGACGCCGTACTTTCTCGACCTGCTCGCGCGGGAGGAAGAAATATTGCGGGCTGATCTCGCCGGGGCTCTGGTCCGGCTGGTTCCGGAATTGCGCGAAATACCAGTCATCGTCGTGCCGGGTGAGCAGGTTGCGCATATCCCACAAGGCGCGCTTGCGATGGCGTAGAGTGTCCCTCGGATTTTGAACCGCGGCCGTCACTCGCTGGCGCGCGTATTCGCGGTGCAGCTGGTGATGCCAATTGTCCTTTGTGAAGCGAGCGAAAGGGCCTTCATTGGGATAGAAATAATCCTCCCAAAAGTACCGCAATTCCTTGCGCGGCGGCAGCCACAATTCCGGGTGTCGTGTCAGCACTTTGTGCACCCAAGTCGTGCCCGTCTTCTCAGGACCAACGCCCAGAAAGCCAATATCCGCACGCGAAGAGGAGGGGTTCGCCGTCATACCGGCGATCCTTATGCAAGGGCAAAGCTGATGGGAAGTGCGGAGCTTGACAGGGACGGGACACACCCACCAACCGTGGGATAGTTACGGTGCCTTGGGTTCCCACAGCTGGATCGGGTTACCCTCTGGGTCTGCCAGTGTGGCGAAGCGCCCGTTGGGATATTCCGCCGGATCCAGCTCGACCGCAACGCCATCCGCTTTAAGCTGAGCGGCGAAAGCTTCAATATCGGCAACACGCAGATTGAGCATCCAGCTCTTGCCTTTGGGGATCATACCCTCGGCGTCCTGAGGAGCGGGCGCGAAGATCGTCGGCCCCGCTTCCTGCATCCACGGCGTATCATCGTAGCTGGTCGGGACCGGATTGATGCCCAAATGTTTGTCGTACCAAGCGGTCAACGCGGCGGGATCCTGCGCCCGCACGAACAATCCGCCAATGCCAAGAGCTGTCTGGCGCTGCGCCATGTCCTGTTCCCCTTCTGATTGCGCCAGGGCCCCCGGCGCGCTGCCCCAAGAAAGTGCCACTGCAATAGCCAAACCAACGCGCATCTTTCCCTCCCGATGAAGCGCCGGCCGTTAGCGAAACCTTGGGGCGAAATAATGGCCTAGACCGTGGATGGTGACGGAAACCAACCGTCCTCAAGTAGCGAAGCGTTAGGGCGACAAGAAACGTGCGGGTGGCGGGACTCGAACCCGCACGAGCAAAGCTCAGGGGATTTTAAGTCCCCGGCGTCTACCATTCCGCCACACCCGCTTGTCGGCCCCGATAGCCATACGCGGTCGATCCCACAACTCGCCAGATCACGGCATCCCAAGCGCGCTGGTTCTGCATAGCCCTTGCCAGCGCCCGCGCGGCGCTCCATCTGGGCGGCTCACGCCATTTCAGGGGACCAACGCCGATGGCCGGTGAAAGCGCAAACGCGATTCTAGAAACGATACAGCCGGCGATCACCTTGCTGGGGCTGGGCATTGGCGCAGCGTTGGTGAGCCGCGCGTGCCGGCTCAACCCGATCGTGGGCTATCTGGTGCTGGGTCTTGGCCTGTCGGTTCTGGGATTCAAGCAGGATTTCAGCGGTCCGGTTGTCGCCACGATGGCCGAAGCCGGAGTGATGTTCCTGTTGTTCAATCTCGGGCTGCATTTCTCCTTGGGGAGGATCTGGGCCGAGAAGGGCAATATTTTCGGCTTTGGCAGCCTGCAAATGCTGGTCGCCGGGGGCGCATTCGCACTGGTGTTTCTGGCGCTTGGATTGCCGACGCCCTTTGCCATCATTGGCGGGTTTGCCATGGGGCTATCCTCCACGGCGGTCGTAATCGGGTTGGTTAGAGAGCGGCACCAGGAAGATTGCCCTGTCGGTCGCGCAGCGCAGTCCATTCTAATCTTCCAAGACATCGCCGCCATCCTGTTGCTTGTTGCTGTGGGCGCCTTGGCTGAAGGTGGGGCGGTTGCGCCCGCTTTGGGCATCGCTGGGCTGAAAGCGCTGGCCGCGTTCGGCGTGGCGGTGCTGTTCGGGCGGTATTTGACGGGGCCAGTCTTTCGACTGATCGCGCGCGCGGGCAGCAGCGAGGTTTACACCGCCACCGCGCTTTTCATCGCGCTCGCCGCGGGCTGGGCAACGGGCATGGCTGGCCTCTCGCTGACCCTTGGCGCGTTTTTGGGCGGTATGGCCGTCGCCGATTCGCGCTATCGGATCATGGTCCAGACCGAAATCGACGCGTTCCGCGGCCTGTTCCTCAGCTTCTTTTTCATCTCAGTGGGGTTGAGCATCGATCCCACCTTGCTGGCGGAGAATTGGCTGTTGGTCATCGCGGCTGCGATTGCGCTGATCACTCTGAAATGCGGCTTTAACGTGCTGGCGGGACTAGCCAATCGTTGGTCTGTGCCCGGATCGATCCAGCTCGGCTTTCTTCTGGGTCAGGGCAGCGAGTTTGCGCTCGTCCTGTTCGCTCTTCCCGCGCTCGCAGGGTTGGTGGAGCCGCGACTCATCTCGATCCTGGTGACCGCCATCGCGGTGAGCCTTGCCGTCACGCCGGTCGTGTCGAATATCGGTCGCAAGCTCGCGGGCAAGTTGCGGCGTGGACCGCCCGACCAAAAGCTTGCGGGCGACAACGCCCCGGTTGTCATTATCGGCCTTGGCGAAGCGGGCCGCGCTGTGGCCGACGCTTTAAGCTACAGCGACGTTGAATATGTCGGTCTCGAACCGCGAGCCGAGCAATTCGAAAGCGCGCTCGCCGATGGATACCACGTGTTGCAGGCCAACCCGGCCGATCCGCGCAGTTGGGAAGCGCTATCGATGGAAAACCGCGAAGTGGTGTTGATCGCCACCGGAAATGTCACGATCTCGCGCGAGCTTACCCCCCTGGTTCAGGAACGATTGCCCGATGTCACCCGCATCCTTGCGGTGCCCAGCGCCGACGATATCGAAGAGTTCGACGCGCTTGGTATGGTGCCGGTTGATATGAGCACGTCAGGCGGGATCGAACGGATTATTGAATCCGTCTTCGCAGCTCTAGGCAAAGAGCGGCACTTGCCCGCAAATCGACGGGTAGACGAGGAAGACCTGGCTCTGGAATTTGCCTGAGGGGGTTAACCCTGCGCAATCAGCCGTCGTTGAGACGCTCGCGAATCTCTTTGCCCGCCTTGAAGTAAGGAACCCGCTTGGCCGGGACACTCACCGATTCGCCGGTCCGCGGATTGCGGCCGGTGCGCGCTTCACGCTCACGCGTGGAAAACGCGCCAAAACCACGCAATTCCACGCGGCCACCTTCGGCCAAACGTTTGGCAATTTCATCAAAGAAGATGTCGACCACTTGCTCGATTTCTTCCGCCCGCAGTTCCGGATTGTCTTTATGCAATTCGGTCAGCAATTCGGACCTGATCATCGCGATCTCCCCGCTTCGGCTCGCCGCGCTTCCCCCGCGCTGCGTCAGCCTTGCTCGTTATAGGGGGCTCGCGCCTAAGCGTGGACCCCAATGCTTGACCACTCCGACCCGTTGAGCAGCTTTATGCCACTGTAATGCCAGATGAATGCAAAATGAGCAAGCAAGCGCGCAGAATTGTTCACGCAGCCGCAAGCCGCTGAAACAGCGGGAAAGTCTTAGCTGGGCTCCAGCAAATCCACGGGATTCAGACCAAGGCGATCCATCCTGGCACGAATTTCCGGCCATTCTTCCCGCAAAAACTGGTCGCGCTCGCGCGCGCGCAATTTGCTCGCCGCGCCTTTAACCACGTACATGCCAACGCCGCGCTGGACCTCGACGAGGCCATCGTTCTGGAATTGTTGATAGGCTTTGGCGACGGTGAGCGGGTTAGCGCCCTGCTGCGCCGCCAGTGCACGCACCGATGGAAGCAGCTCGCCTTCACGATAGGCCCCTTCGATGATCGCCGCCGCAATCTGATCGCGCAGCTTGAGATAGACCGGGCGCGCGGTGTTAGTGGGGCTGTTGCTCATGACTGTGTCCTCGTTGAGGTGCTTGAGTGCCATAATACAGCCATGCGCGTCAAGCAAAGCGGCACAGCCGATGCGCACGCGTCACACCGTCGCAAAGCTAGGGGATCGAGCGTAACAAAGGCTTCACAGACACGATTTGCGCGCTAGGGTGCAGCCCCAGCACTTCGGGGACACGCGTTCAAGCCGCGTGCAGCAATTCTGGGATAACACGAAACTATGGTTGAAGGTCTCTTCTTCACATTCGACAGCGGGTTCGAAATGTGGACATTCCGCATCGCGGCAGTTGCGCTTGCGGCTTTTCTTTTGGGCGGCGTCTTTCTCGTTACTCGGCCTCAAGCCGAAGTGATCGGCCACCCCAAGGGTCTATTCCTGCTCTTCATGGCGGAGATGTGGGAACGCTTTTCCTATTACGGGATGCGCGCGCTCTTGATCTTCTATCTCGTGCAGCACTGGCTGTTTTCGGATTCCGAAGCTTCGATCATCTACGGCGCCTACACCGCGCTGGTCTATATCACACCGGTGGTCGGGGGCTATCTCGCTGACCGCTATATCGGTCAGCGCAAGGCCGTCCTCTTCGGCGCGGTTCTGCTCACTTTTGGCCACTTCTTCATGGCGTTTGAAGGCAGCGGCGGGCAGTCGGACCCGATGATAAATGTGTTCTGGCTGGCGCTAGCGCTGATCATTGTCGGTTCGGGCTTCCTCAAAGCGAACATTTCGGTGATCGTGGGTCAGCTCTACAGCCGCACCGACCTGCGGCGCGACCCGGCTTACACTATCTTCTACATGGGCATTAACGTCGGCGCCGCGACCGCGTCGATCATCTGCGGGTATCTTGGTCAGACATACGGCTGGGAATACGGCTTTGGGCTCGCGGGCGTCGGGATGCTGCTGGGCCTTGTATTCTTCGTTCTTGGCAAGCCATTGCTGCTGGGCAAGGGTGAACCGAAGGACCCCGAAAGCATCAAGGGCGCCAAGGAGTGGGGCATTTATGGCGCGGGTATGGCGATGGTCCTTTTATGCTGGGCCGCGATTCAATATCAGGAGCTAGTTGGCTACGTGCTGGGTGCCTTTGGCGGCGGCCTCGTGCTCTACGTCCTGTTCACTGCGGTGACCAAGCTGCCATCAGAAGAACGCGACCGTATCTTCGCCGCGATGTTCCTCATCTTGGTGTCGATCGTGTTCTGGGCACTATTCGAGCAAGCGGGCTCTTCGCTCAACCTGTTCACCGATCGCCATGTTAATACGGCCGGTGTCAACGCTTCGATGTTCCAGTCGGTCAACGCGATCTACATTGTGCTTCTGGCGCCGGTCTTCGCGATGGTCTGGCAGTTCCTGGCGCAGCGTGGGGCCGAGCCTTCGACCCCTATGAAGTTCGGCCTGGCTGTTATTCAGGTTGGTCTTGGCTTCCTCGTGCTGGTCTGGGGCGCGGAGAGCGTGGGTGTGGAAGTGCCGACCCCGGTGGTCTTCATCTTCCTTATCTACCTGCTCCATACGACCGGGGAGCTGTGCCTTTCGCCTGTGGGCCTGTCGGCGATGAACCGACTGGCTCCGGCGCATATGGCGTCGCTTATCATGGGTACGTGGTTCTTCGCTTCGGCCACCGGTAACTTCGCCGCCGGCCTAATTGCCGCCGCAACTGGCGCGGAAGGCGTTGGTGAGGAATCGGGCAAACAAGTGGTACTGAACGTCTATGAGACCGTCGGTCTCTACGCGGTTGGCATCGGTGTGGTTGTGATGGTTCTAAGCCCGATGGTGAAGAAATTCATGCACCTCGACACGCTGACCGATGACACGGTCGATGACGATCTGCTTGGCCAGAAAGAGATCGGAGAGCCGCAAGCTGCAGGCATTCATCCGGCGACCAAGCCAGCCGAATAACGGCAGTATACCCCCTGACGAGTTAGCGCCTCGGTCCGTTCACGCGGTCCGGGGCGTTTCTGTTTGGAGCTTAATTGGCCGAAGGGGAGATAGGGCTATCGGGCCATTGACCGCGCGGCTCGCCCTCTTCGTAAAGATGCGCGGCGCCCCAATCGGCCATTTCCTTGTACAGCGGAACCAGCGCCAGCCCGCTTTCGGTCAGGACATAGCGCGCTCGTTTACCTTCAGGCGGATCACGCCGCATCAGGCCCGCCTCTTGCAAGATCTCCAGGCGCGAGGTCAGCGCCGCGCGGTTGATGCCCATACGTTCGATGAATTGCTCGAAGCGGTCCGCCCCCAAGAACGCCTCGCGCAGGATCATAAGGATCCAGCGATCCCCCAGTACGCGCGCGGCGCGGCCGATAGGGCATGGGGAACGAGAGGCGCGATAGGTCTTCATGACGCTACGTCCTTACGGACTCAGCCCTCGGTCTGCAAATCAGACTTGCCTCGAGGAACCGTATCGCACATAAGTCTGGAACACAGACTTAAAGGAACTCCCTATGCCCAGATCGCGTTTTGACAGCCCCGAAGCCTCGCTCGACTACATGAATAGCGTGGCTGTGAAGGGTTCCGGCTTTTCCAATTGGCTCGACGTCGAACCCCTAAAGGTCTGGCAGGGTCAGTCCGAATTGTTGCTCGATCTGCGCCCTGAGATGACCCAGCATCACGGATTCGCACACGGCGCGATTGTTGGCTTGATGGCGGACAACGCCTGCGCCTGGGCCGGAGCCTCGATGGTGGGCGATGTTGTCACCGGCAACTACACGATCAACTTCCTGCGCCCCGCGCTTGGCCAAAAGCTGCGCGCCAAGGGCGAAGTGGTCAAACCGGGCAAGCGCCAAGTGGTGGTCCGATCAGATGTCTACGCCGAGAGCGAGGGCGAAGAGCCAATCCACGTCGCGACCGCGCAGGCAACGATTATACCCACCGGCATCCCCAGCCAGCCGGTCAGCTAGGCAGACAGGGTTTGCACTGATAGCGTGCCGCTCAAACGGGAGAGGGATCACCATGCTGGAACTTATCGCGGCCAACGCCGCCTTTATCGGCACGCACTTTGCCATGTCGCACCCTTTGCGCGGGCCTTTGGTCAAGGCGTTGGGGGCACTCGGCTTCCAGATCGCCTATTCAATCGTCAGCTTTGCGACGCTTGGCTGGGTCTATTTCGCCTTTACCGCAGCCCCGCCGGCTGACCTTGGCGGATCGGGCGAGATCGGCTGGATCATCGCCACGATCCTGACATTGCCCGCGATGGTCCTGTTCGCTGGCTCGATGCAGGGCAACCCGGCGCTTGGCCTTCCCGGAGCCGAGGATCAGGCGCGCGCCGAGCCCAAAGGCGTCTTCACCATCACCCGCCACCCGATGATGTGGGGCTTTGGCCTGTGGGCGCTCTCGCACATGATCCTGTTCTGGAGCACGCGCACGATGATTACGGCCTTCGCCATGGGCTTTCTCGCGCTGGTGGGAGCCAAGATGCAGGACCGTAAAAAACGAGCGCAGATGGGCGTTGCGTGGGCCGAATGGGAGAGCCGCACGAGCTATTGGCCGCGTCTATCCAGCTTTGCGACAGCGGGCGTGGTGCCTTGGGTTTTGGGTTTAGTCCTGTTCGCGGGACTCAGCTATCTGCACATTACGATAAGCGGCATCCCGGCGGGTATATGGCGCTGGATTCCGCTTTAGAGGCCCAGCTTCGCCAACCAAGCTAGCTGCTTGGCTTGCACCGCTGGGTCCACCGTCAGTTCATGACCCGCTCCCTCAATCCGCTGGTATGTTGAGCCCGCAATCGCCGCGTGCAAGGCTTTGCCATACGCCTCGGGGATAACAGTATCCGCGCTGCCGTGCTGGATCAGCACGGGCAGATCGAGTTTCGGCGCCTTCCCCACGTTATCAAATGGACTTCGAATAAGCGCGCGCATGGGAAAGATCGGCATCTTTGATGCGGTAAGGTCGGGAATAGAGGTAAAGGGCGCGACCAGGATTAGCGCCGCCGCATCATGTTCCAGCGCCATGTTCACCGCCGTCCCGCTGCCGATGGAATGGCCTTTGATGATCAACCGATCCGGCGAAACACCTTGCGCCCTCAAAAAGGCCATCGCCGCCCGGCCATCGTGCTTGAACCCATCTTCCGAGGGTTCCCCCGGATTACCGCCATAGCCGCGATATTCGACCAACAGCGCGCCACAGCCTTCCGCTTCGAACATCGCGTTTTCGGCACTAGACCCCAGCAGCGATCCGCCATTGCCGTGGAAATGCACCACTGTGGGAGCACCAGCCTCGGGCGCGCGCCAATGGGCAATGAGCGTAAGGCCATCCTCGGTTTCAAGCGAGACCGCCCCATACCCTGACGCGGGCGCATGCAGCCGCTGAGGCGCCGGAAAAATGAATTTGTTCTGCTGAAAATAGATGATCGCCGCGAGGCCGACATAGACGATAGCCGCAAAAGCCAGAATGCGCAGCGCGATAGTCAGCACGCCTATTCGCCTTTGAAATTCGCGCTTCGCTTTTCGAGCAGCGCCGCCACGCCCTCTTCGTGGTCCTTGGTCAGGTGCATCATCGCCTGCGTGTTCGCGGCCATCTCCAGCGCGCTGTCGTAGCTCACCTGTTGGCCCTGGCGCAGCAGCATCTTGGCCTGCCGCAAGGCGTGCGGCGGCTGCGCGGCGACCCTGCTTGCAAGTGCCTGCGCCTCCTCCATCAGCGCGTCAGGCGAGACCACTCGGCTAACCAGACCCCAATCCAGAGCGGTGGCTGCGTCGATGACATCGCCGGTGTAGAACAGCTCCGCCGCGCGAGCCTGTCCAATGACACGCGGCAAGATCCACGTGCCCCCATCGCCCGGAATGATGCCGAGCTTCAGAAAGGTAACGCCAAATTTAGCCTTCTCGCTCGCAATCCGCATATCCGCGAGGCAGGCGACATCGCATCCCAGCCCGATAGCCGGACCGTTCACCGCCGCGATCAAAGGAACGCGCAGGCCGTAAAGCGCGCGCAGCATGACGTGGATGTTCTCGCGATAGCCGTCCGAGATCGCCGGAGGCGTACCGCCAAAGGTGCCGGACTTATCGCGCATCGCTTTTACGTCGCCGCCCGCCGAGAATGCCCGCCCCGCGCCCGTCAGGATGACGCAGCGCACCTCGGTGTCGCGGTTCAGCTCGCGGCAGGTTTGCGCGAATTCGTCGCCATCGCCGGGATTACCAAGCGGGTTCATGATCTCAGCCCGATCAATGGTGAGCGTCACCACAGGGCCATCGCGATGTGTTTTGAGGAGTGCCATGACCCATGTTCGTACGCGAACGGGGAGAATTCGAAAGAGGCTTCGCCACAAAAAGGGCAAGACAAGCGCGCAAAACCCGTCCAATATCAATGGCTACGGTTTTCAGGGGACTAGGAGAATCAGGGGCTGAACCCGCGCGGACGCAACGCTGTTTGACCAAAGCGTATGCGCCTAACGGATAGGAAAGGATGGGAATGCCCAACGCCGCGTTGATCGCTTTGACCTCACCCCTGCTCTTGGCGCAGGCCCCTGAGGCTGCGCTTCCGCCCCGTATCGAGCCGATCCCCACGCTCGAAACCGCCTTTGTTGCAGAGGCAGGATTCGTGGCCGAAACGGCTTGGGTCGCTGGTTCAGGAGCCGTTTCACAGATCGGCACGGCCAGTGTCCTCAACCTGCAGTGGTCACTTGCCAGCGCGCAACCGGTTGAGAGCCCTCCGGCGGAGCAAGAGCCCGATGACGACGACGAAACTGACGACAACCAGATCGTGGTCGAAGGCACCTATGGCCCCAAACGCAACGCCACGATCGAGGCCATAAACGAAGAAAGCTACCGCATCACGCAACAGCTGGATGAGACCTTCGTCGAGCCCGTCGCCTACGCCTATCGCGATGGTCTTCCCGGACCCTTGCGCAACGGGTTGGGCAATGTCGTCAACAATCTGCGCGAGCCAAACAACGCGCTCAACTTCTTGTTGCAGGGCAAGTTTGGAAAGGCGTTCGAAACGCTGGGACGGTTTGCGATCAACTCGACAATCGGGATCGGTGGGCTGATCGATGTGGCGGAGAAACCCGGCATCAACCTGCCATTTCGTCGCAACGGATTTGCCAACACGCTGGGCTTTTACGGCGTGGGTCCGGGCCCCTATCTCTACCTGCCCTTGACCGGGGCGACGAGCGCGCGCGACTTGCCTGGAAGCTTCCTCGATCAGCTTTTGCTGCCAGTCGCAGTGGGCAAGCCTTTCAATCGGCCTGAATTCACCGTGCCGTTTTATCTCGTCTCAAACTTAGAAGACCGAATTGATGTGGATGCGGAGTTGGGCCGGATCGAGGACACGGTTGACCCCTACGCCGCGCGGCGTGACAGTTATCTCTACCGCCGTGCGCGCGACATAGCGGAGCTACGCGGCGAAGAACCGCCCGAACGCCCAATGATCATGGACGAAGTGGAAGGCACTGGGGACTTTGCCGATCCGCCAGAGGATGCACCGGAGACTGGGAGCGAGACAACAACAAATGAAGGCGCCGAAGAAGAAGCGCTGCCTAGGGAGCGGCCAGTCCTGGCGATTACCCAGATCAGGCAGGATTAACAGCGTTCGCGACTAAGGTCCGTCGGGCGCGGCTGCTTCCTGCGCCTTTTTCTCTTTGAGCATCGCCTCGTGTTCGGCACGATTAGCGATGACATACTGCCGGACCTGATCAATTGTACCGCGCAGGAATTGGGCTTCGGCCTCGCAATTTGGGCCCTTGGCGTACCGCGTCGAAGTCGCTTTGTCCCAGGCTTCGACCTTATCAAATGTGGCGAGCAGTGTGTCGATGTTTTCGCCTGACCATTCACGGATCGGACCACCAACCTCATTCATCCGCGCGTTCATGCGCCTCACCTCTTCAGTGGGAAACGGATCGGTGCAGCCGACAAGGCCCTTCCAACGAAGATCACCAGCGTAGAACCAGAACAGACCCTCTTCCTTGCCATCCTCGGTGGCGAAGAGGCGCTCCGCCAGATCGATCATCTCAGAAGGATGGCGTGCTTCAATTCCATCGCGTTCCGGATAGGGCGACGCTGACGACGGACCAGCGGCCTCGTCTTGGTCAAGCGATGCAGGTTCGAGCGCAGCGGCTGCGACCAAAGCGGTCGCCAGCAGCCACGCGGCGTTCACGCCCGCGCTTCCTCCGCGTCGTCAGCATCGACGCCGGCCGAATTGTGCTTGAGCGCGCTCAGCACCTTTTCGACAATCGCATCGGCGTCCAGCTTCGCCAAAGCGTACTGCTTGTCGGGCGAGTCCTGATCGATGAAGATATCGGGCAAGCGCATAGTGCGCACCTTCAGACCATTGTCGGTCAATCCTTCATCGCTCGCGTAGGTCAGGACATGCGCGCCAAGACCGCCTATCGCGCCTTCTTCGATGGTGATGACGACTTCGTGGGTCTTCATCAGACGCGCGATCAGATCTTCGTCCAGCGGTTTCGCAAAGCGCATATCGGCGACCGTGGTGGAAAGCCCTTTGGCTTCCAGCTGATCAGCGGCCTTCTTCGCCTCTTCGAGGCGCGCACCGAGGGAAAGAATCGCGACCTTGCCGCCTTCGCGCACCACGCGGCCTTTGCCGATTTCCAGCTTTTCGAGCACTTCGGGCATCGCAACGCCGGTGCCGCTGCCGCGCGGATAGCGGAAGGCGATGGGGCCCTCGTCATATTCCACCGCGGTGTAGGTCATATTGGCGAGCTCAGCCTCATCGGCGGCGGCCATCACAACGAAATTGGGCAGGGTCGCCAAATAGGTGACGTCGAACGAACCCGCATGGGTCGACCCATCCGCACCGACGAGGCCAGCGCGGTCGATCGCGAAGCGAACCGGCAGATTCTGGATCGCCACATCGTGCACGACCTGGTCATAGGCGCGCTGAAGGAAGGTCGAATAGATCGCCGCAAACGGACGCATACCCTGCGCGGCAAGGCCAGCGGCGAAGGTCACTCCGTGCTGCTCGGCGATGCCGACATCGAACGAACGCTCAGGATACGCCTTAGCGAAACGATCCACCCCGGTGCCCGACGGCATTGCGGCCGTGATTGCACAAATGCGTTTATCGGTTTCGGCCAGCTTGGCGAGCGTGTCGCCAAACACATTCTGATAGGCGGGCGGTCCGGCCGCGCCCTTGGCTTTTTCGCCGGTGATTACATTAAACTTGGGCACGCCGTGATATTTGTCAGCGCTGTTTTCCGCCGGGGCGTAGCCTTTGCCTTTCTCGGTCACGACGTGGATCAGAACCGGGCCTTCCGACGTGTCGCGTACGTTTTCGAGGACCGGGATCAGGTGGTCGAGATTGTGGCCGTCGATCGGGCCGACATAGTAGAAGCCCAGCTCTTCGAAGAGCGTCCCGCCGGTGACCATGCCGCGCGAATACTCTTCAGCGCGGCGAACGCCTTCGTGCAGGCGGCGGCTCATCTTCTTGATGGCCTTGGACGCGAGGCTGCGAATGCCGAGATACTCAGACGACGACACCATGCGCGCGAGATAGGCCGATAGACCACCCACAGGCGGAGCGATCGACATATCGTTGTCATTGAGGATTACGACCAAGCGATTGCCCGCTTGCGCAGCGTTATTCATCGCTTCGTAGGCCATCCCCGCGCTCATCGCGCCATCGCCGATCACCGCGATGCCACGGCCCGGCTTGTCGTTGAGCTTATTGGCGACAGCAAAGCCAAGCGCCGCCGAGATAGAGGTCGACGAGTGCGCCGCACCGAACGGATCGTATTCGCTCTCTGCGCGCTTGGTGAAACCCGAAAGTCCGCCACCCTGACGCAGGGTGCGGATCCGGTCGCGGCGTCCGGTCAGGATCTTGTGCGGATAGCACTGGTGGCCCACGTCCCAGATCAGACGATCGTCGGGCGTGTTAAAGACATAATGGATCGCTACGGTCAGCTCCACCACACCAAGACCCGAACCCAAATGGCCGCCAGAAACGCTCACTGCGTCTATCATTTCGGAGCGCAGTTCATCAGAGAGTTGTCGGAGCTGTTCAGGCTTAAGCTGGCGGAGCTCATCAGGCGTAGGCACCTGATCAAGAAGCGGAGTTTCGGGTGGCTTTGTCATACGAGCCCTGCCTTACACATTGCGAACCGAACTGTCGATGAACGCTTGAACGCATCTGTATACCGTTTCACCGGCCTCACTGCAAATTTTGCCTTACACATTGAAGTGTCAATGCATGTTTACGCTGCAGCAGGTTGCCAAGAACCGCTCCTCGAATCGGCCATCGACAAGAAAGAATCGGTACGCCGCGCCCAAGAAGAGGTCGTCGTCAGCCCCCTCGCATCGACCTTGGCGCGCCCCACCTGTCTGGCGACTCCCGTATCAAGCGGGAGCCCCAACCATCGGAGACTGATTATGTCAAATACACTTACTGGAAAAACCGCGCTCGTCACCGGATCCTCGCGCGGGCTTGGCAAAGCCATGGCGCTGCGTCTGGCGAAGGATGGCGCGCGCGTCATTGTCCATTACGCATCATCGGACGCCGCCGCCAAGGAGGTCGTCGCCACGATCGAAGCCGCAGGAGGGCACGCCGGTCTGGTTCAGGCCGACCTCAGTTCGCCCGAAGGCGTTGCCAGCCTCACGAAAGCGGTGGAAGCGCAACTGAACGGCGCCAAGCTCGATATCCTCGTCAACAACGCCGGTATCGCGCAGTTCCTTCCCTTTGAAGAGACCGACGTTGACTTGCTCGACCGCCTGTACGCCGTGAATGTGCGCGCGCCGTTCCTCGTCACGCAAAGCCTGTTGGGCGCGCTGGCCGATGACGCCTCGATCATTTTCCTGAGCTCGGAGGTGGCGAAGAACAGCTTTATCGACGCGATCGCCTACGACATCACCAAAGGAGCGATTGACACGCTGGTGCTTCAGCTGGCCAAGCTCTTGGGAGAACGCGGCATTCGCGTGAACGCCATCGCGCCTGGCGCGACGCAGACCGATATGGCCGAATTCCTCGGCAGCGAAGAGGGCGCGCAGATGGTTATGGCGATCCAGGCGCTCAAACGCGTTGGCCAACCTGAAGACATCGCGGACGCAACCGCGTTCCTTGCCGGACCCGACAGCCGCTGGGTCACCGGCCAAACGCTGGCCGTATCAGGCGGTTGGCAACTCTAACCGCGCGTTGGAACAAGCCGGAGTGGCCCACCGCGCGCGACGCGGCGGGCCCTCAGGCGCAGTGCCGACACAGGCCACGAATCTCCAGAACCGGCGCCTCGGATTTGAATTCGCGGCGTCCGATCAGCGCGCGCACCGACTGGCTTACTTTGGCGTCATCAACATGCGCCGCGTCGCCGCATTCTTCGCAAACGAGGAAAATGCAGTCGTGGCTGCAACCGGGATGCAGGTTGACGAGATAAGCGTTCGAACTTTCGATCCGCACTGCCAGGCCTTTGGACACAAACAGGTCCAAAATGCGGTAAATCGAGTTGGGGGCTACGCGCTTGCCACGCAATTCGGACAGGCGATCAGCGATATCGTAGGCCGAGATTGGCCGATCAAACCGCGCCAGCTCCACAAACACCGATTCGCGCATGGAGGTCCATTGTTCACCCGCCGCGAGAAGCGCCTTACGCCCCGCTTCGATCAACTGCTCGCCAGTGAATTCTTCCAGCGCGTGTACGTGCGATTCCGTCATGCGCGCAGCATACCGGCAGACGGATTAAAGTTCTAGTGGCGGCCCACCCGGCCCCCTCCCGATGCGATCAGGTCCTGGGGCCGTCGCGGAGAAAATCCGCACGATAATCGCGCGGGAACATCGCCTTGAAAGCGGCGACTTTGGGCGCGTCAAAGCGCATGATGTAGCCGCTGTAGGGATTCTTCACCATGTAGTCTTGGTGATACCCTTCGGCGGGGTAGAAGGTGCGGTGCTTTTCAATCTTGGTCACCACCCTCTTGTCCCAAAGGCCCGACGCGTCGAGCTGCTTGAGATAGGCCTGCGCCACAGCGCGTTGCTCACCGTTAAGCGGGACAAGCGCCGAGCGATAATGCGCTCCGACATCCGGGCCCTGACGGTTGAGTTGGGTGGGATCGGTTACGACTGAGAAGAAGATGCGCAACAGTTCATCGTAGCGCACCACGTAGGGATCATAAGTGATCTTCACCGCTTCGGCGTGGTTGGTCATGCCTGTGATGATCGTCTTATAGTTTGCCGTACCCGCTGCTCCGCCGTGAAAGCCCGAGACCGCAGATTTGACGCCCTTCACATGGCTGAAGACGCCTTCGACGCCCCAGAAGCAACCGCCCGCAAAGATCGCGGTTTTGAGGCCAGCGCCTTCCTTGGCGATCCGCTTGGAAGCAGGAGCGTTCACCACTTTTTCGACCGCATGCGCCGGCGCGCTCAAACCGCCAAGGGCGAGCGCCGCTGCCGCGACGGTCGCGACCGAACCCAGCGCGGGGACGAGGGAGATGTTAGTGAAAGGCACACGCATAAAGGGACGCTCTTTAGTCGATGGGTTGGATAAGAAATTCCGGCGCGGGTTGCGGGGCCTGAGCCACCTCGGCCGCCTGCGCAGGGGGCGAAACCTGATCCGACAACGCGCCTGCATTGGCGGCGGCGATAAGCCCGGCTCCGATCAGGAAGCCCAGAGCCACACGGCGGTACAGGTCGGGGGTAAAAAAGGTCATTGTCGGTCTCGTTCCGGTCTTCTTGTCGTGCGTTCTGTCGCCCTTTGAAGACCGGTCACTTTCATCACGGTGAACGGGTCTGTCAGGCTACAATTCGTTACATGGTCGCCCTTAGTTACGGTCCAACTCGAAAAAAGTTGGCCAAGGACAAGCGGAGCTATTCCTTAGAGTGGCGTTAACCATAAAACATTTCGTTAACGGATCGTCTGTGACGCGGATCACATGCGTCGAAGCAGACAACTGGAGCGTAGCCGGACGATCGGCGATGCCTATCGCAAGGACGACCGCCCGTCCGCAGCGGGTCCGCAGGCGAAGATTCGCCGGAGGACATCTAGCGAGGAGGATCGCCCGGACGGGCGATCCCAAATATCAATGCCTAAAATGCCGCATCCCGGTGAAGACCATGGCGAGGCCCGCCTCGTCGGCGGCGGCAATCACTTCTTCATCGCGGATCGAACCGCCCGGTTGGATCACGGCCGTGGCCCCCGCTTCGGCGGCGGAGATCAAGCCATCGGCGAACGGGAAGAACGCGTCCGAAGCGACCGCGCTGCCAACGGTGCGCGCCTGTGCCCACTCGTAAGTATCGGCCGCCTCTTTCGCCTTAATCGCGGCAATGCGCGCGGAATCGCGGCGGTTCATCTGGCCCGCGCCGATGCCAGCGGTCGCACCGTCCTTGGCGTAAACGATGGCGTTGGACTTCACGTGACGCGCCACAGTCCAGGCAAAGAAGCAATCCTTCAATTCCTGCGGCGTCGGCTCACGCTTGGTGACGACCTTGAGATCGACCTCGCTCACCGCGCCGTTGTCGCGGCCTTGGATAAGCATCCCGCCCGCAATGGTCTTCATAAAGAAGCCGCCACGGCGCGGGTCGGGCAGGGTGCCGCATTCGAGCAGACGCAGGTTCTTCTTCTTGGCAAAGACTTCGCGCGCTTCAGCGGACACGCTGGGAGCGATCACAACCTCGGTGAAGATCTTGGCAATGGCCTGAGCGGTCGTTCCATCCAGCTCGGTGTTCACCGCTACGATGCCGCCAAAGGCCGAAACGCTGTCGCAGGCGAGCGCGGCTTCCCACGCTTCAAGCAGCGTCGGGGCTTGCGCCACCCCGCAAGGGTTGGCGTGTTTGACGATGACCACCGCCGGATCCTGCCCATCAAACTCCGCCGCAAGTTCCAGAGCGGCGTCGGCGTCGTTGAGGTTGTTGTAGCTGAGCGCCTTGCCCTGCAATTGCTCCGCTTGAGGCACACCGTTCGCGCCGGTCACCTGCGGGACATAGATCGCCGCCGACTGATGCGGATTCTCGCCATAACGCAACACGTCTTCACGCTTGAAGGCGAGCGGCATGGTTTCGACAAACGGCGTCGCTTGCAGCGCTTCGGTCCCAAGCGGATGCGTGAACGCGTCGCCAAAGGCAAACCAGTTTGCAATCGCCGCATCATAGGCGGCGGTCCGCGCATAGGCCTTACCCGCCATGCGGATGCGGAAAGCCTCGGACGTCGCGCCGCCCTTCGTCTCCATCTCTTCGACCAGCGTTGCGTAGTCCGCTGGATCGGTGACAATGGTAACAAAGCCGTGGTTCTTCGCCGCCGAGCGCACCATGCTGGGTCCGCCAATATCGATGTTCTCGATGATCTCGGCGCGACCGGCGCCCTTCGCAACGGTCGCTTCGAACGGGTAGAGGTTGACCACCACCAGATCAATCGCGCCGATTGCGTGCTCGGTCATAGCGGCAACGTGTTCGTCGTTGTCGCGCAGCGCGAGCAATCCGCCATGCACCTTTGGGTGGAGCGTCTTTACGCGCCCGTCCATCATCTCAGGAAAGCCGGTGAGGTCCGACACGTCACGCACCTTCAACCCCGCTTCGCGAAGCGTGCGCGCGGTGCCGCCGGTGCTCACCAGCTCGACACCGCGCGCGGCCAGAGCCTGTCCGAGCTCGGCCAAACCACTTTTGTCGGACACTGAGAGAAGCGCCCGCTTAATCGTCACCTGCGTCATGCCAAATCCTTGATCCGGGCCTTGGGTCGCGAGTGCGCTAGCCGCCCATCTTCTTAAAGAGCCAAGAGAACTGTCCGCCGCCGCGCGAGGTCAGCCCTTCGATAACCAGTTGATGCGTGCCATGGGGGCGACCTTCGCTGCCAACCCACAGGCTATCTTCCACCCCCAGCGCGACCTCGCCGGCGCCCGCCGCGTCGCCGCGCAGGCGGAACTGCCACAGCCGTCCATCGCGTGTGATAAGGGTCGCGCCGCGCTTATCCGAAGACAGCTGCACCTCTACCCCGCGCCCAAGGTGAAAGCGGATCGCAAAGCCGACCTTGCCGCGCACGCTCTTGCGCCCGGCGGGGATCAGAATGTCCTCACCGGCCAGTTCGGTTCCGTCGCTGCGGAGCGAAAGGATACGTTGGTGCGTCAGACCAAAGCGCGCGACATAGCCATCGTGGCTGGCCTCGATCCGGCTGACCTGCGTGCTGACCGCGCGGCGTTCCACCTCGACCATCTCGGCGCCTTTGCCGAGTTTGCCGTGGAGAAGGACTGCCGTCGAATTGGCGTTGTCGAGCACAAGCGTTGAATGCGCGGCTGTCGCGCGCAGGCCCTGCCCGATATGCGCGGGCACATGCCCACCCGCAAGCGCCGCGCCGCCACAATTGACAACCAGCCGCGACGGGCCGTCCGACATTTCAAACGCCAATGTCGACGCGCATCCCGTGCGAGCATGGCGCGCGCGCGGCGGCGGAGCGGCGTCAAACTGCACCACGGTCTCTCCACCACGCAAGCGCTGGAACCCCCAGTGTTGCGGCTCATTCAAGGGGCGGGTGCGCACACCCGTCGCGGCGATCAAGCTGGCGACTCGGTCGGCGCTGACCGCGGCCTGACCTTGCCAGCTGCCCATCGCGCCGTCGCCATGGCGCAGCGCCAAGAGTGGTGGAATAAGCAATTCGCGCATCACAAAGAACGCCTCGGGCGCGTCAATCTCGGCCGCTTCGTAGCACGCAATAAGGTCGGTCAGCGTCGAGATGGCCTGCATCTGCGCCACCGGACACCGGGCCAACAGCCCGCCGTCCTCGGCCACCAATTCGCCCAGACACCGGATCAGCGCCGCCTGCCCATAGAGGCGGCGCGGTTTGCCCTCGGGCAGCAGCAATCCGGCGGCGGTTACCGCGGCCCAGCCGATCATCTGGCCCAGACCGGCTCCGCTCTTGAGCGCTTTGCGATCGAGCCACGTGGCGGTCTGCGCGATCGCTTCGAGCAGCGGCCCACGCATTTTCGCCTCGCCGGGGCCGATGATCAACGGCGCGTGGATCAACCACGCCATGAGGCGAAGGCCGGTGTGCTCCACTTCCCAAGCGCCCGACTTGGCCGCGCGCTTGGGCGCCTCACCATGCGCGTCGAGCCAGCATTGCGTGATGCGCTCAGCCACTTCGTTGCACGCTTCGAGGGGCGCGCTCGCGGCCAGATCATAAAGCCAACAGAACGAATGGAGCGAACGCTCTATCCCCGGCGCGATGCGCGTTTGCCCGGTGAAATCAATTTGGGCGATGGGCAGCTTGACGCTGTCGACCAGAAAATGCCCGGCGCGCAGAGCCGTGCCCGCCGTAAGATCGCCAGTGATCGGTGTGTGAACCTGCGCCAAAAGGCGCGGCGCGGAGGCTCGACGGAATGGCGCGGCCAGCGCGTGCCCCGGAACGCCCATGCGATAGGCCATACGGATCAGCGCTTCACCCGCACCGGTGCGCGGCGCAATCACATCCGTCAGCGCCAAAGCGCGCGAACTCTCCGGCGCTTCGTGTTGCGGATCGGCGGCCTCGGTCAGCGCCTCAGGGCTGTCGCCCAAAGGCAGCGCGCCATCGGGCTCCTCGGTCTGCGTAAGGGCTTCGGTTTGCCCGTCTCGAAACAAGGTATCGATCAGGCGCCCCCTCCGCCATGGCCTTTGAGCGCGGCGATGTTGCTCGCATAGCGCTCAGGCCCGCCCTTGAAGGTGGCTGATCCCGCCACCAGCACATCCGCGCCCGCCTCCACGCATTGCTTTGCCGTGTCCGCGTTAACGCCACCATCGACTTCGAGATGGATCGGGCGTCCGCTCGCCTCGATCATCGCGCGAATGCGACGGATCTTTTCGAGCTGCGAGGGGATGAATTTCTGTCCGCCAAACCCGGGATTGACGCTCATCACGAGGATCAGGTCGACGAGATCCATTAGGTTATTGAGCACCTCAACCGGCGTACCGGGGTTCAGCACCACACCCGCTCTCTTGCCCAGCGCGCGGATCGCCTGAAGCGTGCGATGCGCATGCGGTCCTGCTTCGGGATGGATCGTGATGATGTCCGCCCCGGCCTCGGCGAACGCTTCGAGATACGGGTCCACCGGCGAAATCATGAGGTGCACGTCAAACGGCTTGTCCGAATGCGGGCGCAGCGCCTTTACGATGTCGGGACCAATCGTGATGTTGGGCACGAAATGGCCGTCCATCACGTCGACGTGGATCCAATCCGCGCCCGCTGCGTCAATCGCGCGCACTTCTTCGCCCAGCGACGCAAAGTCAGCCGACAGGATCGAGGGGGATATGAGCGGTGCGGACATGGTTACGGCGCGGTTTACCTTCCGATTCAATGATTCGGCCTAGAGTCGCGCGAATCGCGCCACAAGCGGGGCGGAGGGGCTTTTCCACCGGGGTCTGCACGCCAGAACCCGCGATTTCGCTCGGTTCGAAGCCAAATTCAGCCTCAATTCACGCATCAGGTGGCATTTAGACAGTCAATCCAGAGGGCGCTTCTTGGCAAACGCCAACCGCGCTGTATTCAGCGCCGTGGGATTAATTCTGCGCCACCGACCAATGAAAGACGTGTTAGATATGAAGGCAATGGCAGCTTGCGTGGGCGCGTGTGCGCTACTGATGGGGACCCTTCCGGGCGCCACCAGCGCGGCCTTTGGCCAGAACACCGCGTCCTACCGCAACGTAATCAGCAACGACATGCGGCAATGCGCTCCAGGTGCTGGCCCCGCCGTGCGCGTGACCGTGCGCGGCATCAAGAGCGCGACCGGCAAAATTCGCGTGCAAGCCTATCGCGGAACAAAGGCCGACTGGCTGGAAAAAGGCAAGTGGATCAACCGGATCGAAGTGCCTGCGCGAAAAGGCACGATGACCTTCTGCATGCCTGTCCCTGGCCCTGGGGCTTACGCCATCGCCGCGCGCCATGACGCCAATGGCAACGGCAAGACCGATATCAGCCAGGATGGCGGCGCGATGTCGAACAACCCTTCGATCAGCATCTTTAACCTCGGCAAGCCGGGCATCGACAAAACTCGTTTCACCGTCAATAGCGGCGTCAAACGAATGTCGATCACGATGCTGTATTTTGGGTAAGCGTTAGCCTTTGGGCTTAGCCCGCGTTCTTCGCTTTTCGTTGATGTCGCCATAGCGACCACAGCACACCCGGCGCAGCGAGCACCGGATATTTCTCCCGAAACGGCGTGACCTCCACGGGCATGCCCGTATGCCGCTCGATCTTCCAGGCCGCGTATTTCGCAGCCCCGTCAAACGTCGTGCTGGCCTTCAGCAAGCGCGCGACATTCATCGGCTTGCCCAAACGTTGGCGTTTCTTCCACCATCCGAGCAGATTGGCTCGCTCCTGCGGGTCGAGGTCAGGCGTGATCGTGTCGCCCTCGCTCATAAAAGCAATCCCAGCCGCAGCCAGCGCCGCGGGGAGCAATCCGTCAAAGTGGACGGCGTTGACGCTCAGGATGTCGTTCTCGCGGCCCGGCTTCTCAACCCGGAATTCCGCCTTGTAGGTCGCCTGAAAAAGGGCACGCCAATAGTCATCGGCGGTGCCTTTTTCGGGACCGAGCGCTGCGGCCAGTTGCGCCGCTGTCATGGCGGCCGAGGCAACACCCACCATCACGTCCGTGCGCGCCGCTTCATCGCGCTGCCAAACCAGCGCGCAGGGCTGGACAAAGCGTGCCCAGATCGTGGTGTCGCTGAGCGCTCCCGAAGCAGCGGAGGCGAAGGTGTCCATCCGCATCGTCGCAACCTTGGCGCGCAAGGTAAGATCGCCATGCGGGCGCTCGTGATAGCTTACGCGCGGCCAAATCCGTGGCTCGTCTTCGCTGTTATCCGGCAGCAAGACATAGAAATCGAGCACACCCTCAAGCGAACCGGTCCGCAAGTTGGACCCGTAAAACAACACCGCCGAAGCGCCGGAATCCTCCGCCAAAGCGCGCGCAAAATCGCGCACCGCGGGATCGACCGGAGCGATCAGCTGGTTTTCAAGGCGCTGGCGCAGCGCCTCCATCAGTCGCGGTCTTGGGAAGGCGTCACAAACTTAAGGGCGGGTCCTTGGCTTACGCCATATCGGCCGGCCGGGAACGCCTCTCCATCGAAGATAAACGAATCATCGATCTCCAACGTGAATTCGGGAACGCTTACTTGGTGGATGCCCTTTTCACGCAAGCCTGATTGCATCATGCCTGAGACCGCGAACGGCAAAAGCGCCGTCGTTCGGCGCCCCACCTGATCGAGAGCCACAAGACGCAGGCCCGTGCGCAGTTTCCCGAAAGGTTTGAGGCCAGCCGGCAGCCGCTCCAGCGTCGTCGCAAGCAGGACTTGTCGGTATTCGGGATCGCCAGCGCCACTATGAGCGAGGGGCGAACCCGTCTTTCCCAGCGCAATCCCCATCTTTGCACCGCGACGCCAGGGATTGCTGCGCGAGGCAAAGATTGCCTGCGCCACACCCCACGCCGCCGTGACGGCGACCACCGCGCTGTTGAACGCGCCAAGCTTATGCGCGCTCTGGCCGGCCTTGGTCGCTTTGGTGAAAGCGCCCGCCCCTAGGATAAAGCCGAGGACACGGCTTTCAGAGCCTTTAACCAAATCGCGCACTTCGACCGGGCGACGCACCACTCGCTCGCCTTGGTCGAAGGCGTCAATCGCGTCTTGCAGGCTCCATTCGATTGGAACGCCCAGATCGACGGTCAAAGCGTTGGTCTTACCCTTAGGCAGCACCGCGATGGCAGGCCAATCGTCGCCAAAGATCCCTTGCGCGCAGGTCAACACATCGCGCACCGTCCCGTCACCGCCATTGATGACGAGCAGATCAATCCCATCGCGTGCAAAATCGGCCAAAGCTTCGGGCAGGCCGTCGCGATTGGTTGGGGTAGCGATGTGAACTTGGGGGCACACTTCGCAATCGAAGTCACCGCCCTGATTGCGATGGCTGCGCGGGTTATAGATCACCCCGACGCGCGGCGCTTCGCCAATGGCTCGTTCGCGACGACGGCTTCCCGCGCGCGGATCGTGAGTCTTCGCTTCGGGCAGCTGCGTAAATTCGTAGATCGGCGTCGCCATAGGGTCCTGTTATCGCCTAAGAGTGAACCTGTCTTTGCAAAACTTGCACACAATTGTCGCATTTGTTGCGCAGCGGTGCGCGCTTACATCGGTTGGCTTTTGGGAATTGCAAGCTCCAGTAGGCTCGACATAGAGCCGTGTGAGCGTTCCCTTGTCTTGAATGTGCAGCGTTTTCAGCGCACCAATGCACAGGGGATTTGACTGAGATTTGACTGATAAGTCGAGGGCGGGCGGAATTGTGAGCCGAGGCAACATAACGATCGAAGACGTGGGGAAGGCCGCCGGCGTTTCGCGCCAGACCGTGTCGCGCGTTATCAATCGCAGCCCGAAGGTTTCCGTTGCTTCTCGGGAAAGGGTCGAAGCCGCCATCGCTGAGCTGGGCTACGTCCCCAATATCGCCGCCCGGCGTATGGGCGGAGCGCGTAGTTATGTGCTCTTGGCGGTCTTCGAGCGCGGCGCGGGAGCCGGCCATGTGTGGGAACGGACAGGGCGTTTGCCGCTCGATGCGATGTTGTTGGACGGTCTCGAAGAGTGCTCGAAAGCGGGATACCATATCCTGTTCGAACAGCTGGATCGTGATACAGTGAAGAGCCTTTCCCAACTCAACAGGGCGCTCACAGCTTTGAGCCCCGATGGCGTCATCCTTACCCCGCCACTGGACGAACGCACAGATCTGCGCGGAGCCATCGACAGCCGCAACATTGCGCTTGAGTATTTGGGCGACCGGACCGAGTTCGGGCGCTCGGTCCCTGGTATCGACGATACTGCCCTTGGCGAACGCGCAGCGCAGCATCTGATCGAACTTGGACATCGCCAGATCGGATTTGTGACGGGATTAACCGATCCCCTCCGCTCAATGCGCCGAGTCGCGGGTTACCACCGAGCCATGGCCGCCAAAGGAAGCCGCGCGCACCGACACTTTACCGCGGATGGCAGGCTCGGCTTTGCTGAAGCGGTGACGCTCGCTAGCGGCTGGCTGGTGCCCACCATCCGCCCCACCGCAATCATAGCGGAGACCGAGGAAGTGGCGCTGGCGGTCCTCGATGTGGCACGCGATTTGAAGCTCTCGGTTCCCGACGACCTTTCGATCATCTCACTTGAAGATCGCGCGAGCCTTGCCCGGTGTAAACCGCCGGTGACGGCGCTTTTTCAACCCTATGAAAAGCTGTTTGGCGCGAGCTGTGCCAAGCTGATAGTGAGGGCCGACGGGAAGCACGCGTTTGTCGACGAAGAACAAGAGGCGGCTGAGCCTTTTGAGCTGGTGGAACGCGGCAGCGTGACCAAAGCCCCGCGCGGGATCTAGGTCCCCGCGCGCTTGCGGCTCCACACAATCGCGCTCGCCGCGCCGAAGTTGAACACCGCGCCCATCAACGCGCCCGCAATCCCCGCCAGGCTCCAGCTTTGGGTGCTACGCATCGCGAGTTCGGCGACGCTGACATTGGCAATCGCGCCGACGCTGCAGATGATCATGAAGAGCACCAGGCCCTTCGCCATGCTGAACCCGCGCAAACGGCGGTCGCCATAGGTAAAAACGTTGTTGATAAGGAAGTTTGACACCATGGCGATGTATGTTGCCCCCGTCTGAGCGAGGACAAACTCCACTCCACCGCCAAGCAGCGCGCGCAAGGCGATCAGGTGTACGATCAGACCCAACGATCCCACGGCTGAGAACAGGACAAACCGTGGCGGGATAAGCCCACGCGTCAGTTTATCGACCAGCAGAAAGCCAAACTCAGCGACAACCAGCAGGCTCAGTTTGCTGTCGCCCGAGCGGCGCCCTCGGAAGATGTAGGGCACTTCGAGCACGGTGAGCGGGCGGCGTGACGACGTCAGGATGTCGATCAGGATCTTATAGCCCTGCTGCGATAGATCGTAGAGCGCTTCGGTCAACACGCGCCGGTGGAGTATAAAGAAGCCGCTCACCGGATCGGTCGTCTGGTGCCCCACCACGGCACGGGCAAAGCGGTTGGCGAGCTGGCTCATCGCCGCGCGGTCCTCTTTCCAATCGCCGACGCTGCCACCCATAGCGTAGCGGCTAGCGACCACGACATCGGCGCGCTCCTCGGTGAGGCGGCGATACATTTCGGGCAGCTTGCTCTCGTCGTGCTGGAAATCGGCGTCCATGACCGCAATCGCGCTGGCGTTAGCGACCAGCATGCCTTCGATCACCGCTGAAGAAAGCCCGCGCCGGCCCACGCGCCGCAAGCATCGCACACGCGGCTCAGTTTGGGCGATCCGGTTGACTTCATCATATGTGCCATCGGGGCTGTCATCGTCGACGAAGATCACTTCCCACGACAGATCGCCGAGCGTCTTTTCAACGCTCTCAACCAGAGGCGCAATATTGTCGCGCTCGTTCAGCGTCGGGATGACAATCGACAACTTGGGCGCTGCGCGCGCCTCTGCATCCGTGCTTTGCTCACTCGTCATGCGTAAGACCTGATCCCGCAAGCTGCGATGGGTGCGCCTTTAGTGGACGCGAGGCTCAACGCAAGGCGCATTAATCGGCGGATGGCAACAGGGTGCTGAGATCCATCCAATTTTCCTCGCCAATCGGATCGCCCTGAGGCACCCGAACCGAACGCGGCAAGGCGCTCGCCAAGGAGGCGCGCTGATCCAGATCAAGCAAGCGGCGCGAAAGGCTCAGCGCCCAATCGCGCTCAGCCCCGCGCGCCTTCGTTTTGGCAAGGCTCTGCCCCATCTCAGTCAGCTTTTGGTCCAAAGCCGCCGCCACTTCAGGGGTGGTTCGCGGGCTTTGCGCCATCTGCGCCATGGTGATCGCGGTGCGGTAAGCAATACGGCGGCCCAGATCGTCATTGGTTGACGCCATGACGGTGTCCGAAAGCCGATCGAGCGTCTCTTCGAGCCCAAGCGCTGATCCATCGGCCTGATGCTGGATCACAAGACGCGCCAGACGGCGCGGGGCCAGAAGGGTCTGCGCCGTCAGCTGGGTCGCAACGTCGGCAGCCACGAGGGGATCAAACACTGGCCCGCTAGCGGTCGCGAAGATCTCGACCTGATATTGCCGATCACCCGTCCCGTTTTGCGGGGTCGATAGGAGCGGCAACAGCCGATCTGGCACACGCAACACGTCCGGTGCGATCGTCGCCAAAATAGCGTCGAGCGCCGCCCGTTGGCGGCTTGCATCCAAGGGCTGCGCCTGTTCGCGCCCGCCGCCATTGATCGCGTAGACATATTCGAGCCCGCCCACTTGCTTAGCCGCGGCGACCAATTGGTAGCGGTGCAGCAGCCACAGCGGCACAAAGCGGCGGCGCAGATTGGCAACCTGCTCGCCCGGGCTCAGCGCCGCGAGGCCAAAGCGCTCAATCCCAGCCGCGCGCACATCCATCAATCGCGTGAGTTCGGCCACCGGGTCCGCGCCATCGTCCCACAATCCGCCCCAAGCGTAAGACGTGTCGGGCGCGCGCGCGTTGTCGTCTTTGACATAGCGGAACTGTTGCGCCGTCTGCGCGATCTCATCCGCGCTTGGGCTGCCATAGAGCCAGCGCACGGTCGCGATGTCCCAGCCGCCAATGCCTTTGTCATAGGCTTCGGAGAGATCGGGGCGACCATTGACCAGACCAATACGCGGCGGCGGGTAATCCATCACCGAAGCGCGCTCTTGCGTGCTCGCGGCGAAGTTGTGGCTGAAGCCCAGCGTGTGCCCCACTTCGTGCGCGCCCAATTGGCGCAGGCGGTCCAGCGCCACCTCGACCGGATCGTTGGAGGAGCCTGTCCCCAACTTATCCGCGCCGACCAGCGCTTGAAAAATTTGGATGTCCTGCCGCGCGCGCAAAGATCCCAGCACCACCATCCCTTTGAGGATCTCGCCCGTGCGCGGGTCGACAATCTGCTGGCCATAGGCCCAGCCACGCGTCGCCCGATCGACCCAGTTGATCATGTTGTAGCGCGCATCGAGCGGGTCCGCGCCTTCGGGCAACACCTCCACCCTATACGCGTCGATAAAGCCCGCCGCGTCAAACGCATCCGCCCACCAACCCGCGCCTTCGAGCACGGCGGAACGGATCGGATCGGGCGTGTTGCGATCGAGGTAGAAGACAATCGGCTTTTTAACCGGCGAACGCTCGGCGCTGGGGTCCGTCTTCTCCAGCCGGAAACGGTTGGCGAGATCGTAAACCACCGGCTCAGCAAGGCTCGCAGAATAGTCCACCACCTGCGTCGCGATTCCGCCCATGCGCGGATCAAAACGGCGCGGGGTAAAGCCGGGCTCAGGCAAACGCACAAAGCTGTGATGCACGCGGAAGGTCACAGTGTTGGGGTCGGGCACGATATTCTCGACCTCGGCGCCCGGTTGATCCGACACGAAGGTCTGAACCGCGTCCATCTCCAGATTGTCCGGGAAGACCTTGACCGAAGCGGGATCAGGCAGGCTGAGCTTGGGATCAAGCTTGAAACCCTTGCCCGCGATGGACGTGGCCGATCCAATGCCAAACGAATCCCGGCTTTGGTTCAAAGAGTTGATCACCCCCAAAGCGTCGCGATTGAGGAAAGAGGCAATGTCGATGACCAACCGGCCATCTTCCAGCGTCTCTTCGATATCAGTGATCCACACCATCGAGGTGCCAAAATCGCTCGCCACCGCCGCACGCTGCGCGGCGTCGCCCTGGCTCGCTCGGAAGCGCGGGTTTTCAAACTCAATCGCGACTTTGCCCGCGATGCGCTTGAACGCGAGCAATTGCGTCGCGCCCGTGCGCCCCCGGTCCAGCGTGAGCGGCGCAGAACCCAACCCTGTCCGCAGCGCCGTGCTGTAAAGCAGGCGCATCGAAACGCCGTTTTCGTCCGGAGCGGGCAGCGTGAGCAGAATGCGCCCTTCGCCAGCGTCAACACGCACCGGCATCAACGGCGCCTCTCCATCGCGCGCGCCCACCTCTTGCAACCCCTCCTGAGCCAAAGCGGGAGAGAGCGGCGCGCAAAGCGCGAGGAGCAACGCCATAAGGCGCGTGCGGCGAAATGTGATCATGAAACCCCCGTTGAAAAGCGGACCCCGCGACAGCGCGCAAGACCCCGGCACCGTCGACAAAGACGTCGGAAAGCTCAAGTGCAAAGTGAAGGAGGATTACTCTTCAGCAAAGGCGCAAACAAATGGCGCACCCGAGAGGATTCGAACCTCTGGCCTCTGCCTTCGGAGGGCAGCGCTCTATCCAGCTGAGCTACGGGTGCGCATCGCCGCTTCGGCGTTTTGTATCGCGTTTGTCTCGCGAGGGCGGGCGCTTAGCAAGCGAAATCCTTGGCCGCCAGTGCAAATTGCTCTTTAGGTGCGCTTCACACAAGACGGCCTTAACCCCTCGGTAAGGGGCTTAGGCTAGCCACGACGTCATGTCAGCGCTTCCTCCAGAGCAGGCGCGCGATATGCGCCACACGCTTCTCCATCGCGATGAGAGCGGGCTCATATCCGCTGCGCTACCGCTCGCTGCGCGTTGGCGCCGTCTCCACCAAAAAGCCGCCGATGTGGCGCGCATGGCGGATTTGTCTCCTGAGCCCTTCGGCGAGGCGTTGGCGAGCTTTCCCGAGAGGCTAACGAGTGTCTCGACCATTGAGCGGCAGCTTGCCGAGCAGGGTCTCGAAGATATCGAGGCAATGCTGCGGCCGGGGCTGTCAGCGCTTGCGACTTTGAGCGAACGTGAAGCCTCATCGACAGCGCCCGCTCTGGCCCTTTGGCGCGAGTTTTACGACGCGCGTGGGGCGGTTTTGGCGCTCGCAGAAGACGGTGTGAAGTCAGCCTAAGCGCGTCGAGAACGCCTCACTTGGCTTGACGGTGTTCACTTTGTGTTCCAATCAGGGCGCATGACGGGAACCGCACAGGGCATTGATTCGGATTCAGCGGCTGCGAACGCCTTTAGAGCGAACGATGTCGCGCGCGGCATTGGCCGGCTGTTTGCCCGCAACGATGTTTGGTGCCTGCCCGAAGTGTCGCTCAAGAATTGGCGGCGCGCGGATTTGATGGGGATCGACGCCAAAGGGTTGATCGTCATAGTCGAGATCAAGGTCGCGCGCAGCGATCTGCTCGGCGACAACAAATGGCCCGATTACCTCGACTTTTGCGACCGGTTTTTCTGGGGCGTCCCGCCGGGGCTTGATCGTTCGCCGCTCAGCACCGAGGCTTATCAGCCTGAAGAGACCGGCGTAATCGTCGCGGATGGCTACGACGCAGAGATTGTACGTCAGGCGTCGCTCACTCGACTGGCGCCCGCGCGGCGCAAGGCTCAAGTGGAGCGGTTGGCGCGGTTGGCCATGCGGCGCCACACCGCCCTGCTGGATCCGCATTGCGCGGATATCGCATTGGGTTAGGCGCGGTCGCGCTTCTTTGCGCTGTTCAAGTCAGGGCTCGCGCGCCATAGATTGCGGATGAGGTCCGCGCTTTGATCCCCGCTGATACGCCGATTTGGCTCGCCGCTCTGATCGGCGGCCTTGCGATGACGGTCATGGTCGCGATCCGATATTTCGCCTCAAGCGGGGCATTCGCTCTCGCCACCCAGGCCTTGCGTCCTGGTCTCTACGAAGGCCTAAGACCCCAGATACGGCGGGAGATTGGGTGGTCCATGATCGCGGCGCTCATCTATGGCGCGCCGACCGGGCTGATCATCTGGGGCTGGCGGCATCACGGCTGGACCCTGATCTACAGCGACTGGAGCGCCTATCCGCTCTGGTATCTGCCGCTCTCGGTGTTTTTCTATCTGTTTGTGCAGGACAGTTGGTTCTATTGGAGCCACCGCGCGATGCACGCGCCGCGCCTGTTCAAGCTCGCCCATGCGGTGCACCACGCCAGCCGCCCGCCCACCGCTTGGACTGCGATGAGCTTTCACCCAATTGAGTCGCTCACCGGCGCGATTGTGCTGCCGATCCTTGTGTTTGTGCTGCCGATTCACATCGCCATGATCGGCGTTGTTTTGACGGTTGCGACCGTCATGGGGGTGACCAATCACATGGGTTGGGA
The DNA here is from genome assembly GCA_039814925.1 of Pseudomonadota bacterium. GTDB lineage: Bacteria > Pseudomonadota > Alphaproteobacteria > Sphingomonadales > Sphingomonadaceae > Erythrobacter. The sequence continues at coordinate 183,206 of JBCCAH010000004.1, forward strand.
GATATTTCCGCGCTGGCTTGTTCATTCGCCGTTGGGGAAATGGCTGATAACCGCCAGCCATCACGAGCGTCATCACGAGGAATATCGATGCAATTACGGTCTGTATTTTCGCTTTTGGGACCGCGTGTGCGGGACCGATCGCGGTCTGTCGAAGCGGATCGTGGCGGACGCCGAGGCGCACCGGGCCAAAGCGGTAAAGGCCGAAGCGTGAACCGCGCTTTGTTTGCCCTGAGCGCGACGCTAACCGCGATCGCAAGCCCGGCCGCGGCGGGCGAAGTGGTCATCACGATCACCGACATGCGTTCCACCGAAGGGGTTGTGCGCGCCTGCATGACCACGAAGGAAAAGATTTTTCCCAAATGCCGCAAGGACCCGACTTCGTATCGCACAGTGGTTGAGGCCGGTGACAAGGTCACGATCCGCTTCACTGATGTGAAGCCTGGCGAATACGCCATCGCGCTGCTGCACGATGAAAACAATGACGGCAAAGCCAACCGCGCGCTCGGCATGATGCCCAAGGAAGGCTATGGGTTTTCGCGTGACGCCAAGGTGCGCATGGCGCCGCCCAAGTTCAAAGACGCCGTGTTCGAACACACCGGCGAGGATCAGTCCTTGACGATCAAAATGCGCTATTTCCTCTGACGTCAAACCGGTGACGCCAAGCCGCTCCCAAACCGCCGGCGAAAAGTTGCGACAATTCCGGCGCAACTTAACGAGATGTTTACCATGCCCCGCGAAAGCTGCCCCTAGCCAAAGGTAAACAGGGGCAGGAATTCGCCATGGACACGTTGCGGGGGACCTTCGGGTCGGACGGAAACGAAGACCGTTCAGAGCTTGAGGATATCCAGGAACTGACCGCTTCGCTCGAAGACGAGTCAGAGCAGGGAGAAGCCTCGCGCGATATTCCGCCGGCCGCGATTGGCCAGGATGAACGCCGCATGCAAGTGCGTGCCTACAATCACTGGGCGAGCCTGCTGGGTGAACGCACCTTCCCCTCTATCGAGGATCTTGAACCCGCCGATTTGCCGGATTTTGGACCCTATTCGGTGCTGCTCGATTTCTCATCGGGCATCGACGATCCGATGGTTCAATATCTTGGCGCAACTTTGGCCGAGGAATGCAGCGCCTCAACCCATATTCAGCGTCTGTCTGATGTGCCGCCGCGCTCGCTTTTGAGCCGGATCACCGACCACTATCTTCAGATTATGGCCAATCAGGCCCCGATCGGTTTCGAAGCCGAATTCGTGAACCAGCGCGGCGCATCAATCCTCTATCGCGGCATTCTGCTGCCGTTCTCAAGCGACGATGAAAGCATCGATTTTATCTACGGCGTGATCAACTGGAAAGAGATGGCCGACGCGGCGACGGCTGATGAATTGCTACTTGAAATTGACCAGGCGCTCGAAGTGGAAGAGGAAGCCGAAGAGAGCGAAGCGGTTCGTCACAACACCGATGAACTGATGGCCGCGCCTTCGGACATGATGGACAACAACGTGCTGGATCTGGGAACCGGCGCGGAAGAACTGGGCGGACCGGAAGACGACGATCTGCCGATGCCCGATTTCGGCCAATACACGCTCGACGATCCTGAATTGGACGAGGACGAAGAGGAAGAGGACAGTGGCGCGGACTACAGCTTTGCCTCGCTCGCCGATTACATTGAAGCGCCCTCAAAGAAGGCGGTCGATCTGGACGCGGAGAAATTCGACCCCGCCGATTATCAGGTCGACGACTCGTTTGACGCTTCGGAGCCGAGCGAAGATGCGCCCGTGCCCACTGCATATGAACCTGCAGCGACCTACGAGCCCGTGGCCGATTTCCCCGCTTCAGTCCCCGAAAGCTCGCCGGTGAACGTCTTTGGTGAGCTGACCGAACCGGTGGCCGAGAGCCCCGAATCGGAACTGCCCGAAGACGCGACGATCCATGATTACCTCGCGGTGGCTCGCGAGCAGGCCAGCACCGCCCGCGCGTCCGAAGACCGCAGCCGCCACGCGCTCTACGCGGCCGTGGGCCGCGCTTACGACTTCTCGCTCGCCGCGAAGGAGGCGCCGGAAGACTACGGCGCGCTGATTGAGGAAAGCGGCCTGACCGTGCAAGATCGCGCGCCGATGACCCCTGTGGTCAAACTCGTATTTGGCAGCGATTACGACAAGACGCGCCTGACCGAATACGCCGCCGTTCTGAACCACGCGCACCGCCTTGAACTGGAGCGCGGCGCCTTGGCGGACTTCCTGTCCAGGGCCGATGGCGGCCTCAAAGGCGTGGTCACAGCGGAACGCCGCTTGCGCCGTGAAGAAAGCGGCAAGCCGGTCGAACCCGAAAGCGCGATCCGGGAGGCCTTGGCCAAGAAACTGCGCGAACTCGAAGCGCTCACCATGAAGGCGATCGCCGCAGAAGGGCCGGAATTCGCGCTCGTCATGGTGCGCCGCGATGGGTCGGGCGGGGTCGATGTCCTGGGCGAAATCGCCGAAGACACCGGCCTGATCGAACGCGCCGCGCGCAAACTTGTTGGCTAATCACCAAAGGCGCAATTAAAGCTCCGGCTCTTTGATAGCCGGAGGCTTTTCCCTTTGCGTATTTTCCTGTGGGCGCTGGGCGCGCTTGCCGTTCTCGCCGTTTTTGGCGGGGTTGCTCTGCAAATCGCGATTGCGCGCAATGGGCCAGCGGTTCTGAGCGCGGTTGACCGTCTCACCGGCGGCAGTCGCGGCGTGGTGGAACTGGCGAACATTTCCACCGGGGACCATCCCGCTCAAAAGCTCATTTTTTGGGGACCGGAAAACCTCAAGGCCGATAGCAATCCACGCCCCGTTTTGCTGTTCGCGCATGGCGGGAGTTGGCGTTCGGGCGATCCGGCCGATTACGGCTTTATCGCGCGCGCTCTTGTGCCAGAAGGGTTTGTTGTCGCGCTGGCGGGATACCGTTTGGTGAAAGAGGGCGGTGCCGATGGGGTCTACCCAGCCATGTTGGACGACACCGCTGCAGCGATCGCGCGCACCCGCGCGCACGCCGCGCAATATGGCGGCGACCCCGACCGGATTGTGGTGATGGGCCATTCAGCGGGCGCGTATAACGTTGTGATGACCGCTTTGGAGCGCGTGTGGCTGGCCGAGCGTGACGAAGATGCGGACGCTCTTAAAGGTGTGATCGGATTATCCGGACCCTACGATTTCTTTCCCTACACCAGCGATTCGACCATCGCCGCCTTTGGGCCCGCCGAAGACCCCGAAGCGACGCAGGCGTTCAACCATGTGCGCGGTGATGCGGCGGCTATGTTGCTGATCCACGGGGAGAAAGACACTCTAGTTCGCTCCCGCAATTCGCGCGAACTGGCCAAACTGATCAAGACCGCCGGCGGCAAAGTGAGGCTCCAGCTCTACCCGGAAATGGAGCACAACGACCCGCTGATTTCCTTCGCCTCACCATGGCGCGATCAGCGCGATGTGGTCAACGTGATCAGCGCCTTCGCGAAAGACGTGACCCAGCGCTGAGCGCTGGCGCACCCCACCTGTGCGACCCTCTGACAACCTCCGCGACACTCTGCGACGTCAATCGAGGTCGGTTTCAGTTTCCGTTCAGGCGGATAATGGCTACAAGCCAACGATGCCCTCCCTTCGTTCGCTGCCCGCCTTGTTGCTTGCTTTCCTAGCGGCCTTCACCTTCGCCTTTGCGCCGGTAAGCGCGCAGTCGCGTCTGCGCGACGCGGAGACCGAAGAACTGCTCAAAGACATGATGGACCCCTTGGTCGAGGCGAGCGAGCTGGAACCAGGCAACGTCGAAGTGATCCTGATCAACGATCCCTCGATCAACGCCTTCGTGGCGGGCGGTCAGATTGTCTACGTGCATTCGGGCCTTCTCAACGCAGCCGAAAGCGCGAATGAAGTGCAAGGCGTTCTTGCCCACGAGCTGGGCCATATCACCGCCGGCCACGTCGCTCGTTTTGAAGAACGCGTGGCGGGCATGCAGTCGATGACATTGCTGTCGCTGCTTGCCGGCGCGGCAGCGGTTCTCGCGGGCGCGCCGCCAGAAGCTGGGTTCGGCCTGTTCGGCGCTGGCATTCAAGCGGGCCAGGCCAACTTTCTAAGCTTTAACCGCAATCAGGAAGCCTCAACCGATCTGGCTGGCGCGCGGTATCTGGCGGGCGCAGAGATTTCCGGAAAGGGCATGCTCAAGTTCTTCGGTCGCCTGCGCAACTTCGAAATTCGCCGTGGCTACAGCCAGCGCGACGATGCGGCTTATGGTCGCACCCACCCGCTTTCGGGCGATCGAATCGCCACTTTGCGCGAATTGCTGGAGCAAGACGCGGCGTGGGACAATCCACCCGATCCGGTGCTTCAGGAGCGATTCCTCCAAGCGCGGGCCAAGCTTTACGGCTATCTCGCGGAACCGGTGCGCACCTTGCGCCAGTATCCTGAAAGCGATGAGTCGCTAGCCGGTCACTACGCGCGCGCTTATGCCTATCACAAGGACGCCCAAATCGAGAAAGCGCTGGCCGAAGCGGATGTGTTGCTCGCAAACAACCCGAACAACCCGTATTACCTCGAACTTCAAGGCCAGATCCTGCTTGAATCCGGAAAGGTTGATGAGGCGCTCATCCCGCTGCGTCGGGCGACAGAACTGACGGTCAATCAGCCGTTGATCGCGTCAATGTTCGGCCACGCGCTGATCGCGACCGAAGACGAATCCAATTACGACGAAGCCGAACGCGTGCTTCGCGGCGCGGTGGGCAAAGACCGGTTGAACCCATTCGCATGGTATCAGCTGGGCGCGGTCTACGCCGCGCGCGGCGACATTCCGCGCGCGCGCCTCGCCAGCGCCGAGCAACAGGTGATGAGCCGCGCTTACCCGGCCGCCTTGCGCAACGCCAAGGCCGCCGAAGCCGCCTTGCCGCGCGGATCGCCCGACTGGATCCGCGCGCAAGACATCGCTCTCGAAGCGCGCTCGGCGCTCGAACGGCTGCGCGACCAACGTTGAGCCCTGTCGGTAAGGCCCATATCGGCTTCTCCACCACTGGCGCTGCTGGGCAGCGCTCGCTAGACCGCGCGAGATTATGAGCAACACGACTAACTCCAGCACCCGCTCCGCCGTCCTGACCGCGCTCACCGCGTTGGTTTTTGGGTTTTTAGGGGCGGCAATCTGGTCAATCTCGGGCCTCGCGGACAACCGCACACGCGCCTTCCTGATGGAGAACCCCGAAGTCCTGCCCGACATGGCGGCGGCGCTTCAGCAGAAAGAAACATCGGACCGATTGGCGGATGCGGGCGGCGCGATTTTCGAAGAGTTTCCAGGCGCCGTGTTGGGCAACCCCAATGGTACAAAGGTGTTGGTGGAATTCACCGATTACAACTGCCCATACTGCGAATCGAGCCTCGACGATGTCGAGCGATTGGTCGCAAATGACCCTGACTTAAAGGTGATTGTCCGCGAATGGCCGATCTTTGAAGGCAGCGAAGTCGCCTCCCGCATGGCGCTCGCCTCGGCGCGCCAGGGCAAGTATCAAGAATTTCACGAGAAAATGTTCGCGCTCGGCCCTGCCACCCCTGAAAGCGTGGAGCAGGCGGCGCGCCTGGTCGGGCTGAATATGGAACAGGCCACCGCCGACGCGATAAGCGATGGAGTCACGGCAGAACTTGCCCGCAACGGCGCCCTGGCGCGGCAGATCGGCTTCACCGGGACCCCCGCTTGGGTAACAGGCGACACCGCCATCGGCGGGGCGATCGGTTATGATGGCCTGAAGGACGCGTTAGATAGCGCCGGACCACGGGTCGACGGGTGACGCTCCGAGCGCTTGTGGGGCCGGTCTGTGGCCTTCTGTGCGCGTTCGGTGCCGTTGCCCTGCTAATTACATCCGTCAGCGCGTCCGGCGCCAACGATAAGCGCATCAAAAAACTGCGCGAGGCAATCGAAGAGTTTCAAACCCGCGACCAACGGCTTCAGGATGTCGGCTGGCGATTAGCGCGCGGCAACGCGGCGTTTTGCGAGAATCGGATCCCTTCGGTGGGCCTGCAGTTGCAGGACACTGCAAGCTATGGACGACCCGACCTCGTCTCGACAGCGCTGGGTCTCACAACCGCCTTTGCCGTGCAGACCGCGGCGCGCGGGTCGCCGGCTGGAGAGGCCGGAACGTTCACTCGCAACCGGGGCGTGGCGCGGATGGGCGATGTTGATCCGAACACTTGGGAGGCCGCTCGCGCTGGATCTTGGCAACGCCTGACCCGCGCGCACAACTGGATTGACGAGGCTTTGAAGAAGCCCGGTGCGGTCACCTTCGTTTTTGCCGATGGCAGTCAAAGCGCCCTTACCCCTGTTCCCGTCTGCGCCACCCGTTTTGAACTGGCGAGCCACTCGACGCGCGCCCTCTCCGAAGGAAAGCGTGTGGTGATCGGAGAGGCCTTCCCCGCTTTTGAGTGGGAGGAAGAAGACGAATTCGCCGGCGTCGTGGCGCATGAACTCGCGCACAATCTGCTCGGCCATCGCGCCTGGCTCGACCGCGAAGGACGCAAGCGCCGCACCATCCGCCTGACAGAGCGCGAGGCTGACCGGTTGATGCCGTGGCTGATGGCCAATGCGGGATATGACCCCGAAGCCGCTTATCGCTTTATGGTGCGCTGGGGAAAGAAGTATGATCGCGGTCTGTTTCGCAAGCGCACGCATGATGGCTGGGACGAACGCGCGGAGTTTATAGCCGCTGAGCTGCCACTCATCGCGAAGTTGATGGAGCGCGAGGGTAAGGCCGATTGGCCGGTGCATTTCCGTCGCGAGATTGAGGCCGATCCCGGGGCCTCCGCTTCAAAAGATCTGGCGCAGCGCGACTGAACGGCTGGACGCGCCCCAAGCCCGCCCGCTCGCCAAATGCGACGATGCCCCCTGCCAAAGCCGCGCAAATCGGCTAAAGAGGTGAGTTATGGATCAGACCCGGCCTCAAACACTATCCATGCTGCCGATCCAGCCTGCGCCGTTCTTTGCGAGCAAGAACCGCGCGTTCTGGCTTCTGCAACTGGCTGGTTGGGGTGGGTATCTGTTGCTGCGGATGGTTGTGGCGATTGCCAACCAACAGCCTTTCAATTTGCTCGCCTTGTTGTTGGTGGCGACTATCACTGGGTTTTCTATCACTCTGATTCTGTCGGTCATTTACCGCCAACTGATCGATCACAAACCTCTTGTTACTTGGGGAGGCTCTGTCGCCGCATTGGTTGCTGCGATTATCGTCTACACCTCGATCGATGCCTGGCTGCAAGGGGTGTATTTTGGCGTCGGGATCGAAACCGGCTTTGCCCAACGCTTCATCGGGCTCTCTTATATGCCGATCACGCTCTTAGGCGCGTGGAGCGCCTTGTATTTCGCGGTCAATTTCTTCCTCACTGTTGAAACACAGGCGGATCGCCTTGAACGGCTCGAGGCGCAAACCACCGCCGCGCAGCTTGCGATGCTGCGCTACCAACTCAACCCGCACTTCCTGTTCAACACGCTGAACTCGATCAGCACTCTGGTGCTTTTGAAACAGACCGAACCCGCCAACGCGATGCTGACGCGGTTGTCGGGCTTTTTGCGCCACACGCTGATCACCGAACCCGGCAGTCAAGTCACGCTGGAGCAAGAGGTCGAAACGCTGCATCTCTATCTCGATATTGAACGCATGCGGTTTGAAGAGCGCCTGCGCACCCACTTTGAAATTGAGGATCTGGCGCTGACCGCGCAACTTCCTTCGATGTTGCTGCAACCGCTGATCGAAAACTCGATCAAATACGCGGTCAGCGCGCGCGAGGAAGGCGCGAGCATTTCATTGTCCGCGCGCGTGGTCGGACAGCGCCTGCGTTTGAGCGTGGAGGACACCGGCCCCGGCGCGCCAACCAACGCCAAGGTTGCGCCCAGTTTGGACAACCCGACCTCCACAGGCGTCGGCCTTGGAAACATCCGCAACCGGCTTGAACAGGCCTATGGCGTGGGCCATGTATTCGAAACGCGCTCTCCGCCCGGCGGAGGATTTACAGTGCTGATCGAAATTCCCTTCAACTCGGCGCGTGAAACCGCTCCATTTGAGGGATCTGTCAGTCAGGGTTCAGAAACCCCCACTCACCCTGCATCCGCAGCGGTTCCGCAAGGCGCCGCACCCCGTTCAAACCCCGCCTCAAGCTCGGCCCCTGGGCTGAGCCCCGCATCTGGATCGTAACACTATGACCATTCGCACCATTCTCGTCGATGATGAGAAACTCGCCATACAAGGCCTGCAACTGCGCCTCCAACCGTTCGAAGATATCGAGATTATCGACACCTGCTCGAACGGGCGCGAAGCCATCCGTAAGATCAAGACTTTGAAGCCCGATCTCGTCTTCCTGGACATTCAAATGCCCGGTTTTGACGGGTTCAGCGTCGTCAAAGGCGTGATGGAAATCGAACCCCCGCTGTTTGTCTTCGTTACAGCCTACGCCGAACACGCCATTCGGGCGTTCGAAGCCAACGCGGTTAACTACCTGATGAAGCCAGTCGATGAAGACAAATTGGCCGACACGGTCGAACGCGTGCGTCAACGTCTGGCCGAGAAGAAATCGACGGACGATGTCGAACAGCTGCGCGATGTACTGGCCGAGGTCGCGCCCGATCGCGCCGCCGAGTTCAACGACTGTGAAGCCGAAGCCGACAGCTCAGACCGCTTTGAAAAACTGATCAACGTGAAAGATCGCGGCAAAATCTTCCGCGTCGAGGTCGAATCCATCGAACGGATCGAGGCTGCGGGCGACTACATGATCATCTCGACCGCCGACAATTCGCTCGTCCTGCGCGAGACGATGAAGGATCTGGAGCGGCGCCTCGACCCGCGCACCTTCCAGCGCGTCCACCGTTCGACCATCGTCAACTTGGACCAAGTGCGCCAGGTCAAACCGCACACCAACGGCGAATGCTTCTTGGTGCTCGACAGCGGGCAAGAGGTAAAGGTGTCGCGCTCCTACCGCGATGTGGTCGCGCGCTTCGTGCATTGATTTTCTGACCCACGGCGCTGTTCCCTCCGGCCCATCTGGGCCTGCGGGGCGCCTGTGGGCGCGCTTTTTTGTGCGCTATCGTTTCACTACTTGAGCGCTGTCGTGCTTGCGGTCGCGGCGCGACCGTTTAGACGGGTTGCATGACCTTTTCCCTTCCCGGCTTCGACATTGTTCGCTTTGTTCGCGAGACCCTCGACGAGGATCTTGGCGTTGGCCTTGAGGGCGGCGGTCATGACGTCACCTCGGAAAGCGTGATTCCCGCCGATGCCCGCTTTTCGGGCGTTATGGATAGCCGGGATGCGGTGGTCGTCGCGGGCCTGCCATTGGCCGAGGCGTTCTTTCGCCACCTTGATCCGGACGTCGAAATTGAAACGCTGGTGGCCGATGGCGATAGCGTTGTACCCGGCACGGACTTGATGCGCATGGTCGGCAACGCGCGCGCTTTGCTGACGGCGGAACGCAGCGCGCTCAATATCGTCCAGCACCTCTCAGGCATCGCGACGATGACGCGCGATTACGTCGCCGCGATGAATGTGGGCAGCGCCACCTGCACCCTGCTCGATACGCGCAAGACCCTTCCCGGTCTGCGTGTCCTTGAGAAATACGCAACGCGGATGGGCGGCGCGCAAAACCACCGCATGGGACTGTGGGACGCGGCCATGATCAAGGACAACCACGTCGCGGTCGCAGGCAGCGTGGGCGAAGCGGTGCGTCGCGCGGCGCAAGCGGGCGTGAAGCCGATCATTTGCGAGGTCGACCGACTGGATCAGATCGAACCGGCGCTGGCGGCGGGCGCGCATCACCTGCTGCTCGACAATATGAACCCGCTGACGCTCAAACAGGCCGTCGCGATCATCGCAGGCCGCGCCGCGACCGAGGCGAGCGGAGGCATCAACCTCGACACCATAGCCGCGAAGGCGGCGAGCGGGGTCGATTATTGCTCGGTCGGCCGCCTCACACAAAGCGCGCCTGCGGCGGATGTTGGTCTGGATTTCACGCCGCTGTGAAGCTCAAACCCGGTCCACGCCCATGGTCGATCCACGTGTTCGCGATCGCCCTCTTCTGTGTGGCCGTGATCGGGTTAACGATCGCGCTCTCAGAGCCGTTGCTTGAATGGTTCAAGTGGTCAAAGCGCCTTCCCATGATCCCTTGGACCCAAGATGGCGCTATCATCGCCGCCTTCAGCGTCTTTACCATGGCGCTCTTCCCGCTCGTCTGGATCTACGGCTACGGTTCGCTGAGGGCGCGCTGGGTTGTCCTGACATTTGCTATCGTGAAAGCAGCGGCCTGGTCGCAAGGCGTGATGGTGACCACATTAGCGGGTTGGGCGCAAACCGCCCGTTGGTTCGAACCGGCGCTCACGGCGCTGGCCGTGGCGATGATGTTCGCGCCGGCCTCAGGCCGCTGGCTCAGAGGGGAGCGGAAGGCGCAACTTGATGACTTCACTTAGCCACGTCAGCAGTTTAGTGAAAGGATGATGCCGCTCCTCCAAGTAATTCATGAAACTTAACTCAAAATCCACCTCAATTGGCTAGCGCATTCGTGACTATGACGGAGTTCACTATGAAAACGCGCGCGATGAATGCCTTTGATTACCTGTTTTTAGGGGCTTTGATTGTCCAAGTGTTCACCGTCATCGCGGGATGGGACTGGATCGCAATGGAGATCCACGAATTGATCGCGATGCAAGGCGGCGGTCCCGATATGCAGGTCTTTTTCTCCAGCATGGTCCCGTACTTCATCGCTTTTGATCTTTTCTGTGGCTTTGCTCTTTGGGCTTTCATCTCCGTTTTTCGTTGGGCGTTCTTCCGGTTTGTGCTCGCCGCGTTCGTAGCGCTTGAAGTGATCTCCTTGGTCCAAGAGATCGTCGATCCCATTGGCGGGCTTTGGTTCTTCGCTTCTGGAGTGCTAAGCGTCGGCTTGAAGATTACGGCGGTGGTGTTTGTTTTCCAAAGCGAGGCCGGAGCCTGGTTACGACGCGAGGTTTGATTGAAACGATCTCCGATTGCGGCACGGCTTCCCGTCGCGTTAGGTCTGGCGTTCGCCCTGCCCACCACCGCCAACGCCCAGGCCTATCAATGCCGCGCGCCCTCTGTTTCCAGTGTCCCGGTCATCTCGCCTGACAGCCAACCGCGCAGCGTGCCAACCACCGGCTACACTCTCGCGCTGAGTTGGAGTCCAGAGTTTTGCAAACCCCGCGAAAGTTCACCTGCGCACCGGGTGCAGTGCTCGGGATTGAACGGCCGCTTCGGCATGGTCGTCCATGGTCTTTGGCCTCAGGGGCAACGCAGCTGGCCGCAATGGTGCAAGCAACAAAACCGGCTGACCCCGGCGGAGCTTCGCAAGGCGATGTGCATGATGCCCTCAGCCCGTCTGATCGCGCGCCAATGGGCGAAGCACGGCAGCTGCATGACCAAGAAGCCCGAAACCTATTTCGGCGTCACCCGGGTGTTGTGGGAAAGCCTGCGCATCCCCGAATACGACCGCATCAGCCGCGAGGATAACCTCACCGCAGGCCGCATCCGCCGCGCCTTTGCGGAGGCCAATCCCGGCATTCCCGTAGGCGCGGTCGGTGTAAAGCTTAACCAGCGCGGATGGCTGCAAGAGCTGCGCATTTGCTACTCTAAGCGATTCCGCCCCACGCGCTGCAACGACCGGCGCTTTGGCGCCAAGGACACCGCCAAGGCCAAGATCTGGCGCGGCCTTTAGAGCGTCAGTTCAACCGCGCCCCTTGCATGCATCGCATGCGCCGCTAAATGAGATAGTGTCTCATCTAGGTTCCCGTCCCATGGCAACGCTGCTCGATCCGCCCGCAAAACTCTCTGTCTCGCCTCAGGTGCTGAGCGCGATCCGTAGCAGCGAGTGCAATCTGGCGGTGTGGAAGAGGCAAAGCGATCAATCATTCGCAGCCCTATTCGCCAGTGATCTTCACGATGTACGCTTCTCCGCGCCTTTGGCGAGTCTTGAGGCCGAGCTTAAGAGCGAACTTCAAGAGGCTGGGTATGCGCAGAACGCCGAACGCACCGCTCTGATCGCGGATATTGTCGACCTCGCTGAACGCTACGCCAAGCTAATGGAGGTTGATGCGCTTTCAATCCGCTTGGCGGTCGTCACCACCAACAGCTGCCGCAAGTTCCACGGTGACTACGTCAAAGCGCGCCTGATCACGACCTATATTGGCACCGGCACGCAATGGCTGGAACCCGACGACGCCGAGCGGGTCGCGCGCGGCGAAGAGCCCCAGCGCATTCACACGCTCAGCGCGGGCGATGTCGGGCTGTTCAAAGGCAAGATGTGGACGCAAAGCCCCGCCATTCACCGTTCACCCCCGATTGAGGGCACAGACGAGAGCCGGCTGATCCTGGTGCTTGATCCTCCCAAGCACCCATAAAGGGCGACACTCCTCACGATTGAGACGATGGATTTTGCGCGAGATCAAACTCGCCAGCCCTATAATCTGCTACATCAGTCACCATGATCGAAATCGAAAAACTCTCGTCCAAGGCCCATCGCATCGTGGTGATGGTCGAATTCCGCGAAGAGGACGCGCACAAGCTGGTCGAATTCGCCGCAGAACAGGTCGCATCCGGGGACGGAGGCCATGTTCTAATCGATGTCACCGCGGTTGCCGGATTTACATGGTCGGCGGTGAGTATTGAGCTGGCTCATATGGGGACCCTGCTGAAATGGGTTTACGGCCTTGAACGGATCGCGATCATCTCGGACGAAGACTGGATTCGCACAGGAGCCCGCCTTGAAAGCGCGTTGCTGCCGGGCGTTACCTACGAAGTGTATGACGATGACGAGGCCGACGCGGCCCGCGCGTGGGTGCTCGAACAAGCAGACGGCCCGCACAAAGGTGCTTTCAAAGAGATCAACGTTGGCGATCCTGCCATCGCGGCGTTTCAGCTGGCCGGACGGCTCGACAGCGCTGAAAGCGAACGCGGAATCGCCATGGTTGAAGCGCGCCTCAAAGACCCGGCCTGTTCCAAGCTGATGATGGTCATCCAAAGCTGGCACGGTTTTGAGGCCGAACTGCTGTTCGATTTCGGCCTAATGCGTTCCAAGATGGGTTTGATCAACGAAATCGACCGCTACGCGATAGTCGGCGGGCCCGACTGGCTGGGCGGCACCGCCCAGGTCATGGGCGCGCTGATCAAACCCAAGATCCGCGCTTTTGACCTGGACGATCAAGACGACGCGGTGACGTGGCTTTCCAGCGCCGATTGACCGCGGCTCTTATGCGGCGTGCGCTACTGTCAAATGCACTGGGCGTGCGGCCAAGGTCGTCTGGATCTGTTCGACAACGCAATCGATCACCGCGCGGATATGCGGTTGGCGGCGGGCGATGTCGGTTGTGACCATCCAGCCGGGCGTGGTCAGTTCTTCAATTGGCGGAAACAGTCGCACCAGCTCGGGCACCTCGTCGCCCATCATGCATGGCATGATCGCCGCGCCCAGCCCGGACTGAACGCTCGCCATGACGGTCGACATCGAATTGGCGCGTTGGGCGATCTCAGCTCCGGGTGCGTATTGCTCGATCCAACGGTTGTTGAAGCTATCGGGAGAGGTTGAGGCGATCATCGGATAGCGAGAGAGGCCGGCTACGTCCTGTGGCATTCCCAGCCGGTCGACCATGGCCCTCGTCGCATAGACGCTCTCCAACATGTCAAACAGATGGCGCACGATCAGCGTTTCTTCGGTGGGCCTTGGCCCGAACCGGATCGCAAAATCCGCTTCACCGCGCGCCAGATCGACGTAGTGATCGCTGGTGACCAGCTCGACTTGGATTTCGGGGTGGTGTTCACGCAGCAAAGCGATCGCCGGGATAACCCAGGAATTGGCAGCCGCTTCCACCGTGGACACACGCACGGTCCCCTTCAGTCGCCGGGTTTCAGCTTCAACACCGCCGGAAAAAGCCATCATCGCGGCTTCTACGTCTTGCGCGGACGGCAGAACGGATCGCCCGCGCGGCGTTAGTTCATAGCCGGACGGACGGCGCACGAAGAGCTTCACGTCGAGCGCTGTCTCCAACGCGGTGATGCGGCGCGAGACGGTCGACTGGCTGACATGGAGCTGCTTGGACGCGGACAGCGTGCTGCCCGTGCGCGCGACGGCCAAAAAGTACCGCAGGTCGTTCCAATCCAACATCGGTCGTACTCCACTCAGAACCTCGTTATGCAATTTTGCATAAGGCAAAGGCAAGAGTGGTGTTAGGAGCGCGGCGCTTCAAGGCGTATCTGGGTGTTACAGCGATGGCGGTCTCCACCCCAAGGCCTCCCATCGCAAACCAAGACCCGGAGTAAAGATAATGACCCTGACCAAAACCAACACCCAATTCGTTTCGCTGACTGGCGCGCTGTTCGCCTCGCTCGCCGCGTTCTCTTTCGCGCTCGTCACTTCACCGCTGACGATCCTGAGCGTCTAAGCCTGCAAACACCAACCCCGCAAAAGCGCCGCTCGACGTCCTCTCCCCTCTCCTCCACGCCGAGCCGCGCAAGCTAAGCCCCCGCCACCCCCGATGGCGGGGGCTTTCTTTTTGGGATGAGTTTTGTCTTATGGGCGGTCGGGACCGTCGAGAAAGTCGACCCATACGCCATAGGGTTCCCAGATTTGCCCAATCTGCGCGCGTGCTATCTCTCGGGATTCGCCCAAAACCTCCTCCCTATAACGCGCCAAGAAGGCAGAGACCCGAGCGTTGACCGCACAATGCACCCAAACTTTGTCGCCCGAATGCTCATTCATAGCGGTCACAAATTGAACGTAGTTTTCCTCGGTCGGCGCGGTGAAGACGACGGGGATATAGACATAGTTCAGGCCCAACCTGCGCACGATTTCGGGCTCGTTTTTTAGGGAGTTCTCGTGATCTTGCGGCAACAGGTTCACCACCGTCTCAAAGCCTTCATCGCGGATCGCGGCGAATTGCTCCTGCGTGGGTTGCCCGGAGGTCGAAAGCCGCTCATCAATCTTCACGTAGTTGAAGACGCTTTCAATATCCGCGCGCCCACGCTTCAGGCCTAAGCGCTTGGCAATCAGGGTGCCGGCAAAGCCCCATAGGGTTCTGGCAAAGCTGAGTTTCGACATGATACCCCCTCTTGGCATTCTTAACGCCGTTCCCGGAAAAACGCTCTCAGCAGCTGCGCCGCCTCTTCCTCGCCCATGCCGGTATAAACCTCGGGTCGGTGCAGGCATTGGTCTTGTTCAAACACCCGCGCACCGTGTTCGACGCCGCCGCCTTTGGGGTCGCTCGCGCCGTAATAGAGGCGCGCGATGCGGGCGTGGCTGATCGCGCCGGCGCACATCACGCAGGGTTCCAACGTGACGTAGAGATCACAGCCCGCCAGACGATCATCGCCCAGTTTTTCAGACGCCATACGAATCGCGCGCATTTCGGCGTGGCCGGTGGGATCGGGCGGTGAACGCGTGGCGTTTCCGGCGACCGCGATCACCGCGCCATCCTTGACCACGACCGCGCCGACCGGCACTTCGCCCGCTTCCGCCGCCTCACGCGCGACTTGCAACGCGATCGCCATGGGTTCTGGCAAGGGCCAACGGTTGGACATGAGGCGGCGCTAGGCCCTCAGTGTCCACGAATCAATTGACGATTCGCGGAGGCCCCGCTATGCGCCGCGCTTTCCGGGAGAACCATTGGTTTCACCCTGCGTTTTTCGCGAGGCTCCCCGTAACCGAAACAAGAAACGAGATTTATCATGTCGCGTATTTGCGAACTGACCGGCAAGGGCCGCCAGGTGGGCCACAATGTGAGCCACGCCAACAACAAGACCAAGCGCGTCTTCCTGCCGAACCTGCAGAACGTTACGCTGCTGAGCGAGAAGCTCGACCGCAGCTTCAAGTTCCGCGTGTCGACCCACGGCCTGCGCTCGGTTGAGCACAATGGTGGCCTCGACAATTGGCTGCTCAAGACCAAGGACGAGAAGCTCTCGGCCCGCGCGCTGAAAGTTAAGCGCGAACTTAAGAAAGCCGCTGCGGCTGCTTAAGTCGGCTCGGGCCTGAGGCTAACCGCCTCTTTCCCCTCGAATCCAATCCAAAGGGCGTGCGATGTCAATCGCGCGCCTTTTTGTCTGTCTGGCTTTCGTCCTCGGATTCTGGAGTGGGCGCGGTTTTGAATGAAAGCTCCGGATCAAAGCCCAGCTTCACCATCAGTGTACGCTGCGTAACACCGCGATTGTCGTCTGAAATCACCCAGAGATCGAGCGTTCCTTCGCGACTCTCGCGAATGGCAAGTCCTTCGTAGTTTTCGGGCGGCGCAACGGCGCTCAGATCAAGCGCGATCTCTGGGGCAAGCGAAGGGCCTTCAGTCTTGGTGTCCAGATCAGACCAATCCGACAGCGCGATACGCGCCTCGAACGGCGGAAGACCCCACACCACCCGGCGCAGCAGAAGCGCGATCCGACCATCGGGCAATTGCGCCGCATCGGTCACGCTGAAATCGCCTGGCGGAGCGGTGTAAGGCACTTCGATCGGTGCCGCGCCATCGATCGGATCGCCGGGATAGAGCAAGGCGCTTGTCACATCGCCCTGCCCGATGCGCTCGGGAATAATCAGGAATCGCCCGTCAGCCAGGCGCACCATCGCCTCGGCCCCGGAATTGGACGACCAATCCACTTCTTCGTTGATGACCCGCCACCCCTTGCTCTTCCCATCGGGAGTGTAGCGAACGAAGGCATGCGTGCTTTCAAAGCCGAGCCAGTACTGGCCGGTCTTCGGATCCCGGGCGGCGGATTCGATATCGAACAGCACCATCTCAAAGCCATTGGGGACAGGCTGGTCGGCCAGAATGCGCGTGGCCAAGGGAGCGGAGCCCTGATCACGGTCGGGCTGGATAAAGCTGAACCGCCCTCCACGGTCCGAAAACGCCTGCATCTTTTCGTCTTCAAGCGCCAGCAGCGCTGAATACCCGCCGAACAGCAGCCCACGGCCTTTGAACTCCCACACGCCTTCAAGCGTCCAACCCGGCGGCGGGTCCGCGCCCGGTTCATTCACCACGCTAAGCGTGATCGGCACGTCAAAGCCTTGGAGCACTGGCGTGCGCACAAAGGTGCCCGGTGCGAGGCCGACTGCGACGAGCGAAAGGAGGAAAAGGCGACGGATCACAGACCGCGACCTGTTCACTGGCTGCTGCGGATCGTCAATCCGGTTTGACCGGTCTTTGCGCGAAAACGCTCTCGGTGCGGGTCTAAGACCCCATGGGGCCGGTGAAGAGCAGCGGATCGAGCCGCGCGTCGTTCCACTTCAGACTCCAGTGCAAATGCGGCCCCGTCGATCGCCCGGTGGAGCCGACATGGCCGATCCGTTCACCCTGTTTCACCGCCTGCCCCTCTTTCACGAGGATCTTGGAGCTGTGCAGGAACGCGCTGTTAAGCCCGCCGCCGTGGTCGATGATGATGAGCCCACCTTCGAGGCTGAAGCCGGTTCGCGCAAGCACCACAACGCCATCGGCTGGCGCGACAAAAGGAACGCCGTGGCCGGGCGCGATATCGATTCCTGAGTGGTAGGAACCGGGCTCGCCCTGATAAATGCGCTGGCGGCCAAATAGGCCGGAAATGCGGCCCTTGACCGGCCAGATAAAGTCCTGCCTCCACCCCTGCGCATCGGTTTCCTTAGCCCGCGCGGCGACAATCGCCTCCCATTCGGGTTTGCGCTTTTTCCACCAGGCCTCGCTCGATCCGCCCGCGCGCTTGGGCACATTGACGCGGCTGATCTGCCATTGGCGCGGGGTTATCGGAATGACTGAGGTGAAGCCATCATACTTCAGCTCCGCCTTCGGGCCAGAGTCACGATCAAAGGCCACGAGAAGACGGCCATCGGCGGACACTTCAACCGGCTCACCATCGAAGGTCGCCTCAGAAATGCGCGATGGAAGCTGTATCCGCGCCCATCCGCCCTGCGTGAATTCACCGGCAGTGAAGCTGGGGGGCTGCGGCATGGGCGGAACGCCATCCACGGGGCCTGGCCGTGCCGGTAGAATTGGTTGAGCGCCGGTTGCTGCCGCCGCCATTGACAGATCATCGCCTGTTTCTTTGGTGTCCGCCGCTTCGGCCGCCCCGCATCCGGCTAAAGCCAAACTTGCCAACACAGCCAAGGAACCAAGATGGGCGCGCACTTAGAGGGTTAATCCTGCCCGAGTAGGCGCTTGGTCGCGATCTCCGCCGAGGCGTAGGCCTCTTGATGATCCGCGCTCCAATAGCGCAGCTCTTCGAGCGGAATGATCTCGCCCGACACCGCGCACACGACGTGCTGCCCGGGCCGCAAAACGCGGAAGGTGGAGGGGCCGTAATAGAGCTTTGCCGGCTTTTCGGAGGAATTCATCAGCATGCGAGAGACTTTAGCAGGATGCGCAGCTGTCCGCTAGCCGAACAAGTCCTCTTGCGTATCGGAGGCCGAGGGCTTGGATTGGGGCTTGGGTTTGCGCGGTTTTGAGCGAGCGGGCGGTACGGAAGGCAGGGCACCCTCGCCCAGCGGCGCGACATCAAGCGAACCGTCTTTGAACTGGAGCGCCAGCTTCGCTTCCAACTTTGCCTGCGCGCGCGTCGTAAGCGCCGATCCGTCGGCTCCCCTGACAATCGCATAGCCACGTTCTAGCGGCTTTTCCGGATGCAGTTGGCTGGCGAGCCGGGCGAGTGCGTTGAGGTGCGCGCGGGCCTCATCCAGCGGGCGCTGGACCAGACCGGTGGTGAGCCGCACCCCTTCAAGCCGCCGCCGTGCGTCACGCTCGCCGCGCCTCAGGGCGGCAGGCGAAAGCCGCGCGGCAACCCCCGCCAATTGCTCGCGCCCCTGACCCGCGCGCAGGGTGAGACCACGACGCAACCGTTCAGACAGATCATCAAGCCGCTGCGCCTGCGGCTGGAGCAGCGTTTCAGGCCGAGGCATCCGCCGCACGCGCGCCTCCAATCGCTCGCGCCCCAGCTCCACCGGGCGATGAACGCTACGCCGCTGCCGCGCGGCGAAATCGGCCAGCGTCGCTTCGATATCAACACGCACCGGCACGGCCATCTCAGCGGCCGCCGTCGGCGTGGGCGCGCGCCGGTCAGCGGCGTAGTCGGCGAGTGTCGTATCGGTTTCATGCCCGACGGCCGAGATAACCGGAATGGTACATTCGGCGATGGCTCGGACCACAATCTCTTCGTTGAAACTCCACAGATCCTCTATCGACCCGCCCCCACGCGCGACGATCACCACGTCGGGCCTTGCGACTGCACCGCCCGCTTCAATAGACGAAAACCCCCGGATAGCGCCAGCCACTTGCTCCGCCGCACCTTGCCCTTGCACCAGCACGGGCCAGACCATCACGTGGCTGGGAAAGCGATCCGCCAGCCGATGCAGGATATCGCGAATAACCGATCCGGTTGGCGAGGTAACCACACCAATCGCGCGCGGCAGGAAGGGCAAACGCCGCTTGCGCCGGTCATCAAACAACCCTTCTTCCGCCAACCGTGCGCGGGTTTTCTCCAGCAGCGCCAACAAAGCGCCCTCGCCCGCGATCTCCAGACTGTCGATCACCACCTGGTATTTTGATCGGCCCGCATAGGTGGTCAGCTTGCCCGTTGCGACCACTTCCAGGCCGTCTTCGGGCGCGAACGCCAGACGCTGCGCGTTGCCGCGCCACATCACGCCATCCAGCACCGATTTATCATCCTTGAGCGCGCAATAGAGGTGGCCTGATGCCGCGCGTTTCACCCCCGAAAGCTCCCCGCGCAAACGCACATGGCCAAAGCGATCCTCGACCGTGCGCTTCAAGGCCTGAGAAATCTCGGTGATCGACAGTGGCTCGGCGTTGTCGCCCGCGCGCGTCGCGGCTACGAGCCTGTCGTTCGAGTATGAAGGCCCTGAAGAGGAAGGGCCAGAGGAAGGGGAGCGCGCCATGAATATCCTGCTGCTGGGCTCGGGAGGGCGCGAGCATGCGCTAGCGTGGAAGTTGGCGCAATCCCCGAGCGTGGACCGCATCTTTACCCGCCTCGGAAATCCGGGGATGGCCCAAGAGGCCAAGGTCCTAACCCTGACCCTTACGCCAGAGGACGATTTTGAGCTCATCCGCGAGGCGTGCGAGGGCAACGCGATTGATCTAGTCGTGGTTGGCCCCGAAGCGCCGCTTGTCGCGGGCCTTGCAGATCACCTGAGAGCGGCTGGAATAAGCGTGTTTGGCCCATCTAAAGAGGCGGCTCAACTGGAAGGTTCGAAAGGCTTCACCAAAGAACTGTGTATGCGCGCCGGGATCCCGACCGCCGGTTATGTCCGCGCCGAAAGCTTGAAAGGCGCAAAAGAAGCCCTGAAGCGCTTCAAGCCGCCTTACGTGCTCAAAGTCGACGGGCTTGCGGCGGGCAAGGGCGTGGTGATCGCCGCGACCCTCGACGAAGCGCACGCCGCGCTGGCCGATATGTTCGGCGGGCAGTTCGGAGAAGCGGGCGCCGAAGTCGTGATCGAGGAATTCCTCGAAGGCGAGGAAGCCAGCTTCTTCGCGCTCACCGATGGCACCGCGATCCTGCCCTTCGGCACCGCGCAGGATCACAAACAGGTCGGCGAAGGCGATGTCGGCCCCAACACCGGCGGCATGGGCGCGTATTCGCCCGCGCCGGTGCTTACGGACGATCTGCAAGCGCGCGTCATCAACGAAATCATCCGCCCCACGGTCGACACGATGCGTGTCGAAGGGATGCCCTATTCGGGCGTGCTCTACGCCGGGCTGATGCTGACCAAGGTCGGTCCCAAGCTGATCGAATACAATTGCCGCTTTGGCGATCCGGAATGCCAGGTGCTGATGACGCGCCTTGAAAGCGACCTGGCCGCGATCATGATGGCGTGCGCGAAGGGTGAGCTCGCAGGCGTCGAAGGGCAATTCTCAGATGACGCCGCGCTGACAGTGGTAATGGCCGCCACGGGCTATCCCGGCACGCCAGAAAAGGGCGGCGCAATCAATCTGGGAGACGCCGAAGCAGGCGGAGCCAAAGTCTTCCACGCCGGCACCAAACGCGCCGACGACGGCGCTCTGATCGCCAACGGAGGCCGCGTGCTCAACGTCACCGCGGTGGGGGCGGATGTGACTGAGGCGAAGGCAGCGGCCTATGACGCGGTTGGGAAAGTCGACTTTCCGAGCGGATTCTACCGCAGTGATATTGGGTGGAAGGAAGTCGCGCGGGAAGCGGGTGGATAGGGCGTGATTCGCTTCCCATCCGATCCATCAATTTTAGAACGGGCCTTGCCCAAGGCTCACGACTATTCGGCCTTCCACCCATTCATCAAAGGGGTTTTCAGCCAGTGGCATCCAACTCCATTCGAGTTGGATGACTTATCCTTTGGCTGTGCCGAGCAGTATATGATGGCGGCTAAAGCTTCGCTTTTCGAAGATGCAGTCATCTTCGACAAGATCATGGCGACTGACGATCCCGCATTGCAAAAACGACTCGGAGCCAGAATTCGCGCTTTCGATGAAGCCGTTTGGCATCTGTGGCGCATTCACATCATGTATCGAGCCAATCTCGCGAAGTATTCGCAGAACGACGGCGCCGCGCGGCAGCTGCGCAACACAGCACCTTCTATGCTAGTGGAAGCCAACCCACGCGACTGGAATTGGGGCAACGGATTGCAGATAGATGATCCAGCCAACCACGACCCCAACCAATGGCGCGGAGCCAACCTTCTGGGCCGAGTGTTGACCGCTGCAAGAATCGAGATCAATTTCGCGCAAAATTGACATCCGTCAAAGACAGCGGCCGAATTCCGCCTAGCATGGTGAACATGCGCTCCCTTATCCCCTTCGCCCTCGCCACACTCGCGCTCGCCGCGTGCCAAAGCGCGCCGCCTCAGACAGCGTCCTCCAAATCTGCGCCCATTCCCAATCTCGTTCAGGGCGTGTGCGGGGATTGTCATGGGGTTCAGCCGCCGTTTCTCTCGCCCAATCCGGAAGCGCCGAGTTTTGAGGCGATTGCCAACAGCGCGGGGCTAACAGGCGAGAGCCTCACCGCGTGGCTGATCGACGCGCACAATTATCCCGAATTGATGGAGTTTGAGCTCAACGAACCCGAAGCGCGCGAGGTGGCGGCCTATATGGTGACGCTCCAGCGCGAGGATTATGAGCCTGCCCTATAACCGGCGCGCTGTAGGCGTCCGTGCGCTCTACAGCTTGTCCGCCATCAGCGCTTTCATATCCACTTCGGGACGCGGACCATAGTGTGAGATCACCTCGGCCGCAGCAATCGCGCCGCGTTTGAGGCATTCTTCCAGCGGCGCGCCTTTGGCGTGGCCCGACAGGAAACCGGCGGCGAATTGGTCGCCCGCGCCGGTTGTGTCGATCACATGCTCGACCGTTTCGGCGCTAACCACCGCGCGTTCACCATTGGCCTGGGCAACCGCGCCCTTTTCGCTGCGGGTGGCGACCAGAACCGGCACTTTGCCGGCGACCGCTTCGAAGCCGGCTTCAAATTCGCTCTCTCCCGTCAGCGTTGCAAGCTCGCTTTCATTGACGAACAGGATGTCGATCATCCCGTTCTCGATCAGGTCGCGGAAATCATCGCCGTGGCGCTCGATCACGAAGCTTTCGCTGGCGGTGAAGGCGATCTTGCGGCCCGCTGCGCGCGCGACTTCGATCGCGCGGCGCATGGCACGGCGGGGTTCTTCGGGGTCCCAAAGATAGCCTTCGAGATAGAGGATCGCGCCGCTGGCGATCAGATCTTCGTCCAGCGCGCTGGCGGGCAGGAACTGACCTGCGCCAAGAAAGGTGTTCATCGTCCGCTCGCCATCGGGCGTAACGAAGATCAGGACCCGGCCCGTGGCGGGTTCGCCATCACGAGAGGCCGTGTCGAAATCAATACCGGTGGCGCGCATATCGTGGCGAAACACTTTGCCCAGCTGATCATCGGCAACCTGCCCAATGAAAGCGCATTGAAGGCCGAGCGTCGAGAGCCCCGCCAGCGTGTTGGCGGCCGATCCGCCCGACAGCTCGCGCGCAGGCGGCATGGCTTCGTACAGTTCATCGGCGCGTTCTTCGTCGATCAGCGTCATGCCGCCGCGGTTCAGCTGAAGCTCTTCGATCAGCTCTTCCTGGCAAGAAGCGATCACATCAACCACAGCGTTTCCAATGGCGATGACGTCGTAACGAGGCTCTGACACGGGTGAGTTCCTGAATTCGTAAAGTGGAATAGATGTGGGCAAGCGCCTAGCGACCTCACCGCGTAAGGCCAAGTGGTTTGACAGAGCCACGGCCCTTCGCGCATTTCGACTGCGTAATGTCCAAAGTGATCTCTGCCGTTGCCAAGGCGTTTGGCCAATTGCTCGACCCAGCAGTGGTGCGCGTGCTGATAAAGAGCGTTTTGGTCACGATCGTCCTCTTCGGCGTCTTGGGTTGGGCCTTGTGGTTCGGAGTGGAGGCGTTCCTGCACTGGGCGCTCATTCCCTTTCTGCCGGAAGACTACGAAGGGCCGGCGGCAGCGGTGTTTGCATTGTTCCTAACGGTGGTCCTGATGTGGCTGTTGTTCCGCGTGATCGCTTTGGCGGTGTTGCAGTTTTTTGCCGATGAGATCGTCGCGGCGGTCGAGGCGCGGCATTATCCGGCGGCGGCAGCGAGCGCGAAGGGGCTGCCTTTTGTGCAAGAACTTGGCCATTCGCTGCGCGGCGTGGGGCGGGCGCTGCTCACTAACGTTCTAGCCCTGCCCGTGGCAGCGGTGCTGTTCTTTACGGTGATCGGCGCGCCGATTGTGTTTCTGGTCGCCAATGCCGTGCTGCTGGGCCGCGAGCTGACCGATATGGCTTGGCTGCGCCATTGCGAGGGCAATGTGAAGGGCAATCCGGTCTCAAAATTCGAACGCCTGACGCTGGGCGCTGCGATTGCGGGACTGATGCTGGTGCCCTTCGTCAACTTGGTCGCGCCCGTCATTGGCGCGGCGGCCGGGACGCATTTGACGCAAGGGTGCTTGGCGCGGCGCGAAGCGGAGGGGCTGGACCTTGCGTAAGGTTCTGACGGTTCTGGCCGCGCTGAGCGTGTCGGCCTGCTCAACCGGGATCAGCAAACTGCCCAGCGTCAACGCGCCCAGCTCCACCGCTAGAACACCCGTCGCCCGGCCCGCGACCCCGGCCGCTGGCGCGTTTCGTAGGGCCCCATTGCAGAACGCGGCGGGGCTAGAGAGCGTGCTCGGCCAACGCGCCGGATCGCTCACCCAACGGTTTGGTAAGGCGCGAATCGACTTAAAGGAAGGCGACGCGCGTAAGCTGCAATTCCTCGGCTCGGGCTGCGTGCTCGATATCTATCTCTACCCGCGCGAAGAGCGCGGTGAACCCGTCGCCACCCACGTCGAGGCCCGCTCACTGAGCGACGGCGAGGACACCGACCGCGCGCGCTGTATCCGTGAGGTGGAGCGGGAACGGTAACCCAGTCTTAAGCACGTCTGAGGCATACCCTTCGCAAACACATCACAAGGGTAAACCGAGGCCATGACGACCCATTTCAGCGAACTCGCTCAACTAGCCGCGATGGACGGGAAAGTGTCCGCCGACGAAGTGCTCGTTCTTCGCCAACAGGGATGGGGCGACGGCGTCATCCACCGCGACGAAGCCGAGGCCTTGTTCGCGCTTAACGACGCGCTGGAAGAGCGCAACGACGAATGGTGCGACTTCTTTGTCGAAGCCATTGGCGAATTCGTGCTCAACGGCACGCCACCGCGCCTGCAGTGCAGCGTCGAAGAGGCCGACTGGCTGATCGAACGCGTGGATCATGACGGCAAGATCGAGAGCTTCGCCGAGCTCGAAGCCCTGGTCCGCATTATTGAGCGCGCGGAGAACACGCCGCAGAAACTGAAAGACTACATCCTGCGCGCCGTCGAAGACGAAGTGCTAACCGGCGTTGGTCCCACCCGTTGCGGTGGCGAACTCTCGGACACGCATATCAGCGCTGCTGAATGCAAAATCCTGCGCCGCGTGATCTTTGCGAGCGGCGGTCATGGCCCTGCGGCGGTGTCGCGCTTTGACGCTGAGACTCTGTTCCGGCTGAAGGACGAGACCCTCGCCGAAGCCAACGCGCCCGAGTGGGACGAATTGTTCCTGGATGGGGTGGCAAATTACCTGAAGGGCTTTGCGCTGCAAAACGCGCAGATCAGCCATGAGCGCAAGCTGGAACTGGAAAGCTTCATCGCCGACAACAAGGCGAATGTCGGCCGTTTCTTCGGCCGCATGGTGAAGGAAACACCCAACGTCGCCAATTCGATGGGCGTCGTGTTCGGCAAGAAAGCGCCGAGCGGTCCGAGCTACACCGCGCTCGAGGAGCAAGGGCAGTTGGTGACCGATAACGAGCAGAAATGGCTCGAAGGCATGATCGACGCCGATGGCGAGGTGGATGAGCTGGAAAGCCGCTTGCTGGCACGTATTGCGAGCGAGGATTAATCCGTCCCGAAATCCAGAGGCGCAGCCGCTCCGCCTTGCTTGGGGAATGGACCCCTTGGTGGCTCTACCGGAACGGCGAGACCGGATTCCGGTGGTTTGCGTCGGCGTAAATAGTCCTCGCGCATTGCCGCGATCAAATTGCGCAATCGAGCCAAGTCCGTCCGCAAGCGGGCGATCCGCTTGGGATGGCGAGCTACTGCAATCTCAGCCAGAATGTCGTCGATTTCCCCTTCGATCAGAGAGACAAAGGGTATGAGGCGGTTTGAAGCGATGGAATCGGTTCGGCGCCGGTGCTCCCGCTCATTCCTAAGGGACTCACGCTCGCGTTGAAGCGCGGCGCGATTGAGCGCGCGCTTCTTCTCGCCCGCGTTGCGCATCAACTCTTCGTAGCGCTCTTTCGAATTAGGTTTGCGTTTCGGCACAAGGGTGTCTTAGCAGATTAAGACACCTTTCGCCAGATCAGTCGAACTCGAGAGGCGCGGCCGCTCCGCCCGATATTGGCGCGGGACCTTTGGGTGGCTCGACCGGCATCGCTAATCCGCCTTCGGGCGGCCTCCTGCGCGCCGCCTTAAGCGCCGATTCCCTGACCAGTAGGTCGATAAGATCTGGTCGCCCGGCACCGCCTCTATGCATATCGGTGGTAATCCCCTCCATCGCGAAGACAAGGCGGTTCTCATTCCAGGACTGATCGGGTTTTTTGGGCATCTTTGCGCCTATACCATGAAACTCTCGCCGCAGCCGCACGCGCCCTTGGCGTTGGGGTTTTCGAACACGAAACCGGCGGTGAAGTCGTCCTCCACCCAATCCATGGTCGATCCCACCAGATACAGCACCGAAGCGCCATCGATGTAGAACGCGCCGCCGGGCGTTTCGATTTTCTCGTCAAACTTGGCTTCTTCGGTGACGTAGTCGACCGAATAGGCAAGGCCTGAACAGCCTCGACGCGGGGTCGACAATTTAACGCCGATCGCATCGTCGGGCGCGTTGGACATCAGGTGTGCGACACGGTCTTGCGCGCCTTCGGTGAGCGTGACCGCGGCGGGGCGTTCTTTAAGTGTCGTCATCACAGCATCCCCAG
This sequence comes from Pseudomonadota bacterium, assembly GCA_039814925.1. Lineage (GTDB taxonomy): Bacteria > Pseudomonadota > Alphaproteobacteria > Sphingomonadales > Sphingomonadaceae > Erythrobacter. Next base: position 209,645 of record JBCCAH010000004.1, read on the forward strand.
TTCAAGGCGCGCCTCGTCGGACATTTTCTCCGGCGACCAAGGCGGATCCCAGACCAGCTCAACCTCGGCGTCACGAATGCCGGGGACAGAGGACGCGCGCAGCTCCACTTCGCCCGGCATGGTTTCGGCCACTGGGCAATGCGGCGTGGTCAGCGTCATGGTGATCGTCACATCGCTCTCATCGTCCACATCCACGCCATAGATAAGGCCAAGATCGTAGATGTTGACTGGGATTTCCGGATCGTAGATTTCCTGAAGCGCGGCTATCACCGCGCTTTGCAATTCGCCACCATCGCCCGAGGCGGGCACCTCAGCCGGGGTCGCGGCGAGGAAGCCTTCGAGATAGTCGCGGCGACGCGGTTCAGCCGCTTCGTCTTCGTCGATCACATCCGAAACCCGCGCGCGCGGTGGTTTACTCGCTGCCTGCGCGGCGATGTGCTCCGGAAGCTCGTGCGTGGCGGTGTCCGCCTGGTTTGTAGGCTCGCTCATAGCCTTATCCTTTTCCAAAGATCATGCGGGTTCGGGCAATCCCGGCGATTAGCGCGTCGACATCGGCTTCGGTCGAATAGAGCCCGAAGCTGGCGCGCGCGGTCGCTGGGATACCGAGATAGTCCATCATCGGCTGGGCGCAATGATGCCCGGCGCGGATGGCGACGGCGGATTCATCGAGGATCGTGCCCAGATCGTGCGGGTGAATATCATCGATGGTGAAGCTGACGATGCCGGCGCTGTCCACCGGGCCGTAAAGCGTCACGTCGTTCATGACGGACAGCTCACGGCGCAGTTTGGCGACCAGAGCGGTCTCAATCTCGTGAATACGATCAAGGCCCACGCCCTCGACGTAATCGACGGCGGCGGCGAAGGTGATCGCTTCGGTGATCGCAGGCGTGCCCGCTTCGAACCGCTGGGGTGGAGGCGCGTAAGTGGTCTTCTCGAAAGACACACGGTCAATCATCGCGCCGCCGCCTTCCCATGGGGGCATGGCGTCGAGGATATCCGCTTTCGCCCAAAGCGCACCGATCCCGGTGGGGCCGTAGAGCTTGTGCGCGGAGAAGACGTAAAAGTCGCATTTCAACGCCTCGACATCGACTTTGAGGCGCGGCGCGGCCTGACAGCCGTCGAGCAGCAGCATCGCGCCAACCGAATGCGCCAAATCCGCCGCGCGAGGCGCGTCGAGCACGCCGCCGGTCACGTTCGAAACATGGACCAGCGCCACCAGCTTATGCGCGGGCGTCAGCATCCGCTCCGCTGCGTCGAGGTCGATCTGATGATCGTCGGTCAGAGGGCACACATCGATCTCAGCCCCCGTCGCCTCCGCCAAGAGCTGCCAAGGCACGATATTCGAGTGGTGCTCGATCTGCGAAAGCAGGATACGGTCGCCCGGTTTCAGGTTTGCCCGGCCCCACGTATTCGCAACTAGGTTGATCGCTTCGGTCGCGCCGCGCGTAAAGACCAGCTCTTCCTCGCGTCCGCCGATAAAGCCCGCAATCCGGCGACGCGCCGTTTCATAGGCCAGCGTCATCTCCGCCGAACGCGCGTACACGCCCCGGTGCACGGTCGCGTAATCCTCTCCCATCGCGCGCGCCATAGCGTCGATCACAGCCTGCGGCTTCTGAGCCGTCGCGGCGGTGTCAAGGTAGTGCCACGGCGAACCGTCCAGCGTTAGAAGGCCGGGAAAGTCCGCGCGCAGGTCTGGCGAGAGAGTTGTAGGCGCGTTCATGATTGCTTCTCAAATTGCTTCCGGATTAAGCCATCGACATAGTAATGCGCTTCGGAGCGCAGAGCCTGGCGTTTGCTGACGCCTCCTCCGACGATGGCGGTCGGATTGGGTTGCAACGAAATGGCTTCACGCGAATCCGCCGCTGCCTTTACTCGCTCATCGCAGCTTTCCACGATCTGAGTCGCCCAACGCGAACGTTCATCCTTTTCAGGACGCTTCTGACGCTCGGCCAACAAGCTTTGCGTGTTTGCAGCAAGACACGCTTGCGCCGCGTCCAGTTCTTCGTTGCGAACGGGAACGGTGCCCACCACAGGCATCGCTTGAAGCAGAGCAAAGGCGATAGCGCCTAGGGGCATACGTTCTTGGTCCAGCTGCCAGCCTCATCGCCGCGACGGCATTTGCGGCGCACGCCGGCTTCGATCGTTTCCCAACCGCCCTGGCTGGCGCGCATGCCCAAGCGCATCTGAAGGCCCTTCACCGAATCGTCGGCAATGCCGTCAACCGTGATCAGCATCACTTTGATATTGGGATCAGCCGGGTCGCGGCTTTCGTCGAAATCGGCGTCTCTGGCTCGAATGCCAAAATCGCGCAGGTAGAATTTGGCCATGTCGTGCGGATCATCGTAAGAAATCGCAAAACGCTCGATCGGGCTAAAGTCGCTTGCCGGCGGAGCCGTCTTGTCGCTCTTCTGCGCCGAAACCGCGGTTGTCCCAGCCAATAACGCCGCCATTGATAGAGCTGTCAGTCCAAAAGTCTTCATCACAACCTCCCTTGCAATTTCTCCAGCGCCGCATCGAGCAAGCGCCCGTGCTCCGCTTCGTCGTCCAATTCCACAAAAGCGTCCCCAATAAAGGCCTGCACCAACAGGCGCTGCGCTAACTCCGGCGAAAGGCCGCGCGCGCTCATGTAAAAGCGGGCCGCCTCGTCAAGCTCACCGACGGTCGCGCCGTGGGCGCATTTCACATCGTCGGCGAAGATTTCGAGCTGCGGGACAGCGTTAGCGCTGGCGCCGGCTTCGAGTAGCAAGCCTTTGAAATCCTGTGCGGCGTCGGTCTTCTGCGCGTCGCGCACAACCTTGATCTCGCCGAGGAAATTGCCGGTGCCGGTGCCCCAGTGGACGCTGCGCACGGTCTGGTTACTGGTCGCTTCGGGTTCGGCGTGGATCGTGGTGGTGACAAATTCACGCACGGCCTCTCCGCCTCCAATGGTGACACCGCCAAATTCGAAGTGAGCGCCTTTGGCCAAAGTCACTTCGACTTCGACACGAGTGTAATCCTCACCGCGATTGGTCACAAACAGTTCAGCGCGCGCGCCCTCGCCAATCGTCAGGCGAATGCGGTGCAGCTCGGGGGCGTCAGAGCCCACGATCATGGCGTGACGGCGCGTTTCGCCCGCGGCCAGAATAATCTCCTTCCACGCATCGAGCGCCTCGACACCCAGACGCTCCAGCGCCGGGATATCGGCGTAGCGCCAAGCCTCGTCGCGGCGCGTGGGGAGGGTTGCGGCCTGTTCCATCAGGAGCCTTTCTTCATTTCTTTTTCGACCCGCGAAACCAAACGCTTGCGCGTTTTGCGGATACATTCATCGACCGCTGTGTCGTCCGAAGCGCCTTTGCGCACGCATTTGGTGACAGCCTTGCAAAACCGTTCATCAAGCGATGGACGGCCGGTCGACACATTGAGCGAGCAATACCATTGGCCGTCCGGCCCCTGCCCCACATTCGCCTGAAGCGAACGCACCCGGCCCAACACCACAATTTCGGGCACAGGTTCGGGCGCGACCCCGGACTGGGGCGTCGCCGCAGATTGGGTCAAAGCCAAAAGAGCGGCTGTCAGCAGCATCGCTTAAGCGGCGGCCTCGGCCATCACAGCGTCGTAGCCTTCGTCTTCGAGGCGCAGCGCCAGATCGGGACCACCTGTCTGCACAATACGGCCATCGGCGAGGACGCTCACTTTATCGGGCTTCACCACGTCGAGCAGGCGCTGATAGTGGGTGATCAGCAGCACGCCCTTGTCCGGTGACCGCATAATCGAATTGATGCCCTCACCCACGATGCGCAGCGCGTCGATATCGAGGCCGCTGTCGGTTTCGTCGAGCACGGCAAAATGCGGCGCAAGGATGCCCATCTGGACCATCTCGGCGCGCTTTTTCTCGCCGCCGGAAAAGCCGACATTCACCTGCCGTTTGAGCATTTCCATGTCCAATTTCAGCAGACCGGCCTTTTCCTTGGCCAGTTTCAGGAATTCCCCGCCCGAAAGCGGCTCTTCCTGGCGGAATTTGCGCTGCGAATTGAGCGCTTCGCGTAGGAATTGGACGTTGGAGACGCCCGGTATCTCAACCGGATATTGGAAACCCAGGAACAGACCGGTCGCGGCGCGTTCATGCGGGTCGAGGTCGAACAGATCTTGACCCATAAAGGTCACCGAACCTTCGGTCACTTCATAGCCAGGCTTGCCGCCCAGAACGTTCGACAGCGTCGATTTGCCCGCGCCGTTGGGCCCCATGATGGCGTGCACTTCGCCAGCCGCCACTTCGAGGCTGAGCCCTTTGAGGATCGGCTTATCCGCGACTGTCGCGTGCAGATTTTTGATTTTGAGCATCAGTTAACAGCCTTGCTTTGACCAGCCCCATCCGTCCTCGCTTCAACTTCGGCGCGGGATTTGACCACCGAGCCGTCAACCAGTTCCATGACGAGGCCCTTGGGGCGGTTGTCGTTGAATTCTTCGATAGCGGCTTCGCTGGCCGCGACGCGGTTCCGAAATTGATCGTCCAAGTCGCGCCCGCGCTCGACGTGGATTAGCCCGATATTTCGGAACAGCGTGTTCAGCTCGTCTTGATTGAGCTTAGTCTTCGCGCTCGCCATTTCGGCGGCGGCGCCTTTGATGGCGGTTTCACGCACTTCGGCGCACCTTGGAATGTCGGTGCGATGCTGCTCCTCAAAATCCGCTTTTCCGCGTACCCAGCGATCCGACACGTTAAGGCACTGACGGTACTGCACCACGAACGGACGAATGACGCGCGGATATTCGACCACCCAGGTTTCCGGGTCATCGTTGGTCACCGCGGTCAGGGTTTCGCCGCCGCTTTGCAGCGAGAGCACCAAGGCAAGAGAAGTCAAAAGCATACAGAAGGTTCTTTCGTTGATCCGTTAGGCTTTGTTGAAATGTTCGGCACGCGCCGCGCGCTTGTCACCGATGCGGATTCGCATACCGGCGGTGATCCGCTCGAGCACAGCGTCCATATTCTCAAGTATGTCGCTGGCCTTGATACGCATCACGCGGATGCCAACCGATTCAAGGCTCTTATCACGCCGCTTGGCTAGGGCGTCGTCCTGATCTTCCTCGTCGATCATGATCGCCATGCCCAGATTGTGGCAGTTAAAATCGACAATCGCCGATCCCACCACCGCGAACCGCTTGAACGTGTAGCGCCCCAGATCCGCGCCCGCGAATTTCGCCGCCAGCGCCTTGTTCGCCGGGGTCGCAAAGCGGCGCATTTCGCGTGCGCGGTCGTGCAGTTCATCCAGCCTTTTGTCCGAGATCTTCCAGCCGCGCCCTTTTTTGTTGAGCGTGCTTTCGGTCTCGCTTGCGTCTTTCAGGCCAAGTTTCTTGCGTTCGCTCACGCCTTTTTCTCCGAAAGCTGGCCGACATTCAGAAAACCAATGTCGAGCGTTTCGACAAATTGCAGCCGCGTGCCGGCCGGGCCGTTTTGCGGCGTCTGGCGCGCGGCGGGGAAGGTCAGTCGCCCATTGCGGCGGAACCGGCGATAAAGGAGCCTGAGACTGGTTTTCTCGGACCCCGCAATCACCTCGCGCGCGGGCTTGATCGTCGCTTCGAAGCATGGCTTTTCAATGTCGATATAAGTCACCGCGTCGGCGGCGACATAGTCTTGCGCCGCCATTGCGCCTTCGCCCATACATTTCCAATAGGACAGCATGGCTTCGGGTACGAATTTGCCCGATTTGCGCAACTGTTTGAGCTCCAGTTCCTGTTGCAGGAAACCGCGACGCAAATTCTGTTCGACGGTGTAGCGTTCCACCACATGGAACCGCTCGATCACGTCTTTGCCCTCGGCCTCAAGCTGCGCTTTGAGCGGCGCGCATTTGGCGATCTGCGCCTCTGCGGTCGCCTCGGCCCCATCGTAAAGGCACGCGGCGTAGCGATAGAGGATCGGCGTCGTGGTCGCGTAAACCGTCAGCGGACGCGCGGCGGCGGGCGTCGCGAAAGCCGCGGCCACAGCGGCGAGCGCCCCAAAGAACACAATGCGTTTAGTCATTGGCGCCCTCCGGAGCGACGTTTTGAAGAGTGCGCGGGTGAAAGCCCTCGGTCATCCGTTTGTTGTTCTCACCAAACCATGTGCACATGATATTGTCGGCGTAGGTCGCCTGTTGGACGGTCATCAAAGGACCGCCAGACTTAAGACGCACGACATCACCCACCTGGAACTTGGGACCGCTCATTGTGCACCTACCCTAAGGATAGCTTGGCCCGAAGCCAGCTCTTCGTTGTAGCTATCCCTTAGGCTTGTGAACCGCTTGCTCGCGCATTGAGCCATCGCTTCCTTGGTCTGGCCTTTCAGCAGGCGCCGCTCCTCTCGGGGAAGTCGGCGGTTATCACGCCGTTCGATCAGATCGCGGTTGTCCAGCACGCAAAGCTTGATCGCGTCGCACGCTAGGACGTCGAGATCGGCCCGACCCGTGCTGCGCCGCGTCTTGCAAGTCGCTGAGCCATCATCCTTAAGATCCCAGCGGCCCCGGAAATTGCGCAATTGCTCGGCGGTCACATCGATACGGTTGCGCTCAAGCTCAGCAAGGAGCTGCGCATCCGATGGCTCTGTCTGAGCGGCCAGAAACAAGGCGAGCAGAAGGCTCAACCCACGCTTCCTTCAAGTGAGATCGCCAGCAGCTTTTGCGCTTCGACCGCAAATTCCATCGGCAACTCTTTCAGAACATCCTTGGCAAAGCCGTTGACGATCAGAGCGACCGCTTCCTCTTCGTCGAGGCCGCGTTGTTGGGCGTAGAACATCTGTTCGTCGCTGATTTTGCTGGTCGTCGCCTCATGCTCGATCTGCGCGCCGGGGTTCTTGACCTCGATATAGGGCACGGTGTGCGCGCCGCATTCATCGCCGAGCAGCAGGCTGTCGCATTGCGTGAAGTTGCGCACGCCTTCCGCCTTTGGCCCCACGCGGACCATGCCGCGATAGGTGTTGTTCGACTTGCCCGCTGAAATCCCCTTGGAGATAATCGTTGAGCGCGAACCACGTCCGTTATGGATCATCTTGGTGCCGGTGTCGGCCTGCTGGAAATTGTTGGTGACCGCGACCGAGTAAAACTCGCCTACGCTGTCTTCGCCGTTGAGCACGCAAGACGGGTATTTCCACGTCACAGCGGAGCCGGTTTCCACCTGCGTCCAGCTGATCTTGGACCGATCACCCTGGCACAGGCCGCGCTTGGTCACGAAGTTGTAGATCCCGCCAACGCCTTCGGAATTGCCGGGATACCAGTTCTGGACGGTCGAATATTTGATCTCGGCGTCTTCCATCGCGACGAGTTCGACCACGGCGGCGTGCAGCTGGTTTTCGTCGCGCATCGGCGCGGTGCAGCCTTCGAGATAGCTGACGTAAGAGCCCTTTTCGGCGATGATCAGAGTGCGTTCAAACTGACCGGTGTTTTCCGCGTTGATGCGGAAATAGGTCGACAGCTCCATCGGGCAGCGCACGCCTTCGGGCACATAGACGAAGGTGCCATCGGAAAAGACCGCGCAATTGAGCGCCGCGAAATAATTGTCGCGCACGGGCACAACCCGGCCCAGCCACTTTTTGACGAGCTCGGGATAGTCCTTGATCGCTTCGGAAATCGACAGGAAGATGACGCCCGCCTTCTTCAGCTCTTCGCGGAAGGTGGTCGCCACGCTGACGCTGTCAAAAACGGCGTCGACCGCGACTTTCTTCGCGCCCTTCACCCCGGCGAGCACCTCCTGCTCACCCAAGGGAATGCCAAGCTTGTCGTAGACCGCCTTGATCTCGGGATCGAGGTCATCGAGCGAGTCCAGTTCGACCTTTTTGGTGGGCGCGGCGTAGTAATAGGCGTCCTGATAGTCGATCGCGGGATAGCCGACCTTTGCCCAATCGGGCTCTTCCATGTCCTGCCACAGCCGGAAGGCTTTGAGACGCCAATCGAGCATCCATTCCGGCTCGCCCTTTTTGCCGCTGATAAAGCGCACCGTGTCTTCGGTCAGGCCTTTTTCGGCGAATTCGGTGTCGATATCGGCGGACCAGCCATGCTCGTACTCGGCGGCGTTGGCGGCGGCTTCGCGCGCTTCTGCGTCCATCACGGCTTCGTCTGTTTCGACGGGGGAAAGGTCGACGTTGTCGGTCATGCCACTTCTTCTTCGTGCGAGAGAATATCAGGGTTGCGAGCCGCCGAACGGGGCGGGGTGCGGAGGGTATCGAGTGTGATCCCGGCCAACGCGTCACGCAGCGCGGTGTTGATGATCGGCCAATGCGGCTTCATCCGGCAGCCCGCTTCGTAATCGCAGCCGCTCGCATCCTCGATACAGGCGGTGAGAGCGATGGGGCCTTCGACCGCCTCAACGATATCGGCGACGGTGATGGCCGCAGCGGGACGTCCGAGTTGAAGCCCACCTTTCGCACCGCGAACCGAGCGCAAAAGACCGGCAGCCGTAAGCTTGGAAACAAGTCGCTGAACGGTCGGCACGGGAAGGCCCGTTTCGCTTGCCAACTCGGCCGCGCTCACCCGGCCGCGCCTTTTGTTGTCGGCATCGACAAGCGACGCCGCACCGCAATGCGTAGCGGCCTGTCTCATAGTGATCACCGCGTAATCGGCGAGGTTGGAAAGACGCATGGGGGTGCGGAAACCTGTGTTAATGCGAACGATTCTTAAATCGGACCGGATGAGTCGGATTTCAAATACGCTCGATTTGCTCCGATTACAACTGGCGCTTTTTGGGGTCTTGAGCCTACGGCCGCGTCAATCGTCGCGCAGCTTGCGTCCCGCTTCCCCGTGTCCGTCGGGATCGAGCATATCGACCGCCAGAGTTTCTTTCGCGAGGCCTTTGGGCGTGCGCCCCGTGTAGCGCCGAATATCATGGATTAAGTGCGCCTGATCGAAATACGCGCTCAGAACCTCATCACGCTTTTCGTCGGACAGGTCTTCGTGCGCCAACAGAATGGCCGCACGGATGGCGCGGTAGCGTTTGATTAGCTGTGCGGGCGGCACCCCAAAGTATCGCCGACACAGCCGCTGCACCTGACGCTGGCCCAGATCGACCGCGTCGTAGAGCGCTTCAACCGGGGGGTTGAAGGCGCTGTCCAGCCACGCCTCAATCGCGGCGACCAATTCAACGTGGTCAGCCTTGGGTTTGCGCTTTGGATTGGCGCAAACCTGCCGGATCATATCTTCGAGCGCGCGAGCAAAGTGCTCGATCGGCATCGTTCCGTCGCGCGCCTTAGCCAGCGCTGCCCGCGCCTGAGCGAGTGCGTCCGCGGGCACGATCTCTTCGGCGGTGAAGGCCCTGTCGTGGAATTTATCCGCAGCAAGGCCGCTAAAAGCGGCCCAGCCCAAGGGAGTGAACGAGGCGCCAACATTCAAAACCGGGCCGTCGAACATCATCGGCGCAGCTCGCATCATCGGGGCGTTGAGTGAGATGTCGGCCGATTCGAACACATCGCTGTCGGAAAACTGGATCGCGCCCGTTCCCTCAACGAAGCTGAAAAGCTGGGCCGAGTAGGCCGGCATGATCGATTCGCTGCGCCCCGCCCCGGTCCGCGTAATCACCAAGGTGTGCAAAACGCCCGCCATGTCATCGGAAGGCGCGATGAACTCCAGATGCGCATTAGAAGAGGGCGGCGATTTCGACATGATGTGAAAGGGGCTCGTGGGAGCAGGGCACGTTCGCGCCGTGGCGGCGCTGTGTCCCATCGGTGTGGTGCTGGCTCTTTATCGGGCCAGACTACACCGGTCACCACGTGCCTAGGATATCCCCCGATGTCCCCGTGCGACGGTTTGTTTTGACGCACGAGCGTGGACGAGACCCTGCGCGTTCATGACACCGATGTAGTGCAAAATGCGAAAATCATGCAACGCTAAAAGCGCTAAGTCTTTGACAAGCGGATAAACCCGTAGCGGCCAAGTCGCAGGGCGCGCCGCAAAAAAAGGGCGGCTCCCGAGGGGAACCGCCCTTAAAGTTGAGGAACTCTTCGCAAAAGTGCTCCGAGCCCTTCGGGTCGCAAAGCCTATTTAGCACGGGCCATTGCTCTGAATTGTATGCAAACGACACGCGGGTCACCTCAGGGCCTCATGTGCGAAAAGTCACAGTTTTCAGAACGCCCACGGCGGTCATTTGCATTCCCTCCACCATGCGTTAGGGGCCGCGCATGCTCTTTCGACTGGCGCGCCCTGCCCTTTTTGCCCTTGATTCGGAAACCGGTCACAAGCTGGCCATTAGCGGCCTGAAAGCTCTGCCGACACGCGGCGCTCGCTCCTCTTTGGCTAAGCCCGGAAAGACCTCGATCGAGGTGGCGGGCATCGCCTTTCCCAACCCGGTGGGCGTTGCCGCCGGTTTCGATAAAGACGCCGAAGTGCCCGACGCGCTGCTGGGTCTGGGCTTTGGCTTCACCGAAGTCGGCTCGATCACGCCGCGACCGCAAGCGGGCAATCCCAAGCCGCGCCTGTTCCGATTGGTCGAGGATGAAGGCGTCATCAACCGCATGGGATTCAACAATTCGGGCGCTGAGGTGGTCGAAGGCCGGCTGAAGGCGCGCGCGGGCAAGCCCGGCATCCTGGGTGTGAACATCGGCGCGAACAAAGATTCCGACGATCGCATCGCCGATTACGCGACCATGGCGCGGATCATGACGCCGTACGCCCGCTATCTCGCGGTCAACGTCTCAAGCCCCAACACGCCGGGCCTGCGCGCACTTCAGGACGAATCGGCGCTGACGGCGTTGATCGACGGCGTCCTGGCCGCACGCGATGATGTGGCGGCGGACACACCGCCCCCGGTTTTCCTCAAAGTCGCGCCCGATCTTGAGCCCGCCGATATCGACGCCATCGCCCGCATTGCGCTCGATAAGAAGTTGGGCGCGTTGATCGTTTCGAACACCACCATTTCGCGCCCCGATCTTCGCTCACGCCACGCCGCCGAAACCGGGGGATTGAGCGGCGCGCCGCTGCGCGAACTGGCTCTGCAACGCGTGCGCGACTTTCGCCAAGCGACGGGCGGCGCAATCCCACTTGTCGGCGTCGGCGGAATCGCCACCGCGCAGCACGCCTGGGATCGGATTCGCGCGGGCGCCAGTTTGGTGCAGATCTACTCGGCCATGGTCTACGAAGGGCCCGGCCTTGGCGCGCGGATAGCCAGTGGAATTGAACGCCTGATGCGCCGCGATGGCTTCGCAAGCGTTGCAGAGGCGGTGGGAACCGAATAGCGGTGTTCGCCATGATCACACGCCAAGCTTTCAAGTCCGCTTTTCACTCTATCCTAACCCTTGGCCTTGCCGCCACGATCACCGCTTGCGCGCCCGCAGAGGCGGTGAACGGCGCAGACTCAGCAACCGCCAGCGCTGATCTACGCGGCAACGGCGCGGTCAGCGCCGCCGACCCGCGCGCGCAGGCGGCGGGAGAGGAAATCCTCGCCAAAGGCGGATCCGCCACAGATGCGGCGATTGCGGTCATGCTGGCGCTGACCGTGGTTGAACCGCAAAGTTCCGGCGTGGGCGGCGGGGGCTTTCTGGTCCATGCCGGTGAGAAGGGCTTGACGACCTTTGACGGACGCGAAACCGCTCCGGCGGCGGCGACCCCGACGCGGTTCCTCGACGCCGATGGCAAGCGCCTGCCGCGCGACAAACGCGTTATCTCCGGGCTGAGCGTCGGCGTGCCCGGCAACCTCGCCCTCGCCGCGAAAGCGCATGCGGAAAACGGCAAGCTGGAATGGGCAAAGCTGTTTCAGCCCGCGATCCGTCTGGCGAGCAAGGGTTTCCGGATGAATGTGCGTCTGAACGAATCGCTCACCCGTTCCAAAGGGCGCGCGGACAAGTCAGAAAGTGCCAAATCGGTTTTCTACACCCCCGCAGGCGAACCACTTGCCGTCGGTGCTGTGGTTAAGAACCCTGCTTTTGCCGCCACGTTAAGCGAGATTGCCGCCGCTGGGCCGGATCACTTCTACGACGCCATGGCGGATCGTCTGGCGACCTATGTTGCAGGCGAAACCCCGCAGGATGGCCGCATGACCACCGCAGACGTGAAAGCCTACACCGCGAAACTGCGTGATCCGGTTTGCGGGCGCTATCGCACCTACAAGGTGTGCGGCATGGGTCCGCCCTCGTCCGGGGGCGTCGCGGTGGCGCAGATGCTGGGGCAGCTTGAACGCTTCGACATTGCCTCCATGGGCCCGGACAGCGCGACCTTCTGGCACCTGTTCCTCGAATCGCAGCGCGTCGCCTACGCCGACCGCGAGCTGTATATCGGTGACGAAGACTTCGTGCCCGTGCCGGTCGCTGGCCTCGTCGATCCGGCCTACATCGCCAAGCGCAGCGCTCTGATCAGCGCGGACAAAGCCATCGAAGAGGCGCAACCTGGCGTCCCAGCCGGCGTACAGGTCGCGCTCGCCCCCGGTGATCGCCCTTATGAGCAAGGCACCACGCATTTCTCCGTCGTCGACAAGGACGGCAACGCGGTCAGCTACACCTCCACCATCGAAGGCGCGTTCGGATCGGGCCTGTTCTTCGAAGGTTTCTACCTCAACAACGAACTCACCGATTTCAGCCTGACGCCGCAGCGCGACGGCAAACCCGTCGCCAACCGCGTCGAAGGGGGCAAACGCCCGCGTTCCTCCATGGCGCCCACCATCGTGTTCGATGACAAGGGCGAGGTCGTGTTAGTCGTCGGCGCGGCGGGCGGACCGACCATTCCGGTTCAGACGGCGCGCGCGATCATCGGCGTGGTCGACTTTGGCCTGACCGCGAAGGAAGCGCTTGGCCTGCCGCTCATCATGGCGTTTGGCCCGACCGTCGTTTACGAGAAGGGATCGGTGATCGAAGGTATGGAAGAGACGCTGAAAACGCTCGGCCACACGCGCATCCGCAGCTTTGGCGCGCCTTTGAAAGCCAACGCCTTGCGCCGAGTCACCGCGGCCGATGGCACGGTAAGTTGGGAGGCGGCGCGCGATCCGAGGGTCGAACCCAAACTTTCCTATGAGTGATGACGGGGCTTCAAGGCCCTGATTTGGCTTGCGAAAGCGACCAATCGGGCCTTCCAGCTTCTCCACAAGCGCTTGCCGCTACGGCAAACTGCGCTTAATTTGAGAAGACAGAACACACAATAACGCAAGAGAACCAGCTCTGGCCGAAAGCTCGGAGCGTAAGGAGCAAACCCCCGTGCACGCGCCGCAAGACCTGTCTTCGCAACGTCCCGTGGTGAACCCGGACGACCATCGCATCCTCCAGGATATCGATCGCGCCAACAATCTGATCGAGCTGTTCCTGATGCGCGCCGAACAGCAAGGCGACACGCCGTTCCTGGGCCGCAAGGTCGATGGGGAGTGGAAAACAATCCCTTGGAACGAGGTCGCGGATCAGGTCTGCCTCGTCGCCGAAGCGTTGCGCGGCATGGGCCTTAACGAAGGCGACCGCGTAGCGCTTGTCTCCGAAAACCGCCCCGAATGGTGCATCGCGGATCTTGCGATCATGGCCGCCGGGTGCATTTCGGTGCCGACCTACATCACCAACACGCAGCGTGACCACGCGCATATCCTCGACAATTCGGGCGCGCGCGCGGTTATGGTTTCGACCGAGAAGCTGCTTGGCCCCGTGGTGGGCGCGATCGGGCGCACGGGCATCGTCGACCACGTGATAGGGATCGACGATCTCAAGCGTCAGCAATCGCCAGGCTTCGATTATCACGATTGGTCGGGCCTGCTGAAAGGCGACGCCACCGCCGCGCGCGCTTCGGTGAAAGAGCGCGCGGCCGCAATTGCGCGCGAAGACACCGCCTGCCTGATCTACACCAGCGGCACCGGCGGCGCCCCGCGCGGCGTGCGTCAGCACCACGGCGCGATCCTGTGCAACATCGCAGGCGCGGCCAACATCGTGCTCGAAGATTTCGGCGTCGAGAACGAACGCTTCCTATCGTTCCTCCCCGCCAGCCACGCCTATGAACACACCGCCGGGCAATATCTACCGATCGCTCTTGAGGGCGAGATCTTCTATTCCGAAGGTCTCGAAAAGCTCGCCTCGAATATTGAGGAAGTGCAGCCCACCATCATGGTCGTCGTCCCGCGCCTGTTCGAGGTGCTGCGCACGCGCATCATGAAGCAGATCGAAAAGCAGGGTAAGGTCGCCAACTTCCTGCTCGATAACGCGATCAAGATCGCCGACAACAGCACCGAAGGCAAAACGCGCAAACGCGACAAGCCCTTGGACCTTGTGGTCGAAAAGCTTCTGCGTCCCAAAATCCGCGCCAAATTTGGCGGGCGGATCAAGGCGATGGTCTCCGGCGGCGCGCCGCTGAACCCCGATGTCGGCAATTTCTTCGAAGCGATGGGGCTCACCATGCTTCAAGGGTATGGCCAGACCGAAGCCGGCCCGATCATGAGCTGCAACCGCCCCGCTGCGGGGCTAAAGATGGACACGGTCGGCCCGCCGATGCGCGGGGTTGAGATCAAGATCGCCGACGATGGCGAAATCCTGTGCCGCGGCGAATTGGTGATGCACGGCTATTGGCGCAACGACGCCGAGACCGCGCGCACAATCAAGGATGGCTGGCTGCACACCGGCGATATCGGCCACCTCGATGAAAAGGGCCGGATCGTCATCACCGACCGCAAGAAGGACATGATCGTCAACGACAAAGGCGACAACGTCGCGCCACAAAAGATTGAGGGCATGCTGACGCTGCAACCCGAGATCGCGCAGGCGATGGTGAGCGGCGACAAGCGGCCCTATGTCGTCGGCCTGATCGTGCCGGACGCGGAATGGGCGCTCGAATGGGCGACCGCCAACGGCAAGAAGTTCGACCTTAAAGCGCTGCAAGACCTGCCCGAGTTTAAAAAAGCGGTGCGCGCGGCGGTGGATCGCACGAACAAAGATTTGTCCGTGATCGAAAAGGTCCGCAAATTCGAATTCGCCGACGAAGCCTTCGCGATTGAAAACGAGGAAATGACGCCGAGCATGAAAATCCGCCGGCACAAGATCCGCGATCGCTATCAGGAGCGGATTGACGGTTTGTATTGAGGGCACCTTTCCGCGTGCAGAAGCAAAGAGATCGCATACAGTTAGAAGACGATTATGCCCATGCCATTGGGCAGGCGGCCTACTGCTTCGCGATATGCGAGTGGAATGCGGTTTGGTCAGCTGAACGGCTACAAACTGGCTATATCAAGACGATTGAATCAAAACGAAAAACCGCTGGTGTCATCGCAAATGAACTCGTGGGCCTAGTCCACGCGATTGGAGATCCGAGTCTCAAGGCGGCTTGCCTGCCTACTGCAATCGAATTCCAGAGACTAGTTCGTGATCGCAACGAACTTTTGCATGGCAAACCCGGAACCGCTTCAAACGGCGATCAGCGCTTATTTAGGCGTGGCACTGAATGGACTATTTCCGACATCGAAACCCTCTCGGACGAATTAGCCACCTGTTCGATTCGGCTAAATGAAATGGTACATAAGCACCTCTCCACTCCGTAGTGGTCAATCGGAGCTAGCCCGATGTGATTGCATTACTGCGCTTTGCCTAAAACCTTAGCCTCTTATTAGGCATGTTTCGCTAAACCCTTGCGTGGAAACACACGCGTACAGGGGCGAGATTTTGATCAGCGTTTATTACGACGGCGAATGCCCGTTTTGCACGCGATATGTTGGGCTTATGCGCCTGCAACGCGCGGACGAAGTGTCGCTGATCAATCTGCGCGAAAACCCGGAAGAACGCGCCGCGCTGGAAGCGCAAGGGTATGATCTGGATGGCGGGATGGTCGTCGATGACCGCGGCACCCGTTTCAGCGGCGATAAGGCGGTGTCGTATCTCGCCGCGCTTTCCACCCCTTCGGACGCGTTCAATCGCCTGAACCGCGTGGTCTTTTCCTACGATTGGGTCGCCGCGCTGCTCTATCCGCTGATGCGAGCGGGGCGTTGGGTGACTTTGTTCCTGATGGGCCAGCCGTTGATGGGCGATGTGGAGGACACCAATCGCCACCGGCGCGAGATTTTTGCGACTTTCTTTGCGTTCTTTTCGATCTTCCACGTGTTCAACTACGCGTTTGAATACAAGGTCTTCCCGCCGACCTGGGATCTTCTGGCCATCGGGGTCGTGGCGCTGGCGCTGCTGTTTCGGCCTTCCTCGTCGCGGATCCTGTTCGCGCTGATGGCGATCAGCACGGTCAGCACCGTCTTGCAGGCCCCAATCGGGTCCAATCACACCATTGTCAGAGCCGCCGCGCTGCTGGGTTATTGGCTGTCCTTCTTCACCGCGATGGCGCGCAACGACCATGTCGACAAAGTGTTTGAACGCTTCGCCCCGGCGGGCTGCGCGGCGTTATTGGTGATGTATTTCTACGGTGTCTTTCACAAGATCAACGCGGACTTCTTGAACCCCATCACCAGCTGCGCGACCGCTTTGTGGCGCGAAATGCCCTGGCCACTTGCCGCCATGCAGGGTCCGGTGATCGATTATTCCGCGATCTACGGAACGTTTGTGGTCGAAGGCATAATCGCCGCCGCGCTGCTCTATCGTCCCACGCGCCACTTTGCCGTCGCCGCTGGCATCGCGTTCCACCTGTTGCTGAGCCTCAGCAGCTATTCGATGTATATCTCCTTCACCACGCTATCGATCACACTGCATTCGCTGTTCCTGAGCGAGAACGGCGCGCGCGCTGTTCTAAATTCGCCGGTTGTCACGGCGGTGCGCGCCAAATTGGCGGAGCCGATCTATAAGGGTTTGGTTGTGGCCTGGCTTCTGGGTCTCATCTCGCTCGCGGTATCGGGCAATTACACGCTGACCACGGTCGCGACTTTGCCGTTCATACTGCCCTTTTGCTGGGCGGTGCTGCGCTATGGTGGCGAACCGCGTGACGCCGCCGAACCTTCACGCCGCTCGATTCCGGTGATCGGATTGATCGTTGGCGCGCTGTTCTTTGCCAATGGCGCGATGCCCTATCTCGGGCTCAAAACCGCGCAGACAATCAACATGTTCGCCAATTTGCGACTTGAGGCCGGGGCCAGCAATCATCTGGTGTTCAGCGCCGACCATCGCCCGTTCGGCTATCTCGACGACGTCGTAACCTTGCCTAAAAGCGGCAACTACGTCGTTTATTACGAGGTCCTGTCCTGGGCTGAGCGAAACCCCGAGCGCACGGTTACGTTCATCAAGGATGGAACACTTTACGAGAACGCCAACGCCGCGAGCCTGAAGGGCGAGATCGACCGGGTGCTGTTCCCGCGCTGGGTCAACAAGTGGTTCCACTTTAGACAGGTGGACCTGACGCTGCCCAAGCCTTGCGGCATTTGATGCAGTGTTAGAACGGCGGTGCGGGGCACCCCCAGAGGGCCGTTACGCCGCTTCGGCGTCTTCAATGCATTCAGGATAAAAGGCCGGTGCTCTTGTCGACCATCCCGGCGCGGTCGCGGCGGCTTCGCTCAGGCTTTGCAGCAGCACCTTGCGCTGGGCCGGGCGAATGACCGGGAGAGCGGCCGCGGCGCAGAAGACGGCGGGAAGGTAAGGCCGCGCTTGCGCGCCGAGGAGGCGTTCGTAAAGGAAGCGGAAGGCGGAGAAGCTGGCGAGGCCTTCTTGCTCAAGGTCGAACACCGCGAGCCGCAGCAATTTGCTGGTGAAACGCTCGACATCGCCGATAGCGCCATCCTTGGGCACTAACCCCCGCGCCGCCTTCAAATCCTGATAAACGACATATTGGCGACGGATGGAGGCGTAGTCGTCCTCGCTTTGGCCCCACAGCTTGAACGCATCGGCGCGGGCCAGCCCGATATCGAGGCTGCGCTTGATATAGCGCTGCTCGGCCGGCTCAAAATTCGCGAATTCGCGCATTTCGCCGATGGTCGCTGTGGATGTGCTCGCCAGTGTCACGTGTCGTCTCCTGTTTATAAGGACGACTTGTGGGGGCTTATGGTTAATACGGAGTAACCACGAGGGCGGGCTTAAGATTTTCCTACATGAGCATCGCCTGTCATCATCCGCGCTGGCTCTTTGAAATTGGTGGGATAAAGCGCGAAGCGAGTTGGAAAAGTGTCAAGCAGGCGAATTCGTCTAAACCTCTGATACTAATGCAAAACGCGTCGGTTTGAGCGCTTGACACATGCCCGATGTGTCAAGCAGTTTAGGCCGTCGGAAAAACATGAGAAGCGGGCTGCGACTCTGTTTAAATCAGCCCGGCGAGCGGGCTACGCATTTGTTAGATCAGCCCGGCGAGCGGGCTGCTGGGATCGGCGTATTTGCGCCGCCCCATGCGCCCCGCCAGATACGCCTCGCGTCCCGCTTCGACCGCCAGCTTCATCGCGCGGGCCATACGGATCGGATCCTTCGCCTCGGCAATCGCGGTGTTCATCAGAATACCGTCGCAGCCCAGCTCCATGCCGACCGCCGCGTCGGACGCGGTGCCGACGCCCGCATCGACCAGCACGGGCACCTTGGCCCCTTCGACGATCAGGCGGATCGTCACCTGGTTCTGAATGCCCAGCCCCGATCCAATCGGCGCGCCAAGCGGCATGATCGCCACCGCGCCCGCGCTTTCAAGCTGCTGCGCCGCTATCGGATCATCGACGCAATAGACCATGGGCTTGAACCCCTCTTTGGCCAGCGTCTCACACGCGCTGAGGGTTTCGCGCATATCGGGATAAAGCGTGCGCGCCTCGCCCAGCACTTCGAGTTTCACGAGGTCCCAGCCCCCCGCCTCGCGCGCCAGCCGCAAGGTGCGCACTGCGTCTTCGCCGGTGAAGCACCCGGCGGTGTTGGGCAGATAGGTGATCTTTTTGGGGTCGATATAATCGGTGAGCATCGGCGCCTTGGGATCGGTCACGTTGACGCGGCGCACCGCGACGGTGACGATCTCGGCCCCGCTCGCCTCGACCGCGGCGGCGTTCTGTTCGAAGTCGGCGTATTTGCCGGTGCCCACAATCAGGCGCGAGGTGAAGGTGTGTCCCGCAACGCTCCAGGTGTCGGCTTGGGGAGCCGCGTGGTCGCCGCCCCCGACGAAGTGAACGATCTCAAGCGTGTCGCCATCAGCCAGCGGCGCTTCGTTCAACGTCGAGCGGGGTGCGATTTCACCGTTGCGCTCCACAGCGACCTTTTCCGGCGGAAGGTCCAGCTCACGAACGAGATCGGCAATGGTGGTGGCTTCGGTGCGGCGGGTCTCGCCGTTTAGAGTGATGGTCTTGCTCATACCCAAGGGAATAGCCGCCCTGCCCACGCACGCAACCGCCAGTTTCGCCCGCGTTTTGCAAAGTCCGCATCGCCGCTTGCCGCAATTGAGCTTGCGAAGCGCGGCAAGTGACCACATTTAGCGTGCCTATGGCTACCACCGCCCCCTCTCAGGCCCCTGTGCGTACCGCTAACGCCCCGGCCAAGGCCCGCCCACTCGCGCTGGCGCGCTGGTTGGAGATCACGGCGGCGTTCGTGGTGTTGATCGTTCTGGTGGGCGGTATCACCCGTCTGACTGAAAGCGGGCTTTCCATCACCGAATGGGAAGTCGCCACCGGCATTCTGCCGCCTTTGACCGAAGCGGCGTGGGAGGTGGAGTTCGCCAAATACCGCGCCTCGTCCGAATATCTGAACGAAGCGGGCTTTCGCGGGATGGATCTGGCGGATTTCCAATTCATCTATTTCTGGGAGTGGTTCCACCGGCTGCTCGCCCGTATGGTGGGATTGGTCTACGCGCTGCCGCTGGTGTGGTTCTGGGCGCGCGGGGCCATCCCCAAAGGCTTTAAGCCGCGTTTGATTGGCCTTCTCGCGCTAGGCGGGCTGCAAGGTCTGTTTGGCTGGTTGATGGTGAAATCGGGGCTGGAGCCGGGCATGACCGATGTCAGCCATTTCCGTCTATCGGTCCATTTGCTGACCGCTCTGATACTGCTGGCGGCGCTGGTATGGACTGCACGCGATATGCGGCATCTGGCGCGTGGGACCTCGGACGCGCCCGCTCCGATAACCGCCGCGAGTGTGATTGTGATCGCGGTGCTGTTCGTTCAATTGCTGCTCGGCGCATGGGTGGCCGGTCTGAACGCAGGTCAATCGGCAAATGACTGGCCGCTCTTCAACGGGAGCCTGCTGCCCGATGTCGATTGGTCGAAGGGCGCGTTTTGGGCGTTCACGCACGATCCGCTCTTGCTCCATTGGCTGCACCGTTGGTGGGCGTGGGTCGCGGTGGCGGCGCTAGTCTATCTGGCTCGCCGTGTGCGTAAATTTGATCGAGCGGCCTCGATCGCCGTCCATTCCGCCTTCGGGACCATGGTGATCCTGGGCATTGCGACGGTTATGACGGGTGTTGAGCTCTGGATCGCCGCAGCGCACCAATTGGTCGGCGCTCTGACTGTAGCAAGCACCGCTTGGGCGGCGCATTCAGATGGCCTGGCCCAACGCGAGCGCCGCCTTGAACACGCATGAGTGAGCCAAAAGCCGCGCTGATCTATTCACCGCTGCCCGACGCGCAAACGGCGCGCGACATTGCCGGCACTTTGCTTGATGAGGGATTGATCGCCTGTGCCAACATCCTCGGCGCTGTGGAATCCGTCTATCTTTGGAAGGGCAAACGCGAAAGCGCGACCGAATGCGTCGTATTGTTCAAGACCACCGATCACAAAATGGAACAGGCTGTGAAACGGTTGGGAGAGCTGCATCCCTATGCGGTTCCGGTCATTGTCGCGAATGTCTGCGACTCGGCCGATAACAACACTTTAATCTGGCTGGCTGAGCAGACGCGTTACATGGGAACATAAGAGGATATTGAGCGAACCAAACCGAATGAGATCAAAGGACGCACCACGTTTCTCAAGACGGCGCGCAAATCTCTTGGCCATCAGCGCGATCACGGCGAGCCTCATCGGTCTGCCAGTTCAAAGCTTGCGGGCACAAAAGCTTTTTCGGCCCACAGGTCCCGCCAGATTGACCAGGCGCCTTTCGCGTGGGCTGCGCGACGGGAACGCGATTGTTGTCACGCGGACGTGGCGTATTACTTTTGAACAGCAAGCTCGGGGTATGGCCGTCGCGGGCGAACAGCTGTCGGTATCAGTTGAGGCTCCACCGCCGCTTGAACCGCTTTCCAAGATCGAGGAGCGGCGCTCGACGAAGGGTATGTTCCCCATCCTGCTCGGCCCCGACGGGACAATCATGGCCGCTGGGCAGAACACGTCTCGCTCCAGCTTTGATGCTGCGGTTGAGACAGCCCAGTCGCTCTTCAAGCAAGGCGGATTTGGCGAAGAAAGCGTGCAGCAACAAGGTGCGTATATAGCCCAGCTTCTAAAGGCGGGGACCACCTTGCTGGATGAGTTGCCCGGCGATCTGTTCTACCCGTCAACGCAACCCTTTCGAGAATCAAAGGCGGTGGCACTGCCAGATGGAACGCAGGGCGGGTTCGAAGTGATATGGATGGCGAGCACTCAGGAAGGTATACGCTTGCTCAA
This sequence comes from Pseudomonadota bacterium, assembly GCA_039814925.1. Classification (GTDB taxonomy): domain Bacteria; phylum Pseudomonadota; class Alphaproteobacteria; order Sphingomonadales; family Sphingomonadaceae; genus Erythrobacter. The sequence goes on from JBCCAH010000004.1 coordinate 231,002, forward strand.
AGAAGCCCGCCGCGAGGTGATTACGCGGATTGGTGAAAGCGAACGGCGTTCAAGCGAGGAGTGGTCACTGACCCTTCCATGACCACCAGCCCAAGTTGGTGGTATCATTTTACCTCCGCGCAAACCCGCACTTTCGCTTGACTTGCGCCGGTTTTGCCCACAGATGCGCGCCACTTCGCATGCCGCCGGTTCTGCCGGTGGTGCGATTCGTAGGGCCGAGCCAACCGGTAGGCCTCACGAACACCCGAACACCATCGCTTTAAGGAAAAGCACCCATGAAAGCGCTCAGCACGCAGACCCGGTCGATCAAACCGGCCGAGGTCGAGAAAGACTGGCACATTATCGACGCCGACGGCCTTGTGGTCGGTCGCCTTGCTTCGATCATCGCCAACATCCTGCGCGGCAAAACCAAGCCGACCTACACCCCGCACGTCGATTGCGGCGATCACGTCATCGTGATTAACGTCGACAAGGTGAAATTCACCGGCAAGAAGCACACCGACAAAATCTATTACAAGCACACCGGCCACCCGGGCGGTATCAAGGAAACCACTCCGGCGAAGGTCCTCGAAGGCCGCTTCCCCGAGCGTGTCCTTGAAAAAGCCGTGGAACGCATGATTCCGCGTGGTCCGCTGGGCCGTGCGCAGATGAAGAACCTGCACCTCTACGCTGGGACCGAGCATCCGCATGATGGCCAAGCGCCAAAGACGCTCGACGTCGCTTCGATGAATCGCAAGAACAAGGTGTCCGCATAATGGCTGACGAAAACACCACCGCCGAAGAAACCAAGACGGCTGAAACCGCCGCGACGGAAACGACCTCAACGGAAACCGTGACCGATCTCGCCGATCTCAAAGACATCGCTGGTGACGCGCCTGCTGGCGACGCCGCTGAGATCGCCGTTTCGACCATGCCGCTGCGCGAGCAGGAGCTCGACGGTCAGGGGCGCGCCTACGCCACCGGTCGTCGTAAAGACGCCACCGCGCGTGTGTGGATCAAGCCAGGCACGGGCAAAGTGACCGTCAACGGCCGCGATCAGGAAGTGTACTTTGCGCGCCCGACGCTTCGCCTGATCATCGACCAGCCCTTTACGATCACCGATCGCCAGGGTCAGTACGATGTCGTCGCCACCGTCAAAGGCGGCGGTCTTTCGGGCCAGGCTGGCGCGGTTAAGCACGGCATCAGTCAGGCTCTGACCAAGTATGAACCTGAACTGCGCGCTACGGTCAAAGCCGCTGGCTTCCTCACCCGCGATAGCCGTGTGGTTGAGCGTAAGAAGTACGGCCGCGCGAAAGCCCGCCGCAGCTTCCAGTTCTCGAAGCGCTAAGCCTCAACACAACATCACCCTATATAAGAAGGGCGGCCTCTTTCGAGACGGCCGCCTTTTTTGTGCCTAACGTAGAAGCAGAACGCGCACCTCGCCGATTTGAGAGCGATCACCCTCACTTCTGGAGCAGGATAAGAAACCAGGACAGCGCGGAACCGGCGGCAAAAATCGGCCATGACCAGAATAAGCGGTAACCACCTATCGGAATCGCTTCGATCATGAGCGGGCCAGCGCTGGCGCCTTGCGATCCGACGATCAAGGCGATGGAACCGGTCAGAATAACTCCAAACGACATCGCTTTTATCATTGTGTCCTCCACACATACCCGCTGGTTTGCGGCGCCATCCCTCTCATCCTGGCAAAACGCACCGGACGTCCGCGACCAGACCAAATATAAACCGCTCGGGACCAATCCGGCGGGGCAAGGAGCCCGGATGACAGACCCTTACAGCCGAAATATGCCTTCAAATCTCTTAAGAGGCGTCGGCTAAGAAGAGTTAACCGAAGTCGCCGTATGTTTACCCGGAGATGGACCAGCAAACCGGGCCAAGGCTCATGTAACGACCTACGACGCGCCCTCCACGACCCGCGTCTCCACTGCGATCTGGTTATCGCCGCTCGTATAGGTGAGCGCGTTATAGGAAGCCGGGGCTCCGTGGCGGAGGCGTGTAGAAAGCGTACCCGCACCGATCACCTGGGCGCTGCGCAGACTGATTTCGCGGTGCTCGTTAAAGGGCACATGGGTGTGGCCACTCAAGATTGCGCTCACGCCACTTTCAACCAAGCGGTCAAACGCTTCGTTTCCGCCGATGGTCGGATTGGGCTTTTGAGGATTAGGCCCATGCAGAGGGTGATGCGCGGTCACGACTTTCAGGCGTGTGTCTGCGCTAAGCAAATCAAGCAACGCCAATGTGGCCGCGAGCGATTTAGACGTCACAACCCCGTCCGACCACGGCCAGCGCTTTTGCGAGCGCACGGTTGTCTTGAGCGGGATCAGCACCAGATCGTCGGTCTCGAAGGTGGGAACCGCCACCTTCCCGTGCAGCGCATTGTAGCGTTGATACGGCTTGGTGAATCGCTCCCACAGATTGAAATAGGGCATGTCGTGATTGCCCGGGTCAATCCACACGGGAATATCAAACTGGTCGAACCAGTCGGCCGCCGCCCGATATTGCGCGCGCGTGGCACGCTGGGTCAGGTCGCCGGTGCACACCAATATATCGGGACGCTCGGCTGCCACAGCCTGTTCGACACGGTTCAGGGCCTCGCGATTCTCGGCGCCGAAATGCACATCGCTGATATGGAAAAGCCGGGTTGCCATCACGTGATCGCCATCGCTTGGGGTCTTTAGGGCGCCTCGCCGCCTAAACTCCGCGCCTTAAGATAAGCCACGCGGCCATAGCATTGAGCGCGGTATAGGCAAGGTAGGCCCAGCCCATCTCTGGCCATCCATTCGCTGCAAGCAACATGGTCGCGACCAAAACGGCAAACTCCGCCACGAAGGTCAACCGACCGCCAAGCGCTTCGAGGAATTGCGGCAGCTGATCAGCCGCGCGCTCGATCAGAGGATCGACGCGATCGAGCACCGCACGGTGAAGAGCGAAGTTGAAAACACCTAGAATCGCGATTGAAATCACCACCCACGTCATGCGTGACAGTATGACGTAAACGCTCGTCGGATCAAAAGGGCTGTTGGTCCGGTGTTTTAAACCCCTGATCCCAATCACTTTCTTTTGTCGGATGACAAGCGCGTGCAGTCGAGCAAGGGCTGACTGTCTACAAATGTACGCGTATCTAAGGACTTGTGAGGCCGCTCGGTTACCCCGCTTCGACCCTCCCTTCCCCCCCCGAACCCCTAGGTCGGAGGCTGGGCGGATACTCACAGGAGGAGAATAAAAATGAAGTCCCTAACTCTTGCTCTTGCCGCCGCTTCGATCAGTGTTGCCGGTATCGCCGCCCCCGCCTTTGCCGGTGAAACGATCCGTAAAACCACAACAGTCGAATACGCCGATCTGAACCTGAACACCGCGGCCGGTCAGAAAACCCTCGAACAACGCGTTGAGATCGCCGCGCGCAGGGTGTGCGATTACAATGGCCGCCCGACGTCCACGCGCATGCGCAAAGAATCGCGCGCTTGCCTCGTCAAGGCCCGCTCGACCGCGCGTCAGCAAGTGGCCGCGATCATCGAAGACCAACGGCGCGGCGGTTAAATCGCGCTTAATCCCCTTGCGCGCTGTGGCTAGCCCCTGCGGTGTGCACCTTAGCGGCCTGGATGCATTTAGTCCCTGCGATCCAGGCCGCTTTTTTTAGTTAGCTAGCGCTCACCAGACAACGCCCACCCCGCCTGCCCGGCGTACATTTTTAGTAGGGCACCTTTGATGGTCAGATAGGCGGGATGGGCGTTGTTTGGACCCGGCAACCCAAGTGTTTCAAAAAGAAGCTCTACCGCCCGGCCATCTTTTTAACCTTGGCCAAATAGGTGCGGCCAATGCGCAGGGCTTCGCCGTTCATCAGTTCAGCCGACCATACGCCAAGGCCATCGTGACGAAGCCCGCGAATATTGTCGCGGCGCAGAATCGTGGACCGGTGAATGCGGATGAATCTGTCTGGGTCCAGCCTCGATTCGAGACCCGCTATCGTCTGTAAGAGCAAATATGTGCGTGAGCCCTCGCCGCCTTCATTGGCTTCATCACCAGGGGGTGCGACGTGGAGACGGACATAATCGCGCTCCGCATCGATCCGGTGAACCTCGTTCACCGCAATCCGCAACAATTCAGAGCGGTGAGGCACCCACAATTCATCGAGCCATTCACTGGTCTGCTTAGTCTGTTCACCCCGGCGTGCGATCGCCCGCGTAATAGCGCGCGACAAACGGTCGGCTGCAACTGGTTTGAGGACGTAATCAATCGCTTCGAGATCAAACGCCTCGACCGCAAAGTGATCGTGCGCAGTCACAAAGATCACAGCCGGCGGGTTCTCCGCTTCAGCAAGTTTGCGCGCTACACCCAGCCCGTCCAGTTCCGGCATCGTCATATCGAGTAGCACAAGATCCAGGTTGAGCTTTTCCGCTAGGCGCAAGGCGGCCGCGCCATCGCTGGCGGTGCCAACGACATTGATCGCGTCAAGCTCGGCGCAGATCACTTGCGTGCGCTCCACCGCCAAGGGTTCGTCATCAACAATCAACGTGCGCAAAGGCGCGTCGGGAGAAATCTCGTTTTCGGCCATCAAATCTCGCTTGTCGGGGTCTCTTGGCCAGCGCTCATTGGCTGGCGCGTCAGGGGGATGCGCATCTCCGTCACGTAGCCTTCGGGGTGCGGCGTCGAGGTGAGCACCACATCGGGACCGAAGCGCGCTTCCAACCGGTCACGCACATTCGCGAGACCGATGCCAAAGCCATGCTTAACCCCAGCTGGCACTCCCGGCCCGTCATCGCTGACTGTGATGACAAGACGGTCAAACTCTTCACGCGCGGCCACGGTGATCGTCACGGCACGCGAGACCGGCGAGACCGCGTATTTGACGGAGTTTTCCACCAAAGGCTGCAAAATCATGCCCGGCACACGCGCATCCGAAAGATCGTTGGGTAGGTCAAACACCGTGCGCAGGCGATCTGGGAATCGCACCGCTTCGATGCCGAGATATTCGCGCTGCAGGTCGAATTCGTCGGCCAGCATCACATCGCTTGTCGGGTCGCCGGCCAAGCTGTGACGGTAAAAGCGGCTGATCGACTGGATCATCTCTTCGGCGCGCTGCGGCTTGTTCGTCATCACCAACGCAGAGAGCGAATTCAGCGTGTTGAAAAGGAAATGCGGGTTCACCTGATAACGCAAGCTGCGCAATTCCGCCGCCTTTGCGGCTGTGCGAAATTTCTCTTCGCGCCGCTGCGCCGCGCTGGCCTGATAGCCCGCGAGAAGAGCGAAATAGAGCGAGGCCCATGCGAGCAGCAGGAAGTACCGACTTAGCGCGATATCGACGACCGATCGCCACCAACTCAACCGATCATCCGCTGGCGCCACAACGATACTCTCCGCCTGGCCTTGGCCAGCTCCGACGGCGGCGCCGCCGCTGTCCGCCTGACCGCCCGGCACGTCAAAAAGCAGGTTGCCGGCCTCGTCGCGGCGAAAATTGAGGTTGTTCTTTTCGTAATAACGCTGCTCTTGCTTGAGCTGCATTTCCTCGAAGACGATCTGGTTTACCTGTCCAATCGCCAAGGCCACCGGAACCGCCAGAACAATCGCGGCGCTGGTTTTGACCCAGATTGCGCGTTGGTCGAACAGGCGCATCAGAAACCAGAACACCACCGTCAGCGCCAGACCGGAGAGCGCCACCAAGCCGCGCCGCATGGCGAGTTCGAGCTGCATATCGAAATCGAGCACATAGGCGCGCACGGTGACGATCAGGAAATAGGTCGCCCACAAGACAACCATCGAAAATAGCACGGTGCGAAACGGCACGGTCACCGCTCCACCAGAGGTGCGAGCGGCGGAAGCCTGCGAGGCCGCAACCGATGCGTTTGAAAGAGCGTCTGCTGGGGGCATCATGATCCCTTGCGAAATAGCGTGACCGACCCCGGTTCGCCAATTGCCCGAGTCAGCGCGTCATCGGACAAAGATGAACGTTGGTCGAACAGCGACGCGCGATTGTGCCGCATTTGGCTGAGAATCGCCACAGCTTAGCCCAATCGGGCATGACACCCACTGACAGGTCAGACGCCTACGCCCGCGGCTTGATCATTTCAGACGGGACAATCCACTCGGCAAACTGCTCTTCGGTCAAAAGGCCCAGTTCCATGCCCGCCTCTTTCAGCGTGGTGCCATCGGCGTGCGCCTTTTTCGCAATCTTGGCCGCGTTGTCATAGCCGATATGAGGATTCAGCGCGGTGACTAGCATCAGGCTTTCGTTCATCAGCTTGTCGATGCGCGCCATATTGGCCTCGATGCCCGTAACGCAATTGTCGGTGAAGCTGCGCGCGCTGTCGGACAACAAACGGATCGATTGCAGCACGCCGTAGATCATCACTGGCTTGAACACGTTCAATTCCAGGTGGCCGTGCGATCCCGCCACACTGACCGTGGTGTTGTTGCCCATGACCTGCGCGCAAACCATGGTCAGCGCTTCGCACTGGGTAGGGTTCACCTTGCCCGGCATGATCGAAGAGCCCGGTTCGTTGGCGGGGAGCGCGATTTCGCCAAGACCGGAACGTGGACCGGAGCCCAACAGACGGATATCGTTCGCAACCTTCATCGCCGAAACCGCCACCGAGTTGAGCGCGCCCGACAGCTCAACCAGCGCGTCATGCGCGGCGAGAGCCTCAAACTTGTTGGGCGCTGTGACAAAGGCATGGCCCGTCTCATTGGCAACACAGGCGGCGAATTTCTCAGCGAACCCGGCCTTTGAGTTGATCCCGGTGCCAACCGCCGTGCCTCCTTGCGCCAGCTCCAGAACGCGAGGCAGCGCGTTTTCGAGCCGGGCAATCCCGTATTCGATCTGCTTGGCGTAGCCGGAGAATTCCTGACCCAGGGTCAGCGGCGTCGCGTCCTGCAAGTGTGTGCGGCCGATCTTGACGATATCGGCGAAGGCCTTCGCCTTTGCATCAAGCGCGCCGTGCAGATGCAGTAGCGCCGGAATCAGTTGCTCAATCGTCTCGCTCGCTGCGGCAATATGCATCGCGGTGGGGAAAGTGTCGTTCGAGCTTTGCCCCATATTGCACATATCATTGGGGTGGATCGGTTCCTTGCCGCCATGGACGCCGGTGAGAATTTCGTTCGCACGGCTCGCAATCACTTCGTTGGCGTTCATGTTCGATTGCGTACCCGAACCAGTCTGCCAAACGCTCAGCGGGAATTGGCTCGCCAGCGTGCCGTCGATCACCTCTTGCGCGGCCTGGACAATCGCTTCGCCGAACTTCGCGTCGAGCACGCCCAGTTCCATATTGGCCTTGGCCGCGCTCAGTTTCTGGATGCCCAGCGCTTTGACCAGCGGCGCAGGCATGGTTTCGACACCGATCGCAAAGTTCGCAAGGCTGCGTTGCGTTTGCGCGCCCCAATGGGCGTCCACCGGTACGGCCACTTCGCCCAGCGAATCGGTCTCGATCCGCACTTTTCCAGTCGCGCCGAAAATTTCGCCGTTGTTGATCATGTCGCTCATCGAAGATCCCTTCCCATTGGTCGATTGCCAGCAAATGAGACCCCCCGCCCCATCGCCTTTCTCACGGCGTTCCCATAGGCCGCGAGCGCCGCGCGCGTCAAAGCCCTTGGCGGCAAGGTCCAGTGTGTTTAGGGCAAGGTTTGGGCGGTCGCTCTTTCAAAATCGAACGATTTGAGGCGGGTTGACGCGCTGTATTACAGTGCCAATACAGTTATCCATCACAGGTAAAGGGTGCAAACAGCGCCATCATGATGACAACGATAGACAATTCTGGGACCGAAGCTTCGAGCGCCAAGGCGCGTAAAGCCATGATCGACAGCCAGTTGCGAACCAGCGGCGTGAACGAAGAATTTGCGCTCGCCCGCATGATGGCCGTGCCGCGTGAGCAATTTCTGCCGGAAGACAAGGCGTCGCTCGCATATATCGACCGCAGCGTGCGCGTTGAGGGCGGGGCGCTGGCGTCCCCCTTGTTCTATGGCAAAGCCTTGCTGGAAGCCGCTCCGACGCGCGAAGATCGGGTGTTGGTGGTCGAAGGCGGCACCGGTTACCTCGCTGAGCTGCTCAAACCTCTGGTAGCAAGTGTGGACACCGTCAGCGCGATAAACGCCGCTAAGGGCGATGTTTCCGGATCGTACACCCTGATCATCATCGATGGCGCCATTGAACAGCTGCCTGAGGCTCTGTCTGATACACTGGAAGAGAGTGGGCGTGTGGTCTCAGGGCTTCTGCTTCGACAGGTGACGCGACTCGCTTCAGGTCGCCGCATCGTCGGGCAGGTCTCACTCCTTCCGGTCGAAGATCTCGGTATCCCGGTGCTTCACGCCTTTGACGCGCCCAAGACATGGACCTTTTCGTGAATCCCACTCACCGTCTGACCGCGCTGGCACTCAGCGCCGCTTCACTGGCTCTGGTAACAGCCAGCCCGGCGCACGCCGACACTTTGCGCGATGCGCTGGCAGCGGCGTATAACAACAACCCAACGCTTCAAGCGGCGCGGGCTAACCAGCGCGCCACCGATGAAAACGTGCCGATAAGCAAGGCCGATGGATTGCCTTCGATCGACGCAACCAACAACCTCATTGAGTTTGTCAGAGCGAATGCAAACAACTTCTTCCAACCCGCGCGCGCTCTCACATCTTCGGTGAATGTCGGGGTTCCAGTTTACAGCGGCGGCGCGGTTAAGAACTCGATCAAAGCGGCGAAAGAACGTATTTCGGCGGGCAAAGCCGATCTGCGCGGAACCGAAAGCGCCATATTCAGCCAAACGGTCGCCGCCTATCTTGATGTGCTGCGCACAGAAGCGCTGGCTGGCCTCGCCTCGAACCAAGTTGATGTTCTGACTGTCAACCTCGAAGCAACGAGCGATCGCTTTCAGATTGGGGATCTGACCCGCACTGACGTGGCGCAGTCGCAGTCACGGCTGGCTATTGCGCAGGGCGATCTAGAAACCGCCAGAGCCAATCTCGTCGCCGCTCGGGAGACCTATATTCAGTTGGTCGGCAGAGCTCCGGTTGAACTGGCCGCGCCCCCGCCCTTGCCGGGCCTGCCTGGCGATGTGAGTGACGCGGTCACAATCGCGCTTGAGAACAATCCCGACTACCTCGCCGCCAAGGAACGCGCCGAAGCAGCGGGTTGGGACGCGGAAGTGTCTGGTTCAGGGCGTTTGCCGCGCCTTTCGCTGTTCGGCACCTACGAATATAACAACACACTGGGCACGGTTCCCGATCAGGTCATTCCCGGTTCGGGTCCGAACGACGCGCCGACCATCATTCCCACACCCCAGGTGACGACAGGTATTCGCGCCGGCGTGACGCTCACAATCCCCATTTTTCAGGCCGGCCGCGTGGCCGCGCAACAACGCCAAGCCTACGCGCGCGAAACAGCGGCGCTGGAACAGGTTATCGAGACCGAGCGCAACATCATTCAGCAAACGCGATCCGCCTATGTGCGTTGGCGAGCTGCGCTTGCGGTAATCGACAGTTCGCGCGTGGCAGTGGAATCTTCAGAAGTCAGCCTTGAAGGCGTGCGCGCCGAGAATTCCATCGGAAACCGCACCATCCTCGACGTGCTAAACGCGGAGCAGGAACTGGTCCAATCCAAGGCTCAGCTCGTCACAGCCAGGCGCGACGCCTACGTCGCGGGTTTTACGCTACTGGCCGCTATGGGCCGAGCGGAAGCGCGCGATCTAAACCTCGACACCGGCGGTGTGCTTTACGATCCGGACGTCAATTACGAGCGTGTCAAAGGCAAGATCTGGGACTGGGATCGCGATCCCGAACCGGCTCCGAATTCGACGCGAACCGTTGACATTCCCGCCGCTACAGCGACTTATGGTCCCGTAGACATCGAATAATCCGGTGTTTTGTCCCGATTCGGGACGGTTTAGACGCGAAGGGCAAGGATTGGGGACCGCACGGTAGATCGGTCCCGGTGGGGAACAATCATGGCGCAACACAACGAAGCATCTGTCGAGGAAATTCTTGAATCGATCAAGAAAGTCATGGCCCGGGATGACCGAGCGAGCGTCACACAGACGCGCAACCGACGCGCTGAAACCAGCCCCCACATCGAACGGGCAACCGACGAGGAAGCCGAAGAAGTGCTTGAACTGGCCGATATGGTCGTCGAAGACGATGCCGAGGCCGAACTCGATGGGGCGAGTGAGACGATGAGCGACGACCGCGACGAAGAAGGCGAAGAGTACCGGCCGCTACTTGGCGAAGAAGCCCAAGGCGCGATGAAGGAAAACCTCGCCGCACTAGCTATGCTCGCCGAACCGGGTGCGAAACCACAGATCGTGCGTTCGGGCGAAACTTCACTTGAAGGACTTACCCGCGAGTTGATGCGTCCAATGCTGGCCGAATGGCTCGATAAGAACCTGCCCGACATGGTCGAAAAGATGGTGCAGGCTGAAATCGCTCGGATCGCTGGTAAGCGCCGCTGATCAAAGTCGCTGCCGGCGATTCTCCAAAGCGCTGGAATTGATTGGAGGCTCGCGGTAACACGCGGCTCATGGACACTTCTCGCACGTTACAAACGCTGCGCTCCAATCTTGAGCGCCTCGCTCTTCCCCTTGCCGCTCTTACCGCCGTGGTCACCGCTGGTCCGCTGAGCGCCGACGGCCATATTGCGGCGCGCTCGGACATTCCTGGCGTTGCCGCTAAGCCCATGTCGGCGAAAGACCTTGTAACGATGCCGCGCCTCGGTGGGCCGACGGTCACAACCTTCGGTCGCTACGCTGTCTATTCGGTAACCCACACGGATAGCGAGGACTACAGCCGAGCAGCAACGCACTATCTCCTCGACCTTGCGGTGCCGGGTGCAAAGCCCGTTGAGCTTAACCTTGGTCTAAGCGCCTTTAGTTTGGCCTTTGCGTCGGACAATTTCCTCTATTTTCTGAGTGATGAGCATACAGACGAAGACGCCGAGCCGCGCTCGCGCGTGTGGCGCGTGGCGCTGGAAGGCAACGGCAACGTCACCGGTCCAATGCTGGTCGCGGACATAGCCGGTGCGGATATTGATGGTTTTCTCGTTGCGCCCACCGCCGACAAGATCGCTTTGATGGGCGCAATGCCTCGCTCTTGCGAGAGGTTTGGCTGCGATGACGGCGACAATGCCATCGGCACTGGTCGCCTATACGAAGGCGACGCAGGTTTCTACCGGCACTGGGATCGTTGGGTCGAACCCGGCGTCTTCAATCGCGTCTTTGTGTTCAAAATCGAGGACGGGCAAGTGGTTGGCGATGGCGTGCCGATCGATGGCACCGACGCCGCCACCAGCATTACCGCAAACACGCCGACGGTCCCGTTTGGCGGCTTGGAAGACGCGGTCTGGGCACCCGATGGTTCGGGCCTCTATTTCGTCGCGCGTGAGACAGGCGCGAACGAGCCAATGTCGACCGACCTCGATATCTACGTTTCAGATCTCTCCGGTGGCGCTCCCAAGGTGTTGACCGGCGGCAACGAGGCGCACGATTCCGGCCCGGTAGTCTCGCCGGATGGCAAGACGCTCGCTTATGTGGCGATGGAGCGGCCCGGTTACGAATCCGACCGTCTTGTGGTGCACCTGCTCGACATCGAAACGGACGAAACGCGCGCGTTGACGCAGGATACCGATCTCTCATTTGGTGGCCTCGCCTGGAGTGCGGACGGCTCCTACCTGCTCGCCACGGCGGCGGATGTACTCGACACGCCGGTTTTCAGGATTGACCCGAAATCAGGCGCCGTGACCGAATTGAACCTGATGGCCGGGCATGAAGCGCATATTGGCTCGATCACGCCACTTGCCGGAGACCGCTTGCTGTTCACGCGCGATTCGATCGGCGCCGCACGTGAGCTGTTTCTTTCGACTGGGCTCAAAACCGCGCGACCCCTGACCGACGTTGTCACAAGCCGTATGGGCACCATGGCCAGCACGGTCACCACACGATTCAGCTTCGCCGGCGCGCGCGGGGACACGGTATGGGGCCAAATCACTCGGTTGGAGAACCAAGAAGGCCCGATCCCGGCGATCCTTTATATCCACGGCGGCCCGCAAGGCTCGTTCAACGATGTCTGGTCTTCGCGTTGGAACGCTCGCGCGGTGGCGAGCCAGGGCTACGCGGTCATTTCAGTCGATTTTCATGGGTCAGCCGGATACGGGCAAGAATTCATGGATGCGATCAATCAAGATTGGGGCGGCAAGCCTCTGATTGACCTTCAAAAAGGACTCGAGGCCGCGCTGGCTCTAGATCCACAGATCGACGGTTCCCGCGCCTGCGCCATGGGGGCAAGCTATGGCGGCTACATGATCAACTGGATCGCGGGTCAATGGCCCGACCGATTCAACTGCCTTGTTCAACACGATGGCCTGTTTGACATGCGCAGCTTCTATTATTCGACCGAGGAATTGTGGTTCCCGCGCTGGGACTTTGGCGGCTCTTACGCCGAGCAGGCCGAGGTTTATGAGCGTTGGAACCCGGTCAATCACGTCGATAAATGGGAAACGCCGATGCTGGTGATCACCGGCCAGAAGGACTTTCGTGTGCCTTACAGCCAGGGATTGCAAAGCTTCACGGCGTTGCAAGAGCGCGGGGTCCCCTCGCAATTGCTGGTCTTCCCGGATGAAAACCACTGGGTGCTGGGCGCGAAGAATTCGCTGCAATGGCACGACACGGTGTTCGCTTGGCTCGATCGCTGGCTGAAATCGCCGAAACCGAAGGACGCAAGTGAAGGCGAGGGCGAATGAGCGGCGACACAGCTGGCAATAGGGCGCTCACCGCCGCGCAGCATTCGCTCGCCCAAAAGTTTGGCGATCCCGCTAAAGGCACCGCGATTGAGCGTCACATCTTTCTGTGCGCGGTCTCAGAAAAGCAGAAATGCTGTTCGCGCGAGGTTGGCGAAGCGTCCTGGGCCTACCTCAAGGCGCGCACCAAGGAGCTTGGCCTAGTTGGACCGCAGCGCTCCGCCGGTCACCTGAAAGGGCCGGGCGGTGGTGTCCAGCGAACCAAAGCCGATTGCCTCCAAATGTGTGACGCGGGCCCCATCGCGGTCGTGTGGCCCGATGGCGTGTGGTATCACTCCTGCACGCCGGACGCGTTGGAGCGGATTATTCAAGAGCACTTGATCGACGGGGAACCCGTGGAAGATCTGCGTTTGCGACCGGAGAAAGTGAGCGCGGCGTAAGGCTCGCTGCGCCTTAGCGGTCCTTATCCTTGTCGCCGAACAACTCGTCGGCCGAAGGCAGGCGGTTGTCGACGGCTTCATCGTGACCCGTCCCGTTGGACAGAAACACCAATCCCATCAGAGTGCCGGTTAGCCCCATCGTAAAAGCCGCGCCCAGCGCAACCGCAATGAAGAAGTGGATCGAGGCTTCGGGAAATAGCACCCACATCACCGCAACCAGAGCCAGCGTCGACACCAATGTCACCACCGCGAGTATACGCATAATGTAGCGAAACCGCGCCCAAGCGTGCGCGGCGTTGGCCGGATCGTCGAGGGGTGAGGGTGCAACCATGGCGCTCTCCATGCGCGTAAGGGCGGCAATTGGCAATCGCGGACAACGCACAATGCGGTGCGCGGTGTGCGTGGTGCGACTCTCCAGCGCGCCTCGAAATCGCACGGATTCGCCATTTTGCCCGATCAATGGCATTCTTGCGTTCGGGATAGAGGAGTCGTCATCATGAACATCGCCAGCCTAATCGCCGATCGCAGCGCCGAAGCCATCGTGTCGTGCGAGGTTTCGACCCCGGTTTCTGAAGCCGTCGCCATCTTGGCCGAGCGACGAATTGGCGCGATGCCGGTGATGCGCGGCGGTTCGGTCTCCGGGATCATTTCAGAGCGCGATGTGATCTATCACCTCGCCAGCAATGGAAGTGGGTGCCTCGAAGGGCCGGTTGAGGCGATCATGACGTCACCGGTTATTACGGTTGAGCCTACAACCACAGTTGACGAAGCGCTCGCGCTCATGACGCGTCGTCGCTTTCGCCATTTCCCAGTGGTCGAAAATGGAGCGCTGGTGGCGTTCATTTCAATCGGCGATCTGGTCAAAACCCGGATCGACGAAGTCGAGCATGAAGCAGAGGCGCTGCGCAATTACATCCAGACGGTGTGATCACCCGCTTGAGCTTGGCAGTCGGACAACCTAAATAGGTCGCATGGCTGAGACGCTGACCCTGACCCCCGCCGCCGCCGAGCGTATTGCTTGGATCGCGCAAAAACAGACCAAGCCTGCAATTCTGCGGCTTTCGGTCGAAGGTGGCGGCTGTTCAGGCTTCCAATACAAGTTCGAAATGGCCGACGCACCTGAGGGTGAAGACGCGGTTAGCGAAACCGACGGTGTAAAGCTGGTGGTGGACCCGATAAGCCTTGATCTCGTCAGTGGCAGTGTTGTCGACTATGTCGAGTCTCTCGGTGGAGCAGCCTTCCGCGTAGAGAACCCGCAAGCCGCCGCCGGTTGCGGATGCGGCTCCAGCTTCGGAATCTAATCTCACCGAATGGGTGTTGTTTTGGGTTGGCGATGGACGCCAACGGGCGCTTGCGCCATGATCATTCCATGAAATTGGCAACTTTCAACATCAACGGGATCAAGGCGCGACTGCCGCGGCTCAAAGAATGGCTTTCCGAAACGCGCCCCTCGGTTGCCTGTCTGCAGGAAATCAAAAGCCAGGATGAGGGCTTCCCAGCGAGCGAGTTCGAAGAGCTCGGCTACCAGCCGATCTGGCATGGACAAAAGGCGTTCAATGGTGTCGCCATTCTGGCTGATACTAAAGTGGGATACGCGATTAGTGAGATTCAACGCGGTCTGGGGATCAACGGCCCGAAAGAAGGCGAGGGGGAACAAGCGCGCTATCTCGAAGTCGATGTCAACAAGGATGGCGAACATGTTGTCCGGCTGATCGATATCTACCTGCCAAACGGCAACCCGCAACCCGGCCCCAAATTCGACTACAAGATCGCCTGGATGGAAAAACTGCGCGCGCGCATGGCCGCCATCTGGGCAGAGGAAGTGCCTGCGGCTGTCCTGGGAGACTACAATGTCATCCCCTTCGAGGACGACACTTATTCAGTCAAAGCCATGGCCAACGACGCCTTGACCCAACCGGAAAGCCGAGACGCGTATCAGCGCTTGCTCGCCGATGGATGGACCGATGCCGTGCGCACGCTCAACCCGCGCGGGGGAGTGTGGACTTATTGGGACTATCAAGCCGGCGCCTGGCAACGTGACCACGGCTTCCGCATTGATCACGCGCTTCTGACACCCGAACTGGCCGACCGATTGTTGGCCGTCGGCGTCGATCGCGATCATCGCGGACGAGAGAAGGCAAGCGACCACGCGCCAGTCTGGGTCGAAATCGCCTAACCCCCAAAGAAAAAGAGCCCGCCAATCTGGCGAGCCCTCGTTTCGGCCTTAGGCTTTATGCCATCAGCGGTAGAAAACGTGCGTATCGATCTGTGCCGTGCGTTCCTTGCGGTAGCTCCACTTGGGGCGCACATAATTGGCATGGAAGTACACTGCGTCTCCAGCTTCGGATTCCCACAAACCTTCGTGCGCGATCTTCGCGACGCTCTTGGCGCGTTTCCATGCGTTCGATGAGGTGCGGATGCGCGGCATAGTGCCGTTCTTTACGAACGAGAACTGGGCGCGCTGATAAACCACGCCGCAATAGCTCGCCGGCCAACGAGAATCTTCGCTGCGGTTAATGACGACTTGCGCCACGGCCAGCTGACCCGCAAGCGGCTCGCCGCGCGATTCAAAATAGACGGCGCCGGCAAGGCAACGCATTTGTTCGGTCAATTCGCCCGTGCTTACCTCGCCAACCAGTTCGCGCAGCGATCCGGCTTTGGCCTGGGGGAGGGCGGTTTCGTCTTCGCCGCCTTGACCATCCGCGTCGCCGGGGAGGGGCTGCAACACTGGGTTGGATACGAAGGCAATCTCTTCGTTGGCGAGAGGCATCACCTCAACGCTTAGCTCTTGCGACGCTTCGTTGACGACCGGCGCTTCGACCGCATCGCCTTCAAAGGTGGCTTGAGCGAACGCCACGGCGCCATAGGCGCTGGAGAAACTCATTCCGGCGAGCGTCGCAAAGGCGCCCACGCTAAAAATGTAAGTCTTGCGACTCATGTACTTACTACATTCGTGCGGTGAACGCGCTCCGACGCAGGCTGGAACCAAGTGCGATTGTTTCGCTGAATTAAGAGGTGGTTCGAAAGGCCTGCCGGCCGCCCCCCGTCTGCGTGCCAGTCAGCCGACCGAATTGCCGAACCGCTGGCCTCCGCTTGGAAGCGCAGCCGCATTTAGTTTCAAACGAAACAATATCAAGTTAATTCGGCAGAAGTTCGATAAACCGTTCTGGATTGTCGACATCTATCTCGAGAATCCACGTATCGGGATCCTGTCGGCCGCGCCGTTCGAGATATTCTGAAAATTCCCACGGTTTTTCAGGATCTTGGGATTTCGTAGGCACGAATGCGCGCGAACCATCCAATTGTGGCATTCTTTCGAAAAGCTGCGCTTGTTCACCACCAAACATCGTTACCAAAAGGATCGTGCCCGCGTCCCGCTCACCCTTGGAAAGCACCATCGCAGAGCCGCCATGCGTTTCAGCCAGTCGAATCAGGCTTCCGATCTCTAAATGGGCTGGCAGACGAATGGTCACAAAAGCATGGTCCTGGGCTCAGGAAACGTCGGAATAGCCGGGAAGCCCCGAGAGGGCGATTCGCGAACGCATAAAGGTGCCCGTACCGCGACCGATCTCGTCGCCTTCTTCATCCACCAGACGCGATTCGGCAACAAAAACGCGGCGTTTTCCACTAACCCAGCGCCCCTCCGCCACCACGCGTCCGACGCGAACCGGCTTGGTGAAGTTCATATTGAAACTGGTGGTGAGCAGGAAAGAGTCGGTCGAAAGCGTGTTCGCTGCGTAAAACGCCGCGTCGTCAAGCATCTTGAAATAGATCGTCCCATGCGCCGCACCGGCGGCATGGAACACGGCTTCGGTCACATCAAAATGGATACGAGCGGCTCCTTGGCCTGTAATTTCGAGCCAGGAATCGAATGTGCCGTTGATCGGCGCAGAGGCGTAAAGCCGCTCCAGCGCGCGGTGATGCCGATCAGCGCCGGACGAATTAGGCGGCATCGCGCAAGAATTGGTTGGTGAGCAAAGCGAAAAGCGCGTCGGCATCATCCGCCTCGTGCAACGCTTGAAGCATCGCCTCATCACGCAGCACGCGTGATATAGCGGCAAGAGCGTGCAAATGCGTCGCCCCGGCGTTCTCCGGAGACACCAGGCCAAACACCAAGGTCACCGGCTCAGCGTCAGCGGATTCAAAATCGCACTGCGTTTCGAGCTTCAAAAGCGCGAGGGTGGGACGCTTCACATCAGCGCTGCGGCAGTGTGGGATCGCGATGCCCCGGCCAAACCCAGTGCTGCCCAAAGCTTCGCGCTGCTCAAGACCTTCAAGGACATCGATCGAGTTAAGACCATAGGCTGCTCCAAACAGATCAGCCAGTTCAGTCAAAACTGCGTGTTTTGTAGGGCCTGCGCCGTTCCCAGAACGAGCGAGGGCGACCGCTTCGGGTCGCGTGACAATGTTAACGTCCATGCGCTTTCGAAATCCTGTCAAACAGATCCGCGAACCTCTGTCACCGTAAAGCGTCCGCGAGCGGGGGTCGGGATGCGTCACTGGCGACTCAGGGTCGGGTTTTACGCGCCACTTTCGAACAACGGTCTTTTCGTTTGTTTCGAGGGAGTTGACGAAACCCTATCGTGGCTCAACCCATCCGATCGAGCCGTCTGGGCGGCGATAGACCATATTATGGCGCCCAGTTCCAGCGTTTTTGAAGAACAGTGCACTGGTATCGCGCAAGTCGAGCATCATGACTGCGTCCGCCACAGTGCCTGTGGGGATATCGACGCTGGTCTCGGCAATAATTGGCGGCGCTTCGACTAGAACCTCTTCCTCGGTGTCTTCGGAGGCAAATCCTCCAACGTCGAGAATAGTGTAAGCGGCCTCTTCTTCGGCGCGCGCTTGCAGATGGCGGTCGTGACGGTCCTTAAGTCGGCGCTTGTAGCGACGCAGTTGTTTTTCGATTTTTGCGGCCGCGTTGTCGAGAGCAACATGCGCATCGTGAGCTTCGCCTTGTGCTTTAAGGATAGTGCCTTGTGTTACGTGCGTCACAATATCGCATTTGAAAGCGCTACCCGCTTTGCCGAAAGTCACGTGGCTGGAGATGGCGCGTTCGAAATACTTGTCGACGATGTCGCCCAATCGGTCCCCCGCGTGCTCTTGCAGCGCGGCGCCAGTTTCGACCTGGTGTCCTGAAATCCGGATATCCATGCTTTGCCTGACCTCCTTATCCGTTTCGGGTTGATATGGGCGAAATCTAGCTCGTCCAGATCGCGTCTTTGAGCCCGCTGACAAATTCTTGATGCCGCGCCAGTTCATTCGCGCTCGCCGCGTGAGGGCGAGGCGCGCGGCGTTCGCGTTGCGACGCTGAACCCTTCTCACTGCGCGATGGAAGCGGGGTATCCACCGGCACAGTCGGCCTTTCGGGTGCGAGTTCGAGGCCAATCTGGCGACCACCCTTCAACTCGATGTAAACTTGCGCCAAAAGTTCCGCATCGAGCAAAGCGCCGTGCTTCACACGGTGGCTGCGATCAACACCGTAGCGAGTGCATAGCGCGTCGAGCGAGTTTTTGGCGCCAGGGTGCTTTTTTCGGGCAATCGCCACGGTATCGACCATGCGATCAAGGCTGATCGGTTCGCGACCCAGCCGTTCCAGCTCCATGTTAAGAAAGCCAAAATCAAACCCTGCGTTGTGCGCGACTAAGGGCGAGTCGCCGAGAAATTCAAGCAGGGCATCGACACCTTCGGCAAAGACCGACCTGGTTTCGAGGAAACTGATCGAGAGCCCGTGCACGTTTTCTGCCTCCATAGGCATGTCGCGTTCGGGGTTGTAGTAGGCGTGGAATGTTTCACCGGTTGGCACGCGGCCAACCATTTCGACGCATCCGATTTCCACCATCCGGTCCCCGGTTTTGGGGTCTAGGCCGGTGGTTTCTGTATCGAAGACAATTTCTCTCATTGGTCGCACTATCCGCCCATTATTCTTCTGGCGCAAGGGGGGTGTTCGGACCGATCTTTAGCGAGCTTTATGCGGCGCGTAGAATTTCGATCAGCTGTGTGACCTGGGTGCGAGTTTGGTCAATCGTCGTACCGGTCTCGATCACATGGTCGGCGCGCTCGCGCTTCTCGGCGTCAGGGGTCTGAAGACCTAAGATATGTTCGAATTTCTCGACCGTCATGCCGGGCCGAGCCAATACGCGTTCACGTTGCGTCTCGGCCGGTGCCGAAACGACGACAATGGTATCAACGGCGGAATGCCCTGTGCCCTCAAACAGCAGCGGGATATCGAACAGCAAGATAGGCGCATCCGCGTTATCAGCTAGGAATTGCGCGCGCTTTTGCCCCACGGCAGGATGCACAATCGATTCAAGCTGAGCCAGTTTCTCGGGATCTCCAAAGACGAGTTGGCCGAGAGCTTCACGGTTGACACCGTCTTCACCCGTGGATCCGGGAAAAGCCGCTTCAATGGCGGGCAGCAGTTCTCCATCTGGGCCCTGCATCGCGCGCACCTCGGCGTCGGCGTCGAAAATCGGCACGCCCGCCTCGGCAAACATCGCGGCGACGGTCGATTTGCCCATGCCAATTGAGCCGGTGAGGCCGATTAGGAGAGGGTGCTTTTTCGTTTCGTTCATTTCAGCAACATCTCGCGCAATTCCGCATCGTGTTCACGCGGAGCTTTCGCACCGAAGAACTTCTCAAAAGCCACAGCGGCCTGCCCGATAAGCATGTGGAGCCCATCGAGCGTTTCAAACCCTGCGTTCCGCGCCGCTTTGAGAAAGTCGGTGTCAAGTGGGCTGGTGACGATGTCGTAGACGATCGAACCCGGTGGAGCGTGACTCCAGTCAAAGGGGAGCGGCGGATTGCCGGTCATACCCAACGGCGTCGCGTTCACTATCAGGTCCAGGCAGTCTTCACGGTCGTCGAATTCAAAATCGGTGGGCGCCGCAAAATGATCGAACGCGATGGCGTGGTGGTCGCCTTTTGGCGCGAGCTCATCAAGCATGGCGCGCGCTTTGTCCGAATTGCGTCCAGCGAGCACTATGGTGAAGCCTTCGTCGTAAAGCGCGGTGATAATCGCCCGCGCCGCACCACCGGTTCCCAAAATGCGAGCCATGCGGAAATAGTGCTTTTCGGCGAGTTTCTCGCGCAAAGGCTCCAAAAAACCAGCTGCATCGGTGTTGAACGCGCCGATTTGAGCCGATCCACCCGCTTTTCCGGGCACTAGCGTGTTTGAAGCGCCAATACGGCGCGCGGTCGAATGCGCGACATCCGCGCGTTCCAAAGCTTCGTGTTTGAGCGGCATGGTCACGTTGGTTCCACGCCATTGGGGATCCTGTGAAACGTGATCCACATAGGCGGCTAACTCACCCGCCGGCACGCGCTCAACCGTGTAATCGGCCTCAATGCCCAGCTTTTCGAGCCAAAAGCCGTGGATCACCGGCGATTTGGATTGCGCGATCGGGTCACCAATCACCTGGGCGTAAGGGCGTGAGCTCATGCCAGCAGTACGCCTTCCTCGCGCAAAGCGTTGAGCACCGGCAAAAGCGGCATGCCCAAGATGGTGAACTGGTCGCCTTCTATCCGATCAAACAGCTGTACACCCATCGCCTCGATCCGGAACACGCCCACAGTAAAGCCCACTTCGGGCCATTCAGTATCGAGATAGTGTTCGATAAAGGCGTCCGACAGCTCGCGCACATGGAGCAGAGCCTGCGAGGACGCGCTCCACACGCAGGTGTCACCGCGCACCAAGGCCGCCGCGCTGTGCAGTTCAAGCGGTTTGCCAGAGAAGAAGCGCAGATGTTCGGCGGCGCTCTCGCGACTGGAGGGTTTGTCGAAACGCTGACCTTCAACGACGACCAAAGAGTCGCTGCCCAGCACAAGGCGATCTGGATGCAAGGCGGCGAGCGCGGCCGCTTTCGCGACGCTCAGCGCTTCTGCAATTTCGGGGGGAGTCGCGTCTTTCAGCGCCTCCTCGATGCCACGTTCATCAACGTCGGCGGGAATCGCTTCATACGTGACGCCAGCCGCATCCAGCATCGCGCGACGGGAGGAAGACTTTGAAGCGAGAATGAGTTCACAGGCGTGCGTTTGGCTCATATCGGCTTGGCGGCTCCGTCATCGGCTTGTTTCACCGGGCGGCGCCGGTCGTGAACCAGGCGAATGATCGCCGCCGCGCTCTCTTCGATCGAACGCCGTGTGACATCAATCACCGGCCAACCATTATCGGCGAACATGCGCCGTGCAAATTGCAGCTCTTCCTTGACCCGATCATTATCAACATACGCCGTCTGCGTCCCCTCGTTGAGCGAAAGCAACCGATTGCGGCGGATCTGCACCAGTCGTTCGGGCGCCGTAGTAAGGCCGACGACCAGAGGATTACGAAGCCCATACAAAGCGGCGGGCGGCGGGCTTTCCACTACCAAAGGGATATTGGCGACCTTGTATCCGCGATTGGCGAGGTAGATGCTTGTGGGTGTCTTCGAGCTGCGCGAGACTCCGGCGAGCACGATATCGGCCTCTTCCCAGTCTTGGTGATTAACCCCGTCATCGTGCGCAATGGTGTATTGGATCGCGTCGACACGCCTGAAATAGTCCGCGTCCATAGCGTGTTGTCGGCCCGGGCGCCCCGACACTTCCTGACCCAACTGCGATTCCAGCGCGGCCGTTACCTGGTCAAGGACCGCCACTGCAGGAAGGCCCAGGGACCGACAATGCTCTTCCAAGCGATTGCGCGTCTCTGGATTGACCAATGTATAAAGGACGAGCCCCGGATTATCGGCCAGATCGCTAACGATCCGATCCAGGTGCTGGCGCGAGCGCACCATCGGCCAGAAATACCGGCTGACATTGGGGGTCTCAAATTGCGCGAGGCTCGCTTTGGCAATCATTTCAAGCGTTTCGCCGGTGGAATCCGATACGAGATGGAGGTTGAGCCGGTTCATGCGATTCGCTTTAGGCAAGCGCTGGCGCTGTGGAAAGATGCGGGCATAATTCGCTGGAGAGATCAGCCGATAAGCTGCGCACGAATAATCCCCGAAACAGCGAGTCATTTTTCGAGATGGCTTCTCGACATTTCGGGCGGGATACTAACAACCGGATAACAGTGTGGACAGAATCCGGTTGACCCAGCGCCTGTGCGGATTCGCAGGGTGTAAATCGCGCTGGACCTTTGCCCGCGTATACGGGATAGGACGGTTATGCTCGCTATCCACAGGGCCAACAGAGTCCATCAATCCTTTTAAAATATACTATTTATTGATTAGAGGAGCGCCATGCCCGGCCCTTTGCTCGACACCTTGAATGGTGTGAAACAACCCATCGCTCCGATCTGGCTTATGCGTCAGGCGGGGCGTTATCTTCCCGAATATCGTGAGCTTCGCGCGGAGAAAGGCGGGTTTCTCGAGCTTGTCTATGACAGCGAGGCGGCGGCGGAGATTACGGTTCAGCCAATCCGTCGCTTTGCCTTTGATGGCGCGATCCTGTTTTCCGATATTCTGATCGTTCCGCACGCGATGGGGCAGGGGCTGGAATTCCTGGCCGGGGAAGGGCCCAAGATGAGCCCCACCTTACGCGAAGTGGAGTTGGATGACTTTGCGCCCGTTTACGCACGGTTCGATCCGATTTACGAAACCGTGCGCCAAACCCGCGCCATGATCGCTGACAACGTGACGATGCTGGGCTTTGCCGGTTCGCCGTGGACGGTTGCGACCTATATGATCGCGGGCGAAGGATCGAAGGATCAAGGTCCGGCTCGGTTGATGGCCTATCGCGATCCCGCTCGCATGCAGGCGATTTGCGATGCGATTTCTGAAGTTTCGATCACATATCTGCGTGGTCAAATCGATGCGGGCGCGGAAGCGGTGCAACTGTTTGACAGCTGGGCCGGAAGTCTTGCGCCCAATGAGTTTGAGCGCTGGGTTATCGCGCCCAACGCGAAGATCACCGCAGCGATCAAGGAATCGCATCCGGATACGCCGGTTATCGGCTTTCCAAAGGGATCGGGTGCTAAGCTGCCCGCCTACGCTCGCGAAACGGGTGTTGATGCAGTGGGCCTTGATGAAACGCTTGACCCGCATTGGGCGCACGCTTCGCTGCCGGAAGGAATGCCGGTTCAAGGCAATCTCGACCCGCTGTTGGTCGAGGCGGGTGGTCCGGCGCTGCCTGAGCGGTGCAAGACCATCCTAGACGCGTTTGAAGATCGCCCGCATGTCTTCAATTTGGGGCATGGTATTGGCCAGTTCACTCCAATCACTCATGTGGAAGAGCTGCTGAAAGCGGTGCGAGGTTAAGCAAGATGCAACAGGCGCTACTAACCATCTATCCGTGGCTGACCGCGGGTCACGTCATCTTTATGGTGTTCTGGTTGGCGGGCCTTTTCATGTTGCCGCGTCAGTGCATCTACATGCTCGATGCAGAGTCCGGTTCGGAAGAAGAGGCTAAGTGGGCGCACCGAATGGGCCTTTTGCGCAAGATCATCCTCACGCCGAGTTTGCTGATCGTGTGGGCGTTGGGCCTTACACAGGCGGTCGCAATGGAGATGTTCTCGCAAGGGTGGCTACACATCAAGATCACGCTTGTATTGATCCTGACTGGCTATCACGGCTGGTTGGTTGGTCAGACGAAGAAGATGGCGCGCGGAGAGCGGCCCTTGAGTGATAAGACCTTGCGGCTAGCCGGTGAGATTCCCGGCATCTTGCTGATCCTAATCATTGTCACTTTGTATGTGGGGCGGATTTACCTTTCCTGATCAAGTGTTTTGCCAGCGTGCAAACAGCGATTGACCCCAGCGTTTTAGAATCATATTTTAGAAGCTTGTTTCGGTTCATGGCCTCACGATCCGCGTGCGGCCCGTCTGCTTTCTCCAAGCCCAGCCAGTGTCGCGCCAAAGCGATGCGGCGCCTCGTTTCCTCGAGGTACTGACGGCCGGTTCTCCCTGGCGCCCTCTGTTCCGGCGGGCGTTTCTGTTTGCAAAAGAATTTTCCATGCATCTTAAAGACCTAAAAGAAAAAGCCCCCGCTGATCTTGTCAAGATGGCCGAAGAACTCGGCGTCGAAGGCGCCTCGACCATGCGCCGCCAGGATCTGCTGTTCAGCATCCTGCGCGAATTGGCCGAGGACGAAGAATACGAAGAAAAGATCATGGGGATCGGCACGATCGAAGTGCTTCAGGATGGCTTTGGCTTCCTGCGCTCCCCTGAGGCGAATTATCTCGCCGGGCCGGACGATATCTACGTGTCGCCTAACCAAATCCGCAAATGGGGTCTGCGTACAGGTGATACCGTCGAGGGCGAAATCCGCGCTCCCAAAGATGGCGAACGCTATTTCGCGCTCACAAGCCTGAGCACGGTGAACTTTGAAGACCCCGACAAGGTTCGCCTGCGTACCAATTTCGACAACCTCACGCCGCTTTACCCGGAAGAGAAGCTGTCGCTCGACACGCTTGATCCGACGGTCAAGGACAAGTCCGCCCGCGTGATTGATATCGTATCGCCGCAGGGCAAGGGCCAGCGCGCCCTGATCGTCGCTCCGCCGCGCACGGGTAAAACTGTCCTGCTCCAGAACATCGCCAAGGCGATCACAGACAATCACCCTGAGGTGTTCCTTCTGGTTCTTCTTGTCGACGAACGGCCGGAAGAAGTCACCGACATGCAGCGCAGCGTGAAGGGCGAGGTTATTTCGTCGACCTTTGACGAACCGGCCAATCGCCACGTTCAAGTCGCTGAAATGGTGATCGAAAAGGCGAAACGTCTGGTTGAGCACAAGAACGATGTCGTCATCCTGCTCGACTCGATCACGCGTCTGGGCCGCGCTTACAACACAGTCGTGCCCAGTTCGGGTAAAGTTCTCACCGGTGGTGTCGACGCCAACGCTCTGCAGCGTCCGAAGCGCTTCTTTGGCGCGGCGCGTAATATTGAAGAAGGCGGTTCGCTCTCTATCATCGCCACTGCACTGATCGATACGGGCAGCCGTATGGACGAGGTGATCTTCGAAGAGTTCAAGGGCACCGGTAACTCAGAAATCGTCCTTGATCGTAAGGTTTCCGACAAACGTATCTTCCCGGCGCTCGATGTCGGCAAATCGGGCACGCGTAAGGAAGAACTGTTGGTCGAAAAGGACAAGCTGTCGAAAATGTGGGTGCTTCGCCGCATCCTCATGCAGATGGGCACCGTAGACGCTATGGAGTTCCTTCTGGACAAAATGAAGGATTCGAAAACCAACGAAGACTTCTTCGATACGATGAACCAGTAAGCGGGGCTGTGAGGGGAGGGCCCGCCGCACGTGATAAGCCAATATCTCTATATCAGCACCGCACCGAGCCTTTCGCGCGACGACGTCGATTCAATCCTGGCTTCAAGTCAGCGGAACAATCCGGCGCGCGGCGTGACGGGTCTGTTGCTGTATAATGGTCGCAATTTCTTGCAACTGCTTGAGGGCGAGGAAGCCGAATTGGTTTCGCTGATGGTCAAGATCAGCCACGATCCGCGCCATACGGGTATTTCGATGATCGACCGGAAGATGGTGGAGACGCGCGCCTGCCCCAATTGGGCGATGCGACGTGTGATAATCGCTGAAAGCGTTGAACGGCGGCGTGAGTTGCTTGAGGCGGAATTGCCTGAAACGTTGGAGCCACAAACGCGCAAGATCATCACCAATTTTGTAGTTCTGAACTAGCGTACCTGCGGGGCCCTTAGGTGGCTGATGAGCCTGCGGTGGCGCTCTTTTGGTCGCTTTTCAGCTGCGTTGCCATCATTTCCCACACTTTGTTCATGGCCTTCATTGGGCGGACCATGACTTTGAAGTCTGTGATGAGACCGTCTTCGTCAAAAGTGATCATGTCGATGCCGTTGACGACGATGCCGTCCATCTTAGTTTGGAATTCGAGAACCGCTGTGTCGCCGTCGATAAGCTCTCGTATGTAGCGGAAGCTGCCATTGCCGAGCGTTTGCCCTGCAGCCGATAGATAGGCCATGACAATCGGTCTGCCTCTTTGCGGGGTGTGCACGACGGGGGAATGAAAGACGGCGTCGGGATGCAGGATAGTGTGCAAGGCTTCGGGCGAAGACCCTTGTTCCGCCACGCTATGCCAGTCTTTGAGGCCCTTTTGAGCGGTCTGTGCCATGTCTTTGATCCCCACTGTCTATTCCCACCGCTTTATGGCAGGGTCCAACGGCAGTGTCTTGCCCCTTAGAAGGGAGATCGGAAGAGAGCCATGAAAGTCACCATCGAAGTGGATTGCACCCCCGAAGAGGCGCGCGCCTTTATGGGATTGCCCGATGTGACCGAGGCAAACTCGATCTATGTCGAGTCCATGTCCAAGGCTATGCAGAGCGCGACCAATCCCGCGCAACTAACCGAGTACGCGCAGAGTTTGGCGCCGATGGGTCAGTTAGGCTTGAAGATGTTCCAGAGCTTCGTCGAAGGCGGAATGCGCGGAGCCAGTGCGTTTACGCCGGGTGGAAAGGGCAAGAACGACGATTAGAGTTTCCTAAGTTGGCTAAGTTTGCCCCTATGACACTTGAAACGTGATTCCTCAAATTAGACGCCGTGGACCCTGATACGACCATTGTTGCGCTGTCGAGTGGAGCTCCGCCGGCGGCGATTGGGGTGATCCGCGTTAGCGGTCCCGCCGCGGGCCCTGCGATAGAGGCGCTCGTTGGTCGGCCCACACCGGCTCGGCGGCCCAGTCTGGTGCGCTTGCGCGATGCGGCAGGCGCGCTTCTGGATGAGGCGCTGGTCCTGTGGTTTCCCGGGCCCAGGACCGCCACGGGTGAGGACCTGGCCGAATTCCACTGCCATGGTGGCCGAGCGGTGGTCGACGCGGTCCAGCGCGCCCTCACAGCGCTCCCCAATATCCGTTTGGCCGAGGCGGGTGAGTTCACCCGGCGCAGCTTTGCAAACGGACGCATGGACCTCTCCGAAGCGGAAGGGTTGGCCGATCTCCTCTCCGCCGAGACCGAGATGCAGCGCGCAGCCGCGTTGGCGAGCGCGCAGGGCGGTCTTTCGGCAAAAGTCGGTGAATGGCGTGAAGCTGTCCTTAAACTCAGCGCGCAGGTCGAAGCCGCGCTCGATTTCTCGGACGAGGACGATGTCGATGAGCTTCCGCAAGGTTTCACGTGGAACATTGGCCAATTGAGCGAAGACCTCGCGCAATGGCTCGAACGCCCGCGCGCGGAGAAATTGGGGGAGGGCTACCGCGTGGCGCTCGCTGGGCCTCCGAACGTGGGAAAATCCACCCTGTTCAACGCTTTGGTCGAGAGCGAGGCGGCGATCACGTCTCCCATTGCGGGCACCACGCGCGACGTAATTGAGCGCAATGTCGGCATTTCCGGCGTGCCCTTCAGCTTTGTCGATACGGCGGGTCTGCGCGATGGAAGCGAGGACGCCATCGAAAAGATCGGCATAGGCCGCGCGCAAGCCGAGCTTGAACGCGCGGATCTCGTCCTGTGGCTTGGCCCTGAGGGCGAGGGGCCTGAGGGCGCCTGGGAGATTGCCGCGCAATCGGATACGCCGGACTTTATTTCGAAAGCTTCGGCGCGCTTTACCCTTTCCGCAATCACCGGCGAGGGCGTGGCGGAATTGAAGCGCGCCTTGGTTGAATCCGCGCGGGGAGCGTTGCCCAAACCGGGCGAAGTCGCCCTCAACGCGCGCCAACACCGCCTTTTGGAGCAGGCGCACACTGCGCTTCTCTCTGCGAGCCAGTCCTCCGACCTGCTCCTTATAGGCGAGGATTTGCGCACGGTTCGCCTCTGTTTTGACCGATTGATCGGCAAAACAACCACCGAAGACATGCTCGACGCGCTGTTTGGGCGCTTTTGCATCGGAAAATAGCGCGGCACTCGCGAATCTATCGCCTGGCCGTGTTCCACGTGAAACATCGAAGATAGGGACTTGGCCCAAAGCGCCTGTGGCCCTATTTGGGCGGCTATGCAGGAATTCGATGTTCTCGTGATCGGCGGCGGCCACGCCGGTGTAGAGGCGGCGTGCGCGTCGGCGCGTATGGGCGCGCGCACGGCGTTGATCAGCTTTGATCTGAACGCGGTCGGCGCGATGAGCTGCAATCCCGCGATTGGCGGGCTGGGCAAGGGTCATCTGGTGCGCGAAGTCGACGCGCTCGATGGCGTGCTGGGCCGCGCGGCGGATGCGGGCGCTATTCATTACCGCATGCTCAACCGCTCCAAGGGGAGTGCCGTCTGGGGACCGCGTGTTCAAGCGGACCGTGTGCGGTTCAAGGCTGAGGTTCATAGGTTGGTGCGCGCGCAGGACAATCTCACCTTGGTTGAAGGAGAGGCCGCCGCGCTGATCCTGAAAGGCGATCACGTGGCGGGCCTTGAGCTGGCGGACGGCACACCTCTGCACGCGGACCGCGTTATCCTGTGCACCGGCACCTTTCTGGGCGGTGTGTTGTTCCGTGGCGAAGAGCGTTTTGAGGGCGGACGCATCGGCGAAAACGCCGCCACCCGGCTCGCTCAGCAATTGCGCGGTGCGGATCTGCCGATGGCGCGGCTGAAAACCGGCACGCCGCCGCGTTTGGACGGGCGCACGATTGATTGGGCCTCGCTCGAAGAACAGCCTTCCGACGGCGAGGATTGGACCATGTCCTCGCTGAGCGAGCGGCGCGTCAATCCGCAGGTTTTCTGCGCAATCACGCGCACAACGATGGCGTCGCACGATGTTATTCGCGCAAATCTGCACCGTTCTCCGCTGTTTTCGGGCGCAATTGACGCGGCTGGACCGCGCTATTGCCCTTCGATTGAGGATAAGATCCATCGCTTTGGCGACCGCGACGGGCATCAGGTCTTCCTTGAGCCCGAAGGTTTGGACACGCATTTGGTCTATCCCAACGGGATCAGCACCTCGCTCCCGGTCGATGTGCAACACATTATGGTGCGGAGCATGCCGGGGCTGAGCCAGGCCGAGATTGTCGAGCCGGGCTACGCGGTGGAATACGATCATATTGATCCGCGCGCGCTGACGCCCGATCTACAGGTGAGCGCCATTCCCGGCCTCTATTGCGCGGGGCAGATCAACGGCACCACGGGTTATGAAGAGGCGGCCGCGCAGGGGCTTGTCGCCGGTCTCGCCGCTGGCGGAGCCGCTGTTGGTCGTGAGCCCCCCAAGCTCGACCGCGCCAATTCCTATATCGCGGTGATGGTCGATGACCTCACGCTTCAGGGTGTGTCGGAACCTTACCGTATGCTGACCTCGCGCGCGGAATACCGTCTGCGCCTGCGGGCGAACAACGTCGCCTCGCGCCTGACAGGGCTGGGCATCGCGGCGGGATGCGTGGGCGATGAGCGCCGCCGCTGGTTCGAACGCCGCGAACAGCGCCGCGCGGCGTATACCGAGGTGTTTGACCGCCAAGTGCCCGCGAAGGAACTCGCCGATCATGGCTTGAATGTGCGCCGGGACACCGGGCTTAAGCGTATTGAGGAGTGGCTGCGTCACGATGGCGTCGACCTTGCTGCACTCGAACTGTGGGTGGGCGAGGGGTTGGAAGGCGATCCGCAACTGGCGCAGGAGATGGCCGAAGACGCCGCCTACGCGCCGTATCTGGCGCGGCAGGAGGCCGAATTGCAGGACTTGCGCGCGAGCGAGGCCTTGGCTCTCGCGCCCGACTTTCCTTACGCGGGTGTGCCGGGGCTATCGAACGAGATGGTTGAGCGGTTGAGCGACGCTGCGCCTCCGACGCTGGCTGCGGCGGGCCGGGTCCCGGGTATCACGCCGGCGGCTCTAGCGGCCGTGCTGGTGCACGCGCGGCGCTTGCAGGCCGACACGGCGGCGTAAGCGGCATGAGCGACCCTTTTGACGCGCCGAAACCCCTGATCACGGACGAAGACAGCGCGCGAGCCTATGTGGCGCGTTGGGGGGATGCAGAGGCGATGGAGCGGTTGGAAGCTTTCGCGGCGCTCCTTCTTGAAGAGAATCAGCGACAAAACCTGATCAGTAAGCCATCCGAAGCCTCGCTTTGGGCAAGGCATTTCGCCGATAGCGCGCAGCTTCTCGAATATGTTCCACGTGAAACACACGCACGGCGTGACGGCCAAACCGCGCCGTGGTTGGACCTTGGGACGGGGGCGGGCTTTCCGGGATTGGTGATTGCGGCGCTGATTCCGCATTTCCCGATGGTGCTTGTAGAGTCGCGCGCGAGGCGTGTCGCGTTTCTCGAAGCTGGCGTACAAGCGATGGGGCTTAAACACTGCACCGTCATCGGAGAGCGTTTGGAGCGGATTGATCCCTTTCCAGCCCGTGTTATTTCAGCACGCGCCTTCGCTCCGCTCGACAAGCTTCTGCGTTTATCCGCACCCTTCTCCACAAAGGCGACGCGCTACGTCTTGCCCAAAGGGCGCTCGGCGGCGCACGAATTGACTCAGCAGAAACAATCGATTCGGAACATGTTCCACGTGGAACAATCGTTGACCGATCGTAACGCGGGCATCATCGTAGGGCCTTGAGGCCGAAAAACCGGGTCTGCCTGCTTCGATCCGGGCGGATTTGGAGCCCTTGAGAGCGCATAACGGGAGCGTAGACGCATGCTGACCATTGCCATTGCCAACCAGAAGGGCGGGGTGGGGAAGACCACGACCGCCATCAACGTCGCCACCGCGATGGCGGCGACGGGGTGGAAGACGCTGCTGATTGACCTCGATCCGCAGGGCAACGCCTCGACGGGTCTAGGCGTGGGCGCGGCTGAGCGGGGCTTGTCGAGCTACGATCTGCTGGTCGATAACACGCCGCTGGCCGATGCGATTGTGGAGACGAACATTCCGGGCCTCGATCTGGTGCCCGCGACACAGGATCTCAGCGGGGCCGAGGTGGAGCTGGTCAACGCCGAGGAGCGCACCGCGCGTCTGCGTGAGGCTCTGGCCCGGCACAAAGGCTACGACATCTGCTTTATCGATTGCCCGCCTTCGCTGGGTCTGTTGACGCTGAACGCTTTGTGCGCGGCGGATACGCTGCTGGTGCCTCTGCAATGCGAGTTTTTCGCGCTCGAAGGGCTGAGCCAGCTTTTGCAGACGGTGGAACAGGTGCAGCAACGCTTCAACTCGGACCTCAGCATCATTGGCGTGGCGCTGACCATGTACGATCGGCGCAATCGCCTGACGGACCAAGTGGCCGACGATGTGCGCGAGGTCTTGGGCAATCTGGTGTTTGAAACGGTGATCCCGCGCAATGTGCGCCTGTCCGAAGCGCCGAGCCACGGGCTTCCGGCGCTTGTCTATGACCATTCCTGTCAGGGAAGCCGCGCCTATATTGCGCTCGCCCGCGAATTGATCGCCCGTTTCCCGCGTGAAAGGGCCGCGGCATGAGCAAGAAGGGTGGTCGCGTGAAGTTTGATATCCCGCAACGTCCCGCGTCGGAGCGTAAAGGCATGAAAAAGCTAGGAAAAGGCCTCGGCGCCTTGATGGGTGAGGTCAAGCGTGAAGAGCCTCTGGTGCAGAGCGCTCCGGGCGAGGTCGGCGTTTCGAGCGTGGCTGTCGCCGCGCAAGATGCTGCGCCGGGTGCGTCCCCTTCGGCCTCTCCGCTGCAATCGCTCAGCGTCGCGTCGATCGAACCGTTGCCAGGCAACCCACGCAAACGCTTTGACGAAGGCGCTCTTGAGGAGCTCGCCGCGTCCATCGCTGCGCGTGGGGTGATTCAGCCGATCATCGTGCGGCCCAAGCCGGACGGTAAATTCCAGCTGGTCGCGGGCGAACGCCGCTGGCGCGCGGCGCAAAAGGCCCGTTTGCATGAGATTCCGGCGCTGGTCCGCGATTTGTCGGAACGCGAGGTGATGGCGCTCGCGCTGATCGAGAACCTTCAGCGCGAAGACCTGAACCCCGTCGAAGAAGCGCGCGCCTATCAGCGTCTCTCTGAGGACGAGGGCATGACGCAGGCTGAAATTGCCCGAATGGTCGAAAAGTCGCGCAGTCACGTGGCTAATATCCAGCGCCTTCTGGCTCTCCCCACCGCAGTTCTAGACCTCGTGGAGACCGGAAAGCTCTCCATGGGGCACGCGCGTGCGCTTATTGGGCGCGACAACGCCGCTGACCTTGCCAAGACCGCGGTGAACGACAATCTTTCCGTGCGTGAGATGGAGAAACTGGTCCGCAAGCTGACCAGGGGCGATGCGGTAAAGGTCGGTGACACCGCGCCAGGCGCATCCAACGCCATGGGCAACGCTGATATCGAGGCGGTGCAGAATCACCTCGAAGAATTCCTCGGCCTGACCGTGCGAATCAAGGCCGATGCCGACTCGCGTTCGGGCCAGGTGACGATTCGCTATAAGACGCTCGATCAGCTCGATTTGGTGTGTCAGCGTCTTACCGGTGGTGAAATTTAAATTCGCATTAGGCTGATATTAGGGACGGGCGATTCACGGCACCCTAATAATTACAGAGACTTAGCGAAATTTCGCGTAAAGTCCTAAAGCACGGGTAACCATACACAAAAACGAAGGCTGAACCTGGGGCTTCTACTTAGAGCGTGATCGGACACCAAAGTTCGTTCGTACGGCGCGCTCACGGGGGCACACTTCTAAGCGCGTTGGAAACGGCACAAAGACCACGCTTGGAAGGACCAAAAATGACCAAGACTATTCGTTTCGGCGCCGCGGGCATCGCTATGGCCGCTGCCATGAGCATGAGCACCGTTGCCCACGCTGACACCGCCTCGGCTGACGCCACCGCTGAAATCCTCGAAGCTCTGCAGCTTGACCTCACCGAAGGTTCGCTCGACTTCGGCGCCATCGTTGTGAACGGCGCGGACACGCTGACGCTAACCGCCGCTGGCACCATGGATTGCGCCAACAAGCAGGTTGTCTGCTCGGGCACGACCGACAACCCGCTCTTCACCGTGCAGGGCACCGACGGCAAGGACGTCAGCATCAACCTGCCGACCGCCGCGGTCGACCTGACCCGCGTGGGCGGCACCGTTGGTACGGCGGCTGACACGCTGAGCGTTGACAGCTTCACGTCGAGCGCGACCAACGACGAAGTCACCCTGTCGAGCGGTTCGGCCACCTTCACGGTTGGCGGCACGCTGAGCATCGGCGCCACCCAGAACGCGGGTGTCTACGAAGGTTCGTTCGACGTTTCGGTCGACTATTCGTAAGCCATCTTGGGAAGTCCGCCCTAGACCCGAATGGGCAGGGCGGCCCCAAATGTGAAGCCGCGTCCCTCCCCCGAGGGCGCGGCTTTACTGCGTCTGCGATGGTCAGCCGCGCGCCCATTCTCACCGATGTTTAATCGTTCTTAACGCTGTTTGCTTACCAAGCTCCGTAGAACCACGTGCGCCGACGCCAGGGGGCGCGGCCATTTCTTAGGGGCCCACTTAACCATGACCTTCGCAATTCTTCGCCGGACCATCCGAAGCGCGGCGTTTCTCACCGCCTTTTCAACGCTTTCGCTCACGGCACCGGCCGCCGCGCAAGGCGATCTGCTGGTTGCGCCGACGCGCGTTGTGCTCGATGGAAGCCGCGGGACCGAGGTGATCCTTAGCAATATCGGATCCGAAGAGGCGACCTATCGCATCGGCCTTGAATTGCGCCGTATGGCGGAAAATGGTCGCCTGGTTCCGGTTGAAAAATCGAACGCGAACGACACTGAAGAAGCCGCGCTGGGCATGATCCGCTACGCGCCGCGCCGTATCGTCCTGCCGCCGGGCCAACCGCAGGCGGTGCGCCTGGCCGCTCGCCCCAGCGCGGATCTGCCCGATGGCGAATACCGCGTGCACATGTCGTTCAAGGCGATTCCGAAGCCTCGCGAAGTGACCGACGCCGCCCCGGCGGAAGGCAGCGGCGTCGCGATTCAGCTGATCCCGATCTACGGCGTGACGATCCCGATCATCGTGCGCCACGGCCGGGTTGAAGCGCAGGTGGCCATCAACCAACCGCGCGTGGTCCAGACCCAAGACGGCCCGCAACTGGCGGTGACGCTCAGCCGCGCGGGCGATTCATCGACCTATGGCGAGCTGCGCGTGACCAAATCGGGCGTGAAGGATCCGCTCGTCATAAGCCGGGGCCTGGCGATCTACCCTGAACTGGGCAGCCGCGAAGTGCGCATTCCGCTCACGCCCGAACAAGCCGCCAATATGAACGGCCAGTTGCGCTTCGAATATCGCGAAATGCCCGAAGCGGGCGGGGGCCTGATCGCCTCCGTCGATGCGGCGGTCGGGTAAGGCTCAGCAGAGCTTTCGATCGGTGCGAGGCTTAGCGAATCTAGCGCGGCCTTGATATTCCCATGAACTTCTATCGTCATCGCCTCAAAAGTGCCGTTGCGGGTTCCGCAGCGGCGCTAGCCGCGTTGGCGATGGGCGCGCCGGCGCCGGTGAACGCCCAAACTGGCGGTTTGACGTCAACTTTGGGCGAAAACAACGCCTCGAAGGCCGGGTGGGAAGCCAATGATGACGACTTCCTGTTCCTCCAGCTGCGGATCAAGCAGTACAAGCTGAACTTTGACGTGCGTGGCTATCAGACCGATCGCGGTGTGTGCCTCGATCTGGCTGACGTCATTCAATCACTCGACCTGCCGATCCGGATCGACAAGAAGTCGCGCCGCGCAACTGGCTGGTTGTTTGCGGAAGATCAGAATTTCACCATCGATCGCGACTCCGATACGGTACAAAGCGTGAACAATCGCGCTGGTCGGGGTCGCGCGCCGATTGCAAACGACATTTATGACACGCCAGAAGGGTGGTGTGTCGACACCAAGGCGTTGTCGCGCTGGTTCGGGATCACCTTCCGGCCGGACCTCTACAATTCGCTCGTGATCCTCGAATCTGACGCCGATTTGCCGTTCATGCAGGCGATCGAGCGTAAAAGTCGCGCGGCGCGACTTCAGAAGAAGAAGCCGGTGAGCTTCGATCTGTCCAAATATCCCAGCGCTGACATGGAGTATAAGCCCTGGCGCACCCCTTCGGTGGACGTGGTCGCGCGATTGGGCGCGCGCCGAGGCGGCCTGGGGGCCGATCAGACCAACGCGAGGGTCGAAA
Organism: Pseudomonadota bacterium; assembly: GCA_039814925.1. Classification (GTDB taxonomy): domain Bacteria; phylum Pseudomonadota; class Alphaproteobacteria; order Sphingomonadales; family Sphingomonadaceae; genus Erythrobacter. Next base: position 266,053 of record JBCCAH010000004.1, read on the forward strand.
TGTTCGCCTCGGGTGAGGCTTTGGGCACCAGTTACACCGCGCGTTTCGCGACGGATGACCGATTGGCGCCGCAATCCTTGCGTTTGCGCGCTTATCGCAACGATCCGGAGGGCAATTTGCTCGGCCCGCTCAAGGCGACACAGGTGGCCGCGGGGGATGTGGAGACGCTGGCTGGGCGTTTGACCGCGCAGACGGCGGTCGGACGGGGTGCCTTTGTCAGCAACCGTCCTCTTGACCGCGCGCAGCGCTTCTCAGCGACCAGTTTGCGCGGCGTCTTGCCGACCGGCTGGGACGCGGAGCTATATCGCAACGGCCAGCTGATCGCGTTCCAGAGCGATCGCGGCGATGGGCGCTACGAATTCCTTGAGATCGACCTGTTCTTTGGCCGAAACGAGCTCGAAGTGGTGCTTTACGGCCCGCAGGGTCAGATCCGGCGCGAAAAGACGACTATTCCGGTGGGCTTCAACCAGATTGAGCCTGGCCAGACCTATTACTGGGCGGGGATTGTCCAGAACGACCGCGACATTATCGAGCTGGATGACGAGCTGGTGACCAACCCGCAGAAATGGCGATGGGGGGTCGGGGTAGAGCGCGGCCTTGATAAAAGGACGAGCGCCATGATTGGCGCCTCGTCCCTGTTCTTTGCCGGTGAGCGTCGCTCCTACGCGGAAGCGGCGCTTGCGCGCACCTTTGGCAGCCTGCAGCTCGAGCTTGCGGGCGCGCACGAGTTTGGCGCGGGCGCGGTGACCGAGCTCAACGCGTTGGGGCAGATTGGAAACTTCAATTTTGGCGCGGATGCGCTAGTTTCCTTCGGCAATTTCCAGAGCGAGTTCGCCAATGGTGAGATTGACCACCGTGTCGGCTTCAATTTTGCGACCAGTTTGCGAATGGGACGAGCGGTTTTGCCAATCCAGGGCGCGGTAAACCGGCAGAAGCTGCGCGATGGGTCAAAGGTTAACCAATTCTTACTGACGACGTCAGTCCAGATGGGACGTTTGGCGCTGTCGGCGCAGCTTGATCACCGCGGGGAGAGCACTCCCGATCCCGGCGGCGGTGGCGGCTCGCCCGGTCGCAGCGACACGCGCATCCGATTGCTCGCCAACACGCGCACGCGCGACCTGCGCTTGCGCGGTAACGCGACGTTCCTGACCAACGGTCCCGATGCGGGGCTGGAGACGGCCGATGTGCGGCTGGACTATGACCTTGATGAGCGTTCCGAATTGCAGGGCCGGGTCGAATACGCGGCGAATACCGACGAATTCCGCCTGACCGGGGGATATACTCGGCGGTTTGATCAGCTTTCGTTGCGCGGCAACGCGTTTGTGACGTCACGCGGCGGGGTTGGGGCGAACCTGCAGGTCGCCTTCAGCCTTGGGCCGGACCCTGTGCGCGGCGGCGTGCGGGTGACGCAGACCAAGCTTGCGCGCAGCGGGCAGGCGGCGGTGACCGTCTTCCGCGACGAAGATGGCAACGGTCGGCGCGATCCGGGCGAAGAATTGCTCAAAGACGTGATGGTCGAAGCGGGCCTTCGCAGCACCGACGCGGTGACCGGCGAGAACGGCCGCGTGATTGTCGATGATCTCAACCCGTTCCGCCCGGTCCTGGTCGGCGTGGATGAGACGACGCTGGGCGATCCGTTCCTCGCCCCCGCGATCAAGGGTGTCGTCGTCACTCCGCGTCCGGGTGTGATCGCGCAGGTGGAGCTGCCGATTTCGCCCTCTGGTGAGGTCGACGGCCTGCTGCTCAACCCGTCAGGCCTGGAGCAACCCGGCGTGAAGCTCGAACTGGTCCGCCCCAATGGCGAAGTTCTGGGCAGCACGGTCAGCGAATTTGATGGCTTCTTCCTGTTCGAACGCGTGCCGTATGGTCGCTATCGGCTGAAAGTGGGTAAGGACGCGGCTAAGACGCTAAACGTCAGCCGTAATCTGCCGGGTCCCAAGGGGGCCGACATCATCAAGGTCAAGCGTGGCAGCGATCTGGTGCGGCTGGGCCCGGTCAAACTGCGCGGACAGGCCGCTGAAGAGCCGCCCTTCGAAGCGGTCCCGGTGGCGGGCCCGGTGACCGAGCCAGCCAACAATCCACGCGATGGGCCAAAGCCTTACGGTCCGCCCGGCCCATCCGAGCCGTCAAACCCGGAGAAACCAGCGATCGCGCGCAAGGTGGCGGCGTTGAAACCGCCGGAATCATCAGACTGACATCTCTAAGAGGCGAAACCCATAAGGAGGCGCCTCTCAGAGGCTCAGTTCTTGATCATCTTGGGGCTGGGCGCGGTTTTGATCAGTTTGGGCGAGGGACGTGGAGCCGGAGGCGCGGTGCGAACCGGCGCGGGCGGAGCAGGCGGAATGGTCCGCGCGGCGCCCGGAACCTCATAGGTTTCCTCGCGCACGGTCTCACGCACCACCACACGCTGTTGCTGGTAGGTGGTAACCGGCACCATCACCATCGTCTGTTGCTGTGGGTAATAGGCGGGCGCGGGTGCGTATCCGTAAGCGCGATAGCTCGGATAGGCGACCGGCGCGGGCGCGGCGATCACGCGCGAGGCAACACGCGGAGCGGCGTATTGGCCCCCATACTGGCCGTAATTATCGAGATAGGTGCTGAGCGCGCTCTCGCAGTCGTAGAGGTCGTCCTCTTTGTCGCCGTTGAACAGGCTCCCGATCAGCGCGCCGGCCAATCCGCCAACACCCCCGCCGATCAGCGTACCGGCGAGGCGCTCGCTATCCCACAAGCGGTTGCCCAGGACCCCGCCGCCAATCGCGCCAAGCAGGCCGCCGATGATCGATCCGGTGTCGTTCTTGTCGCGGCCGCGCGTGCGGCGTTCGCATTCGGCAATCCAGCTTTCGCGATCAAGCACCATCGGCGCGGCGACAGCCTGCGGATAGGCCGCTACTGGATAGGCGGCGGTCTGATACTGCACCGGCGCGGCCTGATAGGCGGGCGCGGCCTGGTACGTCGTCGCCTCGACCGGAGCGGCGCTGACAATGCGGCGCGTGCGAGTGATCGTTTCGACCCCGTTGGCGTCCACCGTGGTGGTCGACACATCTTCATTGACCGGCAGGCTGCGATATTCGGCGGGCAAAGCCTTGACCTCAGCGCGCGTCATCGGCGTTTTGAGCGCAGCACCCTGCGAAGGTGTGGTCGCCTTGATCGCGCTGTCGCCCATCGGTGGCAGTTCCGGCAGCGGCGGCAGATCCACTGTCTGCGCCGCAGCGGGCAGAGCGAGCGCCAGCGCGGCAAATCCGGTGGCGGCGCGGAGCGAGAGGCGAATGGACGGCATGTGCAGGTTCCCCCAAATGGCAAACGGCGCGACTCGCGCCGTCGGGCAAGACTATTGTTAGCCTTTGATTTACCATTGCCCTTTGTCAGCGGCCAAGCCGGGGGCAGCCTTCGTTTCGCCGCTGTCTCGTTTCGGGGCGGAAGCAGGTGCGGCGCTTAAAGCTCAGACCCGGTCGCTTAACAGCGCGGCCAAAGCCTCAATCCCGCGCGCATCTTCTTCGTCAAAGCGCGCCGTGTTGGGCGAATCGAGATCGATCACCGCCACCACTTCGCCTCCGCGCATCACCGGCACGACCAGTTCCGATTGGCTCGCCGTGTCGCAGGCGATGTGGCCCGGGAAGGCGTGGACATCTTCGACCAATTGCGTAGCGCCATCCGCCGCCGCCGCGCCGCACACGCCCGCGCCAAAGGGGATGCGGATACAGGCGGGGCGACCGACAAACGGCCCCAGCACCAGCTCCTTGGCATCGCCTTTTTTCGCAGGCCCCACGCGGTAAAAGCCCGCCCAGTTGAGATCGCCCAGAAACTCCCACAAAAGCGAGGCGACGTTGGCCATATTCGCCACCGCGTCCGGCTCATCCGACGTCAGGGCGTCCGCCGCCTCGCGCAGTTGGCGGTACAGTTCCGCCTTTTCGGCGCCCGCATCGGGCTTGAAATCGAACAATCTGTGTTACTCTCTAAGGGCGTTTCTCGTTGCGTTGGCGCGCGGAGCTCTACTATCGAGCTTGTTATGGGAATTCTTCGCAAACTCGCAATCGCTCTCGCTGTCTTTCTTTTGGTGGGAGGCGGCCTTCTTTTCTTTTTGAGCCGGGGGGACACCGCCGATCTCTCGGTCGAAGCGGTCGCCGGGGCCGATCCGACGCTGGAAGAACCCAACGCGGAGAGCATTCCGACGGTCAATATCGCCAAACCGGTCGGCTGGGCCGATGGCGAAGCGCCTGAGACGGGCGAGGGCTTGACCGTCAATCGCTTTGCCGAGGGGCTCGATCACCCGCGCGTGCTTTACGCGCTGCCCAATGGCGATGTGTTGGTGACGCTCACCCGCTCCCCGGCCAAGGTCGAAAACGACGAAGGCGGCATCATGGATGCGATCACCGATGCGGTGGCCGAATATCTTCTGGGCGAGGCCGGAGCGACGGGCGCGTCGGCGAACGAGATTGTCCTGTTGCGCGACGCCGATGGCGATGGCGTGGCCGAAGTGAAACAGACCATCCTCGACGCCGATGACGGCCTCAATTCGCCTTCAGGAATGAGCTGGGGCGAGGGCAAACTCTACGTCGCCAACCACGACGCGGTGTTGGCCTTTGACTACGAGCTGGGCGCGGACGCGCTGTCTTCCAAAGCGACCAAGCTGATGGACCTTCCGCCGGGCGGGGGTCACTGGATGCGCAATATGGAGCTGCACCCCGATGGCAAACGGCTGTTCATCGCGGTCGGTTCGGTCAGCAATATCGGTGAAAAGGGCATGGACGTCGAAGAAGGGCGCGCCATGATCTGGGAATACACGATCGAAAGCGGCAGCGCGCGGCCCTTTGGCGCCGGAATGCGCAACCCCAACGGCCTGGATTTCAGTCCGTGGTCCGGCGAACTTTGGACGACCGTGAACGAACGCGACATGCTGGGATCAGACCTTGTGCCCGATTACCTCACCAACGTGCCGGTGGGCGTGCAATACGGTTGGCCCTGGGTTTACTACCGCGACAATTTCGACCGCCGCGTCGAATCGCCGCGCCCGCGCTTCCTGCTCGAATACACGCGCCGCCCCGTTTATGCGATGGGCCCGCACGTCGCCGCCTTGGGTCTGGTCTTCACCGCCGAAGGGCACTTGATGGGCGAGAATATGGCGAGCGGCGCGTTCGTCGCGCGCCACGGTTCGTGGAATCGCAAGCCCGCCTCAGGCTACGACGTGGTCTATGTCGCTTTTGACGAGCGCGGTTCGCCGGTGGGCAAGCCAGTGCCGGTGCTCGATGGCTTTTTAACGGGCGATGGCACCACGCGCGGTCGACCGACCTGGGTGGAGTGGGCCTCGGACGGTTCGCTGCTGGTTTCGGACGACACCGCCGGCATAATCTGGCGCACCCACGCCGAGGGCGCGGAGCCGGGAGCGGGCATCGAACGCATCGCGACCAAGAAAATTCCACCGCGCCGCGAACTGCGCGACCCGCGCGCGGCGTTTGAGGAGGATTACCTGCGCGAGCAAGCCGGCCAACAGATCAACTGAGAACCCTTAGGGTTCGTTTAGTGAGCGGATAGTCCGGCGCGGCCCGCCAATTCCGCGGCGAACTGATAGGCGGTGCGGCCAGAACGGTTGCCGCGCGCGATCGCGAAGGCGAGCGCCTCTTCCTCGTCAAAGGTCAGGCCGACCGGATCGGTGTAGGCGCGCAAGATCTCCAGATAGGTCGCGCGGTCGCAGGGGTGGAATCCCAGCGTCAGCCCAAACCTGTCCGCCAACGCCAAGGCGTCATCGCGCGCGTCGCGTTCGTGCAGCGCCTCGCTCTCATTCGCGTCGCGCTGAACGATGGCGCGGCGGTTGGATGTGACGACGACCCGCACGGCGGGAGGACGGGGTGTGACACCACCGTCAAGCAGGCTGCGGATGTGGAGCATTTCGGATTTCTGATCGTGGCCAAATCCAAGATCGTCGACGAAGATCAGGAAGCTGCGGTTCACCTGCGCGAGTTGGGAGAGCAATTCGGGCACCGAGTTGAGCGCCGACCCAGAAACTTGCACCAAAGCGAGGCTTGCGGGGTCTCGCGTCTGCGCATCGGCCACCGCCGCGCGCACCAGCGCGGACTTGCCCATCCCCCGCGCGCCCCACAGCAGCGTGTCATGCGCTGCCGAACCTTGGGCGAGGCGGGTGACGTTGGCGGTGAAGGCCGCCTTTTGCTCATCGACACCACGCAAAGTGTCGAGCGGCAGCGCGTCGAGGGCCATGACGGCACGCGCCTTCTCCCCGTCCCAGATATAGGCCGGGGCGCTGAGCCAATCTTGCGGAGGCGCAACCGGCGGAGCGAGACGCTCAAGAGCGTCAGCAATCCGCTCCAAGGCCTCCCTCCGCTTGGTCACGCCCTGATTATCCCGCCAGCTTTTCAGCGGGGAGCGAGTACAGCAGGTCGGCACCCCCGACGGCGCCGGCTTTCTGGCCCATCGCTTCGGGTACAATCCGGTCGAGGAAGAAGCGCACGGTCACCGGTTTGGTGTCGGCGAGTGACGGCGCGGCGCCATTGGCGACCGCCTGCCCCTGACGCATCATCTGCCAGCCCGCGACCGCGACCGCCGCCATGGTGCAGAACGGCACGCTGCCCGCGAGGCGATCGTCGAGGCTCGCCTCGTCGCGCATCCAGCGCGCGATATGCACGCATTCGGTGGCGAGCGCGGCGAGGGTGGGTTCGTCGGCGGAATCCCGCACGATATCTTCGAACAGCGCAATCATCGCTTCGCCGCCTTCGAGGCCCAGCTTACGGGTCACGAGGTCGGCGGCCTGAATGCCGTTGGTGCCTTCGTAAATCGGAGCGATGCGCGAATCGCGCCAATGCTGCGCCGCGCCGGTTTCCTCGACAAAGCCCATGCCGCCGTGGATCTGAATGCCGATCCCGGAGATCTCCACGCCGATATCGGTGCCCCACGCTTTGAGCAGCGGGACAAGGATTTCCGCGCGGTTGGCGGCGTCCGTATGGCCCACGGTGCCGAGGTCGACCTGTCCGGCGCAGTAGTAAAGCAAAGCTCGCGACGCTTCAGTCAGAGATTTCATCCGCAGGATCATTCTGCGCACATCGGGGTGCTCGATAATCGCGACCGGGCTTTTGTCCGGCGATCCCGCGCGGGCCGATTGCACGCGGTCCATCGCGTACATCATCGCCTGCTGCGTCGCGCGCTCGCCGATTTGCACGCCCTGGTTGCCGACATTGATGCGCGCGTTGTTCATCATTGTGAACATCGCCATCAGCCCGCGATTCTCCGCGCCGACCAGTTCGCCGATGCAATCGTCGTTGTCGCCATAGGACATGACGCAAGTGGGCGAGGCGTTGATGCCGAGCTTATGCTCAAGACTGACCGGGCGCAGATCGTTGCGCATCCCCAGCGAGCCGTCGTCGTTCACGTGATACTTGGGCACGACAAACAGTGAGATCCCGCGCGACCCTTCCGGCGCGCCGGGCAGGCGGGCCAGCACCAGGTGGATGATATTCTCGGCCAGCTCGTGATCGCCCCAGGTGATGTAGATCTTCTGGCCCTTGATCTTGTACTTGCCCGCGTGTTCGCCGCTTTCGATGGGTTCGGCGGTTGAACGGAGCGCGCCCACGTCCGACCCGGCGGCGGGTTCGGTCAGGTTCATCGTGCCCGACCATTTGCCGCTGACAAGATCGGGCAGATACTTCGCCTTTTGATCCTCGCTCCCGTGATGCTCCAGCGCCTCAATCGCGCCGACCGAAAGCATCGGCAGCAGATTGAACGCCATGTTCGCCGCGCCGAGATTTTCGAGCACGTTGCACGAAAGCGTGAAGGGCAGGCCCTGACCGCCGTGATCGATCGAGCTCGCAATCGAGTTCCAGCCCTGTTCAACATAGGCGTCATACGCTTCCTTGAACCCATCGGGCAGGCGCACCACGCCGTTTTCGAGCTTCGCGCCTTCCAGATCGCCCACGCGGTTGAGCGGCGCGAATTCTCCGGCGGCGAATTGGCCCACGCCTTCGACGATGGCTTCGACCAGATCGGGTTCGGCGTGCGCGAACTTTTCAGCCTTGGCGATCTCTTCGATCCCGGCGTTGACGCGGATGGCGAGAAGCTGGTCCTGGGTGGGGGGCGTGTAGGCGTGCATGGGGGTAGATCCCTTGAATGTCTTGAAAAGGAGGCAGCGCAGATACGCTGCGCCCTTGGCTCCGGTTGCTGCAATCTATAGCGGACAGAGCATGAGCGGCAAGAACGTTACGGAAGTGGTGCTGGCGGACGCGGCGGGAATCGCGCGCGCGGCCGAGGTGCTGTCCAAAGGGGGGCTAGTCGCGGTCCCGACTGAGACGGTCTACGGCCTCGCCGCGCGCGCCGACAGCGACGCGGCGGTCGCGCGGATTTACGAGGCGAAGGGTCGGCCCAGCTTCAACCCGCTGATCGTGCATGTGAAGGGCGCGGAGCAGGCGCGCGGGCTTGTCGAATGGAGCGACGCGGCTGCAATCGCCGCAGATAAGCACTGGCCCGGACCGCTCACCATGGTTTTGCCGCGATTGGAGGGCGCAACGTTGACGGACGCCGTGACGGCAGGTCTGCCGACGCTCGCGGTGCGCGCGCCCGCCCATCCGGTGATGCACGAGCTGCTGGCGCAGGTGGACTTCCCCATCGCCGCGCCTTCGGCCAACGCGTCGGGTTTTATCAGTCCAACCACGCCTGCGCATGCGCTGGCGACGCTGGACGGGCGGATCGATATGGTGCTTGACGCAGGGCCGACGACGGCGGGGCTGGAATCCAGCATTTTCGCGCTGAACCCTGATGGTTCTTGGGAGGAGCTTCGACCCGGCCCAATCGAGCGCAGCGCGTTGGCGGCCACCACTCCCAGTCAAAGCGGCACTCAGGAAAACCCCGCCGTGCGGGCCCCCGGCCAGCTCGCCAGGCACTACGCTCCGGGCAAACCGGTGCGTCTTGACGCCATGCAAGCCCAGCAAGACGAGTTCTTCATTGGCTTTGGAGCTCTAACCGGCGATTGCTCGCTGTCACCGGGGGGTGATCTCAAGGAGGCGGCGGCGCGGCTTTATGATTGCCTGCACCAAGGGGCCGCTTCGGAAAAGCCCCGCATCGCGGTCGCGCCGGTGCCGATGGAAGGAGTGGGCCGCGCGATCAACGATCGATTGAAACGAGCCGCAACGCCGCCTGAATAAGGTTTAGCCCTCGTTCACTCCGAGCGCGGCGATCTGTTTCTTCAATTGCTGCACGTCCTGATAGGTCACTCGCGCTGTGTCGCAGGCGCGCGCGTCGGGGCGATTGCGTTCGTCGCCGGTGCAGCGTTTGATCAGCTTGTCATAACGCTTTTCAAGTTTGGAGACCTGTTTCTGGAGGCTGCGAATTTCGCGCTCGGTCGCTTTGTCGCCTTCAAGCGAGGCGGCGGTAGCCGGAGCCGCGCATAAGGCGGCCGCTATCGGAATCAGAAACAAAAAGCGCATGGGCTCTATCTGCCCCACGCCGTCTGAATAGCAAGTGAAACCTAAACCGGCCGCGTCTTAGCGCCGGTCGGGATCAGCGGGGATACCGGGCAGCAATTCCTGGATCTCTTCGTTGATTTCCGCCGCACGGGCGCAGGCGCTGCGATTGCCATCGTCGCATTTTTCGCGTTCTTTGCGGTATTCGCGCTCGAGCTTGCCGACCTTTTCTTCGCGCTTGCGGATTTCGCGCCCGCGGTTGCGATCCGCTTCGGACTGGCTTGTGGTCGCCTTGTCGACCGCCGCGCTGCCGAGATTAACCGGGGCGGCGATTATCTTGCCAGCGGTGCGGGCTATGCAGCCCGACAACGCCAGGCTGGCGACGCCGACCAATAATGCGGCGGTAACGGCGCGCGAACGCGAGGCGTTTTGGCGATGAGCGGTGGGGGCGACCATAGACATGACGTCATGATCGCCCCAAAGCCTTCAAACCGCAAGCTAAACTGTGTCGCAATCGGGCGCGGTGCAGGGTTAGAACCTGGATATCCCGCGCTAGAGGTTTGAAGCAAAAGGGCCGAGTGCAAGAAGCGAAGGCGCAGGAATGCCGGCGGTCTTTCAAGCCTTCGCGACGTAGCAATCGGCCCTTTTGGTCAAATCCTTTCGGGATGCCGGAATGACCTCCATCTCGAACGAAAACTCGCTTGGAATGGCAGAAAGCCATCCTGGCGCGCGTTTTCGCCCGATATGTTCGTCATTCCTGCACCTCAAGCGCGGTATATCCAGGTTCTAACCCTACGACCGGTTGGTGACCTATTTGGCTGGTTTACAGGTGAGCGTGCCAGACCCAGCGACAGATGATTTGCATTCCGCGTCACCTGTGACCACCACGCTGCCCGATCCGGCGATCGAGGCTTCAACCTTTCCGTCTGAGGCGACGCGCACGCCGCCTGATCCGGCGATCGTCACATCGACTTCATCGGCCTTAAGCTTTTTCAGTCCGGCGCTGCCCGAACCCATGATGCTGACTTCAAGCTTGCTCGCGGTGCCCGCCGCTTTGATCGATCCCGATCCGGCCGAAGAAATCTCGAGCTTGTCCGCCGCGACTTCGGTCACGCTGATGCTGCCCGACCCGGCCATCGAGATATCGGCGTCGCTCGCAAGCTCAGCCGCCGTGATCGATCCGCTTCCGAACATCGAGATATCGGTCGGCGCGGGCATGGTAATGGTCACGGTCGCGCTGCCAGCGTTCCAGCTGGCGTCGCCATCACGGCCCACGGTGAGCGTATCCCCGTCGCGTTTGAAGCGCAGCGCTTCGATCGCCTCTTCGTCGCCGGAAACTTTGATTTTGAGTTTCTTACCGGTTTTGATGACCAGATCGTCCGGTCCCGCAAGAGCGATTTCGGTCGGAGCGCTGCCGCTCTTATCGAGTTCGTCGAGCGTCTCGCCATCAAACCCGCCAACATTGATGTTGAAGCAACCGGCCAGCCCGAGGCTGCCAGCCACCAGAGCGGCGCCAGCGGCGAAAGACTTGGCGGTGTGAAAAATCGGCCTATTCTGTGTTGCGAAAATCGTCATTGTGTCAAAAATCCCTGTTCGTTTTGTCGTCCCCGCAAAGGCGTGTTGCCGACATAAGACACCAAGCAGGCTATGACAAGTCCGCCGGTATCAGGCGCGCGCATGCAAAAAGGGCTGCCCGGTGGGGCAGCCCTTTGATGTTTCGAAACCCGAAAGGCTCAGCCTTTGGGGTTTTAGCTCGGAGGGCTCAGCCTTCTTCGGTGTTCTCGTAATATTGCGGCGCGTGCTCGCGCAGGACTTCGAGGATCTTTTCCAGCGCGGTTGCTTCGTCGGTTTCTTCCATCGCGCCCAGTTCGCGCGCGAGGCGGCTGGAGGCGGCTTCGAAGATCTGACGCTCGGAATAGCTCTGTTCAGGCTGATCGTCGGGGCGAAACAGATCGCGCGTCACTTCGGCGATCAGAACGATTTCGCCCGAGTTGATCTTGGCTTCGTATTCCTGCGCGCGGCGCGACCACATGGTGCGCTTGACCTTGGGCTTGCCCTTGAGCGTTTCCATGGCTTCTTTGAGCGTCTTGTCCGAAGACAGCTTGCGCATGCCAATCGATTCGACCTTGTTGAGCGGAACCCGCAGGGTCATGCGCTCTTTCTCGAACCGCAGAACATAAAGTTCGAGTTGCATGCCGGCGATTTCTTCGCTTTGGATCTCAGTAACCCGGCCAACCCCGTGCTTGGGGTACACAACGTAATCGCCTACGGTGAAAGCATCTGCGCTCGAAGCCATTCGAATTCCTTCCTTGTTTCACTCACATAGGGCGAAGGGGTATAGTTGGCTTCCCAATCGCAGTTACGCGTTGGCGCCTAAAAAGGGCCGTATCCGACACAATCACATCGACACTATATCGAGGCGAATTCGTCGGCTAAAAGCCCGGTTCCCGATGTCGCTTTTGGTGAGTGACCTTTCTAATATTCGTCCCCGGCGCTGATCACCTCAGCGCGGCTAGTTGATTATATAACACATTCGCAACAAAATTGCGAGTCGCTTGTGTTGCAGTGCGGCGTAGGGCTTTGCAAAAGTGTCACAGTCGTTTGGCTGCGTGGGAAAGGACCGATCATTCTAGCCTTGTTGCTCGCCCAGGCGATTGGATCGCCGCTGGTCATTCCAGATGAGCCCTATGCGCCGCAAACCTCGCGCGATGTGGCCGCTGTGCTGGATCGGGTGGTTAGGCAGAACGATCTGCGAGCGCTGGGCGAGCTTAAGCCATTGGCCGATGCCGGCGATGAAAGCGCAATGGCGTTGATCGGTGAGATCAATATGGGCGGCTTGTTCGGCCAGGCGCGCAATCCGAAGGTGGCGTGTTCCTATTTCGCCCGGATCAGAAGCGGGCGCGCGGACGCGCTGCACAATATGGCCAATTGCCATCAATTTGGCGCGGGCGTGCCCAGGGATCTGGCGAAGGCGCGGGCGCTCTATCGCCGCGCGGCCGCCGCTGGCTTTCGTCAGTCGATCTGCGCCTATGGCAATATGTTGATCCGGGGTGAGGGCGGGCCGAGCGATGTCGCCGAAGGGCTGCGTCTGTGCCGGATCGCAGCGGTCGGCGGGGACGCCAACGCGCAGACCGATTACGGTGGCTACCTGCTTTCGGGCGTGGGCGGAGAGCGCAACCCGCAAACCGCGCGCTTTATGTTTGAACAGGCCGTCACCCAACGCCAGCGCAACGCGGCCTTTGCGCTCGCGCAGATCTATCAAAAGGGCGACGGGGTTGAGGTAAACGAGCCGCAAGCGCGCGAATGGTACGCCAAGGCCTATGAATGGGGCCGCCCTGACGCCGCGCATCAGGTCGCGCTAAGCCATATTCGCACTGGATACGGCAAACAGGACGGGCAAACGCTCGTGATCGCGACCGAATTGGCCAAGGCGGTGGAGTGGTTGACGATTTCGCAGCAAGTGCATCCCGATCCCGCTCTGCGCGATCAGGCGGTGCAGCTTACGCAGAATTTGCAGGTGCTGATCGACGCGGCGACCGCCACTGAAAGCGGGTCTTAGGGTCTCAATCCGTGCGGGTCTCAGACCCTAGACGCCTTCGATTAATCACCTTCTCCGGGCGCTTCGGTGAAGAACTTCTCGAATTTGCCCTTCTGGCCCTTATATTCGTCCGCATCGGCGGGCGGGTCTTTCTGGCTGGTGATGTTGGGCCATTCGGCTGAGAATTTGGTGTTGAGCTCCAGCCATTTTTCCAGGCCATCTTCGGTGTCAGGCAGGATCGCTTCGGCGGGGCATTCGGGTTCGCACACGCCGCAATCGATGCATTCGCTGGGATTGATCACCAGCATGTTCTCGCCCTCGTAAAAACAGTCGACCGGGCACACTTCGACGCAATCGGTGTATTTGCATTTGATGCAGTCATCGGTGACGACGTAAGTC
>JBCCAH010000014.1:0-78179 GCA_039814925.1 Pseudomonadota bacterium
ACGCCAGACGTGTGTGGATCTCATGGCGGGTTGTCCGGGCCGCACCCACGATGAACACGCGTGGTGTCTGGGGGCGAGCCTATACGCTCGAATTCCGTTCGTGTCGTGCTAAGGCGAGACACCGCCTGTGGTGTCTCGACTTCGCTCGACACGAACGGGGATGTATCCGCAATTACGCTATGTCGCTCGCCTTCATATAACCGCTTGGTCCTTCAGGGCCGAGGCATCCCCAGATCCATTCGCCCGCGACGTCTAGCACTTCGACATTCGTGTCCGGTTCGAAGTGGGTGATCACTGGGCTGTCATCGCGCGTGTTTTCCATCACATCCACGCCGTTCGAGCCGATCGTCCGAACCTGTGGGATCACATAATGCGCGGCCAGATGCGTGCCCGCGAGCGCGATATGCGCCAGATCACCGCGCAGGGGAAGGGTGCCGGGCGCGGGCTTTGCCACCGGGCCTTTCAGCCCGATATCGCCTTCAGGTACCGTATATCCAGATGCATCGCTGGACGCGCTGCTCATGCTGGTTGCTTCCTTCGTTCGCCCTTGAGCCGCGCTTAGCGGGGTCAAGTCCATGCGGCAAGCATAGGGTGGGAAACGTTACCCAGCTGCATAACGTCCTTTAAGCATATGCCACGTCGCCCGCAGACCGCACGAGGTGCCGCCTTTGGCGCGACCCGGCTTGGGAAAGGGCTGCCAGGCGAAAGTGTCGAAGTGCACCCAGTCGATACCCTCACCTACAAACCGATCAAGGAACAGTCCCGCCACGCTGGCGCCGGCGTAGGGGTTCGACTGGGCGTTCACCATGTCTGCAATGTCGGAGGCGAGATATTCGCGATACGCTTCGGGCAAAGGCAAGCGCCAGGGTTCATCGTCGTTTGCTTGGCCTGCTTCGATCAGCGCGTTCGCGGTGTCGTCGCGGCGCGCCATCATCGCGGCGTAGTCCGGGCCAAGGGCGATGCGCGCCGCCCCCGTCAGCGTGGCGAAATCGATTACGAGCTCTGGCTCTTCCTCGGTCGCGCGGGTGAGCGCATCGCCCAGGATCAGCCGGCCTTCGGCGTCAGTGTTGTGGATCTCAACGGTCAGCCCTTTGCGCGTTTGGAGCACATCGCCCGGGCGGAAGGACGAACCGGCGATCGCGTTTTCCACCGCCGGGATCAGAAGGTGCAGCCGCACTGGCAGGTTCGCGCCCATGATCAGGCCCGCCAGCGCAACCGCGTGCGCCGCGCCGCCCATGTCTTTCTTCATCAGCCGCATGCCCGCCGCCGGCTTGATATCGAGGCCACCGGAATCGAAGCACACCCCTTTGCCGATCACGGCGACCACCGGTTTGCTCTCATCGCCCCATTGCAGGTGCATGATGCGCGGCGCGTGGTGGCGCGCGGCGGCGCGCCCCACGGCGTGCACCATCGGATAGCCGGTTTCGAGCTCGTCCCCGCGCGTCACCTTGATCTCAGCGCCATGTGTTTTGGCAAGAGCGGTCACTTCGGCTTCGAGCGCGGCTGGCCCCATGTCCTCAGCCGGAGTGTTGACCAGATCGCGAACCTTCATCTCGGCCAAAGCCTCAGCCAGCGTGGTCTCAATGCGTCCAACTTGGTTGGTGAGCAACACGCGCGGACCAGGCGCGTTCTCGTCGTCCTTGTAGCGGGTGAAGCGGTAATGCGCGGTCAGCCAGCCAAACATGGCAGCGCCCGGCTCGGCATCAGTCAGCCTATACGTCCCGGCGGGCAGCTTCTCGGCCAAAGCGGCCAGACAATAGCTCTTGAGCGCGGCGGGGTCGGCCACCCCGCCCAATACAAAGACGCCGTCGCCATCGGGCACAATGCCAACCTGGTTGGGCCCACCTTCAAAACGCTGCGCGGCCAAGCTGGCGCGTTGGCCCGCACTCAGCGATTTGAGCGTGTTTTCAAGGCCCGCTTTGGTGACGAGACGGATATCGGTGGCTTCTTGGCCCCGGTCGGCGATGATAAGATCAGCGAATTCAGTCATGGCGCGTGCATAATCAAGCGAGTAGCATTGTCACGTGCGAATTGCGCTGAATGGGGAGGGGATTGATATGCGAACACGCCTTGCTCTGTGTGGCGCTGTGGCTTTGGCCGCGTGCTCATCGCCTGCGGATATGAGCCAAACCATCGGCGTAGAGGAGACCGCTCAAACAGGCGATGGCGCGGAGACGGCGCAAGAGACGCTCGAAAGACGAGTGGCGGCGAATGCAGAGCCGTTCGAATTCTCCGAAACCGAAGGTGACGAGCGCACCGGGATGCGCGAATTCAGCTACAAATGGCCGCGTCAGGTGTCAGCTCTCCCAGCCCTCGAAGCGGAATTCGAAGCCGACTATCAGCGCCAACTCGCCACCCAGAAAAAGGAATGGGCCAGCGCGCAGGATGATTGTCCGGGCGATTTCGTGTCGTGCCGCAACAACTACCTCTCGCTCGAATGGCAGGTGGTGGCCGACACGCCGCGTTTCCTTAGCCTGTCGAGTAATGTTTCCACCTACACTGGCGGCGCGCACGGGAACTATGGGCGCAGTGGATCGATTTGGGACCGGGAGAGCGGCGAGAGCTTGCAGCCGATACAGTTTTTCGCCTCACCAGCTGATTTGGACGCTGCCGTGGGCGAAGATCTTTGCCAACGGCTCAACGCCGAACGCGCCAAGCGGCGAGGCGGTCCGGTTGAGCCGAACGCGGACGACTGGGCGAGCGCCTGCGTACCGATGGAGGACGCTGTGCTGTTCCTGGGTTCGTCGGACGGAAAGGCGTTTGACCGGCTTGGCGTCTATTATGGACCCTACGTTGCTGGCGCCTACGCAGAAGGGGATTTTGAGTTTACCCTGCCGGTCACCGACGGCGTAATGGAAACGGTGAAGCCGAAATTCAGAGGCGCGTTTCGTAAGGGCAAAACGCCCGCTCCGTAAGAGTCGCAATTTTGCGAATCGTTCGCTATATGGCGCTGCATGACCGAATATCAGCTAATTGACAGCCACGAGACCGTCTATCGCGACGGCACAATCAAACTCCACACCGAAGAAGGGTTTGAGGGGATGCGCAAGGCGGGCCGGCTGGCCGCCACGATCCTGGATGAAGTCGCGGACCTTGTGAAACCCGGCGTCACCACCGAAAGCATCGACACCGCGATCCGTGAGATGATGCTTGATGGCGGCTCCGTTCCGGCAACGCTAGGCTATCGCGGGTACACCCACTCGTCGTGCATTTCGTTGAACCATGTGATCTGCCACGGCATTCCGGGGCCGAAAGCGCTCAAGGATGGCGACATCCTCAACGTTGATGTCACCCCATTGCTGGACGGATGGCACGGCGACACCAGCCGGATGTTTTACGCTGGTGAACCTTCGATCAAGGCCAAGCGGTTGGTTGATGTCACTTATGAGTGCCTGATGCTCGGTATTGATGCGGCCTCCAAACCCGGCGCGCGTTTGGGCGATATCGGCGCGGCGATCGAAGCGCACGCAAAACAGTTCCGTTATGGCGTGGTGCGCGAGTTCTGCGGGCATGGTCTGGGACGCCTGTTCCACGACGCGCCTGAAGTGGTTCACGCGGCCAAGGCTGGCACGGGACCGGAGTTGAAACCCGGCATGTTCTTCACGATTGAGCCGATGATTAACCTCGGAAAACCATGGGCCAAAGTGCTGGGCGATGGCTGGACCGCGGTGACGCGCGACAAATCGCTCTCCGCGCAGTTTGAGCATAGCCTTGCGATCACCGAGGACGGGGTGGAGATTTTCACCAAGAGCCCGACTGGGCGGGATAAGCCGCCTTATTAAGCGGCAGCTATCATGGCGAAAAACGCGGCTGCGGTGGCGAACATCATTCCAAAGTAGAAGCCCAGCATCCACCAGGTCGATTTCGCCACGGCTCCGCGCGAGGCTCTGTCCAGCCATATCGAAAGCCCGACGGTGGCGATGACCTGCATGGCCATCGCTGCGGAGAGTGGAAGGTCAAGCGCGCCCGTCACTCGGGAATAGGCCGGTGCCAAGACTGAAAGGGTCGCCAGAAGCATGGCTTGGCGATGTTCGGCCGGCTTGTGCCTTCGAGCAAACACAATGGCGGCGATGTAGAGCGGCAAGAACGTCAGGAAGACGCCGATATTGCCGACAAGCACGCCGTAGCGGCCGATTTCCTGGGACAGGTTCCAAGAGACAGTCATGCCGGTGGTGACCATCGTGACCACCAACAGCGGTGACCAGCGCCCGAAGGCGCGGTGTGAGGAAAGTTTGCCTGTCATCGCCAGTCTGGCTTGGGAGGCGAGCAGCGCCATCCACCCCATCATGATCGCACCGTGTACGCTGACCAAAGGGGTGTAGCGTGCCAGTTTGTCGGGATCGACAATCACATTGAGCGCGAAAGCGGCAAAGGAGAAAATGAATATCGCGATCGCAAGCTTAAAGAGCAGCGCGTTGCCCGCGTGATGGTCTATATTGGCTTGCACATGATCCCCCAGAAGCGTCGCGACCGCTTGTTGCCCCCAACCATACTCAAGCGCGTCGATAAGACAACTGCGCGTCAGACAAACCTTACCAACAAAACCACCACCATCGCCAGCACCACGGCAATCGAGAACACCAGCATCGCGCAGGCCTCGCGGCTGATGCGACCGAGCGCGGCCCAGTCATAGGCGAGGGAGATGGCGATTGTCAGCGGTGGCTGGAGGCTGATGGCGATCTGCGGCGGCAATCCAATCACATCGGTCACCCGTGCGTAAACCGGCGTCATGAAGGCCAGCGTCCCGATCAGCATCGCCTGACGATGGGCGTGCATCTGGTGCGATCGGGCAAAGTGGATGGCGGCGAAATAGAGTGGGATAAAGGTCACAAAGGCCGCGATGTTGACCACGGTGACTTCGGGACGGCCCAGCTCTTGGCCGATATTGATCGAAATGATGGCCCCGGAAATGGCCATCGCCACTACTAGGCCGAGCGAGGTCGTGCCGAACCGTTTGTGCAGGCTCATGCGCCCCGCGCTGGCCAGATAGGCCTGGCTTGCCAGCATGCTCATCCACGCCAGCATAGATACCGCGTGAAAGACGACCAGCGGCGTGTAACGCGCTTGCACTGAGGGGATCGCGATGGCCTTCGCACCAAAGGCGACGACTGTGAAGACGACCAGCGCCAGCGCGATATGACCCAGCAAGCGATTGGCCTGCTTGGCGCTCATCGGAGCAGGGCGCGTCGTGTCAAAAGCGTAGTTGAAGAGGTTGGTAAGGATCCCAAGCATGGGGCCTTAACGCACGGCGCGGATTGCGGCTCCCGCGGCGAAGGGGGCGAGGGCGACGAGGCCTAGGCTGATGGCGGCGACAAAGCCAAGGCTCGCCTGATCCTGCCGCGCCAAAGCGCCCGCTCCGAAGACGAGTAGAGGGAGCGCCAAGGGGATCAGAAGCAGACCAGAAAGCGCCGCACCGCTGCGCAAACTGGCGGTGAGGGCGGCGATGATAAGACCGATGGCGGCGAGGCCAGGAGTCCCCGCTAGTAGGCCGACCAAAATCAGATGGAGCGTGATGCCTTCGAGTTGCAACAGAGCAGCGGCTGGAAAAGCGGCGAGGATCAGCGGCGGGCCAAAGCTCAGCCAGTGCGCGACCATCCGAACCGCCATCATGGCCTCTTCGGACACTCCGCGAAGGCGCAGCTGGTCGAAATGCCCCAGCTCAATATCGCGCGCCACCAGCCGATCGAGCGGGAGGATTGCAGCGAGCAAGGCGGCGATCCACACGACGCCGCCGCCGGTGCGCGCCAGCGTGTTGGCGTCTGGACCGACGGCAAAGGGGTAAAGCATCGCGACGGCGACAAAGAAGATCACAGGCAGGGCCGCGCCCGCCCCGCTGCCGCCCGCAAATGGGAAGAATTGCGCCAAATCGCGGCGGAGCATCCGGCCGATCATTCCTCCCATCCTTCTGGTGCTTCCAGCGGGACAACAAAATCCTCCATCGCGAGCGTTTGCAGGTTCGGCACATCGAGCGGCTGGTGCGAAGCGACCAGAGCGCTGCGACCAGCCGCGAGATGTTCGGTAATCAGGGTGCAAACGAGATTTTGCGAGGCTGCGTCCAGGCCCGATAAAGGCTCATCTAGGAGCCAGACGAGCGCGTCTTGTCCAAGTAATCGAGCCAACGCAGCCCGCTTGCGCTGACCAGTCGATAGGTAGCGAACGGGCACGTCAACGAGTTCGTGCAGGCGCAGGCGTTCCAAGATTACTGACTTTTCGGTGACCCGATCGATCGAAAACCAGAAATCAAGCGCAGCGCCCAGTGATCGCTCCGGGTCGAGGCCGGTGCGTTCATCGAGAAGACCAGGAGTCCCTCCACAAGCTGCGCCGCCAGCATAGGGAGTGGTTAGCTCTGCCAGTGTTCGAATCAGGGTCGTCTTGCCCGCGCCGTTCGCGCCTGTGATGTGCAAGGCTTCTCCCGGGCCAACGTCGAAGGACATCTTGCGGAACAGAATACGATCGCCGCGGCGGCACGCCAGCTCGGTTGTCCGAATGCCCGGCACGCGTACATCAACCACCTTGGCAACTTGCTCCGAACCATTCATGGGATTGAGCGTTAGGGAAAAGCACGCCTGCTCACAACTGAGCCTTTGCAAGGAGCCACAGCCTGATGCCGACCGTCCCCGAGCTGTCCGACGATGACCGCGCCCGCCTTTTGTCGGATCATCCCGAATGGGAACTGACCCGCGAAGGCAAGGCGATCCAGCGCACCTTCCAGTTTGGCGATTTCTCCGAAGCCTGGGGCTTTATGAGCCGCGTCGCGCTGATCGCGGAAAGCCATGATCACCACCCCGAATGGTTCAACGTCTACGCCAAGGTCGAAATCACGCTGACCACGCATGATGCCGGCGGCCTGTCCACGCGCGACGCCAATATGGCGCGCGCGATCGACAGGTTGGTGTGATCTAGACCCTTACTTCCCCAGCAGCGACGCGCTTTCGCGGTTCTGTTTGCGGATGCGGCCCGGCATCCATCGTTTGGCAAAGTTGAGCGATTTGGCCGTCTTACCCACGAGGTAGTGCAGACCGTCGCCATGCACCGCGTCCCACACGGTCTTGGCGACTTCCTCGACCGGCGTGATCTCAAGGCCCGCTTGCGTCACGCGCGAGCGCACCGATTCATTCGAGTTGCGATTGCCTGTCCCTTCGAGCAGCGGCGTATCGATAAAGCTGGGACAGATTGAACACGCCTTGATCCCGTCTGGCGCCCATTCCGCATCAAGGCTTTCGGCGATGCCGCGCACGCCGAACTTGGTTGCGGAATAGACGCTCATTCCTGTGCCGCCGGTGATCCCCGCTGCGCTGGCGATGTTGACGATCGCAGAGCCCGGCCCGGCTTTCTTGAGATAGGGATAGGCGGCCTGCGCGCCATAAAGAACACCGCGCAAATTGATGTCGAGGCAGCGATCAATCTCGTCGACCTCCAGTTCGGCCAAGGCGCCGCCGGTGCCGATCCCGGCGTTGTTGACTAACACATCAATTCGCCCGCCGGCCGCGGTTGAAAACGCTTCGAGCGCACCGTCCCACGCCGCGCGATCGCGAACGTCCAGCTTGTGCGCGTATTTGAAGCCGCCTGGGATCAGGCCCAGCGTGTCCTCCATCCCTTGTTCGTCAATATCGGTGACGCCGACAAACCAGCCGCGCTCGCCAAAATGCGTTGCGATGGCGCGGCCAATCCCTGATCCGCCGCCCGTGATGAATATCGAGCGCCTTTGTTCAGAGCCCATGGTGATCCCTCTCCTGATAGGTTTCGTTTTGCGAACCTACCTAGGCCAGGGGTCGAGGGTTGTCACGCCTCCTTGAGCGCATCGGCCAGGCTGTCGACATGCTCCACGCCCTCCAGGATTTGCGCGGTGCTCGCCGCGATGGTGCCGCCGATGGGCTCGCTGCGACCGCCAAGGATCGGGGCGAGGAAGTTCTCCGTGATTGCGCTGTCAGCGATGGAGTTGACCGTGCGGGCAAAGCCGTGGCCTTCATCAGGGAACAGCACATAAGTGACCGGGATGTCGGCGCCTTTCATCGCGCCGACGATCTGGTCGCTTTCGGACTGCTTCACGCGCGGATCGTTCGCGCCTTGCAGGATAAGGAGCGGTCTGGTGATCTCGCTCGCTTTGTAGAGCGGACTAGCGGCTTTGAGCGCGGCAAGGCCTTCTGGCGTCGACGGATCGCCCATCCGCTCGTGAAAGATTTTGACTAACGGTGCCCAATAGGGCGGGATCGTTTCGAGCAGGGTCTCAAGGTTGGACGGGCCGACAATATCGACGCCGCACACGAACACATCCGGCGTAAAGGTGAGGCCCGCCAAAGTCGCATACCCACCGTAAGAGCCGCCCATGATCGCGACCTTGTCCTTCGCCGTAATGCCTTCAGCCACTGCCCAATCGACCGCGTCGATCAGGTCATCGTGCATGGCGAGACCCCACTGCTTGTTCGCGGCGTTGAGGAAGTCTTTGCCAAAGCCGGTCGACCCGCGGAAGTTCACCTGCAACACCGCGTAGCCGCGATTGGCGAGCCATTGGACGGTGCTGGAAAAACCATAGCCGTCGCGCGCCCATGGGCCGCCATGAACCAGCAAAACCATCGGCACTGGCGCATCGGGACGTCCGGTCGCTTGGGCATCGCAGCCGGGTGGCAAGGTGAGGTAAGAGGGCAGGGTAAGGCCATCGCGCGACGCGATTTGAACCGGGTGCATTGGCTGGAGCGGCGCGCCCTCCAACTCGGGCCGCGTCACGTAAAAGGGTGTGAGCGTCTGCGCGTCGCGATCGTAGATAAAGGTGCGCGCGGGCGCGGTCACAGGGTCGTTGCCGACGATCCAGGTGCGATCGTCATCGGTGCGGCTGGTGATACCAAATTCGCCATCAAGGCGTTCCTTAAGCCATTCGAGAGAGGCCTTGATACCCGGATCAATCGCGGTCCATTCAGTCTTCAGATAGGTCGCGGAATAGGCCAGCACTTCGCCGGTTTTCTTGTCGGCCATTGTGCCGCCAATATCGGCCTTGTCGTCCTCTGCGACCAGAGTGCGCGCGCCGGTCCTGGTGTCCTGCGCGTAAAGCGCGGCGGTGTTGCGCCCTCGGCTGTCGAGCCAATAAAGGATCGACCCATCATTGGTGTAGCCCGCTGGCGACGTGGTGAGCGAATCTTCCATCGCGGTGCTTTCGAACGGGTCTTCGTCCACGACGTTGTCAACCATGCGGAAATAGTCGCTTCCGCCGGCCTCGTTCTGCATCATCGCCATACGCAATGTCAGCGTGTCATCGGCGACAAACCCGGCGTAGCCGTTGTTCTCATAAACCAGATCTAGCTCGCCCGTGGTCAGATTGAGCCGGTGGACATCGTGAAACTGCGGATCGCGGTTGTTGAGGCCGATCAGGATTTGATCACGGATCGATTCCGACCCGCCAACGATATCTACGCGGGTGTTTTCAAACGGGGTGAGAGTGGTCTCAACGCCAGTTTCGACGTTCACGCTGTAGAGCAGGAAGTTCTCATCCCCGCCCTTGTCCTGAATGTAGAGGAGCGCAGTGCTGTCAGGCGACCAAAATTGGCTGCGGATCGGGCGTTCAGTGGCGTTGGTAACAGGCTTGGCCGAGGCCTGATCGTGACGCGGAGCAAGCCAGATGTTGAGCACGCCATCGACCGGCGCGAGCCAACTGAGCCATTGGCCATCAGGGCTTAGCCGTCCCGCTGCGCGCGTGGGATTACCGAATAAGTGATCGCGCGGGATCAGGGCAAATTGGTCAAGGCTGGCGGGTGTGGCGGCGGTCATGTTCTCTCCGATTTGTGTGCGGGAGAGCTAGGGTGCAAATTGCGAAAAGCAAACCCGTGATGGCGTCGCAATTCTCAAGCCGGGTCGGTTTTGCGCCGCACCCATGCCTCTGATGAGCGCGTGACCCAGCGCGCCCACGCATAGCGCCACGGGATCAGGACCAACGGAATGACGACGCCCACGCATTCAAAGAACAGAGTTTGGAGGCTATCCGTCCAACGGTCACCAAGCCAAGCTGGCAGGGCGATGAGAAGCATCCAGATCATCTTCCACAATAGCTCAAAGATCAGCACCGGCAGCATGTCGAGCGGGTAACGCAACCCGAACAAGCACAAGATGACTAGAGCCGCCATCATGGCTTTTGCCACGCCGGTCATCGTCGCCAGTTCCGCTGCTTCGAACAGCAATTGCTGCCAGACGAAGCTGCTCAGGCCCAGGATGATCAGCAGATAGACCACCCGCAAGGCGACGACGCGCCAATAGACTACGTTTGGAAGTTCAAAATGAGGCGTCGACATCGTTTGCTCCTACGGCTGATCTGATTTGCCGTAGTATATCAGCAACACACTAATTATCAAGACGACAGCCATCAAAGCGAAGAGGGAGGGGTGCCACGTTTTCCTACACGGGCCGATGCGCCTATGCCGTTTGTTGAACGCGCCCATGATAAGACCGCAAAGGTGACAATCGGCCCCCTAGGGCGCGTGTCAACTTTGGATGGTTTTTCGGATTCAAGGCTTTGTTATTCCAGTAAAAAAGGGATGTTTACACCCTTGTCGCCTTTGTCAATTTCGTCGCCTGCGGTCTAAAGCGCCGGGTTCGCGTAGTAGTGCCAGGTGAAGATCGCCATCGGCCCGCGATGGGGGGACCATTGGTCGCCCAGTTCGCGGCATTCCTTTTCCTTGGGTCGTTCCTCTAATTCCAGCAGGCGTTTGACGCCTTCCTGCACGGCGAGATCTCCAGCGGGCCAGATGTCGGCGCGGCCCTCTGCGAACAGGAGGTAAATCTCCGCTGACCAGCGCCCTATTCCTTTGATCTGGGTCAGCTGCGCTATGGCTTCTTCGTCGTCTTCCGGCATGGCGTCAAAATTGACCGCCCCGGCTTCGACCAATTCACACAAGGACCGCGCATAGCCCTGTTTCTGACGCGAAAGACCGCACGCGCGCAATGTGTCGAAATCGCGCGAAAGCAGGCACGATGTGGTGAAGTCCGCACCCAATTCGGCCTCAAGCTTGTTCCACATCGAACTGGCGGCCGCGACCGAGACTTGCTGGCCCACGATCGTGCGCAGCAGCGTTTTGTAGCCGCGATCGCGAATGCGGGCTTCGGGATAGCCGACGCGCTCAAGCTCCTCCGCGACGCGCGCGTCGGCTTGCGCCAGCGAGTCGAGCCCGTCCTTGATCCGCTGTGTGGTCAATCCCATTTTAATCACCCCGTTGCCAGCTGCAACGGAACCTCCTAGCAGCCCCAAAGTTAGATCGATAGCGCGTGGATTGCGCTGAATGTAAGAGCACGAAGGAACATCTATGCCAAAGCTGACCGTCACTAACCGCGCTGGCGAAACGAGCGAGATTGAGGTCGACGAAGGTCTCACCGTGATGGAAGCCATCCGCGATAATGGTTTTGACGAATTGTTGGCGCTGTGCGGCGGGTGCTGCTCGTGCGCGACCTGCCACATCTACGTTGACGACGCCGGTTCGGGCACGCTTCCCGAAATGAGCGAAGACGAAGACGATCTTCTGGAATCCTCGGACCATCGCAAGGAAAACTCGCGCCTGTCATGCCAGGTGCCGCTGACCGCTGACCTTGACGGCATGAAGGTCACTATCAGCCCTGAAGACTAAACTTGTTTGCGGGGGGGCAACGCAGCGACTAATTGCCCCCCAATGAACATCACTCAACCTATAGGCGACACGCTCGCTTTGATCGGAAACACGCCGCTTGTGCGCCTTGCGGGGCCGAGTGAGGCAGCGGGATGCGACATTTGGGGCAAATGTGAGTTTGCCAACCCCGGCGCTTCGGTGAAGGACCGCGCAGCCCTCTATATGATACGCGACGCGGAAGAGCGCGGCGAATTGAAACCCGGTGGGACCGTGATCGAAGGCACCGCAGGCAACACCGGAATTGGCATCGCGCTGGTCGCGAACGCGCTGGGTTACAAAACGATCATCGTCATGCCCGACAACCAGTCCAAAGAGAAGATGGACACGTTGCGCGCGCTTGGCGCCAAACTGGTGCTTGTCCCGCCGACTAAATACGCAGACCCTGCGCATTTCCAGCACGTTTCGCGCCGGATGGCGGACGAAATCGACGGTGCGATTTGGGCGGGGCAATTCGACAACGTCGCGAACCGCCGCGCGCATATCGATGGCACCGCGCCTGAATTGTGGGAACAAACCGGCGGCAAGATCGACGGTTTCACCTGCGCAGCCGGCACCGGCGGAACAATCGCGGGCGTCGGTCTGGGCCTTAAAGAGCGCAATCCTGATGTGCGCATCGCACTAACCGATCCGCATGGCGCGGCGCTCTACAATTACTATGCCCATGGCGAGCTCAAGTCGGAAGGGTCTTCGGTAGCCGAGGGGATCGGGCAGGGACGGATCACCGCCAATCTGGAAGGCGCGGTGATCGACACGCAGTTTCGTGTTTCTGATGAGGCAGGCCTGGTTTGGGTTTGCCGCCTTTTGCGCGAAGAGGGCCTTTGTCTCGGACTGTCCTCCGGTATCAACGTCGCTGGCGCGATTGAACTAGGGAGACAGTTGGTGGCTGAAGGGCGCAAAAACCCGCAAGTGGCGACGATCCTGTGCGACACCGGCTTCCGCTATCTTTCGACGCTCTACAACGCCGAGTGGCTGGATTCGAAAGGCCTGCCGGTGTTTGATTGGCTGGCGCCTTCGTCAGACGACTGATACATTGGCCGCTATGGCCCCGGACGATCTCTTTGATGAATTGGGCAGGAAAGCTTCGGGAGAGGCCGCGCCTGAAAACGCTCCTTTGGCTGGGACGCGCGCCGAAGCGGTCCAGCGTTTGCAGGTGGGTCTGACCGGGCTGTCTGCCATGATCCTGATTATCGGGATCGCGAGCGTTATCGGTACGCAGGCGGACATCGCCGACGAAGCCGCTGTGCCCGATGCTGCGCCAACGACGGAGCCGACTGCCGCGCCACCGCAGCGTGATCCGCTAGCGGATGCTGGGGTAGTCCCCGATATTCCCGCACAGCCAGAAGTCGAGGAACCCGAAGAGCCGACGCAGAGCATCTTCACTGACCCAGATCAGCCTGTGATCGTACCCGATACTCAGCCGACCGAACTAGGTGAACCTGATGGTAGGCGATAGTTTCTTGAGCCTTGGGCCGACCTTGCCCCGCTTTTGTGGGAAGTGGTCGGGACGTATTGATAACGCAGCGATCGCCCGCGACTCCAGTTTGGGGATGGTTAGGGATTCGGTCGTGTTTTCGCGGGATTGGTTGGGATTCTTGCGGGAAAAACTGGATCTTTACGCTCTCCGATTAACCATGAGGGCGCAAGAAAAAATAATAAAAATAGATACTTAGAGAACGTTCCCCAAAAATCCCTAATTTTGGCGTGGAAATCCTAAACATTCCCGGATAGTACCGGGTTCCATCAACAACGTCTGTGTTCCTCGCGCCATGCATTTCGATTGGCGCGCCGATCCCGCTTACGCGCGGGCGGCGACGGGAAAGCTGTGTCTGGACGCAGGCGCTGGGGATGAAAGGGTCGGTCATGGGGAGCGACCCGGTTCGGGATGAGGGGAAGGCCGTCGTGTCGGCATTCACAGGCTATAATGGACAAGCCTATTCGCCCGCGGGCGATAAGGGCCGTTACGTCCTGCCGCCCGAATTTCGGAACGGGATCAAGCTTGCCAGTGGCGGGACGACGACCCTGTGCATTGGCCGTCATCACAAATGGAAAGAGGGCTGGCATTGCCTTGTCGGCTTTGGGGTCAATCACAAGGCTGACCTCGAAGCGGAGCTTAAACGCGAACAAGATCACGCCGCAAAGATCGGCAAGGAATTCGACATGGAGGCGCGCCGGATGCGGCTGTTCCGCTTCCGCGAAGTGCCGTTTGACGCCAGCGGCCGCTTTGTCATGCCCGACGCGTTGCGCCGCCGCGCTGGGATCGAAACCGGCATCTACCTCAACGGTATGGGAACGCACTTCACCATCTGGGCACCTGAGATCCTTGAGGGTCTTGGCGAAGACTTCGACGATATCTGGATGGATTGCGAAGACGCGATGGCTGAAGCCGAAACGAAATCGCGAAAGCGGGGTGGGTGATGACCGATACCGCTCCCCACATCCCTGTTCTGCTCGACGAAGTGGTCGCGGCGGTCGGCCCTGCGCCAGGCAAAAACATGGCAGACGGCACCTTTGGGGCGGGCGGCTACACCGCCGCGCTGCTCGCCAGCGGTGCGCGAGTTTACGCGTTTGATCGCGATCCAACCGCGATCAAAGCCGGCGCCAAGATGGTCGCCGAGCACGATGGCCAGTTGTCCCTGCACGAGCGCCGCTTTTCCGACATGGCGGATGAATTGACCGCGCTGGGTGTCCCTCCGCTTGATGCGGTGGTGCTCGATATCGGGGTTTCATCGATGCAACTCGATCAGGGGGAGCGTGGCTTTTCCTTCCAGCAAGATGGCCCTCTCGACATGCGCATGTCGGGCGATGGCCCGCTTGGAGGAGAAAGCGCCGCGGATTTCCTCAACACCGCTGACGAAGCCGCCATTGCCGATGTGCTCTACCAGTATGGCGAAGAACGCCAATCGCGCCGCGTCGCCCGCGCGATCGTGGCCGCGCGTCCCTTGGAGACGACCGGGGATCTTGCGCGCGTGGTGCGCAAAGCGCTGGGCTATCGTCCGCACGACAAGAAAGACCCTGCAACCCGCAGTTTCCAGGCGGTTCGCATTCATGTGAACGATGAGTTGGGTGAATTGCGCGCTGGCCTTGCCGCGGCCGAAGCGCTGCTGCGCGAAGGCGGCGTTTTGGCGGTGGTTTCGTTCCACAGCCTTGAGGACCGCATCGTCAAACGCTTCCTGCGCGAAGCATCAGGCGCGGGTCGCGCGGTGTCGCGCCATCTTCCGGGTGAAAAACCCGGTCCTGCGCCAACCTTCGCCAAGGTTTCCAAAGCGATCCGCCCCACCGAAGACGAAATCGACCGCAACCCTCGCGCGCGCTCTTCCGTGCTGCGCCACGCCATCCGCACCAACGCACCTGCACGCCCAATAGAGGAAAGGATCACGCCATGACCGCCGTATCCCGCCAGCGCCAGATCTTCTGGATTGTCGCCCTCGGTCTCAGTCTCGCAGCCTTTGCCGGGCTTAGCCTGACCGTGCATTTTGTACGCAACGCTGTCCTGTCGGCCGATATGGAGATCGTGTCGCTCAAGAAGAAGCGTCAATTGCTTCATACCGAGTTTCAAGCACGCGCGAGCCAACACCAGCTGGCGCGGTGGAACCGGGTTGATCTTGGCTTTGTAGCGCCGCGCGCAGACCAGTACCTTGATGGACGCAAGCAGTTGGCCGAACTCGGCCAACCGCTTGGACCGGGCGCGCCCTCGCCGATCCGCGTGGCTAGCGCCGACGCTGAACAGGCCATCCGAGTCGCGCAACGCAAAATGGTGTCGCCGATCTCGGGAAAGCCTATCACTTTGGCTTCGCTCAGCACGCCTGAAGGCGCCGGCGATATGGTCGCCGATGCGTTCGGCGATTTCCTCATCGAAGCCTCGCCAATTCGCCCCGCTAAGGCGCAAACGGGCACTGTCTTGGTCGCAGAGGCGGTTGAATGAACGCACGCGCGGGGGCCTTGGGCGCTGAACAGGGGAGCCTGTTTGAGACGGTACCCGAGCTTCTCGGAACGGCTCCACGCGCGCGCGGTCACAAGGTACCTGAGCCACGAGCCCTTTTAAGAGGTGCCTCTGGGGTAAGCGAGCCTGTTGAACGAGCCTATGCCGCTCCGGAAACACTGCCAGCTCTGCGCGCGCGCCTTTTGAACACGGCGCGTTTGCGGGTTCGTTATCTGGTGCCCGCTTTTATGGCCTTTGCGCTTTTGGCGATCGTTCAGATTATGTGGCTGGGCCTTGATGGATCAGCGAGTTCAAACCGACCCAACGCTGGCACGCTGGTGCCGCCGCGCGGCGAGATTGTCGATCGAAACGGCGTGCCCCTCGCGGTCAGCTACCCGGCCTACTCGCTTTATTTCTATCCGCAGGCGATGGATGGCACTGGCGAATTTCCGCTGGTCCGGGAACCCGAAGATCTGGCGCGTGAGCTCAAGGCGATCTTCCCCAATATGGACGAAGAGGCAGTCACCAAGAAGCTCGCTTCGGGCAAAGGCGGCTTTCTGCGCAAACGTATTCTTCCTGAAGAAGCCAACAAGGTTTGGGCGCTGGGCGAGGTCGCGTTGCAATCCCCGCAGATACTTGATCGTCATTACCCTCAGGGGCGCCTTGCCGCTCACGTGATTGGCGGAGTGGCCGATGATGGCGAAACCCAAACCGGCACCTTCGGCATGGAGGAAGCGCTTAACGCCCATCTCACCGATCCCGAATTGCGCGCGGCACCTTCTGAGCTTTCGATCGATGTCCGCGTTCAAGGCGCTCTCGAAGATGAGATGAACAGGGGCATGAAGCTCGCCAACGCCAATGGCGCGGCGGGCGTGGTGCTGGATGTGGACACAGGCGAAGTCATCGCGATGGCCTCGCTCCCCGATTTCAACCCCAATCGGGTGAGCCAGGACGATGTCGAAAATGTGGGCAATCGGGTGACCTTCCTGCGCGGCGAACTGGGTTCCGTGTTTAAACCGCTGACAGTGGCGGCGGCGCTGGACGCGGGTGAGATAACCAACCTCACTAGGGTTTGGGACGCGAGCCCGGTCACGGTTGGTGACACTGTCTTTGAGGACTACGAGGACAAGGGGCCAAGCCTTACCGTCCCCGAAGCGCTGGCCTATTCGTCGAACACGGTCACTATGCGCGTGGCCGAGACCCTTGGTGGTGAGGGCCTGCGCAAGGTGTGGCTCGATCTTGGGATGGACCGCCCGGTGGATATCGAGATTGGCGGCACCAGCCAGCCTTTCTTTCCCAAGGCGCCTTGGTCTGAAATGACCACGAAGGTCGCCGCCTATGGTCATGGCTTTAACGTCACGCCGCTGCACCTCGCCAACGCCTATGCGGCGATGGTTAATGGTGGGATCATGCGTTCCGCAACACTAAAGAAGGTTGCGCCGGGGAAAGCCGATCCCGGAACCCGGGTATTTAAAGCGTCCACTTCGCAGAGGATGCGGCAGTTGCTGCGTCTCGTCGTGATGCACGGAACGGGACGCAACGCTAACGCAGCGGCCGAAGGGTTTCGCGTGGGCGGCAAGACCGGATCGGCGGAGAAGCTGATCAACGGTCGCTATTCGCCCACTCGGATTATCAGCACCTTCGCCGCTGCCTTTCCGATGGACCGTCCACGCTATGTCGTGGTGGTGGCGCTGGATGAGCCCAAGGTGACGCACGCCATGGCCGGGCGCACGGCGTACTTCAACTCGGCCCCCATCGTCGGCAACCTGATACGCCGTGCTGGTCCCATGCTGGGCGTGCGTCCGGACAATGTGCGTGATGTTGACGTCAGCGAATTCGAGTATCTCCTGAAAGGTGGGAAATGAAGCTGGCGGCGTTGTGTGTACGCATCGGGTTGTCGGTTGAGTGCGGCGATATCGCCGTCACCGGCTTTGCTATCGATCACCGCAAGGTTGCGCCCGGCACGGTGTTCGGCGCGTTTCGCGGCGCGAGTTTTAACGCCGAAGACTTTATCCCTGCCGCTATCGAAGCCGGGGCGGTCGCCATTGTCGCGCGCGCTGAGGCCAAGGTTGAGGGCGCGGTCCACATCGCCAGCGAAGAACCGCGCCGCGCCTTTGCACAGCTGGCCGCCGGGTTCTTTGCCCCCGTGCCAGACAAAATCGTCGCGGTAACCGGGACTAATGGAAAGACCTCTTGCGCCGAGATGACCCGCCAAATCTGGCGCATGTGCGGGGAACGCGCGGCCAGCATCGGGACGCTGGGCGTCACCACGCCGGATGGCAGCGTATCGACCGGGCTCACGACCCCCGACATTGTCACTTTCCTCAGCAATATGAGCGGTCTTGCGCGCGAAGGCGTGACGCACGTCGCCTACGAGGCGTCAAGCCATGGCCTCGACCAATACCGCAACGAAGGCCTGCGCGTTGTTGCTGGTGCCTTCACGAATTTCAGTCGCGATCACCTCGACTATCACGGCACGATGGAGGCCTATCACGCAGCCAAAATGCGACTATTTGACGAAGTGATCGAGGACAGCGGCGTGGCGGTGATCCATGTCGGCGATGAGCCCAGCGGGTGGACCCAAAAGGCGATCGACCACGCGACAAAGCGCGGCCTAGAGGTGCGCACGGTGGGTGAGGGCGGCGATTTCGTGCGCCTCACCAATCGCGAGGCGAGCCAGCTAGGGCAAACGCTGACGGTTGAACATGAGGGCGAGACGCGCACAATCAAGCTTCCGCTCATCGGGTCTTACCAGACCGCGAACGCGCTGGTTTCGGCGGGCCTCGCACTGTCTACTGGCATGGCTGCGCCGTCAGTATTCGATGCGCTTTCGCGGTTGCAACCCGTGCGCGGCCGCTTGGAGCGCGCCTGTCTCACGCCGGCTGGCGCGCCGGTCTATATCGATTACGCCCACACGCCTGACGCGCTCGAAGCCGCGATTGCTGCATTGCGCGGACATGTCGATACACAGCGCGGTGGACGCTTGATCCTCGTCTTCGGCGCAGGCGGGGACCGCGATCCGGGCAAGCGCGGACCGATGGGCAAGGCTGCCGCTGAAGGCGCAGAGGTTCTGGTGGTCACCGACGACAATCCGCGCGGCGAAGACCCCGCGCCCATTCGCGAGGCCATCCTGGATGGCGTTTCGGAGGCCAGCGAGGAGGCACGATTCGACGCTGGCCACGAGATCGGCGATCGCCGCGAAGCGATCATGAAAGCGGTCAGTCTGGCCGGAAAACACGACATTATCCTCATCGCCGGCAAGGGGCATGAGCAAGGACAGATCATCGGATCGGGAGACGAAATGCAGGTTTTGGCGTTTGACGATGTAGAGGTTGCGCGCGAATGCGCCGCCGCCATG
Source organism: Pseudomonadota bacterium (assembly GCA_039814925.1). Lineage (GTDB taxonomy): Bacteria > Pseudomonadota > Alphaproteobacteria > Sphingomonadales > Sphingomonadaceae > Erythrobacter. Next base: position 18,920 of record JBCCAH010000014.1, read on the forward strand.
GCCAAAGGAACCGTTTCATGAGCGCTGCTCTCGCTCAACCGCATCCGCTGCTGCGCGCGTGGCCCAAGACGGCGCGCGACACGCTGCCGCTTGCCCTTTGGACTTCGGCTGAGATTGCCGATGCGACGGACGGCGTGGCCAGCGAAGACTTTCAGGCCTCGGGCCTCGAAATGGACAGCCGCGATGTGAAGCCTGGGGATTTGTTCGTTGCGCTTAAGGGCGAGGCGATGGATGGCCACCGATTCTTGCCCATGGCATTCGAAAAAGGCGCGGTCGCGGCGATCACCGATCGTCCGGTCGATTTCCCGCATGTGCTGGTGAAGGACACCACGCAGGCTCTGCATGACCTTGCTCACGCCGCGCGCGAACGCAGCGCTGCGGTTCGCATTGCCGTGACCGGTTCGGTCGGCAAAACGGGTGTCAAAGAAGCGATCTTTAACGCGCTCGACCGCGCGAGCCGGGGCGGCGCGCATCGTTCTGTGCGGTCCTACAACAACCATGTCGGCGTTCCGCTAAGCCTCGCACGGCTTCCCGCCCGCGCGCGTTTCGGCGTGTTCGAGATGGGTATGAATCACCAGGGCGAGATCGCGCCACTTGCCGATCATGTGCGCCCGGATGTCGCGATCATCACCACAATCGCGCCAGCTCATATCGAGAACCTTGGTTCAATCGAGGCGATTGCAGACGAGAAGGCGCAGATTTTTACCGGTCTCACCCAAGGCGGCAGCGCGATCATTCCGGCGGATTTGCCCGAGACCGACAGGCTTATCGGCCACGCCAAGAAACTGGGCGTCACCATTGTCACCTTCGGTCGCAGCGCGGGCGCGAATGTCCGTCTGCTCGATGCAATCCCTAACAGCCATGGCGGCTCGCTCGTTACCGCTGATATGGGGGATCAACGGGTGTGTTTCACCATCGCCGAACCCGGAGAACACTGGGTGACCAACGCACTTGCCGTAATGGCGGCGGTGCGCGCGGCTGGCGGCGATCTGGCTAGCGCGGGTCTGGCTCTGGCGGAAATGGGGGGGCTCAAAGGTCGCGGCGCGCGCCATCAGGTGCCCGTGACCGGCGGCAAGGCGCTGTTCATCGATGAAAGCTACAACGCAAACCCGGCGTCAATGCGCGCCACGTTGCGGTTGCTGGGACAAACCCCCGCGCATCGTCGGGTGGCGGTTTTGGGGGCGATGAAAGAGCTTGGCGACTTCTCTGACCAGTTCCACGCGCAATTAACTCAGCCTTTGATCGAGGCTCAAATCGACCATGTGATCCTTGTCGGCGATGAAATGCGCAGCTTGGAGGGGGAATTGGGGAAACTGAGCGGTGGTTCGCTTGGCAAGGTCCCCAGCTTCGCGCATTGCAACGGCCCTGACGAGGCGATTGCGGCGCTCTTAGGCTTTTCTCTCACTCACGGCGATGCGGTTCTTGTGAAGGGCTCCAACTCAGTCGGTCTCGGCAGACTGGTGTCACACTTTACAAACGCGTCCGGGTAACAGGCGCGAGGGATCCAACCATGCTTTATTCGCTCGCGGAATGGCTGCAATTTGAAGGCATCTTCAATCTGGTACGTTACCAGACGTTCCGCGCGGGCGCGACGCTGCTGACGGCGCTCTTTATCGGCCTGATCATCGGCCCGCGTTTCATCAACCTGCTGCGCGTGCGGCAAGGCAAGGGGCAGCCTATTCGCGAGGACGGCCCGCAAACCCACCTCGCAAAGCGCGGCACGCCGACCATGGGCGGATTGATGATCCTGATCGCGCTGACCTCGTCGCTGCTGATCTGGATGGATTTGACCAACCCACTCGTGTGGGCATGTTTGGCCGTCACTATTGGTTTTGGCCTTATCGGTTTTCTCGACGATTACGATAAGGTCGCCAAGAGCTCGACCAAGGGCGTGCCGGGGCGAGTGCGGCTGTTGCTCGAATTCGCCGTGGCTGGCGTGGCGAGCTACATAATCGTCAGCCAGATCAACACGAACCTCTACATCCCGTTCTTCTCCGATGTGTCGATCCCTCTGAGCTACGGATATTATCTGTTCGCGGCGTTTGTGATTGTTGGGGCTGGCAACGCGGTGAATTTGACCGATGGCTTGGATGGCCTGGCGATCATGCCGGTCATTATCGCTGCAGGCACCTTCGCGATCATTGCGTATCTGGTGGGCCGTCCCGACTTCTCCGAATATCTCGGCATCCCACATGTGCCGGGCGCGGGAGAGCTGGCAATCTATTGCGCTGCGATTATGGGTGGCGGATTAGCGTTTCTATGGTTCAACGCGCCGCCCGCGGCGGTGTTTATGGGCGATACGGGCAGTCTTGCATTGGGCGGCGCACTCGGCGCTATTGCGGTCGCCTCGCATCACGAAGTTGTGCTCGCGATTGTTGGCGGTCTGTTCGTGCTCGAAGCGCTCTCAGTCATCATTCAGGTTTTCTGGTTCAAACGCACGGGCAAGCGAGTGTTCCGCATGGCGCCCATCCACCACCACTTTGAACAGCTTGGCTGGAGTGAAAGCAAGGTTGTGATCCGTTTCTGGATCATCGCCATTGTCCTCGCTTTGGCCGGATTGGCGACGCTGAAACTGCGATGATCACCTCGACCGCCTTTGCCGGAAAACGCTACGCGGTGCTTGGGCTGGCGCGGTCGGGCGCTGCGGCGGTTGAAAGCTTGCTAGCGAGCGGCGCGCAAGTGACCGCGTGGGACCGGCAGGATGTGGCCCGCGCTCCGTTTGAGGGGCGCTGCGAGCTGGCTGACCCGCTGGAGATTGATCTGACCGGATATGATGGGCTGGTTGTCTCTCCCGGCGTACCGCTCAACACGCACCCGATCACCAATCACGCGGCGAAGTGTGGCGTGCCGATTATCGGCGATATCGAGCTATTTGCTCTAGCGCGCGCTGATCTGCTGCCGCACAAAGTGGTGGGGATCACCGGCACCAACGGCAAATCGACCACGGTCGCGCTGGTGCATCATATCCTGCAAATGGCAGGCCTACCGAGCGTGCTCGGCGGCAACATTGGCGAAGCGATCCTCGCTCAGGAACCGCTGGCTCCGAACGAGCATGGGAGCGGGGTCTATGTGTTGGAGCTTTCAAGCTACCAGATCGATATTACGCACAGTCTGGATTGCGAGGCTGCCGCGATCACCAATATCACGCCAGACCACCTCGATCGCTATGATGGCTTTGATGCCTACGCGGCGTCAAAGGCGCGGTTGTTTGAGATGCAGTCAGCGCGTCATCTGGCCGTTCTGGGTACCCTTGTGCCCCCTTGTGGCGCAATCTACCGCGCCGAGCAGGGACGGCGTGTTGAGGGGCGAGCGGTGACCGCGGATGTCACTGCCTTGGCCCAATTTCAGCGCGAATGGCCCACGCTCCAAGGGCCTCACAACCTCCAAAATGTTGCTGTCGCTGTCGCTATGGTCGAGGAACTGGGCGTTACGGAAGCGCAATGGCGGCACGCCCTCCCGCGCTTCCGCAACCTTCCGCACCGCATGGAGTGGATCGGCGAGGATGACGGCGTCACCTTCATCAACGACAGCAAGGCCACGAACGCCGCGTCAACCGCGCCAGCCTTGGCGGCCTATCCACCCAGAGCGAAGGGGCCGCGCATTCACTGGATCGTTGGCGGTCTGGCCAAGGAAGACGGGCTGGGCGAGACCGAGGCTCAAATAGCGAATGTGGCGGTCGCGTATACAGTCGGCGAGGCCGGGCCGCGATTTGCGGAGTTGCTAGAACAGCGCGGCGTAAAGGTTGAGCGCTGCGAACTCGTCTCCGAGGCCGTGCGTCGCGCGCAGGACGCGACAACCCGCGGCGATGTAGTGCTTTTCTCCCCCGCCTGCGCAAGCTTTGATCAATTTCGTGATTTTGAAAAGCGCGGCGAGCACTTCAGACAACTCGTCGGCGTGCTGGCCGATTGCGAGGCGGATGGGTCGCCTGAAATTCCACCGATGGGAGACGCTGCATGAACACCGCTCGTCCCGCTGCTTTCGCTGACAGCGCATCCTCGCCGAATTACGTACCGGTCGTGCCTGTGAGACGCGGTTGGCGCGAGGCTGTGCGCGTGTGGTGGAGCGAGCTTGATCGCGGGCTTTTGGGTCTCATCATCATCTTGATGGCGGTGGGCTTTACGGCAGTTCTGGCGGCCTCTCCAGCCAGTGCGGACCAACTCTCCACCCGCGAAGTTACGCTTGATCCGTTCATGTTTGTGAAGCGCCACGCGGTTTTCATGTGCCTTGGTCTGGGGGGCATGATCATGGTGTCATTCCTCAGTCGCGACAACGCCCGGCGTTTGGCGCTCATAGCGGGCCTGATCATGTTCGGCCTTCTTATGCTGGTCCCGCTGATCGGCTTTGAACGCAAAGGCGCGGTGCGTTGGATCAATCTTGGGATCAGCGTGCAGCCAAGCGAATTCCTCAAGCCCGGATTTGCCATCGCTCTGGCGTGGATACTCAGTTGGCGGATGCGCGACCCCAACCTGCCGGTTTTCTGGCTGGCCACGGGGATCACGTTGGCCTGCGCGTCGCTTTTGATGCTGCAACCCAATTTGGGCGAGACCCTGCTGTTCGTGGGAACTTGGTTCGTTCTGATTTTTCTGGCCGGCGCGCCGTGGCGATGGATCATGGGCCTTGTTGCTGCTGTGCCTGCGATCGGTGGGTTGGTCTATCTGACATACGAGAATGGGCGCAACCGGATCGACGCGTTTCTGGGCGGCGGCACGGCGTTTGACCAGGTTGATCTGGCCAACCGCACGCTGATGAATGGCGGGTGGACTGGTAATGGTTTGTGGCTGGGCACGCGCAAGTACAACCTGCCCGAAGCGCATACCGATTACATCTTTTCCGTCATCGGTGAAGAAGGCGGCTTACTGGTCTGCGCACTGGTCGTCTTGCTGTATCTGGCAATCATCTGGCGCGCGCTGATCCGTATGGCGGGTGAAGACGATATGTTTGCCGTGCTCGCGGGCACCGGGCTGATCGCGCAATTTGGTGGTCAGGCCTTCATTAACATGGCGGTGAACCTTAAATTGGCGCCGGCCACTGGCACGACCCTGCCGCTAATCAGCTATGGTGGCTCATCGATGCTGGCGGTGTGCTTCACCCTTGGGCTATTGCTGGCGATCACTCGGCGCAATCCGTTCCTGGAACGCGACGTGCCGGGAGTGTCATCCCTCTTCGGCCGCAAGGAGGCGCCGATATGAACAGCCACAACCCCCAAACAGTGCCTACGGGTGCGAGCCGTCATTTTGTGCTGGCCGCTGGTGGCACCGGTGGCCACCTGATCCCGGCCTTCGCGCTGGCGACCGAGCTTGAGGCGCGCGGGCATCATGTCGCGCTAATCACCGATGAGCGCGGCGCTAACATTCCGGGTAAGCCCGACAGCGTGCCCGCGCACGTTCTTCCCGCTGGGCGGTTTGGCAAGAACCCGCTGAAATGGCCCACCGGGATCAGCGCGGTTCTGGAGGGGCGCCAGATGGCGCTGCGTCTGTTCCAGACTTTTGAGCCAGCTGCGGTCATCGGCTTTGGCGGCTATCCCGCGCTGCCCGCCTTGCTTGCCGCGCTGGCGGTGAAGATCCCGACAGTGGTTCACGAGCAGAACGCCGTCCTGGGCCGGGTCAACCGCCTGCTGGCCGGTCGAGTGGACGCAATTGCGACCTCCTATCCCGATGTTGAGCGGTTGAAGGGTAAGCACGCGAGCAAAACGCACCTTGTTGGCAACCCTGTTCGCGAGGAAGTCCTTGCGCTGAGGAATGAGGACTTCCCCGCGCTGACCGATGAAAGCCTGCTGCGCGTGCTCGTTACCGGCGGCTCGCAGGGCGCCCGTATTCTTTCCGAGGTGATCCCTGATGGACTTGCGATGCTGCCGCCTCCGCTGCGCAGCCGCTTGCAAATCACCCAGCAATGCCGCTCCGAAGACTTAGAGGGCGTGCGCGAGCGGTATTCTGAACACGATATCCCGGCGGAATTGGGAACCTATTTTGACGATATGCACGAACGACTGGCAGACACGCATCTGTTTATCGGCCGCGCGGGCGCGTCAACAATCGCTGAGCTGACCGCGGTCGGTCGCCCGGCGATCCTCATCCCGCTTCCCATCGCGACTGACGACCATCAGGCGGTGAACACCCGCGAAATGGTCAAGGCGGGCGGCGCGCGCATGATCCGGCAGCCGCCCGAAACGGTCAAAGACCCACGCCCCATGGGCGACAAGGGCAACGAGTTGCGAAAAGCTCAATCCGATATCTTTGGCAAACTGGCGAAGGATATCTCCAAGCAAATCCAGGCAATGGCGCAGAAGCCTGAGACGCTCGCCAACGCCGCGCATGGCGCGTGGTATTGTGGACGTCCTGATGCGGCGAAGGATCTGGCGGATCTTGTCGAAACGCTGGGCGGGATTGACTTGATGGACGTGATCCGCGTGGGCGAAACAGCTCCGCGTGCCGCTCAAAAAACGACTGCTCCGAAGCCCGCGACGCGCGATTTGTCTGAGGAGACCGACGCGAAATGAAAGGCGTTGGCACCGATATTGGCACCATCCACTTTGTCGGCATTGGCGGCATCGGCATGTCCGGCATCGCCGAGGTCATGCACAATCTCGGCTACGTAGTGCAGGGTTCCGACATTGCGGAAGGACCGAGCGTTGAGCGGCTTCGTAAACGCGGAATTTCGGTGCATATCGGGCACGAACGGGAAAACATCGAAGGCGTCGCGGTTGTTGTGACCTCAACGGCCGTGCGTCGGACCAATCCGGAAGTCGCCGCGGCGCTCGAAAACCGCGTTCCCGTTGTACGTCGTGCGGAGATGCTCGCAGAATTGATGCGGCTCAAGTCCACCGTCGCGGTGGCGGGCACGCACGGCAAAACGACCACGACCAGTATGATCGCCGCTCTGCTTGATGAGGGCGACGTGGACCCTACCGTCATTAATGGCGGAATTATCGAACAGTACGGCTCAAACGCTCGGTTAGGCGACAGCGATTGGATGGTGGTCGAAGCGGATGAGAGCGACGGCAGCTTTCTGCGTCTTGATGGCACCATTGCAGTGGTCACCAATATCGATCCCGAACACCTTGATCATTACGGCAATTTTGACGGCGTAAAGAAGGCGTTTTTGGAGTTCATCCAGAATGTGCCTTTCTACGGCGCTGCGATCCTGTGTGTGGACCACCCCGAGGTGCAGGCGGTGATCGGCGAGGTGCGGGATCGCAAGGTGGTGACCTATGGCTTTTCGCTTCAGGCCGATATCTGCGGCGTCAACATCTGCCCTATTGATGGCGGCAACACTTTTGATGTGATGGTACGTCAGCGCGGTGAGGAGGATCGCCGTATCGAAGGCGTGCACCTACCCATGCCTGGGCGCCACAACGTACAGAACGCGCTTGCTGCGATTGCGGTGGCGATTGAGATGGGGTGCTCTGACGCGGTCATCCGCCAGGGCTTCGGCGGATTTAGCGGCGTACGCCGTCGCTTCAGCAAAGTCGGCTCCATTGCGGTGGGCAGCGGCAGCGTTAGCGTGATCGACGATTACGCGCACCACCCGGTTGAAATTCAAGCCGTGCTCAGCGCCGCGCGTGAAGCGGTGGCGGGCGGTGAAGGCCGTGTCTTTGCGGTGGCTCAACCCCATCGCTATTCACGCCTCCAAGATCTGATGGATGAATTCCAAGGCTGCTTTAACGAGGCCGACAGTGTCTATGTCACACCAGTTTATGAGGCGGGCGAAGCGCCGCTGCCTGGCATAGACAGCGCCGCTCTGGTGACCGGCATGAAATCGCGTGGGCATCGTTCGGCGCAGACAATCGAAGATCAGAGCGCTCTTGCCTCAGCGCTCGCGGGAGAATTGGCCGCAGGCGACATTGTAGTGTGCCTCGGCGCCGGGGATATCACGCGCTGGGCCGCTGGTCTTGCGCCGGCAATTGAATCAGAGCTGGCCGCATGAACACACCGAAACAGCCCGGCGACAGCGCGCACCTTGATAACGGAATGGCGCCCACTTGCGCGGTAGAAGGCGACGCAAGCGCGCCGGTCTCCATCGAAGGCCTGCGCGGGCGCCTGACGCGCGAAGCCCCTTTGGACAAACACGTGTGGTTCCGCAGCGGCGGTAAAGCCGATTGGCTGTTTGAACCCGCTGATCTGGATGACCTGCGCCTGTTTGTTGAGCACCTCGATGGCGAATTGCCTATTATGCCGCTGGGCGTTGGGTCCAATATGATCATTCGAGATGGCGGTGTGCCTGGCGTTGTGGTGAAGCTTGGGCGCGCCTTCAACTCCGTGGAGATCACTGGAGAGACAACTCTGACAGCCGGAGCTGGGGCGCTTGCGAGCGTCGTTTCACGCAAGGCGGCTAAGGCGGGCATCGATGGCCTCGCCTTCCTCACCGGCATCCCCGGCTCAATCGGCGGCGTCACCAAGATGAACGGTGGATGCTATGGCCGTGAGACGTGCGACATTCTGGTCGATTGCGACGTGGTGCTGCCCGATGGTCAATTCGTGACACTGACCAACGCGGACCTTCAATACAGCTATCGCCACTCCAGGTTACCCGATGGTGCGATGGTGGTGGCCGTCCGGCTGGAAGGCTTTCCTGGCGATCCCGACGCGATCAAGGCGCAGATGGACAAGATCACGAGCGAGCGGAAGGGCTCGCAACCTTTGGGCTCAGCCACGGGCGGATCGACATTCAAGAACCCGCCGGGCCATTCTTCGTGGAAGCTGATCGACGCGGCGGGTCTGCGCGGCTTCAAAGTCGGCGGGGCGCAAGTGTCGGAAAAGCACTGCAACTTCTTGATCAATACAGGCGACGCCACCAGCGCCGAGATCGAGGAGCTGGGCGAAACCGTGCGCGAGAAAGTCTACGCGCATTCTGGTGTCCAGCTCGAATGGGAAATCAAGCGGGTGGGCCGTCCATGAACCGAGAGAGCCTCCATGTTGCTGTCTTGATGGGCGGCTGGGCGAATGAGCGCGAGGTCTCGCTCATGTCCGGCGCGGGCGTGTGCGACGCGCTTGAGATGAAGGAGTATCGCGTAACCCCGATCGACATGGGCCGCGATGTCGCGGTGAAGCTGGCCCAGGCCAAGCCTGACGTCGTGTTCAACGCGCTTCATGGCGTGCCGGGCGAAGACGGCAGTGTCCAGGGTATGCTTGATCTGATGGGGGTACCCTACACCCATTCCGGGCTCGCTACCTCGGTGATCGCGATCGACAAGCAGCTCACGAAACAGGCTCTCACACCGCATGGTATCCCTATGCCAGGCGGACGCATTGTGCCGTGTGAAGAGCTTTACGAACGTGATCCCCTGCCGCGTCCTTATGTGCTGAAACCCGTCAACGAAGGCTCTTCCGTCGGCGTTGCGATCATCACCGAAGATAGCAATGTCGGCAACCCCATCGCGCGCGATGCAAGCGGACCGTGGCAGGACTTCGCCGAGTTGCTGGCCGAACCTTTCATCAAAGGGCGGGAGTTGACGACCGCTGTGATCGACGGGCCGCATGGACCTAGAGCTCTCGGCGTCACCGAACTCATCATTGAACACGGCTTTTACGACTACGAGCACAAGTATACCGAAGGGCGCACGCAGCATGTGTGCCCGGCCAAGATCCCGCCCGGGATCGCGGCTTTGTGCGAGGAATACGCGCTGAAGGCGCACAAGGCGCTAGGCTGTCATGGCACCAGCCGCACGGATTATCGCTGGGACGATGAACTGGGCGAAGGCGGGTTGTTCGTCCTCGAAACCAACACGCAGCCAGGTATGACCCCGCTAAGCCTCGTGCCAGAACAAGCGAAACACGCCGGGATCGATTACACCGAATTGGTGGACCTCTTGGTGCAAGAGGCGCTTCGCGTTCACAGACCCAAAGATCACAGCCAAAAGGAAACAGTCGATGGCTAAGCTCGCGCGTTCTGGATCCAAAGGCGTTCGTCGCGCGGCCAAATCGCAAAGCCGCGCCGCTGGAGCGCGCAAGGCCAAGGCGACCACGACCGGCGTGCTTGATCGGGTGATGGGCGTTCTGCCTTTCACCGAAGAGCAGTGGAGCAGATTGTTTATGGCGCTGATCATAGGCGCGGCGCTGGTTCTGGTTGGTACGATCGCAAGTTTGGCGGGCCTCACCACCATGGCGCGCGCCGAATACGCGCGCGTCGCGGGTGACGCCGGATTTGCTCTGACAACGGTGCGCGTGACCGGCACCGAACGTATGGACGAAGCGCGGGTTTACGCGATCGCCATGCAGCAAAAGAACCGTCCGATGCCCGATGTTGATATTGGTGAACTGCGCGAGGCGATCAAACAGCTCGACTGGGTGGAGGATGCCCGTGTTTCGGTGCAACTGCCCGACACGCTCGCTATCGACATTGTTGAACGCGTGCCGCACGCCTTGCTGGAAAAGGCGAACGGACCAGTCGTGATCGACAAGACCGGTCACGAATTACCATCGGCCAAGCTCGCCGGCACCAAGGAAATGCTCCATGTGGCTGGCGCAGGCGTTTCGGAAGAGAAACGTATGACGCAGCTTGCCGACCTGTTTTCGAACGCTCCAGCTGTAGAAGCGCAAGTCAAGACAGCCACCTGGGTGGGCAATCGCCGCTGGGACCTCACTTTTGACAGCGGCCAAGTGCTTATGCTGCCTGAGGGTAGGCTGCGTTCGATCGATGCGCTTAGAGAGTTTGCTGAACTCGATGGTCAATATCGCCTGATCGGCGGCAAGGTCGAACGCATCGATATGCGCGACGCCCCACGTGTTTATCTGCGAGAACCGGGCCGCGCGGATCGGTATGAGCTTGCTGCGGGGCCGCAGTGATGGCCAAGCGCAATGCTACCTCTTCGACCAGCGTCGGCAAGGGCCTCGCCAAAAACGGCGCAGCCAGTAAGAGTGTGGGCAAGGCGCGGCTGATCCGCACTTTCGCTGCGGTTAATATCGGCAGTTCACGCATTTCGGCTATGATCATGGGCGAGACCGAGACGGGCGATCTCATCGTCCTTGGGTCCGGTCACCGGATGAGCGATGGGGTCAAGCGTGGCTATGTCACCGATCCCAAGGCGGCCACGCACGCGATCCGCGACGCGGTCGAGCGCGCCGAGCAAAACGCGCAAACGCCGGTGAATTCGGTGTGGGTTGGATGTTCGGGCGCGGGTCTGGAAAGCTATGTCCACCCCGAGGACCTGCCAATCGGGGGGCGCCGGATCGAAGAAGACGATATCGATAATCTTCTGGCTTTGGCCCGCGCAGGAATTCGGCCCGATGGGCGCGAAGTGCTGCACGCACAGCCTGCGCACTTTACGCTCGACGGCGCGCATGGCGTGGTTGATCCGCGCGGCCTGCACGCCGAAAGCCTGGGTGTGCATGTCCACGTGACACTCGCCCAAGGTATGCCGTTGCGCAACCTCAAGGAAGCCGTCCACAACGCGCACCTTAAGGTCGATCGTGTGGTGGCGGCGCCGCTCGCGACCGCTTATGCGTGCCTGACCGAAGAAGAGCGCGACTTGGGCGTTGCGCTGGTCGAAATCGGCGGTGATGTGACAAATGTTTCGGTCTTCGCTGCTGGAATGATGGTGGGCTTGAGCTCAATCGACATGGGATCGGCGCATATTACCGACGCTATCGCCGGACATTTCGGTATACGCCGCAGTCAGGCCGAACGCCTAAAATGCGTCGCCGGATCGGCTATCGCTAGCCCAAGCGATCATCGGGAATTGATCCCGGTGCATGGCCCGAATGATGGTTGGGAAGAGGGCAATTCAGGTCCCCGAGCACGCGGCGCGGATGAAGGCAATCGCATTCCACGATCCGAACTCGTGTCGGTCATCAACCAGCGCCTTTCGCAACTGTCGCAGTCAATTAGTAAGGCTTTGAAAGAGCATGGTTTTACGGGGCCAGGTGCCGGACAAGTCGTTCTGAGCGGCGGTGGCGCGGAACTGGGTGGTTTGGCTGAATTTATGCAAGGCGCGTTGGGCACGCCGGTGCGCCTTGGTCGTACCGCGCCGCTTAAAGGGCTGCCAGAAGCGCATTCGACGCCCGGCTTTGCGACGTTGGCGGGTTTGTGCCTCTACGCCGCTGAAGATCCTGCGGACATCACATCCTACACTCCGCGTCTCCAAACCGTTATGAGCCCAAAGCGGCACCGAAGCCCGATGGCGTGGCTTCAGCGATTGTGGAACGCCTCGCGGGACTACTTTTAGGCCGCACATGAAGCGCGCGTAAGCTTTTGGTAGCCAAATTCATGGTATACGGAGCGTTAAGGACCGCTGTGGATAAGGGTTTCAGTGGTATAAACGGCGCATCACGAATGTGTCACAGATGAATAGACGCCTAAGTTGCATTCAGATCAAGAATAAGAGGGCGTTTGGAGAAAGACAATGAGTATCAATATTGGTCCCGCCGATGGAGACGACCTGCGCCCGAAGATCACCGTTATCGGTGTCGGCGGAGCAGGCGGAAACGCCATCGCCAATATGATCGCTTCGGAAATCGAAGGCGTGGATTTCATCGTCGCGAACACTGATGCGCAAGCGCTCAGCAGTTCGCCTGCCGAAAAACGGATCCAACTTGGCACTGATATTACGAAGGGCTTAGGCGCAGGAGCAAAGCCTGAAGTCGGCCGAGCGGCGGCCGAAGAGACCGTAACGGACATCGAAGAGGCGCTGCAAGGCGTCAACATGGTGTTTATCGCGGCTGGTATGGGCGGCGGAACCGGCACAGGCGCGGCGCCCGTTATCGCCGAGATCGCTCGCAATATGGGCGTGCTGACGGTGGGCGTCGTGACCAAGCCATTCCTGTTCGAAGGCACGCGCCGGATGCGCGCTGCGGAGGCCGGCATCGCCGATCTTCAGGAGCATGTCGACACGCTGATCGTCATCCCGAACCAGAACCTGTTTCTCATCGCAAGCCAAGACACCACCTTCAAGCAGGCCTTCGAAATGGCCGATGAGGTGCTTCAGCAGGGCGTGCGCTCGATCACCGACCTGATGGTGATGCCTGGTCTTATCAATCTCGATTTTGCTGACGTGCGCTCTGTCATGAGCGAAATGGGCAAGGCGATGATGGGCACGGGCGAAGCCGAAGGCGATAACCGCGCGAAGGAGGCCGCCGAACAAGCGATCGCGAACCCGTTGCTTGATGGTGTGTCCATGCAAGGCGCGAAGGGCGTTATCATCTCCATCATTGGTGGCGAAGATATGAAGCTCTTCGAAGTGGACGGCGCAGCCAATCACATTCGCGGTCTCGTGGATGAAGATGCCAACATCATTTGGGGCAGCGCGTTCAACCCTGATCTCGATGGCAAGATCCGCGTATCGGTGGTCGCGACCGGGATTGAACAGAATGGCGACGGTGTCGCGCCTAGGACGACGACCGCCACGCCGATGCCGACCGCTTCGGTTGCGCCCGCCATGCCAGCCGCCCGCGCTCCGCAGCGGCCAGTGCTGGATCTGGCGGGTGAAGCCGAGGTCGAGGAAGAAGAAAGCCTTGATGAGGAGCCGACCGAACCCCAGCCCGAAGCTGTCAAAGAACTGCCACCGATTACTCTCACACCACCTGAGCCGGTGGATTTTGACTCCACGACAGAGGAAGAGCTGGAAGCTGAGCAAGAAGTTGAAGCGGACGCGGAAGAGGAAGTCGAGCCTGATCCTGAACCTGATCCTGAACCTGATCCTGAACCCGAGTCTGAACCGCTGTTGAAATCACGTCCTCTGTTCTCGGACCCCGTGTCTGAAGCGCAAGAGGCTGATGACGACCCAGGCGCAGACGACAGCAAGCCTTTCGACCTGACGGGCATGCAAGCGGGCGACGATATGGGCGAAATGGACGATGATGTCGACGAGATCATCGACCCTCTCGCAGGCCTACGCGGCGCTGAAGAAGAGCCCTTCGACTTGGCTGGCACTGAAGCTCTCGATGAGGAACTGGTCAGTGAGGAAGACGAAAACAGCGGTAAGGAAGAGGAAGAACCAGACAGCCTTACACAAAGCGCCGCGACGCCAAGCCCAGCTCCAGCCGCTCCTCCGCCTTCAGAACCTAGCACTCTGTTTGAGCGTATGGCCAACTTGTCGCGCAGCTCTGGTTCGGAAGACAGTGAAGACGAGGATGATGAAGACGGCGATGACGCGCCGGCGCTCAGCATCCCGCGTTTCCTTGGCCGTCAGAACAACCAATAGACGCGAAGTTCTGCGGCTCTGCAACACCGTCTGACCGGGACATGGCTCCGGTCAGCGCCACAGCTTTTGCACCGCGCGTTCCTAGGCGTTCATTCGCGGTTATCGCGAGGACTCTATGAACTGCACCGTGTAGCCAATGATTCGAGCCCGGACACAAACAATGAGCGCTGCTGTTGCGACTGTTCTTGCGATTTCAACCGCAAGTGTCTCCGCGCAAACGGTGACGTCGCAACCGGTGATCCAACCGCTGCCTGCTCAGGACACGCAGAGGCTTAATCGCGCGCTGGTCGAACTCGCGAAACAGCCGCGCAGTGTGCCAGCGCTGGAAGAAGCGGGGAACGCTGCTCTGGCGGTCAGCGATTTAGGTGCGGCACTGGGATTCTACAAACGATTGGCTGAGGTTGAGCCTCAGAACGAGCAGGCAACAATTGGGCTGGCCCGCGTCTATTTGCGTTCCGGACGTCCGGTGCGCGCGTTGCTCTATTTCGATGCGGCCAAATCACGGGGCGCCGATCCCCTGGCCATCGGGTCAGATCAGGCGCTCACTTTCGACATGCTTGGCGATCAGAATTCAGCGCAATTCGAATACGCCAAACTGCTTGGGATCAGCCCCAAGGACGACGAAGCGCGCCGACGTTTAGCGATAAGCTTTGCGATCAGCGGGAAGCGGCGCGAATTTGAACGCACCCTGCGGCCTTTGGTAGACCGGCGTGACTTCGCTGCCTTCCGCGCGCGAACCTTTGGTCTTGCGATCATGGGAGAGCAAGAACGCGCCGCCGCGATTGCCGACGCGGTGATGCCGCGCAGGCTGGCGCAAAAGATAACACCCTATCTCGAATTCATGCCGCGATTGACCCGTGCCCAGCAAGCGGCGGCGGCCAACCTCGGGGTCTTTCCCAAGGCGGCCGATGTTGGCCGGGACGCGCCGGGCGTTGTCGCCTATATGAAGCGCCTTCCTGGCGCCGATCCTGCGGCCGCGAAAGTGGCTACGTTGGCTCCAGCGGATCGGCTTTCCCCAGCGGGGACACCATTAGGACAAGCCGTGCCCGTCGCCGCAGGATCAGCTCCAGATCCTGTCGAACCGTCTTTGCCGGAAAAGCCGACCGAACCCGCGCGCGTCGCCGATGCTTTTGATGACATGCTGAAGCCGGGTGCGGATGATAGCGCGGCCACTCCAGCCGACGGCGCGGTCGATATCGCGGCGATCGATGTGCCACGCGAAGCTCCGCCCGAACCCAAACCGGCCGCAAACCCCAGCCGCATTTGGGTGCAATTGGCGACAGGCAAGGATCTTGAAGCGTTGGGCTTTGACTGGCGCCGCTTTCGACGACGGGCAACTGATCTTCTAGAAGGCTATACCCCACACACCGTGCCTTGGGGTCAGGCGAACCGTTTGCTGGCTGGTCCATTTGAGACGCGGCAGGAGGCGCGCGATTTGATTAACGCGCTCAACCGCAAAGGGCTTGATACGTTTCGCTATACGAGCCCTGAAGGCACAGAAATTCAAGAGCTTAAGGTGCCTTGATAGAGGGTTAATCGCGCTGTCCACGCCTTTCTTTTCACAGGCTTTGAACAAGCCAGAACGATTATACCCAAGAGCCCACGCGCTGGGCGTTGCATTCGGATCGCAAGCCAGCGCATTGAGCATGGTCATGAGCGACCCCGCCTGCAGCATAGGACCGGCCCGATGAGACCGCGCGAGACCGAATACTCCGACGACTCAGACGCCGCACCGATCGAAATGCTTGCCGCTTTGTTCGAGGCGCGAGGTTGGGAAAGTCTGATTCTTTCCGAAGATGAGATGCAGGGGGAAGTGCAAGGAAGTTGGGCTAAGTATCAGCTTCGCGCAATCTGGCGCGCGGCGGACAATGTGCTCCAGTTTTTGTGCCTGCCAGATATCCGCGTGGTCGATGACAAGCGCCAGCGCGCCTACGAATTGCTCAGCCTCGTGAACGAACAAATGTGGCTGGGCCATTTCGATATTTGGTCGAACGGCGATGTGCTCCTCTACCGCCACGGCGCGCTGCTCGGCGACGATGGGATGTTGAGCCTCGATCAGGCGCAGGCCCTCGTTGAGAACGCGATCGACGAGTGCGACCGGTTTTACCCGGCGTTTCAGTTTGTGCTTTGGGGCGACAAGGCCCCGCGCGACGCGTTGGACGCGGCGATGGTTGACGTGGGCGGCGAAGCGTAGGACGTGGGATCCTATGACCTCCCATCTTCTTATAATTGGCTGTGGTAATATGGGCGGCGCGATGCTGGCGGGATGGTTGGCCGCTGGCGTTGAACCCTCGCGTTTGTCGATCCTTGATCCTGCTTTGAAAGCCGCGCCCGAGGGCGTGGCCCTTTATCGGTCACCCGAAGAGGTGCCCGGTGATCACGATACGGTTCTTCTTGGCTTTAAGCCCCAGCAACTTGGCGCTTTGGCTCCTGGGCTTCAAAGCCTGACAGGAGCGGGCGTTTCTGTGCACTACCTCCTCGCCGGGCTAACGCTTGCGCAATTGCGGGCCGCGTTTCCAGATGCCGCGTCGCTCGTCCGGGTGATGCCGAACTTGGCGGTACGGGTGAACAAATCGCCGGTGATCCTTGCGCAAGAGGGCGTGTCTGAATCTGCGCGCGCGGCGGTCTTCGACCTTTACGACACGCTGGGGACGGCCGTTTGGCTTGAAGACGAAACCCATTTTGACCTTTTGACAGCGCTGTCGGGTTCGGGGCCGGGCTTTGTATATCGATTTATCGACGCGCTGGCCGAAGCGGCGATACGCCTAGGCGCTGATTCCGCACAAGCCGTAGAATTGGCGAAGGCTACGGTCGATGGAGCGTCGACCTTGGCAGCGGGCGCGGAAATTGGCCCGGGCGAGCTCGTTAACCGTGTCGCTAGCCCCGGAGGAATGACCCGCGAGGGGTTGAATGTTCTTGATGCCGATGAAGCCTTAATCTCTCTTTTAACCCAAACACTTGATGCGACGGCCAAGCAGGGCGCTGCGCTCAGCAAGCAAAACGGTTAGGTGAGATCGGGCCTTTTGTTCATCTGAGGGCAATTCAAGGTTAACAAACCCGTTCAATTGAAGCGAGTTTTGCTTGAAAACAGCGAAGAAAAGACCGATATTGTTGTCGTAACGGCGGCGCTTCTCGTCGACCGCGCTTTGGAGACAAGAGGATCCATAATGGCAAATTGGAATGATCAACAGCGGACCCAGAACTTCGGTTCGGTGCCGCGCGCCGGTGGTGAAGTCGCTGGCGTTGCGTACGATGAGGGCCTGCGTTCCTACATGCTCTCGATTTATAACTACATGGCGTCCGGCGTAATGCTGACCGGCATCGTCGCGCTGCTTTCGGCCAACAGTGGCCTGACGCAGATGGTGTACGGCACGCCCTTGCAATGGGTCGTGATGCTTGCGCCATTGGCCTTCATCATGGTGATGAGCTTCGGCCTCAACAAAATCAGCAAGCCGGTGCTCAACGTGCTGTTTTGGGCGTTCGCGACGGTTATGGGCGTCTCGATGTCCTCGATCTTCCTCGTCTACACTGGCGAATCGATCGCGTTGACCTTCTTCGCGACCGCGGGTGCGTTCGCGGGGCTTAGCCTGTTCGGCTATACGACGAAGAAAGACCTGTCGGGCTTCGGCACGTTCCTGATCATGGGTGTGATCGGCCTTCTCATTGCGATGGTGCTGAACATGTTCCTGCAGTCGGGCACGCTGGCCTTTGTGATCAGCGGCGTCGGCGTCCTGATCTTCGCTGGCCTCACCGCCTACGACACGCAGCGTCTGAAAGAGCAGTATGCTTATCTGCGCGGCACCGACTTCATGGGCAAAGCCGTCATTATGGGCGCGCTGAACCTGTATCTCGACTTCATCAACATGTTCATGTTCTTGCTGAACTTCCTGGGAAGCCGCGAATAACAGGTCACCCTATTTGAGGGGCAAAACCCCTCAGACCTGTGCAATTCTAACGCCCGGTTGCCTTTTTGGAGGCGGCCGGGCGTTTCATTTGTGGTTGCGCGCGACTACGCCAAGCTTCTATCGCCGCTTAAGCGTCAAGAAAGGCGCGGGGCCGCATTACGCAGACTGATAAGCGAGAGAGGCTTTCGTTCCGCCATGGACCCGACGCAGATAAGCAGATCACCTATTGAACCGCAGCTCGTATCGTCCAAGGCAATGGGCGCGGTAAAGACCATGATCACAAGTGTTGGTGTGGGTGCGCTTGCGGCGTGCGCTACCCCGCCACCGCCGCCTCCACCACCACCTCCACCTCCTCCTGTGAAGGTAGTAGTGCCGGTTGAGACAACGCCCTATCGCCCAATTCCTCCTGGTGGAGCCGCATATGTCATGCAGATTCCGCCGCTGAACGCGGAGGGCAAGCGTATGACGATCAACCGCGATCTCAGTGAAGATGAGCGCGCATGGCATTTCCGTTCGGCGTGGAACGTGGCGGCACTCAATTGCTTGGGTGACCAATACGGTCCCATAGTAGATGGCTATCGCAGCTACATCGTCGACAACGCGCGGGTACTGAAGCGCTTGAACGATCGCATTGAGCAAGATTATCGCCGCCGGGAACGCAGCCGCCGCGCAGCGTTACTGGCGCGCGAAGAGCATATGACGCGGGTCTACAACTTCTTCTCGCTGCCTTCTGCGCGCGGTGAGTTCTGTCGCACGGTGCTCGCGATTGCATTGGAAGCGCGCGACACCCCACCCAGCGATCCAGTCGCCTTTGCGCTTTCGAATTTTGACCGGCTCGAAGTGCCGTTCGATCGCTTCTTCAACGCCTATGAAGGCTATCAGCGCGCCTCGGCTGAGTGGGATGCGCGCTATGGATCCCTCTTTGGACCGTCTCAGCCCGGTTGGGTCGCGGTGCAAGAGGCACGTGCCAATGGAGAGAAGGTCCCTTCGGTCGAGGATTCCGATCCCGGAGACACCTTGTCCACGCCAGCGACGGTCACTCAGACTGTAGTCGATAGCGAAACCGGTGCCCTAGTCCCGGTGGTTCCTGTCACGCAAGGCGTCGTTTCGCAGCCGGTGACGGAACCCTTGCCATCTCAAGGCCCGCCCGATGACGGCGGAAGCGGCAACTAGCGACTCCGCACGTTGTTCGATAGCCCAGTGGCTTATTTGGCAGCTTGCCAGTGGCAAAGAGCCGCGCTAATGGGCGCGGCCTGATCCGGTTTCCCCCGGTTCATTGAAGAACACTGGAACGGGGCCGTAGCTCAGTTGGGAGAGCGCGTCGTTCGCAATGACGAGGTCAGCGGTTCGATTCCGCTCGGCTCCACCAGTTTTTCTTGCTTCCCTATCATCCGCTGACTAACCGACACACCACGCACCGGTAACGGGAATGCGGTGGGCCTTCGCGCGTTTCAAAGCGAGCTAGGCGAATCCGCAGCTGTCCCTGCAACTGTAAGCGGTGAGTGTGTGCCTTGCGCGGGTCATTGCGATCCGCAGCCACTGGAGCGATTTCGCTCTGGGAAGGTGAAAGCCACACGCGCAGACCCGCAAGCCAGGAGACCGACCGGCGCGGGTCGCTTGTTGCCCCTCTCAGGGATTGGAGAGGCGCGGAAAGGAATTTCGTTTCGAGCGACGACTTGACCTGGCCGTGTGGGAGTCACCCGCTCGGCTCCTTGTTGTGCATTCGAAAAGGAAATTCGAAGCCATGAACACCAATTGGATATTGAGCGGCGCCGCGCCGTTCGTCATCGCCGCCGCGCTTGCGTGGAGCGCGCCTGCCTTGGCGCAAGACAAAGATGACACGGAGATTGAAGGTAGGCCCGACAACTACATCACGCTGATCGAACGTCGCCGGGAAGACATCGTCGTCAGCGCCCACCGCGAGGCTGATCTTCTGTATCCCGAAAACTACAATGGCTCTGTCACGGTCCTCACCGAAACCGAGCTTGAGCAGCGCCAGATCCGCAATATCGCAGACGCGCTGCGCGATGTGCCCAGCGTCGCGGTTTCCAGTGTGGCGGGCCAAACGCAGATCCGCTTGCGTGGGACCGAGGCGAACCATGTGCTGGTGCTCGTCGACGGTATCGAAGTCTCTGACCCCGGCAGCGGCGAATTTGATATCGGCACCCTACAGGCCGAGATTGGCTCTAGCCTCGAAGTGCTTCGTGGGCCGCAATCGGCCGTTTGGGGCAACGATGCTATCGGTGGAGTCATTGGCTATCGCAGCGCAAGCGGTCGCAATCTTAAAGGCTTCGACGCTTTTCTTGAAGGCGGCACCAACAACACTATCAATGGCTCAGCGCGTTACGGCGCGGCAGGCAATGGATGGGATGCCGCGTTGTCGGCCACGGTGGTCAGCACCGATGGCGAACCCAACGCGCGCCCAATCGCTGGCAATGGCGTGCGCGGCATTGGCCGCGATAGCTACACGATCTCGGGTAGGGGCTCGGTCGAGGTGGCGCCAGACTTTACCTTGCGCGCGGTCGGTCGCTATGTCCTTACCGAGGGCCAATTCAACGATCAGGACTTCACCTTTGGCAGTCCGACCAACGGCCTCGTCATCGACAGTTTCGGAAACACGTTCGAGAACGAAGCGATCTCCGGACTTGTGGGCGCCAATCTGGTCACCGCGGGCGGCGCTTGGACCCACGATCTTTCCGCGCAGTTCACCGACGCGGACCGCCAGACCACCGCACCGGCGGGTTTCCCCAGCAGCACGCTGAGCGACCGCTTCAAAGCCTCCTACATCTCGTCCTACGCCTTCGGGGACAGCGGTCACAGCCTCACTTTTGCCGCCGATTACGAGTTGGAAGGATTCAACAACGTTTCGACCTTCGATGATCGCAACGAGGTGGAGAATGGCGGCTTTGTCGTCGAATATCGCTATTCGGATCCAAACAATGATAGATTCGACATTTCAGCCGCCTTGCGCCAGGACGTCAACGACCTGTTCCAGGACCCGACGACCTTTCGAGTGGGCGCCGGGTTCAAGGCGACCGACACCACCCGCCTGCGCGCCGCGGTTGGAACGGGCATCAAAAACCCCACGCTCAACGAGCTGTTTGGCTTTTTCGATGGTGCCTTTGTCGGCAATCCCGATCTGCAACCCGAGGAATCGACCAGCTGGGAAATCGGCTTTGACCAAAGCTTCGCTGATGGCGCGGTGACGGTCTCTGCGACGTACTTCAACGCGGAACTCGAAAACGAGATATTCTCGGTCTTCGACTTTGTGACCTTTGTTTCCTCGCCCGATAATCGGATGACGCAAAGCGAACAGCGAGGCGTCGAACTCGCGCTTTCGGCCTATCTCGGCGGCGGCTTCACCTTCAAAGGCGCTTACAGCTATACCGACGCCGAAGAAGACGGGCAGGAGGAGATCCGCCGTCCGGACCACCTTGGCAGCGCTGTTCTCAATTGGAGCGATCCCAAAGGTAAGGCGTCGGCAAACCTGGCGGTGCGCTATACCGGCGAGGCGATCGACACCAATTTCGCGACCTTCACCAACGATCCTCTTGAGGCCTACACGCTGGTGAACCTCAATGCGCGCTTCAAAGTGGTTGATGGCCTCAGTGTGTTTGGCCGCGTCGAAAACCTCCTCGACGAGCAATACGAGCCGGTCTTCAGCTTTGTGGCTCCGGGGATCAACGCTGTCTTCGGTTTTGAGGCGAGCTTCTAAGCACCCTCGCTTTTCGTCGAGGAAATGCATAGGGGGACCTCATGCATTTCCTCGATCAGGCCAAAATCTATCTCAAATCGGGCGCTGGGGGGCCGGGAGCGGTCTCTTTCCGGCGTGAGAAGTATGTGGAGTATGGCGGCCCAGACGGCGGCAATGGCGGTAAGGGCGGCGACATTATCTTTGAAGCCGTCCAAGGCCTCAACACGCTGATCGATTTTCGTTACGCACAACACTTCAAAGCCAAGCGCGGCAGCCACGGTCAGGGCAGAGACCGCACTGGCGCGGGCGCTGATGATCTTGTGATCCAGGTTCCCGTGGGCACGCAGGTGCTATCCGAAGACAAGGAAGAAGTGCTCGCTGACTTCACTGAGGTCGGCCAGCAAGTCGTCTTCCTCGAAGGCGGAATGGGCGGGCGTGGCAACGCTTCGTATAAAAGCGCGACCAATCGCGCCCCGCGCCAGCACCAGCCCGGTGTACCCGGCGAAGAGATGTGGGTGTGGCTGCGCCTCAAATTGCTGGCGGATGTGGGCCTTGTTGGCTTGCCCAACGCCGGAAAATCGACTTTCATTAACGCGGTCTCTAACGCGCAGGCCAAGGTTGGGCACTACGCCTTTACGACCCTCGTCCCCAAGCTAGGCGTGGTGCGCCACAAGGCTCGCGAATTTGTCCTGGCTGATATTCCGGGCCTTATCGAAGGCGCGGCGGATGGCGCAGGAATCGGTGACCGGTTCCTTGGCCATATCGAACGTTGCCGGGTGCTGATCCACCTGATCGATATTGCCGGCGACGACCCGGCCGAAGCGATGCGTGTGGTGGAAGAGGAGCTCGCCGCTTATGGTGCGGGCCTCGAAGACAAGCCGCGATTGGTGGCGCTGAATAAGCTGGATCTGGCGGATGCGGAATTGGGCGCGGCTTTCGCCGACGAACTGATCGCCAATGGCTCGGATCAGGTCTTCAACGTGTCGGGTGCGACCGGCGCAGGGATCGACGCGCTGCTCGACGCTGTTCTTAGCTATCTGCCTGATCGGACGGCGACCGAGACCAAGACGGTCGAAGTCGAAGACGAGGACGAAGAGGGCACTAGCGAATGGTCGCCAATCTAGCCTCTTTACTGAACGCGGCGCACACGCGCCGGCTGGTGGTGAAGATTGGCTCGGCCCTGATAGTCGAAGCCGGGCAGCCGCGGGCGGAATGGCTCTCGTCGCTGGTCGAGGACTTGGCCGAAGCCCGTTCGAAAGGCACCGAAGTCATTATCGTCAGTTCTGGCGCGATCGCTTTGGGGGCCGCGCGGCTGGGTCTGAAGCGAGGCGGTCGCACCAGCTTGGCGGACGCTCAGGCGGCGGCTTCGGTAGGGCAAGTAGCGTTGGCGCAATTATGGGCGCAGGCTTTGGGCGAACGCGACATGATCGCGGCGCAGATGCTGGTTACCTTGGATGATTTGGAAGACCGCCGGCGCTACCTAAACGCTAGCGCTACATTGGAGCGTTTAATCGCCAATGGCGCTGTCCCCGTGGTCAATGAAAACGACAGTGTGGCGACTGAAGAAATTCGCTTTGGCGACAACGACCGGCTGGCTGCCCGCGTGGCGCAGGCGGCAAACGCGGCCGGGGTATTGCTGCTTTCGGATGTGGCGGGCCTTTACACCAGCGATCCCTCCAAGGAAGGCGCGGAGCTGATCGAACGGGTGGAGGGCGTAACGCCGGAGATTATCGCCATGGCTGGGTCTGGCTCGGGCTCTGGACTTGGCTCCGGCGGAATGCTGGCCAAATTGCAGGCTGCGCGGATCGCGGAACGGGCTGGAGTGACGTTGGGCATTATCGATGGTCGCTTACCTCGCCCGCTGACCCGTTTGCGTGAGACCGGCATCGGCACCGTCTTTGTTCCTTTGCGAAGCGACAGCGCACGCAAAGCGTGGTTGGGCGGGCGGCTCACCGTTGAAGGCGTACTGACCGTAGACGCGGGCTGTGTTGAGGCGCTTTCGAAGGGAGCGAGCTTGTTGGCGGCCGGACTGGTGGAGGTTGACGGTGATTTCGAGCGCGGCGCGTTGGTCGGTCTCCACGGACCAAAAGGTGAGCGACTGGGCCAAGGCCTCGTCGAGTACAGCGCCGCTGAATGCCGCGCAATTTTGGGCAAACGCGAGAATGAGCAGGAAGCCGAGCTAGGCTATGTTCCGCGCGCCGCTGTCGTCCACCGCGATCATATGGTGCAGGGATGAGTGAAATCCGAACTCTTGCGATCACCGGTGCGACGGGGTTTGTGGGCAGTACGACGCTGGACGCAGCGTTGGGGCAGGGCTTTGACGTGCGCGCTTTGACCCGGCGCGATCAGCCAGGGCGAGACGGAGTGACGTGGGTCAAAGGGACGCTCAACGACGCGTCGGCGTTGGCCGAATTGGGGCGAGGGGCCGATGCGATGCTGCATATTGCCGGGCTTACCAACACGCCAGACCCGGCTGAATTTGAGCGCGCCAATGTCGAGGGAACCGCGAATGTCATGGCCGCAATGAAGGAGGTCAGCGTTAAGCGTTTGGTCTTCGTCTCCTCGCTATCTGCGCGCGAGCCTAAGCTCTCGCAATACGGTGCTTCCAAAGCTGCGGCCGAGGAACTGGTGTCCACAAGCTCGTTCGACTGGACAATCGTGCGACCGCCTGCTGTCTATGGCCCGCGCGATGTCGACATGTTTGAATTGTTCCGTTCGGCGCGGATTGGTCTAGTGCCACTGCCCCCGAGTGGGGGAACCTCGCTCATTCACGCGCGAGATCTGGCAGAATTGTTGATCGCTCTTTCGCAAAAGAAACGTCTGAAGGCGATCTATGAGCCCGATGATGGCCGTGAAGGCGGATGGAGTCACAAGGAGATGGCACAGGCGATTGGCCACGCGGTTGGGCGCTCCACCGTATTCGCCCCCAATCTGCCCGCCAGCGTGCTGGGTCTGGCAGCGGGCGTTGATCGCTTGGTCCGCGGTGACCGAGCCAAGCTCACCGCTGACCGCGTGGGCTATATGTGCCATCCCAACTGGATCGCGCGCTTTGACCGGGCCGTGCCAAGCGATATCTGGAAGCCGAAGATCGACAGCGAAGAGGGCCTTAAAGCCACCGCCGATTGGTACCGCGCTGAGGGCTGGTTGTAATTACATCGCCATCGGCTTTGTGCAGCCGCTTCCATAGGCCTCTTTGTATGGCTTACCCCAGCATTTTTCGAACCCGCGAAGCACGTTCATGTTGGGCGGCCAGCTCATTTTGACGACTGTCCCATCAGGGCGCGTGAAACTGTTGTCTGACGGTTCTGGGATCGTCGATAGTCCTTCTATGGCCTTCGTCAGCGCCTCTCTGTCCCCGTTCAAAAACGCGATGCTACCGCTGACATAGAAGTTCCAGCCAAAGTCGCCGTCGCCTTCAGGCGCGGTGTAGGTTCGACGGAACAGCGCGATGGCCTCTTTGGTCTGCCCCGCATAGGCGCGCATCTGGCCTTCATGCCAATACAGTATTGATGCATGATCGCGCTTTTCGTGGCGCCAGGCCCGGATAAGCTCCGCCGCCTCAACGTAGCAGCCAGCGTTCCCCAAACCGCGCCAACCTCCACTAGGCAGATCCTGATCAAACGCCTCGCGTTCCAATGCCAGCATGGCGTCGAGATCGTATGAGCAATCAGGCTGCGGGGCTTCGGCTGGCGCTTCGGGTTGAGTGGCGGCAAGGAGCAGAGCAGCAATCATCGGGCGAGACTAGCGCTTGGCTTGACGATCGCAACGCCCTTTGGCCATTGGCTTGCCACCTGCCATGTCGATGCTTCACTAGGGCCACGCTATCTTGGAAGCGCGACTTTGTGAGGATGCGGTGACTTGTACCCGTTCTCAGGCGAACCATGGAGGCGCAATTCTTGCTTTTGGACCGCTCGCTGATTGACAGGGTTGCGCCGCTTAAGCCTCTCAATTCTATCTCTTATCGGCTTGTCGTGCTTGTTTACCTTCTTCGTAAAGTCCGCCAGCGCATCTTCGAATGGTTCGCATTTCTTTAGCTTCTTAAGGTCGTCAACCTTGCGCGCGATCACGGGTTCAGCTTTCTTTCCCTTGAACTGGATTTGGATTCGATACTGCATCGTCGCCACAACATGGCCCTTGGTAAGGTACTGCGATGCTGTGCTCGGTGTGAGTTTGCAAACGACGAACGCCATGAAATGGAAGGTAAAGGTGCTTCCGCTTTTGGCGTCTCGAAAGCGTTTGTAGACCTCTGGAGAGATGCCTGGTCCATCGATCTGGACAAAGGACGCTTTGCCGTTCGGATCGGGACCTGGATAGGTCAATGGCTCTGACTTCGGCTTTGACCCACGAGGATTGTGTGTGAACGTCGGATCATATGCGGGATTATTCGAATCATTGGCGCGCGCAATTTCGCTTTCGAGAATATCGAGACTCCATGTGTCCGTTCCATGTTCGATCGGAGCGCCTTTCAAGTACCACTCGTGCCTTACGAACTGGATTACCGTGTGCTCGCGTTTCTCCCCGCAGCAAGCACTCCCCGCCTCAATAGGGTAGTAGATTTGAAGCGGCACTTCAAAGAAACGTGAGCCATTCATGGGATCAGGCGGCACAAGCGTGGGGCCGACATAGACATTGCCTTTTTTGCTTTTGTGCCCCTTCGTTTGCGGCGTCGGGATTACCGACTGCGAACGGTTGCTGGCATAGGTCCAGCGGATGATTAGGCGCTCAGCCGGCGAGATACAGCAGGTGTCTCCTCCGTCGGGAGTCCAGCATACCCGTGTCGTGAGCGTTTCGATGATCGCGCTCTTGCCGTTAAATTCCGCCTTGGTCGGAGGGGTTAGGACAAATCCGCGGGCTTTGACCATTTTCTTTTCGACCTGGACCTTCGTTCCCTTGAAGGTGCGTTTTGTCGTTCCTGCCGCCTTGGTCCCTCTTCGCGTTACGCTCACTTCGAGAGACCCCGGAAAGTCGCCAATGGATCTTACGGCAATCTGCACTGTGACTTGAACATTGCTCGAAAGGCTGAGCTCGGGCTGCACCCTTGAGAAACGGAGGTGTCGAGCCTTTTTCCAGAAGCGGCCACCTAGGAGGCGTCCTTTGATTTCGAGCCCAAAGAAGGCCTCTACTTGGCATCCTGGTTTTCCGTCTCCGCGTTCGCGTGTGGTGTTGCGGCCGACTTCTTTTCCTTTTTGCCCCGGACCAAGGGCTCCCACCTCTTGGAAAAGCACCTTTTGGTTGTTCTGATTGAGGAAGAAGTCGTCCTCGTCGCCTTCATGGAGCGGCTCTTCGTATTCTATCTCCTTTCCGTCTTCGCCTTTTTCGAGCGCAAACAGATTGTACGGTTCGAAAACCGGCTCCTTCTCAAAAAAGGGCTCTATCGGTTCATCAGAAAACTCGTCCTCGTCGACAAACGATACTCCACCCATAATTCCTCTCCCCCATTGCAACGAAGGCTAGGTTACGCAATTCGCGCGCAGACGATTGTATTTTTTCGTCTGTAGTTCTCGACCATGCACTAGGAGCAGGGCCAGAAAGGCAGTGTTTTACAGGAAGGGTTCTTCGCCCGGCTTGTGGATGCCGCATTCGGTCTTGTCCCAGCCCGCCCAGCGGCCTGAGCGCGCATCTTCGCCTTCCGCCACCTTGTTGGTGCACGGCGCGCAGCCGATGGAAGGGTAACCCTCGCTCACCAGCGGGTGACGGGGCAGGTCGTGCTCTTCGAAGTAGGCGGCTATGTCTTCGGCGGTCCAATCGATCAGCGGGTTGATCTTGAGGCGGCCTTGCGCATCGGTCGTGTCGATCTCAAAGCGCGGAAGTGTGGCGCGAGTGCTCGATTGGAAGGCTTTGCGACCCGTAAAGCTTGCGTCGTAGTCGACCAACGCTTTTGCGAGCGGCTTCACCTTGCGAATCTCACAGCAACCATCGGGATCGTAGGACCAGCGCAGGCCGCTCTCGTCCTTCTTGGCGAGATCCTCTTCATCCGGCGTGAGCACCACCAGATTGGTTAGACCGATCTTGGCCACCAGCTCATCGCGGTATGCCAGAGTCTCTGGAAAATGCTTACCCGTGTCGAGGAACAGCACCGGGATGTTCGGATCGATCTGCGCCAAAAGGTGCAGCAGCACCGCGCTTTCCGCGCCAAAGCTGGAGACGGTGGTGACATCGCCCGCCAGACTGCCTTTGATCACCGCTTCGAGCATTTCCTGCGTTGAGGAACCACGGAACATCCGGTTGAGGCGCACGGCGTCATGTTCGGTGAAGTGCGGGGCTACATCGAGTCGGTCAACGGTGCGATCGGCGATCTCGCTGGTTTTCAGGGGCCTATTCATGGCGAATCTCCACGATCGTCTGGCGACGGCCACCGTGCGTATCGAACGCGTGTTGGTAGACGTTTTCCCATGTTGCGAAGGCGCGCTTCGCGTCGTCTTCGTCGAGCGGCTTGTCCGGCGCAAAAGCGTCAAACCCGCAGCGGCGCATATGGCTGAGCTGATCAATGCCCAAATCGCCCACCGCGCGCAGTTCGCCGACATAGCCCGCTTCGCGCAGGATGCGGGCGGCGGAATAACCGCGCCCATCGCCAAAGCTGGGGAAGTTCACTTCGACCAAAGCGAGACGGTCGAGGAAGGGTAACAAAACGCGCGCGTCGTCGCCCGGTTCTATCCGGACAGCGGTGGCGTTGGTTTGGTCGCAGCAGGAATCGACCGTCACCGTTCCGTGATCGACGATTTCGTCTTCGCGAAAGCGGAACTGCACGTCGTCGACGCTGGCGCCGAGATCGGTAGCGGGTTGCTCAACCATAAAGCGCCTCCTTGAAGGGTTCCATGCCGATCCGGCGATAGGTGTCGAGGAAGCGTTCCTCGCCCTTTTTGCTCGCGAGATAGACGTCGGTGACGGTCTCAACGGCCTCGATCACGCCATCTTCGGTGAAGCCCGGGCCGGTGATCTTGGCGAGGGAAACATCTTCCGCCTCCGATCCGCCAAGCGAGAGCTGGTAGTTCTCGACGCCCTTCTTATCAACGCCAAGGATGCCGATGTGGCCGGCGTGGTGGTGGCCGCAGGCGTTGATGCAGCCGGAGATTTTGAGCTTCAGCTCGCCCAGTTTCTCGGTCTTGCCGCTGGCGTCAAAACGCTCCGAAATGCGCTGCGCCAGCGGGATCGAACGCGCGTTGGCGAGCGCGCAATAATCAAGTCCTGGGCATGCGATCATGTCTTCGATCGTGTCCATGTTCGGCGCGCCAAGATCGGCCGCGTCAAGCTCAGTCCAAAGCGCGTGGAGATCGGCGATCTTCACATGCGGCAGCACCACGTTTTGCGTGTGCATGATGCGCAATTCGTCGAAGGAATATTGCTTGGCGAGGCGCGCCATGATGCGGATCTGCTCACCCGTTGCATCGCCCGGAATGCCGCCCACCGGCTTCAGCGAGATGACCGCCGAGACATAACTGTCATTCTTGTGGCGATGTGTGTTGCGATCCACCCACAACCCAAAGTCCGGGTCCGACCGGTCGACGGTTTTTACGCCGTCTTCAAAGGCGGGATCGCCAAAGTGTTCGGCAATGCGTGCGAGCTCTTCAAGCGGTGGTTCGACGCCCTGATCGAGCAGATGCGCGAACTCTTCCTCGACCTGGCGAGTGTATTCCTCCTTGCCCAGTTCGTGGACGAGGATTTTGATGCGCGCCTTGTACTTGTTATCGCGCCGCCCGTAGCGGTTGTAAACGCGAAGGCACGCCTCGGCGTAGGTGATCAGCTGATCAAGCGGCACAAAGTCGCGGATCATCGGGGCCACCATCGGGGTGCGGCCCATACCACCGCCGACAAAGAAGCGCGCGCCGATCTCGCCGTCTGCGTTCTTCACGATCTGGATGCCGATATCGTGCAGGCGCATCGCCGCGCGGTCCTTCTCAGACGCGATCACGCAGATCTTGAACTTGCGCGGCAGGTAGGTGAATTCCGGGTGGAAGCTCGACCACTGGCGCATCAGTTCGGCGTAGGGGCGCGGGTCGATCAACTCGTCATGGCTTGCGCCCGCAAAGTGATCGGAAGAGATGTTGCGGATGCAGTTTCCGCTGGTCTGGATCGCGTGCATTTCAACCATGGCAAGGTCGGCGAGGATGTCCGCCGCGTCCTCCAGCTTGATCCAATTGTACTGCAGATTCTGCCGCGTGGTGAAGTGGCCGTAGCCACGGTCATACTTATCCGCGATATCGCCCAGTGCCGTCATTTGCGCCGAGTTGAGCGTGCCATAGGGAATGGCGACGCGCAGCATGTAAGCGTGCAACTGAAGGTAGAGCCCATTCATCAGCCGCAGCGGCTTGAACTGGTCTTCGGTCAGTTTGCCTTCGAGGCGGCGGCGCGCCTGGTCGCGGAATTCCTCAACGCGGGCATCAACCATCGCCTGATCATATTGGTCGTACTGGTACATCAGATAATCCAGTCCAGAGCTTCGGGGTTTTTGGGTTTCAGCGTGAGGTCAGGGCGCACTGTCGGGCCCAAGGCGCGCACGCGGTCTTTGATATGGGCGGGGCGCACAGAACCATCCTCTTCGCGCGTCGCATCGATAATATAGGGCACGTTGACACGGCGCGCGGCTTCCTCCCGGCCAAGGATCTCCTCGCCCTGTTCGCCAACGTCCGCTGCATCATCGACATGGCGCGACCAGCCAGAGCCGGTCCACCAGGTGACATCGCCTGTCTTCAGGTCATTTCCGGTGAGAATTTTCACGAGTGAGCCTCCAGGGCAAGACGGGCGACGGCCTCGTCTTTTTGGGCGGTAACGTCGCCAATCACGATCAGGGCAGGGGACTGGATGGCGTAACGCTCAACCAGATCGGGGAGTTCGGCGAGAGCTCCGCGTAAGACGCGCATTTCCGGGCGAGCGGCGTTTTCGATAACCGCGACGGGAACGTCGGGGGTAAGGCCGTCGTCGATCAGCTTCTCTGCGATCTGAGGGGCCGTCTTGACGCCCATATAGATCACCAAAGTGCGACCCTTTCCGGCAAGGCCCGACCAATCCTGATCGGTCAGGCCTTTGCATTGGCCAGCGACAAAGCTGACAACGCTTGCATGGTCGCGGTGGGTAAGAGGGATTTGCGCCGCCGACGCCGCGCCGTTCGCCGCAGAGACGCCCGGTACGATCTCCACCGATACACCATAGGCGCGCGCTTCTTCGGCCTCTTCGCCGCCGCGCCCGAAGATCAGCGGGTCGCCGCCCTTGAGTCGAACGACATCGCGTCCGGCTAATGCTTCGCGCACCAACAGGATGTTGATGTCCTCTTGCGGCAAGGTGTGCCGAGCGCGCTTCTTGGCCACGCTGATAAGCCGGGCGCTGGACGGAGCCATGGCAAGGATCTTGTCGCTCACCAATCCATCGTGCACCAGCACCTCAGCGCTTTCGATCAGCCGCGCCGCGCGCATGGTCAACAGGTCGGGATCACCCGGCCCCGCGCCGACGAGAAATATGGTTCCTGTTCTGCTCATGCTGTCCAAATGGGCGAGCGCCCGCGTTGGTGCCAGCGAGAATGGATTGGGGCCGTGTAAGGAAAGCTTTGGCAGCGAAAGGGAACCTATGGCCGCGGTCCTATTCGCGAGGGATGGAACCTTCGGCTTTCTGCTCCATCATCATCGTCACCAGTTTGTCCAATTGGTCCGAAGAACGCAGATGCAGGTCGCGCTGAGGGTACGGAATTTCAATGTTGTTCTCTTTGAACAGTTGCCAGACGCGCGTGTAGACGTTGGAGCGAATGTTCGCGAGGCCGCTTTCCGGATCCTCGATCCAGAAACGGATCTCAAAATCGACCGAACTGTTACCAAAGCCCATCAGGTTGACCCGCGGCGCTGGCTTTGGCAGCACCCGCGGCGTTTCATCCACGGCGCGGTACAAAAGCTTGGTCACCAGATCGAGGTCACTGTTATAGGAGACGCCAACCGGAGCCTTCACGCGCACATCCTTGGACGAATAAGACCAATTGACCACCTGGTTGACCATCAGGTTTTCGTTCGGGATCAGGTGTTCGGTCTGATCACGCGTGATGACTGAAATCGCGCGAATGCCGATCTTGCGGATTTGTCCGACGGCTTCGTTACCGGCCTGATCGGTGACCGAGATCACATCGCCAGGTTTGATCGACTTGTCGAGCAGCAGGAGGATGCCCGAAATCAGGTTGCCGAAGGTTTTCTGCATACCAAAACCAACGGCCAAGCCGAATGCACCGCCAAAGAAGGCCAGGGCGGACAGGTCAAGTCCGATAAGGTCAACAGTGATGAAGAACGCCAGCGTCCAGATCGCGATCGTGATCAGTTTTTCCGCAAGCAACGATTGCGCGCCGTCAAAGCGTTTGACCCGTCGCATGGCCGCCCTTGCAACGCGGGTCGTAAACCAGGCGATTGTGGCGACCGCCAATATCGTGCCCACGATTAACAGGACATCGAATGCCGAAATGCGAAGCGTACCGATCGTGATGGCCCAGTCATCTAGGGTTTTCACAAAAGCGCCGAGCGTCTCGCTTTGTTGGGCCAGCGCTTCCTTGGTTTCGCCTCCGACCTCGATCACGTCAGCCTGAGGCACTTCTTCTGCCAGAGCCCAGGCTTGACCCGGACCGGTCGGCTCGGTTGGAGCGGCGGGGTCGGGCGATTGATCAGGCAAGTCAGGCGTTTGCGCAGTCATTAAAGATCCATCTTGGCCAACGCCTGATCCAGATCCGCGATCAGGTCCTCGGCGTCCTCTAACCCAATCGATAGGCGAATGGCGGGACGGTGGCTAGGGGAGGGGCCAGAGCCATCGGCTGTGGGCGAGGCCATCGCATCGCGGTGCGTGTGCGGATAGATGGGCAAAGCGAGGCTCTCGAACCCGCCCCACGAATAGCCGATGCCAAAATGGTGGAGCGCGTCCGCGACACGGCCGGAGGCGTCGCGGTCATCACAATTGAGCACAAAGCTGAACAACCCGCATCCGCCGGTGAAGTCGCGGACCCACAGGTCGTAGGACGCATCACCGGGACGCATAGGGCACATCACGTGTGCAACCTTCGGGTGATCCGCCAGCCAGCCGGCAATCTGAACCGCACTTTGCGTCGATTTTTCGAGCCGCACTCCCATCGTACGCAGCCCGCGCGAGGCCAGCGCCGCGTCATCGGGGGAGACGACCTGTCCCAGCTGTTGGGAAGTCCGTCGCAGGGCGCGGTACCAGCGTTCGCCTGCGCTGCAGGAACCCATCATTAAATCCGAATGCCCGCCGACATGTTTGGACAGGCTCATCATCACGATGTCGCAGCCGTGTTCGAGAGACGCAAAACCAAGCGGGCTCGCCCACGTGTTGTCGATCAGCGTTACCGCCTTCGCCTCGCGCGCGATCGCGGCGAGTGCGGGCACATCGCAGACTTCCATTGTCAGGCTGCCGGGGTTTTCCAACCAAACGGCCTTGGGCTGATGCGCGGCAACCAGCGCTTCAAAGCCGGGAATATCGAGCGGGTCGAAGAACGCGTGCTTCATGCCCAAGCGTCTGAGCAATCCCGTCGCCATACTGCGGCTGGGGTCATAGGCGTTGTCGGTCATCAAAACGGTATCGCCCGGCTTCATCACCGTCAGCAGCGCGCCCGCAATCGCGGCGACGCCGCTCGGATAAAGGACGGTGCCATGCGCGCCGGGCTCGATCTCGGTGAGCGCTTCGGCCAGTGACCATTGCGTCGGTGCGCCGCGTCGCCCGTAGAAGAAATCGCCATCCTTGTCCGAGCCTGTGGCCGCTTTGCGCTGAGCCTCGCTCTCATAAAGATGCGTGGAGGCGCGCCAGACCGGAGTGTTGACCACGCGGCCCGTCCATTCCGGACGGCGACCGGCGTGGGTAAGCCGCGTCGCAGGCGTCGCTTTCTTGTCTTCCTCGCTCATTGGGGGCCTTGCGCCTTGGGCGTGTCGGGATCGGCTGCCCATTCGGACCAGCTTCCATCGTAAAGCGCGGTGTCGTCTTTACCCGCGATGTGCATCGCGAAGAGCAGCACACTGGCGGTGACGCCGCTGCCACAGGTGGCAACAACCGGGCGATGCCAATCAATCCCGGCCTCTTCGAACGCGGCGCGCAGTTGGGAAGGAGATTTGTAGGTGCCATCGGGCGCAAACATCTGCCCGAATGGCAAGTTCAGCGCACCCGGATTGCGGCCATTGGGACCGCCATGCACCGGATCAACGCCATCGCCAAACACCCGGTCGGCGGCGCGCGCGTCGAGCACTTGTTCACCTTGGCTGTCGATGTTGGCGAGCATGTCCGCCTTTGAACGGATGCTAGCGGGAGCGAGGGCAGCGACTTCCTTGAGGGGCTCACTTTCGGCTTCGCGCATGCCTGTCTCAAGCGGGCGATTTTCCGAGCGCCATTTGGCAAGACCGCCATCGAGGATCGCGACACGCTCCCAGCCATAGGTTTTAAACGTAATCCAAGCGCGCGCGCTCGTTTTGACCGAGCTGTCATCGTACAAAATGACGGTCTGATCGGGAGCGACACCCAATAGAGCCAAGCGCTCCATCAGCTGAACGTGCGTGGGGATGGCGTCGGGTACGCTCGACCCGGTGTCTTTCAAGCTCGCCAAATCGAGGAAGCGAGCGCCAGGAATGTGGCCCTCAGCAAACTCGGCGCGAGGATCTCTTTTGGCTGCGGGCAGATGCTTTGATGCGTCCAAGACCGTAATCGAGGGGTCCGACAGGCGCTCCGATAGCCAATGAGTGGAAACGAGCGAAGTGAGTGTCTCTTCCATGGCGTTCGCCTAGCTTTGCCGGTGGCGCAAGCCAAGAGTGTTCACGCGCGTGCGGCTACGAAACCGCAGAGCTTTTAGCGGGAGCAGAGGAAGGCGTGGGAGCGGGAAAGGACTGAATCTTGTCCGCGCGCAGGGTGCCCAGACCGCCGATGCGCGTGTCAAACACTATCGGTTGAAGGCGGCTTGCATTCGCAGGGCTTGGCGTCCCGATGACAAATCGCGACACAAGGTCGCTCCAGCCTTCGCTATCAACCTTCACGATCATCAAAGGGATGAACACCGACGCCGTGCCTTGGCGTATCAATCGAACATTCGCGAGGGGCATTCCCAACGTTCCAGTGATAGCGCGCGTCTGTTGTGGTCCTATCCTGTCGATATGGCCCAGGACATGGTTTGGAGCGCCGACACCATCTTGACTGGCTCCGGCCCGGGCGCAGGTGAGTGCGCCTGATAGGGTCAGATCACGCACAGGCTTGCCGCCGCGATTGGCGAGATCCACACGATACTCGAGAGTGAACATCATAACGCTGCGACGTGCACTGGTGATGGAGAGTGAAATCGCAAGAGGAAGCGATGGCCCTTCGCCTGTTGTATGGGCAACCGATGCGCGCGGCGTTTCTGGCTGTGAATGCCGTGGCGCGGATGCCATACCCATTGGCGCGGACGGGCTGGGCTTGGGCTCTGCTTCGAGCGTGGCTTTCAGCGTGTCCATCTGAAGCCCTAGTGGCTGTGTTGGCGAGCCTGTTTTTGTGCCTGATCGTTCTCTATCGTCGATCGTAAACGCTGACCCCATCTCGCGGCGCGCGCCGGTCGTGAATGCGCTGCCATCTTCGGTCTCTTCAAACCGTCGAGCGCGCATCAGAATCCACCCGATCGCTCCCAAGACGAGCAAAGCAGCACCCAAAAATACCCAAGTCGAAAAGGTCGGGTACGAAAACTGTCCAGCGCCAGGTTTGTCAGCAGTAGGGAGTAAACGAGCGGTTGGGTCCAACGCGTCAATCGAATCTGGGCTGACGTCAACCCATTCAGCATCAGCCTCCGAAACAGAGGGATTAAGAGCAGGCGTTATCGTCGTCGAGGTCGATGTTGGCGCAAGACGGCCTAAGTCTGCCGCTCCTCTTGGTGAATCTTGAAGGGCGGTCCGCGACTCGGCTTCTTGAGATGTTGTTTCGGTGGTCGGCTCCTGCTCAAACGGCTCATCGATGCCGCCCTCCAGAAAAGAGGGTGGAGGTGTCGGTTGGCCTTCGCTCGGCGCGGCCGCCGGGTTCGGTGTTGGCGCTTGTTCTCGCGTTGGAGGCAGTGGAGTAGGGGTGCGTTCGGGCGCGGGTTGTTCGCGCGCCGGGTCGATCAATCTTGGCGCAATTGGTACACCACCGCGTTCGTCCTCCGGACCTTGCGGAGTGGGTGTGGGAGTTGGCGAGGGCCGCCCCTCGGGGAGAGTGAAGCTGTCAGGGTTCTCTTGGGCGTTTGCAGCGGATAATCCGA
Source organism: Pseudomonadota bacterium (assembly GCA_039814925.1). Classification (GTDB taxonomy): domain Bacteria; phylum Pseudomonadota; class Alphaproteobacteria; order Sphingomonadales; family Sphingomonadaceae; genus Erythrobacter. The sequence goes on from JBCCAH010000014.1 coordinate 54,868, forward strand.
GCAACAGAACAAATGCGGCCGCCAAGCCTGTACCCGCACCTTTCGTCCACCTGGCCCTTACCAGCATTCCAAGCGGTTCCATCCGCAGTGCAAAGCGAGGCAGGCCTTTGGGCATCGAGTGGCTTCTTGTTCTCAGCTCTTATGTCGCCATTGCGCGCGCGACACTTGTCGCTACACGCCATTCGCGCTGACCTAGCATTGATTCCCCTTCAAGGCGATGTCGCTCGCCTCGCCCCTTGCGCCGCTCACCCTTTCGCGGCAACAGCGCGGCATGGAAACAACACCCGATCCCCAAGCTGGCCAGCCCGCTTTTCTGGGCAAGGACACACCCTTGCCAACCTCGCCGGAAGAGGCCGTCCTTGACTATGTACCCAACCCGCGCGCTGGCGCGCTGTTCCTCGTGCGTTTTGCCGCGCCCGAATTCACATCATTGTGCCCGGTTACCGATCAACCTGATTTCGCGCATCTGGTGATCGACTACGCGCCCGAGAAAACGATTGTTGAATCCAAAAGCCTGAAGCTGTTTTTGGGAAGCTTCCGAAATCACAATGGATTTCATGAGGATGTAACGGTGGGCATCGGTCAGCGCCTGTTTGACGAAATGCAGCCCAGATGGCTTCGCATTGGCGGTTATTGGTACCCGCGCGGCGGTATTCCGATCGACGTCTTTTGGCAAAGCGGCCCTGCGCCCGAAACTCTGTGGGTTCCTGATCAAGGCGTGCAACCCTATCGAGGGCGCGGGTAAACTCAACGCCGACAGTCGCGCTCGGAAAAGCCTGGTATCAAAGCGACATTTGCCGATCCCTCTGTAGGAAACAGTGGAATCAAATAGGGCCAGGCTATGGCTCGCTGACTAGGATAAATGGTGCCCAGAAGAGGACTCGAACCTCCACGCCCTTGCGAGCGCCGCCACCTGAAGACGGTGCGTCTACCAATTCCGCCATCTGGGCACAGCGTCCAGCGAACCAGTGGTTCGGGCCGCGAGTAGAGCGGGGCCGATAGCGATGGGGAACGTTGGCTGTCAACGGATATCTTGCGCGATTGGGCGCTTTTCCGAAAGCTATGCGGTGCAAGGGAATGGTGCCGGCTACAGGATTCGAACCCATGGCCCCCTGATTACAAATCAGGTGCTCTACCAACTGAGCTAAGCCGGCCTATCGTTTGAGGGGCGAGACGCTCTCCTCACGCGGTACGCGCCGCTAACCGCAAATGGGGCGGTAAGTCCAGTGGGTATTGTCTCTTTATCGCTTTGCAGATGGTTTTTTGCTCTTTGTCGATCCGGCTGGCGGTTCACCTTGCGCTCTGGCGTTCTAAGATACATCTTAAGCGCATGACGAAGGGGCTCGACGTGAACAACGCTCACACAGATCTGGTGTTTGAAAGCAACCGCAAGTCAAAGGGGATCGCATACCTTCTCTGGCTGTTTGCAGGCTGGGCCGGTGCCCACCGGTTTTATGCGGGCGAGATGAAGACCGGCGCGATCCAGCTGGTCCTGGCGCTTTCGGTGATTGGGTGGTTGGTCCTGCCATTTTGGCTGGTGCTAGACCTGTTCCTGATCCCCGGTATGATCAACGAACGCAATTTGGAGCTGCTTCACGCTCTCAATTCAGATCGTCCCGGTTCAGTCGCTCTGGAAGAGGGGGAGTGGGACGAGGATCGCGAGGTTCCTTTGGACAGCGAACGCGCCCGAATGCTCGAGGATTTGCGGTCGACCGGGTATCGCAAAGAGCGCCGGGACCTGTCCTCGCTCTACAGGTAGCCTCGCACGCTAAAACGCGCCGAAAGTCCAACCCTCGGTCCACGCAATCTCCGCCGTTAGAAAGCGCGGTTCCCAACGCTTGCGTTCGGGAGCGACTTTGCGCAGCCATGCGGCGGTCAGCAGCGCGTCGGAGGAATGGTCGTCGACATCGCCGACCGCGTCCACCGGCGGACAGTCGAGCGTTTCTAGCGCCGCGTTCAAATCCTGATAGGTCAGCAGTTTGGTCCGCGCGCCCAGATCGGCGGCCTCTTTTGAGGCAAGGCCGGTGTAGATCTCGACCAGAACGCTTCCCTTGAGGGGGCTCCACCGGTCGGGCACCGGGTCCATCGGCCACACGTTGAGTTTCCCGCGCAATTGGTGAAGCATCCGCATCCCGGTGAGCGAACTTTTGCCAACCTGCGCCGCGCCCACCAAGTTGAAATTGCTCACCGGGCGGCACTTCTGCGCGCGCTGGGCCCCTTCGGCGACGCGGAATCGGCCTTCCTTCGTTATCGCGCCGTCGAGCAGGAAGCGATCGCCTTCATCGTCCTTGCCATGGCGGAAATAGCGGCGCGCTTCGGGGTGGGCGAGGAAGCTGTGTGCGCCCAGATGCGGATCGCTTCTGCAGATTTCGTCGATCAGCGCCCACAGTTTCTTGGCGTTGCGCGGGCTGGAGTCCCAACCGGGAAAGAAGGCGCCCGTGTCCTGATAGGGCAGGCTGATGCCAAGGTCGGCGCCGACCAACGTCTTCGGTGGGAGATCGGCCAGCACCTCTTTGACTTCGGCCCGCGACCATCCGCGCGAGGGCGGTTCGACCAAGACCGGCGGACCGCCGGCGGCTTCGGCGATGGCCATGGCGATGCCCTTGTGGCGCTCACCCTTGGCGCCGGACCAGTCGAGCGCGAGGAAATGGTCGAATTCTGGGATCTTCATGACTGACGCTTTTCCCGTAGGCGCGCCCAATAGTCCATGCGCTCTTTGACCTTGCGTTCGAAGCCGCGCTCGACAGGATTGTAGAAGTCCTGCGGTTCCATTCCCTCAGGCCAATAATTCGAACCCGAAAAGCCGTCATCCGCCTCGTGATCGTAGGCGTAGCCTTGGCCGTATCCGATATCTTTCATCAGCTTGGTCGGCGCGTTGAGGATATTAGCGGGCGGCATCAGGCTGCCGGTTTCCTTCGCCGCCTTGAACGCCGATTTCTGCGCAGCATAGGCGGCGTTCGATTTGGGCGCGGTGGCGAGATAGAGGCAGGCTTGGACGATGGCGAGTTCGCCTTCGGGGCTGCCGAGGAATTCGTACGCGTCCTTGGCGGCGAGGCATTGGGTTAGGGCTTGCGGGTCGGCAAGGCCCACATCTTCGCTTGCAAAGCGCACGAGGCGGCGCAGCACGTAGAGTGGCTCTTCGCCCGCGGTCAGCATTCGCGCGAGGTAGTAAAGCGAGGCTTGCGGATCGCTGCCGCGCAGCGACTTATGCAGCGCGCTGATCAGGTTGTAATGGCCATCGCGATCCTTGTCGTAGACCGCCACCCGGCGTTGCAGGAACGCGCCCAGGGCGGCCGGATCGAGTGGCTCGGTGAGTGAGGCGTTGTAGAGCGTTTCGGCTTGGCCGAGCAGGAAGCGACCGTCGCCATCGGCGCTTGCGATCAGGGCTTCGCGCGCTTCGGTGGTCAGGGGGAGGGGGCCTTCTAACTCCTCCGCCCGGTCGAGCAGCGCGCCCAAAGCTGTGTGGTCAAGCCGTTCGAGGATCAGCACCTGCGCGCGGCTCAAAAGAGCGGCGTTTAGGGCAAAGCTGGGGTTTTCGGTCGTCGCGCCCACCAAAGTGATCGTCCCGCGTTCCACAAAGGGCAGAAATCCGTCTTGCTGCGCGCGGTTGAACCGGTGGATTTCGTCCACGAACAGCAGCGTGCGTTTGCCCGCCTCGGCCATCTTGTCCGCCTCGGCGAACGCTTTCTTTAGATCCGCGACGCCCGAAAAAACCGCGCTGATCGAGGTGAAACGCATTCCGACGGACGCGGCGAGCAGTCGAGCGATGCTGGTCTTGCCCGTGCCGGGCGGCCCCCACAATATCATGCTGGAGAGCTTGCCCGCCGCGACCATGCGTCCAATCGCACCTTCGGGGCCGGTCAGGTGTTCCTGGCCGATGACTTCGCCCAGCGAGCGCGGGCGCAAACGGTCCGCGAGGGGCGCATCATCGCGCGCGGTTTCGCCTCTTTGCGGGCTTTCAGGCGCGTTCTCTCCAAACAGGTCAGCCATTCGCCGATGCTGATAGGCCGTTCATGGAAAATTGCACCGGAAAAGCGCGAAGCCCTTGAACAGATAGTTCGAAGATATATCTTAAGATGCATCCGAGCTATCTAGAGCTCGAGATTTAAGAGAACTATCGAAAGGCACACACGAATGACCTGGAACAGAAACAGAGGCGGCTGGAACAGCCTTGGACCGATGATCGCCATGATGGCCACTCAAGCGGCGAGCGAGTGGGAAAGCGACGCCCGCCGCGATCATTCGCGTCGCCGCGAAAAGGGCGATTGGAAAGACAATGTCCGTTCACGTAAGCGCCGCGGCCGGATGTTTGGCTCGGGCGAACTTCGCCTTGCGTTGCTGGCGCTGATCAACGAAGAGCCGCGCCATGGCTATGAGCTGATCCGCGCGATCGAGGATATGACCGGCGGCGGCTACGCGCCGAGCCCGGGCGCGGTCTATCCGACGCTGCAGATGCTCGAAGAAGAGGGCCTGATCAAACAGACCAAGCCCAAGTCCGACGATGACGAAGAGTCGGGCAGCAAGAAGCCGTTCAAGGCCACCAAAGCGGGCCGCAAGGAGTTGGCCGAGCGCGATGACGAGGTCGAGGCGCTGATGGATCGTCTGGGCGAACACGGTGAGCGCGCCGAGAAGGTAAAACAAAAGTCGCCCGATCTGTTCCGCGCAATGGGCAATCTGGCCAGCGTGCTCAAAAACCGCGCCAACGCGGGCAAGATGGACAAAGGCACCATCGACGAGATCGTCGACATCATCGACGAAGTCGCCAAGCGCATCGAAAGACTGTGATGTTGTAAGCGGAGGTTGAGGCCCGCGCGCCTTAGCCGCCCGCACCCTCCACCCTTCCACCCTGAGCCTACCGGATACAACCCGGGTGGAAGGCCGACCGGGGGAAGCAATCCCGCGATTTCCGTCCTTTTCCCGGTCGCAGGGCGCGGGCGGCTACGGCCCCAAGACAAACAAGCCGAGTGCCCAAAAGGCGCTCGGCTTGTTCGTTTGCGCCAAATGTGATTATCTCAACAATAGGGAACCGAGCCGCGGGGGCGGCTCGAAAACGGGAGGGATCTTATGAACACGATTGTGGGCGAGCGCCCTAGGGCGCCGTGGCACCTGTGGGCCGTGGGCGTTTTGACGCTGCTGTGGAACTCGGTCGGCGGTTTCAGCTACACGATGACGCGGCTGGGTAAGCTCGCCGACCTTGGCATGGGCGAGGCGGAGATTGCTTTCTTCGCCAGTTATTCTCCAATCGCAAACGCCTTTTGGGCGCTCGGAGTCTGGGGCGCGATTGCGTGTTCACTCCTTATCTTATTGCGCTCGCGCTTTGCGTTTCATGCGATCGTGGCGGCGATCATTGGGCTAATTGGCTCGAACTATTTCCAGTACACCGCCGACGTGCCTGAGAGCCTGCAAAGCGCAGTTCTGCCGATCTTGATCTGGTCTACGACAGTCTTTCTGCTCTTTTACACTCGCAGCCAATCGCATGCGGGGGTGCTTCGCTAGGCTCGCTAACGCTTTCGTATGGTACGGGCATCACGACGCCGGTGCGCGGCCCATACGCAAGGAAGACTCTTCACTCGGCCGCTTCGGCCTCTTGCAGCGCGCGGCGTTCTTCGATGAGGCGGATATACATCTTGGCCACGACCTGATTGATCGCTTCCCAGCTGTAGGTGAGGCTGCGCTTTTCGCCGGCTGCGCCGTGCGACGCGCGAAGGCTGGCGTCGGTGCAATAGGGCGCGATCGCCTCGGCGAAGCGTTCGGCGGTTTCGGGCGTGTCTTTGCCCGGCGGGACCAGCTGGCCGGTCTCACCTTCGGCGACGATACTGGCTGCGCCTGTAGCGCTTGCTGCAACGACTGGCAGGCCGCACGCCATCGCTTCCAGAGTGACGTTACCGAAAGTCTCAGTGATCGAAGGGTTGAAGAAGATATCGCCGCTCGCCAGCGCGGATCCTAAAGCCTCGCCCGTCTTGAAGCCGGCGAAGATACCACCCGGCAGCGCCTCTTCGAACCATCCTCGTGCCGGACCATCGCCGATCACCAACACTTTATGGGGGACTTGGCGCTTTCTCAGCTGGACGATGGTTTCGGCAAAGACGTCGAGGCCTTTCTCCATCACAAGGCGTCCTAGAAAGACGATCGCGACGTCGTCATCGGCAAGCCCAAGACTCCGGCGCCACTCCAAATCGCGCTTTTCGCTGGCGAAGGTGGAGCGTTCGACCCCGCGCGACCACAGGCCGATGCGGTCGTGCATATTCATTGCGATCAGTTCATCGATCATCGATTGCGAAGGCGCGACCAAGGCGTCGCAGCGGTTGTAGAAGCGCTGCAGGATCTTGACGATCACCGGCTCCAGAAACGCCATGTTGTAATAACGTGGATAGGTTTCGAACCGCGTGTGCACGCTGGCGAGGACGGGAATGTCGTGATCCTGCGCCCATCGCAGCGCCGCGTGGCCCGAAGGGTCGGGCGCCGAAAGGTGCATGATGTTGGGCTGAAATTTCTCCAGATCTTTGCGCACCTTGCGGCCCAATCCGGTGGGCATGCGGTATTCACCGCGGCCAAGGGGCATGCCGACGGATGGCGTTCCGATGAGATCCCCGGTGGGTTCAAAGGCGGGCTCGCGCACCTTGGGCGAGTAGACGCGCACCGCCGCGCCCTTGTCAAGCAGAGAGCCGACGAGCCGGTTCAGCGCCTGATTCGCGCCGTCTCTTGTGTAGTTATAATTGCCGCTAAACAGGGCAATGCGGAGATCAGAGAACTGCATGGTGCTCTTGGGTATTGATGTATCCTGAGGGGGAAAGCGCAAGCTTAGCACAACCCATCGTCGCAGAGCTAATCCTCATTGACTCCTCTCACCCGGCCGCTACACGCGGCTCCGGGCCACGCGGTCCCAACGCCGCGCGAGCTCTCTGCAAGGAGAGAATACAATGACTGACTACGCACGTGGGCTCTCTCATGAGCCGCCGCTTAAACCTGAGCGCCCCCAATTTTCTTCCGGTCCTACCGTAAAATTTCCCGGCTGGTCGCTCGACAAGCTGGATACGAAATCGCTTGGGCGCTCGCACCGCTCGGCGTACGCCAAGGGCCGTCTCAAATACGCCATCGATCTGAGCCGCGAACTGCTCGGCATTCCTGACGATTACCTCGTCGGTATTATGCCTGCGTCTGATACCGGCGCGCTCGAGGCGGCGATGTGGACCATGCTTGATCCCTCGCGCCCGGCCACGGTTGCCGCTTGGGAAAGCTTTGGCAATGTCTGGATTCAGGACGCGGTTAAGCAGCTTAAACTGCCCAACCTGCAGGTCCTTTCGGCCGATTACGGCGAGATCCCAGATCTCACCACCATTCCCCAACGCAACGATGTCGTCTTCACCTGGAACGGCACCACATCGGGCGCGATGATCCCGGATACGGACTGGCTTGAACCGGGCCGCGAAGGCATCACGATCAACGACGCGACATCTGCGATCTTCGCGATGGAAATGGATTGGGCCAAGCTCGATGCGACGACCTATTCGTGGCAAAAGGTCATGGGTTCCGAAGCCCAGCACGGCATGCTGATCCTCAGCCCGAAGGCGGTTGAACGCATCGAAAGCTACGATCCGCCTTGGCCGCTGCCCAAGCTTTTCCGCATGAAGAAGGGCGACAAGATTAATCGCGGCATCTTCGAAGGCGCGACCATCAACACGCCGTCGCTGCTGGCGACCGAAGACTACATCGCCGCGCTGGAATGGGCGAAATCGATCGGCGGGCTCAAAGCCATGATTGAACGCGCCAACACCAACGCGGATATCGTCAAGGACTGGATCGAAGCCACGCCGTGGCTGAAAAACATGGTCGATGATCCGGCGAAACGCACCAACACCGGCGTGTGCATGCAATTCGCTGGCGATTGGTACGAAGGCCTGTCGCCCGAAGATCAGGCCGCTGTGCCCAAGAAGATCGTCGCCATGCTCGAAGAGCGCAACGTTGGCTACGATTTCAACGGCTACCGCGACGCCCCTCCAAGCTTGCGCATCTGGTGCGGCGGCACGCTGGAGGCGGAGGATATCTCGCGCCTCCTGCCGTGGATCGAATGGGCCTACGAAGCCGTCAAGAACGGCTGATTTCCATCGTTTGTAAGTCCCCGCGAAGGCGGGGACCTTTCCCGAATAGCGTTTCCCTGACCGCATGAGGTCCCCGCCCGCGCGGGGACTCGCGAGTGGAGTACAAAATGACCAAACCTAAAGTCCTTATTTCCGACAAAATGGACCCCAACGCCGCGCGCATCTTTGAAGAACGCGGCTGCGACGTTGATGTGATCACGGGCGAGAGCCCCGAAGAACTCGCCGCGCGTATCGGCGAGTATCATGGCCTCGCCATTCGCAGCTCGACCAAGGTGACGCCCGCCATTCTTGATGCGGCGACCAACCTGAAGGTCATCGGCCGCGCCGGCATTGGCGTTGATAACGTCGATATTCCCTACGCCAGCGGCAAGGGCGTCGTGGTGATGAACACACCGTTCGGCAACTCGATCACGACCGCCGAACACGCCATTGCCATGACGATGGCGCTGGCCCGGATGGTTCCGGCGGCAAACGAGCGCACCCAAAAAGGCGAATGGCCCAAGAAGGACTTCATGGGTGTCGAAGTGACCGGCAAGACCGTCGGCCTGATCGGTGCGGGCAATATCGGCTCGATATTCGCTTCCCGCGCGCAGGGCCTGAAGATGAAGGTTATCGCTTACGATCCCTTCCTGACCGAAGACCGTGCGGTGGAATTGGGCGTTGAGAAGGTCGATCTCGACACGCTCCTGTCGCGCGCCGACTTTGTCTCGCTGCACACGCCGCTGACCGATGAGACGCGCAATATCCTGAGCCGCGAGCGCCTCGAAAACGCGAAGCCCGGCATCCGCATCGTGAACTGCGCGCGCGGCGGGCTGATCGACGAGGCGGCGCTGCGCGATTGTCTGGAAAGCGGTCAAGTCGCGGGCGCGGCGCTTGATGTGTTCGCCGAGGAACCCGCCAAGGAGAACGTTCTGTTCGGCGCGCCGAACTTCATCTGCACCCCGCACCTAGGCGCCAGCACCACCGAAGCGCAGGTCAACGTCGCGCTGCAGGTGGCCGAGCAGATGAGCGATTATCTCGTCAATGGCGGTGTCACCAACGCGCTCAATATGCCTTCGCTCAGCGCGGAAGAAGCGCCCAAGCTCAAACCCTATATGGCTTTGGCCGAAAAGCTCGGTTCGCTGGTCGGCCAACTCGCGCATGGCAACCTCACCAAGATCAGCATCGAACGCGAGGGCGCGGCGGCGCAGCTGAACGGCAAGCCGATCACAGGCGCGGTTCTGGCGGGCTTTATGCGCCGCTATTCGGACACGGTGAACATGGTCAACGCGCCGTTCCTCGCCAAGGAGCGCGGCCTTGAAGTCTCCGAAATCCGCCACGAACGCGACGGCGCGTTCAACACGCTGATCCGGGTTACGGTGGAAACCGATGTTGGTCCGCGCTCGGTCGCGGGTACGCTGTTCGGGGCCACCGGCCCGCGTCTGGTCGAGATTTTCGGCATCGGCATCGAAGCCGAACTCGACGGCAACATGCTCTACATCGTCAACGATGATAAGCCGGGCTTTATTGGCCGCATCGGGACGCTGCTGGGCAATCACGGTATCAATATCGGCACCTTCAACCTCGGTCGCCGCGACGCGGGTGGCGAGGCGGTCCTGCTCCTCAGCCTGGACGAGCCCTTGGGCGCGGACGTGCTCGCCGAGGTGGAAGCCGCCGAAGGCATCAATCTGGCGAAAGGGCTGGTCTTCTGATCAGGTTGTCTTCTCTCACGGAAAGTTTGCTTTGCAAACGCCTCCGATGGGCGGCCTGACCGGCCGACGGGCGTGCAGGTGGCCTATGGCCGCCTGCGACTTCGTCTACGGCTCCGCCCTTGTGGTTCACGATGCGAACCGTTTGGCACTGCCCATGATCCCGCTTCCGCTCAGGTGCCGAATTGGCTAGGGCGCGCGCAATGACACAATCGACTGATCTCCTGCCCGAAGGGCTGCAAGACCGCCTGCCCGCATCCGCCAAGCGGATCACCACCACGATGCGCGCTTGCCTCGATGCGCTCGACACGCGCGGATACGACCGCGTACGCCCGCCCTTGCTCGAATTTGAGGACACGCTCGCGAGCCGGATGGAAGGCGTGAAGACACGGCGGATGTTCCGCTTTGTCGATCCCAAGTCGCTGCGCACGCTGGCCTTGCGCAGCGATATCACCCCGCAGGTGGGGCGGATCGCGGCGACCAGTCTCAAAGACGCCCCGCGCCCGCTGCGTCTCGCCTATTGCGGGGACACCGTGCTGATCGCGGCAAGCCAGCTCGACCCCGCGCGCGAACGCCTCCAATTAGGCGCGGAGCTGATCGGCGCGGACAGCGTCGCCGCGGCGTGCGAAGTGGTGACGCTGGCAGTGGAAGCGCTCAGCGCGGCGGGGCTGAGCGGCATTTCGGTCGATTTCACTATGCCGGATCTTCTCGACACTTTAGCCAAAGGCGATGACGCCATGACGCCAGAGGCTCTCGAAGCGATCCGGCGCGAGCTGGATACGAAGGACGCTGGCGGCCTGAAACAAGCGGGCGGCGAAGCGTTCTTGCCGCTGCTCTACGCCACCGGGCCGATTGACGAGGCGCTGGCAAAACTGCGCGCATTCGACACTAGCGGCGCGCTGACCACCCGGCTCGAGGGCCTAGCCACCATCGCCGCCAGCGTGGGCCAGAGCGCGCGACTGACGCTTGACCCGACCGAGCGGCATGGGTTTGAATACCAAAGCTGGCTGGGCTTTACTGTCTACGCCGACGGCGTGCGCGGCGCAGCGGGGCGCGGGGGCACGTATAAGATCGCGGGGTCCGACGAAGCGGCGACCGGCTTCACGCTCTATGTCGATCGCTGTGCAGAGGTTTCCAACGTGGTCGAACCCAAGCGCTGGACGGTTTATCTGCCCTTTGACCACGACGCCGAAGAGGCGCGCAAACTGCACGCGCTGGGGCAGGGTCATCGTTCCATCGCTCAAATTTCTGAGGGCGAAGACCCCGTCGCTTTGGGATGCACGCATATCCTGCGCGGCGATCAGTTTGAAACCATCGGGAGCTGAATATGTCGGACAAAGCCACTCCCATCACCCTCGATCCCGATCCGCTCGCCCCCTACCTCATCGCGCCCGCCTGGCGGGTGAGGGATCTGGTGATGTGCTCGGGCCAGGCCGCGATCAACGAGGAAGGCGCGATTGTTGGGGAGGGCGACTTCGACGCGCAGCTCGCCCAGACTTTCGCCAATATCGAACGGGTGCTGACGGCGGCGGGCAGCGATCTTTCCAAAGTGGTCAAAACCGTCATCTACATGACCGATATGAGCCACTTTCCCAAAATCGTCGAAGCGCGCCAAAAGTATTTCACCGCCCCCTATCCGGCGGACACCACAGTCGAGGTCAAAGGCCTCGCGCTGCCCGAACTGATGGTCGAAATCGACGTGACGGCGGTCGTTTAGGCTCAGCCGCGAACATCCCGGAACGTCACCATCTTGCGGCGGTCCTCGTCCCACAAAGTGAGCACAAACGGCCGCACTGTGTGCCGCATCGTCAGACGGTTTACATCGGCGAGTTCGGGATGCGCGTCCAGCGCGGCGGTCAGGCGGTAAAACGGTATCCGGCTCATCAAATGGTGGATGTGGTGCACGCCAATATTGCCGGTGAACCAGCGCAGGGGTGCGGGCAGGTGCAGATAGGAACTGCCCATCATCGCGGCCTCTTTATACGACCAGTTGGGGCGGTAATCCCACTGCGTGTCTTCAAACTGGTGCTGCACATAGAACAGCCACACGCCCATCGTCGCGGCGAACAGGATGGTGGGCAGAAACACCAGACCGGTGGCGAAATAGCCGAAATACCACGACAACGCGATTATCAGCGCCGCGATGCCTGCGTTGGTGGCCATGGCGCTGATCCAATAGGTCCAGCCGGACCGCATCAGGCCAATCGGCAGACGGTGGCGTAGAAGGAAGAGATAGGCCGGACCCAGCCCCAGCAGCACGATGGGATGGCGATACATCCGATATCCAAATCGGCCCAAAGCCGACAGCGCCTTAAACTCGCGCACAGTGAGCGTGTCGACATCGCCAAAGCCGCGCGCGTCGAGATTGCCGGTGCTCGCGTGGTGCTGCGCGTGGCTATGCCGCCAGCAATCGTAAGGCGTGAAGGTCAAGACGCCCATCGTACGCCCGATCCAGTCGTTCTTCGCCTTGCCCGGCATAAAAGCACCGTGGCCGCAATCGTGCTGAATGATGAAGCCGCGCAAAAGGAACAGGCCCGACACCGGCGTTAGCAGCAACGCCCAGTAATAGCCGGCCGAAACCGCAAACAGGATCATAGTCAAAACCGCAATCAACGGCGCGACCGTGGCGGCGAGTTCCCACCAGGAGCGGCTTTCGCTCGGCGTGCGAAACTTTGCGAGGCTGTGCAGCAATTGCGGGGTAATCTCGGGGGCGGGTTGGGCCTCAACAGGTCCGTGCATCGTCTGCCTCTCCAAATGCGGCCCGCTTTTAGGGGAAGCGAGCGCGGGGTTTCCCTTTCAACCTGACAGATTGAAGGGCGCAGCGAAGGCCTACCCGTTCTTGCGATAGGCTTGCAACAGGTGATCGCATTTATTCGGATGGGCAATCCAAGTATGACGTTTGGCTTACGCCCCAAACACTTGGGTCAGAAACGCGCCAATCGCCTCGGTTTGCGCTGCGCCGGCCTCGGTGCCGATCTCGCGGCTTAGACGGCTGTGGTCGGTATCGCCAATCGGCACGGCGTTGGCGGACACGCCCGCTTCGCTTAACGCTTTTACAAAAACCTGCGCCTGGGTCTGCGTGTCGGTCCGCCCTTCTACATACAGCGCTAACCAATTGGGCGCATCGGGCGCGCCAGCGTGGGTGATCGGGGAAAGCGCGCGCTGGCGTTCTTCGACATAGCCAAAGGCGGTTTCGTAGACGCGCTTGGTTCCGAAGTCGGCGTCTTCGAGATGTTGAACCACGTCATAGCCCGCGCTGTCGAGCAGGACGGCGCCTTTGATCGAACCAAACGCCTCGCCGGCGTATTGCGGATCGCTGGCGACCAGCGCGGCGAGATGCGCGCCCGACGAATGGCCCATGATAACGACGCGTTCCGGGTCAAAGCCAATCAGTCCCGCTTGGCCGACCAAAGCCTGCAAAGCGGTGCCGACATCGGCGGCCTGATCCTCAACCGGGTGATCGGGCAGCAGGCGATATCCGGTGGAGGCGAAGAAATAGCCCGCTTCGTTGTAGAAGGCGGGCTTGCCCTGAATATATTTGTTGTCGCCGGTCTGCCAACCGCCGCCATGGACAAACAGGATAAGAGGCAGTGGCTCCACCACACCTTCGGGTGCGTAAAGATCGACACGCTGGCGCTGATGCGATCCAAAAAGAACGCTGCGCGTGGGGCGAATGGCCCGAACAAAGGGGCGCGGCGCGGGTCGCTCAGCCGCGGTCACACCCATGCGTTTCTTCACTTGTTTCTGGCATTTCTCCGACAGCGCTTCGAATTGTTCGGAGAGGCACGCGCGGATCTGAGAACGGTCGCGACCGCACAGAGCGACAATTTCCTGCACGCATTCGCGCGAAGGTCGGTTGCCGCCCCCGCGCTGGGCAAAGATTGGCGTGGCAGCCACGATCAGGGCGACGCCAGAAGCCAGGATAAGGGAGGGGCGCATCATCTGGGATAAATCCTAGCTTAGAGGTTAGCGATTGGCGCGAGCGATTTCGCTGGCATCAAGCGTTCCGTTGCGGTCCAGGTCAAGCCGGCTGAACCGCGCGCTAAGCGCGGTTTCCCATTCGCGGCGAGTGATCTGACCGTCTTTGTTGGCGTCTGCCGTTGCGGCTGCATTCTTATACGCTTTGTCGAACCTGCTCTTGCCGACCAGGCTTGGACGGTCCGACTGGTTTATGACACCGTCTTCGTTGCGATCCATTTTGGCAAACACTTTGGCGCGGTTTGTCTTGGCTTCGCTCGTCGTGACCGAACCATCCTTATTCGCGTCAGCTTGGACGAGCATTTTGGTGTTTTCGTTCGCCTGGGCTTCTGAAGCTCCAAGCGCGGCGGCGGTGACAGACAGGATTAGCGTTATGGCAAGGCGAGGCATGGCGAATCTCCCTTCGGGGTGGGAACGGTGAGAGGTATGGCGCAAACTAGCGCGAAGAGACCAGTCGCGGATTGTCGCTGAACGTAGCCTTGGCGCGTGGTTTTCCTACTTGAAGGCAAAGCCGTATGGCGTCGCGTTATGGAAGTGGCATTCCCTCTCGTGCATCGTGATCGAGTACGTCGATCAAAACACCTGTCTGTGATTGATCCGATTTTAGCGCCAAGACCGTGTAACAGGTGGTCCATCCGTGGCGTGCATACGATGAACCGAGCCTCCGGGGATGACGTGCAACTCCGCTTGCTCTCGCATGCGAACGGGCCTAGGCCCGCGCGGTTTGTCGAGCCAATGCGAAAAGGAATGCCATGGCCAACGTCACCGTGATCGGCGCCCAATGGGGCGATGAAGGCAAGGGCAAGATCGTCGATTGGCTCGCCAGCCGCGCGGATGCGGTGGTGCGCTTTCAGGGCGGCCATAACGCGGGCCACACGCTGGTGATCGATGGCAATGTGTTCAAGCTCTCGCTGCTTCCGTCCGGGATCGTGTCCGGCACGCTCTCGATGATTGGCAACGGCGTGGTGCTCGATCCGTGGGCTTTGCGCGATGAGGTTGCCAAGCTTGAGGCGCAAGGGGTGGAGATCAACGCCGATAACCTGGCGATCGCTGACAACTGCCCGCTGATCCTGCCGATGCACCGCGATCTGGACGGCCTGCGCGAAGCGGCGGCGGGCAAGGGCAAGATCGGCACGACCGGGCGCGGCATTGGTCCGGCGTATGAAGATAAGGTCGGCCGCCGCGCGATCCGCGTGTGCGATCTGGCGCATCTCGACGCGCTTGACCCGCAGCTTGATCGCCTGTGCGCGCATCACGACGCGCTGCGCGCCGGGTTCGACCAACCGCCGGTGGACCGCGAAGCGCTGCTCGAAGAACTGCGCGATGTCGCCGACTTCGTGCTGCGCTTCGCGCAGCCGGTTTGGAAACGCCTCAAGAAGGTGCGCAAGGCGGGGGCCAAGATCCTGTTCGAAGGCGCGCAGGGCGTGCTGCTCGATGTCGATCACGGCACATACCCCTTCGTCACCAGCTCCAACACGGTCAGCGGCACCGCGGCGAGCGGAAGCGGGCTTGGTCCGAACTCGACCGGCTTCGTTCTGGGCATTGTAAAGGCCTACACCACGCGTGTCGGCTCCGGCCCGTTCCCGACCGAACTTGAGGATGAAGTGGGCCAGGGCATTGGCGAACGCGGCCACGAGTTCGGCACCGTCACCGGGCGGCAACGCCGGGTCGGCTGGTTCGATGCGGTGCTGGTGCGTCAGACCTGCTCTGTGTCGGGTGTGACGGGCATCGCGCTGACCAAGATCGACGTGCTCGACGGGCTCGATACGGTCAAGATCTGCACCGGCTATCGCTTGCATGGCAATGTCTATGACTACCTTCCCAGTCACGCCGCGGAACAGGCCGCGGTCGAACCGATCTACGAAGAAATGGAAGGCTGGAGCGAAAGCACCGTCGGCGCGCGCAGCTACGCCGATCTGCCGGCCAACGCGATCAAGTACATCCAGCGCGTGCAAGAGCTGATCGAATGCCCAGTGGCGCTGGTCTCAACCAGCCCGGAACGTGACGACACGATCCTAATCCGCGATCCGTTCGTGGATTGAGCCTGATCGCAAATAGCCTGGCCCTCGTTGGGACGCGCATGGGCTTGGCAATTGAAGCGAAAGGTGAGGCGCGGTAGCGTGCTTCGCAATGAAGTCGTTCCTTATCTCGTTTGCTGTGTTGCTGCTGGCCGCCTGCTCGTCAGGACCGCCGCCCAAAGTGGTGGAGGCTGGAGGGCAGGGCGTGGCCGCCTCAAACCTCGAAGCGGTTGCCCCGCCCAGAGGACCCGCTCGCCGGGCGATAGAGACCTCCAGTGGCCCCTTGGTCGCGGATTACCTGCTGGTCGATAAGTCGGACCGCTTGCTCGTTGCCTACCGCGCGGGCCAGCCGATCCGGGCCTACCGAAACATCCAGTTCGGTGACCAACCACAGGGCCACAAGCAGTTCCAGGGCGACGAACGCACACCCGAGGGCCGATACACGATCGACTGGCGCAACCCGCAAAGCCGCTATCATCTGAGCCTCCGTATATCCTATCCCAACGCCGACGACCGCGCGCACGCCGCGCGCTATAGCCGCTCAGCGGGTGGAGACATCTTCATTCATGGACAGCCGAATCGATTGCCAGCCGGACGCCTCCCCGGCGATTGGACCGACGGGTGCATCGCCTTGTCCAACGCCGAGATTGAAGAGCTGTGGCAGTTGGTGCCCGATGGCACGGTGATCGATATTCGACCCTGAGAAGCTTACTCGCCCGCGCGCCGATTCAGCTCCTCGCGCAGTGACACAACTTCCAATTGAACGCGTTTGATCTCGCGCAGCACGGTTAGCATGTTCATACGCGCGAACATCCACTCCTTAGCAAAGCCCATGATCACCAGCACCGCAACGCCAGCGATGGCCCACAGCGCGTGGATGATCGGGTGATCGGTTGTGCTTGCCGCCTGCCAAAGGACAAAGAGGAAGAGCAGGCCCATCACCACGGTAAAGCCAAAGATCAGCTTGGCCCAGCCGCCCAGTGGCCCCTTCCAGGTGTCGCCAATCTGTTGAAACATGCCGCGATCGTCGTCGAGGCTTTCGAGGAAGGCCCAGTCGTCATCGCTCATCGCGTCCTGGCGAAGGCCCTCAGTGATGCGGGTGTCGGGATCGTTGCTCATGGTCATTCTCCTTCTGGAATTTCAGTAAGCGCCGCTTTCAACTTGCGGCGCGCGTGGAACAGGCGGCTTTTGGCCGTGCCGGTTGGTATGGATTGCGCTTCTGCGATCTCGCTGAGCGTAAGCCCTTCGACGAAGTGCAAATGCGCAGCCAACCTCTGGTCTGGTGGAAGCGAGGAAAAGGCCTGGGCCAGAGCGCTGCTTTCGTCTTGACGCGCGGGATGGCTTGGCTCGCTGCTAGGCGCCACAGTCGCGGTTCGTTTGCGAGTCATGACTAGCCCGCGCACATGATCCGCGCCGCGCCGGTGCAGCACACCAAAAGCGTAGGCGCGAAAACGCTTGGGATCGCGCAGGCGGCCAATCCCTTTCCAGATCGCAAGCCAGCAGTCCTGCGAAAGATCGCGCGCCGTCTCCTTGCTGCCCGTATATCGCAGCGCCGCCTGAGCGAGCCGTTTGTGCCATCGTTGATGGAGCCGCTCAAAGGCGCGCTTGTCGCCATTTTGCGCGTGCATCACCAACAGTTCGTCGAACACGGCATCGGATTTGAAAGCAGAGATGGGCGTGGATTGGGTCATCGAATGCGTAGTCTGACAAAAGCGCGAAACGGTTCAATCGATCGTTCGAGTTTTGAGCAATAATCCCTCCATTCTTGACTTATACACGTTTTGTTCTACACACGTTCCAGCATTTTATGGAGGCGATTCGATGACTCAAGCCGACTTTGAATACCAGCCCGTCTCACCATCCAGCGTGCTTCCCCAGCGCGTGACAGTTTTTGGTGAGAGGCGCAGTTGGCGAAAGGGGACCATCGATGATTTGGGTGCGGCGGGTTGCCGCGCAAGCGATGGTGGCGATCTGGCTGCGCTGGTCGATGGGCCGGTCATGTCGCTTGGTGACGTTGTCTTGGTCGAATGCCTCTCCCTTCCCGATGAATACGTGGGGCCCCTGGTCCGTTTGAACGAACGTATCGCCGCATCGGGAGCAAGCTTGGTCGTGGCGACATCTCTCGCCACGCTTGATGCGGTGTTTTCGGTTTTCGACACCGCTTGCCCCCAAATTCTCGTCGATCCAAGCCGGCCAGAGCTGATGATCGCGATTGGCCGGGCCATTCCGGGGCTGTCGCAGCGTCGTCTTCAGGAAATGAGCGAGAAGGATCGCGCCTCCCTGCTTCGCCTGGCCGAGCAGGTGGAGACTATCGCTCGTGAGCTTGATCGTATTTCCGCACTGAAGGCCGATGGGGCTGAAAAGCTGAGCGACTTCAAGCAGAATTTCCGTCCAGCGAACCCACAACCGTTGCCTTTTACCAAGCGTGCTGTGACCAACGCACAAGCGGGCAGGCTCCCGGATCCCAAGCTGGTGCGCAGAGTGATCGCCGGGCGTCAGGCGCGCGCGCGCTTCTTTGATGCAGAGCTGTTTTCCGATCCTGCCTGGGATATGCTTCTCGACTTGACGGCGGCCCATGCGGAAGGCGCGAAAGTTTCAGTAACTTCGCTCTGCATCGCGGCGGGTGTGCCCGCAACCACCGCGCTGCGGTGGCTCAAACAGATGGTGGAAAGCGGTGTCTTTGAACGCGTGGCTGACCCCGATGATCGCCGCCGTGCCTTTATCGAGCTGAGCGAGGCGAGCGTGGACGCCATGGCCCGCTACTTCGAGTTTATTGAAACCCCGCTCGCGCGCGCGGCCTAGTTGGGACTGGCTGCCTATTTACGCGCCGTGCCGTGCGCGCAGAATAACGGTAAGCCCGCCATCTAGTCCCATAGCTTGAGCCTTGGGACAGGGCGTTTCGCTTGGGTTGCCAGCATTGATGGCCCTCAGCGGGCAATCCGCCTTCTCGCACACAACGCGCGCCGCGTCGGCGCGCGCCCTTGCGAGGATCGCGGGTGGCAACTCACTTTGAGCGCACACCACATCCGCTTCGCCCAAGAGCCGCGCCTGCCTGAGAGTTAGGTCTTCCGGGTCCATGCTTGAGTATTCGAAGACATGCGTGGCATTCTCCATGTCCTCAATATCGCCACGCGCCCAATCTTGCGCGCGCTCGTATGAGCGACCATCGAACGGATCAAGCGCCCCGCCTTCGCGCAAAGCCGTATCAATCGCGCGCCGTCTGTCCCCACCATCGGGGAAACGCTTGCGCAAGGACGGGCGCGCCGCTTTGAGCGCCATGGCAAGCTTGCCCAGCGTTTCCGGCAAAATCCGTTCGAGCCGTAAGCGAACATGCTTCGCCAACCCGGCCGAAGCGCCGCCAGTCCCAACCGCGATCAGCAATGGGTTTCGATCAAGCACGCTCGGAGTCGTGAAATCGCACAGGTCGGGCCGGTCGACCACGTTGACCAGCAGCCCCGCCTTACGCAGCTCAGCCGCTGCGGCCGCGCATTGGTCTGCATCGTCATGGGCGACGAAAGCGATGCGAGCGCCTTTCTGGAGCGCCTCGGCCTGATTATCGACCACTACACCGCCCGCGCGAACGACCAACCTGCGCTTAGGCTCCGCAGCCTCACCGTCTCCCAGCACCAGGACGGGCTTGCCCGTGATCTGGTGGAACAAGGGAAGGCTGGCAAGCTCGGCCATCAGCGCTTTAGCTTAGCCACTCTGGCACGCGTTCGGCGTCCATAATCGCACCCGCATCAATCCGATCGGCGACAACGGCGTATTTGTCGCCATCGACCAGCACTTCGGCCACGAAACCGCGCGAGTTGTAGCTCGACGCCATGGTCGCGCCATAGGCTCCCGCCGTGCGGAACACCGCCAGATCACCTGTTTCGAGCCGGTCGGTCAGACGACCCATCGCAAAGGTGTCGCCTGTCTCACAAATGGGTCCGACGATATTGGCGGTCATGTCGGCGCCGCGCGGCTCCACCGCAACGAAATCGTGGTAAGCGCCATACAAGGCGGGACGCGCCAGATCGTTCATGGCCGCATCGACGATGACGAAAGGATCGTTGATACCGCGCTTCACGCGGACCACGCGCGTCAGGAGTACGCCAGCGTTGCCAGCGATCACGCGGCCCGGTTCAAAGATCAGGCGCACGCCCCAATCCTTCGTCACGCGCGCGACCATCGCGCCGTAATCCGCCGGGCTCGGCAATTCGTCGCCCGCTTTGTACGGCACGCCCAAACCGCCGCCCAGATCGACATGAGTGATCGTGTGCCCCGCGCCGCGCAAGGATGTGACGAGACTGCCCAGCTTCCCAAACGCGCGCTCCAACGGCGCCAGATCGCCCAACTGCGATCCGATATGCACGGCGACACCGCGAAGGTTTACGCCTGCCTGTCCGGCGAGTTTCCCAAAGATCTGCCCCGCCTGATCAATCGGGACGCCAAATTTGTTGTCCGCCTTCCCGGTCGAAATCTTGTCGTGCGTGCCCGCGTCCACATCCGGGTTGATCCGCAAGGTGCACTGCGCCACCGCGCCGATTTCGGCGGCTATTTCAGCGAGTTCGAGGCCTTCTTCTTCGCTCTCAATATTGAACTGCCCGATGCCCGCTTCGATGCCGGCGATCAATTCGGCTCTTGTCTTGCCCACGCCGGAAAAGACGATCTTGTCAGCCTCCACGCCCGCCGCCAGCGCGCGGCGCACTTCGCCGATCGAGACACAATCCGCGCCGTACCCCTGATTGGCGAGCACCCGCAGCACCGCGAGGTTGGGATTCGACTTGACCGCAAACGCGATCAGTTTGTCCGGCACCCCGGCCAGACCATCGCGGAACACCTTGGCGTGGCGTTCCAGCGTGGCGCGCGAATAGACGTAGACGGGGGTACCCACGTCATCGGCGATGCGGGGCAGAGGCACATCCTCGGCGTACATCACGCCGTCGCGGTACTCAAAATAATCCATGGGAGAGGTGTCGAAAGCCTAATCTGAAGGGGGCAGGTCAAACGGATCGTCTTCGCGCTCTTCGGACCGGCGGCGCAGCTCCACGCTGCGTTCGGGCGCCGCGAGCGCTTCGAGTTCGAGCAATTGTTCGGCGGTCGGAGCGTTCTCTTCGCCTTTGGGCACGCCATAGGGCGCGACCGGAAGGCTCGCGCCTTGCGGAGGGGCCAGAGGCGCGCGCGCGCCGCACGCGCTGAGCGCAGCGAGCGTGGTCAAAGCCAAACCTGCCTTCATAGTCCCACGCATCTACGCCTCCATTCCCAGCGCCGCCTTGGCGCGTTCCACCTGACTTCGTACCTGTTCCGGCGCGGTTCCGCCATAGGAAGCGCGCGCGGCCACCGATGCGTCCACGCTGAGCGCGGCGAAGACCCGATCATCGATGCGTTGGTCGATGGCCTGAAGGTCCGCCAAAGGTAGGGCGTCGAGCGCAACCCCGCGTTCTTCGGCCAGTTTCACCGCCGCGCCCGTGATGTGATGCGCTTCGCGAAACGGAATGTCCGCTTCGGTCACCAGCCAATCCGCCAGATCGGTCGCGGTGGCGTAGCCCAGTTCCGCCAACTCGCGCATGCGGGCGGTGTTGAACGTGGCCTCGGCGATCATGCCGGTGGTTGCTGCAACGCTCAGCTCCAGCAGGCCCGCCGCTTCAAACACCGGCGGCTTGTCGTCCTGCATATCCTTGGAATAGGCGAGCGGTAGGCCCTTTATCGTGACGCTCAGCGCGGTGGCGCAGCCGAGAACGCGGCCCGCGTGCCCGCGCACCAATTCGGCGGCGTCGGGGTTCTTCTTTTGCGGCATGATCGATGAACCGGTGGAAAGGCTATCGGGCATCCGCACAAAGCCAAAGGGTTGGCTCGCCCAGATGATCAGTTCTTCGGCAAGGCGCGAGAGGTGGATCGAAATCAGAGTCCCTGCGTGCAGGTAATCGAGCGCAAAATCGCGGTCTGACACCGCGTCCAGCGAATTGGCGGTGGGGCGCGCGAATTCGAGCGCGTTCGCCGTCATCTTCCGATCAATTCGAAAGCCGGTCCCCGCCAAGGCCGCGCTGCCTAGAGGGCATTCGTTGAGCCGCTCCCGCCCACCCGCCAGGCGCGAGCGATCACGCGCGAACATTTCGTAATAGGCCAGCAAGTGATGCCCCAAAGTCACCGGCTGCGCGGTTTGCAAGTGGGTGAAGCCTGGCATGATCGACGCGGCGTGCTCTTCTGCGCGCGTGACCAAGGCCACTTGCAACGCGGCGAGGCCTTCATCCAGCTTATCAATTGCCGTGCGCACCCACAGCTTGAAATCGGTCGCCACTTGATCGTTCCGGCTGCGCGCCGTGTGGAGCCGCCCCGCTGCCGGGCCAATCAGTTCGGCCAAGCGGTTTTCGGTCGTCATATGGATATCTTCGAGGTCCCAATCCTCGGGTACACCCTCAGCCTCATACTCGGCCGCGATCTGCGCCAGACCCTTGGCAATGGCCGCTGCGTCGGCTTCGCTCACGATCCCTTGCGCCGCCAGCATCGCCGCATGCGCCTCGCTCGCGAGGATGTCCTGCCGCCACAAAGCCTTGTCGAACGGAATCGAAGCGTTGATTTCGCGCATGATCGCGCTAGGTCCACCCGCGAACCGTCCGCCCCACATCTGGTTGCTGTTGGAGTTTGCCATGATCCGTTTCGTGCCCGTTCTTGCCGTTTCAGCGCTGTTGCTCGCGGCGTGCGATAGTGTTCCCGATCAGTCCCCGCAACCGGATACTCAGGCGGTTGGGCCAACCGAAGCGTCTCCGCCCCCGCTGCCCGGCCGCATCGTTCGTTTCAAGGCTGGCGATCGGATCCCCGCGATTACGGTCAACGATCCCGATGGCAACACGTTAGAACTCGCCACCATTGGCAAGCCGGTGCTGCTCAACCTGTGGGCGACTTGGTGCGCGCCGTGCAAGGTGGAGATGCCTCTGCTCGACAATCTGGCTGGCGTTCTCGAAGACGAGGTCCGCGTGCTCACGGTAAGCCAGGATATACAGGGCTCGGAGAAGGTCGTGCCGTTCTTCGAGCAAGAGGGCTTTGCCAACCTCGAGCCGTGGATGGACACCAACACCGACCTTGGCGTCACGCTGGCCGATGGCGGATTGCTGCCGACCACTGTGCTCTATGACGCGAACGGCGTTGAGGTGTTCCGCGTCGCGGGCGACTATGAGTGGGACAGCGAAGAAGCGATCGCGCAGATCAGAGAAGCGCTGGCGGAGTAGAGCGGAGCGCGTTTCGTAACGGAGGAGCGACTCAACCCTTCGCTGGCGCTCGGGAGTTTCGCGTCCAAAACCATCCCACGGATAGTCTTGCGTTTGCGAAAATGGTGGGCCGGGATGGGCCAACCTCGAACTCGCAGAGTTCGCAAGGCCGACTGGCCGGCCGCAGATGCCCCGAAACGCAGCGGAGGGATCAGCATCGAGGAATTCAGAAAATGGTGGGCCGGGATGGGCCAACCTCGAACTCGCAGAGTTCGCAAGGCCGACTGGCCGCCCGCAGATGCCCCGAAGCGCAGCGGAGGGATCAGCATCGAGGAATTC
>JBCCAH010000016.1:0-70229 GCA_039814925.1 Pseudomonadota bacterium
AGCAGGAGGATTCGTCATGCTCATTTCTACCCCGTTCCTGGCGGCCATCGCGCTCGCCTTCCAAGCCGCGCCTGAACCCGCTGAGCAATCGGCCACCCCCGAAAGCGACGCGCCCAAAGCCGAAGAAACCGAACAGGTTGGTCCGGAAAAATCGGAAGCTGAAGCTAAGGCGAAGGCCGAAAAGAAGGCCAACGAAGACAAGATCATCTGCCGGCGCACCGCTGTCGTGGGATCCAAGTTCAAAAAGCGGATCTGCGGCACCAAAAAGCAATGGGAAGAAATGGCTCGGCGAGGCCAGGACAACGCTCTAGAGTTTCAACAGCGCGGTAATGGGTTCGAACCGGTCAATTGATCCGGTCCTTCCGACCCTGACACACAAAGAGGGCGGTTCCTAGCGGAGCCGCCCTCTTTCTTTGTGCGCCACTTTGGCCTCTGTCAGCGTGACCGACCGTTAAGCTTTTGGCTCGCGACGGCGACGGCGGCCCAGTACCGCGAGCGCCGCCAGTCCGAACAGGGCCATCATCGGCGGAGCAGGCACTTCGGTGCCACCGCTGGTCGAACCACCCGAGGTCGAACCGCCGGAACTGCTCGACGACGAACTGGAACTGCTAGAGCTCGACGAAGACGAAGAGCTTGTGCCGCCCGAGGTCGAGCTCGACGACGAGCTGCTTGAGCTGGAGCTGGACGAAGAGCTGGTGCTGCTCGTCATGTTGCCTGAACTGGTGCCGCCGCTTGTCGCGCCGCCGGAGCTGCTGCTGGAACTGGACGAAGACGAACCGCTCGAACTAGAGCTGGAGGAGCCACCGCTGGTGTTTCCACCCGTGCTCGAACCGCCGCTCGACGAAGAGCTGGAGCTCGAAGACGAGGACCCGCTGCTCGAACCACCCGAAGTGTTGCCGCCCGAAGTCGTACCGCCCGAACTGCTCGAAGACGACGAGCTTGAGCTGGACGACGATGAACTGCTTGAGGAACCGCCACCGGTCGACGTGTTGCCGCCGCTTGAGCCACCCGAGCTGCTCGAAGACGAGCTGGATGAGGACGAACTCGAAGAACTGCTGGACGAACCGCCCGACGAAGTCGAACCACCGCTGGTGTTCCCACCCGAAGTGGAGCCACCATAGGGATCCCCGCTCGATGTGTTGCCGCCCGATGAGCTCGACGAAGAGCTCGAAGACGACGAACTCGACGAGGAAGAGCTAGAGGAGCTGCTGGACGAACTGGAGACGTTGCCCGAGCTGCTCGACACGCCGCCGGTGGACGAGGAGACGTTGCCCGAAGAACTGGAAACGTTACCAGATGACGACGACACGTTGCCCGAGGACGAGGAGACGTTACCCGAACTGCTCGACACGCCGCCGGTCGAGGTCGAGACACCACCCGTTGAGGTCGAAACGCCGCCCGTGCTGGACGACACCGCGCCGCTTGAACTGCTGACGTTGCCAGACGTGGTCGAGCTGGTGCTCGAAATACCGCCTGTTGATGTGGAGACACCGCCAGTCGTGCTGCTGACGTCGCCCGATGTGGTGGATGAGGAGATACTTCCGCTGGTCGAGGAGATCGTGCCGCTCGAAGAGGTCGAAGTCACCGTCCCGCTGGTCGAAGAGATCGTGCCCGAGCTGGTGGAGTTGTCGATGTCGATATTGATGTTGACGCCGCCAGACGTGCCATCGCCGCCCGAAGTGGACGTGCTGCCGCCTGAGGTCGAGGTGGTGGTCGAACCACCGGGATCGCCGCCGCCGGTCGTAGTGGTGCTGACCACCGATACGTCGCCTGACGAGGAACCGCCGCCGCCGAAGAAACCGCCGAAGAAGCCGCCGCCACCAAAGCCGCCGAGACCACCCAGGCCTCCGCCGATGATAGCCGGACCGCCACCGCCGCCGCCACGCACGGGCGGAAGCGGAGGAAGCGGCGCGGGAGCGTAAGCGATCTGCGCGATCGGCGGGCACTCCTCGGCGTCGATATAGGCTTGCGTTGCACCCGCAGGCAGCGGCGCGGACTGCGCTAC
Organism: Pseudomonadota bacterium; assembly: GCA_039814925.1. Classification (GTDB taxonomy): domain Bacteria; phylum Pseudomonadota; class Alphaproteobacteria; order Sphingomonadales; family Sphingomonadaceae; genus Erythrobacter. Next base: position 2,006 of record JBCCAH010000016.1, read on the forward strand.
GGCGCCCGCTCCGCCGAAGGTTTGCGGGATGGGCTGGCATTCGATCGTGCGCTCTACAATGCGACGACGACGCTGCTCGGGTTCAGGCAGCGGCGGCAATTCGCGTGTGCGCGTTTTGATGTAGCGCGGCTGCGCAATCGGCGGCACCGGAACCGGCTTGGTCGATGGGCCTTTGATTAGCTTGCCATCGGCGTCCGAGCTGTAAACCGGCTTGTCGGTCACCATCGGTTCAGCGACGCGAACGGCCCCGCCCTGTTGCGCGACCTGCACCGCCCCCCCCGTCATGAGAGCGACGCCAGCGGCGGTTGCGGACAGCTTAGCTGCGGCCAGTTTGAGCGACATAGTTGCGAAACCTTGTTTGCGTGTTCTGGCTTTGATGGGGACTCTCCCCAGTTCCACCAATTCCAACGCTGTCATGGGCGCGCAAAGCTTACCGCCACAATGCGATTAACCATGATCAGAGGGGGTGAAGGCGCGCAAAACCGTGAATCTCGGCGTTTTTCAGGGTCGCTGTCCCGTTATGACACCGAATGGTTGGAGCAAGTTAGCCGCTGCGACTACCGCGCGGCTCAATCGCCTTCGTTTTGGTCGAACAGGCCCGTTTGCCGAGTCGCGGCCTCCGAATTCCTCGGTATATCGAGGCCCAGATGCTCCCAGCCGGCATCGTTCAGCACCCGCCCCCGCGCGGTTCGGGCGAGCAAGCCCAGCTGGATCAGGTAGGGCTCCACCACCTCTTCAACCGTATCGCGCGGTTCGGCCAACCCCGCGGCGAGTGTTTCAACGCCCACCGGGCCGCCCTTGTAGACTTCCGCAATCATGGAGAGGTAGCGGCGATCCATCGCGTCGAGGCCCAGCCGGTCGATCTCCAGCCGGGTGAGCGCGTCATCCGCAATCGCGCGCGTGACCGTGTCTTGGCCCGCCACTTGCGCAAAGTCGCGCACACGGCGCAGAAGACGCCCCGCTACCCGAGGAGTGCCGCGCGAACGCCGCGCGATCTCTCGCGCGCCGTCGGGGTCGATCGAAAGGCCCAGCAGCCGCGCGCCGCGCGTCACCACCTGATCAAGCTCATCATGGGTGTAGAACTGCAAGCGCACCGGAATGCCAAACCGATCGCGCAAGGGCGTGGTCAGCAGTCCCTGCCGTGTCGTCGCCCCAATCAGCGTGAAGGGCGGCAGGTCGATCCGCACGCTGCGCGCCGAGGGGCCTTCGCCGATGATGAGGTCGAGCGCACGGTCCTCCATCGCCGGGTACAGCACCTCTTCGACGACCGCGCTCATCCGGTGGATCTCGTCAATGAACAGCACATCGTGCGGTTCGAGATTGGTCAGCAGCGCGGCCAGATCGCCCGCCTTGGCGATCACCGGACCGGAGGTTGCGCGAAAGCCAACACCCAGCTCGCCCGCGACGATCTGCGCCAGCGTGGTCTTGCCCAGCCCCGGCGGGCCGAAGAACAGCGTGTGATCCATCGCCTCCCCGCGCGCCTTGGCCGAGGTGATGAAGACCCTGAGGTTGTCGCGTGCGGCTTCCTGACCGATGAACTCGTTGAGCGACTTGGGCCGCAGAGCTGTGTCCGGATCGCCCGCTTGCCGGTCGGGGGAGTGGATGGGGGTGTCAGTCATTCTCACCGTCATGCTGAACTTGTTTCAGCATCCATCGCCCGTCAAAGTGGTCGCGATGACACGCGACATCCAACCCTGCACCTACATCATGGCCAGCGGCTACCGCGAAACGCTCTACACCGGCGTCACGTCCGAGCTGATAGCGCGCATCGCTCAGCATCGCAGCGGAGCCTTCAAGGGTTTCACCAGCCGGTACGGCGTACACCGCCTCGTCCATTTCGAGATGTTCGACACGATGGAGGCCGCCATTATGCGTGAGAACCGGATCAAGGCTTGGCGCAGGCAGTGGAAGGTCAATCTGATCGAGGCGAGCAATCCCGGATGGCGCGATCTGGCCTGCAGCTTGGGGTTCGAGCCTATCGGCACCAATGGCTCTGGTGATGGATCCTGTAACGAGTTCAGGATGACGGGTGGAGAGCATGGAGACCATCACCCAGCCGCCTTCTTCAGCGCGACCCGTATCAGGTCGCCCTCTTTCGCACCCTCGCCCAGTTCCTCGACAGCGCGCGCAACGGCTTGCGCGGCCACGTTCGGCTTAAACCCGAGGTTCTCCAGCGCGCTCACCGCGTCGGCGCTCGCGCTTCCCGCTGGCACTGCAGCTGCGCCACCACCAGAGGCCCCGCCTCCTCCCGGCAGCGCGCCGGCCTTGTCCTTGAGCTCGTTCACGATCCGGCCCGCCAGCTTCGGTCCCACCCCGTTGGCGCGTGCCACGCTGGCGGCGTCTCCGGCGGCGCAGGCGTCACGCAACTCGCCGGTCGACAGCGCGGAGAGGATCGCCAGACCCACCTTGCTGCCCACGCCCTGCACCTGTGTCAGCAGGCGGAACCAGTCGCGCTCAGCGCTCATCGCAAAGCCCAGCAGGCGCATGTCGTTCTCGCTGACCTGCATATCGGTGTGGACGGTGCATCCCTCGCCCACTTCGCCCAGCGCGCTGAGCGTGCGGGCCGAGCAATGGACGAGGTAACCCACACCCTGCACATCGACGATGGCCCAGTCCTCACCGGTTGAGTCCAGCCTTCCAGATAGCTTCGCAATCATGGGGAGACTCTTTGCGGATACCGCGCTCCAAAGCCAGAGGCGCTGGAACACACACCCCCACCTTTTGCAAAAGTCTGCCCCGCTCGGTTAGCCCCGGAACTCCGCCAAAAATCAGCAAAATCCACTTTCAAAGTGTCACCTTTCGCATTCCAACCTACTCACCGAGAACAAGTATCGGACAACCGCTCACCACGAAGCCGCACCTTATCGTCGCTTCGCCGAGTAGGAAATGCAGCCCCCTTCTCGACACGCGCGCGGCATTCGCTAAGGCAAACGTCATGAGTTTGAACACGTTTGGGCGCGTCTTGCGCTTTACCACATGGGGCGAAAGTCACGGGCCGGGATTGGGCGCGGTGCTGGATGGGTGTCCGCCGGGCTTGCCGCTGCGCGCCGCCGATATTCAGCCCTATATGGACGCGCGCAAACCGGGCCAGAACCGCTTCACCACGCAGCGCAAGGAAGCCGACGCGGTCAAGATCCTCTCTGGCGTGTTCGATGACGCCTCGGGCCGGCAGGTGACGACGGGAACGCCGATCCACCTGATGATCGAGAACACCGATCAACGTTCGAAAGACTATTCCGAAATCGCCGCCAGCTATCGCCCCGGCCACGCCGATTACGCCTATGACGCGAAATACGGCATCCGCGATTATCGCGGTGGCGGGCGGTCTTCGGCGCGCGAAACCGCCGCGCGCGTGGCGGCGGGCGCGGTGGCGCGCGCGATCATCCCCGAAGTCAGCATCAAGGCCTATGTCTGCGAACTGGGCGGCGATAAGATTGAGCGCGAGGCGATCAATTACGATAACATCGACAAGAACCCGTTCTTCTGCCCCGACAGCTGGGCGGCGAAACGCTGGGAGGAACTGGTCGAGGACGCGCGCAAGTCGGGATCGTCACTTGGCGCGGTGGTCGAATGCGTGGCAACCGGCGTGCCCGCCGGATGGGGCGCGCCGGTCTATGGCAAGCTCGACAGCGATCTGGCAGCCGCGATGATGAGCATCAACGCGACCAAGGGCGTCGAAATCGGCGACGGCTTCGAAGCCGCGCGCCTGACGGGTGAACAAAACGCCGACGCGATGCGCCCTGGCAAGGTCGAAGGCGATCCGCCGATCTTTGAAAGCAACCACGCCGGCGGCACAGCGGGCGGTATCTCCACCGGGCAACCGGTCGTGTGCCGGGTGGCGTTCAAACCGACAAGTTCGATCCTGACGCCGGTCCCTTCAATCAACGCCAAGGGCGAGGCAACCGAGGTCCGCACCAAAGGCCGCCACGACCCCTGCGTCGGCATCCGGGGAACGCCGGTCGTGGAGGCGATGATGGCGCTGGTTCTGGCGGATCATAAGATGTTGCACCGGGCGCAGGTTGGGTAGGCGGTAGGGTGAGGTGTCGGGTCTTAGCGGACCTTCCTTGCGGACCTTGCTCGTCCCTTTCACTCGTCATCCCAGCGAAAGCTGGGATCGCCCTCAACCTGGTGCTAGCTCTCGGCCATGGGTGGATGGATCTACATCATGACCAACACGCGCGACGGGGTGCTGTATATCGGCGTCACCGCTGACCTTCCCGCGCGCACTTTGCAGCACAAGCAAGGAAAAGGCTCCGCCTTTTGCCGTCGTTACGGCTTGGACCGACTGGTCTATGCTGAGCCGCACGTTGAAATCGCCGACGCCATAGCCAGAGAAAAAGCGATGAAGGCGTGGAAACGGGACTGGAAGATCGAGCTGATCGAGAAGACCAACCCTGACTGGAACGATTTGTTCGACACTATCCAATGACTGCCAGCGATCCCAGCTTTCGCTGGGATGACGCAGAAATAAACAAATCGCGGTTGCTTAAGAGTACTTCCCACCCGGTTCGCCAATCAGACGGACCATTTAGACCGCTGCGCGCAGCTTCTCCTTGAAATACGCCAGCACTTCATCAAACACGAGCTCAGATGGCAGGGCGTCCGGCCAGACCTACCCGCAAACGGTCACGGCCCCTCTCGCTAGAGAAGGGCCGTTATAGGCGATTTTTCGATTCGCCTGATTGCAAGTCCACTTAGCCTTCGGCGACTTGACGCTCGGCAATAGCCATACGCTGCGCGTCTTGCGCTTTGGCGCGGGCGATTTCGACGTTGCGCTGCTGCGTAAAGCTGGCGCGCGCTTGGCTGACGCACTGACGATGGTCGCGCACTTCACGAAGGTCGCGCAGCGCCGGGGTCACGCCGCACACGTCGCGCACAGCCACACGAAGACGCGCATCGAGGTTGCGTTGGCCTTTGGCGCTGGAAAGGTCGAGCTGCGCGGTCGACACATCGACGCTCGTCTGCGCGGCCACAGGAGCCGACATAAGGGTGGCGATGCCAAGAGCGGCGGCGGTAAGAATGGTAACTTTGGTCATGATCGGGGTCTCTTTCAAAAAGGGTCGCAAAACTGTGTCGAACCAGCAAAGGGGAGCGCTGCGCTCGACACCCCAAGGTTCGCCGCCTTTCAGAAGAGAGTTACAGTCTTTAGAAATTTTATTTCGTTCAGGCGAACGATTATCGCCAGTACAGCTCGGCTAAACGGAGGCAGCGCGTAGTTTGTCTTTGAAGTACGCCAGCACTTCGTCAAACGCCTCGCGCGTGGGGTGGCCAGCTTCGTCGACGAAATCGAGCGTGAGGACGGAATGGCCTTTGCCGGGAAGCGTCTTGGTCGTCACCCGCTCGCGGTCTGTGTTGAAGGCCTTGTCGATGGCGTTGAACTTAGCCGCGCGGCACAGCGGGTCTTTCTCGAAACGGTAGGCCTTCATCGGTCCGGTGACGTCAATCCGGTCGCGAATACGCTCGATATCGCCCTTCGACATGTGCAGCCCGCTGTGCTTGGCGATGGGGAGCGAAGGTTGCGAGGCGACGCTCGCCAGAACCGCGTCATCCGCCATAAGCGAGATCGCGAAATTGCCCGTCAGGCACATGCCGATCGTGGCGACGCCATCGACGCCGTGATCCGCTTTCAGCTTTTGGCACAAGGCGCGCAGCCAATCGACGACCGGGCTGGTCTTGTTGCGGGCAAAGATCGAAAACTCGCGCCGCATGCACAAAACTCGCAAGGTGTTGCGGAACATGGAGGTGCGCCCCAGCGGCCCGAACAGATGCGGCAGGACGACTTTGAAGCCATCCTTCACGAACAGATCAGCCAGATGCAGCGTTTCGCGGCCGATGCCGGGCAGCTCCTGGATGATAACCACGATCGGGCCTTCGCCGCGCGAATAGATATCGTGCGTGACCTGTCGCCCGGACGCGAGCGGGGCGGTGAACGCCCATTTGGTGTAGCCTTGCATGGCGCTGTGAACGACGTTCTGCATCGTGTGTCTCCGCTGTGATCCCTTGGGTGAATAGGAGCGCGCGGACGATCAAGAATCAAGCACTTAAGTTGGGGGGACGCAACAGCGGGTTGCGCGTCAGTCTTTGCCTTCAATCTTGCGGATCAGGCTCAAATCCTCAGCGTAGATTTCGCTCAGGCGCGCTTTGTCTTGGTCGCTCATGGAAATTTCGTGCGCGGTGGAATGGTTGTACTTCGCCACGAACGGTTGCGCCGCTTCTTCGCCTAAAATCTCGACCATCGTGGCCGACAGGTCGGCGATCGGGATAGCGTGCGTGTAGCGCATCCGGCGCAAGGTTGAACGCTGCGTCCAGGTGTGCGGATCGATCTGTTTGCTGCAAAAGGTCACGAAGCTGGAGAAGTCGAAATCGCTCGTCCCCATCGCCCCGCGATAATGGTGCATGATGCGTTCGTTCTCTTTGCCATCGATGAATTTGTTGCGAAACAGGCTGAGAGCGCGTGCAATCGGGTCGCGATAGACGAAAATGGCGACGTCGTATTTCTCTTTGGGATCAAAGGGAAAGGCCGCCGCAACCGTTCGGACATCGACCGCTTCATCGTAACCCAGCGCACGCTTGAAGGACCGACAAGCGTTCTTTCGGATATAGGCGTAGGCGATTTTCTTACCGCCAAGCTCAAACCCCAGATGGGTTCGTCCGGATGAAAGACTCCACCGGTTGTCGAAGGTAGCCACGTGTGAATTGCTCGCGCTTGCGCCCCGCAAAGGAGAGGGGATGTCTAAGAGGTTTCGCTACTTTTTGACTACGTCGCCGTTTCTTTCAAGCGCGTTAAGTGTTTAAGTTCGTCTGCCTGCGCCGTTTTGGCATGCTATCGCCAAGAGGCAAAAGGGTGACGATCAGCTCGAAATGCGCCACAGGCCTGTCGCATGAAAATCCTCCTCACCGGATCCTCTGGCCGTGTCGGCCGCGCGATTTATGGCGCGCTGGCGGGAGCGCATGAGGTGATTGGCGTGGACACCCGCGTCTTTTCGACCACGCATATTGTGGGCGATTGCGCGGATAGCGGCGTCATGAGGCCCGCGCTCGAAGGGGTGGAAGCGGTGATCCACTCCGCCGGGCCGCACGCGCCGCATGTCGACCTTGTGCCGGATACCGAGTTTGAGCGGGTCAATATCGAGGCGACGCACGAACTGTATGAATGGGCGCGCGAGGCCGGGGCGCGGCGTTTTATCTACACCAGCACCACAGCGCTTTACGGCGATGCGGTGCAGCCTGACGCGTGCGCCTGGATCGACGAGGAAACCGCGCCGCAACCGCGCAGCGTCTACCACCGCACCAAATACGCCGCCGAAGTGATGCTGGAGAGCATGGCGAACGACGCGCTTCCCGTGCGCGTGCTGCGCATGTCGAGGTGCTTTCCCGAACGCGCGGACCGCATGGCGTCCTATCGCCTGCATCGCGGGGTCGACGCCCGCGATGTGGGTGCAGGGCACGCCTTGGCGCTGGACCATGATGGGCCCGCCTTTGATCGCTTTATCCTTTCTGGCGCGACACCTTTCCATCCGCAGGATTGCGAGGGGCTGGCGCGCGACCCGCGATCGGTGTTTGCGCGGCGCGCTCCAGACTTGTTGAAGGCGATGGAATCGCGCGGATGGCCGCTGCCGGCCAGCGTCGACCGCATCTATTCGAGCGCCAAGGCGCATGAAGGTCTGGGCTGGAAACCGCGTTGGGGCTGGCAAGAGGTGCTGGCGCAAGCGGACCGGAGCGATCTCGAAGTCCTGCCTTTGGGCGCCGATGTGGCGGAACGATCCGAGTGATCCCCTAGCGGACACAGGGAACCGCGCGGGGGCAAGACCGTTAATTTGGCAGGCGCAGCGAGCGGGATCCGCTGAAGCCGACTGTGAACCGTAAAAAGCCACCACTTCACACCACCGGATCAGGGGGGATGAGCTATGAATATTCAGTCCACTCTGGACACGATCGAAAGCGTGCCCAGCGACCTTGAAGGCGCGCGGGTTTCGCACGGTGACAATTCGGGTCAGAAAACGCAGATCGTCGTTGTTGGCGGCGGTGCGGGTGGGCTCGAACTGGTCCGCAAGCTGGGCGCGAAGTTCGGTCGCAAGAACCACGACATCATCCTTGTCGACAAGAACGCCAGCCACATCTGGAAACCCCTGCTGCACGAAGTCGCGGCGGGGTCACTGGACGCCAATCTCGACGAAGTGGGCTACCGCGCGCACTGCCACAAATGGGGCTATCGTTATTTCAAAGGCACGCTGGCCGGGATTGATCGCGAGCGCGGCCTGATCCGCCTTGCCCCGGTCATTGACGACGACGGCACCGAAATCATCTCCGAACACACGATCCGCTACGATTATCTCGTGCTGGCGGTGGGCTCGATCTCGAACGACTTTGGCGTCAACGGCGTCAAGGAACACGCGATCTACCTCGACAGCCGCGAACAGGCGGACAAGTTCCGCACCAAGCTGCTTAACCACTGCCTGCGCGTCAGCCGCACGATGAGCGTCGATCCCGCCGCCGATGCGCAAGTGCGCGTGGCGATTGTGGGCGGCGGAGCGACCGGCGTGGAACTGGCCGCCGAACTCTACAACGCGGCCGGGGCGCTCAAATTCTACGGCCTGGAAGTGTTCGACGAAAGCCGCCTCAAAGTAACCCTGCTCGAAGCCGGGGAGCGTATCCTGCCCGCACTGCCAGAGCGCCTTTCGCAAGCCGCGCATCACGAATTGGAAGAACTGGGCGTCGAAGTCCGCACCAAGACCCAAGTAATCAAAGCGCGCAAGGGCCTGTTCCTGACCCGTGATGACGACGCGGTGCGTGCCGATCTCATCGTGTGGGCGGCGGGCGTCAAAGGCGCGCCGTTCCTCGCGACGCTGGGGCTGCAAACCAACCGCAACAACCAGATCATCGTGCGCCCGACGATGCAATCGATCGAAGATGATCGCATCTTCGCGATGGGCGATTGCTGTTCCTACATCCCCGAAGGCGAAGACCGCCCGATCCCGCCGCGCGCGCAGGCCGCGCACCAGATGGCGGACACGGTTTACTACAACCTCCTGATCGCGATGAAAAACGCCGAGCGGAAGAAAGCCGAAAAACCGACCAAGCCGCTCAAACCCTTCGTCTATCAGGACAACGGATCGCTGGTCTCACTCAGCCGTTTTTCAACCGTCGGTAGCTTGATGGGCAATCTTGTCGGCGGCAGCATGGCGGTCGAGGGGCGCTTGGCGCGCTTTATCTACACCTCGCTTTATTCGATGCACCTGCTGGCAATCCATGGCTGGATCAAGGGCCTGTCGCTGATGGCGATTGGCCGGGTCAACCGCATCGTCCGCCCGCGCCTCAAACTGCACTGATATTAGGTAAAGCGCCGCAGCAGCCTCGTGACATGCGCGCGCGATGTCAGCTTGCGCAGCTTGAACAGCGGATCGCGGTAATCGCCAAAGCGGTTAACCGGCAGCGCCATCGCCTCGGGCCAGCCCATCTCTCCAATCCGCTGAAACAGCGCCTGCGTCGTCTTCACGGTGGGATCAGTCGCCATAAAGGCGCGCTGCACGTCGCGTTGTGCAAAGGGAAGCAGCGCGGGTCGGATCGCGTGCTGCGCGGGCACTTGCGCCATCGCCCAAGTGCCAAATTTTATCTCGTGAAAGGCCAGATCGAGGATGGCCGAGGTCGGCAGCCACGCGATCCCAGCCAGCCATTCTTCGACCGCTTGCAAAACCTCAGGCGCTTTGGGCAGGCCCAGCCGCCCGACGACCATATCAACGCTAACGGGTTTGTCGTTGATGGTCATGAAGTCCGACGCGTACATCCGGCTACGCCCGTTCTCGCCATACAGACCGGTCATGATGAAGGCGTTGGGAAGCTGATCGAGCGCCGGGTGCGTTTCGCGATTGGATTCGCGCACGCCATGCCCCACCGCCCGGTCCCACGCTTGCATTTGCGCTTCGCTGGCGCGCGGCGTGTCGAGGAACGTGTGGCTCAAGCCAAGCGTTTCGGCCAGCGCTTTGGGCAGCGCGTGGTCGATATGCAGCGGGTCGCGTCCTAAGGTGAACCAGTCGAGGTGGTCGACCGATTGCCGCGCCGTCGCGAGCAGGATGCGCGTGTCGAACCCGGCGGTCAGTGTCGGCGAAATCCGCCCCACTTGCGCGACACCCGCCGCCGTGAAATCCGCCATCGCTTTGAGGCACGTCTCCGCCGCCTCATCAAGCGCCAGGCCCAGTTCCAGATCACCCCGACGCGGCCAAAAGCGCTTTTGCTCCCAGCTTTCCAGATCGAGGTAATGATGCGGAACGAGCCGCGAGAGCCCGTCATGCGCGGTCAACGACAGGGGCACCCACGCCCCTTTGATCTCGCCGCCGACCAACCGATCATAGCGCGCCCGGTCCAGACGCTGCTCGTACTCCTCGGCCTCGAACATCAGGCCCGCTGAGGACGCAACCCTTCCCGAAGCGCGGCAATAGACCAGCGGTATGGTCCCGCCTTCGTTGGGGTAGAGGCGTGAGGGTAACGCGCCATGCGTCCAGACGACAAAGTTGCCTTGGATGCGAGGCAGGACGCGAGTCTCGAACACTTCGGTGCTGTCAATTGCATGCGCCACGATCACCGCACCATCCTGCGCGGTCAGGCCTTCACCCAACGCCCCCTCAAGCATCAAGCCATACACGGTCGCGATGGTCCGCCCGCCGGCATCGCGCATCGGATACTCACGCAAACCACGCGATAAAGTCAGCGACAGCGCGCCCTTCGCGTATGAACCGTTTGCCCCGTAAATCCCGAACATTTGTATCTCAAACGCCTCATTGTCGCGAAGATCAAGGGCAGGCGCGACAAACCCACTAGGTTCCCGTTTTTCCGATTGAAAAATGCGATCAAGCCAATCGGATTTATCGCCTTTTTTGCACCGCACAAATCTCTATGTACGGTGCAGCAAACTCAAACCTCTCCATACAACCTATCAATTCAGGGATACCACACTCATGGGCATTATCGGTTCGACCATCAAACCGTTCACCGCGACCGCTTTCCAGGCCGGTCAGGACTTCTTCGACGTCACGCAAGAGGACATCGCCGGCAAGTGGGCGGTCTTCTTCTTCTACCCCGCCGACTTCACCTTTGTGTGCCCGACCGAGCTTGAAGATCTGGGCGAAAAGTACTCGATGCTTCAGGATATGGGCGTCGAAGTGTTCGGCGTTTCGACCGACACGCATTTCAGCCACAAGGCCTGGCACGACACGTCGGACAAAATCGGCAAGCTGACCTTCCCGTTCCTGGGCGACCAGAACCACGTTCTGTCCAACAACTTTGGCGTGCTGCGCGAAGGCGTCGGTCTGGCTGACCGCGCGACTTTTGTCGTCGATCCCGATGGCGTGATCCAGATCATGGAAATCACCTGCGAAGGTGTGGGCCGCAACGCCAACGAACTGACCCGCAAGATCAAGGCCGCTCAGTACGTGCGCGCCAACCCCGGTCAGGTCTGCCCGGCGGCGTGGGAAGAAGGCGCAGAGACGCTCGCTCCTTCGCTCGACCTCGTCGGCAAGATCTAAACAACACCTTTGTTTGAGCGGCGGGCGTCTCTCCCCTCTTTGCGCCCGCTTCTCGACACCCCCGACGGCCCGGAATGAAGCATTCTATCCGGTCTGGAGGGTCGCAAAGGCGGGTCCGGAGGCTTGTTCTTCCGGCTTCCCCCTCCCTTCCCAGCTGACCTTGGTCAGCGGCCGGGAACGGCAGCCGGGCCCGCACTTGCCTCACACTTCACGAATTTCGACCGCTCTACTCAAAGGGATCCACCCCCATGCTTGACGCGAACATGCAAGGCCAACTGAAACAGTACCTCGCCAACCTGCGCGAGCCGATTGAGCTGGTCGCCACTCTCGACGAGGGCGAGAAAAGCGCGCAGACGCGCGAATTGCTGAGCGAAATCGCGGACCTGCACGAACTGGTCACCGCGCGCTTTGACGGGTCGAACGCCCGCACCCCCAGTTTTGACATTGTCCGCGCCAGCGATCCAAACGCGCGCGTGACCTTCGCCGGTCTGCCGATGGGCCACGAATTCACCAGTCTCGTGCTCGCGCTGTTGTGGGCCGGTGGGCACCCGCCCAAAGTCGACGCCGACCTGATCGAACAGGCCCGCGCGCTCGACGGCGAATACGAGTTTGAGATGTTCTTCTCGCTCAGCTGCCACAACTGCCCCGACGTGGTGCAGGCGCTGACGCTGATGGCGCTGGTGAACCCGAACGTTTCCGCGACGCTGATCGAAGGCGGCACGCACAAGGACGAGGTTGAGGCCCGCGACATCATGGCCGTGCCCGCGACCTTCCTGAACGCGGAAGCCTTCTACAACGGCAAGATGGAACTGTCCGAGATCCTCGCGAAGCTCGACACCGGCGCGGCTGACAAGGCGGCCAAAAAGATGAACGCCAAGGATCCGTTCGAAGTGCTGATCATCGGCGGCGGCCCGGCGGGCGTCGCCTCGGGCATCTACACCGCGCGCAAAGGTTTCCGCACCGGCATCGCGGCGGAGCGTTTCGGCGGGCAGCTGCAAGACACGCTGGGCATCGAAAACCTGCCCGGCACCGCTTACACCGAAGGCCCCAAGCTTTCCGATGAATTGAAGAAGCAAGTCGCCGAAAACACCATCGACATGATGGACCTGGCGCTCGCCAAGGAATTGAAGCCGACCTCCATTCCCGGCGGTCTGCACGAGGTGCATTTTGAAAATGGCGCCGTGCTCAAGGCGCGTTCGCTGATCCTGTCGACCGGCGCGCGCTGGCGTGAACTCGGCGTTCCGGGCGAGGCCGAGTACCGCAACAAGGGCGTGGCCTATTGCCCGCACTGCGACGGCCCGCTGTTCAAGGGCAAGCGCATCGCGGTGATCGGCGGCGGCAATTCGGGCGTCGAGGCGGCGATTGATCTCGCCAAGATCGTGGGTCACGTCACACTGATCGAATTCGACACCAAACTGCGCGCCGATGAGGTGTTGCAAGCCAAGCTGCGCTCGCTCTCCAATGTCGAGGTCATCACCAACGGCCAGACAACCGAAATCACCGGAGAAGGCGGCAAGGTGGGCGGCCTGGTCGTCAAGGACCGCGCCACCGATGAGCTGCGCACCATCGCGCTCGAAGGCGTGTTCGTGCAGATCGGACTCGTACCCAACACCGAATGGCTCAAGGACAGCGGTCTTGAACTCTCGAAGTTCGGCGAGATCGAGATCGACGAGGAAGGCGCGACCAACCTGCCCGGTGTCTTCGCCGCGGGCGATGCGACCACCGTACCCTACAAACAGATCGTCGTCGCGATGGGCGAAGGGTCAAAGGCGGGCCTGTCCGCCTTCGACTACCTCATCCGCAACGAGCCAATCGAAGAAATCGCGCAAGCGGCGTAAACGTTACGCACTAACCCACCCGTTCGCTTGCAAATATAGCTGCAACCTGTAGCCTCGGCCCTCAAGTAAATACTTGGGGGCCTTTATGTTGAAGAAAACAACGACTTCTGTCGTTATGATCGTAATGCTCGCGGTTACGGGATGCGCGAGCGGCGATCCGGCGCCACCTCCGCCACCGCCGCCTCCAGTTCAACCACCACCTCCTCCGCCACCTCCTCCTCCGCCACCGCCCCCTCCACCGATATTTCCCACTCCGTCGCCAAGTCCGACGCCTCTGCCGACGCCCACGCCGACACCAACGCCAATGCCGCCCACCACACCGACGCCCACGCCGCGCCCGGTGCAGCCAGGTACGACGGTCCCCCCATCGTTGCCCGTTACACAACCTGGGCCACCGCGGCCGGAGAGCTTAGTGGTAGGTCCCAATGAGGTGTTTTTAGCGGGTCGCCGAGTGGAGGCGGTATCCTACACGATGGCGCTCGCTTCGCTGGCGGACAGCGAGCCCATGCTGGAAGGCGGCGATCAGGGGACCCTTACCCGCGAGACGCTCGATGCTCTGCTGGGTACTTGCGAGGAGCTTGATTTGCGACCGCGAGACTGCGCACCGCGCATTATTGCGAGGCGCGCGCCCTTCAACGTGTTGAGCCCGGCCATCGCTGGTGAGGCTCGTCTGTTGCTTCGCGAGTGCCTGGAAGGCCAAACGCTTGAGGACTGCCGCCGCGACATCGAAGACAAAAGATATCTTCGCGATCAGAAACTTGGCCCCGCAACACCCCTACCGCTCGAAATGACCCAGTTCCAAAAGACCGTCTGGTCGATCAAAGTAAGCCGCGCCACAGTAAAAATTGTCCCAGGCGAGGAAATACCGGTAGTGGTCGAAAGCGGCGGCTCCGAAGGTGGTGGAGAAAACAGCACGTCTGATGGAAGGGACCTTATAGTCTACAATGAGAAGACATGCTTTCTTCTCAAATTTGACGAGCGCGACTTTGAGCTGCACAGCGAGAACCCGACATGCCCTGTTTATCAGAAACGCGGAAACACCCCTTACAAGGCCGAGTGGCAGGTCACACCTCAAAGATCAGGCAAACTGCGCCTCCGAGTGCAATCCATACCCGAACGGGACGGTCGAAAATTGACGCCGGAATCCGTTCAGCCTGACCCCTTCATCGTCACGGTCACCCCGGTCGAGACGTGGCTCACAATGCTCTTTGAGCGCTGGCAAGGCCTGCTTGCCGCATTGCTTGGTGTGCTAGGCGCGATCTGGGCGCTGCTTCGGTTTTTAAGGAAACCCGACGGAGACGCCACTGGCGCGCCACAGCCTGCTAAGCCGTCGGCCAACGCATCGCCCGCGCCACCGGCTTCTTAGATCGCCCCTGATTTATTGTGCACTGCATCAATAAGTCAGTTGCGTTTCAATCGGATTTGTCGATCAACCTTTGCGCATTTATAGCTTGGACGGATCGCACGCGCTCCATCATCTTCTCATTATTCAAGACGCACCCCCGAGTCTTGCAACGCATCAGAGTTCCAGAGGAGAGCAGATAATGGACGTCAAAACCGGTGATATGAGCGGATGCCCTTTCCACGCCGATGGTGGTGTGCGCAGCCTGATGGGCCGTACCAACCGCGATTGGTGGCCCGAAGCGACCCAGCTCGACATCCTCACGCAGGAAGGCAAAAGCGCCAACCCTTATGGCGAAGACTTTGACTACGCCGAAGCGTTCAACACAATCGATTACGCCGCGCTGAAAGCCGATCTGACCGCGCTGATGACCGACGATCAGGCCTGGTGGCCGGCGGATTACGGTCACTATGGACCGTTCTTCATTCGCATGACCTGGCACGCGGCCGGCACCTATCGCACCGGCGATGGACGCGGCGGCGCGAATTCGGGTCAACAGCGCTTTGCCCCGCTCAATTCGTGGCCGGATAACGGCAACCTCGACAAAGCGCGCCGCCTGCTTTGGCCGATCAAACAGAAATACGGCAAGCAGATCAGCTGGGCTGACCTGTTCATCCTCGCCGGCAACGTCGCGATTGAAAGCATGGGCGGACCCGTCTTTGGCTTTGGCGGGGGCCGCGCCGACGTGTTTGAGCCCGAGAGCGTTTATTGGGGCACCGAAGATCAGTGGGTGAACGAAGGCGTCGCGACGCGCATTCAGCCCAAAGAGGGCATGGCGCTCGAAAACCCGCTCGCCGCGATCCAGATGGGCCTCATCTACGTCAATCCGGAAGGTCCGGGCGGCGACTCGCACGATGACGAAGGCATGGCGCGCGACATGCGCCGCACCTTCGCCAACATGGCGATGAACGACGAGGAAATCGTCGCTCTAACCGCTGGCGGCCACGCCTTTGGTAAAGCGCACGGCGCGCAACCGGCTGACACGTTCTCGGAAAGCCCGGAAAGCGAAGCGTTGCACCAACAGGGCTTTGGCTGGCTGACCGATTCCGACGAAATCACCAAGGGCCACATCACCACCTCAGGCATCGAAGGTGCCTGGTCGAACAAGCCGACGGAATGGAGCCACGATTACCTGCGCATTTTGTTCAAGTATGATTTTGAACTGGTGCAGAGCCCGGCCGGCGCAAACCAGTGGCAGCCGATCAATCAGGAAGAAGACGACATGGCACCCGACGCTCGCGATCCGAGCAAGAAGGTCCCGACCATGATGACGACGGCGGATATGGCGCTCAAACGCGACCCGGAATTCGCCGCGATTTCTAAGCGCTTCCTGGAAAACCCGGAACAGCTCGACGACGCGTTCGCGCGCGCCTGGTTCAAACTGTGCCACCGCGATATGGGCCCCAAAGCCCGCTATCTCGGCCCGGAAGTGCCCGAGGAAGATCTGATCTGGCAGGATGTCATTCCCGCCGGTGCCGCGCCGTCGGACGCCGATGTGGCCGCGTTCAAATCGGCCATTCTGGGCAGCGGCCTTTCCGTCGGTGAGCTGGTCAAAGCGGCGTGGGCATCCGCCTCAACCTACCGCGCATCGGACCATCGTGGCGGCGCAAACGGAGCGCGCGTGGCTCTGGCCCCGCAAAGCGGCTGGGCGGCGAACGATCCCGACGAACTGGGCACAGTGATCGCCAAGCTCAACGAGCTGCGCGGCGACATTTCGCTGGCCGACGCCATCGTACTGGCCGGATCGGCGGCGGTCGAGAAAGCGGCGAAGGACGCCGGCCACGACGTGACCGTGCCGTTCCTTGGCGGACGCGGCGACGCCACCGACGCGCAGACTGATGGCGAAAGCTTTGAGCCGCTGGAGCCGTTTGCCGATGGCTTCCGCAACTACCTCAAGACCAAAGCCAATGTCCGCACCGAGGACATGCTGATCGACAAGGCGCATCTGCTGGGTCTGTCGATCCCGGAACTCACCGTTCTGGTCGGCGGTATGCGGGCGCTGGGCGCCAACGCGGGCAACACCGCGCACGGCGTCTTCACGGACCGCGCCGGCACGCTCACGACGGACTTCTTCGTCAACCTGCTCGACATGTCCACCAAGTGGACCCCGGTCGAAGGGTCGGGCGACGAGGAATATGTCGGCACCGACCGCGCGACGGGCGAAACGAAGTACACCGCCACCCGCGCGGATCTGATCTTCGGTTCGAACTCGCAGCTGCGTGCGCAAGCCGAAGTTTACGCGGAGAACGGCAATGAAGCGATGTTCGTCGCCGATTTTGTCGCCGCCTGGACAAAAGTGATGAACGCGGACCGCTTCGATGTAACCTATTCGAAGTACCACGCGTAACACATAGTACCCCCTGCCCTGATCTATCCCCCCTCATGATCAGGGTCGCAATCGACCCCCGGCGCGCTGCCCCTTTGCGCCGGGGGTCTTTTTTTGGGCGGTTGGAGAGGCGGTCCCGATGACCTATGATGCCAGGTGGGTTACTGGTTCAAGGGGGGAATAACCGTGCAGCCACCAAAGGTTGAGACCGCAAGCGAGGGTCGCCGCGCCGCCATCGAGAACACGATGGCCTTGGGATTCAGCGTCGATCCGGTAGCACGGTGGGTCTGGCCCGACAGCCACACCTACCTCACCCACTTTCCCGGCTTCGCAAGCGCCTTTGGCGGTAGCTGCTATGAGCACGGAACCGTCTTTGAGACCGATTGTCACAGCGCGGCGGCTATGTGGCTTCAGCCCGGAGAGCAATCGGACGGCGATCGCATTGAATCCATTCTTGGCGCTTCCGTCGAAGAAGAGCGGATGGAAGAGATCGGAGCATTCTTCGGGCAAATTGAGGAAATCCACCCTCACGAGGATCATTGGTATCTGCCCATGATCGCCGCCGATCCGTCCAAGACTGGCCGAGGGCTTGGCGCGGCGTTGATGAAGCACGCGCTTTCACTTGTCGATGAGGCGGGGCTGCCAGCTTATCTGGAATCTTCGAACCCGCGGAACATCTCGCTGTACGAGAGGCATGGCTTTGAAATCATGGGAGAGATCCAGGCGGGCACTTCCCCGGTCATGACCCCGATGTATCGCGCGGCTCGCTGATAGAGCGCGTCTAGGGTCGGCCTAAATCCAGCCCGCCTCTTTCAACTCACTCACCTGAGCGCGGCTGACCGGAGCCTCGATCCCGCGCGCAAGAACAAGGCGGACATTGCGCCCGTCGCGCTGCGCATCTTCGACCGCGCCGCGCGCGACCCACCAACTGCGATGGGTCTGGCGACCGTCGATATCGGCCACATGCACCATCGCGTCGCGCAGCCGCATTAGGACCAGTTCGCTGCCCAGCGCGGTGTGGACCCGGACATAGTGGTCCTCCATTTCCAGCGCGATTATATCGCTGCCCACTTCTGCGGGAAGCGCGTCGAGCAAAGGGTTGGGCGCCGGTTCGGGGACAGCCGGTTCCAGTGGCTCCGGCGTGGCGACCGGCGGCTCCAGACCGCTGGGCTGCGCCATCGCGGCTACCGTTGTGGTGGCGCTGGCGACCGGCGCATGCTGACCCTCAATCAGGTAAAAGAACGCCGTGATCCCGCCGCCCACGATCCACACATAGAAATATTGCTCGGTCGCGGTCTGAAGGCTGGGAAAACGGTACGGCCCCGGCATCCCGCTGACCAGATACACTGCGATCGCCATCGGCACCGTCGCCAGCGTGACGGTCAGGCCCCACGTGAACACACGCGGCAAGTCGAGCGCCTCTGACAGCCGGTCCGCAATGGCGTTGATGGGGCTGTAGATCGCGTAGCCCAGCCAAGCAAAGCCAACCCAACTGACTAGGCGAAAAGCGAGCGGTTCCGCAAAACTGCCAAACGGGCCAATGAACGCCAGCACGATCCCAATGCCGGTCATGATCGTCAGGTCGATGGTAATCTTGCGCGCCGTGATCCTCGCTTTGGGAGCGGGCTGGGGGTTCGCCGGGCTGGTCATACCGGTGAAAGTGGCTGCCCATTCGCGCTTCGTAAAGGGGCAAAGCGCAGGATTCCGTGGGTTTTGAGCACGCTAATGCGACCATTCGCGAAGCACGGTGCCCTCTGACGCAGGCGCGATTGCGGGCAAATGGGCCGGCGGCATGGTGAGGCGATCCAAGACGAAACAACGCTTTTGACGGAGCCTGACCATGACGACCACAACCGCAACCACCACTTTTGGCACCGCCCTCGACCGCATCCGCAGCCTTCCGATCCCCTTTATCGCCAAGAAGCCTTCCGGCCCGCTGACGACCAAAGAAGGCTTCAACCTCTCCCCCCGTCTACGCATGATTATCTGGGCCGCCGCCATCGCGATGACCTCGGCAACCGTGATTGCGCTCACCCGAGGCCTGACGGGTCTGGCTCCGGCGCACGGCGCGGCGCGGCACTGGGCTATCGTCATCCATGTCGTGACCGTGCTGCCCTGTGTGCCGCTGGGCGCGTATCTGCTGCTGAAGCGCAAGGGGACGAAACTGCACAAGCAGCTCGGCAAATTGTGGGTCGGCCTGATGGTGACCACCGCCACCGCAGCGATTTTCATCAAATCGGGCGGCAGCTTCAGCTTCATCCATATCTTCGTGCCGATGACCTATATCGCCAGCTACAAGATCATCGCCACCGCGCGCCGGGGCGATATGCAGGGCCACCGCTACGAAGTCATCAGCCTGTTCCTGGGCGCTCTGATGATCCCCGGCATCTTCAGCATGGCAATTCCGGGCCGCCTGATGAATGTGTGGTTGTTTGGATGAGGGTTAACACCTCGGCAGGTCGGAAAGGTCGGGCGCAACCAACGCTCGGCTTTTCAGCTATTTGGCGCTATTGGCGGCTGGGTTATGGCTATCCCCGAATGCATCGACGACCTTGTCAAAAAGGTTCCGGAGTTTCTTGATCCCGACGAATGCCAGCGCGTTATTGCGCTGGCTCATGAGCATGGGTTTCACGATGCGACGATCAATTCCCAATCGGGAGCGCAGCTTCGCCCCGATATCCGCAACAACGAACGCGTTATCTTCGACGATCCGGAGTTGGCGCAGGAATTGTGGGACAAGACGCAGCCCCATATCGCCGCCACGCGATTTGGCTCACGGGCCATTGGCCTCAACGAGCGGTTTCGCATTTATCGCTATCAACCCCGGCATTTCTTCGACTGGCATCAGGACGGGCTCTTCGCGCGAGATAACGGCGAGATCAGCCGATTCACGCTGCTGATTTTCCTGAATTCGGATTTCGATGGGGGTGCAACGTCTTTTCGACAGAACCACTCACCCTATGCGTTCGATGAATTCACGCTTTATCCGGGAAATGGCAAAGCGCTCTTGTTCTTCCACCCGATTTCTCATCGCGGCGATGTCGTATCGGCGGGCGAGAAATACATGCTGCGCACCGACGTCATGTATTCCCCGGCGGCGTCTGATTAAGGCGATCACCCACCCCGCCTCCCCGCCCGTCCACCAAGGTTTCCATAGGATATGGTGGACGGGCGGGGAGGCGGGGAGGGTGATCGATGAGCGCTAGCGAAGTTGCAGCCTACCGCCGACGCTTAAGGATCAGGTACAGCGCGCCGTCGCCTCCGTGGGCTCGGTGCGCGCGGCGGATGGCGGAGATGCTGTCGGCGTGCGGACCAGCGGCCAACCAATCGAGCAGTTTGGCCCGGATCGCGCCGCGGCGATGCGCGCGGTCGGCCGGGTCTACGGGACGTTCGCGCCCCGCGATCACCAGAACCACGCGCGCGCCCATCGCTCGCGCCTGATCCAGCCCGGCGGTGATCCGCGAGTAAGCGGTGTCGAGCGTGTGACCATGCAGGTCGAGCGTCAGGTCCGGCTCCACCCGCCCCGCTTTGAACCTCCGTTCCCAATGCGAGTCCAGCGTGGCTGGCGCTTCGGGGATGCGGCTTGGCGGCGGGGCTGGGGCGCGCGTGACATGAGCGGGCGGCTTGGGCTTCACCCGCTTGGGCCTCGCGGTGCCCACAGGTTGAACCTTCGGCGCCTCAGGCGTTTTCGCTTGCACCGCAGGTCGCGTGCGCCCGGCCAGCGGCGTCACGCTTTCGGCCAGACGCGACCACGCGGCTTGCTCTTCGGTCGTTAGACCGCGCGGGGCTTGCCGGGGGTGGCTCATCAGTTGGAGCCGTTGAGGCGCGCGACGGTGCCTTTGGGCAGCAGCAGTAGAGCGCTTCCCCGTCCTGACATGCCGCCCGCGATGGCGCGCGCGTCTTCGCCCGCGCCCCAGAAGGTGTCGAACCGGTTCGCGCCCTTAATCGCGCCGCCCGTGTCCTGCGCAACCCACAGACCATCGGCCTCGTCGCGATCCAGGTCGAGCCACACTGGCGCGCCCAGCGGCACAAAACGCGGATCAGCCGCCACTGACGCTCCGCGCCGAACGGGCACGCCCAGCGCCCCAAGCGGCCCATCGCCGGTCAGTTCGCGGAAGAAGATCCAGCTTTCGTTCTCACGCATCAAGGCGCGGCCCGCCGCTGGATTCTCGCGCATATAAGCCATGATGCCTTGCATCGATCCGGGATATTGCCCCGGCGCATCGCCCAGCAGTCCACGCTCGCGCATCAGCTTGCCCACGCTGGTGTAGCCATGACCGTTCTGCCCTGCGTAACCGATGCGGATGACTTCACCGTCGGGTGTGCGCAGGCGGCCTGAGCCCTGAATTTGCAGGAAGAACAGTTCCACCGGGTCGGCGGCGTAGCCAATGACCGGCGCGCGCCCTTCGAGCGCGCCGTCCTCTATCTGTGCGCGGGTATAGTACGGCACGAAATGGCCATTGTCGTCGTATCGGCCCAGAGGCGGGCGGCCCACGCGTTCGGCGATAGGCGTGTCAAGCGGCCACGCGCGGCGCAAATCGGCGGGCAAAGAGTAGACGGGCGCCCTGTATCCGGGTTGGCGGGTGCGCGACCCCGCGATCTCGGGTTCGAAGTAACCCGTGGCGAACGCGGTGCCATCGCCCACACGCGCGGTTTCGAAAAACTCGACGAAGAAATCGCGTGCGCCGCTCACTTGCCGTGTCCGTGCCGCCTCACAAGCCGGGCGCCAATCGGCGCCAAAAGACAGGCCGCTGACATCTTCCCGTTTGAGCAGTTGGGGGCAGGATTCGACGAATGCGGCCAAGGCCGTTCCCGCATCGCTCGCACCTATCGGCAAAGCGCCCACGCTTGGCCCGCGAGTCAATCCGGCAAGGGAAGCGCTGGCGGCAATGGGCGCTGGCGGCGGAGCCGAGACCACCGGCCTCGGCGGGGTGGAATCGGGGATCACCGAACAGGCGGAAACCAGAGCAAAAGCTCCAAGGGCTGACAACCGCGTGAAGGATGCCAGCGGCTTGCGCATCTCTATCTGCTCCTGATTGGACCTCGCTTCAGCGCGCGATCACGCCCGAAAGACCTAGCCTTCGTCGGTTTCGTCGAGGATCCAGTTGGGGTCTTTCGCGGCGGTGTTACGCGAGAAGGTCCAGACATCGCGGCTTTCAATCGCATCGTCGAGCGAACCGGCGATGACGTTGCCGTCCTTGTCGCGCGTAACGGCGGCGATGTCGGCCACGAACAGAACCGCGACACGCGCCATCTTGCCATCCAGCGAAGCCGAATGGATGCGCGTTTCTTCGACACGGATCAGCGTGTTCTCAAGCGTTTCGCCCGCTTCTTCGCGCGCATCGATCGCGTCGACGAACCCTTCGTACACATCGTCATCGCACAGCTCACGCAAGGTGTCGCGATCGCCTTCCCAGAACGCTTCGAGCACCATGGCGTAGGCCCCGCGCGCGCCGTCGACAAAGGCGGTGATGTCAAACTGATTATCCGCCGAAGCGATCTCGCGCACGCCGCGTTCAACCGCAGGCATCACGCCTTCGAGCTGCGAGGGGCGCGGAATCACCGCTGGCGAGTTGTTCTGCGCCGGAGCGTTGGCAGCGGCGTTGTCCGGCGATTCGAAGCGTTGCGGTACCGATTCTTCTTCATGCTCAGCGCGTCGACCGAGCACCGAGTAGAGCCGAAGCCCCAGAAAAACCGCGATCATGGCGAGAATGACGATTTCTGTAATCACACTAGGTACCTAATCTGCCTTTCAATGGTGACGTTGCTCCCCACACCATCACAAATACGATTCATGCCTAACATAGGCTTCAATTACAATTCGACAACGCCGTATCGGCCCGTTTCGCTAGTTGAATCGGGCATTTGGGTAACAATTCGCCGCTGAATAGCGGCTGTCTGACGTTTTGGCGCATGTTCTGTAGCGTGTTGCCGGAGGCGAACTCCCCTGCTAGGCGCGGCGGGCTTTGTGAAGAGCCGCATGGACAATGCGCTCTTTTCAACCCGAAATTTCCGCTGATACGAAAGACGATACCAACCATGGCCGACGAAGGCGACGTTCTCACCAATCTCGACAATCCTGGCCCTGGCGCTGGCGGCAACGGCGCCGACACCACGCCCACCGCCGCGATCATCACGCAATATGTGAAAGATCTTTCGGTCGAGAACCCCAACGCGCCTGACGTGTACCAGTGGACCGATCAGCCCAAGGTTGACGTGCAGTTCAATATTGGTGCCGAGCCGGTAGGCCAGGAAGTCCACGAAGTCACCCTAAAGATCAACATCAACGCGACCGGCGACAAAGGCCCGTTCTACATGATCGAGCTCTCTTATTGCGGCCTCGTCGGCATGCGCAATCTGGGCGAAGAACAAGCGCACGCTTTCCTCTACGCCGAAGCGCCGCGCCTCATCTTCCCGTTTGCGCGCAACGTCGTAGCCGATGCGGTGCGCGATGCGGGCTTCCCGCCGCTGCTGGTCGATCCGATCGACTTCAACACGCTGTACGCACAGCAACTCGCGCAGCGCCGCGCCGAACAGGGTCTTGGCGAAGGCGAAATCCCCAAGCCGCAGGCCTAACCCCTGCGAGGGGGAACGGGCCGGGTCTTTGACGTTGGATCGCGCATGAGCCTCCTCAAGAATGTTGGCACGATTGGCGGCCTCACCGCCGTCAGCCGCGTGTTCGGCTTCCTCCGCGACATCCTGCTGGCCCGAATTCTGGGTGCAACTGCGATGCACGATGCATGGCAGTTGGCCTTTATGCTGCCCAACATCTTTCGCCGGCTGTTTGCCGAGGGCGCTTTTGCGAGCGCTTTTGTGCCCCTTTTCAACCGGCGGATGAAAGAGGACGGGGATCTGTCCGAGGCCGAAGCATTTGCGACTTCGGTGCTGTCGGTCCTTCTGCCGATCCTGATCGTCTTTGCCGGCATTGCGATGATCGCGATGCCGTGGGTGATAGGCTACTTCACGCCCGAAGGCTTTGAAGACATCGAGGGCAGCCTCGAAATCGCGGTGTTTATGAGCCGCGTGACCTTCCCCTATCTGATGTTCATGAGCGTCGCGACGCTGATCGCAGCGGTGCTTAACTCGCTTTCGCGCTTTGCCGCCGCCGCCGCGGCGCCGGTCATCCTCAACATCTGCCTGATTTCCGCGCTGCTCTACGGCCTTACGCTGGAACCAAGCGCGGATGGGCGATGGATGACCGCGCAGGCGATGAGCTGGGCGCTTTCGCTGTCCGGCTTGCTGCAGGTCGTGTGGCTGGGCGTGTTCATGCGCCGCGCGGGCTTTCGTCTGTCGCTCGCCTTCCCGCGCGTGACGCCCGGCGTGAAAGAACTCGGCGTCTTGGTCGTCCCCGCGATCTTTGGCGCGGGCGTCTATCAGATCAGCCGCTTTGTCGACTTGTTCTTCCTCTCCACCCTGCCGGTGGGAAGCTACACCTATCTGCAAATGGCGGACCGTTGGAACCAACTGCCGCTGGGCATAATCGGCATCGCGCTGGGCACGGCGATCCTGCCCGCGCTCTCGCGCCACCTCAGCCGCGCCGAAGACGAGGAAGCCGCCCGCCTGCAATCAAACGCGATTGAGCTGGCCATGTTGCTGACCGTGCCCTGCGCGGTGGCGCTGTTCTTTACCGGCACCGCCTTTGTGCGGGTGTTCATGGCGGGGCAGGCTTTTACGCAGGAAGACGCGGCCGTGACCGGAATGGTTGTGCAGGGCCTTGTGCTGGGCCTTCCCGCCTACGTGCTGGTCAAAGTGCTCACGCCCAATTTCTTCGCGCGCAAGGATACGCGCACGCCGGTTGTGACAGCCGCGATATCGCTTGTGGTGACGATCATCCTCAACATCGCGCTGGTGCCGCGCATTGGAGTGACCGGCCTGGCGGTTTCGGGCGCGGTCGGAGCGTGGTGCAACATCGCGTTGCTGGGCGGGATATTGCGGTCGCGCGGCTTCTTCACCCTTCCCACCCGCATCTTGGGTCGCGTCCTCAAGATAGCGCTTGCCTCCGCCATCATGGGCGGCGCGCTGTTTGCTCTTATGGGGCAGATCGAACCGTGGTTCATCGGCTCCATCCTCGACAAGGCGCTCGGCATTGCCGCCATCTTGGCGGTGGGCGCGGTAACCTATGGCGGGTCGGCGGCGGCTTTGGGTGTGCTTACCAAGGACACGGTCATGCGCTTGATGCGGCGACAGGGTTGAGCGCCGTCTTGCGCGCACATCGGCATCTGCTAGGGGCGATGTCATGAATGAATTGGATTTCACAGACCGTTTGGCCCGGCCGCGTTTCGCGGTTCGCGGGCGGGCGGCGCCTTATTGGCAAATTGGGCGATGGCTAGCAAACTCCGCAATTTGAGCCTTTTTGGCCGGTGCAGACGCTGCGCGGCCCCTCCATTTCCAATTTCGAAGAGTACATCATCATGAGAGTCGTTTCCGGTATCCAGCCCACGGGAAAGCCGCACCTTGGCAACTATCTGGGCGCCATCCGCAATTACGTGAAATTCCAGGACGACGCGCACCAAGCGGGCGGCGAGTGCCTGATCTTTATCGCCGATCTGCACGCGCTGTCGCTGCCGCATAACCCGGCGGAACTGCACGCCTCGACGCTTGAACTGGTCGCGACGCTGGTCGCTTGCGGGGTGGATCCGGACAAGGCGATCCTGTTCAATCAGGCGCAGGTTCCCCAGCATCCCGAAATGCAATGGCTGCTGAACGGCACCGCGCGCATGGGTTGGTTGAACCGCATGACGCAGTGGAAGGACAAAGCGGGCAAGAACCGCGAGGGCCAGTCCATCGCACTGTTCACCTATCCGGTGCTGCAAGCCGCCGACGTGCTGCTGTATCAGGCGACCCACGTGCCGGTGGGCGAGGATCAGAAACAGCACCTCGAACTCGCCCGCGACATCGCGCAAAAGTTCAACAACGATTTCGCGTCGGAAGACGCGCCGGTCTTCACTCTGCCCGAACCGATCATCCCGCCCGAAGCCGCGCGCATCATGAGCCTGCGCGATGGGTCGGCCAAGATGAGCAAGTCTGATCCTTCCGACATGAGCCGCATCAACCTGACCGACGATGCGGATACGATCATGAAGAAGGTCAAGAAAGCCAAGACCGATCCCGAACCCTTGCCGAGCGAGGAGGCGGGTCTTGAAGACCGAGCCGAAGCGCTCAACCTGGTCGGCATTTATGGCGCGCTCACAGGGCAAAGCGTCGAGGCGGTGCTCGCCGAAAATGGCGGGCAAGGATTCGGCGCGTTCAAGCCCAAGCTGGGAGAGGCTTTGGTTGAAACGCTCGCGCCGATCTCCGAACGCTTCGTCGCGCTCAAAGACGACCGCGAAACGCTCGACGCGATCCTCGCACGCGGCGCCGCCAAAGCCCGCGAACGCGGCATGCCCACGCTCGATGCGGCGTACAATGCGCTGGGTCTGGTGCGGGGTTGAAACCACTACTCTTGCAAGCGGCTCATCGAACGGTGAGCCGTTTGCTGGGTTCGACAAGGCGCGCGTTCAATAACCGTTCAGCCCTTATCGCTAACCATTCGCAGCACCAGAGATAGATTGTCCGAGGCTGTGTAGCTTTCGCGCGTGATTGCGGTTTCTTGAACCCGCATCGACGCTCAAAGCACTCAACAGCCAGGAGGCGGCGCAATTCCTCGCTGGACAGGGCCGGATTCGGCCCCACATATTGTCGTATCGCAAAGGGACTATCTGAGATGAAACCTCTAAAGCCTACCACCACCCAGAGCCGCTCGAAGGGACGTCGCCTGTCCTCCGGACTGTTCGTCGCCGTCGCCGCGCTGGGCCTTGCCGCCTGCGCCACCCCGTTCAAGGCCGACGTGGAGCGCTTCGCCGCGCCGCTGCCCGCGCCGCAAGGCATGACCTTTGCGGTCGTACCCGAAGATCCCAAACTGGCGGGCGGTCTGGAATTTGCGATCTACGCGCGCAACGTCGCCGCCGAATTGAGCGAAGTTGGCTACACGCCCGCCGCCAGCCCTGAGAACGCAGACCTGCTGGTGCGGTTTGATTATGGCGTTGATAACGGCCGCGAACGCGTGCGCACCACCGGCGCTGGTTTTGCGGGCGCGGGCGCCTTTGGCCCCTGGGGCAACTTTGGTGGCTTTGGCTTTCGCCGCAACTTCGCCTTCGGTTTCTACGATCCCTGGCTCGCTGGCCCGAATGTGCGCAGCTACACCGTCTACACTGGCGACATCGATGTGAAGATCGATAACGCCAAGACCGGCGAACGCCTGTTCGAAGGCCGCGCGGAAAGCGTCTCACGCTCCAACCGCCTGCAATCGATCGTGCCAAATCTGGTTGACGCGTTGTTCACCGATTTCCCGGGAAATTCCGGGGAGACGCTACGGATCACGATCAAAGACGACGAAAAGAAGGTGCGTCGCACCGACTAATGGTGTAGCTTCGTTTTTACGCAACAAACCCTTGGATGGGACGGAGAGGCGGCGCAAGGGATCAGCGCCGCCTTTTTGCGTTTTGGGTTAGGATGTTATGGGTCTTCTACTTGTGATGAGCGCTCTGATGGCTGCGTCTCAGCCACTTCATTCCGATAACCAAAGCGCTGCCGATAACCAACAGCAGGCCGCCAACAAGGCGCGGCTTCCAGAGCCTATAGACCCCGGCAAATGGATTCCCTTGGAAAAGATGAATTCCTGCGGCTGGTCAGGATGCCTCGTTGGAACCGTTAGCTTCACGCTGATCGTTAGCGCCGAGGGTCGAGCAACGGATTGCGCAATCACCCGCGGCAGCGGATCACGTCGACTGGATGAAACCACATGCCGGGGCTTGCTGCGCTACGCGCGCTTTCATCCGGCGCGCGACGCTAGAGGTCGACCTGTTGAGGGACGTTACAGCTCTACCGTGACTTGGGTGCAACCGACCTCAACCGAACCAGTGGAAGGCTAAAGCCCCTTAGCCCCGCCCGTCGATCCAAAGCCGCCTTCGCCGCGCGCGGTGGCGTCGAGCTCGTCGACCTCGTCCCACGCCGCTTGAACCACGGGGGCCAGCACCAGCTGCGCCACACGGTCGCCGCGCGCGATGTCGAAGGCTTGCGCGCCGTGGTTGATCAGCAGCACTTTCAATTCGCCGCGATAATCGCTGTCGATTGTGCCGGGCGTGTTGGGCACCGTGATGCCATGCTTGAACGCGAGGCCCGAGCGCGGGCGCACCTGAATTTCATAACCTTGCGGGATTGCCATCGAAAGGCCGGTGGCGACCGCGTGCCGCGCGCCCGGTTCAATCGTCACATCTTCGGCGCTCACCACGTCCATGCCCGCCGCGCCATCGGTGGCGTAGGCGGGAAGCGGGAGATCGGCGCCGTGTTCTAGGCGTTTCAATTCCACTTTGACGGATGCGCTCACTCCGCCGCCTCCGCCGTCAGCGTGTCCGCGATGCGCTGAGCCAGCGCCATGGCCACTTCGGGCTTGGCCATCTGCTCAAGGCTTTCGACGCCATCGTTGCTGATGATGTGCACTTCGTTGTCGTCGCCGCCCATCACATCGCCCGATACGTCGTTGGCGATGATCCAGTCGGCGGCCTTGCGCTTGCGCTTTTTCTTGGCGTTGTCGATCACATCGTCGGTTTCGGCGGCAAAGCCGATCACGAGCTCGGGTCGCTTCTCGCTCGCGGCGAGGTTGGTGAGGATATCCGGGTTCTCGGTCAGCATCAAAGCGGGCGGCGCGGAGCCGCGCTTCTTGATCTTCTCGCTAACATATTGGCGCGGGCGCCAATCGGCGACGGCGGCGACCATCACAGCGGCGTCCGCCGGAAGGGCGGCGCGCACGGCCTGGTTCATCTCGGCCGCGCTTTCGACATCGATGCGGTCCACACCCTTGGGCGTTTTGAGCGAGACCGGACCAGCGACCAACGTCACCTGAGCGCCCAACGCGGCGGCGGCGGCGGCGATGGCAAAGCCCTGCTTCCCGCTCGACCGGTTGGCGATGTAGCGCACCGGATCGATCGCTTCCCATGTCGGACCAGCGGTGATGAGCACGTGTTTGCCGGTGAGCGGCTTGTAATTGGGATCGATATCGAACCCATCGCCCGCCGCATCGATGGCGTCGCTTTCAATCGCTTCGGCTTTGGCCTTGCCACCCTTCTTGGCTTTCGGCGCTGGTTTCTTGGCCTCGGGTTCAGGCGCGTCTTCGGGCTCGTCTTCTTCGACCGGTTCGGCGATTTCCTCGGGCGGCGATTGGCGCTCGTTCACCTCGTGGTTGATCGCATCGGGATCAATCGGCGGCGCGGCGCCGGCATCGCCCTTCTTGGCGAGCAACGGTCCGGCAAGGTCGGGGTTGAACTCGATATCCTCTTCTTCGATCTCCGCATCGGGATCGAAGTCTTCCGGGATGTCGAGATCCTGATGCTCGGCCTCGATATCATCCGCGCTGCGCTTCGCGGTCGAACGCGGGATAATTTTTGAGAGCAGACCGCCCAGCCCGCCCATAGTCCCTGCGCCTTCGTCGTCGGGTTCCAGCGCCTCGACCGGCCCCAACGCGGCGTCGTTCGCGGCCATTGGGGCCGGCGTTTCTTCGGGCACTTCGATACCGAAATGCGCCGCAATCGCGCGCCAGATCGCGTCGGGTTCGGGCAGACGGCCATAGCCAAACTCGCCGCACGCCATCGGGCCTTCGTCGGGGTGCAGCACTTCGACGCCGTTGGCCTTAAGCGCTTTGACATTGCGCTGGGTCGATTCGTGTTCCCACATGCGCACGTTCATCGCGGGGATGGCCATCACCGGCTTATCGGTCGCCAGGATCAAGGTAGTGGCCAGATCATCGGCGATGCCTGCCGCCATCTTGGCCATGAGATCAGCCGTTGCGGGGCAGACCACGATCAGGTCGGCCTCTCGGCTCAGCTGGATGTGGCCCATCTCCGCTTCGTTCTTGAGATCCCACAAAGTGGTGTAGACCTGATTTTCGCTGAGCGCGGCGAGCGACATGGGCGTCACGAATTGCTGACCGCCTTTGGTCACAACGCAGGTGACATCGCCTCCGCCCTTGCGGATCAGGCGCACCAGCTCGCACGACTTATACGCCGCGATACCACCGCCAACGACCAGCAGGATCTTGGGCCCGACAACCTCTTGCGGCGCGGTGCTCATGATCGAGGCTTTCGGTAAGGCGGCAAAGCTCGCGTCATTTGGTGTCGTATCACTTCCCGTATGGACCCAGCGCTGAAATTCGAAACTATGGTTAATGGTTTAGCGATCAAGAGCCGCGAGGCCAACCGCTTTGAACCGGGCGTTATGGTGCGGGCTACTCCATGGCGGATGATGGTTAAATTTGCGCTACCGCACAGGCGAGGAGGAGGCGGCGTGAGGGCTTGCCAAGGGCAATTGCGCGCGTCAGACCAGCGCGCACTAAGAGGGGATACATATGCAGTTGGTTTTGCGGGTGGTGTTGGCGCTTTTGGGAGCGCTGTTTCTGTTTATCGGATTGGGGTTTTTGACCGATCCGGTCACAACGGGCGGTGATTTTGGCCTCTCTCCAAAAGGCAATGCCGGCCTCTCGACCATCCGCGGGGATATGACCGCGTTCTTCTGGGTCGCGGGCGGCGCGCTTCTTTATGGCGTGTGGAAACAGCGCGGTGAGGTGTTCTACGTGACCGCCGCCCTTATGGGCATCGTCTTTTGCGCGCGCTGCCTGAGCCTCGCGCTGGATGGAAACTACGAAGGATGGGCGCCGCCCATGGCGGTCGAAGCGGTGACGGTGATTTTGTGCTTTGTGGGCGCGCGGGCCATGCGCGGGCCAGCCACAACCTAAATGGCGGGCGCCTAAAGCAGACCGTAAATCGCCGCCGCCCACATCGCGCCCGCTCCGGCTAGGCCTGCGACAAAGTATCCCAGCCAGCCGCCGCCGGACCGCTCGGGACGGTCGGTGAGCAACTTGATCTCAGGCAGAGGCGCGGGTTCGGGCGCGCCGCCTTTGGGCGGGAATTTGTCTTCGATCCGGCGGATCAGGCCGGGTAAGCGCATAAGCGTGTCAGTGTCTTCCTTGATCCGTTCGGCGACGGCGGCTTCCGGACCCAGCTCATCGCGGATCCAATCACGCACATAGGGCGCGGCGGTGTCCCACATATTGATGTCTTCGTTGAGCTGCGTCGCGATGCCTTCGACCATCACCATGGTCTTTTGCAGCAGCAGCAGGTGCGGCTGCGTTTGCATGTCGAAATCGCGAGTGATCGCGAAGAGCCCGTCGAGCATCTGGCCAACAGACAACTCTTTAACCGGCTTGCCGCGCATGGGTTCGCCCACCGCGCGCAGGGCCGTCGCAAATTCGCCGACCGAATGATAGCTGGGCACATATTGCGCCTCGAAATGGATTTCGGCGACGCGTTTGTAATTGCCGGTGGTCAGGCCATAGAGGATTTCCGCCAGCCATTGCCGCGCGCGCCGGTCGATGCGACCCATGATGCCGAAATCAATCGCGACGATGGTGCCGTCATCCTCTACGAACAGGTTCCCCTGGTGCATGTCAGCGTGGAAGAACCCGGCGCTGATCGCCTGCGTCAGAAAGCTGATGACCAGCTTTTCCGCGATCCGGTTGAGGTCGTGCCCGCGCGCGACCAGTTCTTCGGTGCGGCTGATCTTGACGCCGTCGATCCATTCGATCGTCATCACCCGGCCATTGGTCCGGTCCCAGTCGATCTCCGGAATGCGATAGCCGCCGATCCCGCGCATTTCCTCGGCCAGTTCCGACGCCGACGCCGCTTCGCGCCGCAGGTCGAGCTCGGTGTTGGACCAGCGTTTGAAATTGGCAATCGTCAGACGCGGGCGCAGGCGTGACGCTTCGCCGCCCATCGCCTCAACATGCGCTGCCGCCCATTCGTAGGTCTGGATATCGCGCGCGAATTTCTCACGGATGCCGGGGCGAAGAACCTTGATCGCAACCTTGCGCCCATCGATGGTGACAGCTTTGTGCACCTGCGCGATGCTCGCCGCGCCGACGGGTTCAGGATCCACTTCGGAGAACAGCGCGTCGAGCGGTTGGTCGAAGCTCTGTTCGATAGACGCCTTGATCTCGCTGAATGGCACGGGCGGAAGCGAATCCTGCAAAGACAGCAGATTGTTCGCCGCTTCCTCGCCGACCAGATCGGGCCGCGTCGCGAGCGACTGGCCCAGCTTGATCGCCGCGGGACCGATCGCGCGAAACGCTCCGGCGTAATCGGGCTCACCCTTCTTGCTCGTGAAGGTCGCCAGCCGCGCCAGCTTCGCCAAACGGCGCACCGGCGAAGGCGCGTTGACGTCGTTTTCAATACCCACCAGCGCGCGGCGACGCGCCAGTGTGACGCCCCAGCGCGCAAGGCGAGAGAGATGGATGACAGGAGAGGTCATGGCTTCAATACGGTTCGCGCCGCGACTTAAACTTTCCAACCCGAATGGATCGCAACCGCGCCGCCCAGAATGATCTCGGCCTTGGTGTTCACGAAACCGGCCTGTTTGATCATCGCTTCAAATTCAGCGGGCCGCGGAAATTTGCGGATCGACTCCGCAAGATAGCGATAGCTCTCCGTGTCGCCGGCGATCACCTGACCCATGCGCGGCATAATGTGGTGCGAATACAAGTCGTAGACTTCGCGAAAGCCGGTCCATTCGGTGGTTGAGAATTCCATGCAATAGAACCGTCCGCCCGGCCGCAGAACGCGGTGCGCCTCGGCCAGCGCCTTGTCCTTGAAGGTCACGTTTCGAATGCCAAAGACGATAGTGTAGGCGTCAAAGCTGTTGGAGGCGAAGGTAACCTCTTCGGCGTTCTGCTGCGTGAAGACGAGGCTGCCCGTCTCTTCCGTCTCGCGCCGCTCCATCGCTCGCTCCGCGCCGACGTCGAGCATGTCCTGATTGATATCGGCCACAGTCACGTTGGCGCCGCGATCGGCCATGCGGAACGCGATGTCGCCCGTGCCGCCGGCCATGTCGAGAATCGCCTCACCGGCTTGCGGCTTCACCCGTTTGACAAAGCGATCTTTCCACCCGCGATGCATGCCGAACGACATCGCATCGTTCATGATGTCGTACTTCTTTGCCACACTGGTGAAAACCTGACCCACGCGCCGGGTCTTTTCGTCAGGCGCGACGTTTTCGTAGCCGAAGGAGACGGTGTCTTGATTGCTTTCGCTCATGAGTTTGTCCCCTAGATGGAATTGCTCGCCGCGCAAAGGGTGATAAGGGCGTTGGCGAGTGAGCTTTCTGCAACCGCAGAAAGCCTGCCCTGGCCACCCGCGCCCTCCACACGTTTTTTGTTGCGTGCGCCCTCAACATCCGTTGATGGCTTGTGCCAAGCCTACCCGCTCCCCCGCCCTTCCACCCTTTAGGATACGGTGTCCGGGAGGAAAGGCGGGGGAGAGGGCGGGCTTGGCTGCCGAGCGTGAGCGAGAAAACAAGAATGCCAGAACTACCTGAGGTGGAAACGACCGTTCGAGGCCTTGCCCGTTACCTTGACGGTGCGCGTATTGAGCGCGTGGTGCTCAACCGCCCTGACCTGCGCCGCCCTTTCCCGCACGATCTGGTGCAGGTGATGACCGGGGCAACCGTCACAAGCCTTTCGCGCCGCGCG
This sequence comes from Pseudomonadota bacterium, assembly GCA_039814925.1. Lineage (GTDB taxonomy): Bacteria > Pseudomonadota > Alphaproteobacteria > Sphingomonadales > Sphingomonadaceae > Erythrobacter. The sequence continues at coordinate 35,643 of JBCCAH010000016.1, forward strand.
AAGTACGGCCTCATCCATCTCGACCGCGCACAAAGTGTGATCTTTCATCTGGGTATGAGCGGGCGCTGGCGGATCGATCCGGAGGAAGACGACGTGCACGATCACATGGTGGTCGAGACCGCGACCAACCGCTTTGCGCTGTGCGATCCGCGCCGCTTTGGCTCGGTTGATATGGTGGCAACTGGTGCGTTGGAGCAATGGCCGCAATTCGCCGCGATGGGACCAGAGCCTTTGGGTCCAGGGCTATCGCCCGAACACTTGAAGGCCGCTCTCCAAGGCAAGACGCAATCGATCAAGCTGTGCCTGCTGGATCAGCGCATCGTCGCTGGGCTCGGCAATATATATGTGTGCGAGGCTTTGTGGCGCGCCGGCATCCACCCGATGAAAAAGGGCGGCAAGGTGACCAAGCCACAACTCGCGCGCCTTGTGCCAACGATTCGCGAGGTGCTCGAAACCTCGATCCGCGACGGCGGCTCATCGTTGCGCGACTACGCGCAGCCCGATGGAGAGCTGGGCTATTTCGCGACCCGGTTTGACGTCTATGGTCGCACTGGTGAGCCGTGCCACCGCGAGGATGGCGGGAAGATAAGGCGCATCGCCCAAGGCGGGCGCAGCACTTGGTACTGCCCGATGTGTCAGAGGTAATTATGACAAAAAGAACTTGCGACAAGTGCGGTGCCACTAGGTTCCAGTTTCTGGCTAATGGAAGCGTCTACTGTCGGAAATGCGGCGCATCGCAGCGTGAATACGCTGGGTTTCTTGAGGGTTTGATCCGCAACCCAGGCTGTTGGATGTTCGTTTTGATAGGAATCGGCATATTGGCGGTGATCGGCGTTTACTTGTAAGCGACCCGCTCTTTGATCGGCGCGAGCTAGAGCGAATCCTTGACCAACTCACCTCTGCCGCCTATGTGCGCGCCTTTCCGACGCATGGATTGTGATTCCGCCGCGTCCTTTTCGACCAAACCGAGATATCAGCGGTCGCCTCATCGCGGCCCCAAGAGAACGCGAGACAGACAAGAGATATGGCCAACACGCCGCAAGCCCGTAAGCGCATCCGTCGCAACAACCGCCGCGCCGAGATCAACACCTCGCGCATGAGCCGCATTCGCGGCTTCATCAAGAAGGTCGAAGTGGCCTGCGAATCGGGCGACAAGAACGCCGCTGCCGCCGCTCTGAAGGCCGCTCAGCCGGAAATGGCCCGCGGTGTGGCTCGCGGTGTTCTTCACAAAAACACCGTCGCGCGCAAAATGTCGCGCCTAAGCAAGCGAGTCGCTTCGCTGTAAGGACCGCTGGACAGGCCCCGTGTAACCCTACTTATGGGATTTCACTAAGCGCTTGTCCTAGTTTGGAATTGAAGGGTCGGGCCTTTTTGGCGCGGCCCTTTTCTTTTGTAACATTCGCACTCGCAACATGGACCTGCGACTCTAGGATTCTCCGCGATTCGCAAGCCCCTAGAAACGTGAATCATTGAAAATCAATGACTTGAACGCATTCCCGTGAGTTTGGTGAGTCAAATATAAAATTTAACAAAACTGTAAATTTCTCCATTGCGAAACGCGCCGAAGAGTCGTTTATTAGTGGCTCAGCCGGAACGGGACAGTCCGGCGTTAAGGTCAAAATCGATTGGAGTCTTTTGGAGCCCTTTTGACTCTAAAAGCGGGGAAGATTTGCCTGTCGCAAACACAGTTCGTCTTCCGGAGGTCGCTTCCGGAGCCGCGCAAATATTGGGGAAGCAAAGGTGCAACGAATGGACAAGTCGCGGTCAACGCGTCGCAGCTCGGACGAGGATTTGATGGAGGACGCCGAGGCCGTGAACCTCGCAGCGGATTGGTCTGATATCAGCACGGGCTTGCGCAAGGATCTGGGCCATCAGCTTCACAGCCAGTGGATCAAGCCGATCCAGGTCGGCGATATCGACAAGGAAACTGGCACGCTGAACCTGTTTTTGCCGACGGAGTTTTCGGCCAACTGGGTCAAGGACCGATTCGAAGATCGCCTCCAACTCGCGTGGACGATTGCCCGCCCCGAAGTTCGGCAGGTCAAAATTCAGGTGCATCCGGGTCGTCGCCAATTGCCAGAACTGCGGATCGACGATGGCCGTCGTCCGGCCAACGATGGCGCAAGCGCGATCGCGGTCGCCGCTGGCACAATTGGGGACGCGGGCTTCACCTCCAGCGTGGGGCTGGATCCGACGTTAACCTTCGCCGCTTTCGTCACCGGGGAGGCCAACGTGCTCGCCTGCAACGCCGCGCAGCGCATGGCCGCGACCGAGCAGCCGCAATTCTCGCCGCTTTATCTCAAAGCCGCGACCGGTCAGGGTAAGACTCACCTTCTGCACGCGATCGGTCATGGCTATCTGCAAGCCCACCCGCGCGCGCGCATTTTCTACTGTTCGGCCGAACGGTTTATGGTGGAATTTGTCCAGGCGCTCAAAGCCAATCAGATGATCGAATTCAAAGCGCGTCTGCGAAGCTTCGATCTGCTGCTGGTCGACGACATTCAGTTCATAATCGGCAAGGCGTCCGCTCAAGAAGAGCTGCTTTACACGATCGATGCGCTGCTGGCCGAAGGCAAACGCCTGGTCTTTGCTGCCGACCGCGCGCCGCAAGCGCTAGACGGCGTCGAACCGCGCCTGCTCAGCCGTCTTTCGATGGGTCTGGTGGCGGACATTGCCGCCGCTGATATTGAGCTGCGCAAATCAATCTTGGAATCGAAACTCCAGCGGTTTGCACCGCTCAACGTGCCCGACGATGTGGTCGACTTCCTCGCCCGCACCATCACGCGCAACGTGCGTGAGCTGGTGGGCGGTCTCAACAAGCTGATCGCTTACGCGCAGCTGACGGGGCAGGAAGTGTCGCTGCAACTTGCGGAAGAGCAGCTGACCGATATCCTTTCCGCCAATCGCCGGCGGATCACGATTGACGAAATTCAGCGCACGGTTTGCCAGTTCTACCGGATCGACCGTTCGGAAATGAGCTCCAAGCGCCGCGCGCGTGCCGTGGTGCGTCCGCGTCAGGTGGCGATGTACCTGTCGAAGGTCCTCACCCCGCGTTCCTACCCAGAGATCGGTCGCAAGTTTGGCGGGCGCGATCACTCGACCGTGATCCACGCGGTGCGTTTGATCGAGGACCTGCGCGAACGCGACGCCGATATGGACGGCGATGTGCGCAGCCTGTTGCGCCAGTTGGAGAGCTGAGGCTGAGGATGCCGTGAGTCCCCGCGCAGGCGGGGACCTCCCGCCACACCGACTGAGATCCCCGCTGTCGCGGGGATTCACACAAAACCCATCGGTTTTGCGCAGGTTTATGCGCAAAAGCCTCCACAGACCTGTACACCGCCTACCCACAGGCTGTTCACAAGCGGCCCACAGCCTGCCAACAGAACCATCATGGTCGACAGGTTGTTCATAGATTCCTCCCCAGAAGCATCCACAACGCCATCCACAGAGGCTGACCCCGGTGTGGGCGCCCTCAGCCCGGCGCGGCTTGATCGGTTCGCCCGCAACATGATCGTGCCCGAAATCGGCGGCGCGGGTCAGGTTGCGCTCACCACCAAGCGAGTGGCTGTGATTGGTCTTGGCGGTATCGGTTCGCCCGCCTTGCAGTATCTTGCGGCGAGCGGGATCGGGCGTTTCACACTGGTTGATGACGACGTGGTCGAGGTCTCGAACCTCCAGCGTCAGACGATCTTCACCACCCGCGATGTCGGCCACGGGAAGGCGACAAGCGCGCGCCGATGGCTCGCCAATTTCGATGACACGCTGAGTGTAGACATTTCCGACTCGCGCATCACAGCGGAAAACGCGGGCGATCTGATCGCAGGCTGCGATCTGGTGTTTGACGGGACCGACAATTTCGCGACCCGCCTCGCGGTGTCCGACGCCTGCGTGGCGGAACGCGTGCCGCTGCTTTCCGCCGCGGTTGGCCGGTTTCAAGGGCAGGTTGGCGCGTTCGCCGGGCATCTGGCGGGCCAGCCGTGTTACCGCTGCTTTGTCGGAGACGCTTTCGACGCCGAGGATTGCGACACCTGCGCGGATGAAGGGATGCTGGGCGCGATGGCGGGCTGGACCGGCGGTTTCGCCGCGATGCAAGCGGTGCGCGCGCTGCTCCACGGCGCCGGGAGCCTTGGCGATGATCCGCTATGGGGCCGGCTGTTCATCCTCGATGGTCTGGAGCCCGCCATGCGCGGCCTCACCATCGCGAAGGACCCAGCCTGCAAAGGCTGCGGAGCCCATGGCTGACGCGCAGCGCACTCTCGACAAAGCTCTCGACGCCTTTGACCCCGAAATCGCGGAGCAGGCGCGCGCGGCCTTGGCCTTCTTTCGCACGCGCTACCCGGCGTCAAATCGGCTCGCCTATGACAATTACAACGCGCTCGCGATCGGCTTTGCCAGCGGGGAAAAGCAGTCCACCATCGCCTTTTCAGTGACGCTCTATCCGCGGTGGGTCAGCCTGTTTTTCGCGCGCGGAGTCGAACTTTCCGATCCGAACGCCATGCTGGTCGGCGATGGCAGCCGCATTCGGCATGTCGTCCTTAAAGACGGCCTGATCCACGAAGACCCGCGTGTATTGGAGTTGGTCGATGAAGCGCTCGCAATTCTGGAGCCGCCTCTAAAACCCGAGGCCAAGGGTGAGCTGATAATGAAGTCCATCTCGTCCAAAAAGCGCCCACGGCGACCAGGTGGGTAAGCTCGCAATCGACCATCGTTCAAACCAAAAAGTGTGATCGACAATTTCGCGTGGACGCAGGGACCCATCGCAGGCACCTGACGTTTACAAACCAAGGCCGCGCCCACTAGCACGGCATCACTGTTGTCTTTCCCAGAGTTGCGCCCCATGATCACCGTTCTTTCACCCGCCAAGAAGTTGAAAGCCGAAGTCGAGACGCCCGCGCTCGATATCACGAGCCCGCGACTTACGGACGACACGCGCGACCTGGCCAAGGTGGCCAAGAAGCAATCGGCAGCGGATCTTTCGCGGTTGATGAAGATCTCGGACACTCTGGCTGAGCTGAATGTTGAGCGGTTCAAGACCTTTGATTTGGATGGCCGCAGCAATTCCGCAACGCCCGCTGGGCTGACTTTTGATGGCGATGTCTATTGGGGGCTTGAGGCGACATCGCTGGGCGATGAGACGTTGGCCTACGCGCAGGACCATTTGCGCATCCTCTCCGGTCTTTATGGCGTGCTGCGCCCGATGGACGCAATCCAGCCCTATCGTCTTGAGATGGGCACCAGGATGAAGAACCCGCGCGGCCAATCGCTCTACGATTTCTGGGGCGGCCGGATTGGCGAACAATTGGCCGAAGACTTGGAAGGGCACGGCGATCAGACCATCGTGAACCTCGCCTCCAACGAATACTTCAAGGCGGTCGATACAAGCGCGCTGCCCGGCAAAGTGATCGAGGCGAGCTTCCTAAACGTCAAAGACGGCGAAGCGCGGCGATTGATGTACCATGTCAAATTCGCGCGCGGGTTGATGGCGCGCTGGATCATTGAAAACCGGATCGAGAAAGCCGACGACCTGCGCGCCTTTGACGCCGAGGGCTACGCGTTCGACGCCAGCGCATCGAGCGAGACGCATCTGGTGTTCACACGGCCACAGCCGCAAGTAAAGAAGAAGTAGGGGAGTGGTGCTCCCGCGTCCTTCATGCTCTGAGGGTGAATGAGCTACGCGGCATCACCGGGTCCCAAATGGGCGTTCCGCCTGATCGCCGGAACAATTCTTGCGCTTTTCTTTGCAATGGTCGCTTCGATCTGGTGGCCTCGTGGTCACGGCGCCTATCAACGGCATCTCCTCGAGCAATGCGAAGCCAAGCACTCAGTCTCGCTTGCCGACAGCCGCTACGTTTTTGCTGGCTTCGACGCCGGGGGACGGAGAATTGAGGGTAGTACGCCTAAAAAGCGCGCTTTCATCGATTGCCTGCGAAGTTCGTTGGATGTTGCAACAGACTCAGAAAAGGGCGGGCTTTTCCCTGTTGTTGAGGTGATCGAGTTCAGCTTTCGCCACGAAATAGAACTGACCTACATCCCAGCGGAAAGCGATTTCACACCGGTCTATAAACCTCTTCCCGCGCAAGACTAGGCGTACCTGTATCTACTCCCGCATCGCCAGCGCCTGATACGCCGCCATCGCGATCGACATTCCACGCAGATCACCCTGAATGCCCGGCTCCATGCGGTTCATGACGTAGGACACGCACATCCGCGCGTCCTGATCGACTAGGATCAGCGATCCGCCATAACCGCCCCAGAAGCAGACATTGGGATTGGGTGCGAGCGGCATAAGATCGCTGTTGATCCCATATCCCAGGCCAAACACGCCCGGCGTGCCCAGCACCTGATCGACGCCCCGACATTGCTCTTCCATCACGCGGCGCGCGCCCGCTTCGGAAAGGATACGCTTGCCCCACGCCTCACCGCCATTGGCCAGCGCGGTCTGCACGCGCACGACGCTGCGCGCGTTGCCGTGGCCGTTGGCGGCGGGGATTTCGGCGACCTGCCAACCATGTTCGTTGCACTGCGCGGCAACCACTTTGGGGCTGGCGATGGTGCGTGCGGCGATCGAATCGTCATCAGGGCCGGGCAGCGTCGAGGTCGGCGGTATCAACGCCCCGATGCGCGCTCGGCTGGCTTCGCTGACCCCGATCTGGAAGTCAGCGCCAAGCGGATCGGCGATCTCGTGTTTGAAGAAGGCGCCCAGGGTTTGTCCGGTCACCCGGCGCACAATCTCGCCCTGCAAATAGCCTTGCGTGAGCGCGTGATAGCCTGACCCCGTACCCGGTTCCCACCAAGGCGCCTGAGCGGCGAGTTCGCGGGTCATGAAATCCCAATCGTACAGCGTTGCGCCTTCGACCGGTTGGTCCATCCCTGAAAGGCCTGCCTGATGCGACATGACATGAGCGACGGTGACGCTGTCTTTCCCGGCAGCGGCAAATTCGGGCCAATAGCGCGCGACCGGCGCGGCAAAGTCGATTTCGCCCTTGTCGGCCAGCACCAGCAGGCTGAGCGCCGCCATTGTCTTAGTCGTCGACCAGACATTGACGATCGTGTCTTCCTGCCAGGGCTCACTCGATCCGCGGGCAAGCGCTCCGCCCCACAAATCCACCACCATCTCGCCTTTAAAGGAAACCGCGACGCTGGCTCCGATGTCATCGCGCTGCGCGAAGTTGGCTTCAAAGGCGGCTTTGACGGCTGCGAAGTCGGGCGCGCAGGTTCCGTGGATGGCGGTCATGTGTGGTGGTCTCCCAAGGTTGCCTTAAGCGTTTGATTGGCAGGCGGGTGAGGAGAAAGCCAGCGGCGCTTTCCTACACGGCCTTTGATTGTCACACTGGCGGCTCGGCTCTTTGAAATGCTGGCACTCAGAAGCGAAAGCGAGTTGGAAAAGTGTCAAGCGGGCATTTTTCAAGCAAGGCGCTGTTTTTGTGTCTATATTTGGCGAAAATTATCCAACATTGCGTGTCAAATGTGTCAAGCAGTCTGGCGCATTCTACGGAACGCTGGCTCAGGCACTCAACACTTCATCCACCCACGCCGGGACCAACTGGCTGGCAGGGCCGTGGCGCGCTTCGTGGAAGGTGGCGCTGCCTTCGCTAGGCTCCAGGTTGAGCTCCAGAGTTTGCGCGCCCATCGCCTTGGCTCCGTTGACGAAGCCCGCCGCCGGATAGACCGCGCCGCTGGTGCCGATGCTGACGAACAGGTCGCAGCGCTCCAACGCCTCCTCGATCCGACGCATCTGGTACGGCATCTCGCCAAACCACACGACATCGGGGCGCAGGGTCGGGGCCTGACACACGGGACACGGCGGTCGGTCCAGCATGGTCGCCTCCCACTGCGACCGGGTGCCGCACGAGGAGCAAAGCGCGCTCTTAAGCTCGCCATGCATGTGGCAGACACTCTTGGACCCGCCACGTTCGTGCAGGTCATCGACGTTCTGCGTCACCAACAGCAGGTCGCCCGCAAACTCCGATTCAAGCCGGGCCAGCGAAGTGTGCGCCGCATTCGGCTTCACCTTGGCAAGCGCCGCGCGCCGATCGTCGTAGAAGCGCAGGACCAAGTTTGGATCGCGCGCAAACCCTTCGGGCGTGGCGACGTCGTAAATCGAGTGGTTCTCCCACAGCCCGCCGGCGTCGCGGAACGTGTCGATCCCGCTTTCCGCGCTGATCCCCGCACCGGTCAGAATAACGATGTTTTCCGGCGTCATTTCGCCTCTCTCCTTGAGGTGGCTGGGAATGTGTTTCACAGTTTGAAGACCACACGTAACGGGAGAGTGGATGTGATCAAGTTTGCAATCCTGGGGCACAAAGGGCGGATGGGTCAGGCGCTGGCCGCCGCCATTGAAGAGGCGGGTTATGAGTTTCGCGTTGGCGTGGACGTTGGGGGCGATCCGGCGCCCTCGATAGGGCAATGCGATGTGGCGGTGGACTTCTCCTCGCCCGATGGCCTGATCGCCAATGTGAACGCGGCGCGCAAAGCGGGCATTCCGATCCTGATCGGCACCACCGGCCTGGAAGATGAACACTTCGTCGCCATCGAAGACGCCGCACAGACGATCCCCGTCCTGCAAACCGGCAACACCTCGCTGGGCGTCACCTTGCTGGCGTCCCTGGTCAAACAAGCCGCAGCCAAGCTCGGGCCGGACTGGGACATCGAGATTGTCGAAATGCACCATCGCGGCAAAGTCGACGCGCCATCGGGCACGGCCAAACTGTTGGGCGAAGCGGCGGCGGCGGGGCGCGGGATCGATCTCGCCACGCACCGCGAGGCTGGTCGCGACGGCAACACCGGCGCGCGGGGAGAGGGCGCCATCGGGTTCGCCAGTTTGCGCGGCGGCACGGTGGCGGGGGACCACAGCGTGATCCTCGCCGGATCCGAGGAGCGCCTGACGCTTTCACACTCGGCGGAGAACCGCATGATCTTTGCGCGCGGCGCGGTGAAAGGCGCGGCGTGGATGATCGGCAAGCCTGCGGGGCGCTACACCATGGAAGACGTGCTTGGTCTCAACTGACCGGGTCAAAAACACGATACAAAGACAGGTAAGGGATCATTCATGGCCTTCGACCCTCAAGCCGCCACCGAGGCGCATCTCAGCGCCCTGAGCGCGGCCGATCTGGAACTGGCGCGCAGCTACACGACCGGAAATCACTGGCTGATCCTGACGGGATTGATAGTCTCGGCGCTGGTAACATGGCTGATAGTGCGAAGCGGCATACTCGACAAAGTGTTCGCAAAGGTTTCGGAACGCTGGCCCAACTTGCGCGTCTTTCTCGTCGCGCTCGTCTATTCGCTGATCAGCTCGCTGCTGACCCTGCCCTATTCGATCTACACCGATTGGTGGCGCGAGACGCAGTACAACCGCACCAGCCAGCCTTTCATGGACTATTTGTCACAGGGGATGATCGGCCTGACCTTGTCGTCGATATTGGGCGCTGTGTTCTTTGTCGCGCTTTACTTCCTGCTTCGGCGCGCGGGGAGTTTTTGGTGGGCGTGGGCCGGGGGGCTGGTGGCCAGCGCGATATCGCTCATGCTGCTGCTCAGCCCCGTCCTTATCGAGCCCCTGTTCAATGAATTCGAGCCGGTGCCCGAAGGCGAGGTGCGCGACGCTATCCTTGTCATGGCCGCCGAGGCCGACATCCCCGAAGATCGCATATTCGTGTTTGACGGATCGCGCCAATCGAACAACTTCACCGCCAACGTCTCTGGCATCGGCGGCAGCGCGCGGATCGCCATTTCGGACGTAGCCTTGGGCGAGGCATCGCTGGACGAGGTCAAAGCCGTCACCGGTCACGAAATCGGCCACTACGTTCTGGGCCATGTCTTCCGCCAGATCATCGTGTTCAGCGTGCTAGCCATAGCCGTCTTCTTTCTGACGGCGCGCGCTTACCCGTTTTTTGCCCGCCTGTTTGGGAGCGCGGCGGCGATTAATGATGCGCGAGGCATCCCGGTCTTCCTGGTCGTAGTCGGCCTGTTCTTCACTCTCGCGCAGCCGGTGATCAACACGCTGATCCGCGTGGGCGAGCGCGAGGCGGACGCCTATTCGCTGGCCACGGTTGGCCTGCCAGACGCCTTGTCCGAAGCGCTCGTGAAGACCGCCGAGTATCGTTATCCGCTCGCCGGGCCGGTAGAGGAGGCGATCTTCTACACACACCCCACCGTGCGCAACCGGGTGTTCACCGCGATGGAATGGAAAGCGGCCAATCAGCAAGGCGCCTCCGCTGAATGAACGCCGCACCCCCCTCCTTGCGCCGTCGGGTCTATCGTCAGCTGTTCGCCTCTGCGCGAGAGGACGGCAAGCTGACGCTCACCAACAAGGTGATCGTGGTGCTGATCCTGGCCTCGGTCACGCTCGCCATCGTCGGCACCGAACGACAGATGGCCGCGGAAAACTGGTCCGTCTTGCTTTGGGCGGAATTCGGCTTTGGCGTCGCGTTTCTGGTGGAATACATCGCCCGGTTCTGGGCAGCCGCTGAACGCCCCGGCGAAGGATCGGAAGCTCGCAAGCGGATCGAATGGGCGCTTTCCTTCTTTGCGCTGGTGGATCTGGCGGTGGTGCTCGCCTCGCTCGTTCCCGTCCTCATCATGGGCGCGCCGATTTTCCGATTGGTGCGCCTGTTCCGGCTCGCCTCCTTGTTGCGGTTCGGGGAGTTCACCAACGCGCTGAGAGCGTTGAGCGATGCGATCGTGGAGCGGCGTTATGACCTTGCGGTGACCGGCGCGCTCGCCGCTATGCTGGTGCTGGTGGGTGCCACCGCGCTGTACTGGGCCGAAGGGGCTGCGCAGCCCGAGGCGTTTGGATCGATCCCGCGCGCGATGTGGTGGTCGATCATCACGCTGACGACGGTCGGCTATGGCGATGTCTCGCCCGTCACCGCCATCGGAAAAGTGCTGGCGGCGATTGTGGCGCTGGGCGGCATCGGCCTTGTCGCCATGCCCACCGGCATCATCGCGGCGGCGTTTTCCGACGCGATGCAAAGCCACCGCGAAGCGAAAGCGCGCAAGGCCGCTGAGGACACGCAAGAGACCAAATGACCAAAGATCAAATCTTCGAATTCTTCCGCCGCTTGGCCGAGGACAACCCCGAGCCTGAGACCGAGCTGGAATACGGCAACGCTTACCAGCTGGTGGTCGCGGTCGCGCTGTCGGCGCAGGCGACCGATGTCGGCGTGAACAAGGCAACGCGCGCGTTGTTTGCGAAGGTTGAGACCCCGCAGCAAATGGTGGATCTGGGCCTTGAAGGGCTGATTGATCACATCAAGACGATCGGCCTGTTCAACTCCAAGGCGAAGAACGTGATCGCGCTCTCGCAGCTGCTGATCGACGAATATGGCGGCGAGGTGCCCGACACGCGCGAAGACCTCGTGCGGCTGCCCGGTGTGGGGCGCAAGACGGCGAATGTCGTGCTCAATTGCTGGTTCGGACAGGAGACTTTCGCGGTCGACACCCACATCCTGCGCGTCGGCAACCGCACGGGACTGGCCAAGGGCAAGACGCCGGAAAAGGTCGAAGAGAAGCTCGAAAAGCGCGTACCCGCCCCGTTCCGCGTGGGCGCGCATCACTGGCTAATTCTGCACGGACGCTATGTCTGCAAAGCGCGGACGCCGGAGTGCTGGCGGTGCAAGGTGGTGGACTTGTGCAGTTTTCGCAAGAAGGTTCTGGAGAAGCCGAAGGGGCGTTAGTCACCGCGTCGCGGGATAATACCACACCCGCCGCACCAGTCCGCCCTCGATCTCATAGACCGCGAGCGCCGCCTGCGAGCGAGAGTTTCCTTTGTCATCGGTCCAGTGCGCGACTTCGCGAACCGCGACAAAGCGCCCGTTACCGACGCTGCCTTCAACTGTACTGAAAGTCGCGTCCGGCGAGGCCAGATAGTCTTCCATCTGCGCGGCCAGTTCCGCCTTTCCGCTTGCAAAAGCAACTGTCTCAGACCCTTCGATACTTAGCCACTCAACATCTTCGTGCATGAGCGCAAGGATCGCGTTGAGGTCGCGTGCATTGTAAGCGTCCACATAGGCCACCGCTACCTGCAGTTCGCTTGGCTGCACCTCCTGCGCAGCAGCCATGCCCGTCGGCAGCATAAGCGCCGCAGCCGCAAGGCCGAGGCTCTTGAAAGTGGCTTCAAACATCATCCGCCGACACCAGCTCCGGCACATCGATCTCGCCCGTCAGCGCCGCAACCGTCGTCGCCACCGCTGCATCGCCGCTGACATTGGTCGTGGTGCGCATCATGTCCATGATCCGGTCGATACCTGCGACCAGCGCAATGGTCTCCAGCGGCACGCCGACCGCGCCGAAGACCAGCACCATCATGATCAGGCCCGACCCCGGAATGCCCGCCGCGCCAATGGCGCCCAGCGTGCCGAGGATCGAGATCGTGACGTAGTCCGCCATGGACAGGTCCACGCCAAACACCTGCGCGCCGAACAAGGTCGCAAGGCCCAGATACATCGCGGTTCCGTTCATATTGATCGTCGCGCCAAGGCTGATGACGAAGCTCGCGACCGAGTTTGAAACGCCCAGATTGCGGCGCGCGCAGCGCAGGGTCACCGGCAGCGTCGCGTTGGAGCTGGCGGTGGAATAGCTCACCGCCATCGCATCGATAATGCCGCGGAAGAAATCGATCACCGGCAGCCGCGCGATGAACTTGATCATGCCCGCATAGATGATGCCGATGATCAGGAAGCAGCCCAGATAGTTGAGGAACACCACCTGACCCAGCGCCGCCAACGCGTCGAGGCCCAACGTGCCCGCAACCCACGCCATCAGCGCGAAAACGCCGAACGGGGTCAGCTCCATCACCACCATGGTGACTTTCTGCATGACGACGCTGCCAGATTCGAAGATCTTGAGCACCGGCTCGCCGTCTTCCTTGGCCATCAGGATGCCGATGCCGATCAGAAGCGAGAACACGATCAGCGGCAAGACGTTGACGTCGGCCATAACCTGCACCGGGCTGGAAGGGACGACCTCAAGGATCATATCGGTAAAGCCCTTGGCGTTGGCTTGCCGGTCCTGCGCCTGCGCCAGCTTATCGGCATCCAGCGCCATAGAGGACGGATCGAGGCCCGCGCCCGGCTGCGCGATGGTGCCAATGGCCAAGCCAAGCCACACCGCCATTTGCCCCGTCACCACAAAGATCAGCAGCGCACGCCAACCGACGCTGCCAAGCTTGCTGAGATCGCCGATGCTGGCGACACCCGACACCAGGCTAAAGAAGATTAGCGGCACCACCAGCATCTTGATGAAAGCGATAAAGATATCGCCGATGATTTTGATGCTCGCCGCGCTCTCACCAAAGAACAGGCCCGCCGCGATACCTAAAATAAGCGCACCAATAACCCGCTGCCACAGCGGAATTGCAAACCAGGCCTTCATGTCGGTGAGTGTCCTTCAATCGTCTTGAGTGCGCGTTACGCCCGTTCGAGCGGGCGCGCGCTGATGTCAGTGTGCAGGACTAGCATATGTACACAGCAGAGCAATCGCGGGTCATCTGCGATCCTCAGGCGACTTGCTCAACCTGCTCGATCACCCATTCCTCCGCTTCCGCCGCGCCGATCCATTCGCGCATCCAATCGTGTTCCCAGATGGCTTGCATATAGCTTTGCGCAAAGCCGGGGACGCCAATACCATAAGTGAGGAAGCGCGAGACGATGGGCGCGTAGAATATGTCCGCCGCACCGAACGTGCCGAATAGGAAAGGCCCCGCCGATCCATGCCGCGCGCGCGCTTCGGCCCATAGCTGGAGGATACGCACGATGTCCGCCTTGGTCTGCTCGCTCACATTCTGGAGCTGGACATGGCGGCGGATATTCATCGGCATCTCGGCTCTGAGCGAAGCGTAGGACGAATGCATTTCAGCCACCATCGCACGGGCCATGCCGCGCGCGGTGTCGTCTTTGGGCCAAAAACGATCGCGCCCGACCTTGTCTGCGAGGTATTCAAGGATCGCGAGGCTATCCCAGATCACCGCGTCACCATCCCACAGGATCGGCACCTTGCCACTCGATGGCTGAACCTCGCCCATATCTCGTTTGCGCTTGTCCCAATCCTCGCCGAGAAGCGGCACGGTCAATTCCTCAAACGACAAACCCGATTGCTTGGCTGCAAGCCAGCCTCGCAGCGACCAGCTTGAGTAATTCTTGTTGCCAAGAATGATCTTCATGAGAGCGCCCTCCACCATCGCGCGTGTCCAATCGGTCTTGCCTAGATATTCAGCCTTTCGCTGTCGAGGCTGAACGGGTTACGAGGGTGTGTTGATTTGTATCAGGAGCCCGTCTGATGAGCCTACCCCCCTTCCACCTCGCCTTCCCCGTCCACGATCTTGACGAAACCCGCGCGTTCTACGGCAATCTGTTGGGATGCACGGAGGGGCGAAGCTCAGAGCAATGGATCGACTTTGACATGCACGGGCACCAGATCACCGCGCACCTGTCCGGCGAAGCAGGCGACCGCGCGAGCAACCCAGTGGACGGGCACGAGGTCCCGATCCCGCATTTCGGCGTGGTGCTGAGCATGGAAGACTGGCGCGCTCTGGCCGATCGTCTGGAAGCGGCCCGTGTCGACTTTTTAATGGAGCCTACGATCCGCTTTGAAGGTAAGCCCGGCGAGCAAGCGACAATGTTCATCCGCGACCCTTCCGGCAACGCGCTGGAGTTCAAGGCGTTTGCGGATGTGGAGCAGTTGTTCGCGGTTTAGGGATGCAAGCCGCCATTCCGCCAACGACCCAAGGGCGGGCATTCGGACTAACGCTAGGGAGCGCCAAAGCAGCGATATCTTTGAGCCTGCAGCACAATCTGTACGATCCACCGCCCATACATGCCCCCACGGTTTGCATCAGTCGACGGACATGACGGACACGAGACCGGCGAAAACCAGAAGCAGCAGCCCGGTTAGAACCAAATCAGCGGGCAGTTGAAACGCGCAGATGACCGCAGTGCCGAGGAGCAAGAACACCGCAAGTCGGCGAATGCGCATCGCAAACTCGAGCGCCCTCCCTGACCAAATCAGCGTTCCCTTAGGGGAGCTGGACTTGGCTTGTTCTTCCACGTGCTTCTCATCAAGAGGCGAGGCGACATAGTCTTTGAGCGCGGCCCTTAGTTCCTCGTTATTCATCGTCTTCACCTTCGCCTGCGTCATTAAGAATTTGTTGAGCCTTGGTCCTTGCTCGCTGCACATGGCTCTTTAAAGTTCCAAGCGGTCTGCCAGTGATCGCCGCCGCTTCGGAGTGCGTGTAGCCATACGCATCACACAAGATCAGAGCCGACCTCTCCTCTTCCGATAGCAATTCCAGCGCGTTCGAGATTTCGAGCCGCTCATCTGGGTCTTCTCGCTGGTCACCCAATCCACGATACTGCTGTAGCCGCTCGGACGCCTCGCTTTCGCTCGTGTCACGACGATACTGCTGCAAAAAATGCCGATACGCGATGGTGAACAACCACGTGCGAAACGTCGATTCCCCTCGAAACTGGCCAATTTTCAGAAGGACCGTCAGAAAGCTCTGCTGGGCTACATCGTCAACCTTCGAAGCGGGGGTGCCGAGCGAGCGGAGGTATCCGCGCACCGTTCCAATATGGCGACGATACAACTCGCCCAGTGCGTCCATGTCGCCTGTTGCCTTGAGCAAGGCGATGAGTGCCCGCTCATCCAGACTGCGCATCTCGCAACTCTGGCTACGCTTTGTTCTGCAGGCGCAGCGCGGCAAAAAAGAAGTAGCACGCCGAGACCGCTAGCGGGATCGCGCAAAAAACAAACGCGGCCTCACAAAACTCACTAGAACCGCTTAACGCCAACCCCGCCAACGCGCCGCCGATAGCAAGCGCGATCACCGCTCTGCGCAAGTCGGATTGGACCGTCTGCCTTGTGCCGAACAGCGCGGTTATGGCGTCGGGGTCAAGGTCAGGCCGCGCAATGAGAGCCTGCTTCATCGCCTCAATCCGCGCGCGCTTCAGACGAAAGATGAGCCACTGGGCGCAAACCACAATTGCGCAAATCACGAGGGCGAAGACGATCGGGATCACCTCGTCCAGAAAGTTTGCTTCAAGCGGTGCTGGTCCCACGCAATTGGCTCCCCGAATTGGTCTTAGAATATTGTGTTGATGTCTTAGATGCGCGAACTTTGCCATTTGGATGAGTCCGGAAAATTTTTTTTTAGCAGTCTCATCCAAATGGTGGATCGCGTGCATCCAAGAACCAGTTCCAAAGGAGAATTGGCACCCATGCGATACACCCTGTTCTTGCTCATCGCTGCGATTGGTCTTCTGGGCGCAAGCCTTTTCAGCGCGGCTCAATCGACCAGGTCCAAACCCTCGTCTGCTCAGGTAGAGGAGAGAATACCGGTTTCGCAACGGATCGATCAGATGGTCGAAGCAGAGTTGGCTAAGCTTGGTATAAACGGCGTCTCTCTTGCTATCGTTCGAGATAACGCTGTCGTCTATTCGCGCGGCTATGGCCTGGCCGATGTCAAAACAAAGCGCGCGGTTGCAAAAGAGACGCTTTTCGAGGCCGCGTCGCTTAGCAAGGTGGCGTTCGCTTACTTTGCTCTGCGCGAAGTGGATCGCGGCACCATTGCGCTTGATGTTCCCTTAGCACGGATTCTTCCCCATCCGGACATCGATGATGAGCGCGCCAAGCGGATTACGCCGCGCATGGTGCTGACGCACCGTTCTGGCTTTCCAAACTGGCGCTGGGAGAACGAGGACGACACACTGGATATCAAGGAGGAGCCAGGAACGCTCTTCCGCTATTCCGGAGAGGGCTTTGAGTACCTTGCGCTAGCGCTTGCTCACGCGCACGGCACCGACAAAGTGGGGCTCGAACCTCTTATAAGAGCCGATCTCCAGGACGCGCTTGGCTGCGATGTCGGTCCGTGGACTTATTCGCCCTCCATGCAGGACCGGCTCGCGAGCGGCTATGTTGGCGATCAACAGCAAGCCGATTGGCAAATCGAAAGCCCCATCGTCTCAGCGAGCTTGTTCACAACGGCGGATGGTTACGGATGCCTGCTGGCGGCTGTCGTTAGTGGCAAAGGGCTTGAGGCCAGCACGTTTGACAAGATGATTTCCAACCAGATCGAACTCGAACCCGGTCACGATTTTCGAGTTGATTTTGGCCTCGATGCATGGGGTCTTGGCGTCGCTATCAAGCAGACTGAGCTTGGCGAAGCGCTATCGCATGGCGGCGTGAACGAGGGCTTCACCGCATGGTTTACCGTCTTGAGTGATCAGCGCGCAGGCTATGTCATTCTCACCAATTCCCAAGAGGCCCCAAAGCTGAACGCGGCCATCGAAGCGCGACTCCTTGCTCTTGCGCTCGAATTCGAGTGATCCGCGATGAGCGATCTTGTCTCAGGCCGCCCCACAAATTCAGCCGATCCCATTTCGGCGGGCGAGCGCCTCATCGAACTCGACGCGCTTCGCGGCGTTGCGCTCTTTGGTGTCCTTGTTGCCAATCTTGTTCTGTTTTCGATAAGCAACAACATCTCAACCGACGCGCAGCAAGAGACGATGTTTGCGGTTCAAGCCAACCGGATCGTGCTCTTTGCCGTTCTTTGGTTGATCGACGACAAGGCCAGCACTCTTTTCGCGATCCTGTTTGGAGCCGGGTTCTGGCTCCAGATCTCACGCCTCAAGGCGAAAGGAGCGGGCGCTCAAAGGGTCTATCTGAGGCGCTTGCTCATCTTGTTGGCGATCGGAATAGCTAACCTCTTTCTCATCTGGCCTTGGGATATTCTGCAGCAATACGCGCTCGTTGGGATCATCCTGCTAGCTATCCATAGGCTCCCGTCGAGGTGGTTGTTTTTGCTTGGATTGCCTCTTGCTATCGCAGGTAAGCCGCTCATTGACTGGGCTTTCCAAGCGAATGGAGCGAGAGCCGCCTCTGATGCGCTGGTATACTCCGACGAGGCAGTCCAAAACCGCCAAAGCGCCTATCTCGAAACCAGCTATCAGGACTGGGTAAACGAAACGGCCATCCTTGTTTGGAACGACTACCTCTTAAGCGGCGCGGTTCTGGGTTGGGCCGCGTATGTTTTGGGTCGTTTCCTCCTTGGAATGTACCTGATGCAAGGCGGGTGCATCGAAAGATCGGCGACCCAGCCAATCCTGCTGCGACGGGCAACGATTGCGCTTCTATCGATCGGATGGCTTCTCGAAGCGACGCGCTCTGCCATTCAGCTCGGCTTTTTTGATACGTCCCAATGGATGGGGACGGCCCTGCAAGCGATCGGGGCACCAGTCTTGGCGCTCGGGTATGCCGGCGTCATCCTTCTATTGTGCTGCACCCCTTCGGGGAAAACACTGCTTCGCCCATTTGCAGACGTGGGCCAGATGGCGCTGACCAATTATCTAACGCACGGTTTTTTCATCGCCTTCCTTCTTTACGGACACAGTGGCGGTCTGGCGCTTGCGGGACGTTTATCTCCCTGCCTGGCTTTGACGTGCGCAATATCGTTCTTTGTCTTCCAAGCGGTTCTTAGCCGGTTCTGGCTGACCCAGTTTCAACGTGGTCCAGTGGAGGCGTTCTGGCGCTGGGGCACATATGCACGAGCGTTCCGGTATCCGTAACTAGGCCGCAAAGACGGAAACTCGCGCAAGGCTGTGGTGCGGGGATCAATTGAGCCTTACCAATCGCAGAAATTGAGCAAGCCTGATTTTTGAACGCTTGTGAAACAGCACCTTCCTAGCCGATGGCCGCTAAAAGCGGGGAGTCCGCTTTCACTCCCAGATGCGGACAATCACTGCCCGTTGCTGCGATGTCGGAATCGGACAGGCGGCTTGGCTGCACGTCCTGACAAAAGCGGACTGGTCGGTAACGACCCAAAAGCGGACTTTCTTCCGTGCCATTCAGATTGACTTGATCATTTGCCCGGCCGGAAAATACTTGGTTCCGTGCGGGTGAGGATTGGGCGCTGCAGGCCCTTCGTTTGATCGAACTTCTAGCCCATTGGCGAAAGCGGAGGCTGGTGGTACCCAATCATTCAGGGGGAATAGAACTTGGAGAAGAAAGCGACGACAGCTGCCGCGCATGCCGATCTGAGAGGGTCTTTGTTCGGCGTGTTCCAGTTGGAAACCCATGAGGGTTTGACCTTGGATCCCAAGAATCGTCGCGCGTCGCTGCTTTTGGCGATCCTCTTTCTGCAACCAGACCATTCGATTGGCCGGGAGACGTTGGCCCGCTTGTTGTGGCATGATCGCTTTCCAGCGCAGGCCAAGGCAAGCTTGCGCCAATGCCTATCGGACCTTCGCAAATATCTGGATGGGCTGGAGATCAACGCTCTCAACATCACGAGAAACGAGGTCGCGCTGATGGCGGAAAGCCTGAGCAGCGATTTAACCGATCTTGAGAAGACCCTGAGCGAGGGGAGCGCGGACCAAGCGGCCGAGCGTCTTCTTGCGATTGGCAATCTCCCGCTGTTGGAAGGAACAACGCTCAATCCAGAGTTTGACGCTTGGTTGGCGGCGCGGCGCGATCATATCGACACGCGGATCAAAGTGGCGGTTAGGGACGCGATGTCATCCGCCGATCCCGCGGCGCAGCAGCGCTTGCTGGAAGCGTCCAAAGCGCGCTTTCCAACTCTAAAGTCCGCTGGTTTGGTCCAGACACAAACGGTGATCGCCATTTTGCCGTTTCACGAAGACGAAGGTTTGGGCGATGACCTCTTTCTGGCGGATGGCGTGGTTGATGAATTGTCCTCGCGGTTGGGCGGTGTGGAAGGGGTCGCCCTGGTCGGGCGCGCCTCGATTACCGCTGTGGCTGATGGAAGCAGGACCCTGCCTCAGATGGCGAGCGCGCTGGGCGCGTCGCATCTGATCGAAGGCGTGGTCCGCCGCCGGGGCGACAAGATCGAAGTGCGCGTGGCTTTGATCGAGGGCGTATCGGGCACCGAAGTTTGGTCAGACCTGGTGACGGGATCTGTCGACGAATTCTTTGAGGGGCGTCAGGTGATCGGCTCCAACGTTATCGCATCAATTGGCAAGGCCTTGGGCTTATCGGTTACATCCGCACCCATACGCCCGATGACAGCGAATCGCGAAGCCTACGCACTGTATTTGCAGGGATGCGCCCTGCGGCAAATGATTGGAATCGAAGGGGCATTAGCGCGGGGCATTGACCTTCTGGAGAAAGCGCTCGCCATCGATCCCGACTTTGCCGAATGCTGGACCGCCCTGGCCGATGCGCACATAATGACCGCCGCGATCACGCCGAGTCTACACCGGATTGAACAATCGGCCCAGGGCTCGGCTTGCGCAGAACGAGCCATCGCTTTGGACCCGGGTCAAGGCCACGCCTTTTCGGTTATGGGGGTTCATGCATGGACCCAGTTTAATCCAGCGCGAGGGCTAGAACTGGCGCTGGAAGCTTACACCCGCGATCCCAACAGTTCGGACGTTGCCTCACGTCTTGGCTCGTGCTTGCTTTATCTTGGCAAAACACAAGAGGCCCTGCCCTATGTCGAAGAGGCGGTGGACCGGGACCCGATATACTGGCGCAATCTCGTGATGCTTTCGTCGGCCTATCTCGGTCTTGGGGAACTCGAAAAGGCGCGCAAAACAGGCCAAAGAATGGTGGATATGGGCGCGCCGGGCATGTTCCTGGCTCTTGCGCAGGCCGCGCTGGGCGATCGCGAGGCGGCGATAAAGAGCCACTTTGATTGCCGCTTTTATCTGGACAGCGTCCTTATGCGCCCGCCCGGCGTGGAGCCAATGGATGAAACCGCCCGCGATGCCTATTTCAACCTTGCTGCGCGCGGTGTTCACAGCGGCGAGGAGACAGATCGCGCTGCTTACTGTCAGTTTTTGGGCGGACTGCACGCCACGATGTCAGACCCCTATGATCATTCGATCGCGCTGCCTGCGATCTGGATGGGGCACAGCGACCTAGTCATGAAAATCTATTCTGAACGGATCCATCCGGCCAATATGTTCGGTCTGATGACGCTGTGGGTCGATATCGACCCGATCAACCGAACGATCCGACATCCTGACTTTATGGCGTTTGCGGAAAAGATCGGCATGGTTGAGGCCTGGAACCGGTTTGGTTGGCCTGATCTTGTCCCCTCGGACCCGCGCCTAGCCTGATAAGCCGCGAATTGACGCTTTATTGACGCTCCGACGGCTTGACCATCGGGGCGTCTGACCGGCATTTAAGCGCCAACGGGGAAACACTTCAAATCAGCCGCTTACGGGCTTGGCGAGCGCCGTTTCATACGGACAGCTCGCCGAGCGATGGCCGCGCTTTGTCTGAATTGAAGGCGCTTCAATCCGCCCGTTGATCGGCCTTTGCCGCCGCGCGGCGAGGTCGTCCATCCTATGAAGTGAGAGGACTTTCGATGATCAAGCTTAAAACTCTGGCCGCCGCCGCTGTGATGGCCGCAACCCTGCCGATGGCTGTACCCGCCGCCGCGCAAATGGAGATTTACGAGAACTACGAGCCGGCTGAGGGAGTGACCGAGCTGACCTTCGTCAAAGTCGAAGAGGGTCAGGAAGAGAACTACGTCGAAGGGCTCAAAAGCACTTGGGTCGCCGCCAACAAGATTCAGCAGGAACAGGGCGTCATCTCCAGCTTCGGCATCTACTCGGTGCCCTACAAGGATGACTACAACATGATCCTGCGCGTCAGCTTCCCCTCGGGCGAAATGCTCCAGCCGAACAAGGAACGCTACATGGCGTTTCTTGAGGCGTACGGGAAAGCCAAGATCGATCAGGGCAATGAGACGGTGCTGAAAATCTACAATGACATCCGCAAAATCCAGAGCGTTACCCTGATGCGCGAAGTCAAGCTGATCGACTAGTCGGGCAATTCGGCAGCCGCCGCGCTGCGCATTTCGCGGCGCAAAGCGGTTGCCGAAGTCAGCAATACGGGCCGCGCTGCGACAGCGCTGGCTGTTCCCGGCGGGTGATTTTGCGACCCGGTTACCCGCCGGGCTTTCCCCCATACGGTAATAAAAATGATCGGAACGGCCATGAAAGTAACCGCAGCCATCATATCTATGTTCGCCGCTCTGATCGTGGCTTCGGCCAGCGACAGTGGCGCTTTCAAGCAAGCCATCGGCGGCACGCTTGCATTTCCCGGTACTTCCACGGCGCAAACGACACCTGATGTGCGCGACGCCGATCAGACTAGCTGCGCAAAATGGCGTCAATTCTCCTCAAGTTTCAGTCTCAAGCCCGCTGGATCCAATCGTGACAAATCGCCCGATGGCTCAAGCGCGGCCTGCTGAACTGTGAGCGCACGCTTCCGTATCCCATTCCTGGCGGACAGCTAGCGTCTCTTCTTCTTGCAAAGGAAATCAAGCCATGACGAGCATCGCAGCCCAGTGGCGCGAAACACGCAGCCTGCCTGCCTTTGCGGACAGCACCAGGCTTCGCCTTGCGCTGGGCACGCTACTCTATCTGGCGCAAGGGTTTCCGCAGGGCATTTTCTTTGCTGCGCTGCCCGCTTGGTTGATCGCCAACGATCAATCGACCGAAGTGGTCGCGATGGCGGTCGCCGCGGCGAGCCTGCCGTGGAGCCTCAAGTTTCTCGCCGGGCTCTTCATGGATCGTGTCTCTTGGCTTCCCATGGGCCGCCGCCGGCCGTGGCTGGTGGGCTCGCAAACCGGGATTTTCGCGACGTTGGTCGTGGTGGCCATCCTCAATCCTCTGCCCGCTCAATCCACGATGATTATAGCGATCATTCTGACGCTTTCGATCCTGACCGCGGTGCAGGACGTCGCTCTTGACGCGCTGGTGGTTGATCTCACGCCGGACGAAGAGATGGGCCGGATGAACGGCTTTATGTTTGCGGGCAAAGTGTTCGGGATCGCCGGGGGGATGGCGATCACCAGCTATCTGCTGGAGCAGTACGGCTTGGCCACCGCGATGATCGGCATGGCTGTCTTCTTCGTTATCCCTGCAGGCATAGGAGCGGCGATCCGTGAGCGCGAGGGTGAGAAATTGCTGCCTTGGACGCGTGGGCAACGCTCCTCAGATCTGGTGATCGAAGCTGAAAGTTGGTTCGACATACTGGCCGCCACCTTGCGCAACGTGTTCAAGCCACAAAGCCTTGTCGTGGTCGCGGTGTTGCTTACCTATGGGATCCATCAAAGCCTGAACGACACCACCAACTCGCTGTTTGCGATCCGCCAATTGGGTTGGACGCAGTCCGATTACGCCAACCTCGCAGCAATCTCCAATATCGTCGCCGGCATATTCTGCTTTTCGGTCGGGGGCCAGATGGTGGATCGCTTTGGCGCGAAACGCATCGCCTTTTGGTCCGGAATTGCCGCCTTCCCCGCGATGGGTTGGTACCTGATCGATCCGATGCTGTGGAATGATAGCTACCTCTTTGTTCTTTGGTACGCCTTGAAAAGCATACCTTATTTCCTGTTCTACCTCGCTAATCTTGTGCTGGCGATGCGGGTCACCGCGCAGGAAGTGGCCGCAACCAGTTTTGCGGTGTTCATGGCCTTTCCAACTTTGGGCTTCACCATCGCGGCGGCCATCTTGCCAAGCCTTGAAGAATTTGGCGGCTATCAAGCCATGTTCGGAACCAGCGCCGCTCTAATCTTGGTCGCGGGTCTGATCACCCTGATGCTGAAGACCGAACAAGCAGCTTTGAAAGACGGCGCGGAAAGCGTGGAAGGTGAACCAATGACACGAGCTTGAGCAGTACTGCAGGACGGCCTTGTTGAAGAACCGGATATTGCGCAGCAGCTTGAAGTAACGTCCGCTTCCACACCCACTAGCGGACGAAGTGCGTAGGTCGAATTGCTCCATAAGCGGACCTAATCTATCGGTCAGTCCACCCATCGCCCAACGCATCCGCCACAACCGCCGCCCTTAACGCCTCGATCCCCATGCCTTTCTCCGCGCTGGTCAGATGCAACTCGGGAAAGGCAGCCGGGTGCTTCTTCGCCTCTTCGGCGACTTGGTTCGCCACTCGCTCCAGATCGCTGGCTTTGATCTTGTCGGTCTTGGTCAGGACGATGCGGTAGCCCACGGCGGCTTCGTCCAGCATCTTCATCATCTCGCGGTCGACGTCTTTGAGGCCGTGGCGGCTGTCGACCAGCACCAGATTGCGCGCGAGCACCTGGCGCCCGCGTAGATAGCTGCGCACGAGGCTCTTCCAGCGCTCGACCACTTTAACCGGCGCCTTTGCAAATCCATAGCCCGGCATATCGACCAGTCGTAATTGTGTGGGCTCGCCCACCTCAAAAAAATTCAGTTCCTGTGTGCGGCCTGGTGTCACCGAAGCGCGTGCGATCGATTTGCGCCCCGTTAGCGCGTTGAGAAGGCTCGACTTGCCGACATTGGAACGGCCCGCAAAGGCGATTTCGGGCACGGTGGGATCGGGCAGGAATTTGAGCTGCGGCGCGGACAGCAGAAAGTCGACCCGGCCTGAAATCAGGCGGGAGGCAGCTTTCTCGCGGAGCGCTTGCGCACGCTCCTCTTCCGGGGTTAGCGGCGCGTTCAAGCTTTGCTCTTTTCCGCCTTTTCGCGTTCGGCTTTTTGAGCCATTTCAGCCTTCTCTTTCTCCGCCGCCGCCTTCAATTGCGGGTGCTTGGAATAGAGATATTTTTGCTGAGCCAGCGTCAGGATGTTCGACGTCACCCAGTAAAGCAGCAGGCCCGCCGCGAATGGCGCCATGACGAACATCAGGAACCACGGCATCAGATTGAAAATCTGCTGCTGCATCGGGTCCATCGCGCTAGGGTTCAACTTGAAGGTGAGCCACATCGTGATCCCCAAAAGCACCGCCAGAACGCCAATACCGAACAAGGTCCCCGCCACCTGGAAATCAAGCAAACCAAACAGATTGAGGAAGGTCGCGGGATCGGGCGCAGTCAGATCGGTGATGTAGAGGAACGGTTCGTGCCGCATCTCGATCGACAGGATCAGAACCTTATAGAGCGCAAAGAAGATCGGGATCTGGATCAGGAGCGGCAGACAGCCCGCAAGCGGATTGACCTTCTCCTCCTTGTAGAGCTCCATGATCTTTTGCTGCTGGGTCTGCTTGTCGTCTTTGTAGCGCTCCTGAATGGCCTTCATCTTGGGCTGAACGGCCTTCATCTGCGCCATCGACGAAAATTGCCGCTGCGCAATCGGGAACAGAACGCCTCGGATCAGCAGTGTCATTCCGATGATCGCGACACCGAAATTGCCAATAAAGCCGTTGAGATTGCGCAGCAGCCAGAGAAGCGGCTTTTCAAGGATCTCAAACCAGCCCCATGAAATCGCCTTGCCGAACAGGGTGATGCCGGTTTCCTCATAATCGTCGAGGATGACGCTTTCCTTGGCGCCGGTGAACAATTGCGTGCGTTGGCTGGTCTTCATGCCCGGTCCCAGCGTTACCGGATCGTAGGCAATGCCCGCGCGGAACAGGTTTTCACCCAGTGAACGGTAGTCCGCGTTGGCGACCTTCATCCCGCTGCCATCGCCCGGAATGATCGCGGACAGCCAATAGCGGTCGGAGAAACCGAGCCAGGACACGTCGCCCGAAACGGCGACCTTGCCAACTTCGGCCAGCGTTTCGTAATCCTGATCGTAATCCGCCGCCGCGCCGTAAACGCCCATCGGGCCGGAGTGGACGAGCCATTCCCATTGGGTGGCGGTAAGGTCCGTGCGATCAATCAGAGCGATAGGCTGGACCACCGCGGCGCTGTCTTCGCCGGCATTGGTGACGCTCTGCTCAGCGTTGATCATGTAGCCATCGTCAACGCTCAGCTTGATCGCGTATTGCAGATCGCCTTGCTGCGCGCTCAGCGTGACCGGGGTCGACGGTGTCAGCGTTTCGCCATCGGCGGTCCAAACCAGATCGGCGGGCAGGCGCTGCCCGTTGGCGACGAAGCGGAATTCAGCGAAATACTGACCCGACGTGCTTTGTGGGGCGAAGAGGCGGACTGGACCAGAATCCTTGTCGACCGTCTCGCGGTGATCTTTGAGCACGATGTCATCGACTTGCGCACCGACGAGATTGATTGAACCCGCAATGCGCGGCGCGTCGATGGCAACGCGCTGATCGCTTGCGATCGCGTCTTCAAGCGTACGCGGCCCCGCAGGACCAGCGTCGGCAGCCAGAGCGTTGGGGTCGCTCGACGCGGCGGTTCCAGCGGCACTCGCCGTCGCTGGTTGCACGGCGCCACCAGGAACGTCCGACGTTTCTTCAACCGGCCTGTCGGGCTGCGGGTAGAAATAATTCATCCCCACGTCCCAACCAAGAATCAGCAAGCCTGAAAGCACAAAGGCCAGCAATAGATTGCGCGAATTGTTCAAACCGTCCGATCCCTGATCTGTCTTACATTATATTGAGGTAAGTAGGCACGCGAGAAACGTATTCCTACCGTTAAGGCACGGGATCGTGCCCATGCCCGCCCCATGGGTGGCAGCGCCCTAGCCGCTTTAGCGTCAGCCATCCACCCTTGAGAGCACCATGTTTTGTCAGCGCCTCCACCGCGTATTGGCTGCACGATGGCGTGAACCGGCAGGTGGGCGGCAGAATCAGCGAAGGGCCGTACTGCCAAGCCTTCACCAACAGGATCAAGACGTGCTTCACGCGCGGCTCGGCCTTTGTGGGCGATGGCCCAGACGAGGACGGCGACCACGCGCTGGATCAGCTTTACCTGCAGCCGCTTTGGCGAGCGCTTTGTCCAATTCCTGAGCCATGGTGGCAAAGTCGCGCTCCACGCCGCCCGCACGCCCGATCAACACGTGATCGTGATCCGCCAGCCCAACTTTCGGCAAAGCGGCGCGCAACAACTCGCGGAACCGGCGCTTCATCCGGTTGCGAACGACGGCGTTGCCAATTTTCTTGGTGACCGTGACGCCATAGCGTGTTCCCACACCGCCATTGGGCCGCGTCAACAGCACAAAGCCAGGCTTAGCGTTGCGCAGGCCCTTATTGGCGGCGACGAAATCGGCGCGTTTGGTCAGAACGGAGAGCATCGCTGTTGATCCTACGACAAACGGGCCCCCGATGGGAGCCCGCAAGCGTATCAGCCGTGATGGTGTGCGCCTCGAAAAAGGAGGCGACGCTGCTTCAGGGCCGAATCAGGCGGTCAGCTTCTTACGGCCGCGGCGACGACGTGCACGCAGCAGTTTGCGACCACCGACCGTAGCTTTGCGCGCGAAGAAACCGTGGCGACGCTTGCGCACAAGATTGCTGGGCTGGAAAGTCCGCTTCATTTCGTCCTCAATACATCTGGTTCGGCTTGATTGCGGCGCCGACGTGCTGGCGTTGCTTTCTTACCGGAAATTTTAGGCCTGGCGGCGGGTTGCTGCTTCAAGCCGTTGATCAGGGGCGAGCCGTTATGGGATTGCGCATTATGAGTCAAGGAAAGCTTGAGCCGACTACGCGCCCGACCACACAAGGGTTAGGCCTTCAAGATCGACGTATGCAATGTGCGGCGCATTGAGCGGTATCGGCGCGGACAGCGATTGAAGGGTAACGGATACGGGAGCAGCCATCGCCTCCGGGCTAATCCACTCCTCCATATCCCACGCATTCAGCCACTTGGCGCTGTGATGCGGAACCGAGTTGGTCATGGCGTAGAACGCCTTTGCGCGCGCTTCACTCATGCCCATTTCGACATAGTAATCGAGATACAGCCGATTCGCTGGCGCATCGGGCGCAAAATCGTCGGGCTCGCGCCCATAATTATCGAGCCAGGAATGAACCGCGAACTGCGCACCGGGCTCCATGGTCCGATCGACGCCTGCCAAAAACAGTTCCACCGCACCGGAACGGACGGATCCGCCATAGGGCACATGGGTCGCGATTTTGTTTGCCCGAATCATCCGGCCGACCTCGAGATTAGCGATATCGTTGCTGGTGCCGGGCGCTTCAACCATTTCCAACACGCTTACCGCCGGAAAATCTCGCAGCATCGCCTCAAAATGCTTTGGGCTGGCGCCATCGGTCGAGCCAATCATCGCCGCCCGCGTTTCGTCGAGAACAGCAAACGGGCCGTATTGCGCCACTGTTGACGACGGGCGGCCCATAGTAAGTGACGTTGAAGGACCGTGAGCGTGCGGGAGCGCTACGAGGTGCGAAGGCGCTCGACGGGCCGCTGGAGCAATCGCTGGACTCGCGCGCAGAGCATCGCTCTCCTCATCAACGCGCACCCAGCTCTGCGTAACTGGATCCCATTCCTCGACCCAACTCGTCGTAATGACGGTTCGCTGGCCAATGGTCTGCTGCGCCGAGGCTGGCATGGCAACAAAGGTCAGAGCCGATACGGCAAGAATGTGCACAAGGGCGAGAAGGGCAGCAAGACGTGGCATGGCCATCGAAATGACCCGCGCACGCTGAGAATTTCGCAAAGACTTATGCTTGAGAAAGCCTTTCTTACGCGCCCGAAAACTCTTGGTTACAGTCTTTTAACACCGCAAAACCTTGTTCTAAGGGAGGTTTTTCTCAAGCCATTGCTTCGGCTTTAGGGGGTGTGCGCATATGGTCGCGCTTATAAGGACGGTGGCGTATCTGGGACTCGAGGCCAAACCGGTCGAAGTCCAATGCCAGGTCGCGAGCGGGCTGCCGCGATTTTCGATCGTTGGACTGCCGGACAAGGCCGTGAGCGAAAGCCGCGAACGGGTGCAGGCCGCGCTTGCTGCAATGGGCCTAGCGCTGCCGCCCAAGCGTATAACGATCAATCTGTCACCGGCGGACTTGCCCAAAGATGGGTCGCATTACGATCTGCCGATCGCCTTGGCATTGCTAGCGGCGATGGGAGTGACTGACGCGGAGCAACTAGGCGATTGGGTCGCAGTGGGCGAGCTGTCGCTCGATGGGCGTGTGGTAGCATCTCCCGGCGTTCTGATCGCCGCCCTTCACGCAAGCCAGGAAGAATGCGGGTTGATCTGTCCGCTCGCTCAGGGGGCCGAGGCCAAATGGGCGAGCGGCGTGCCCGTGCTCGCGCCGCGCGATTTGCGAGGCCTGCTCGATCACCTGAAGGGCGAAACCGTTCTGCCCGATCCGGTGCGCGGCGATGTGACGGAATCCCACGCCGCCACCGACCTTAAACAGGTGAAGGGGCAGGAGACCGCCAAGCGCGCGCTCGAGATCGCAGCGGCCGGCGGTCACAACCTCTTGATGGTCGGACCGCCGGGTTCAGGCAAAAGCCTGCTTGCCTCCTGCTTGCCCGGTATCCTGCCTGACCTAACCTCCACCGAAGCTTTGGAAGTATCCATGGTGCAGTCGGTCGCGGGCACGTTGGAAGCGGGTCAGATCAGCCGCGCGCGGCCCTTTCGTGCGCCGCACCATTCCGCCAGCATGGCCGCGCTGACCGGAGGCGGCCTTAAAGTGCGCCCCGGTGAAGTCAGCCTTGCGCATCTGGGCGTGCTGTTTCTTGACGAGTTGCCCGAATTTCAGCGGCCCGTGCTCGATTCGTTGCGACAGCCTTTGGAAACGGGACAAGTCGACGTCGCACGCGCCAACGCGCATGTCACCTTCCCCGCCAATGTCCAGCTGATCGCGGCAATGAACCCGTGCCGATGCGGCCATGCGGGAGAGGTTGAGAACCTGTGTTCGCGCCACCCGCGCTGTGTGGCGGATTATCAGGGGCGGTTGTCAGGCCCGCTGCTCGACCGGATCGATCTGCATGTCGAAGTCTCCGCTTTGAGCGCGCTCGACCTAGCCTCGCCCTCCCCATGCGAAGACAGCGCCACCGTCGCCACCCGCGTGGCCACCGCACGCCGCTTGTGTGAAACGCGCGGAGTACGAACCAACGCGGAATTGCAAGGTGACAGCCTCGAAGAACATGCCGCCCCGGACGACGAAGGCCGCGCCCTATTGATGCGGGCGGCGGAGAAACTGCGCCTTTCCGCCCGAAGTTACACGCGCATGCTGCGGGTCGCGCGAACCATCGCCGATCTTGGAGACTCCAACCATGTGGGCCGTCCGCACATCGCCGAGGCGTTGAGCTATAGGCAGTTTATCGGAATGCGCTGAACAAGCGCGTCGCGATTTGTAACGAAAAGCATTCTTGCGCGTTATATTCATAGAGGCGCAAGGCTGCGTCCTCTTATCGCTTTCAAGCCCCATCCCCCGATCCCCAAGGACCACGCCCCTCTGTGACCGCCGTCAACGCAATCCCGGCCACGGAAGGCTCCTCGACCTACGCTCAGGATCCATCGGACCAAAGGTTTCGCGCAAAGCTAGGCGGTCTGGCGCTCGCTCTGGCAGCCGAAATCGTGATCATCGCGTTGTTGCTCACGCTGGGCTGGAACATCGCGGGATCAGACGAAGACGGCCCGAGCGTGGTCACAATCGAAGCGCGGAATATCGCCGCCGAGGCACCAAGCCTTGAGGAAAGCCCGCCGGCGCAAGACACCAGCGAACCGACACCCGAGATCACTCAGCCTGAACCGCAACCTGAAGAGCCCCAGCCCGTGATCGAGGCACCAAGCCCGATCCAGCCACCCGCTATCACTATCCCGATCCCGCAAGCGCCACCACGCGCAACGCCCAAGCCCGCGCCCCCCGCTCCGCCAGCCAAACCTAAGAAACCGCCACGTACCTACGGTCCGCCGAACACCGGACCACCGGGCGGCCAGTTCGACAGCCGACGCGTCGGCACGGCGCCAAATGGCGAGCCGATGTACGCCGCGCGATGGTATCGGGAGCCCACGCGACAAGAATTGGCCGGGTACCTGTCGACTGCGACGCCTCCATCCAGCGCCTTAATCGTGTGCCGCACGGTGCCCGATTTCTATGTCGAGGATTGCGAGCTTTTAGGCGAAGCGCCCAATGGATCTCAGATTGGGCGCGCAGTGATGGCGGCCGCGTGGCAATTTCGCGTCAGGCCCGCAATTGTCGGAGGGCGATCGCAGGTCGGATCCTGGGTGCGCATTCGGATAGACTACAACCAAGCCGTGCGGCGGTGATCGCAAGCGCGCCCTTTAAACAAACTGGCGCACGACTTCGCAGAAATGCTCGCCGTATGTGTCCAACTTCTTGGCGCCCACGCCGGGCATGCCCGCCATGGCATCGGGATTGGTCGGTTTGTGTTCGGCGATCGCGCGCAGCACGCTGTCGTGAAAGATGATGTAGGCCGGTATCCCGTTCGCTTTAGCCAGCGCCGCGCGGCGGGCGCGCAAGGCTTCGAACAACGGATCGCCCGTGGGATTGGCGGCTGAACGTGACCGCGAGTGGCGCTTCTTGGGCGGTGGCTGCGTGATGGTGACCGTGCTTTCGCCTTTCAGCACCGCCCGCGCTGCCGGGCCAAGCGCAAGACCACCATATTCCGTGGTGGTGAGCATTTCATGCGCCAGCCCCGCGCGCATGACCGATCGCAACAAGGGCGCTTCATCCTCGTTCAGAATGCCGAAGACAGACAGCGCGTTGTGCCCGCGTTCCAGAATTCGATCGTCCTCACGCCCCTGTAGGACTTTTTCTATGTAGCCGATGCCGTAGCTTTGACCGGTGCGATAAACCGCCGATAACAGCTTTTGCGCGACTTGCGTGGCATCGAGTACCTTGGGCGGATCGAGGCAGATATCGCAATTGCCACAAGGCTCTTGAGGATCTTCGCCAAAGTGTTTGAGCAGGATGTTGCGGCGGCAGGTGGACGCCTCAAGCACGCCGGCCAGCGCGTTCAGCCGCGCACGTTCACTGGCAAGCCGGCTTTGATCGACATCGGCCAGCCATTGCCGCGCGCGCGCAAAATCCGCCGCGCCCCAGAACAATTGCGCCTCAGCCGGATCGCCATCGCGCCCCGCGCGGCCGGTTTCCTGATAATAGGCCTCGATCGATTTTGGCAAAGCGGCGTGCACGACGAAACGTACATCAGGTTTGTCGATACCCATGCCGAAAGCGATGGTAGCGACCATCACCATATCTTCGGACGCCACAAATTCCGCCTGCACAGCGGCGCGTCGTTCCGCGGAAAGACCCGCGTGATAGACACCGACCGGGCGCCCTGTTGCCTCAAGCTTTTCGGCGAGCTGCTCGCACGCTTTGCGGCTGCCCGCGTAGACGATACCTGCGCCCGACGTCCGGCGAACATAGTCGGCAATTTGCCTCGCGCCGCCCTCGCGCGCGCTGATAGTGTAGCGGATGTTCGGGCGATCGAACCCGGCAACTACCAGTCCTTCGTCCGGGATTCCAAGCTGCACCAGGATATCAGCTCGCGTCGCCTTATCCGCCGTAGCTGTCAACGCGAGGCGCGGCACCTGACCAAATTCGTCCAGCATCGGGCGCAGGCCACGATAGTCCGGGCGAAAGTCATGCCCCCATTCCGATACGCAATGCGCTTCATCAATCGCAAACAAGGCAATCTTCGCATTCGACAGCAGCGAGCGGAAACCGGACGTGTTCGCGCGTTCAGGGGCGACATAGAGGAGATCCAATTCTCCATCCCTCAGAGCCTGAGCAGTAGCTGCGTTGTCCGTATCGGCGCTGGTCATGGAGGCTGCGCGTATCCCAACCTCTCGCGCGGCGCGGATCTGGTCGTGCATCAAAGCGATCAGAGGGGAGATGACGATAGCGGTCCCGTCCAACGTGATCGCGGGCAACTGATAGCACAGCGACTTGCCCGCACCGGTTGGCATCAAAGCGAGCGTGTTCTGCCCCGCAAGGATCCGGTGAACCACCTGCTGCTGCGTTCCGCGAAAATCGGTGAAGCCAAACACCTCACGCAGAGACGCGCGCGCTCGACTTTCACGATCAGTCAGGTCGTCGTTGCTCGAAAAGGGGTGGGTCGCCATGGCTTACACCCTCACGCCACTTGAAGCGTGCGGGGTCAACCCAAGGTCAGTTGAGTATCCAGCGTTTCAGCGGGCCTTGCCGCCAAATGCGACAGTCTTAGTTCGCGGCAGCTTTGCGAACGTCATCGAGAGCAATGATATCACCTGTTTCAAGATCACGCGCGGTCGTAGCCAGTGTGCCATCGGCGCGTTTTCCGACGTCGTCACGCTTCACAAGGTTTAGTCCGGTGTGATCGAGTATCCTACCGTCATGCGACAGCATCGAAACCGGGCCAACCGGCAAGCGATCGCGTTCGTCGACGAGAACCGGATCTTCGCTCACCAATTCGCTGCCGTATTTTTGACCCCATTGCCGCAACGCAACCATGGCGGGCAGCAAATCGAAGCCTTTTTCGGTCAAACGATACTCAATCTTGCGCCGATCATCCTCGCATGGCTCGCGTTTGAGGATCCCATGTTCGACAAGTTTCGCCAAGCGGTTCGACAGAATGTTGCGAGCGATGCCGAGCTCGGTCAGGAATTCTTCAAAGTGCTTAAGCCCGTTAAAGCTCGCGCGCAGGATCATAAACGACCAGCGTTCACCCATAACTTCAAGCGCTTGCGGCAGACCGCAATCGATCAATTCGCGCAGTGACTCTCTTACTTCGCCCATAAATCAGTCCTCTCAGCGCAACCTTTCTAGCTCGATTCGCGCGCCAAACACAATCCGATACAAAACAATTTAAGTTTTAGGTTGCAACTAAAAACCGAATCGCATAGGTATCGATCAGCAACTGGTTTCGATTTGAAACGTTGCACTGCACAAATAGGTATACGAACCCCGATTGAAAAGGATCCAAAGCGATGACCCTCTCCCTCAACGCTGCAAGCCGCTTCTCCCTCGTCGCCACCGCCGCTCTGGCGCTGGGCACCACCCTTGCCCCGATCGCGAGCCAGGCCGCTGCCCCCTATTACACCGCTGAGCTCGCCACCCCCGCGAGCGACGACCGCGCGGTTGCCGGTGGCGTCGCCTGGGCGTGCAAGGACAACAAGTGCGTCGCCGCCAAAGGCACCAGCCGTCCGATGCGCATCTGCCGCGGTCTTGCCCGTGAATTCGGCGAAGTGACCAGCTTCACCGCCAAGGGCAAAGCGCTCGAAGCGGACAAGCTCGCCAAGTGCAACGGCAAGTAAACGTCACCTGATGGGAAAGTGATTTCCCCGATCGCTCGCCACTCTCCACGCGAGTGATCCTTTAAGACCCCCGGCGCGGCCTGTCCCCAAAATGGCCGCGACCGGGGGATTTTTTATACGCTGCTAAAGAAAACCCGATGCGACCAATCGCCGCTCTAGCGTCTCGGCATCAGTAAAAAGGTGCGCATCCCAGCCACGCACTTTGGCGGCGTCCACGTTGGCGGGGTTATCATCGGTGAAAAACAGCGCACCGCCTGAACGGCCCGTGCGCGCCTCAGTGATTTCGTAGATCCTAGGATCTGGCTTCGCGATTTTCTCCGCGCCCGACACGACGATGTCCTCGAACTGATCAAAGATCGGATGTGCGGGGCGAAATCCCTCCCACAAGTCGACGCCGAAATTCGTTAGGCAATAAAGCGGCACACCGCTGTCATAGAGCCGCTGCACCAAATCATGCGTTCCTGCGACGGGACCAGGCACCGTCTCGTTAAAGCGATCGGCGTAGGCGCAAATCAGAGACTCGTGCTCCGGAAACATGGTGATGCGTTCTGGCACCATTTCGGCAATCGGCCGGCCGCGATCGTGTTCAAAGTGCCATTCTTCGGTCACGACATGAGCCAGGAACCAGTCCAGTTCCGCTTCATCCGTGATTAGCTTTTCAAACAGATGCCGCAGCTGCCAGTGAAACAGCACACGGCCGATATCGAACACCACGGCCTTGATCGGCTCACTCATCCACCAT
>JBCCAH010000009.1:0-190292 GCA_039814925.1 Pseudomonadota bacterium
AGCATCGAGGAATTCAGAAAATGGTGGGCCGGGATGGGCCAACCTCGAACTCGCAGAGTTCGCAAGGCCGACTGGCCGCCCGCAGATGCCCCGAAGCGCAGCGGAGGGATCAGCATCGAGGAATTCAGAAAATGGTGGGCGCGGCAAGGATTGAACTTGCGACCCCACCCGTGTGAAGGGTGGGTTTAAAATGTATCTGGATCTTCTCGGACAGAAATAATCATTGATTTTCAGCGATATCTGTCTATCCTTGTCTTATATCGTCCACCCCAGTTTTTCATATTTATTTCATACATGTCATACAAAGGTGATGCACCCATGCCAGACCTCAGCAAGGTCGGTGAACGTGATAGGTTGAGGCCTCGGGCTGACAAAGAGCCTTACTGGCAGCGGCTTCAAGCGGGTTGGTATCTCGGGTACCGTCCATCCAAACGTGGTGGCAAAGGAGCCTGGTTTGCCCGCACTTACGATCAAGACGCTCGGCGGTATCGCCGCAAAGCGCTAGGTTCATTTGGTGCGATGGTTGGGCATCAAGTTTTCGCAGCAGCCAAGAAGGAAGCGGAGACCTTTGCGGAATTAGTCGAAGCGGGCGGTGTGCAGGCGGAAAAGCTCGAGACGGTTGGTGATGCTTGCCGCGCTTACCTCGCTGAAAGGCCGGGGCAGATCGCTGAAGGGGTTTTCCGACGGCACGTGTACAGCGATACCATCGCGCGCGTGAAGTTGGCTAGGTTGCGCAGACGACATCTTCGAGCTTGGCGCAAGCGATTGGAACAAGCTCCCGCGTTGATTACTCGATGCAAGGAAGGCGAGAAGCGATTTAAGGTTCGTTCCTCATCGACCATAAATCGCGACATGGTCCCGCTCCGAGCAGCACTTTGGCGAGTTCTATCGCCCGGCTTGCCCAACACGGATGCCGCCTGGCAGGAGGCTTTGAAATCGATCAAGGGCGCTGACAGGCGCCGCGATCTGTATCTCGATCGGGACGAACGCAAGAGGCTACTTGATGCTGTCGAAGCAGACATCGAACCATTTGTACGCGCGATGTGCCTCCTGCCCTTGCGCCCACGAGCTCTAGCAGCGATGAAGGTGAGGGATTACGACGAGCGGACCAAAACGCTGACCATCGGTGCGGACAAAAGTGGTGTGCCGCGTCAAATCACCGTGCCGCGGGGTGTGGCAAATTTATTCACAGAGCAATCAAACTCGAAACTGCCATCAGCTTGGATGTTTACACGCCGCGATGGCGCCGCTTGGTCGAAGGACAAATGGAAAGGCCCGATTAAGCGCGCGGTAAGAGATGTCGGCCTCCCACAACAGGCTTCAGCATACACGCTGCGGCATTGTGTGATAACAGATCTGGTTCGCGGTGGCTTACCCATTCTCACGGTTGCGCAGCTAGCCGACACGAGCGTAGCCATGATCGAGAAGCACTATGGTCACCTGGTTCGGAACGACGCCGAAGAGGCATTGGCAAAACTAATATTATGATGGTTTATTCGCTTGGGAGCTAGGCTCGCATCTGTTTGTATGATCGACTGGGAGGCAGTCAAAGCCCATGCCGATACCTTAAGCGCTCTAGCGCTTGAACCGAGATGAGGTATCGACCGATTAGGGCGTTTTTCCTCTCCCGAACCCTGCACAGATTGGCGATGCGACAATGAATGCTTTTCTCACGCTCTGATTGGCGGCCCTCTGCACTGGGGCAAACTCTTTGGTAGTCAGGCCTTCACGCTATGAGTGCAAGTGGGTTTTCGCAGATTTGCTGGAATGCTTTTAGCAACAGAGCACCGTCCACGCCGTCAATGGCGCGATGATCGAAGCTGCCAGTTGCGCTCATTACAGTGGCCACTTCAACCGAGCCATCAATCACGCTGGACCGCTTTACCCCAGCCCCAACAGCCAAGATCATCGCTTGAGGCGGATTAATGACGGCATGAAACTCTTTGGTTCCGAACATGCCAAGATTGGATAGTGATGCGGTGCCACCTTGATATTCGTGCGGTTGGAGTTTGCCCTCGCGAGCCTTATCCGCCAGCTCTCTCATCTCCTTCGAAATGTCGGCGAGGCCCTTTCGTCCGGCATCCTTGATAATCGGTGTGATCAGTCCGGAGGGGGCAGCCACCGCGACAGAGATATCCTGGCGACTATACTGGTGAATGACATCGCCCTGGAACGACACATTGCATTGCGGCTCCCGCTGCAACGCGCGGGCGAGCGCTTTGATAATCAGGTCATTGACTGACAGTTTCACACCATCAGGCTCAAGCGATGCGTTAAGCTCGCTACGCAACTTCAGGAGCTGATCAAGCTGTACATCGACTGTCAAATAGATGTGCGGAATGTTGTGTTTGGCTTCGGTCAGGCGGCGCGCAATTACCTTGCGGACATTGTTAAGCTGCACCACTTCATAAGGAATGTCTGTCATTTCGAGTCGAGGCGTACGCTTGGATGCGAATTTGGTCTCATCGGCGATTTGCTTTGCAGGCTCTGTAGTCGCACCAGACCGCTTTTTCTCAATGTCGGACATAATGATACGCCCGTTCGCGCCGCTACCTGCAAAGCTGGAAAGATCGAGACCTTTATGCGTCGCAATCCGCCGTGCTAATGGAGAAGCGTTTACTTGTTCGGTCGAGCCCGAGAGCGCGGTTGCACTTGTTGACGCACGGCCGAACACTGCCGTGCCAGCGCCTTCCGTTTCGTTTGCCGCTTCGACATCTTGCTTTGTGATGTTGCCTTTGGGACCAGTGCCCTTGACGCTTGCTAAGTCGATCCCGCTTGCTTTGGCGAGTTTGCGCACCGACGGACCGGAGCGTGGGCGTTCCGCGCCGGTCGATGCAGTTATAGATGCAGGAGAAGGTTGCGATGTCGGTGCAGACATATCGCCGGCCATATCCTCGCCATCTTCCGCAAGTGTCGCGATCACCACGCCGACTTGCACATTCTCTGTACCTTCCTTGACCACGATATGAGTGATCCGCCCTTCGTCGACCGCCTCGAACTCCATCGTTGCTTTGTCAGTTTCGATTTCGGCCATAATGTCACCGGCGGCGACCTCATCGCCAACCTTAACCAACCAGCGTGCCAGCGTGCCTTCCTCCATTGTTGGTGAAAGCGCCGGCATCTTGATTTCGATCGGCATCTCTATTCCCCCAGGAAGAGCTCGGCCGCAGCGTCGATAATCGCCTCCCGGTCGAGCCGATAGGTTCGATATAAGTCCGGTAGATCGCCTGTCTGACCAAAGCGGTCAGTGCCAAGCGGACTGACACGATGCCCGCGCACGCCGCCGATCCATGAGAGCGTAGCGGGGGATCCGTCCAACACCGTAACGAGACCAGCCGAAGGCGATAGCCGTGCCAGTAAGCATTCGATATGGCTTAGCGGGTTGTCTCCCTTTCTTCCTGACTCCGTCCAGCGAGCGGCGTGGCGCGCCGACCAATTTCGGTGCAATCGGTCTGGCGAAGTTACTGCCAAAAGACCGAGGCCCGGGATATCATCGCTTAGTCGCCCCCAGGCATCGAGCGCTTCAGGCGCAACAGAGCCACAATATACGATCGCGGCTCGCGCATCTTTGCCGGGTTCCCGCAACCAATAGGCACCTTTGATCGCATCAGTTTCCCAGTCGGCATTCACGCGCTCCACCTGTTGGATTGAGCGGGTGGTAAGCCGGAGATAGACCGAGCTGCCATTAGGCTGCTGTAGATGATCGAAAGCCCAGCGCATTGTGAGTGCGAGCTCATCAGCATACGCGGGCTCGAAGCTCTCAAGGTTTGGTTGGCCCATGCCGATCAGCGGAGTGTTGATCGATTGGTGCGCGCCGCCTTCACCTGCCAGTGTAATCCCCGAAGGCGTGCCGACCAGCAAGAACCGAGAATCCTGATAGCAACCGTAATTGAGCGCATCGAGGCCCCGCGCGATGAAAGGATCGTAGACCGTTCCCACGGGAATGAGCCGAGTGCCGAAGTGTTCAGCCGAGAGTCCAAGCGATGCGAGCATGAGAAAGAAATTGTGCTCGGCGATGCCCAATTCGATATGCTGTCCGGCATCGCTCCCTGCCCATTTTTGAGCGGATGGAATTCTCGCAGTCTGAAATACATCGGCCAATTCTTGTCGGCGAAACAGGCCCCGCTGATTGACGAAGGCTCCCAAATTGGTGGTCTGCGTTACATCGGGAGCGGTTGTTACGATACGATCAGCCAGTGGATCGCTGGATTTTGACAGTTCGTGCAGAATTGAGCCAAACGCCGCCTGCGTTGAAATGTGCGACTTGCCGATATCAGACAGGTCGTTCGGAACAGGTACAATTGGCGCTTTCGCTTCGCGCTGCTTTCGAGCGATTGGGCTTTCCGCGACGAAAGCGTCGAGCGCTGTAGCTGCGTTGTCTCCCAAACCGCCCCACTTGTCCCACTCCGCCCCTTCGGCGATACCCATGGCATCTCGCAAACTCTCAATCTGCCCAGCATTCATCATGCCAGAATGGTTGTCTTTGTGTCCGGCGAGCGGCAGTCCATAGCCTTTGACAGTGTACGCTATCATCAAGGTTGGGCGGTCATCGTCCATACCCTCGAACGCGTCGACAAGTGTTTCGATGCAATGTCCTCCAAGATTGGTCATGAGGGTCGCCAACTGTTGATCATCGAAATCTGCCAGCAGTGCGTTGACACCGCGCTTGCCGCCAATGTCCTTTAACAGCCGTTCTCGCCACGCTTCACCGCCGAGATAGGTGAGAGCGGCAAAATCGGCGTTGGGACAGCTCTCGATCCAACCTTGCAACGCCTTGCCGCCCGGCTTCTTGAAGGCAGCGCGCTGTAATTTGCCATATTTGAGCGTGACCACGCGCCAACCACAGGTCTCGAATATATCGTCAAATCTGCGGAACATTCGATCGGCGGTGGTCGCATCGAGAGACTGGCGATTGTAATCGACGATCCACCAGCAATTACGGATGTCGTGCTTGTAAGCCTCGATCAGACATTCGTAGATATTGCCTTCGTCCAATTCGGCATCGCCCATAAGTGCGATC
This sequence comes from Pseudomonadota bacterium, assembly GCA_039814925.1. Taxonomy (GTDB): domain Bacteria; phylum Pseudomonadota; class Alphaproteobacteria; order Sphingomonadales; family Sphingomonadaceae; genus Erythrobacter. Next base: position 5,021 of record JBCCAH010000009.1, read on the forward strand.
ATCCGTCCGGCCTGCTCCTCCTTCAACTCGCCGTGTGCGATCAAGTAATCCTGAACCAATGACGAAAATGCGGTTATCGCCACTCCTAAGCCCACCGAACCGGTTGAGAAGTCGACAGGGATGGCGTCCTTCGTCCTTGAAGGATAGCTTTGAACCCCACCAAGACCACGAAAGCGCTCCATTCTCTCTTGGGTCTGTTCGCCCAAAAGATAGTGGATTGCGTGGAGCACGGGGCCCGCATGCGGTTTGACCGCAACTTTGTCCTGAGGTCGCAACGCATGGAAATAGAGCGCAGACATGATCGCTGTCATAGATGAACAGCTTGCCTGATGACCGCCAACCTTCAGACCATCGGTCTTCTCGCGGATATTATTGGCGTTGTGGATCATCCATGAGCTGAGCCAGCGAAGGCGGCGCTCGATGTTTTCGAGATGGATGCAAAGGGTCTCCTGATCGGATGACACTTTGGGCAGCTTGGAGGTCGAATCCATATTTGTGATCCTAAAGATCGCGACACACAGCATGACGCGAGACAGGCGAAACTACTGCAAGCCATCGGCTCGTGAAGCATTGGACAGCAAGCTCGCTTGCTCGTTACGATGTCCGCTGATGCAAACGTGACCATCACTTGGATCATCAAGCGAATGGTCGCGCGGCCTGGCTGGACTGCAAATGCTATCAAAACTGCCGCGGACATTCAGCATAGCGCGAAGTTTTTGAAGCGAAGTTCGTATGGTAAGACTTTGTGGCTTTAGATCATCTGTAATGCGCTTTCTAATTGCGCAATCAAATCATCAGCGTCTTCGATCCCACACGAGTAGCGCAGAAGGGTTTCTGGGATACCCAGTGCTGCTCTTTGTTCCGGAGTGCACTCGACATGGCTCGTGACCGAAGGTGGGCCGATCAGCGTGTTCACTGATCCCAGGCTGGCGGCACGGTGTACGTAATCCAAGTTGGTGATGAATTTCTTCAACGCTTCGAAATCACCATCAATCGAGAAGCTCAGCATTCCTCCGAAACCATGCATCTGAGACTTTGCAATATCGTGCTTGTCGTGACTTTGCAGACCTGGATAGAAAACCTGTGAAACCTTGGGATGTGCGTTTAGATATTTCGCCACAGCCATCGCGGTATCATTCTGCTTCTTTACCCGAAGATCCAAGGTTTTCATGCCTCTAAGGAGCAGGTATGCCGAGAATGCCGAAAGGACGGCACCACAGATTTCGCGGTACTCATAGACAGATTGCACCAAGTCTTGCTGCCCGATCAAGATACCGCCCATGGCATCATCGTGACCGCCCAAGTATTTTGTGGCCGAATGGACAACCAAGTCGGCACCCAGAGCGATCGGGTTTTGGTTGATTGGCGTTGCGAAGGTGTTGTCCACGATCGTGATCGCACCTTGCGCCTTGGCCGATTTGATGGCGCGCGAAAGGTCGATGATCTTCAGCGTGGGATTTGTTGGTGTTTCCAGATAGACGATTTTGCAACCCTTACTGATTGCAGCATCGATTGCATCGCCATCATTGGTCTCAACCAGATCGACCTCAATGCCCATGCGTGGCAAATGGTCGAGAAACACGCGGCTTGTACCGCCATAGCTGTCTTTGATTGAAACCACCCGATCGCCCGGTGACAAATGAGTGAAGAGTGCGTTGGAAATTGCCGCCATGCCACTGGCGAATGCGATTGCTTTCTGTCCTCCCTCAAGAAGACGGCACTTTTCCTCGAATACAGCGACAGTTGGATTTGTGTTGCGGCTGTAGATGTGCCCTTCGGCTTCTCCCAAAGCTACCGCTGCCCAGCTATCCATGTCTTGATAGGCAAAGGGCGCGCTCTGTACGATGGGTACCTGCGCGGCCCCGAACGCAAGGGGCGCTTCCTCGCCAGCCCATACGGCGATCGTCGATCTACCTTGCTCTTCAATGGTCATTAGATATCGCCCTTTCCGTCTAGCTTGACGAGCCCTTCGTTGGAGTTGACGATCCCAGCTCGCGAACATCGTGCCCTCATGTGTGAATGACTTGCCACATGATCATCGAAATTGATAGTATATAAATTAATCTTGCGAACTGACATCTTGTTCTAATCCGCTATGGCAGCCAGAGATGGCGATTGAACTGCACCGGATGTAGCATTTGCGTTTTTCAGCTAAAAAACTTGCGCATGGCTGTCCTGTCCCGATTGCGCGTGCTCAACTTGACTGGGGGCAATCGTCGACTTCTCTTTGCTGTTCTCTCCAGAGGCCCAGCTTTTGCTGCGTCGCTTTGTCAGAAAAGCTGAAGAGGGTCAGTTCGCTCGCCGCGTGCAGCGTCCGTTCGCTCCAGGCCGGAGCGACCACAACGTCGCGAGGTCCTATAAAGAACTCCTCGCCGTCGATCAGCACGCGCCCCTCTCCTTCTACGCCCACATAGATGATGCCATCGGTCGACCGTTGTGGTTTCCCGTTGAAGCCTGCTGGGAGTTTCTGGCAGAAAGCCGATATCGTTGGCATTACCGGCCCACCATCGAGTGGGTTGGAAAATTCCATGATGGTGCCGTTGCACTGATCGAGTGGGCTGTTGCTTGATATCGTGGCAAGCGCTGCGCGCCATTTTTCGTATGGATAATGAAAAAGCGGGGCTTTGGGAGAGTCGGCGGCGGCCCCTGTAGCTGGCTTGAGGTTTGCCCCCCATCGCGCTTGGCAGTCACCTGGCGAGAGGAGAGTAGGGTGCTGAGCGCCACTGGAGAGGCTTTCCGCGAAGGACGCATCAAGTGCTCTAACCAATGGGATATCGAGACCGTCCAGCCAGATCATCGGTTGACTGCTTTCATTGGCATGATCATGCCAACGTCCGTTAGGTGTCAGCACAAGATCAAATGGCCGCATTAGCGCTTGTTCGCCATCGACCGCTGTGTAAGCACCTTCTCCTTCCAGCACAAAGCGCAGCGCCGACTGGCTGTGACGGTGGCAGGGGGCGATCTCACCCGGCAGAATTAGCTGCAAGCCAGCATAGAGAGTGCGCGTGATGCTCGCCTTTCCCGGCATTGCCGGATTTTCAAGGATCAAGACGCGGCGTACCGCCTCTTCAGCCGAAATCAGATCGCCCGCCTCCATCAACATTGGGCGGATTTCGCTAAAGCTCCAAGCAAATGGGGCTGCCGTTGAAGCGGGTGTTTCCGTGACGAGTGCATCCAACACCGTCCACAAAGGAGCGAGAGAATGTGGCTTCAGACGTTCGTAATAAGCGTCTCTCGCCTGGACTATATTGTCAGCCATGATTGCTCCTTTGGATATTGGACGCTGTCATCGCAGCTATAACGGCGGCGGCAGTTCGAAGGAGCGTTCTGCTGGTCACGTCTTCACGCATACGAAGGCTGCCAAGCACCAGAGTGATAAGAGTAATCGCCGGCCTCCAAAAACTGTGAAACACGACCGGGCAGGCCCACGAGAGGAATGCTACAATCAGCTGTATTGCTAAGGGCGGGTGCCACTAAATTGGGTAGATGAGGGAGTTGGGAATGAGTTCGGTATCGAACACGCACAATTTCTGCGCAAAGAGCAAAGAACCTGCGTCAACAAACAGTTTGTCGATGTATCGCCCCGTACTCAATATGTCCGAGGGTTGGTCGCTATGGGTCCGCACTACGATGTAGTTGGCTTCGACTTCAATCGAGCCATCGCGTTCGCGCAATCGCGGTCCACCGATGATATGTCGCTGGTAATAAGGTGCGTGATAAAGTGTTTCGGTGACCCCATGAACGCGATCCTTCAGCATCGCCCTGCTTTCCAAACGGAGCGTCGCGAGCGGCAGTCCAGCATCGAAATTCTCGCGCGGCTGTACGGTGTAGCGGCAGTCTTCGGTGAAGAGATCGAGCCAATCCTGATAGCGCTGTTCGTCGAGTGCCGCAGCATAGTCAGAATACAGGTCTGCAACGGCGAAACGGGTTTCAGTATCGATCACAGGTCCATGACCTCTCGATAATACTGATACATTCCGCGGATCAGGCATTCGGTGACCATATGTTCGGTGTTTTCGGTCTGCTTTCCGTCGAGCTGAGAGATCGTTGCATCCCAATGGTCGGTCGAAAGGCCTTGCTGCGCAAACTCGATCACCTCGCCATCATCTGCGGAAACGAAGCCTGCCGGGCCGAAGAGATTTGCCTGGCGCAGACGCCGCTCGGTCATAGCGTCATCGTCATCTTCGAAACCAAAATGCGTCCAGACGAAATCGAACGCGCCTGCCCCGCGCGGGATGATGTGACGGGTCGACAAGGAATTCACTTGTTGCTGGATGATGACGCTCGGAAACAGCGTCATCATCACCACTGTTGGGCCGTTCCACCAAGCTTCGGGCTCAACATCAAGCAGACGCGGATCGTTAAGCTCCATCCCCTTTTTGAAGCTTGTGACGCCGGATGTCACCTCGCCATCCCCACCCTCATTGCGTGCTGAAACCATGCAGGCATGGCGCTTCTTCGCATCCATCACCATGCGGCTGGTTTGGTCGGCACGCCAGAGGCCGAAAGTCACAAACCAAGTGTGCAGCAGACCCGGATGATAGCCATCCTTGATGTTCTCCATCATCAGTTTCCAGTTGCCGGGAATTCGTTGACGGGAATAGCCTAGAATCTTGAGCTTCTTGCCGTCGAATACACGGTCAAAATAGCCGAGGACCTCCGAACCCAGATACTCTTCAAACGGCTCAACATCATGATCGAAGCTTGCGAAGATCGCCCCATTGCGCACATGGACCTTAAGTCGGTTGAGGCTGTGCTCTTCCAACTTGAAATCGTCGGGCATTCCGCCGTTGCCTTTCACGCCATTCTTGAACGGCACGCCAAGCAATTTGCCATCAAGCGAGTAGCTCCACTGGTGGTAGGGGCACACAAGGTTGATCGCCTTGCCGAACTTCTTTTTGCAAAACCGTACGCCCCGATGAGCGCAATGATTTTCGACGACGTGGATGTCTCCGCGTCGATCGCGCGTGACAATGACTGAGCGCTCACCAATGAAGGTGGTCTTGTAGCTTTTGGGTTCGGGTAGTTCGGCCTCGAGTCCGACATAATTCCAATGCTTGCCGTAAAAGAGGCGCTCGAGCTCGCGCGCATAGACCGCGTCATCGGAATACAGCCGATATGGTACTCTGCTTACTTCACCCTCGATCCAGTCGAGGTCGGAGACGACTGCACCTTTCATAACTAATGTTCCTTTTGAGCTTCCTGCTTGGTTTCGTCGGCGGCATCCATCACTCTGTCTCGATTGGTGGTCGCGGTCTCCTCAACCCTTGAGTTTGATGCGCGGTCCGCGCGTCACTCGAACGTATAGCTTAGCCGCACCCCGAACCGTCTTGGACGTATTGTTGCCAAAACGCCTGCCAAGCCCGCCGTGCCAGAAACAGAACCCGTCAAGACGCGATTGTTCGTAAGGTTTTCTCCAAACACGCTTGCCCGCCAATTCTCGCCTTCAAGCCCAAGTCGTACGTTTACGGTTTCATACCCATCCACTCGGTCGCCGAGTTCAACATCGTTGAGGGAGGATTCGAAGAAGCTTGATCGATAAGCGCCTTCGACTCGCCCGAAAGCTTCTAACTCATCATTGAGCGCATGATTATACTGAAGCGCGATATTGCCGGTGAAGTCGGAGGCTAACGGCAAGGCATTACCTGAGGCGTCTACTGGATTGCCGGCCAGATCAATTGTGTCAAACTCATCGAATTCGGCCTCTTGCAAACCAAACCCTCCGTTGATGCGGAGACCATCGATTGGCGTTGCAGAAAACTCAGCTTCGATACCATAGCTTGTCGCCCCACCAGCCGCTGTGGTGATAACAAAACCATCGACCGTTCCGGGAGGAAAGAAGACACTATCGTCTTGCAGGTCGGTCCAGTCGATCACATAGCCTGAAAGAGAAAAAATCAAGTCACCTTGAAATGCTGTACCCTTTACACCCGCTTCGTAATTCCAAGTGGTTTCGGATCCGTAGCTATCCGGCAGATCTGGTGTAGACACTGCTTCGACATTGAAGCCCCCGGGCCGGACACCTCGAGAAATCGTAGCGTACAGATTGATGTCGTCGCTAGCTCGGTAGAGCGCGGAAAAGCGACCGGATATTGTATCGAATGTCGCGGTTCCCTCTGCGAAGCTTCCTGGCAGGAGTATGCCTTGGAAGACATCGAAAACGGGGTTCTCAATGAAAGACTCAGTGACTTCATCGTTCGAGTAGCGAAGCCCAAATGACAAGTCCAAGCTCTCGCTCGCATGCCAAGTAACATCCCCAAAGACTGACAGTGTTTCGACTTGCGTCCGAGTGCTGGAGTCTTCTGTTAGAAATTCGGGTGTGCCCGGCGGTAAACCGAATAGACCAACCAACAAGTCTTCTTGGAGAAGGGTCTGAGCCACCCCGGTGATATCGTCGCGTGCATAGATCCCGCCGAAGACCCAGTCGAAGTTCTCGCCACCAATCGATTGCAGGCGAGGCTCAATACTCCAAGTGTCGCCTACGCTCGATTCCTCCGGGAATGTGAAGAAACTTGAAGGCGTGAAGTCAGCATCCGAGATTTGATTCGAGTCAAGGTCGAGAAAGCCAAAGTTGATGATGGCCGCTACGGTATCGAACTCATATTCCGCCTTCGCAGTGACCATGAGTGTTTCTCTCTCAGCACTGTTTGGATCATTGGTCAGAACGAAATTGTCGTTTTCCGGGAAGAAACCAACTTCGTCATAGGCGCCGAATGGGTCAACAGGAAAGCCGTTCGCTGCCAGAAAAGCAGACAATATTCCGGTTGGTATTTGGTCGTCCAAGCCCTGTTCGTAATCGACATATGTCACAGCGACATCGATTGTCGCTCGATCATTCGGTGTGAGCCGGAGCGCACCTCTAATACCGAAGGTTTCACGATCATTGGTATCATCAGATGGTCCAAGGTTATCGATAAAACCGTCGCTCGCTCTGTAAAAAGCCGTCACTCTTGCTGCAGCAACGTCACCCAGTGGAACATTGATGCCGCCCTTCAGCAGATACTCGTCGAAACTGGCATACTCGCCTTCAACATTGACCGAGAAATCCTGATCCGGCTTGACTGTCGTTATGCTGATAAGGCCCCCAGACACATTACGACCGAACAGTGTCCCTTGAGGGCCTCGCAAAACTTCAATTCGTTCGATATCGAGAAGATCAATATCGAACGCAGCACCGAAGTCTGCGCCCGTGATGTTGAACTCATCCACGTAAATCGCGACTGGCGCGACGGTCCCGCCGAAATTGGAAACGCCTCTCAGACTGATTTGACGGTTGAGCGCATTCCCGCTGTCGATGAAGCCTACGTTCGGGGCGATCGCAGCATAGTCTTCCACGCTATCGATCTGGTAATTTTGAATGTCTTGCGACGAAATGGCAGTGATCGACACCGGAACTTCAAGAAGCGACTGTTCCCTTCTTTGAGCAGTCACCACGATGACACCGTCATCGGACTCAGTGTCGTCTTGTGTGTCGAGTTGAGCCGCTGTCTCAACAGAGGTTTCGTCGGTCGCAACCTGGGCGTGCACCGGCACTGCTGCGGCCAACGCCAATGACGAGACAGAATATGCAAAAACTTCTTTGCTGCCGATACGATCTTTGAAAGCCATTGGTCCCTCCCCAGTAAGGCCGTCTGGTCGCAGGTCCCCTGTCGGCTCCCCGACACTCGCTCAAAGCATCTTGTCGGTTCATCCGTCTGCAACCGGCCAATTTATAGCCAATAAGATGGCTACCGCGCAATTTTGGCGAATGCAAGTTATTTTATCGCTTATAAATTGTCAGTGCTGCCCCTGGTGTGTGGAAATTATCTTGCGCAGCGGCGTCGCGGCAGAACTCTCGCGTCCACTCAATCTTGAAGGACGAAAAAAGCACTGCCTTTCCAAGAGACACCTGGCGGTCGTCGAGCGGGGCTACCCCGGATGCTATTCCCACCAGTTCCCTGTCTTCCACTCATCAAACTTCACGTCACGCATCGGTATCGAGCGACCTTGGAGTCCACGCGCAAAAAAATCCCAAGTCTTGAGAATAACATATGGATCGTCGGTTATGCCGCTATGCGCGCGATCTGGTAGGATCAACATCTCGAAAGGCACATTCTTTTCAGCGAGGGCCCCGGCCATCATAATCGAACTTAGATAATGAACGTCGCCGTCATTGGTGCCATGCAGTAGCAACAGCTGCCCTTGAATGTCGGCAGCGTGTTTCAGATTGGACTGAAGATCGTACGTGTCGGATAAGTCCGAGCGTAGTCCGAACCAGCGATCATGCTCGAACGGATATAGGTAATTGTCATGGCTTCCTGCCGCCGCCACGCCAACTTTAAAGGTCTCCGGCTGCTGTGCCATCATTCGAGCAGCATAATAGCCGCCCCAACTGTTCCCGTAAATTCCGACGCGATCTGGATCGATAGTTGAGAACCGATCGGCAAGCTGGCGTATTGCAGCTGCATGATCGTCGGCAACGACGCGTGAGGCAAAATTACGACCGAAAGTCGCATCACGGAAAGCAGGATCACGCAAAGGAGTCCCACGAGAATCCAGCCTCAAGACTGCAAATCCCATTTGCGCGGTCGCCTGAGCGTACATCCAATCTTTGTGGAGAAAACGTACCGGAGCGATGAGGGCTTGAGGGCCCGCGTAAACCGAATCTAGAATTGGCAGGCAATTATCCTCATTTCGTTCGGTCGGAAGAATGAGCGTCCCCCAAACGGGAGTGACGCCATCCGCTGCGAGCAGTTCGACCCGCTGCGGCGCGATCCAACCCTCTTCCTTCAACCTTCGAAGATCAGTCTTGGCGATCGTCGTAATCATCGTGCCATCGAGTCTGCGCAAGACGGTCGTCGTGCCACCGTCGACTGTAGAAAGCTGATCGATGAACACACCGTTCTCTACCGACAGGCTAATCTCATGGTCTGTCTTTTCCGGTGTCAGGAGTTCAATATCTCCCGTGTCCACATTTACTCGATAATATTTGCGATAATAGGGATCGCTATTCGCTTCGCGACCTACGGCTGAGAAGTAGAATTGCCTGGTCGATGGATCGAAATTCGATGCGTCCAAGGCTCTCGGTACTACGGACCAATCACCCTTGGTTAGCTGACGGATCGGCTCTCCTGTAAACCCATCGTGCAAGAAGAAATGTCCCCGACCGCCGCCTCTTTCGGAGTAGAGGATGAGCTGCTCGCCTGCACCAAGTATTGTATAAAGCGATCCTAATCCGACGAATCCTCTGAATGGCTTCTCATAGTTGTCAGAATAGATTTTGCGCGCGGTTCCGGTAGCTGCGCTAACCCTCCAATAGTCCAACGTCTTGAAATCACGGGACTCAACTATCGCGATGATTGTTCCCCCATCTTGCGACCATTGCAATCCAGCGCCAAACACTGGTTCCGGGCTGTGCGTGAGAGGCATAGGGGGCACATCGGTTTCGCGAACAGCCCACGTTTCAGTGTCGACGATTACAAGTTTGCCTGACGCAATTCGTTCATCGCCGGGCAGCGCGATCTTGTTGATTTCAAGTTCGGGCAAGCGGTGGCCGTTGACTTCCTGGCCAGCAAGCACGACCGGCCAATCTCGCAATCCGCGCCTATCCACGCGCATGGTGGCAAAATACCTTCCGTCCGGAGACCACTGACCAACCGGAGGGTTTCGATCGCCGGCCAAACGACTAGCGATCCAGCCGTCTCCCATGAACACCGACCAACCATATGCGAGATCTTCGCGCCCATCTTTGGTAAGCAGATGCTCTTTTGCTGTCTCGGCATCGAAGGCAACCAGATTATAGTCTTCGACCCTGATCGCATGGCGTCCATTCGGACTCACGGAGGAGGGCGCCCCGTCGATCTCGTCCGCAAGTCCGCCAGCGGGCACAGCTGCAGCTTCGATCTTCGCTACGCGATTATCGGCCAGAGTGACGGTATACTGGTCGCCGATCCTGTTTGTCAGCACGACTGCTCCGTCTGCGGCGCGCCAATCGACAGTCAGATTCGCGTTGGGAGCAAGCGTGTCCAGTCTTTTAGGCAACATGGACGCCGCCTGTTGCACCTGCTGGAGTATCTCATTCGATCCGGTTGGGATTTCGCATTGCTCAGACGATGCGGAGGCTGGCTGAGAAATCCACAATAGGAAGCAAGCTGTAGCAAGATATCTCATATTTAATCCTTCCGATGAATATTCTGCGAGTATGCTGCCAAGTTGTTCGGCATCAGATGGGGTAATGCCCTGGCTCGGTTTCGAGTGTGATCCAGCGTAGCTCGGTAAAGGAGGCGATGCCGGCTTTGCCGCCAAAGCGCCCGTAACCAGACGCTTTGGTGCCACCGAACGGCATTTGGGCTTCGTCATGGACCGTGGGTCCATTGATGTGGCAGATCCCAGACCTTATTCGTCGCGAGACTATAAAGCCGCGCGCGGTATCACGTGTGAATACCGCCGCTGAAAGGCCATATTCGGTATCGTTTGCCAGCTCGATGGCGTGTTCTTCATCCTGTGCGCGCACGACACCGACAACCGGGCCAAAGCTCTCGTCGCGAAAGAGCTTCATCTTCGGCGTCACCCGATCAAGCAAATGGGGGGGCATAACAACATCGTGCTTGGTTTCGCCTCCGACCAGCAAGACTGCACCGTTGGCGACCGCATCGTCGATCAGGAGATGGCAATGCTCGACCGTTTTTACATCGACGACAGCGCCAAGGGGCGCACTGCCTTTGCGCGGATCGCCGGCCTTCATCGCCGCCACCTTGGACCTGAGTCTATCTGCAAACGCGTCAGCGATGGCATCGACGACGATTATCCTTTCGGTCGACATGCAAATCTGACCCTGGTTCATGAAAGCGCCGAAGGCGGCCGCTTTAACCGCCTCGTCCAAGTCGGCGTCTTTAAGGACAATAAGAGGTGCCTTTCCTCCCAGTTCCAAAAGGCAGGGTTTCAGATGCTCAGCAGCGCGTTTGGCAATGATCCGACCAACTTTTGTCGAACCGGTAAAGTTGATGCAGCGGACTTCTGGTGCATCGATCAATGCGCCTACCACGTCGCCCGCATCTTCGGGCGCGTTGGTCACGATGTTCACCGTCCCTTCAGGGAAATCCGCCTCGGCAAACGCATCAACAATGAGTTTGTGGGTCTCGGGGCATTGCTCGCTGGCTTTCAGGATTACGCTGTTCCCACAGGCAAGCGGGACCGCAACCGCGCGTACACCAAGAATGATCGGTGCATTCCATGGCGCGATGCCGAGTACGACTCCCATCGGCTCGCGCACGGCCATTGCCACGCAACCCGGCTTGTCCGACGGGATGACTTCGCCGCCGATCTGGGTCGTCATTGCAGCCGCCTCGCGCACCATCGAGGCTGCGAGCCCGAGATTGAACGCAGCCCAAGCTTCCGTGGCACCGATTTCTCCCATCATAGCGTCAAGAAACAGAGCCTTTCGGGCTTCCAGCGCAGCCGCCGCCTGCATAAGCACACTACGCCGCGCATTAGGGCCCATTTGCGACCATCTTTCAAAGGCTTGCTGAGCCCTTTCTGCAACCGCTGGCATGGCAGCAGCCTGCATAGCCTCGGCGCTCGACGCCACTTCGCGTGTGATGGGATTCAGTCTCTCAAAAATCATGTCGGTGTTTTCCATCCTTATTTGAGCAGCCAGCGGCATCCTGCCAATAAAGGGCCTCGGGATTATCGATCAGGAGCTTGCGCTGCAGCTCAATCGTCGGAGCGATCCGCGGTATCATGTCGACCAGATGACCGTCATCGGGAACCTCATCATGCATATTGGGATGGGGCCAGTCCGTTCCCCATAGACATCGGTCCGGATAATCGGCGACGAGAGGGCCGACCGCATCGGCAAACGCATCCCATGGATCGCCTCCACCGCCTTTGCTCTTTGCATCAAGACGGTCCGGGCAGGTTGCCTTGAAGTAGATATCTGGTCTGCTTTCGAGAACATCGCAGAAGGCGCGCATTTCCGCACCATGGTACCCTGCAGACACATCGGGCCGCCCCATATGGTCAATGACCACTGGCACCGGGACTGCGTCGATGAAAGAACGCATCCGTTCCAGATTATCGGCCTCGGAATAGATAACTACGTGCCATCCAGTAGGCAGGCGGCGAGAGACATCGAGAAGACGTTCGCTTGGCGTTTGATCGACAAGACGCTTGAGAAAGTTGAAGCGAACTGCGCGGATGCCACCGTCGTGTAACGCTGCAAGTTGTATCTCGTCGATATCTGGATCAACAACTGCAACACCCCGTGCAGTCCCGTCGGATCGGGAGATAGCATGCAACGTGGCGGAGTTGTTGGTTCCGTGGCAGCTCGCCTGAACTATTACACTCTTGGAAAAGCCCAGGTGTTTGCGCAGCGCGAACAGCTGATCTGGCCCGGCATCCGCTGGAAGATATTTTGTTTTAGGGCTGAATGGAAATTGGGCCATTGGGCCAAAGACATGACAGTGCGCGTCGACCGCTCCCTTTGGTGGCACAAAGTGTGGACGCGAAGGCGCCTTATGCCAACTGACCGATCGATCAGACATACACTGTTCCATCCAAAAGCTTACGTGCTGTGCGCAATAATGCTGCCGACACAACCTCGCCCGCCTTATCAGTTTCGAGGAAGCAATCTGTTGCGCCGCTAGGATGTTCGATGCTGAGGACCTTGACCCGGCCGGTCGGAATGTTTGCTGCAGCAGCTGCTGTAGATCCTTGGAGAAGGCAGGCGGTTGCGACCGATACAGCTCCCAGCACTCCGATCGAGGCATGCGCTCGATGCGGAATAAAGACCCGCGTCGTGATGGCGCCACCATTGCGAGGAGGCGAGATCAGCGCCATCTTGGGTACTGTCTTCTCGGCTACATTACCAAGATTCATGAGCGGACCTGCAGCACGTCTGATCGCCTCCACTCGCCGGCGAACCGCTTCGTAATGTTCGCTTTCGAGTTCGGCTCGGTCCTCATAGCCGGTCGCGCCGACATCCGCTGCGCGAAGCACCACGCAAGGCATTCCATTGTCTATGAGCGTGCAAGCCACGCCCTCTATCTGATCGATATGATTGCCTGTCGGGAGGAGGGCACCGCAGCTCGATCCTGCCGTATCGCAAAACTCAAGCGAAATGGGAGCGTGCGTACCAGGCACGCCGTCTATAGATGTATCGCCGTGGTAGGAAATTTCGCTATCGGGCGTTTTGACCGTCGCGACTGCGACTTGTCCGGTATTTTCCGAGTAAATAGTGACTCTGGTTTCGACATCCTCTGGCACAGCGAGAGCGCGCTCAATGGCGAAGGGCGCAACAGCTGCCAATAGGTTCCCACAGTTCTGTTGGTCAGAAACCCGCGCTTCGTCCACGGACACTTGCAGAAAGAGGTAGTCGACATCGATGCCTTCGCGCGCTGACCGGCGCACTACGGCCACTTTGCTCGTCAGTGGATCAGCACCGCCCATTCCATCGATTTGCCGAGGATCAGGGCTTCCCATAACACGAAGCAAAAAGTCATCTCGTTCGGTCGTATCGCCGGGTAAATCTTCCGCCAGGAAGAATCCGCCTTTGGACGTCCCCCCGCGCATCCACATGACCGGTGCGGATTTCATATGTAATCTAGCCCTTTGGCATTCAGCCGCTCGCGCATATCGTAAATGTCAAGGCCGAGCTCGCCTGATGCCAGCCGCTGGCGTTTTTCTAGCTCTTTAGCCTCACGGGCTTGAGCGCTCTTGAGCACATCTGCCGCTTCAGTGCGCTTGACGACACACACACCATCGTCGTCTGCGACGATGATATCGCCGGGATCAACATGAGCGCCTGCGCACACAATTGGCACGTTGACGCTGCCGAGCGTATTCTTGACGGTTCCCTGCGCCGAGACCGACTTTGACCACACCGGAAATTGCATATCTTCCAGATCGCGCACATCGCGAACGCCCGCATCGATGACTAGTCCGCGACATCCGCGTGCTTGCGCGCTTGTCGCCAGCAAGTCTCCAAAATAGCCATCATTGCAGGGTGAGGTGGGGGCAAGAACAAGAATGTCGCCTTCGGTCAATTGCTCGATGGCGACATGCACCATCCAATTGTCGCCCGGCGGGGCGGAGATAGTCACGGCGCTTCCGGCGACGCGGGCGCGCGCGTAAATGGGCCGCATGTAGCTCGCCATTAGTCCTCGACGACCCTGCGCCTCGTGAACTGTGGCAACGCCGCAACGCGCCAACCCGTCTACCGTGTCCAGCATTGCGCGTTCGATATGCCGCCGCACAAGACCCATCGCGCCCTCCTTCCTGCGAAACATGACGATCTGGACGAATACGGGCCAATGGGAAGCTTTCTGCGTGCATAAAATTTTGCTAAGTCTCGATCATGAATATAGCTTTCCCGAATATCCGTCATCTGGCGGCTTTCGCTGCGACTGTGCGACATGGGACTGTTACCGCTGCCGCTCATGAAATTGCCCTCACTCAGTCTGCCTTAACCCAAGCTATTGCGCGCCTCGAACGAACACTAAATTGTCGACTGTTTGATCGTCACCCCGATGGTATGTGTCCAACAGAGGCAGGTCGGTTATTGGCACCTCGTGCTGCGAAAGCGCTGGAACTGATCGGCTCGCCCCGAGTGACGGCCACACAGGCTCGAGCCTTCTTGGCTCTTTCGAGGAAAGGCGGTTATTCCGAGGCCGCGAAATCCCTTGGTGTCGCCCCCGCTTCACTTCATCGAGCGGTTGCCGATCTGTCGTTGGCTCTCGACGAGCGTTTGGTTGAGCGACGAGGCCGGCACCTTGCTCTCACGGCGAAGGGGGAGGCTCGGGCGCGAAGCTTTGGCCTTGCGATGGCAGAACTTCGAAGCGGCTTCGCTGAAGTCTCCGACTGGCTCGGGAAAGCGAGCGGGAGGATTGTGATTGGAGCTATGCCGCTGTGTCGCGCTCGCTGGCTGCCTCAGGCAATCATCGCCTTCCTTAAAGTCCAGCCCGAAGTGGAGGTGGCTGTGATTGAGGGAAGCCACGCTGAACTTTCCGGACCTTTGCGCCATGGCGAGATCGACTTTCTGCTTGGCGCCTTGAGGAAGGAAGGCGAGTTCGAAGACCTCATACAAGCGCCAGTTTTTTGTGACCGGCCGAAGATCATACTCAGCAGCTCTCATCCTCTTGCCCGCAACAAAGATCTGTCTGCTTCCGACCTTCGCCGATATCCTTGGGTCCTTCCTCCGGCAGGCACGCCGCTCCGAGTTTACTGGGAAGAGATGATGTCGAGTTTCGGAAAAGTTCCGGAGGTCGCCGTCGAGTGCGGTTCGGTTATCACCATCCGAGAGCTGATGCTGGATACCGATATGCTAACCCTTCTGTCGTCTGATCAATTACGAGTTGAGATCGAGGCGGATTTGCATGTGCATTTTGAACCGCCGAAACCCGTCGAACGGATAATCGGCATCACGACCCGCCGAGATTGGAGGCCCACCCCGACACAGCGAAAAATGCTCGACATATTGCAAGAGGCAGCAAAACAGATTTCGTAAAAAGTTATTGCAGTATCGAGCTATTCATTTGAGCGCCATGGTCCTTACGAGGCATTGGTGCGTTCATGAGTGACCGATTTGCTTTGATTGGCTGTGGAGAAGCTGGCTCTACATTTGCCATCCATGGAGGGTGGCAGAAAAAGGTGCGCGCTTACGACATCGACCCAGTTCGATTGACCATCATGACACAGGCCGGGATGACGACAGCTAGCGATCTAGCGACCGCTGTTTCTGGAGCGCGCATGATTGTGTCGCTGGTTACGGCCGATAACGCTCTTGAAATCGTGCGCGAAAGCGCCCCGCTGATCAATCCTGGATCGATCTGGTGTGATATGAACTCGATATCCCCTCAGACAAAGATTAAGTCCGCTCATATCATTGAGCAATGCGGTGGTCGTTTCGTGGATGCAGCGGTTCTCGCCCCTGTGATCCCAGCTCACATGCAGGTGCCCCTATTGCTGTCTGGCAGTGCGGCAGAAGATGCTCGGAGAGAGCTGAGCGCACTGAATTTTGCGGACATTCGTGTGATCGATGATCAGGTGGGCCGCGCATCGGCGATAAAGATGGTCCGTTCCGTCATGATTAAAGGGATTGAAGCCTTGACTGGCGAAATGATGGCAGCTGCTGAGGCGGCTGGCGTCACGCACGAAGTGCTTTCTTCTTTAGATGCCAGCATCAGCCAAGGTAACTGGTCTGATCGTGCCGCCTACAATTTGGCTCGCATGGCCCAACATGGAGAAAGACGCGCGGCAGAGATGGAGGAAGTCGCCTCGACGCTGATCTCATTGGGAATCCAGCCGGTCATGACTGCTGGGACAGTGACGCTCCAGCGTGCCGCTGCGAGGGCGGTCTCAAGTAAAAAGGCGGCAGCGTAATGTCTGGGCTAGCTATAGCGCGCAGGCAATGGCCTCAGCTGTCATTGAGCTCTGATTTCTGTGCGGATCACAAATCTCTTGGAAGCGGGACGCGTTGAGGTGACTTCAGCATCATCCGGATTGGTGGTTAGCGCTCATTCTGCCGACTTTGTCTGGCGTGCGGGTGGCGCGATTGCAAGCCATGTGGCCCGCGGGTGGGCAATGAAAGTCGTCTGCCTTTCTTACGGGGAGCGCGGCGAATCCGCAAAACTCTGGCGTCTTGACGGCATGACGCTCGACAAAGTGAAAGCTGCACGCAAGGAAGAGGCTCAGCGCGCCGCCGATGTTTTGGGCGCTGACATCGAATTCTGGGACATTGGCGATTACCCTCTACGGATCAATGATGAAACTCTATTCCGGCTCGCCGATCTTTACAGATCATTGCGGCCGTCCTTTGTACTCAGTCACTCGCTCAAAGATCCCTATAATTTCGATCACCCCCTTGCCATGCATGTCGCGCAAGAGGCGAGGATTATTGCGCAGGCGGAAGGCCACAATCCGGGACAGAAAATCATAGGCGCGCCCCCGGTCTACGCATTCGAACCTCATCAAACAGAGCAATGCGGATGGGAACCCAACACTTTCCTCGACATCACCGATGTGTGGGAGACTAAGCGCAATGCCATTGAATGTATGGCTGGCCAAGAGCATCTCTGGCATTACTACACCCGCGTGGCGCTCCAGCGCGGAGTGCAGGCTAAGCGCAACATTGGCATTACAGCTGCTCGAAACATCGAATATGCCGAAGCCTACATGCGCCTTACTCCAACAGTGGTGGAAGCGCTTTGACTGCGCCGGCATCCAGCTACACCGGAGCGATCGCTCTCGTCTATGATAGCCGGGAAACCGACTTCGCAGACGTTGCGCGGTTCAAAAACCGTTCGATTATCGGACAACGTTTTGGAGCGTTTGGGATCGATCGAAGCATCGCGGGCTACTCTCTTGACACCAAAGACCAAGTTCGCGCGCTTGGATTGTTGAAGGGTGCCTGCTTCGCGAAATCTGAAGTGAGTTTTCTGAAATCGACACTTGGTCTGGCGACGGGTCGGAAGGTTGGTTGGCTATGACTGTCACCGTCACCGGACATGCCAGCTGCGAGAAGAGCGCGCGTTACGTACAGCAGCTTATCAAGCATTGGGCGCACAAGTTCGACGCAGTCTACGCTGATGGTTTCGGCGAAGTGCCGTTTTCCCAGACCACTCATGCCACCTTTGAGGCGCGCGAAAATGGGATCGCTATTCGTCTTACGTCTATCGACTCAGACGAAAGCGAAGAAATGCGAAGCGTTATCGAGGATCACCTCGACCGGTTCGCCTTTCGCGAAGCTCCATTAGATTACAAATGGAATACCGTATGACCGCGTCGAAGGACATTCACTCCTACCTTGCGGAGTTCGACGATATCCCGGGGACACGCGTCTACACCGCTCAGCGCGCTCGCTCAGGCTACCATCTCAATCAGTTTGCGATGAGCCTCAAGCAGGCTGGCAACCGAGAACTCTTCAAATCCGGTGAGCGAGTCTACCTCGACAAGTGGTCAATGAGCGAGGAGCAGAAAGAGGCAGTTCTTGCCCGCGATTATAATCGGTTGCTTGAACTTGGAGGCAACATCTATTTTCTCGCCAAAATATTTTCGACCGATGGTCTCAGTTTCGTTGAGGCGGTTTCGACGATGACCGGGATGAGCGTCGAAGAATATCAAGCGATGATGAGGGCTGGCGGGCGTCCACCTAATGGCATGCGCTCAAGAAAGAGCGAGCACTGATATGGCTAGGATCACTTATGGGATCGCTTCCAGCCACATCCCGGTTCTCGGCTTTGCCGCTGACCATGGGAAAGCGCAGGATCCACAATTCAAGCCCGCTTTTGACGGATTTGAGTGGACACGCAGATGGATTGCCGACGAAGGCAGGCCTGATGTCGTTGTGCTGGTCTATAACGACCATGCATCCGCCTTCGACATGAATGTTATCCCTACATTCGCGATCGGGTGTGCAGAGACTTTCGACATTGCCGATGAAGGGTTCGGTCAGCGCCCCATACCGCAAGTCCATGGCCACCCTGACCTTGCCTGGCATTTGGCACAAAGCCTGATCCTCGATGAATTCGACATGACGATCATGAATGATTTGCAGGTCGATCACGGGCTTACTGTGCCGCTGACCATGATGTTTGGCAACGAATGCAGCGAATGGCCCGTCCGGGTCATCCCGCTGGCGGTAAATGTAGTTACGTATCCGCCTCCCTCGGGCAACCGATGCTGGGCACTGGGCCAGGCTATTGCGCGGGCCGTGGCGTCATTTGACGAGAAGCTTGATGTCCACGTCTGGGGTACGGGCGGCATGAGCCATCAGTTGCAGGGACCGCGTGCCGGCCTGATCAATCAGGAGTGGGACAATCATTTCTTGGACCGGCTCGAAGGTGACACCGATGCGCTGCGGTATATTCCGCATATCGAATATTTGCGCGAGGCAGGTAGCGAGGGGATCGAGCTCGTCATGTGGCTGATCATGCGCGGAGCCTTGGGTAAAGAAGCCCGAGCTTTGCACAGACATTACCACGTCCCAGTCAGCAATTCCGCTCTGGGGCATATGGTGCTCGAACCCACGGGGAGTGGGTAATGCCTGTCACCATTGGCAAGCTTAAATCGAGCGTATCTGACATCGGGAGGAGCCGAAAGCGGTTTAGACCCCTTGAGCCCGATCAGACCCGGGCCGACTCTCGGGATCCCCTTCATGCCGCGCCCCTTTTGCAGGACGTCTGGTGGCGGCCAGAACTTGGCTTTCCTGAAGAGAGAGAGAGAGAGAGAGAGAGAGAAGGACTTCACGCATGATACGCATAGCGCTCGCTGGAGCGGGAGCCTTTGGTGAAAAGCACCTAGACGGGCTGATGAAAATCGAGGGCGTCGAGGTGACCTCGATAACGAGCGGCACGACCGAGCAAGCGGCGGCAGCTGCGGCGAAGTACGGCGCAAAGCACTCTGGCGTCGATCTCGCGGAGTCTCTCGAGCGCGACGATGTCGATGCCGTAATTCTTTGCACGCCCACACACTTGCATGCGGAACAGGCGATCAAATGCATGGAGGCGGGAAAGCACGTCGAGATCGAAATTCCACTTGCGGATAACTGGACGGACGCGCAGGCAGTGGCAGCAAAACAAGATGAGACTGGCCTGATCTGTATGGTTGGGCACACGCGGCGCTTCAATCCCAGTCACCAATGGATCAAAAACAAGATCGCCGCAGGAGAGTTTTCAATCCAGTCAATGGATGTCGAAACCTTCTTTTTCCGCCGAGAGAACAAGAACGCAAAAGGCGAGCCTCGTAGCTGGACTGATCATCTGTTGTGGCACCACTCGGCACACAGCATTGATATCTTTCAATACATGACGGGCTCGAAGGTTGTTAAAGCGAATATTTTACAAGGCCCGCGACATCCCGAACTGGGGATTGCCATGGACCAGTCGATCCAGATGAAGACTGAGAGCGGCCAGATCCTGACTCTAGCTCTGTCGTTCAACAATGACGGTCCGCTGGGTACCTTCTTCCGCTATATCGGCGACTCCGGGACGTATATCGCACGCTACGATGATCTCGTGGACGGGCGTGAAGAGCCTATCGATGTCAGCGGGGTCGATGTCAGCATGAACGGCATTGAGTTGCAGGACCGCGAATTCGTCGCTGCAATTCGTGAGAAGCGAGAACCGATCTCTTCGGTTGCCTCGGTGCTGGAGTGTTATCGCGTAATTGCTGAACTTGCCGATAGTTTAAAGCGGCAAGATGGTTGGAGTTGAAGGTATGCAACACTGTGAAATCTCCAGTCCGGTCCCAGGTTGTTCACAGCATGATCGGTTCGATAGAACACTTCTGAATGTTCTACTCGATCAACTCACCATCCCCTCAATCAATTAGAGGCTTATGCTCAAGGTCGATACCATGAATAGATTTGCACGATCCCTTCCCGATACAGGACGCCCACAGAATGAGATCTTGCGCGAATTGGAAGAGGTCCAGCGCGGCGATCATGACGATGTGGGTATCCGCGAAGGCCAGTTTTCGATCTGGTCGCAAGCGCCTCGCGCCGTTGCTAATCCTGGCGAAATGGCCGCTTATCAGCAAACCTGCTTACAAGCCGCGAACATGTTCTTCTGGGACAGTCAAGGTTTCATTCATCGGCAGAAAAGCCAGATCAAGTTCAAAGATGACCTCACTCGTCAGGTTGCAGATCTTCTCGATGCTCCGCAAGACAGTTATGGCGCTGTCACGATCGGTGGAACGGAAAGTAACATGCTGGCCGTCTTCGCCGCTATGCGCTGGGCCGATGCAAGCGGTCGATTTGAAAAGCCTTACGAATTTATTGCGCCCCACACGATCCACTTCAGCTTCCCCAAGGCTGCTGCATATTTTGGCTGCAAGCTGGTCAAGGCTCCTCTTGCTGCTGATTATCGTAGCACGGCCGAGGAGCTCGAGCGGCTAGTCACACCGCGCACGATCATGATTGCGGGTTCGGCGCCCGAATACTGCTATGGTTTGACAGACGATCTCGAGGGCTTCGACGCCATCGCTCGCCGCCATGGTCTTTGGTATCATATCGATGCCTGTGTCGGTGGGGCGATCGGGAAGATCGCAAACTCCATCGACCCAAGCTTTGAGTACGCTTCGTTTAAGCTGCCCGGATTGTGTTCTGCATCAACCGATCTCCACAAGCACACCCATGGCCCGATGGGCACGTCCGTCCTGACCTTCAGGAACCAGGACTTGGGGGATCATTCCGTCTATCGGTATGACGACTGGCCGTGCGGTGCCTTTGAGGCGCCAACGATGAATGGTGGCCGCCCGGCCAATGTCCTGGCCGGCGCATGGGCGTTGTTTCAGCATCTGGGCGAAGACGGTCTGCGCGACTTGGTACATAGGACGTTGAGGCGCCGTGATCAGTTTCTTGAAGGAGTGCGCTCGGTTCCCGGGCTGTTCCTGATAGGCGATCCGCGGTTGACCATCTTCGCTTTCGGCTCCGAAGACTGCGACATTTTCGCAGTTGATGATAAGTTGGCGGAACGCGGATGGGTCTTGGACAGGGTCAAGGAACCAGACGGCATTCATTGCAATATCGACGCATTTGAAGACGATGCTCTGATCCCCGAGTTCTTTGCTGACGTTTCACGAGCCGTCGATGAAGTGAAATCGAGCGGACTTGTGCGAAAGTCAGGTCTGGTCAGTTATGGATAGGACATTGTCCCATCCTCACTTGACGACTGGGAAACCCGAACTTCCGTTCCCAAGCGTATCCATCAGTCTCGGCCTCGTCGTGGGGGTAGGCTTTGGCCTTATGCTTGGGTCCTTCGGCTCTTGGGTGGTGCCATTCCAAACAGGCATTTTTGTCGACGAGTTCGCCCTGACCCTTAGCGAAAGCGGCACACTCGGCACCGTTGAGATCGGCGCCATGGCGGTGGTCATGCTGATCTGCGCTCCTGCGCTGCGCCGATGGAAACGATCCAGAGTGGCCACGATCGGCGCTTTGATGGCCGCGTCGGCACAGGCCGCGACATTCTGGACAGGCCAGTATGAAGCCTTGATCGGAGCGCGCCTTCTCACGGGCGTCGGATGTGGTCTGATCTACGCTGCGGTGCTCGCATCTACAGCAGCGGTTAGCGAACCTGACAGGTTAATGGGTTTCGGGCAGGTATTAATGAATATCGCCTTTGCCCTGATTTTCTTTGTTGCTCCGTTGATAGTCGCGGTGTGGAGCGGTCCGGCTATTTTTCTCGCATTCGCCCTCCTTACACTCGCGCTTATTCCCACATTCAGCGCCTTGCCTTTAGGTAAGCCTTCAAATGAAGAGTCTAGCAAAGTAGGCGACGAGCGAACGCGCATTACTGCAAGCCCTGTTGCGATGCATTTCTTCGCGGTCAGCTTGCTCAATTTGGGTTTTGGCGCTGCATGGGGTTTCGCTGAGCGAGCTGGTACAACTATCGGCCTTTCTCCGGCTGCAATTGGTTTTCTTTTCTCGATTTCGACAATCGCTATGATTGTTGGATCGCTCGGTGTTGCGATCATGGGAACGCGGTTCGGCAGAGCATGGCCAATGCTGCTTGCCGCAATTGGATGCGGCGTCAGTGGGCCATTGCTCATGATCGGGCAGGACATCGTGGTTTACGCGGCCGCTCTGATGTTGTTCGTTACTACAAACCAGTTCATCGCGCCTTATTTCATGGCGGGCGTTAGCGCGCAGATAGAATCCTCAGGTGCCTTGTCTTCGATGACTGGGGGGGTGACTTTCCTCACCTATTCACTGGGTGTTGGCGCTGGCGGCTACATCATCGAGACGGCCAGCTACGCGGCGAACGGATGGTTCGTTTTCTCGGTTTGCGTCGCGAGCGGCATCGTATTTTTCGTCAACGACAAGTTCATCATCAAAAAAGCGGCGTGATTAGACTGGCGCCGTCGGCCCATAGACGCGCCAAATGAAGAGTTCTTTGGGAGCATTCTATGACAGATCCGATCAAGTTCAAAAGCACCGGCCCAGACGGTTTCTTATCCACCAAAGAAGATTTGCCGACCGCAGAGCTGCTTCATGGCAATCCACGGGGAGCGGAGCACACTTATTTTGCGAGCGCACAAGGTAAAATGCGCTCGGGTATTTGGCATTCTACTCCTTACTGTGAGCGTTACGACAGCTATCCGGCTGATGAGTTCATGTATGTGATCGAGGGGTCGGTTACCCTTGTGAATGACAATGGCCGCTTTCATTTCAAAGCTGGTGATGCCTTCATGTTGCCGAGAGGATTTTCTGGCACGTGGGAGCAAGAAGAATACATGCTCAAATACTTCGTTATTCTCGAGAACGAATGAAGTGGGTGCCTCGATGGCTGAATTTGAACAGATCGAAGGCAGGTTCGACTACATCATCATCGGATCGGGCTCTGCCGGATCTGTGCTGGCGCGGCGGCTGAGCGAGGACGGAAGCTCTAGGATACTTATTCTGGAAGCAGGGACGGATAAGGGATCCATCTTTGTCGACATGCCAAGCGCGTTGTCGATCCCGATGAATACCCGGCGATACAATTGGGGGTTGAAGACCGAGCCCGAACCTCATCTTGGGAATCGGATCATGAACCTCCCCCGCGGCAAGGGCGTGGGAGGATCGTCGCTCATTAATGGCATGTGCTACGTCAGGGGGAATCCGCTCGATTATGAGCGTTGGGCTTTTCTCGGGGCTTCTGGCTGGAACTGGAGCAACGTCCTTCCGTATTTCAAACGCGCGGAAACCGTGCGGGATGATCCTGGGGAACATCGCGGTACAGCTGGGCCACTCAACATTAGCGCGCCGCAAGGGCGAAACCCCTTGTTCCCTACGTTTCTCGAGGCTGGGAGGGATGCTGGCTACGCGATCAGCGCCAATATGAATGATGCCCAGCACGAAGGCTTCTCGCCGATGGAAATGACGGTGTCGGATGGGATCCGATGGAGCGCGGCACGTGCCTATCTGAAGCCTTCGCTCAAAACTGGACGCGTTCGAGTGATGACTGGCGCTCTGGTCGAAAAGATCCTGATCGAAAACGGGAGAGCTAAGGGCGTATTGTTTGAACGCGGTGGCAAGTCATACCAAGCCAACGCGGATCGCGAAGTGATCCTTTCCGCGGGTTCGATTATGTCGCCAACGATCCTGAAACGGTCTGGCATCGGTCCTGGCGAAGAGCTTCGACAACATGGGATAGACGTAAGAATGGAATCCTGTGGCGTTGGCGCCAACCTGATGGATCATCTGGAACTCTACATCCAGCAGGAATGCACCCAGTCGGTCTCTCTCTACAAATGGATGAATGCCCTCGGAAAAGCCTATATCGGGGGAAGTTGGTTGCTTACGCGAAAGGGGCTCGGCGCGACCAACCATTTCGAAGCCGGCGCTCATATCCGTAGCAAGGCCGGCATAGGATATCCCGATATCCAGTTCCATTTTCTCCCGCTCGCTATTTCTTACGATGGGAGCTCAATGGCGCAAAGCGAAGGTTTTCAGGTTCACGTAGGCACGAAGCGCTCGAAGAGCCGTGGGAACGTGTCACTGCGTTCTTCGAGCGCGCGCGATATGCCTAAGGTGGTTTTCAACTATATGAGCCATGCCGACGACTGGGCGGACATGCGTCGATGTGTTGAATACACACGCGAAGTATTTGCGCAGCCATCGTTCGATCCGTTCCGTGGCCGTGAACTTAAGCCCGGATCGAGCACATCAGCCGACGATGAATTGAATGAGTTTATCAGGGCCAATGTTGAAAGTGCCTACCACCCTTGCGGGACCTGCCGCATGGGCAGCGATGAAATGGCAGTTACCGGGCCGGACTGCAAGGTTCATGGCGTGGACGCACTGCGGGTCATTGATGCATCGATCATGCCGCAAGCGACAGCCGGTGATCTCAATGGGCCAACAATCATGCTGGCTGAGAAAGCAGCCGATATCATTCGCGGTCACGCTTCGCTCACCGACCCAGATGCACCAATTCCGATTGATGCCAAGTGGCGCGATCGACAGCGTTCGCGATCGGTCGACAAAGACATTTCTCATGATCCGAAGGAAATCGAGGCGATTATGCAGGCAGAGCCGCCTGTCAGAATGTCGCACGAACAAACAGACATGGAAGTGGCGGGTGCATGATGATTGGGAAGCTATCTGCCGAACGTGCGCATAACTTCATCAATGGGCGGCGATGTGTCGGGCGTGGATGCGAATTTCAGACCATCTATCCGGCTACCGGTGCGGTCACCGCGACCCTAAACGAAGCGTCCCAACACGATGTTGATGAGGCCGTGTCTTCAGCTGAGAGCAGCCAAAAAACCTGGGCAAGGGCTTCAGTGGAGCATCGAGCCGACGTTCTTTTGAGGACGGCGGCTCTGCTGCGCGAGAACGAGGAAGAACTAGCGCAGATCGAGACTCTCGATACTGGGCGTTCGATAAGTGAGACGTCGGAGGTGGATATTGCGAGCGCAGCTGAAGTCTTCGAGTTCATGGCGCACGCCGCTGTCGCAAACTTCGGTCGATTTCGCAGCCTTGGCAGCGCGATCTTCTACACGCAACGAGAGCCTTACGGGATTTGTGCAGGCATAGGCGCATGGAACTATCCTATTCAGATTGCATCCTGGAAGTCTGCGGCGGCGCTGGCTTGCGGCAATGCGATGATCTTCAAACCATCTGAGCTCACTCCGCTGTCTGCGGTCAGATTAGCTGAACTGCTGTGCGAGGCAGGGCTTCCCGACGGGGTGTTCAACGTCATCCAAGGTGATGGGGTGGTCGGTGCGAACCTGGTTTCTCGCTCTGAGATCAGTAAGATATCGGTGACGGGATCGGTGCCCACGGGCAGGGCGATCCTCAAACTGGCTGCCGCAAATCTGACGCCAGTCACTTTGGAGCTCGGCGGAAAGTCGCCGATAGTCGTGTTTGATGATGCCGATCTTGACCAAGCGGTCACCGCGGTGATGCTCGGCAATTTCTATTCGCAAGGCCAGATCTGCTCGAATGGAACCCGAGTGTTCGTCCAGTCGGCCATTTATGAGAGTTTCGTCGAGCGTCTGGTCTCCAGAACTGAACAACTTCGGATAGGCGACCCGCTAGATCCAAACACCGAGTTCGGCCCGATGATAAGCGATAAGCAATCCCGTATCGTTCTCGACTATATTGAATCCGGTGTGGCGGAGGGAGCCGAGCTCGTACTCGGTGGAAAGCTACGCGAACTGCCTGGCTTCGAGCGTGCGCGATTTGTTGAGCCAACAATTTTCACCAATGTCAGCGACACGATGAAGATTGCGCGCGAAGAGATTTTTGGACCTGTCATGTCTGTTTTCGAATTTGAAACAGAAAACGAGGCCGTGCGCAGAGCAAATGATACCGAATTTGGCTTGGCGGCAGGGGTCTTCACCAAAGATGTCGCTCGCGCGCATCGAATGGCGGGCAGGCTCGAAGCTGGGGTCTGCTGGATCAACGACTACAACATCACCCCTGTATCGATGCCATTCGGCGGAACAAAATCGTCTGGCTTCGGAAGCGAAAACGGGGTCGAAGGCCTGCTCAACTACTCCAAAATCAAGTCCGTATACATCGACACGAGCGGTACTTGACGGACGAGATGGACAGCTGAGGTCGCCTCTTTTGCTTGAAACCAGGAGGCTTGGATTGAGCAAAGTCCTTCCGTCATTGAGTGCCCTTCTTGTGTCAGCTGCCATTCTGCTGGCTGGCAGTGGCTTACAAGGCACGCTCGTCGCTATCCGCGCAACGATCGAGGGCTTTGACCTGGCCGTCGTCGGCTTGATGATGTCCGGCTACTACTGTGGCTTTATCGTCGGCTGCCTGATCTCACCGTATTTTGTCAGGAGAGTGGGGCATATACGATGCTTCGCGGCCATGTGCGCAATGGCGAGCGCTGCAGCGCTTATCTACCCCTTGGTGATCGATCCGATAGTCTGGTTTGCGCTGCGACTGGCAACTGGCTTTTGTTTCGCTGGTCTTTACATGATCATCGAGAGTTGGATCAACGAACGCGCCGATAATGAGAACCGAGGCCGGGTTTTATCCGTCTATCGCATGGTCGACCTATCGGCCATCACTGCCGGGCAACTCTTGGTAACCGTTTTGCCTCCGACGCGTTTCGAACTGTTCTCACTCATTGCAATTCTGACGGCTTTAGCAATCATCCCTGTATCACTCATCAAGTCTATCGACCCCAGCCCATTGGTTCGAACGAAATTGGATTTGAGTAAATTGCTAAGACTATCGCCGCTAGCGGCGGCAGGAGTAACAACCTCAGGTCTCGCTAATGGTGCGATCTGGGCCCTAGGCCCCGTGTATGTGCAAGGGCTCGGATATTCGCTGAACGCTGTAGCTGCCTTTATGAGTGTCTTCGTTATCGGAGGTTTCGTAGGTCAATGGCCAATTAATCTGCTGTCAGATTCTTTCGACAGAAGGAAAGTCATCTTATGCGCAGCCGGCTTTGCATTCTTGAGTGGCTTCATCCCGATGGGATTGGCTTCAGAAGGTTTGGTTGGACTACTAGTGGGTATAATAGGATTCGGTTTCTTCTCTTTGACGCTGTTTGGGTTGAGTGCGGCCCACGCCAATGATCATGCTGAACCGGAAGAGTTTGTTTCGGTCAGCGGTGGCCTTCTTTTGCTATTTGGTCTTGGATCAGCGTTAGGGCCACTTGCAGCGTCGGCATTCGTTGACGCGCTGGGCCTAGAGTATCTGCTCAGCTACACTCAGTTAATTTTCAGCCTTTTCATCGTTTTCGGCATCTCGAGACTGCTTTTCGCAGAAGGAGTGCCGGAGCAGGATCAAAGAACTTACGCGCCCTTCATCAAAACTTCTCCCCAAGTGATGGAGCTGAGCCCAAATCCTGACGATGAAGGCCCTGAGCAGGACCAATGATATCGAATTAAAAATCAATCTAACGGTCATCGCTTTCTTCTAATTATTCAATTGATGAATAAGTCAGAGAGAGCAGCTAGAATGGAACGTGTTTGCTTGTACGGGTCATTAGCTTAGCCATCATGGTTTCAAGAGGTTGGATAAGTCGAGCAACGAAGACCGGGGTGAAAAAATCACGGCGTGTTGCCACTAAATCGATTTCGTGGATTGAGAGCTCAATTTTACTTTTGTTGAGCATCCTTCGCCTGAAACACCTTTCAGCAGGATCGCATATGACCGAAAGCAAAGGTCGGGAAGAGGGCAAAGCCCAAGCTGGCAATAGTGGCGCCTTCTGTCAGCGATCAACCGGCAAGCGTTTCAGTAATGGGCTGCTTTCGAGAAAACGTTCATCACGATTACACCGGCGACGATCAATCCCATACCTGCGATCGCCGGAGCATCAAGCTTTTGCCCGAGAAATAGCCATGCGACGGTTGCGATCAAGACTGTGCCTAGGCCTGACCAAATTGCGTAGGCAATGCCAGTCGGAAGTGTTTTGAGAGTGAGCGAAAGGAAGTAGAAAGCGACCAGATACCCTGCAGCAGTGACCAGACCTGGTGCCAGTTTGGTGAAACCTTCCGATTGTTTCATAAAGATCGTACCGATCACTTCAGCGACGATCGCAAGACTAAGATAAACATAATGCATGTGAAAGCTCCACAACGATTGAGGGCGATGGTTTGTGCTGTGCCGGTCGCTACCTTCGATCGAGGCCAGTTGAGTGGAAAGCACGCCTAAAAGCTTCAAGAAGGGTTGCCGGGTTTGTTCGTGTACGCTGACCCAAAGTACATGCGGTGCCATGTGCAATTAGATTGAATTTGTACAAATAAGCCGCTGACAGATGGATCCTTTCGGCATTGCGATCCAGTGCCGCCAAATTCGCAATAGCTGTGAAAATCGTTGCCAGAGGTCTGGCCAGCTTCGGCTTGGTTGACGGTGAAGAACTGCAGAATTTGTAATTTTCCAGAATATTATTCCGCCAGAGCATGGGCATCGCGCTCTCTTCGCGGCTGAGTCCTTTTGTTTTTTCGAGATAGCTGCCCTGGAAGCGTACGCTTGAAGAAAACATATACTCCCGAGCCGCTCAGCAGCATAAGGGCGAGCCCGGTCAGGATCACCGATGCCTCAGCAAACCGCCCGAATATATGACCACCATGAAGGGATAGCATCAAGTTTCCGAAGATGGTCGGAGCATTCTGTTCGCCAAGTGTCGTAGTCCACATCTCGCCAGCACACCGTGCATGCACCTCTGCGTGAACATCGCCGAAGCGTACGTTCCAGTCATCCCGCTCGCGCAGATTAAACATGTATTTGGTTTCCTCCCCGCGCACGATGTCTACGCTGGAAATGGTGCGGCCTGGAAAAGCCGCGAGTGCCTGATCAGCTGCCTCTCTGAGCGTGACAGTATCGCCGCAATCCTGTTTGAAACGCGTCTCCCAAACCGCCGGTTCGTCGACCTGTGCGAGGGCAGGGCCGAGCCAATTCGGTTTGCTCAGGCCAATCCCGGTGATGGTAAACAGCAGGGTCAGCGTGCCGAGCCATATCCCCGCCAGCCCATGCCAATTAAACAGCTTCGGCACTAGACGTCCCTTGGTCTGAACTTTCAGCAGCTTATCGCGCTTGCGCGTGCCACCGCGCGGCCACCACATATAAAGGCCCGTCAAAACGAAGGCCGCCATCAAGATGCCTATAATGGCCATGAAACTAGCGCCCCATTCGCCCATCAGCAGTGAAAAATGAAAATCGTTCAGTTCGTGCGCAACCGCGTTTTCAAGATCGAAACTGCCTTTGTATGCGCCGGTGACTGGGTCGATCGAGGCCATGACAACGTCGTGCTCGTCCGCTCCCTCTGTAGTAAAACCATATACCAATGCGGTTTTCAGCCCCTCAACGCGTGTGTCCGGCATGAAAAGGCCAATCGCTTCCAGCCCGCCCGGATGGTTTGCTTCGGCGGCCTCCACGATATTCGCGACGTGAATGTGAGGTCCGCTTTCAGCAATTACGATGTCGCCGTATTGCAACTCGAACATCTCGTTGAAGAAAGCCAAGGCGAGGCCGGTAGAGGCAATGAGAAATACGAAGAGGCTGGCGAAAACGCCGATCCACCCGTGCAGGAGCGCGATGAGGTGCCTTGCGGCGCGCCCAGAGCGGGATTTCGCGCCGCGTGTCAAAAGTTGAACTCCAATCCCGCGCCAAATGTCTGAGGTCGGCCGACCGTTCTGATAGGCATCGGGCTGTCTGCGATCCGATTGAGGTCATAGAAATTGTCGAAAAGGTTCTCAACAAAACCGTAAATCTCAAAAGCACCGAAATCGTATCGCAGTGAGGCATCCACGATCGCATATGCATCGACCTTGTTCACCTGAATATTATCATCATCGCTGAAATAGTCGTCCGAATACCTAACCTGACTGGTTGCGGTCAGCCCTTTAATAGGTCTCCAGGCGAATCCTGCGAAAGCAGTGACCGCCGGTGCACGTGCAAAGTCATTTGTCCTCGTGGTGACTGGGGTCACCGGTTCGGTGAAGTTTGCCTCAAGGAAACCGAGGCTCGCGAAAACATCGAACTGAGGGGTCGCCCTGAAATCGACCGATAGCTCAAGACCGTAGGTTTCCGCGTCATCGACGTTCCCAATGCGCCGGATGGGCAATCCCTCATCAGTGAAGCCTATTGTCGTCGTGTTCTGGTAGTTGTCGAAATCTGAATAGAAAGCGTTTCCGCTAAAGCTAAGGCGTCCATCGACTGTTTGAACCTTGAGAAACGCATCATAGGTCCAGACAGTCTCCGCTTCGAAGATGCTTTGAGTCGCCGTTGCGAAGTCGAAAACAAAGCCTCCCGGATTGAACCCGCGGGACACTTCAAGACCAAAGCGAACTTCATCATTGGCCTGGAACGCGATTTCAAATTCCGGAAGGAAAGCGTCGAACGATGCATCGAAGTCCACCGTTGCTCCGAAGATTTCACCAGTTCGGCCCTGCCTATCGTGCTGATAACGCAGCCCCCCAGATAGGCTTAGTTTTTCGGTGGCTGCGAACGTTGCCCGACTGTAGATTCCGAGTGACTCCTGTTCGTCTTCGAAT
This sequence comes from Pseudomonadota bacterium, assembly GCA_039814925.1. Taxonomy (GTDB): domain Bacteria; phylum Pseudomonadota; class Alphaproteobacteria; order Sphingomonadales; family Sphingomonadaceae; genus Erythrobacter. The sequence continues at coordinate 35,942 of JBCCAH010000009.1, forward strand.
GTGTTCGCAATGCCGAAATTCAAGGCCTCATCCTGGTCCTGGTTTGTGTAGAAGACCCCAGTTACGACCGATACGGGGCTCCCATTTTCACCGAAATTCACAAATATTTCTTGAGCAAATTGGGTGCCGTCAATCTCAGAAAGAAGGAAGTCGAAATCCGGTGACGCATCGCTCTCCCTAGCGTCGAGTCCATAATCGGAATAGCTGGATTGGCTTGTTATTCTCAAAGTTGGTGAGACCTGGTAGGTCAGATCAAGCACCCCGACGGTCGATCCTGTGGTGAAGACCGATGTATTGGAGAAATCAAAAACTAGCTCATCACTTGATACCGAGATGGTTTCCCGATGCGGCTCCGTACTGTTGGTATCTGAAACAGTTATCTTTGCTTCAAACCCCGGAAGAGCAGTGGGCGACCAAAGCAGTTTGCCGCGCAAAGCACGCGATGAAAATCCGTCGACATCCTCACCGGGAATGCGAGGAGCGTCGGAAAAATCGACAAAGCTTTCGCTTTCCCGGTAATCGGCTGAAAGGCGAATGGCTAATTCATTCGCGATGATCGGTCCCGATACATATCCAGCAGCCTGCAGCGATTCGAACTCGCCTAATTCGAATAAGCCGCCGGCTTCGAAATCGAATGTCGGATCGTTTGTAAAAATGAACAGGCCTCCCGCAATCGCGTTGCGCCCTTGCGTGGTCGTTTGCGGACCACGATAAACTTCAATCTGCTGAATATCGTACAAGGAAGTGGCAGCAAAAAAGTACTCGTTGGCAGTCAGCGGGTACCCATCAACCGTCGTAGTTACGCGGGGCCTTGCACCGGAAAGGGCACCGTTCACACCGATAAGTGGGCCATTGGTAATAGAGCCTCGAATGGTGGGCGCGATCGCTCCATTAGACCCCACGGTTGAGATGTTTGGGATGCGGTCGAGCAATTCCAAAGTATTTTGTGTGTTTGGGTACTCTCGGAGTTCATCTTCAGTGAAGACTTGAACCGAGGCCGCCGTTTGAAACTCTGTTTTTCCAACGCGATTTCCGCGAACAACGATAGCGTTATCGTCGGTATCTTCCGCTCGCGTTTCCTCTTCGTTGTCGATCTCTTCCGCCATCGCTGGCGCTGTTCCGAATGCGAATGCTGCACCTGATACCATAAGCGCTATTGGAACTCGGAGATGGATACGCATTGTCTACCCTTAGAATTCGCACAGGCACATGGAGTGGCCCGATTCGATAATGCAACTTATTAGCGATAAAACATTTGTCGAGGACAAACTGCCCGACAAATCGAATGTCGAGTCTTGTCGTTGCTGCGATCCCTCTTCTGATCTCATCTATTGCGGAACGGCTCGACCTCTGATTCTTCAAAGGCAAGACACGCAACTGCAAGGTTTTTGACGGTTCAAGCTGCAGAGCTTTCATGGCGACGGCTAATTCGGCCGATCAGTAGGAAAATTGCAGCCGGAACCACCGTCGCGGCAGCTGCTACAAAAAACAAACCCTCAAGCCCGACGCCACGCGCAAGAAGCAGACCGCCGATAGCGGGGCCTGCTACTGCACCGATCCGACCCACGCTTAGCGCCCAACCGACGCCGCTGGCCCGCAGCAATGCGGGATACGCGCCTGCGGCAAAAGCATTGCCGCCAAGTTGGCCACCGATCACACCGAGACCAGCGCAAAAGATTGCAGGTATCAATAGATTTGATGCAGGGTCGATTTGTCCAACGAGTACAACCGCGACGCCGGCAAAACCGAAAGTGAGCGGCAGAACGCGAAAGGCCCCAAATCTGTCGATCAAAGGATTGATGAGCAGCCCGCCTAAGATGCCGCCCACATTGAGTACGACCGTGGTCCGGCTTGCAACCTCGAATGACAAACCCGCCTCACTGAAGAGGCTGGGCATCCAGTTGATAAAAAAATAGAGCGCGAAAAGATTGGCGAAGAAGGCCAACCAGAGCATTGCGGTTAGCGTGCGGTATCTGCGACCAAACAATTGACCTACGGGGACCAGATTGGGTTTGTCCACGCTCTTATTGCTAAGCCAGTCAGGAGACTCCTTGAGCGTCCAATGCAAGATCGGCGCGAGCATCAAGGGAAAAACGCCTCCGATCACGAAGATTAACTTCCAACCGCCGATGCCTACCATGGACGGCGCTCCCAACCCGCATATCAGTGCACCAGCGGGGAAGCCGCAAAACATGACGCCCAGTGCGAATGCACGGTGCCGCTCGGGCGCGTGCTCCGCTGTAAGCGCAATTAAATTTGGAATGGCTGCGCCGAGTCCGATGCCAGTCAAGAACCGCCAAAGGAGGAGTTCTCCCATCGTATCCGATGTTGCGGTAAGTAAGGAAAAGAGGCCAAAGGTAGCAGTGGCAAGGCAAATGATTGGCTTGCGCCCCCATCGATCTGCAGCTGCTCCGAAAAGCGTACTCCCGACCATTAGACCTAGAAGCGCAGCGGAAAAGACGGGGCCGAAGGCGCTTGTCTCTACATCCCATTGAGGAGCGATCACAGGGCTAGCGAAAGCTATGGCTTGCGTGTCGTAACCGTCCATCAATGCCACTGCGGCGCAAAGCAAGAGCACGCGAAGAAAGTATGGACTGCCCTTCGTGCTCGATTCTGGTTTTCCGGCGCGTTCGTTGGAAGTGGTTGGCGCGCCGACATGAGAGGTTGACAATACGATTTCCTCGCAACTCGAAATGATCGCAACGATAGCAACGACATGTAGTTATTGATAGTCTATAAATTAGTGTTAGACTAGCGCGAGCCTAAGTGAGGAGACACTGTGATGCATTCGTTGAAGCTGCCTTGGCCTGTGCGGAATCCCATAGCGCTGCCCGTCGATGGAGCCGAAGAGGCGTTCCCTGTGCGGCGCATTTATTGTGTGGGGCGCAACTACGCTGCACACGCGAAAGAGATGGGCAGCGACGAACGTGAGCCACCGTTTTTCTTTACAAAGTTCCCCGACACAGCTGTACAGTCGGGTGGCGCCATTCCCTATCCATCTCGCTCAGAGAATTTCCATTATGAAGGCGAGTTGGTAATCGCTATTGGCGAGTCTGCGAGCGCGATAAGTTCGGAAGAGGCGCTTACCTGCGTCTATGGTTACGCCGCGGGGCTGGATATGACCCGCCGCGACCTACAACTTGAGGCGCGCGACAAGGGTCGGCCGTGGGATACTGGCAAAAATTTCTCTCAGTCTGCAGTCGTTGGATCGATCTGCCGGTCAGCGCACTTCGGTAATGAATTCGAAGGCAAGACCCTCAGGCTATCTGTCAATGGTCAGACCAAGCAGCAAACTGACCTTGGCTTGATGATCTGGTCCTGCGCGGAAATCATCTCTGAATTGAGCACCTATGACGTTCTTGAACCTGGTGATCTGATATTCACGGGAACCCCGGAGGGAGTAGGGGCAGTCAATCGCGGCGACAGGATCGAATTGGTCATCAACGGGCTGCAACCTTGCGTGATTGGTGTTGAAGCGTGAGTGGCTATATCCTGTATGATTTTCCGCGCGCATCGTCCGCTTATCGTGTGCGGATTGCTATGGGATTGAAGGGTATCGCTTACGCCACCAAAACGGTCAATTTCCGCGAGGACGCACAGCACAGCGAAGAATATCAGACGGTTAATCCCGCAGGGCTTGTCCCGGCACTCGAAACCCCAGACGGCCAACTGCTCACGCAGTCTCTTGCCATTATTGGCTATCTGGATCGAATTGACGGACCTAGATTGTATCCAGAACAGCCATTCTCACGGGCGGTTGTGGACTCCATGGCTCTGACGATCGCTTGCGATATTCATCCGCTTAACAATCTTCGCGTTCTAAAATACTTGGAGCATGACCTCAGCTGCGATGAAGACGCTCGGATGCGATGGTATGCGGAATGGGTGACGCGCGGTTTCAGCGCGCTGGAAAAACTGGTTCAGAAGTATGGCGGACAGTATTGCTTCGAAGACGAGATAAGCACAGCCGATATCTGCTTGATACCTCAAGTTTACAATGCGAGCCGATTTGATGTCCCTTTAGAGAAGTTCCCGGCATTGCTAGATCGCGCGGAGCGATTGAAAGCTGTCCCAAGTTTTCAAAACGCTCACCCAGAATTTGCACGCTGAGCAATTATTACCCCCCCCCTTCCGCATACTAAGTAATTTAATGCAAGCATGGGTAAGTCCAGCTAACGCCTGACCAGCTTTAAAAAGAACTAATCGTCCGCATTATAAATCGCGCAGACGCCTTGACGTTGTGCCCGCGCGATGAGGTGAGCTGAGCATCTTTTTGACGCTTCTAGCATTAAGTCGTTGGCGGGAGTTCCTGTTCCAAACCGGATAGAATGATAGCCAGGCCATGATCGAGCCTAACCATAGGATCTACAGTTCGAAGCAACTGATCAAGCTTCATGGCCAGTGGAGTAGCCGCGTAGTCTTCGTCTTTCAATTCTAAAAGCGGGCTGTAGGCGTCGCGATGTGGGCCAACTTCAACGCCAGTGTCGAACCAGCTAAAGAAGCCGCACACATATTGGTTCAAATGAAAAGTGTAGAGCGCCGCACGTTCATCAGACAAGCCCAGCTCTTTGAATTTCTCCATCCATATCTGCGCGATGCGTCGAGCTCCTTCGACGTAGGCACCAAACGTCTGTAGATGGTTGGCAGCTCCAGGGTACTTCTGAAACTCCTGAGCGTAAGCCGCCACGAATTCTTTCACTGCTTCTCGCCATGGCAAGCCTGTATGGGCGTCGATGCGATCGGCAATCCTGCCGCATATGCGGTCCATAACTTCATCGACCAGCTGATCGCGACTTCTGAAATGATGATAAACAGCTGGCTGACTGACGCCCATGGCTTTGCCGATCGCACTCGTCGTCAAGTCCTCTAGCGAAGACTTTTGCACAATCGACAGAGCCGCATCAACGATATTGTCTCGTGAGAGCGCGATCCCATCCGTTTTTCTGCGCCTAGCCAACAAACAATCCCTCCCGATACTGCTTGCTAGAAAGGCTTTCCGTGATTGACAACTCTCGATAGTATCTTATAGCATATAAATTCCAGAGAGGAGAGTGTTCTGAAAGCTATCCAGCAAAGCGCGGAGCCGGAGTGGCCACGCAAAACAGTTGCTTGGTACACTGTCGGTGTTTTGGCATTCGCATATGTTCTTGCATATGTAGATCGGTTGGTCGTCGCCCTGCTTGTAGAACCGATCAAGGCTGATCTTGCCCTCAGTGACACGCAAATCGGACTTATAGTCGGACTCTCTTTCGCCCTATTTTACTCGATCATGGGCTTGCCGATTGCGCGCTATGCCGATGGGGGCAATCGGAAAATTGTTCTCTTAATCAGCGCGTCAGGGTGGAGTGCGATGACGGCGCTTTGTGGGTTTGCAACAGGTTTCTGGACACTATTTCTTGCAAGAGTGGGGGTGGCTGTAGGCGAGGCAGGGATAGCACCGACGTCCCTTTCCGTCATTTCCGATAATTTTCCGGTTGAGAGACGCTCGCGCCCCATAAGCATATGGGTTTTCGGGGCCGCACTTGCTACGGTGCTAGCCTTCGGTGGCGGTGGCCTTTTGCTGACAGCCGGTGGCCCAATCGACTCGCTGAAGAACTTGCTCGGAATTGAAATGGCTTCCTGGCGAGTGCTGTTAGTTGTCCTCGGCCTATGTGGGGTTCCGCTTGTGCTCGCTCTGCTGACGCTTCGTGAGCCGGCGCGCCGTGATTGGATCGGTGAGCCAACCAAAGCATCTGTCCGCCATACGCTGCGGTTTGTAAAAGAGCATCAACTCATGTTCGCTTTTTTCTTTGGCGGTACAGCGCTTTGTTTGCTCGTGCTGGATGGAATTTTGGTTTGGCTTCCAGCTTTGTTGATGCGTTCATATGAAATGCCGTTAAGCGAGGCGGGTACGTCAATCGCACTAGTCAGCATCGTCGCCGGGCTCGCTGGAACCGTCGGCTCGGGATATTTGAACGATGTTCTTGCGAAGCGAGGCCACAGTGATGGTCCGGTTCGTGCGACTTTTATATTCGCTGTGATTGGCGCGGTTTCATTTCCCCTAGCGGTAGTGGTCGAACAAGCATGGTCGACCGTCTTGTGTTTTGGTGTCGGGATTGCCGGTCTGGCCGGGGCAAGCACGGTACCGCAGATCGCGATGCAACAAATTGTTCCGAACCGGATGCGAGCTCAGGTCGCTGCTGGCTACTTTTTCCTAGTCAATGTAGTGGGCTTCGGCTTGGGACCGCTCGCCATTGGTTTTACGACAGACCATGTGTTCGGCAGCGAAAGTCGCGTCGGCGAGTCGATGTTGGTAGTTACGCTTATAACAATGCCTGTAGCGTTACTCCTACTCTTTCTTGCGCGTCGTCCATTTCGTCGACTGAAATTCTCCTATTCTTCACCCACAGGAACCTTATGAGCGAACAAGCCATCTTTACGCGAAGAGAGTTTGACCGCCGTCTTTCGCGCGTGCGCACTGCGATGGAGGCCGAGCAGGTTGACGCCATTGTCGTTTCGGATCCGAACAACATTTATTACCTGACGGGCTACTCCGGCATTTCGCATTATGTACCGCAAGGCCTTCTCGTGTCAGCCAATGATATCGCATTTCTTACCCGCGAAATGGACATGCTTGGGGTAAGAATGACTTCATGGCTGCCGGACGAGGCAGTCCTGGGGTATGGCGACGACACATTACTGTCCGTTGAGCACACACCATGGCATGTGATGGCCGATATGCTGCGAAAGCGCGGGCTAGCTGCGGCACGTATCGGTTTCGACAAATCCAGCACTTTTATTTCGCCCACGGAGTGGGGCTTGATAGAAAACGTTCTGCCTGATGCTCGCCTGAAAGACACCCGACTGTTGATTAACTGGGTGCGCGCTGTGAAGTCGGATGCTGAGATCGCTTGCATGCGTGAATCGGCACAAATCAGCGATGCAGCATTGCAGGACGCTGCAGATATGATCGCTCCAAGCGTTCGCGAATGCGATCTTGCGGGCAAGATCACGCAGCGACTGGTCAGCGGTACGGCTAATTTCGGGGGCGGCATGGCGTATCCGCCGATGATGCCTTCTGGTCAGAAAACCAGCACGCCCCACCTCATGTGGACCGACGAGCTTTATGAGCCCGGCACACAAGTAAATATCGAGGTGGGTGGTGTAAGGAATTGGTACGTAAGCCCAGCTTCGCGCTCCATCAAGCTCGGGAAGCCATCTGAAAAACTCTCGGAATTGGAGGCGGTCACGGTTGATGGTATGGAGGCGGTACTAGCGAAAGCCGCACCCGGTGTCCTTTGCGAAGAGATCGAACAGACATTCCGCGCAATTACATCCAAGGCAGGGTACGAAAAAAAATCGCGGATTGGGTACGCCGTTGGCCTGGGATTTCTCCCACCTGGATGGATTGAACTTACATCCAGTTTCGCGCCAGGTGATCGCACCGAACTAAAGCCCGGGATGACTTACCACCTCATGCTCGGGATGTGGTTTCCGGAAGACAGTTTCGTTTTGAGCGAAACATTCGTGGTTACTGAGAAAGGCTGCGAAAGCCTTTGCAATATGCCGCGCAAGTTGATCGTGAAGGACTGTTAATGGACAGGCGAACCTTTTCGCAATTGGCTGCGGCATCGTTGGGCGCAGCAGCGACGGGTGCTTGTCAGTCTCTGGGGACGGCACGAAATGTTGGCGATCCGACGCAAATGGGCATTAGAGAACTGCACGAAGCCTTCAGTGCGCGTGAACTCGATCCCGTAGCGGTTGCAGAGGAGTTTTTGGCGCGCATTGAAGCAACTCAGCCGACTATCAATGCCTACTCCTTTGTAAATCGAGACGGCGCGATCGCGGACGCCCAAGCAGCACGTCAACGATTTGCCAACGGCACTGCAATTGGCCCCCTAGATGGAATCCCGCTAGCGTTCAAAGATCAGTATCAGGTTGCCGGAATGCAAAGGCGTTTCGGCAGCGCTCTGCGTGCAAGCAGCGCTGTAGATTTACAAGACGAAGAGGTAGTCGCTCGAATGCGTGCGGCAGGCTGCGTCATCCTAGGAAAAACCACTCAATGCGACGAGGGCGCGCTCTCGCTCAGCCGCAGTAGTGCAACAGGCAACACCCGGAATCCTGCCGCCCGCGATTGCCATGCAGGAGGCTCGAGTAGCGGTTCAGGCGCTGCGGCGGCTGCACGCCTTGGTCCGATTCAGATGGGAGCAGACCAAGGCGGGTCCATTAGAGAGCCAGCAAGTTTGACCGGCTGCTTTGGCTTCAAACCCTCGACAGGCTTGATTCCGCTTGTATCGGAATACGGTGTTTACGGGCCCATAGCTGCCCAGTTGGCAGATATTCGTCCCGTCCTCGAGACCGCTTCCGGGCGATCGTTGGTTCGAACGGATCTAAACCTCTCGGAATTGCGCATAGCTTACATGCCATATTGCGGCGATGGCATGCCACCAGATCCAGCGGTGAAAGAAAGCTGCGCTCAAGCGATTGACCGACTAAACTCGAGCGGCCTGAAAGTTACTGAAGTTGAGCCTCCGCTCCCATATGGGGTGTTGAAAGAGATGGCTACACCCTTCTACGCTGGCGGGATTTCTCAAATCGTTAGCGATTTCGGCTTTGAAGCAGTCTTGGCTCAAGGTGAGCGATGCTTCGCTAAGCACGTTGAAGCGACATCCAAACTCGACGCAAATCTAATTCGGCAGCTTTCGGAGCCAGCATTTGGAATTCTCGATCAGGCCCTGGAAACACATCCGGTTCATGACTACGATATCGTGCTCACGCCGACGCTGTCCTTCAGAGCTTTCCCGCTCGAGAGGTGCCATCCGGTCGAAGCCGAGGCTACACCGGACTTTGATAGCTGGGTAGCGCGCTACGGTCTTTCCCAAGAGCATTCAGTCGCCCTGGCTATCGCGACTTATATGAAAACGCCTGAGATCACGTTTCCGGTCGCACGCCGAAAATCCGAAAAGCCCGTTGGGTTAAGCGCAGTGGCGTCCCGTGAAGAAGATGCTTTGCTGTTGGAGTTTGCCGAACTCGTCGAACCGATGTTGGTCGACGGGTAATGTTCGAATTCGAGGGTATCGATCTAGAGCGACCCGGGCTGCAAGTCGGCGCGGTCAAAATAAGCGCTGGTGAAGACAGCACGCATATTCCAATCGTTACGATAGGGATGGGCGATGGCCCGGTGCTATTCATCAACGCGGGTACTCATGGCGATGAGTATGAGGGACCGATCGCGTTGCGGAACGTCTTGCGCGATCTGGATCCCAAAACAATAAGCGGACGCCTGATAGCTATCCCCAATCTTAATCCTCCCGCAGCAAGGGCAATAACGCGCAGGTCGCCAGTCGATGATGTGGACCTCAATCGTGCGTTTCCTGGGAAGCCCGATGGATCGCTTTCACAGCGGATTGCATCCTTCGTTTCTGAAGCCGTTATTCCACGTTGCGACGCGGTCGTCGATCTGCATGCTGCGGGCCGAGACTATCAGTTCGAACCCCATGTCATGCTGCACGTACCCGAACAATTGAAGTCTCGTGCAATCTTCGATGAAACCCTGGCGGCGGCGCGTGCTTTCGGTTTATCTCGCGTTCTGGTCGTTGAGGAACCCGAAGACGATGACATCCTGAACTCCGAAGGCATGCTGGATACCTTGGTTGAATCACTCGGCAAGGTATTTCTTTGCGTGGAGGCAGGCGGAGCTGGCACGACTTTACCGCAGACAGTCGCTGCAACCGAACGAGGAATTCGCAATATGTTGGCTCATTTCGACCTTATTCCCGATCCTGCAATCGCTCCCCAGTCACCAACTACGCCTTCACATATCCCGCCCAACGGATATCAATTTGCAGGAACAAGCGGATTGCTTGAAGTGACTTGCGGGCTGGGTGAATGTCTTGCTGCTGGCCAACGCTTTGCTCGGATCCATTCGCTTGACGGAGGGAGCGGGGGGCCGCACGATTGTTTAGCAACTATCAACGGACAATTTGTTGCTCGCCGCCACCCGGCTTTCGTCGAAGAAGGCAGCTTGATTGGGGGGATCGCGAAACCATTCGCAATCGATTAAACGGATACCAATCAGCTAGCGTCCAAAGGCCAAAGCGTGCGCGGTGCGTTTCGGTAATGCAAGGACCGTACATCTTCTGACATCGCGCCTTGTGTCACTACAGTTTGAAATGTTCCGACCACTTCCGAGAACGCGACTCTTGCCATACGGAATGCTTTTAGGCCTAAAATCGTCTTATTCTGTAGATCAATTCCGAAGTCGTCGAACATAGTCGGCGCGAGGATCGGGAATCGCTTCGCGCTTAGGATTAGATCGAAGCCCCAGTCGGTCGTCACGCAAGCGGCTGTACCGCCGTCGAAACCGAAAGTAGGGGAAACGGCGTGCCGGTAGCCTGTGCGAATGGCCTTCACCGTGACCGATAGGTCCAAAGGCTTACCTGAAACACGTGATGCCTTACCGCCGACCCTCAAATCGATTTGAGCGCCTTCGCCAGCCGCCTTGCAGAGATCGATGGCAACCGGATCCCAAAGAGGAGCGAACACTGCATCGCGCAACTTGGCTTCAATCATCGCCTCAAGCAGATGGGTAGCGTCGCCTGCACCTCCGCACAGGATCGCATCTGCGCCTTCGCATAGTGCATAGCGATTATCTTTCGAAGCATTAGCCAACGCAAGTGCGATGGCTTCCTCAACCGTCGCCGTTCCATGGCCGATCGCTATTTCTTGGCGTCTTTCACGAACCATGTCTGCGAGTCGTTTCGCTTCGCATCTAGCGAGCTGCGCATCGCCATCACTCACTACAAGTGTTCTGGTTCCCAAGGCGGAGGTATCGCTCCATGCAAAACCCATTGCAAGCGAAGCCGATAGTATCTCTGGTCGGCGTTCAATATCGTAGAATTGGCGTATGATAGCCTGCCCTGCACCCGATTTAGTGTCGACGAAGCTCAGTATATTTGCGTCAGCCATCGCCATTTGTGGTCTGACTTCTCCTTGCGCAGTCGCAAGGCACAAATCGAAAAGCTCCTCTGCACGATCGGCGATGTCATCGTGCGGCCATTCCTTGTAAGCGATAACAACGTTCGCGTGCTCAACATACGCAGCAGATACATTTGCGTGAGGGTCTATCTCGACGCCGATCACCGTTTGTGGTCCGACTATGCCGCGCGCCATCGCAAGAAAAGTGCCTTCGCAGTCCTCAGTCTCAGTCGCCATCATCGCGCCGTGAAGATAAAGAAGCAAGACCTCAACGCGTCCCGCGCTTTCTATCTCTCGCAGCAGTTTTGCCCGCAGTTGGCGATAATCCTTCTCCACTACTGGCCCCGCCGGCATAGCCCAAAGATTGGAACCACGCGAAAACTGGTGGCCTCCGGAGGTAGCCTTCTCAGCCCACACGCTGAACGCAGCGCGTTTGCCTGGTACAAAGCCTTCAAAAAGGTCATTCGAAAAGTCTTCTAGCGATGTCGGGAGAGGACAGAAACTGTTAGTCTCCGTCCCGAATCCGCACGCGAAAATCTTCATAGTCACGCTTCCCATTCTAGGTTGCCGTCGATGCTGATCGTCTGACCGGTAATGTTTTTAGCGGCGGGCGAACAAAGAAACTCTACCACCGATGCAATCTCGTTGGTCGAGACCTTAGACCGCGTAGAAATGAATTTTAGGAAGCGGTTCTCCATCTCTTGCACGCTCACACCTTCATCGTTGGCAACGGCCGCCATCACTCCGCGCATCCGTGCATTGTCGATAATGCCAGGCAACACAGCGTTACATCGTATGCCGTGCTCACCGAGCTCTCGAGCTGCATTGCGTGTCAGTCCTTCGACAGCGCATTTAGCCGCGACGTATGCGGAGCGTGCGACCATCCCAGTTTTTGTGGAAGCAGACGAGATGTTTACAATCGCCCCAGCCTTCTGTGTTTTCATCCCCGGGATAACACGCTGCATTCCGATAAGTGTTGAATCGACATTCGCTGCAAATGTCGCATGCCAATCATCCAGTCCAATACCCTCAACCAGAGACCTAGGACCACCTGCACCGACCGTATTGACCAAAACATCACACCCATCGAGCTCCTGCAAAGCGGCATCGAAGAAGGCGTGTGCCCCAGAAGCAGAGCCCAAGTTCGCGACTATACCAAACATTCCGGCGTTGGCCTCTAGAGCACCAGCGAGATTCTTCTCGACCATGTCGCAAACGAATACTGTCGCGCCGCTATTTAGAAATGCCTCTGCGATTGCGCGCCCGATGCTCGCTCCGCCTCCAGTTACAATCACTTTCTGTGCCATGACTACTCCAATAGAATTGGTCTTCAGGGCGACTATACGCAGAGGCCTAATACGTATCGCCTCGCTTAGTTAGGTGCGCGAAAGACTGTTTTCTCTCGAGCTCTGAATTCGATTGATATTGGGAACTCGGGGGGAAAGCGCTTCGGATATTGGTGCACCAAAAATCTCGCAGGTCATCGGATCAATGCCCAATCTGAACACTCTTGCGATCGGTCTTTTTTCCAGCGCTCAGCCTTTGCATCACAAGCCTTGTTATAGACTATAAATTAATTTATGCAAGGTGTATGAATATCGACGACGCCGTCCGGCTCCCACTCGACCATCTTATGATCTGCGCTTCGGACTGGCGGGTAGGGCGAAACCTCTACGAACGCTTGGGGTTCACGCTCACCCCGCTTCGAAAAAACGCACCAATGGGGGGCTCAGATGGTGCCGAAGGGGGCAGTCAATTGATTATGCTGGGCGGCGGCAATGGTGAGATTCTAAACTATTTGGAGATATCGACGGCAGTGCCCGAGAGCGCTGCGCCGCTGATGCGCCGCATTCTTAACCATGATGGACCCGCGATGATGGTGCACTTTTCGGAACAGATCACGAAGGTGTCAGAGGCATGGGCCGACCTGGGCGTGAATGTACATCGTTTCGAAGCCGCTTTCCCATCGTCAGGCTCACTCGGCGGTGGCCGGTTCGAGATCGCAGTTGCCGATCCGAGATCTGTGCCGTTGCAACTGAACGTTGTGCATAGCGAAGATAGAAACGGATATCTCGATCCGGATTGGCAAGCTCACAAAAATGGTGCGCTCGCGTGGCGCGACGTCTATTGCGTGATCCCAGACGCTAAATTCGACTCGGTCGTTAAGCGCCATAGTCAACTCGTTTCGATTGAGCCGGTAGTAGATGAGTGCGAGGCCATCTTTGATGCTGGGCCGGTTGACATCCGGCTCCTCACGGCCTCCAAAGCAGAGATAGTTTGGCAGGCTATCAGGTTTGAGTCTCGAGCCAACCCTTATATCGCTGGCCTTCGAATCACCGTGCGCGATCTGTCCGCGCTAGAAGGTTTGCTTCTATCGAGTGGAATCAACTACGCGCACGGCAACGAAGAAATTCTGATCGGACCGCAGGAAGCGGTAGGCGGTGTCATAGTCTTTTCGGAAGAGATTTCGTGACGTCGTCCGAATTGCAGCTCGCTGCCGGGCGCTCGATTGAGGGCTATTCGGTCGGTATCTTACACCTTTCTTCGACCTATCCACTGCCACCTGGGAACGCGCAGCATGCCCAGACTTACGGCTTTCCGGTAGCCTTTGAAGCAGTCACCATCGATGATCCCTTTGCGCTCATGCGAGGCGATGATCATATTGGGAAACTGGTTATCGAAGCTTGTGTTCGACTGGAGCAGCGCGGTGTGCGGGCGATTGTCGGAGCATGTGGTTCTTTTGCATACTATCAGCGCATGGTGGCCGAGGCATCACGCGTACCAGTTTATACTTCTGTGCTGACACAAGTCCCATTTTTACTCCAGGCACTTGGCAGTCGGCCCCTTGGCGTGATTTGCGCATCGGCTTCATCCATGAATCAGCGTATCTATGACCAATGCGGTATTGCTGACCCGGGTCGACTTGTAATCGATGAAATGCGCGGGATGAGCGAGTTCGACGCCATGTTGAAGGGCGATCAGCCAATGGATGAAGCTCTGCTTCGTGAACAAACGTGCCAGGTAGCGAAGAGGTTGCGGGAAACTAATCCGGAGATCAGCGGTATCGTCCTGCAGTGCAGCGATCTGCCCCCTTATGGACAAGCAATACAGGAGAGTATTGGCTTGCCGCTCTATGACGCTGTGACCCTAATCAACTGGGTTCACAATTGCGCGAATTATCCTGCTTATGAAGGTATTAGACGCTACATTCGATGAATTGATGGTCAGTCACCACCGTAGTCGCGTTCACTGGCTTTGTGTTTAAGCAACGCCATCAGGCGTTTATCGCGCCAGCGCTGACCGTCAGCGATTTCATTGATCGGTATCTTCTGTTCCATCTCGGTGCTGATCGCTTCCGGTAGGCTATAGTGCCAATCACTGTTGATATCGAGATCGCCGATCATCCTGCGAAAAGTGCCACCGTAGCTGTCGTCGCGCATGTAATCCCGATAGCCGCCAGAAGCGTTTAGGTGACCCGTTTGGAACGGGCCCATGAAGGCCCATCGTAAACCGAGCCCTTCGCTCATAGCGCGATCAAGATCAGTTGCCGAGCAATAGCCTTCACCGACCAAATGTAATGCTTCAGCCACCACCGCTGCTTGAAGCCGATTGAGTAGGAACGCTTTAATCTCTTTCCGCACCACTACTGGTGACATGCCGATTGATTCCAGCAAAACCCGAGTACGCATGATCACATCGTCGGAAGTGGCCGAATGGCCGGCGATTTCAACAAGCGGAATTAGATATGGTGGGTTGAAAGGGTGGGCGACAAGAACCCGCGCCTCGTTCTTGACGCGCGCAATCAGCTGTGAAGCCATAAATTCCGAGCTGGAACTCGCGATAATAGTTTCGGGGGAGCAAAGGATGTCCAACTCTTCGAACAATTTCTGTTTTACGCCAAGATTCTCTACGATGCATTCCTGAATATAAGTACAGCCACTTACCGCGTCTTTCAGGTCACTAACCATGGTAATGCGGCGCTCGATCAAAGCAGGGTCGTCGATCAATCCAGCTTCTGCCAAGTCTCGGAGGCTGGCGGCAATGTGCTTCAGTGAGCGTTCGAGATTGCCTGAATCGTTGTCGTACAACCGAACATCACAGCCGCCACGCGCAAATGAGATTGCCCATGCGCGACCGATATTGCCGACCCCGATGCAAGCGATCGTTGCTGAATCCATCTTCATATCCCTTTCCGATAAAAATGACCATTGACTGGAACTTTATTTATGGCATATAAATTTATCAACCCGAAATTGCGAGGACGGTATGCGGAAAGCATCTAAGGTTATAATTACATGCGCATCGACAGGGTCGGTGCACACGCCGACCATGTCCCCGTATTTGCCTGTCACTCCGGATGAGATAGCAAGCGATGCGCTCGCGGCGGTCGAAGCAGGGGCGTCAATCCTTCACCTTCATGCGCGTAATCCGGAGACAGGTCAGCCTACCCAAGATCCGGAAATCTTCAGCCAGTTCCTGCCGCGCATCAAGCAGCAGTCCGACGCAGTAATTAATATAACTACTGGCGGCGGGCTCGGTATGCCGCTCGAGCAACGCGTGGCTGCCGCCCACTATGCAAAGCCGGAAGTTTGCTCGCTCAATATGGGATCGATGAATTTCGCCGCCTTCGAGCTTGCCAACAAGTACAGCGATTGGAAGTATGACTGGGAAAAGCCCTATCTAGAAAGCACCTATGCCGGGATATATCCCAACACATTCGAGATGATCGATCACATCTTGACGAATGTCGGTGACGCTTACGGGACAAGATTCGAATTCGAATGCTACGAAGTCGGCCATCTGTACAACTTGGCATATTTCGTGCGCAAAGGACGTATAAAGCCGCCGTTTTTGATCCAGTGTATCTTCGGCATTCACGGTGGCATCGGTGCGGATCCCGAAAACCTGATGCATATGCGTACGATCGCGGACAAGCTTTTCGGTGATGATTATTATTTGTCTGTCCTTGCGGTCGGCAAAGACCAGATGAAGTTTCTCACAATGAGCGCTGCCATGGGGGGGAGCGTGCGAGTGGGGCTGGAAGACAGCCTCTACATCGGCAAGGGCGAGCTATCGAAAGGCAGTGCTGAGCAAGTGCACCGCATTCGCGGGATTGTTGAGGGTTTGGGTCTCGAGGTCGCCTCGCCCGACGAGGCGCGCGATATGCTAAACCTTAAAGGCGGCGATCAGGTCGGCTTCTGATGGCGACTATTGAAACCTTCCGCGGCGCTGCCCATCCTTGGCTGTGCGATGTGATGGGGCATCTTAATACCAGGAATTATGTTGCCATGTTCGACGATGCGAGCATGCATCTCATTTCGGCGCTGGGATATGACTTCGCCGATGCTAGGGCAGGCAAGTTCGGTTGGGCAGATGTCCATGCCGAGATAGATCTTCTCGCTGAAGTTGGAACCGGAGAGCTGGTCAAAGTTGTGAGCTGCATTCCAAAGCTTGGGAACTCTTCGCTGACGTCCCAGCATGAAATGAAAAACGTTACTGGGGAGCGGGTTTTTGCTCGCTATACTCTGAAAACCGTTTTCTTCGATCTACAAGCCCGCAAATCGCACACGATCCCGGAAATATATAGATCTGCAGCTGCGGAGCTGGCGCCAGCAAACTAGGACGCAATGTTTGCGACAGGAGGGAGGATTAGGGTTGAAACAGCCCTCCCTTGTACCTCTTCCAAATGGGTGGCAAAATGATTCCTGTCTCACCGGGTCGATGAATCATGCGATGTCCTCGGAAAGCAGTCTTTAAACGCGATGTTCAGGATTCCACTCTCAGTTTCGCTTGCCCGGCAACGCCCTTTGTAGCTTAAATGAAACCCGCTTGAGCGCTTCGGGGATGAGCTAGCGCGTACGATACGGACGAAATGACTACCGGCGCGTCCAGACACAAATCGGTCCCGACACCAGATAAGGGAGAGAGCTTATCAAAAGTGCCGGGACCCCGCCAAAAGACCACTCGCTCCTTGGGATTTGAGGAGCCGATTCGTGGCCATAGAGGCAGATCGTGACGTGGCGAACGCTGAGTAGTATATTGATCAGTTCGAGCGCTTCCACGTCTGTGTTTCGTCGAGCGAATTGCCGAAGTTGTTAGCCAAGTATTCAAGCAGGACGGTCTGATCTTTCTCGTGAAGTTTCGGCATCCCTTGTTTCTCGGACATCCAGAGAAGCAACTGCTCCCACTTTTTCCGCGATAAACGCTGCTGCACTATGATGTCTGTGCTGTGGCAGTAGGAACAGTAGGCGACGATAAGATCATGGCCGCCACTGGGTGACGTTGGAAGACCAGCGGTTACCGGTGCACCACTGATGCGCGGCTCTGCCTTTGGATCGAGTGGGGCAAACCGATTATCGAATTGCGGCCCTTTCGGCCCTGTGCGTGCCATAGCCTCTATTCTGGCCAATTGCTCTTTGGTTTCCAACGTCGGCTCTAATGCCTGTCCGGCAGACTGTTCGCTGCAGCTGGCCAGCGTCGGCCCCGCAAAAAGGAGCGCCGCACCCAAACGCAATGCGCATCCCCGTACCGTATTTTTCATACAGCGTAGACCGCTATGCGGTGTTGCATGTTGTTGAGATATCCTTTCGGGTTCCAACCCGGCGGGATCGCCGGTTGCATTTCGCCCGCGTTGTCCGTCGCTCTTACCCAAACTTCGAAATAGCCAGCTTGCGGGGTGACAATTTCAGCCGACCAATGTTGCCAAGCGAAGCGATTTGTTGGGGCCTCTAGATTGGCAGCCAACCATGTGCGCCCGAAGTCAATCGATACATCCACGGCGGTGACATCTCTGTCGCCTGCCCATGCATGTCCACGGACAAGTGTTGGAGAGCGCGGGCGAATGCGTGAGCCAGTCTTTGGGTATGTGATCATGGATTTCACCGGGTGGGAACCGATGACCACCATGTCTTCGTCCGGCACATCAGTTCCGGGTGCCACCGGATAGGCTGGAACGCGGTAGGATTGGCCTGTCATCTTCGCGCCATCGTGAACCTGGTCGCGAAGTTCGATGCGGGTGAGCCATTTCTGGGAGCAGGAGCCAGGCCAGCCAGGAACCACCAGCCTAAGCGGATGTCCGTTGGGAATTGGCATATCTTCACCATTGATGGCCCACGCTATGAGGTTGTGCGGATCCATCGCCTTCTCGACCGGCACACCGCGAGAGATAGGCTGCCTCTCTGGATCGCCAGATAGATGTGTATCTGCACCGTAATGCGCCGTGTAAATGGCCCCTGGTAAAATCCCAGCAGCGGTCAGAACATCAGCCAATCGAACACCGGTCCAGTCCGGGCAGGCGATTGCGCCAAATGTCCATTGATTTCCCGATGCGCCCGGCGAGAAATAGCGCCTGCCATTCCCTGCGCACTCCATTTGCAGCTGCAAAGTAACGGGTTCGAAGCGTGTTTTTAACTCAGCAATAGAAAGTTTCAGGGGTGTCTCGACTAGCCCCTCGATAGACAATGTCCACCCTTCAATGTCCGCATCCTTAATCTGCGGCGGGATTCCATTATTCCGTACAAACATCCGCTTGGCAGGTGTAATCCGATCATCAAGAAGATGAGCGGGTGTTTCTGCGTTGAAGGGTTTTTCACCGAGGACATCGAAACCTTCTTTAGCCTCGCTTTTTTTGCTATCACCTTCTGGTCGGGAAGCCGATGAACGCGCGACAGCGGAGCCAGCCAACGTTGCCGCCGCAAGGCCAGTCGCGGTGAGAAAGCCTCTACGCGATGGCGTCATATTTTGGTCCCGTCTCATTTGCAGCTCCAGTCGACCCGAATGTTAAGAAACGTAATCCAACGGGAGGACGGTGGTCTCTTTCACGACTTCCATGGAAAAGCTCGCACTGACGTCGGACAAGGAGACTTCGTCAATCAAGCGGCGGTAGATGGTGTCATACCCCTCCATATCCGGGGCGACGATCTTGAGAAGGTAATCGACTTCACCGGCCATTCGATAGACCGCGACAATCTCGGGTATCGCTTGAACCGCCTCATTGAACTGGGCAAGCCAGCTCTTGCTGTGATCGTTGGTTCGGATAGCGACGAAGCCGGTAAGGTTCAGCCCAACAGATGCTTGATCGATGAGTGTGACTTTCTTCCGGATTATGCCCTGCTTCTCCAGCTTCTGAACCCTCTTCCACAAAGGCGTGCTTGAAAGCCCGACCTGCTCCGCCAGCTCACTAACCGTCATACTCGCGTCGCTTTGCAGCAGCGTGAGAAGCTTTTTGTCCAATCTGTCCATCGGAGGCATTTGTGTCATGAATAGGATGACTATCAAAGAGAAGGTGAAAAAAAATTCTCTTCTTCGATGCAAAAAGGAGAAAAAAGAGAACCAATTTCTCCTTGAAAGCCGGTAGCCCTTTATGCGCATTTGAGGACCATTTCGGAAGGGCCATATTTGATGAGACGACTGTTCGTAGAGCACCCAGCAACGGTGGGGGAAAGCTATCTTGAGCATTTGCAAGCAGCGAGTGGGTTTGGCTTAAAGATGGTCACGGCTGGCTTTGCATGTTTACTGCATGGCCTTCTCCCCTTCCTGTTTATTCGAACGGGAAGCGAAGCGGTCACCGAACTCCATGAACGGATGGTCACGAAGCGTCGCCGAACAGGCCTCGTTGACGAAAGCGCGGCACCGTCCGATCCAGCAGCTACGTTCGAAAACGCGTGAATTAGCACAGTGCCTTCGATTCAAAAGGCGCATACCGGCGACAGACCCATTCTCGCCAACTCGAAAAGATTTTGGTCCGATTACCGACCAGTCTCCCACGCGCCCGGTCTTATTCTTGCGCTTCTGATTTGCGCGTTTGCATATGCCACGCATCACTTCACAAGCTTGCCTGTCATGGTCACAGCGCTGGCCGTCGGACTGTGCGCCAACATGATAGCGCGGTCCGATGCGTTTCAAGCAGGCCTCGACTTTTCGGCACGTTCGATCTTAAGGCTCGGCGTAGCCCTTCTCGGTGCCAGCATAACTCTTCAACAAATCGCCTCTCTGGGCATTGGTGTGGCTGGGCTTGTTGTGCTCTCGGTTATCTGCACTATCGCGTGCGGTGTAGCGACGGCCCGGATTTTGAAGGTCGACCTATCCTCCGGGGCAATATACGGCGGGGCTGTTGCTATTTGTGGAGCCTCCGCTGCGATGGCCATAAGCGCGGCGCTCCCTGATACGGAACGCAATCGTGCTACTACCGCTCTCGCCGTAATTGGCGTGACAATACTCAGCACGATTGCGATGATGGCTTATCCTGTCATCGCAACCGCTATCGGGATGAGTGATCATGCAGCGGGCGTCTTTTTCGGCGCTGCAATCCATGATGTGGCCCAGGTGGTGGGAGCGGGCTACATGGTATCGGAGACGGCAGGCGATACCGCCACAATCGTCAAGCTTATGCGAGTTGCATGCTTGGTTCCTGTAGTAGCGGTTGTGGCTTGGCTCGCTTCGCGCCGGCTATCAAGCAAGGGAGATGACGGCATCAGCTTGGCGAAGCCTAGCCTGCTTCCCTGGTTTCTCTTTGCTTTTCTCGCCTTCTCTGCGGGCGCAAGTTCGGGGGCTGTGGCTGAACCAGTGCTTGAAGGAATCTCGGGTGCGGCAAAGGTTATGCTAGTCACCGCCATTGCTGCGCTGGGGTGCAAGACCTCGTTCAGCGCGCTCCTCCAGATTGGCGCAAAGCCCATTGCCATGCTGACAGTGCCCACTCTTGGGCTGATGGTCGGTGTTCTGCTTTGTCTGACCTACTTTCAAAGAGGTTTTTGAGGATCAGTCGTGTTCGAAAATCTCTCTGAACCGCCGATCGATCCACTGTACCGTGTCTCAAATGCTTTTGCGGCAGATCAGCGAGAGGAAAAGATCGATCTTGGGGTAGGGGTCTACAAAGACGCTGAAGGGAACGCGTCAATGATGCAGTGTGTGCGTGACGCAGAAAGACATCTGGCACAAACACGATCAACCAAATCCTATTTGCCTCAGGCTGGCGCACCGGCCTTTCTTGATGGAATGACGCGCTTGTTATTTGGAGAAGAACGACGTCCAGAAATGGCGCGAATTCAGACAGTCGGCGGTACTGGAGGGATCCGTCTCGCCTTGGAATTGGCTAAATCTGCGAATCCTGACATTCAAGTTACTCTTGGCTTGCCCAGTTGGCCGAACCACGCGTCAATCTGCGAAACTCTGGGCATTAAGGTGCGTCCTTTCAACCATTGTAACGAGGATGGTTCTCGCGCTTGCCTAGCCAATGCTTTTGCAGCGGTAAGTCAAGCACGTCGTGGCGATGTGCTCATCCTTCATGGACCATGCCACAACCCAACGGGTCTCGATTACTCGTCAGAAGAGTTGCTGGAAATCCTCAATATGGCTCGTTCTAAGGGCGTTATCCCGCTGATCGACGCGGCCTATTATGGTCTAGGTTCTGATCTCGATGGTGATTTGGTTCAGCTCAATAAGTTGTTCCGGGCTGTTCCGGAAACGATGCTGGTGATGTCGTGTTCGAAAACTTTCGGGCTGTATCGCGATCGTATCGGGATCCTTTTTGCAAGCTGCGGCACTGAAAAAGTCGCAAGCAACATGCAGGCAACGCTGCAGATCATTGCGCGCACCACTTATTCTGGCCCAGCAGCTCATGGGGCTGAGGTGGTGGGTCACATTCTTGCAGATCCAAGCCTAACACAGGATTGGAAAGCTGAGCTCACCGAGATGCGTGAGCGGATTCGAAGCGTTCGTTCGCAGATAGCGGAAAGCGTATCGCGATTCCGAGAGCTTGAGCAGATTGCAGCGGGGAGAGGTATATTCGCGATGCTCCCGTTAGAGCCCGCAGACGTACGCAAATTAGCCGAGCAGTGCGCAATCTTCATGCCCGCAAGCGGACGGGTTAACTTGGCCGGGTTGGCAAACAGTGACGTGCAGAAATTCGTGGATGCCCTTATCTCGTGCGTCTCACAGCAAGCCGGGTTGCCATAGGTGAATATTATTGCGGGAAAATAGAATAAAGTCTTGGTGGATTGGAGCAATTTAAGATTGGCTACATGCGGATCACCGTCTGTAGTACAGAATATTTTACAGATTTAGGATCTCAGAGGTTTAGACGTGTTCCTTATTTGGCACCGAGTGAGATTTTTCAATATGTCAGATCGGTGTCGGGGTGCTTGATGAGCCTAGCTCGAGACTTTGTTGATCATGCCCGGAAGGTGAGCAAAGAAAACGAGCTACATACTCTCATGGAAAGCGTTTGCTCTGAACTTGGCTTTCGGTATTTTGCGCTCATCCATCACGCCGATTTACGCACGCCTCCGGCTGGTGTTATCAACATCAACAACTATCCAGCTGTCTGGGCAGACTACTTCGTCGAGCGACAACTATTCAAAACCGATCCTGTAGTGCATGCTTCTTTTCGGAGTACTACGGCATTTCAGTGGTCGGATCTTAGTAGCATCATTCGTCTAACCCCAATACAACGGCGAATACTTGACTGTGCCGCTCGAGAGGGGCTCGCGCAAGGGATAACGGTGCCTCACTCGTTGCCGGGCGAGTGTCCGGGTTCCTGCTCTTTCGGAACACCGAAGAACGAGGCGGACATTGAGCGCAACGAACTCGTCGCGCAGATCATCGGCACGTTCGCTTTTGAGGCCGCAATGCGCCTTGCAAATCCAGCTGCACCGACAGATCGGAGATTTCTTCTCAGTCCTCGTCAGCGCGAATGCCTAGTTCTTATCGGACAGGGCAAGAGCGACTGGACGATCGGTCAGATATTGGGTCTGAGTGCAATAACAATCGGGCATTACGTTACCGAAGCGCGCCGACGCTATGGGGTCGCCACCCGGCAGCAGCTTATTGTGCGCGCGCTTTTTAATGGTGAGATCGGTTTCACTGAAATCTGTACGCGCAATAGGTTGAACTGAACGTATCGCGTGCTCGAGGCAGAACTGCTGTCCTCTCGGAAGTTCCAAACCGGGAGGAAATTCATGATTTTCGTTATCAAGGGCAAGCGCGGACCGAATTATGCAAGTTTGCTCGACAGCATGTTTGCTGATCGGAAAGCGCTGTTCGTCGATCTACTCGGTTGGGCAGTCAGCGCGCATGACGGCCGACATGAAATGGACGAATTCGACAGTGACGAAGCTGTTTACATCATCGCAGGCAATCAGGACGGTCAGCATTGCGGCTCGCTCCGCTTGCTGCCGACTTCGCGTCCCTATCTCCTTCAGCAGCACTTCGCATCGCTCTGTGCTGACGAACTGCCGAGCGACACCGTAACTTATGAGATCACCCGGCTGTGTCTCCCGAGCAGACTTGGGGCCAAACGTCGGCTGATCGTCAGGAACCAGTTGATCGCGGCAATGGTCGATTATGCGCTTGCAAACGGCATCATTCGGCTGGTGGGGGTCACCGAAGCGGCCTTTCGCAATGAGGTGCTTTCTATGGGCTGGCTTGCCGAACCTTTGGGACCAATCTGCGAGAGTAGCGGCAGAAAAATTGGCGCCTTTGCGCTGCATATTGGAGCGGACACACCCAAACGCTTGAGCTGGGCTGATATCTATCCGGTCGATGCTCTGAGCACGTCGAAACCCAACCGCGCCGCGGGAGGTGTTCGATGACAAGTCCAAACGTAGCCCCAGCCTTCGCCGCGCTTTCGAACAAGGGATACGCAGTCCTCAGAGGCGCCCTGCCTGGAGAGACGATCTCCGCCCTTGGCGATGACCTCGCGCCCCGCTTCGTCGCAACACCGTTTTGCGAAGGCGATTTCTATGGTCCAAGCACCAAGAGATTCGGCAGCCTGCTCGCGCGGTCTCAGCATGCGGAGGCATTGGTTCGCCATCCCAAGATCCTCGCTATCGCCGAGGACGTTCTTGGACCCTTTTGTGACCGCATTACGCTCAACCTCACCCAAGCGATCGAGATACATCCCGGTGCCCCCGCGCAGTTGCCACACCGTGACCAGGATATGTGGGCGGGACCAAAGGGCCAAATCGAATATCTCATCAATGTGATCTGGCCGCTGACGCCTTTTCGAGCCGAAAATGGTGGGACGCGACTTTGGGCTAGAAGCCATCGCACTTTGGAAGACACGTTTCTTCCTGAGGAAGAAGCAATCGTCCCAAACGTCGATCCTGGCGACGCGCTCGTCTTTCTCGGGTCCACGCTTCATGGCGGCGGTGCGAATGTCACCGATTTGCCGCGATGCGGGATCATTGTCAGCTATTGCCTAGGGTGGCTAAAACCCTTCGAGCTGCAATGGCTGGTCTATCCGCCGCATATCGCCAAACACTTCGATCCTGAGCTCGCCGCTTTGGTCGGATACACTCAGCATCGCCCCAATCTTGGCAATGTCGAAGGCCAATGCCCTTCGATCCTGCTCGGCAAGGATGTGCCCGAACACCTTGCTGCAACCGATGCTTTGCGACCCGATCAGGCGGCGTTGCTCAGTGACTATGTCGCGGAGAATGCGAGATGAGTGACAATGCGCAGTTCCGGGCCTCGCGGAACCTGCCGGATTGGCGCGATGGCTCCGACTATTCGGGGATTGCCAAGGTGGGACGACCGGCGCTGGCTTGGGAACTGCTGCGACGCAGTCCTGACTACACCGGGGCGGTGCCGACAAAAATAGCTGCACGACCAAGCAAGTCCGACGCGCAAATTCTGCCAATAGCCAAGCAAGCAACAATTGAGCAGCATGGTCTGTTGTTTCGCCGAAGATCCCAGTCGTGAATTTCATCGCGCGAGACTGGTTTGGTCTGCTGCTATAGACCCATCTGTTATCGCGGTTCGAACCGAAGCTTCTCACATACTGGTAACGCCGCGTCTTGCGTTCCAATCCCTTACTGTTGTGATCGGCTATGGAATTGAACATGCCTCTTTGCAGACCTCCGATGGCTTGATCCGTCTGGATGTCGTTGAAGGCACGTTGCTTGGCGGACCAGTCGCGCTCTCGGCATCTCTGGAATTTGGTCGCAACGCTTCGATTCAATGCGGATCATTGGCTCGGCTTATGCGCCACCTTGGTCTGACCGGGGCGGGATACTGGCGTGTTCCTCGCGATTATAGGCTTCCACGTCTGGTGGAAGCTTTGCGTGTCAGCGATGCTGTAGCCGAAGGAGCTAGCCTTCGCGAAATCGCTTTGGCCTTACGAGGCGAGCGCTATGGGTTCGTTGAGTGGCCAGGACAGGGGGACTCCACGAAGTCTTGGGTCCGGCGGCGGGTAGCGCTAGCGCGGCGCCTGAGATCCGCTGGACCGACAGGCGTATTTAAGCGGGCTATCTAGCTTCAGATCCTTCTTCAGAAGAGACGGGCATCAGCAACTTGTACGGATCGACGTTCAGGGCCTTGGCGAGGCTATCGATCGTGCGCAGCGAAGCGCTGTATTCACAGCGTTCGAGCAAGCTCACATAGGTCCGGTCAATTCCCGCTTCGTGCGCGAGCTTCTCTTGCGACATTCCGCGCTCGCTCCGAAAGGAGCGTAGATTTCGCGCAAAGATTTGCTCAAGCGTCACGCAACACAGCGTGATGATTGCAGAGTATTTAGCTACAGAGTATACTCTGAATTCGCTTCTACCAACATGGTTTGAGGTCTTTGCCGTGTTGCGAAAAATCGCTCCCGACGACGCGTTCATCACCGCCTATGATCGTGAGCATATGGCGATCTATGCTCGGCTTGTGAGCCCGCATGATGCAGAGGCGGACTGGATCGATACCGCGATCCTTATCCTTGGGCTCGATGTCATGGCTGATGAGGCAGCGGCTTTTGCGTGTTTTCAATCGCATACTGAGCGCGCTCTCTGGGTAGCGACTGAAGGCTATCGGCAGGCCTTGGCCGAAGCTGGTCTCAGTTCTCCGAGCTGAATTCTCTTTCTTGGTAATGGGGCAGCCCGCCCTTAAGGGCGGACCGCGCTCTAGCGCGCTCGACGCGCGCCCTAGCCTCCTCGGCTGACGCCTTGCGGGGTCTCGGCCTGCGGTGACGATCGCTCTGCCGGGCCGGACCGATGGTCCGGCTAGCGGACGCCGGGCTTACGCCCGGCGGCGCGGTTTGAGCTGTTCCCCGGTCGGGCGGGGAGCTGCACGGCCCTTCTAGCCCCGAGCGGTCGCGCCGCAACCGCTTCGGCTTCTTGGTTCGTCTTGCTCGTCTGCTTCCTCCTACCGAACCGGTTGCGGCCCGCCCTGGACGCTCGGGGCCTGAGGGCCTTCTCGTCGCCCCCCCACCCTCCGGGGGAACGGTGGCGAAAAGGAGATATGCGGGCATGGCGAAAGGCAATCGAGAAGCGATCTATGAGTGCGTCACGCAGCGCATCATCGCGGAGCTCGAGCAGGGCCGCGTGCCGTGGGTCCAGCCTTGGGGCGCGCCCGGTGCGACCACCCCGCTCGGCCTGCCAACCAATGCCAGCACGGGTGCGCAGTATTCCGGGATCAATATCCTCATCCTGTGGAGCGCGGCCATTGACGGCGCGCGGCAAACCCAAAACTGGCTGACCTTCAAACAGGCGCTCGCGCTTGGCGGCAGCGTGCGCAAAGGCGAGAAGGGCACCGCAGTCGTCTACGCCGACCGGTTCGTGCCAAAGGCCGAGCGCGCACGGGCAAAAGATGCAGGCGAGGACCCGCACGCAATCCCGTTCCTCAAGCGCTACACCGTTTTCAACGCCGATCAATGCGACGGTCTGCCCGAGGACTTGTTCATCGAGGCCGCGCCGCTTCCCGAGCGCGAGGCGATCCCCCATGCCGAAAAACTGATCGCTGCGACCGGCGCAGATATTCGCATCGGGGGTGCCCGAGCCTTCTACGTCCCCGCGCAAGACTATGTGCAGGTGCCGCCGCAGCCCGCTTTCTTCGCTCAGATCGACTACTACCGCACGTGTTTTCACGAGCTGGGCCACTGGACCGGCCAATCATCTCGCCTCGCGCGAAGCTTTTCCGGTCGGTTCGGCTCCAAGCCTTATGCCCGCGAGGAACTGGTCGCCGAAATGGCGAGCGCCTTTGTCTGCGCATCGCTTTCGATCACCCCGACCGTGCGCCATGCCGACTATATCGCGACTTGGCTCGAGGTGCTGCGCGAGGACGAGCGCGCGATTTTCCACGCGGCAAGCCAAGCCTCCAAGGCCGCCGATTTCATTCTCGCCTGCCAGCCCGCCAATGCGGACACGGAGGCGGCGCTATGAGCGCCGCGCCTGAGACCGAACGCACCGAGGCGGGCGAGCAGGTGCTGGTCGAAGGCGTGCGCCCTATCACGCTCGGCGACCGCCTTGCCGCGCGCGCCGCCGCGCCGATCACCCCCAAGCGCAATCCCAATGCCGAACAGAAGCCGTGTGATCTCGGCCTGTTCGACAAAGCCGCGCGCGATCAGTTGGACCTGATCGATGCCGTCCGCGCCGCCGAAGCGATGGACGCTTCGGGCGTATCCACCACCGAGGAGTAAACCCGATGCAATTGCACCATATCCCGCTCGATCATCTGAAGATATCCCCGCTCAACATGCGGCATTCGCGGCGCAAGCCAAACGTCCACGATATATTGCCTTCGATCCGACGGCGGGGCGTGATCCAGCCGCTGCTCGTCAAGCCCAATGGCAAGCCCGACCACTACGATGTCTATGCCGGAAGGCGGCGCTATTTCGCGATGCAGTCCATCGCCAAGGAGGCCGCAAGCAATCCGGCCCTGCCCTGCCTCGTCCTCGACAGGAACGAGGACGTCGATGCGGTCGAGGCATCGCTGCTTGAAAACACCCATCTCGAACCCGACGAAATGGAGCAATATGCAGCCTTCAAGAAGCTCGCCGACACGGGTCGCAGCGTCGACGAAATCGCCGACACGTTCGGCGTGACGCAGCTCACCGTCAAACGTCGGCTTGCCTTGGCCAACCTCTTGCCTGCGATCCGCAAGGCCTATGCCGACGAAAAGATAGACGGGCGCACCGTCACCGCGCTCACGCTGGCGACCAAGGAGCGGCAAGCCGAATGGCTCACCCTGTTTCAGTCCGAGGACGGTTACGCGCCGCGCGGGAGCCAGCTCAAGGCATGGCTGTGCGGCGGCGAGCATATCACCACCGACATGGCGATCTTTCCAATCGAGGACTATTCGGGCGCGGTGCTCGCCGACCTGTTCGGCGAGAATGGCGTCTTTGCCGAAGCCGATCTGTTCTGGTCGCACCAGAACGCCGCCATCGCTGCCTTGCGCGATGACTACATCGCTAAGGGCTGGAGCGCCTGTGAAGTGCTGGATCGCGGCCAGTATTTTGCGCGCTGGGATCATGTGCAGGCGTCCAAGAAGGACGGTGGCGCAGTCTTTATCGAAGTCCGCGATAGCGGCGAGGTCACGGCGCACGAAGGTTATATCACGCAGGCCGAGCACAAGCGGCGGCAGAAGCGCGAGGCTGGCAAGGACGAGACGGCAACCACCGACACCAAGCCCGAACTAACTGGACCTGCGCAAAACTATGTCGAGTTGCACCGTCACGCCGCCGTGCGCGCGGCCTTGCTCAAAGCGCCCAAGGTCGCGCTACGATTGACCGTTGCCCACATGATTGGCGGCTCCGCGCTGTGGCAGACCAAGCCCGAACCGCAGGCCACCCGCAAGGAGGCGACCGTCGAAAGCGTCGCGGCAAGCAAGGCGCAGGCCGCATTCGAGACCGAACGCCGTGCAGTGCTGGCGCTGTTGGGCTTCGAAACCGAGGCCGAAGCGCTCACACGCTCGAATGGCGATGACTGGCAGGTAGCGGAGATTTTTGCGACCTTGCTGACGCTCACAGACAAGCAGGTCATGCGGGTGCTGACCTGCGTCATGGCCGAAACTCTCGAAAGCGGCACTTGCGTGATCGAGCAGATCGGGTGCCATCTGGCGGTCGATATGGCAGGCAGCTATGCGCCCGACGAGGCGTTCTTCGATCTCATCCGGTCGAAACCCCTCTTGAACGCGATGCTCGCCGACATCGGCGGCAAGACGGTTGCCGACGCCAATGTCAGCGCTACCGCCAAGGTGCAAAAGGGCATCATCCGCGACTTCCAGACCGGCGCGAATGAGCGCGAGCAGGTCGAGAATTGGCTTCCCGGCTACTTCCGCTTCCCGCTCACCTGCTGCACACCAAGCGGTGCGGGGCCGCTATCGGCCAACGCTGCCAAGGCGGCGCAGGTCACAACTCCCGCTGAGAAATGAGTGGGAAGGCGCGGCGCTCGCGCGAGCGCCGCGCCTGTCACCTAAATGCGATTGAGCGCGGTGGGTGAAAGCCCACCCGCCTCCCGACGCCCGCCCTAACCGGCGGGCGTCCCGTTTGGATCGGCAAGTTCTCTAGGCTGCAGCGGCGTCTTCGCGATTGCCGCGCGCGACGATTTGGAGTGCGTCATCGGCAAGCGGACGCTGGAGCGAGAGCGCTTCCTCCACAGGTGCATTCAGCCAGACATCGAAGTCGCTCGGATCGGTTAGGACCACGGGCATCGCCTTAGGGTGGACCGCGCCCACAATCTTGTTCGCGTTAGTGGTCAGAAAGCCGAACAGATCGTCAGTCGTCTCGCCATCCTTGAGCTTCCTCACCGATGTCCAGCGCGTCCATATCCCTGCAAAGAAGGCGAGCGGGCGCGTTTCGTCCAGCGCAAACCAGACCGGCTCTTTTGCGCCGCCTGGCAGCGTTGCATACTCTGAAAAGCTAGTGAACGGGACGAGGCAGCGGTTTTCTGGCCCAAGCCAGCGCCGCCAGTGCGGCGACTTGGTGTTGCGGACATTGGTCACGCCGCTGTCGGTCTTGCGGTTTTTGAGCGCGAAGGCAGGGCTCGGCATGCCCCAGCACATCATCGTCAATTCACGGCCGTTGGCGCTACTGCGCACGACCGGCGCGCTCATATCGCAAAAGATCGCCGGCATCGCCGGCAGATTGCCGGTGTGATCGGACATCGCCTCGGCGATATCGCGGATCGCGGCCTGACCCTTGTGAAGCGAATAGAGATTACACACCGAATTGGACTCCAGCGATGCGGCGTTGAGATTTGGAGAGCTGTATGATGGACCAAGCGTGCCGTCGGCAAGGGCAAGCGTTGGAAAACGAGCGAGGAAATCGCGCGCGGCGTAAATGTCGCGAAAATAGAAAGCGGTTGCGTCGCTGCCGATTGCCGTCGTCCCATGATGCGCAAAATCGCCCGTGCCAATCTCACTTCGGAGCCATTCGTAAGCCTCGACGAGGACGCTGCCGAGGCCGAAGCCTGGCACCACAATCTTCACACGGATCGGAAACGCAGCGTCATCAATCTTCTTCTGCGGGGTAGAACGTCGGACCATAAGGGCGCGGAACGTTACAAGAACATTTGCGTCGCGCAAGCGCTGTTTACGCCGTTCGATCCGATCCCAAACGTCTCTGCCAACTGTTCGGTGCGCGTTGGCAGGCCAATCAGGCGCTGGATCGCAACCGCCTCGGGGAGCGACTGCGTACCTGAGATTTCATGGGTATCTGCGCGTGAAACGGCCGCCCTTGTCTGCAATTGGTGCCAACAAAGAGTGCGTGTTGCCATAAAAGTCTGCCCATTTGGGTGGCCTAGCAAATGACCAAACTCTGCCTCTGCTTATGGACCTATGACGAACGCCGTTCGCCTGAAACCGCGCCTCACCGATTTCTTCCCCGGCGCAATCCACCCCATCGCGTGTCCGCGATAGGGGCCCCGGATACGCGCCTCCTCGCGCACGGGTCTCCCGCCCCTTCAAGAAATAGGTTCGAGCGCAGTGCTCCACTGGCGTTGCGCCCCTGACGGGTTCAGCCACCCAGCGCCCGCCATGGCCGGTCCCGCGTCGGCAGGGAGTAGTCCTTCGCAGACAGACAACAATGGAGACTTAAAGATGGCACAAGCACTTGGATATGTGACTCAAACGGACAAAGGTGGCTTTGAAGGCACGCTGGCAACGATGAGCCTCAAAAAGCGCATCAGCATCCTTCCCAACACGGCGAAGCAAACCGATGCCCAGCCCGACTACCGGATCTACACCGAAGACCGAGTTGAAATCGGCGGCGGTTGGAACCGGATCGGCCGCAACAGCGGACGCGAATATGTCTCGCTGACCTTTGCCGCCCCCGAGTTCGGACCGAGCAAGGTCTACGCCAATCTCGGCCGCGCGGCCGGACAGGAAGACGAGGACGTCATGGCGATCCTCTGGAATCCGGTCGGCTGACCTGCGAGCTGGCCCCCGCGCTTCACCGCGCGGGGGCCCTTCGCGTGCCATAAGGCAGCAAGAGTGTCGCTTTTGCCGAACATCAGATCCGACACTCTGCACCACGCCGCCCGGCAGCGATGATTGACCGCTCCTGACCGATATCGGTCGCCTCGCGGAAACAATCGATGCCTCATGAAGATGACGACAGCGACGTGGCGCGTGCCGAGCGCGCGCGGCGCAGCCATCCGTTTCTCAACACGCAGCAGGCCGCGCACTATCTCGGGCTTTCGGCCAGGCTCCTCGAAAAAATGCGCTCAAAAGGCGAAGGGCCGCGCTATCGCCGTCATGCCCGTTTCATTCGCTACCATATCGATGATCTCATCGCCTGGTCGGAATCGACTGGCAGCAAAGGCGAGGAACAATGAGCCGCGATCCAACCGATTTGCCGCTTTTCGCCTGGGCGCGAAAGCTGCGCGAGGACCAGGCCAAGCGGCGCTGTGTCGTGCGCCGCGCGCTCTGGCTGGTCCCGCTGGCACTCGGCCTCACTGCCACGATTGCCTTCCCGCCCCGCCCTTTTCTGGTCTGGAATACGAGCGAGAGCGCGCCGATCGGACTCTATTCGGTCGGCGCGAAGGACGATCTTAAACGCAGCGATATGGTGATCGCCTGGGTGCCCGAAAGCCACCGGGACTTTGCAGCGAAACGCCATTATCTCCCGCGCAATGTGCCGATCGTAAAGCGGATTGCCGCCGTTCCCGGCGACCATATCTGCGCCGAGGACCGCGCGTTTATCATCAATGAAACGCGCATCATCAGCCGCCGCGGAGCGGATCGGCAGGGCCGCGAACTGCCTTGGTGGCAGGGCTGTAGGAACCTTCGCAAGGACGAGATGCTGCTCCTGATGGCCCATCCCAGCTCTTTCGACGGGCGCTATTTTGGGCCGACCCAGCGTAATGAAATCGTCGGCAAGGCGAGGTTGCTATGGGAAAAGTAGGCCTTGCCATCGCAACAGTTGCGCTTGCCTTGGCCAGCCCGGCCTCCGCCGACCGGATCGATCAATGGCAGCATTTGATCGCCGAAGCCGCGGTGGAATTCGACATTCCGTCCGACTGGATCGAGCGCGTGATGCGCGCCGAAAGCGGCGGGCGAACGCATTTAAATGGCCGTCTGATCATAAGCCATGCAGGCGCGATGGGCCTGATGCAGCTTATGCCGGGCACTTGGGCCGCGCTGCGAAAGCAGCTCGGGCTTGGCCACGATCCGCACAATCCGCGCGACAATATCCGTGCAGGCACGGCCTACTTGCGCGCCATGTACGACCGGTTTGGCTATCCGGGTTTGTTCGCGGCCTACAATGCAGGACCAGGTCGCCACGCCCAATATCTGCGGGGAGAACGCGCATTGCCAGCCGAAACCATCGCCTATCTGGCGCAGGTCTCGGGCTCGTCTATGCCCCCGGAAACGTCTCCACTGGACACTGCCTCATCCGAAAATGCGATCTTCTTCGCGCTCGAAGGGCGCAATCGATCGTCACTCAAAGAAGGAAGTCAATCCTCGCAATCGACGCTGTTCGTGCCGCTAAGGGAACAAACACGCGAAGAGGATTGAGCAGCGAGAAATCCTGGAAGGCAAGTGGATCGGTGAAGGAGTAAGCGTGAGGGATGATAGCAAGATAAAGGCACAGTCTCGCAGAGCTCGCCAAGTCATTGTCTGCACATCCTTTTTTCACGAGATAGGCCATTTGCCGAGCGAGATATGATCTGCAGAAACGGCGGAACTCTGCGGGTTTTGCGGCCATTTTGCGAGACGGATTGACGTGTCGCGTAGGCCGTCCTTTTCTGCCTCGCATGCGAGAATTCTCATGAGCGAGGACGACTTCACACCGCGGATTGGGCGGATGCGCGCCAAAGGCGCGAAGCGCAGATATCTTGGCCAGGTGGTCGCAGCTGCGCGGCGTGCCGGTGCGCGCACCGGCATCCGCTCGCGCCGCTTTGACGGCAGCCGGATCGGGCGCGGCGCGGGTCTCGGCCGCGTGCTTGGATCGCGTGATCGCTACGCGCATTTTCGCAGCCGCAGGGCGATCGTCAAAACGCGGCTCGTCAAACTTGCCGGCAAGGGTCTTGGTGCGGCCAAGGCGCATCTGCGTTACATCGAGCGCGACGGTGTGACGCGCGAGGGCGAACCGGGCGAGCTCTACGCAGCTGACAGGGACGCCGCCGATGGCAAGGCGTTTCTTGGACGCTGTGGGGACGACCGGCATCAGTTCCGTTTCATCGTCTCGGTCGAGGACGCTGATCAATACACCGATCTCAAACCTTTCGTGCGCAAATGGATGGCACAGATGGAAGAGGATCTTGGCACCAAGCTCGATTGGGTGGCGGTCGATCATTTCAACACCGGCCATCCGCACAGCCACATCATGCTGCGCGGCAAGGACGATCTCGGAGAGAACCTTGTCATCGCCCGCGAATACATCGCCCACGGGATGCGCGAACGCGCGGCGGAAATCGTGACGCTCGATTTGGGGCCGCGCACCGATCTCGAAATCGAGGAGCGGCTCCGCCACGATATCGGCGAGGAAAGGCTCACAGCGATCGATCGCAAGCTGCTGCGCGAAATGGATGGGCAGCGTGTCGTCTCGGCAGGCCACCGTGACCCGTTTCAGCAAGCACTTCGCGCGGGCCGATTGCAGAAGCTTGGAGGGCTTGGTCTAGCCGAGGATGTCGGAGCCGGGGACTGGCAGCTGGACAAGGGGATGGAGCAATCGCTGCGCGAGCTAGGCGAGCGCGGTGATATCATTCGCACGATGCAGCGCGAATTGACCGCCGCCAGGCTGGATTGCGCACCGGCCAATCGATCAATCTACAATCCGGCAAGCAAAGAAGCAGCGCCGCTCATCGGCCGGGTGGTTGCACGTGGTCTCGCCGACGAACTCCGTGATCGCCACTATCTGATCGTCGATGGGGTCGATGGCCGAACGCATTATGTCGGGATCGGCAAAGGTGATGCGGTCGAGCCGCTGGTCGAAGGAGCAATTGTGAAGGTCGAGGCACGCACCGCCGATGTGCGGAAGTCCGATCGCACTATCGCCGAGGTCGCAGCCGCCAACAACGGACGCTACAGCCTCGATGCGCATCTGAAGCACGACCGAAACGCGAGCGAAGAATTCGCGCAAACCCATGTGCGCCGACTTGAGGCGATGCGGCGGATGATGCGCAGTGTCGCTCGCGAGGCCGATGGAAGTTGGCACATTACCGAGGATCATCTCGATAAGGCCGCTGCCTATGAGGTCCGCCGAATGCGGGACCGCCCGGTGACCGTCGAAATGCTGTCGCGCGTTCCGCTCGAGCAATTGCCACAAGCCGATGCGGCCACTTGGCTCGACCAAGAGCTTACGGCTGGTAATGCCATACCGATCCGCGATGTCGGTTTTGGCCGCGATGTTAGAATGGCGACGGCAGCGCGCAAACAGTGGTTGGTCGAGAATGGTCTTGCAGGCTTTTGCAAGGAGGAAGTCGTTTGTCAGCCGGGTATGATCAAGACGCTTCGGCGTCGCGAGTTGATGCGGGTGGCGAGTAGGTTGTCGGAGGAGCTCGGCCTGCGCTTTGTCGAGCGCAAGGATCGCGGGCCGATCGAAGGAACGCTCCGCAAGAAGTTGAACATGATAAGCGGAAGCTACGCTCTAGTTACTAAGTCGAAGGAGTTTACGCTCCTGCCGTGGCGACCGGTCCTTGAGCGCCAGATCGGGAAAGTGGTTTCAGGGGAGTTACGCGGAGGACGTGTCAGTTGGACCCTCGGGCGCGAACGTGGGGGACCAGTCATCACCTAGCTCCGCTTTGCACCCTCGTTGCTGAGATGAGCTGCAGACCTGTCGACGCAGAAAGCTGACCTAAACTCGCCTTGTCAGAAATCTAGAGTGACGCAGCACCGTCGTATCAAGTTGTCTGTTGATCCACTCATCTCGGAGAATTGCTAGGCGGTCACCTTTCGGCTAGCTCATTGGACCAACAAAAAACTAGCTGGCACATCCGTGCGTTGATGAGCGCTTAGAGAGAAGTTGGACGTGAAAATAGAAGAGTTCAGACTTTTTAACGAGGATGTATCTGACGCCCTGAATAGAATACCGAACAAATCGGTAAACCTGGTTCTCACTTCCCCTCCATACAATTTGAACAAGATCTATGAGCGCGATCAAGTCATGACGCTCGATGAGTATGTCGAGTGGCTCGAGCCTGTCATTCAAACTCTGTGTAAGAAACTCACCGATGATGGGAGCGTGTGTTGGCAGGTTGGCAACTTCGTCAAGGGAGGCGAAGTCTTTCCGCTGGACTTCTACTTCTATGAATTGTTTAGAAGGAATGGGTTGAAACTGCGGAACAGAATAATCTGGCAGTTCAACTTTGGCCTGCATGCAACCAAACGTCTTTCGGGACGCTACGAGACGCTTCTCTGGTTCACAAAGTCTGACGACTACGTGTTCAACCTTGACCCGATAAGAGTCCCTCAACGTTATCCCGGAAAACGCCATGCATCCAGCAAGGGTGCGGATAGGGCGGGAAAGCCGAGCGGGAATCCGCTGGGCAAGAACCCTTCAGATTTTTGGACATTTTCAAGCCAGGAATGCTTCACCGATAACCCGGTTTGGGAACTGCCAAATGTGAAAGCCAACCACCCTGAGCAGACTATCCATCCCTGCCAATTTCCCCATGAGCTTGCAGAACGCTGCGTCCTGGCATTTACGAATACGGGTCAAACGGTGTTGGATCCATTCGTAGGTGCAGGGACAAGTGTGATCGCGGCGGTAAAGGCAGGTCGGAAAGCGATCGGTATCGACAAAGACAAAGAGTACATCGAGCTAACAAAGACTAGAATGGAAGCACTCTTGGAGGGGACTCTTCGGCTCCGTCCCTCGGGCAAGAAGGTCAGAAAGCCAAAGGGCAAAGAGCGCGTAAGCAGAGTTCCAGATGAATGGACAGAGGCGGCGGAGTAGTGGCTGGAGCAGATGCTCAACCGAGTGGCTCCCTGCAGCCCAAAAGGAAGCAAGCGCGCAAGAGGAAGGCGAAGAAGCCAAGGCTGAGCGCCGCCGAGAAAAAAGCCAAAAAGATTCAGTCCGATCACAAACGATTGGTGCGGTCGATCTTTAGGTACGCAGGGTTCAATAAAGTAAGCGGCGTCGCGGACAAAGAGTTCGAGTTTCTCGGCCAGAAGGGAGACATAGACGACGTTTTTGTGTTCGAGAATGTGGTCGTTCTCGCCGAATACACCTCCACGAAATCGTCGAATGTCGGATCTCACCTTAAGCCAAAGAAAATACTGTTCGACAAGATAACAGCCGACCCCGTTGGCTTCATCGATCTGCTCAAGACAAGGTTTCCATCTTCAGCTCATCAGTTTCCTGAGAACTATCATCACAGTCAGTTGGTTATCCGCATCTTGTACTGTTCCCGGTATGAGCTCGAAGAGCACTACAAGAAAAATGTACCAGGGCCCGTCTACATGGACTATCCCGCAGTACGGTACTTCGCTGCGGTGGCTGATGCAGTCCGAATGTCTTCTCGTTTCGAGTTGTTCGATTTCCTCGGAATCGAGCCATCTGAGATTGGAAAGGCAGGGAAGGTATCTGTAAGCGACGGCTCTCGAGATTGTCCTGGGCTTCTGTTGCCTGAGGCTCATTCTCATTTCGACGACGGATTTAAGGTAGTCAGCTTCTTCGCTGAACCGGAATCGTTGCTCAAGACCACTTACGTTCTTCGGAAAGATGGCTGGAAGGACTCGTCGAATCTTTATCAGCGGATGATCTCAAAGGGAAAAATCGCGGCAATTCGATCCTATCTGAAGACGGAGAAACGGGTATTCATAAACAACATCATCGTGACTCTGCCTCCAGAAGTTCGGCCGATTGATGAAGATGGCAACACAGTAAATCCTAGCTCTCTTATCCGTACGGAACCGGTGACAATCAAGTTGCCCGAGAAACCAAATACGGTCGGAAT
This sequence comes from Pseudomonadota bacterium, assembly GCA_039814925.1. Taxonomy (GTDB): domain Bacteria; phylum Pseudomonadota; class Alphaproteobacteria; order Sphingomonadales; family Sphingomonadaceae; genus Erythrobacter. The sequence goes on from JBCCAH010000009.1 coordinate 72,994, forward strand.
TATTGATGGGCAGCACAGGGTTTTTGCGTATCATGAATCTGTTGAAGATGATCCAGATATCGCCGCTCTTCGGGGGCAGCAAAACCTACTCGTCACCGGGGTAATCTATCCCGAAGGCCTTTCGCCTCTCGAAAAGGAGAAATTCGAAGCAAGGCTATTCTTGGAAATAAACTCCACACAAACCAACGCTAAATCGCAGCTGAAACAAGCGATTGGGTTGGTCTTGGACCCATTCTCCACCGAGTCCATCGCTACAAGAGTGCTATCAGGCCTAGCAAAGAATGGCCCGCTGGCGGGTGTTGTGGAGCGATACTTCTTCGATACCGACAAGCTTAAGACCTCTTCGATCGTCAGTTACGGTTTAAAACCTTTAGTCAAGCCCAGCGGAGCAGATTCACTTTTTTCGGTTTGGTCACATGCGAACAAGAACGATGTGGCAGAGGGCAAGAACGACCAGGCGCTCGCAGACTACGTCGAGTTTTGTGTGCTACGCATCAACCGGGTGTTAGCATCAGTCAAAAAGCACTTGTCAGCCGAAAGGTGGACGACAGATCCCAAAGTTTCGGGACGGATTCTCGCCACCACCTACGTAAACAGTTTTCTCATCGTGATGCGCATCCTTATAGAAAGAGGCCATTCACTTTCTTCTACCGAGCTTGATAGGGGCTTTGCGCAGATAGATCAGTTCGACTTCTCGCCCTATCACTCGAGCCAATATAACCGGATGGCTCAGAAGATCGTAGAGGAATACTTTTGAATGCTAGTAGCTAATACAGGCTGCAATGCTGATTGTCGTTTTAGATGGACCTTAGTGCAAGAGCAGACGGTCTGTTGCCGGCCCAACATTTTCCATGCCTAGCTCTCGGCCGGGTCACACAATCCGAAACACTTCTCCGCTCCCGCTGTCACGGTAGAGATCAACCTGATCACCGTCCCAATGGTAGTCGAGATGACGGCCTTGCCGAGCGTTGGCGGCGAGATCGGGAAAGAACAAGCCGGCGCACTCTCCGCCATTGTGCCGCACGCTTGGGTAGACGATCCCGTCCGAGCCCGATGCGCGCAGCTTGATCCCTACAGCTTGGCTTGCCGAATAATCGTCGGGCGCAAGCGCTGCTTCGTACTCATCACCTTCCGCGCGCAAATCGTGCAGATTTGCATCAATATCGAGCAGGATCTCGCGAAATTGCGATGTCCAACCGGGGGCCTCATTGGTGCGCGCCATGAATCGGCCATGGTGATGAATGGTCTCAAGCAGCGCCGTTTCGAATTCTTGACCGGCATAGAGCACACCGAAACTGCCATCGCTGAACCGGGTCGGACGATCCAGACTGACATGAGTGAAGGGCGCCATCAGATAGGTTGCGCCCTGGCCACCAACCCGTCGGTCTGGCGGCACAAGATCGAGATTGCCGATATTCTCGACAAGGCGGGGGTTGGTTTTCTGTTCGGCAGAAATCAGCAGCGGCCAATCTGCCGGATCGGCGATGTCTTCGAACAAGTCGATCGGTGGGTGGATCGAGCGAATGATCCGGACGGCGCCTGGCCACTCGATCTGAGATTGCGGGATGTCCGCCGCTTTGGTCACCACCCACCGCGCTCGGCATCGAGATAGCGCCGCACTCGCATGAGGTCGGTGAGCTCACCGCCAAGCATGATGTCGAGAGCAGTGCGGCCCTGGAATGCGTGGTTCGGAGCCTGAACCCAGGCATAGCTGCGCTGGGTCTCGCGGAACATGTAGCGCAGCGCCTTGTGGATGCCCATGAGGTTGGAGAGCCGTGCCTTGGTGTCGCGGTCGATCCGGCCCGGCTCACCGTCAGCTTTCCAGCGCCGATAGGAGCGCACAGGCACGTCGAGCAGGATCGCAGCCTGCTGGTCGGTTACTTCCCACTTGCCGAACAGGTTCACGACGGCACGGAACATTGCAGCAGCTTCGTCGTCGGTGATGGGCACTGGACGGAAGTCGCGGACAGCGGTGTCGACGGGCTGAATTGTAGCCATGTGTAATCTCCTATATGGCATCATATAGTCGAAATCATGCCAAATGGCAATATCTGTTGCTTTTGGGGCAGGTTCAACGTCAGTCATCCCCTCACAATGGGGCGTTGCGATAGTGCCGTCAGCACTCCTCGCGCGGACTTCGGCAGCTAGGCACCTGCGTTCGGCGAACGCGCGCTACGCGCAAGCGGTCCGACCAGCGATCCTCCCGGTAATGCGATTCCCGGGAGCGACACATGACACCCACCAAGCTGCTGATCGGCCAGATTTTAATCGTTTTCGCGATCGTGATCGCGGGCGTCTGGGCGGCTACCCAATGGACCGCAGCCCAGCTCGGCTATCAGGCTCAGCTTGGCACCCCCTGGTTCGTCCTGCTCGACACACCCGTCTACGAACCATGGGCGATCTTCCCGTGGTGGTATCAATACGAAGCCTATGCCCGGCCCATCTTCAACACGGCCGGCTTGCTCGCCGGTGCCAGCGGCTTTCTTGGCTGTGCCGCCGCGATAGCCGGTTCGATCTGGCGTGCGCGCCAATCGAGCAATGTCACCACTTACGGATCAGCGCGTTGGGCAAGCACCAAAGAGGCCGCGCGCGCGGGCCTGTTCGACGACGCTGGCGTCTTTCTCGGCAAACTCGACGGGCGCTATCTGCGCCATGACGGTCCCGAACATGTCATGGCGTTTGCGCCGACGCGCAGCGGCAAAGGGGTTGGTCTGGTCGTCCCGACTTTGCTCGGCTGGACCGGCTCGGCGGTTATTCACGATATCAAGGGCGAGAACTGGGAGATAACCGCCGGATGGCGATCGCGCTTCTCCCATTGCCTGCTGTTCAATCCGACCGACGCGCTGTCCGCCAAGTACAACCCCCTACTCGAGGTGCGTCGCGGACCTGAAGAAGTCCGGGACGTCCAGAACATCGCCGATATCCTGGTCGATCCCGAAGGGGCGCTCGAACGGCGCAACCATTGGGAGAAGACTGCGCATGCGCTGCTGGTCGGTGCGATCCTGCATGTTCTCTATGCCGAGCAAGAGAAGGCGCTCGCACGCGTCGCGACCGTCTTGTCCGATCCGCAAAGGAGTTTCGCCGCAACCCTTCGCCGGATGATGGCGACCAATCATCTGGGCAATGCCGATACGCCCAAGACGCATCCTGTGGTCGCATCGGCCGCACGCGAATTGCTGAACAAGTCGGAGAACGAGCGCTCGGGTGTGCTTTCGACCGCAATGAGCTTTCTGGCGCTTTATCGCGACCCGACCGTGGCGCAGGTCACCAGTGCGTGCGACTGGCGGATCGCCGACTTGGTCGAAAGCGAAACGCCAGTCTCGCTCTATCTGGTAATCCCGCCTTCCGACATCAGCCGCACCAAGCCGCTCGTGCGCCTTGTGCTCAACCAGATCGGGCGGCGGCTGACGGAGAAGCTCGAAAACGACAGCCGCAAACAGCAATTGTTGTTGATGCTCGATGAGTTCCCGGCATTGGGCCGGCTCGACTTCTTCGAGACCGCGCTCGCCTTTATGGCCGGATACGGCATCCGCGCGTTTCTGATCGCGCAAAGCCTTAACCAGATCGAGAAGGCCTATGGCGAACACAACGCAATTCTCGACAATTGCCATGTCCGGGTAGCGTTTGCGACCAATGACGAGCGCACAGCGCGGCGGCTATCCGACGCGCTCGGCACCGCGACCGAGCAGCGCGCAATGCGCAATTATGCCGGACACCGGCTCGCGCCCTGGCTCGCGCATGTGATGGTCAGTCGTCAGGAGACGGCCAGGCCTTTGCTCACGACTGGCGAAGTGATGCAGCTTCCTTCCGATGAAGAGTTGGTGATGATCGCGGGCATGCCGCCGATCCGCGCACAGAAGCTACGCTACTATGAGGACCGGAACTTTCAGAGCCGCACTGGACCTGCTCCAAACCTGCTCCGAGACCACTCCAGGACAACTCCAACGACCTCCTCCTATCCCGACCGGCCTATTCCGAGGCCGAACGAATGGGAGGGCATCAATGCCTCGCCCGATATGCGGCTTGCGGAACATTCCACCGACGAGCGCGAGGCAGACGAGGGCGGATTGCAGCAGCAACGCCATCCCGGTCTTGGTGAAGAGGTCAAACCTCAGACGCCAGAGCCCGCCGAAATCGATCCTCTGGGCCTCGAAGACGAGCCCGACGCAGCGGTCGAGGCCCGCGCCATGAGCCACGCGCGCACGGTGGTGCGCGCGCATGCCCTTAACGAGAGCACGGATCGCGATCCGTTGCCCAATTTCTGAGACGCGCGCGATGAAAACTCCCAAGATCCGCCACCAGCTCTTTCTGCCTGAAGACCTCAGCGAGCGCCTGGAGAAACTCGCCGCCAAGCCCGGCGCATCCAAATCCTCGATCCTCGCCGATGCGCTCACCGCCTGGCTCAACCGGCAGGCCGCAAGCGAGCTTGAAGCCAAATTTTCGCACCGGCTCGACCGGATGTCGATGGCTTTGGGCCGGATCGAGCGCGACGGCCATGTACTGCTGGAATCCCTCGCGCTCTTCATTCGCTATGAACTCGCGGTCACGCCGCCTTTGGCCGACAACGATGCGGCAGGGCGCGCGCAAGCGCGCGAGCGCTTCACCGCCTTTGTGGATCGGGTTGGCAAGGCACTGGCGAGCGGCGAGAAAAGCTTCGCGCCGCCTTCGATCTCTGACGTCGGAGAGGCGCCATGAGCGGCAGCGAGGAAAAGCTCTCCGATGCTCGTCGCCGCGCTATGCTTCGCACGGCGATGGGGCCGACCATCGCCGCGGCTCTCGCCGATCCGGCCGTTATCGAAATCATGGTTAATCCGGACGGAGCGCTGCGGCTCGACAGATTGGGCGAAGGCCGGATCGAGACCGACATCATCTACGTTTCAGCGCAGGCCGAGCGGATCATCCGCCTCGTTGCCAGCCATGCGAAGAGCGAAGTTCATGCTACATCGCCGATTGTCTCGGCCGAGCTGCCGCCGCATGGCGAAGGCGCCGGCGAGCGGTTCGAAGGTGTGCTCCCGCCGGTAAGCGAGGCACCATGCTTCGCGATCCGCAAGCCGGCGGCGAAGATCTATACGCTCGATGACTATGTTGAAGCGGGCATCATGGACGAGCTGTCCGCAGCCGCCTTGCGCGCCGGCGTCCATAGCCGGTGGAACATCCTGGTCGCGGGCGGCACGTCGTCGGGCAAAACCACGCTTGCCAATGCGCTGCTTGCCGAAATGGGCGAACTCGACGAGCGGGTGATCCTGATCGAGGACACGCGCGAGCTGCAATGCTCCGCGCCCGATTGCGTGGCACTGCGCACAAGACCGGGTACGGTCGGGATCGCTGATCTCGTTCGCTCGACCCTGAGGCTGCGCCCCGACCGGATAATCGTCGGCGAGGTACGCGGGCGCGAAGCGCTCGATATGCTCAAGGCCTGGAACACCGGCCATCCCGGCGGCATCGCCACGGTGCACGCCAATAGCGCGATCTCGGCCCTCTACCGGCTCGAACAGCTGGTTGAGGAAGCCGTCGCCAGCGTTCCCAAGCGCCTCATCGTCGAAGCGATCGACATCGTGGTCTTTATCGACGGTCGCGGCCTCGCGCGCCGCATCGAAACCATCGCGTCGGTGGACAGCATTACTGCTGACGGAAGCTACGCGCTCACCGATCTCACAGCCCCCCAATCCGAGCCCCAAGGAGACTGAATCCATGCACACGCGCAATCCGGCCCACCACAAGCCCGTTCTGGCCGCACTCGCTATCGGCCTCGCGCTGACCGTTGCCGCAGCCACAGCTTACGCTGCGGGCTCGGGCATGCCGTGGGAAGCCCCGCTCCAGCAGGTGTTGGAATCGGTCCAGGGTCCGGTTGCCAAAATTGTCGCGGTGATCATCATCATCGTCACCGGGCTGACATTGGCGTTCGGCGAGACCGCGGGCGGCTTTCGGAGGCTCATCCAGATCATCTTTGGCCTCTCAATCGCCTTTGCGGCCTCGTCCTTTTTCCTGAGCTTTTTCAGCTTCGGTGGCGGAGCGCTGGTCTGATGGCTGGTGCACACATCGAGGGTTTCGAAGCCCCGATCCATCGCGCCCTTGTCGAGCCGATCCTGTTGGGCGGTGCGCCGCGCGCGATCGCAATCCTCAATGGCACGCTTGCCGCCGCGCTCGGCTTAGGCTTGCAGCAATGGATTGCCGGGCTGATCGTTTGGGCGCTCGGGCACACGCTTGCTGTGTTCGCCGCCAAGAGCGATCCCGATTTCGCGCCGGTCCTCGCCCGTCATCTGCGGCAAAAGGGACACTGGTCGTGCTAGCGCTCCATGAATATCGTGCCCGTGCTGATCGGTTCGCCGACCATCTCCCCTGGGCGGCGCTCGTTGCGCCCGGAATCATCCTCAACAAGGATGGCAGCTTTCAGCGAACGGCGCGGTTTCGCGGGCCGGATCTCGAAAGCGCGACCGAAGCCGAGCTAATCGCGACCTGCGCGCGCGCCAACAATGTCCTGAAGCGTTTTGGCTCGGGTTGGGCGCTGTTTATCGAGGCCGAACGCCGCGAAGCGCTTGGCTATCCCCAAAGCACCTTTCCCGACGCCGCCTCCTGGCTGGTCGACGAAGAGCGCCGCGCCGATTTCGAGGCTGCGGAGGCGCATTTCGAGAGCCGCTTCTATCTGACGATTGTATATATGCCGCCCGCCGACCAGTCGGATCGCGCGGGACGCGTACTGGTCGAGCGCAGCGACGATAGCAAAGGGCGCGACTGGCGGCAGGTGCTCGCCAGCTTCGAAGCCGAGACGACCCGCGCCTTCGATCTCTTTGCCGGTTTCATGCCCGAGCTTGAATCGCTCGGTGACGAAGAGGTGCTGACTTATCTACACGGCACGATATCGACCCGCCGCCACCGTGTCGCGGTTCCCGAGACGCCGATGTATCTGGACGGCGTGCTGGCCGATACAGTGCTGACTGGCGGTCTCGAACCGCAGCTTGGCAATGAACATTTGCGCACGCTGACGGTCACGGGATTTTCCAATGTCAGCAGGCCGGCGATCTTCGATGCGCTCAACGCGCAAGGGTTTAGCTATCGCTGGATGACCCGCTTTATCGCGCTCGATAAGGCCGATGCGACCAAGGCGCTGACCAAATTGCGCCGCCAATGGTTCAACAAGAGGAAGTCGGTGACTGCGCTCTTGCGCGAAGTCATCACCAACGAGCCGGTCCAGCTCCATGACAGCGATGCCGACAACAAAACCGAAGATGCCGATCTCGCTTTACAGGAATTGGGCGGCGATCATGTCGCCTTTGGCTATCTCACCACCACGATCACGGTTTCCGATACGGACCGCGAAAAGGTTGAAGCCAAGGTCCGCGCTGTCGAGCGGATCATCAATGGTCTGGGTTTCACGCTTCTGCGTGAAAGCATCAATGCGGTCGAAGCCTGGCTCTCTTCGCTCCCCGGCCATGCCTATGCCAATATCCGCCAACCGCTGGTTCACACGCTGAACCTGGCCCATCTTATGCCGATCTCCTCGGTCTGGGCGGGGCCGGTTCGCAACCATCATCTGAATGGCCCGCCGCTCCTGCATGCAGAGACTGGCGGATCAACCCCTTTCCGGCTTTCAACCCATGTCGGCGATGTCGGCCATGTGCTTGTCGTCGGTCCGACCGGCGCGGGCAAATCGGTGCTGCTCGCGCTGCTGGCACTCCAGTTCCGGCGCTATCGGGACGCGCAAGTCGTCATCTTCGATAAGGGATTCTCAGCGCGCGCGGCGGTCCTGGCGATGGGCGGTGTCCATCATGCGCTTGGCCTTGGCGGCGAAGACGAAGAGGGTGCGCAAATCGCGTTCCAGCCCTTGCGCGATATCGACCGAACCGAAACCCGCGCTTGGGCTGCCGAATGGATCGGCGCACTGCTCGTCCATGAGAATGTAACCATCACGCCGGAGGTAAAGGACACTTTGTGGTCGGCGCTCACCAATCTCGTCAGCGCGCCGCGCGAAGAGCGCACGCTGACCGGCCTGTCGCTTTTGCTCCAATCCTCTGCGCTGCGTCAGGCGCTCACGCTCTACACGCTCGAAGGCCCCTATGGCCGATTGCTCGATGCGGCTGAGGACGGCCTCGCTTTTGCCGATGTCCAGTGTTTTGAGACCGAAGGGCTGATGGCGCAGGCTGGTGTGGTCGCGCCGGTGCTGACCTATCTCTTCCACCGGCTCGAAGAGCGTTTCACCGGGCAGCCAACGTTGCTGATCTTGGATGAGGCCTGGGTCTTTCTCGATCATCCGCTGTTTGCAAGCCGGATCCGCGAATGGCTCAAAGTGCTGCGCAAGAAGAACGTGTCGGTCGTCTTCGCGACGCAGAGCCTCGCTGATATCGCCGACAGTTCCATCGCGCCTGCGATCATCGAAAGTTGCCCGCAGCGCATCTTGCTCCCGAATGACCGCGCGATCGAACCGCAATCGCGCGCTGCTTATGAACGCTTCGGTCTCAATGAAGCGCAGGTCGAGCTCATCGCGCGCGCGACCCCCAAGCGGCATTACTATCTCCAATCCGCGCGCGGCAATCGCCTGTTCGAGCTTGGTCTTGGACCGGTCGCGCTGGCGCTTTGCGGCGCCTCCAGTCCCGAAAGCCAAAAGCAGATCGATTCGATCCTTGCAGAGCACGGCGCATCCGGATTTGCCGCGCCGTTCCTGGCCGCCGCCGGTCTCGAATGGGCGGCCGATTTGCTGGCCAACTTTTCCGTTCCCCCACGCCCGTAAAGAAGGAACCTCCCCATGAAGAAGATACTTATTGCATGTCTGATCGGTGCTACTGCGCTAGGATCGGGCGGCCTGGCGCTACTGTTGCCCGCAACTCCGGCCCAGGCCCTGCCGGTGTTCGATTCGAGCAATTACGCGCAGAACGTGCTGACCGCCGCCCGGACGCTCAAGCAGATCAACCAGCAGATCCAGCAGCTGCAGAACGAAGCGCAGATGCTCGTCAATCAGGCGCGCAATCTGACCACAATCGACTTTCCCGAACTCGAAGAGCTGCGCGAGAAACTGCAGGAGATCGACCGGTTGATGGGCCAAGCGCAAGGCATCGATTTCGAGCTCGACACGCTCGATCAGCGGTTCCGCCAGCTCTTTCCGCAAGACTTCGATGAGGCGCTCAATTCGGATCAGCGCATCGCCAACGCCCGCGAGCGGCTCGATGCGGCAATGGCGGGCTTTCGCCAGACGATGGGCGTTCAAAGCACGATCGTCGCCAATGTGCAGGAAGACGCGCAGGCGCTTCAGGCGATCATCGCCCGCAGCCAAGGCGCTGAAGGTTCGCTGGCAGCGCAGCAGGCGACCAATCAGCTCCTCGCGCTTACGGCCAAGCAGCAATTCCAATTGCAGCAGCTGATGGCCGCGCAGTTCCGCAGCGAAGCAGTCGAGGCCGCGCGCCGGGTTCAGGAAAGCCAGGAAGCGCGGGCCGCGACCAAGAAGTTCCTTGGCAAAGGCCGCGCCTACACACCGCGCGACTGAGCGCTCGCCTTTTGCACTGGGCGGCCCGTCGCTCCCCCCTTCAACAGAAACGCGCCGCCTCGCCGCGGGGTTCGGCTGTCCCCACCGTTCGCCCCCAACGGGCCGGACCCCGCGGCATCCCTTAGCTCTCATTCGACAAGGACTTATCCGTGAACGACCTCAATGTAATCGACCGCTTCATGGAAGCCTTTATCCTCTATATCGATAGCGGGTTCGGACTGCTCGGCGGCGATGTTGCGTTCCTGACGACCATGCTCATCGGCATCGATATCACGCTTGCTGGCCTATTCTGGGCGATGGGCGGCGAAAACGATGTCTTGGGCAAGTTCCTCAAGAAGATCCTCTATGTCGGCGCCTTCGCGCTCATCCTGAACAGCTTCTCAACGCTCGCCGATATCATCTTCCGCTCATTCGCTGGATTGGGACTGACCGCAGGCGGCGGCACGCTTACGGCTGACGATCTCCTGCGCCCCGGACGGCTTGCGGGGATCGGCTTTGAGGCAGCCTGGCCGCTGCTCGATCAGGCGAGCGAGATGCTCGGCTTCACGACCTTCTTCGACAATTTCCTCAACATCATGGTGTTGCTGGTCGCCTGGCTGATCGTAATCCTCGCTTTCTTCATCCTCGCGATCCAGCTCTTCATCACGATCATCGAGTTCAAGCTCACGACGCTGGCGGGCTTTGTGCTGGTGCCTTTCGCGCTGTGGAACCGCACCAGTTTTCTCGCCGAGCGCGTGCTCGGCAATGTCGTTTCCTCCGGCATCAAGGTCATGGTGCTGGCGATCATTGTCGGGATCGGCGCCAATTTCTTCGCCGAATTCGTATCCGCTCTCCAAGGCCAAGAACCCGATATCGGCCAGGCCATGTCGCTGGTGCTCGCCGCGCTTTCGCTGTTCGGGCTCGGTATTTTCGGGACCGGTATCGCATCGGGTCTCGTTGCGGGCGCCCCGCAATTGGGTGCAGGCGCCGCTATCGGAACCGCCGTTGGTGCGGGCGCTGCCTTGGCCGTTGGCGGCGGGGCTGCCATCGCTGGCGCGCGTGCCGCCGCTGGTGCCGGGATCGGTGCCGTGCGCGCCGGCACCGCGATGGGATCGGCCGCCTCGACTGCCGCCAAGCTGGGCCGTGAAACTGGTGGCTCCAGCATGGGCGGCATAGCAACAGCAGCCAAAGGCATGGCCTCGCAGGGCATCGAAAACACTCTTGGCCTCAAAGCCGCAGCATCGCGCGGGCGGCACGCCGCCTGGGCCGCTGGGACATCCGGCGCGAGTGCAAGCCCATCGGCGGCGGGTGGAGGCGCGTCGGGCCAATCCGCCCCTGCCTGGGCACGCCAGCTGCGTTCCGAACAGACCTCGCGCCATCGCCGCCAGCTTGCTGTGCAGAGCCTGCGCGATGGCGACCGCGGCGGTGCCTCGGCTTCTCCCGATATCAGCGAAGAGGATTGATGCGATGATATGGAAACGCGCACTCCAGCGCTACGGCAAGACCCCCGAACCCGAGACACCCTATCAGCGCGCCGGTCAGCTGTGGGATGAACGCATCGGATCAGCCCGCGTCCAGGCCCGCAATTGGCGTCTGATGGCGTTTGGCGGACTGCTTCTCACTGTTGGACTGTCATCGGCCTTGGTCTGGCAATCGCTCCAGAGCCGAGTCACGCCCTATGTGGTCGAGGTTGACCGCTTGGGTGCGGCGCGCGCGGTGGTACCCGCTGAAACCGATTACCAACCGACCGACCCGCAGATCGCCTGGCATCTGGCGGAGTTCGTCAAAAACGTGCGTTCGATCACGCTTGATCCGGTGCTGATGCGCGAGGCCTGGCTTGAAGCCTATGATTTTACCACGCAGCGCGCGTCGACGTTCTTGAATGAGCATGCGCGCCGCACCGATCCCTTCGGCCAGGTGGGCGACAAGAGCCTCTCCGTGCAGGTAACCAGCGTGGTGCGCGCCTCGGATACCAGCTTTCAGGTCAAATGGACCGAAAGCCTCTATGCGCGCGGAAGCCTTGTCGGCACCTCGCAGTGGACGGCAATCCTCACCGTGACCGTTCGTCCGCCCAGAGATGCGGAGACTCTCCGAAAGAATCCTCTCGGCCTCTACGTCGATGCGATCGACTGGAGCCGAGAACTCGAGACTGCGGCGCCGGTAGCTCCGGCGTCGCAGACGGAAGCGCCAAACCCGGCTCCCGTTTTCGACGTCGGGCCACCTGCCAACAGTCCGGAAGGATTGGCGCTCGATCCCGAAATTCCCGAACCAACTCTGCCAGAGGAGACCCAGCCATGATCCGAGCAATCCTTCCCCTTTGCCTTCTCGTGCTCGGCGCCTGTGCCGGGAAGACCGAAGCGCCCATATCAACGCTCGCCGCTGCGCCCAGCTTTGCGCCCGCCACGCTCATAGCTGAGCCGCCCGATCCGTTTCCGACTGTTGCACTTCCAGAGCCCATGCCGATCGCGATGCTGGAAATCTCACCTTCCAAACCGAAGCCATCTGAGAAACAGCCTCCGACTGCGCGGGTCGACAACGCGAACAGAGAGGCGCTGCGTGAACCGTCGAGTGATGGATATCGCCATGCAGTTCAGATCTATCCGTATGCCGAAGGTGCATTGTACCGACTTTATGCCGCGCCCGAACGCGTGACCGATATCATGCTTCAACCCGGAGAACAGGTCAGTTCGGTGGCGGCGGGCGATACCGTGCGCTGGACCGTCGGTGATACGGCCAGCGGTTCGGGTACTGAACGCCGCACACATGTTCTGGTTAAGCCGTTCGCGCCCGGCCTTGCGACCAATCTCGTCATTACCACCGATCGCCGCGCCTATCATCTGGCGATGGAAAGCACCGCGTCGACGGCGATGGCGGCGATCCGCTGGACCTATCCTCAGGACGAGCTGATCGCCTTGCAGCGCGCATCGGTCGAGGCCGCGCGCACCGCGCCGGTTGCCAGCGGTATTGCGATCGAAGACTTGAACTTCGCCTATGAAATCGAAGGCGACACACCGGCCTGGCGTCCGTTGCGGGTATTCGACGATGGTCGGCAGGTCTTTATCGAGTTTGCCGAAGGGCTCGGAGCGGGTGAAGCGCCGCCGCTCTTTGTGCTCGGCGCCAAAGGTGAAGCCCAGCTCGTCAATTACCGCGTGCGCGGGCGCTACTACATTGTCGACCGATTGTTCGAGGCTGCGGAACTGCGTCTTGGCGAGCGCGAGCAACAGGTGGTTCGCATTGTCAAAGACGATTCCTGGGGGCGGCAATGAACGATCCCGCCAAAACCAATTCTGATGAGATGTCGACAGACCGCATCGATCCTCCCGCACAGCCGAAGGCCAATCCCGAGACGCTGGTATTGCGGGGCAGCCCGAACCGGATTGTCCGGTTCCGGCGCGGCGCGATCATTGGAATCGCCGCCTTCGGATCGATAGCGATCGCCGGACTGGCCTGGATGGCGCTCACCCCGGCGACATTCGAAATGCTCGCATCGGGCGATAGTGAGCCGCAGCTCCAATCAACTGCGCCTGAAGCCTTAGCGGATGTACCTGCTAGCTATGGCGAAGTCCCGCAACTCGGTCCTCCGCTGCCGGGCGATCTCGGCAAGCCGATCCTCGACCGCCAGCGCGAACTTGGCTTGGCTCCAGAGGATGTCGAGCAGGCCGTGGTTCGCGCAGCGCAGGAAGCCGAGGCTGAACGCCAGCGAATTGCCGCTGAAGCGCTCGCGGCGCGGGAATCAGGCGTGATGATGCAGTTGGTTAGCGCGGAAAGAGCGAGCGGATTTGGCGCAACGCCGATCCCTGAAGAACAACCGCTCATCGATGCACCGAATGCGGTGTCAGATCCGAACCGCCAGACGCGCAAAGAGAGCTTCGTGGACCGGCCACAGGATCGTTCTGCTGTTAGTCCAAATGCCCTTGTGCCCTCTATCTCGCCCCATGTCGTGAGCGCGGGCAGCGTTATCGTAGCGAGCTTGCTCACCGGACTGAGTTCCGATCTGCCCGGCATCGTAACAGCGCAGGTCACCAACCATGTTTATGACAGCGTGACCGGGCGTGTCTTGCTAATCCCACAAGGTTCACGGCTGATCGGTAGCTATGACAGCGTGGTCGCGTTCGGCCAGGACCGCGCTCTGATCGTCTGGCAGCGGCTCATGCTACCGGACGGCTCTTCGATCCGACTTGAAAATCTTCCCGCAACCGACGCCGCGGGCCGGACTGGCCTCAAGGACCGGGTCGACAATCATGGCTGGCAGCTCGCCAAAGGCATCTCGTTATCGACGCTGCTTGGGGTTGGCACTGAACTGACGATCGATGGTGAGAGCGGACTCGTTCGAGCCATTCGTGAATCTTCACAGCAAGCCACTGCGCGTGCCGGTGATCGGATCGTTCAGCGCGAACTGGATATCCAGCCGACCATTACGGTCAGGCCCGGATGGCCGCTCCGGGTTATCGTGCATCAGGATCTTGTGTTGCAACCCTGGACGGGAACGGGAGGCTGATATGGCCGAGATCAAACTGGCAAAGTTGCCGCCGCGCAAGCCTGTGAAGATGACGATAACGGTCGATCCGGAGTTGAGTGCGGCGCTTGGAGATTACGCGGCGATCTATGCGCAGACCTATGGGAATGAAGCGAAGGTCGCCGAACTCGTCCCTTATATGCTCTCAGCGTACCTTGCCGCTGATCGCGGCTTTGCGAAAGCACGGGCGGAGATGAAGAGCGGCAGGAGTTGATAGTGTCAGGCCCGCGCGACATCGAGGATCTCTCCAAACTACCTATAGATCCCCTTACAGTGCGCATTCCATTGGCGGTCCAACTGACTGGCCTGAGTCGATCTCGCATCTACGAGCTCATCGACACTGGAGAGCTTGAAACCATCAAGATCGGTGGATCGCGACTCATTCCATATGACGCACTAAAACAATTCATTCAAAATCACCGCCAGGCAGGAGCCTCGAATTAAAACCGAACAGCTCGGGGAGGGTCGGACTTCATTCAGCTTTGCCTAGCGCTCGCTTTCCGATGTCTCTTTTCCGAAGCGCAGGCGGATCAAATGGGGCCGAAAGCCTTCTGTCCGCTTTCAGCGCTGGCTTCGCGATGAGCTGACCTGCCGCTTTCGACCCTAATTGCTGACATCCCGAATCTCGATAAGGCTATCCGATAGCGGACAATCCGCTATCGGCTGCCTCGCATGGTCAAGCCCATTTGATCTCTACCCGCACTAAGGTCTGCACCGTCTCTTCTGTAGTGGGAATCAAATCTGCTGAGGATCAACTTTTGTTCTTCTGGTTGTACGCATCAACCCATCCCCGATACAAAACAGCGATCTTCGATCGGTTGTCCAATGCGTTCATACCGGCCATCAACGCCTCGACATTTGTTGTTGAAGGCCCGTTTATGAAGAGGACGATCCCGTCCCGCGTTTCCGGATTGAAATAGACCATCGATCTTTCAGACCAATCGCCGCCACCGTGGCTCACGAGCTTGGCATCTTCAAACTCGAAGATTTCCCAGCCTAGACCATATCCCTGCGCGCTCGGGCAAAGAGTGCGGTCAGGCAGCGTGCAGGCGAGAACTTCGTCTTCGGCAGTGCTCGACTGGATCGTCATGCGCTCCGCTTGCAGTTCGTCGCTTACGCCTTCTCCATTCATGACACCGATCATGAACCGCGCGTATGCCTCAACTGTGGTGACCATTTCGTCGGCTGCAGACCATTGACCGTCTGGAACACAGTATCCGCCATCGGGACCGCTGCAGAAAGGACGCTTTCGTTCTCCTTCACTGTCCACTGGCAAAGCGAGCCGTGGTATAACCCAGTCGCGCGGCGCGAGCGAAATGTCTTTGACACCGCTTGGGCCGAGTACGCGCTCGTTGACTAGCGTTTGGAAATTCTCGCCGGTCTTTTTCTCGGCGAAGCGCGCAGCATATTCCATACCCTCACCGGAATACCCGTAAGATGTGCCGGGCGCGAACGAGAACCGCAGCTTGAATTGTTCGTCAAGATAGCGCCAATTCGGAAAGCCGGTGCGGTGTGTCAGCGCCAAACGCGGCGTCAATTCCCGGTGGCGCGGATCTTCGGCGATATCTGGATCGATCCAGTAGTCCGACATCGGTTCGTCGAGGGAAATTACACCCTCGTTCGCAAGCCGGACAATAAGCTCCGACGTCACTGTCTTCGTGATCGAAGCGACATTGAAGAGGGTTTCGGACGATGCCGGAACGCCGGGCGCTTGTTCTCCATAATACCCAGTCCACACGAGTTCGCCATCTTCTATGATGCCAGCGCCAATCGTCGCCATGTTGTACTGTTTGACGATCGACTGGAACTTCTCATCCAGCATTTGCGACCGTTCAGCGTCTGCCATAAGCGCAGGCGAGGCCGCTCGATCAACTATCGACTGGCAGGCGCTTAGGCAGACCGCAGTTAGGCAAATTGCTATGATGTTTGGTGTAGACATGTACCTTCGATCGGAAGACTAGTTGAAGTCAGCAGGGTGTTGCCTCCGCCCTCTATCGATTACAAGTGTTTTCTTTCGACTGACTCTGATCGCTTCGCCAGTTCCTGGCGCCCGCAGATTGATGGATGATGAGAGGACATTTGCTTGGGAAGTCGTTTTGTACCGTGTGGCGGATTATCGAAGCCTGTCCCTTGACGCACGCAGTCCGCTTCCCAGCCAGATAGCGACATGCCGATCAAGGGCTTCCGATTTCCGCGTCATTCAACACGGTGCCTAACTCGCCCAGAACATCTTGGACGTTGTGCAGCTTGTCCTCATCGAGAGCGTTGAGCCGGGCCGAGATGTCACCAATCAACCCGTCTATGCACATACTATAAGCTTTTCGCCCCTTGGCCGTTGCGCGCAATTTGACCGAGCGTCCGCTCTTTACCTTCTTCACCAGCCCGGCATGCTCCAGCCTTGCAACCATCACCGAGGTTGAAGGCGCACTCACACCAAGGGTCCTTGCGACGTCGGCCAGCGCCTTGTCCGGTGCGGCGATCACCGCACCAAGTAGTCGGAACTGCGGAACCGTAAGAGACTGCGGGTGCAATTGCTCGCACGCGTCTTGGATCAGCTTGGTTACATGCGGCGTGACGCTTAACAACGCCAAAGCGGCTCGTTCTGCCTCATCTGTGGTGGCCATTATCGCCTCGGTCTGCTCTCGTTCAGGTTCAATAATTAGATTAGCTAATCTAAATGTTGTCGTCCATTATGGAGTCGCCTCGATGAAAGTTCTTATTCCCACTGCTATGGCAGCGGTCGTTATAGTTACCCCGCTGTCGAGCCCAGCACCGCCAGCATTCTCAGGCGCGGTCGCTGCTCAAACTGGAATTCCGGAACGCTCACGGGATAACGAAGGCGCGCCGCCGCGCAATCCCTTCGCGGCAGATTCGCCGTGGCCGCAGTTCCATCGCAACGCTTATGCTCAAGGATCGACTCCATATCCCGGCCCCACGGCGAGCGACGCGATCGATGTACAATTCGTGCCCCTGCCCCGCGAGTTTCGTCGCGGCGGTGCGCCCACACAAATGCATTTGTCGGAGAGCTATCCGGACGGTTCGCGAACGGCCTGGAGCACTAATCTTTTCGGCGTGGTAAAAGCCCGCATCAAAGGCGACACTTTCGAGTGGGCCTCGGGCTACAAGATGGCCAACCGAGTATTTGGGGGAACGGTGCCATGGAACATGCAATTGGGAGCAGGCAATATGGCTTTCGTACCGGACACGCGCCAGCGAGCGATCCTGAAGGTCGGCGATGTGAACCCCTCAGATCCGATGTCGGAGCTCGAACTGAAAGCTCAATTCTCTCTTCCAGACGCAATTCCTGGCAAGCCTACGACGCTGAACCTGACATTTGACGGATGGGTGGTTTTTGCCACCGATGAGGGGTGGCTCGGAGCGGTCCGCAATGACTTTTCGGAACACCGATCCTTCGATCTCGCCACGGCTACCGGCGATACAACCACGCATAACAGCTTCCCAATCGATGAGAATGGTAATATCTACATCGTGTCGGATACCGCGATGTATCAAATCCGCTGGAACAACGAGGCATTCTCGATTGGATGGTCGGCACCGTATGATTTCCTCGGACCTGGCTGCAAGGCTGGAGGAAACGATCAGGCGCAGCTCCTGCGAGTAGTGACCGGCGGACGGTGTACAGGTTCGGGCACGACCCCGACTCTTGTGGGTACCGGGTCGATGGACCGGCTCGTCATCGCTGTCGACAGTCACCGCCAGAACCAGCTCGTGGCGTTTTGGCGCGACGAGATTCCGGCTAATTGGCGCGGCCTGCCGGGGCGCGACCGCAGGATCGCGGCGGTCTACAGGCTTCCTCACGCAACCTGGGCCGGAAAGGGCTACTCGGTCGAAAATTCACCATCGGTCGCGGGATACGATGTGACTCTCGGCCAATATGCTGGCTTCTTCGCCGATTGCGAATCTCCGCGCGGAGTGCAGATGATCCGGTGGAACCCGCGTGAGCGCCGTTTTGGGACCGCCTGGACGCGGCCAGAGGTCTCTTTCAACAACGTGATCACCACCAGCACCGCTACGAACCTCGTCTACGGTATCGGCCGCGATGATACCTGTAACCTCGTTTATCGGGGCCTTGACCGACGAACCGGTAGATCAGCATTCGACATAACGTTGGGTAAGGGCAATCGCTTCGTCGATGGCGGAAACAGCCACGTGGTGAACGATGATCGTTCAATCATCTATGGCTCCGGCACCGGCTTCGTGAGACTTCACATCTCAGGCGACAACTAAGATCTGTCGGCTAATCACACGGGTGCGCAATTGCATTGCAAGGTTCGCATCGCTAGGTCACTAGAAGCTCCGACGTCCTCTTTGTTCGGTGGTTTTCGTCAAAACCAAGTGGCCCGCTATTTGCCCCGCTCGCGCCGGTGACAGAGCTAAAGCCGTGGAAGTAGGTTCCAGGGTCTGGCCCGCACGGAGGATTAAAGCATTAAAGAGGCGCGAATTCACTTTCTGCGAAATACGCGCCAAACGATGACGGCCGCAACAAATTGCTCCAGCCACGCCAGAGGCAGCGCAACCCATATAAAACGCGCTGGAACCAGTCCCATGTTAAACGCGCCGACCCAAAGCAATCCGAATACGGCGATGGTGAAGAATAAAGCAGCGAAAACCGCTTGCCGCAATGACGCACCGACCGATTTGAAATAGACCCAGAAAAACCCGGTTGCCGCAAACACGAGTATACCGTCCCAAACGGCCCAAATGGCAAGAGTTGTCAGATCGAAAGGCGCGATTGCTGCATCGTTGGGAAAGGTTTCCTGCAGCATCGGTCTGATCACCATCAAATAGCGCCAAACCTCGGACAGGTTGATCCAGACGAAATTGATCGCCAGCGCAATTGCGAACCCCCGACGATTGGTGGATGCCTGACGCTCTGAGCCGGTCTCGTCGATCGCCCGGTTCATTGAGCACACCGCAGTTCGATGAGCGATAAGATCAGCGAGGCTTGTTCGCGCAGTGCGGAAGCGTAATGGACGGTCCGCGACATCGACCATAGTCCCTGCGCGCTGGTAACCAAAAAATCGGCCAGATTGCTGCGGTCTGCAGCAGACAGTTGCGGTGCGGCGTTGAGAAGCACCTTCGCAAAACCGGTTTTCAATCGATGATGATGCTCCTGTACCTTCTGCGCTGCCAACGCGTCATGGGGAGCGGTCTCGGTTGCGGCATTCGCGACAAGGCAACCCGGCCCCGGAAGTCCTTGCGCAGCGGCCAGAGCGATCTGCTTCTCGAAATATTCTGCGATCGCATCGAGCGTCGCATTGCCGTCTTCGACTTTCTCGAATGCAGGCGTCACAACGGCGTCCTGATACACATCGAAACAGCGCAGATAGACTTCGTGTTTGCCGCCGATGGCAGAATAGAGCGTATGTCGGCTTACCCCGACAGTCTCGATCAGGTCGTCGATCGACGTTGCATGATAACCCCGCCGCCAAAAATGACGCATGGCAGCGTCGATGACCTGATCTCGTGTCCGGGAGGGCTTGCGAGGCATGTCGACACTATAACAGAATGATCGTTCTGATATCAATAGTCAAGACGACATCCGGCGAATGGCGTTAAGCCACACTGCCGAACTGGGCTACGGATAGACAGCCTGGTACCAGACAAACGCGCACGAGACTCCGCCCGATTGCGTGGAGCCATTCCCATTGCAGACCAACTGCGCTACCCTGCTCACGCGTTCAAAGCGCATTCGAGATGGTGAACGGGAAGCCGGTGCAAATCCGGCGCTGACCTCGCAACGGTGATCGGGTGATGTGCAGCGACATGCCACTGTCCTTAAGGATGGGAAGGCGCTGCAAATCGAGACTCGTCAGTCCGGAGACCGGCCGCTCGAACCTTCAAATCGCCGTCCGAGGACTGACGGTCTGTGGAGTTCGATCAATGAACCAACACGCCCGAACTGGCGCGCTTGTCGTGCTGCTTTCGCTCGCGGGGCTAGCGTCCCACGCCTTGCCACATCCGATGGGAGTATCAACTGTCGGCGCTGTGGGAATGGTCGCCGCTGCCTATTTGCCAAGATCATGGGTAATGGCGCCAGTGCTGGTCACGATCTTGGTCGTCGACGCCATCAATGGCTTCTACGGCGCGCTGGCCATGAGCTTCGTCTATATCGGCCACCTCGCCGCGGCGCTTTCCGTGCGCAGATTGCTCAAATCCGTCTCCGTCAAATCGGTTGCCTTTGCCTCGATCTTGAGTGCGGTCGTCTTCTACTTGCTGTCCAACCTGACACCGATGGCGATGGGCTATTATCCCAACACGTTCCATGGATGGGTCGCCTGCTACGTCGCGGCTCTTCCGTTTCTTCTTAAAGGCATCCTGGCCAATATGGTCTATGGCGGGCTTGCGTTTGGAACAATCACGATAATCGGAGGCCGTAATGCGCATCGTGTCCTTGTTGCCAAGCGCGACTGATATCGTCGTTGAATTGGGAGCGGGCGGCGAACTGGTCGGGGTCAGCCACAGCTGCTCGGGCGATTGGGATCATCTGCCCAAGCTCACCAGCACCTGGATCGATACTGGTGCCAGCGCGGCAGAGATCGACAGGCAAGTGAAGACCGCATCGCAGCCGCTCTATCAGCTCGATATCGAAATCCTTGAACGGCTCGCTCCCAATGTCGTGATTAGCCAGTCACTGTGCGATGTCTGTGCGGTGCCTTCGGGTGATGTGCGCGAGGCTGTAGTTACACTGTCGAGCAGGCCCACGCTGGTCGATCTATCGCCCAATCGTCTGATTGACGTGCCTGTATGCTTCGATCAGGTCGGCGCTGCAATCGGGAGGCAGTCCGAAGCGCGCGCGTTGCGAGAACGCTGGGACGCGACTTTGGATAGCTATCGCGGACGGCACGCTGCATCTGGATCGCGCGTGGCGTTTCTTGACTGGCTCGATCCGCCTTTTATCGCTGGTCACTGGATACCCGATATGGTTGAGCATTTGGGGTTGACCGTCGTGCTCGGCAAGGCTGGAAAACCGTCGTTCGAAACAAGCTGGGAGGCAATCGCTGCAGCCCGGCCCGATCTCGTCATTGCGGCCTGCTGCGGGTTCGACGCAAGCCGCGCCCAAAGAAATCAGGTGCCAATCGATTGTCCGGTCGTTCACCTCGATGGGCATCTGCATTTCAGCCGCCCAAGCCCGGCTCTGCTACCCAGTCTGGCGATGCTCTCGGACACCATCGCGGAGTTCATGGAACTTGCCTGACACAAGCTACTCGGCGCTCCACGAAGAGGCCTGTACCAAGGGCGAAAAGACCTATACCGATCCAGACACAGGCTATCAGGTCTTCACCCGGCTCGGCTTGCTTGAACGCGACCGCTGCTGCGGCGCGGGTTGCCGTCACTGCCCGTTCGGCCACGATGCCGTGAGCGTCGCGGAACGTGCGCGGCGCATTCAGCAGGCGGCATGGCTGACCGATCACCGCCCCGGTCCGGGAGAGCGTCTGCAAGTTCTGTTCTGGAGCGGGGGCAAGGATAGCTATCTCGCCTACCGAGCGCTCGCACGGAAAGGCGAGATGCCGATCGTCCTGCTGACGACCTTCGATGCGTGCAGCCGCATCATTGCGCATCAGGAGTTTGCGATAGACGAGGTTGTCGCGCAAGCCACCCATCTAGGACTTCCCGTCCTCGGCGTGCCGCTGCACTCTGGCGTCGAGTATGTCGATCACATCGGTACCGCGCTCGAACTAGTGCCAGGCTGCGATAGGCTGTGCTTCGGCGATCTGCACCTCGAGCATATTCGAGAATGGCGCGAAGATGCTTTTGGCGGTCACCCGCGGACGCAGGACATTGCGCTCTCATTCCCCCTTTGGAACGCCAACTACGATACGTTACTTTACGACCTTGCTGTCAGCGGCGCAAAATGCGTCGTAAGCGCGGTCGATCCTGACCTTGCAGCAGTCTCGATCGGTGACGAATTCGGGCCGGAATTGATCAAGGTATTGCCTGAAGGGATGGATGCTTTCGGCGAGAACGGAGAGTTTCATACACACGTCATGTTCGCCGTATCGGATTGACCTTCGCTAATTTAGCGTGACGTCATCATAGCTGTGCACTAGCGTGAGGAATGGCCCGCCCATCTCAGCGTTGGGAGTATCGTGCAAGACGTTGACCGGATTGTTCTAACGCCCATCGCCAGTCACGCCTACCTCTCCAGATATCAGATCGGAGAAGCAAGTTGGCAATTAGAGTTTGGTTCATCACGGGCGCATCGCGCGGACTTGGCCTTGATATGGCACGTGCGGCCCTGAGAGCGGGCGACCGCGTTGTTGCAGCGGCGCGTGATACGGACGGCGTCGCGGATCTGATCGGTGGAGCAGAAGATGACCTTCTTGTGCTATCCATGGATGTGACCGATGGCGCGGAAGTCGAAACAAGCATTGGTCAAGCGGTCGAGCATTTTGGGCGTATCGACGTATTGGTGAACAATGCGGGATATGGCCAGATGGGTCAGTTTGAAACCGTAAGCCGCGACGCAATCCAGCAGCAGTTCGCCGTCAACGTCTTCGGCCTGATGGACGTCACCCGCGCGATCTTGCCGATCATGCGCGAACAGAAATCGGGCCACATCTTCAATATCTCATCCATCGGCGGTGCGCGCGGATATGCAGGCTCGGCAATCTATTGCGCGAGCAAGTTCACCGTCGAAGGCCTGTCCGAGGGACTGGCTGCCGAAGTCGAGCCGTTCGGGATCAAGGTCACGATCGTCGAGCCCGGTTTCTTCCGCACTGATTTCCTCGATGCGCATTCTGTCCGTTACGGAGATATCGACGTGCCAGCCTATGCCGAAGGCAATGCCATTCACAAAAATACCTTCGACCAGCTCAGCCACAACCAGCCAGGCGATCCTTCAAAGCTCGGCGATGCGCTGGTTGCTCTGACGCGAGAGGACAATCCGCCCATGCGCTTCGCAGCTGGATCGGATGCGCTCGAAATTATCGGCACCGACTTTGCAAACCGCCAACTGGAACTCGCAAGATGGTCGAAGTTGACCGCGTCGACGGATTTCGATTGATACGGTAAGACCCTGACCGGAATGGTTGAGCGGCTAGAGAGTAACGTTGCTGACATCGTCGCGGTTGCGCGGCGGCATATCGCTGGCACGAGTGCATTTGCCACTGAAATCCCTCGTCTTACTCTGCATCAGGCGCTTTCGCCGAGCGAACCCGTGCCGGCATTTTACGAGCCTTCTTTTTGCGCGATAGTGCAGGGGGCGAAGGCGGTGCGCTCGGGAATAAGAGATATCACTTACGGAGCCGGTCAATACTTGATCGCCGGCTTCGATGTTCCGGTCATCGGCATGATTACCCATGCGAGCGAAGACAAACCGTATGTCTGTATGCAGCTTCGGTTCGACAAGAACATCTTGATTGAGATGCGTGACGTGATGCCGCCTGCCGAACCCATCACGGCGATTGGAATTGCTGACACGTCGTCCGATTTGCTCGATGCGGTGGCCAGGTTTGTCGGGCTCCTGGACCATCCAATTGACGCACCGCTGCTCGCGCCACTTTATGAGCGGGAAATTCTCTATCGCCTGCTATCGGGGCCATTCGGCGCGCAGCTTAGAAAGTTCGCCTATAATGATGCCCGTGCGGCCCCAGTCGAACGCGCGATCGATCACTTGCGCGCGACCTATTCGCTGCCGTTCGACGCCGAGCAGTTGTTTCGCGTTGCCAGGCGGAGCCAGTCCTCGCTTTATCGTGATTTCAAAGCCGCTACAGGTCTTAGTCCGCTGCAATTCCGTACCAGGCTCCGGTTGCAGGAAGTTCGTCGTCTTATGCTGGCGGAGCAGTGCGGTGCCGCCGAAGCTGGTTTCGCGGTGGGCTATGACAGTCCGTCGCAACTCAGTCGCGATTATCGCAAGCTTTATGGTCGCCCTCCTGCCGAAGACATTTTGCGGCTGCGGATGTCTGTCGAAACACCCGCACAAGCAGCAGGTGAAGTGCGAACGCGTTGATATCCATGCATGCTGCGGTTGGCGATATCGATTGGAATACGGGCGGCGCGCGGCTCACCTTATCTGATTTCCCGGCTAGAAGGACAGGGAGGGGACATGGATACGGTCCGAAGAGTGCCGTCCGAAGTTTAAGCGAGGAAGCTCATGGTGTGAGGCGCCTAAGAAAAAGAAGCGAATGCCTCAATTTAGCTTTTGTTGTCTCTCAATAGCGTCCGCCTACGACCCACTTGCGGACGCTAGCCAAGCTACCGATCACTCTTCAAATTCCCAAACGAACACTGTGCGCAGATCACAATCTCTTGGTTCCTCTCCCTCTTGGAACAACTGCACCCTCTCAATTGCCGCACGTTGTGAATCTGTGAAGCGTGTATGAGATTCAAAATATGCGGCCCCTTGCCGACCGTTCCATATCGCGATGGTATATACTCCGTCTCTTTTTCGTTGAGCAAAACGCCCGGGGCTGCTTTCGGAAGGTTCGACCACAAGTCGGCCCCCGGGGCGGCTAGCCCAACCGACACCAACGACAACTAACGAACCGAAATCGCCATCCCACCGAAAACTTCCACTGTGCATGCTATCTTGAAGCGTCGTTATTGTTTCACCGGGTTGCAGATCAATGATCGGCGAATAACCACAAAACCTAGCGGGCCCCTCCAGCTCTGCCGCGGTTGCTGAACCAGCAAATATGCAGAACCAAAATAGCAATACTGAGAAGGCCTTTTGCACCTCTCAAAGCTACGTGTTCTGAGGTCAGCTTTCTACCCCAGTAGCGGCCTAAAACTGCTGCAGAACCTGTCCCGTGCGAGACGGACGGCTTCAGCGCGACGCAAGCTGAAAGCGGTTGGTCAGCTGACGACCCAGTCGCGGACGTAGCCGCGATCCGCAAATAAGGCCTCATGGCGCGGTTGTAATCTTGGTCAGCGATAGCCATTTACATTACAGCTACCAGTCGCAATCGACGGTCACTGTTTCCAAACTCGGAAGCCCTTTCCTTCAATTGAGCCTCATAGTCGCAGCCGAGTCTATTCTGGCGCGCTGCACACTCGTTCGAAGGAATGACACATGACACATTACGGCAAGATCAAGAGCTACGACAGCAGCGTTGGTACTGGCTCAATCACCCCTGAAAAAGGCGGCGACGTGCTTCGGTTCAAGAAGGCCGACCTCCAGCAGGAAGGTCAGACGCCGAAGGTCGATCAGCGTTTCAGTTATGAAACCAGCGAAGTCAATGGCGGCAAAAAGCATGCCGTAAACTTGCAGCATCAGCAGGGCGAGAGCCAGAGTCACAAGGACCAGGCCAGCAAACAGCAAGGCTGACACCGGACCTAGCAGAGCCGGGGGATTAACCACTCCCGGCTCTCGAAATGCAGGGTGCATCTGCAACGACGCGACCCGAGGGATCCTGAGGCGAGTTGCCTTTTGATCTCCAACCTTAGCCTCCGTCGCTAGTCGGCGGGGGTCTTTTGACTTTGCGGTTCGGTGTTGCGGGCCCGTGCAAGCGCATCGCCGAGATTAGTGTATCGGTAGGCGCCCACCTGATAGCTTCCCACAAGCGTAAGAATGATGCCCATTTCCCGAAGCTCAGCCATGTCTCGTGTCAGGGCCTCGCATTGAGACGTGTCGACACCGCCAGCCTCGCTCAGCATGTGGGGATGACAGCGCGGAAGGAAATTTTCTTTAGTCATGACACCACTATCCTTTCGAGGCGAAAGCTCTTGGTTCTCGGCAATTGCGCGACGGCCAGATGTCGTGTGTGCAAGTCAGGAAAAAAACGGGTAGAAACGCGGCTGCTGTTGCCTTGTATTCTTGCGGAGAGTTCGCCCTTGCAACGCGCGCCTGCGCTTATTTGCCCGGGCGGCGACCGCGTTCTCGACGTCCATCTCGATAAGGTAGGGCGCGACGAAACCGGCGTAGTCATGCTTTCGTTGCTGAGGCAGGTTTTTCCAGCCGGTGATTGACCGGCGACAGTTCGCTTGCCCACATTGGCATGGGCCGGCGAAGTGTTCGATCCGGTAGTTGCGCATTGCGTAGTCAAATGTGGCTTCATCTTCGGCATAGATGTCGCACATTGCGACAATGTTGTGCCCGCCGGTTTCATTAAGTTCGATGCCGCAATTCGGATTGCATGAATGGTTGAATTTGGAGCCCAATCCCTTGTGAAACCCAAATCGGGTCTTGCTGATTTGTGAGGCATGCGAGTGGTTGGCGATCGGTCTATCATCAAGCACTCCGACGTAGAGAATGTCGCCTTTGCGAAATGATCCCAAGGCAAAGACGCCTTGACCGCGACCGCGCGCGGTTCGTTCTTCGATTGCAGCTAACATGTGAATTCTCTCAATCTGGCATGGGATAATGAGACCGCGAGCCAGCGGCCTTGAATTTTGCGAAAGGGTACTGGGCGACGCCGAGTTGCCGTCTTGCTTCTTCGATCAAACTCTCATGATTATTGATGCAGCCGTTCGGCGCAGCGGGGTGTTCTGCCGTGGCGGCATTCATCAAAGCGATCTGGTGGTCATAAAGAAGTCTGTTGAGGCTCAACTCGCGTTCTCCCTAATGCGGGAGCGCAATTGTCTCTCAGTCGAGGGAGCGCACAATTACCTTCTCTCGATTGACAAGAGATGGTGATGACAGTGCCGATATACAAGCTGAACGCCGTCAGTATTCGTTCGCCATGCAGGTAAATTCGACCGTCCGCTTCCCACCCAAATTCAGACATGCACGGTGCGCTCGGAATGCCCTAAAAGCGAACATCAACGAGGTCCGGTGGCCTTGACCGCTTTTGGGAGTTGCTGACGATTGCGCGAGTGGCAGAAAATCATGGCGCAAAGTTGACTTTGTTCAAGGTCAAATGCTCGCAAATCCCAGAGGAGCTAGAATGCCCCCCGTTGCGAAGCTGCATCAAAATCTCAGTAAGTGTTGCCCAAATCGTCCACCCAAGTTTTTCATACTTGTTTCATCCGTTGGGTGCTGGAGTGGACTAAGTCATTGATTTTATGGTGGGCGCGGCAAGGATTGAACTTGCGACCCCACCCGTGTGAAGGGTGTGCTCTACCACTGAGCTACGCGCCCGCCCGTTATGCGAGGCGAAGTGCCTCGGGCAGGGGCGCGCGTCTACTTCGGCCAAGTGAGTCTGGCAAGGCCCTTTAGTCGCGGATTGCCCTGTTGATGGCTCGCTACAGCTGGTTGCCTATTTCGCCAGAAACAGCCGCACCCAGTCCCAGTTGGAGAGCGCCGGACCTTGGGCCTTGGACGATAGGGAGAACGCTTCGGGTCTGGGGCATTCTAGGCAGTAAGCCTGCACGCCCGCTTGGCCGCTCAACCGATCAATATCGGATAGGATTTGATTCAAGCCTCGGTCACGGCTTTGCGCGGCCATCGCGAACAGGTCGACGGATGGCTTGGAATCGGACGCCGTCGAAGCGCCGGTCAGGAACTGCTGAATAAGCGCTTGGGTGCCGTCCATGGGCTCCACGAGATAGCGCGTGTGCCAGCTGCCTTCTTCGAGTTCGGCTTTCTCAGCGACCCAGGCGAGCGCCTCAGGCATGCCGCCAAATTGATCGACCAGTTTGATCTGGCGGGCGGTGCCGCCATCCCAAACGCGGCCTTGCGCGATGCGGTCGACCTCATCGACGGGCATCCCGCGCGCCTCTGAGACGATTCCTAGAAAGTCGCGATAGGTGTCTTCCACGCCCGCTTGCAGCACGGCGTCCATTTCGGGCGTGAAGCCGCCAATCACGTCCGGTTGACCGGACAGCGGCGTTGTGCGCACGGCGTCGGCGTTCACTCCCAGATTGGCGACGGCGTCTTCAAAAGTTGGAAGCACCGCGAAAACTCCGATGGAACCGGTCACGGTTTCGGGTTGCGCGAAGATGCGATCACCGGCTGTCGCCACCCAATAGCCGCCGCTGGCCGCGACATTGGCAAAGGAGACGGCGACCGGAATGTCCTTGGCGCGATACCGTTCGATGGCGCGGCGGATTTTCTCTGAGGCCAAGACCGATCCGCCCGGCGAGTTGACCCGCACGACCAGCCCGGCGACATCGTCGTTTAGCGCTTTGTCCAACAGTCGCGCAATGCGCGATCCACCGGCCCGACCCGGCCCGGCGTTGCCATCGACGATTTCACCCGCGACGGTCACCACCGCGATCGCTTTTCCCGAAGTTGGCGCAGGCTTGTCAGCGAGGTAAGCGGGAAGCTCCGTCTTGGCGTAGGCTCCGGGATCCTCACTCCATTCATCCGCGCCAACGATTTCCGCCACGCGTTCGCCAAAATCGACCGGAGTGCCGATTTTGTCGACCAAACCGCTCGAGAGAGACGCTTTTGCCGTGTCGCCCTGAGCCGTTTGGATCCAAGTGACCGGGTCGCGCAGGATTGGATCGATCTGCGCTTCCGGCCGCCCTTTTTTGACGTTCGCTTTCCATTCTTCCCAGAGCGCGCCGTAAAGGCTTTCCAGGTTTTCACGCGCCGCGGACGACATTTCGTTGAGCAAATAGGGTTCAACCGCGGATTTGAATTCGCCCACGCGGTAGACTTTGGCTTTGACGTCAAAGCGTTCGAGCAATTCGGCGTAGAACAAGAAACTGCCACCCGGCCCAGCGATCACCGCGCCGCCCAGCGGGTCGACCCACACTTCGCTCGCATGGCTGGCTAGATGCATGTGGTCATCCCCGTAGGCCAGCGCATAGGTCAGAACCGGTTTTCCAGTCTTGCGCACGCGGTCCATCGCTTCGGCGATTTCCTGCATGTGAACCTGGCCGCCACCGACGAACGTGGTGAGATCCATCACCACCGCTTTGATGCGGTCGTCGCTGGCGGCGGCGTCCAGAGCGCGCACAATATCGCGCGACTGATGCTGGGTGGGTGTGTTGCCTTGATTTACGATCGCAGCAAGCGGCGGAACGACGGAGCGTTCCTCGACGACAAAGCCGGTGAGATCAATGTAAAGCGCGCCCTCTCGAACCTGAGCCGGACTGGGGGAGGCAGACAGGACACTGAAAAGCACTGTAAAGAACAGAAGCATGAAGATCAGGACTAGAGCGTCCTTGATCCCGACCAGAAATTTCCAGACCTTGCCAACAAAAGCCATTAAGCGCGTTTCCTTATGCGCACCGCAATCTCAGCGATGCTTGTTGCCTTTCCAACGACATAGGAAGCGATTGGTTCAAACACCATGGGAAAGCGGTAACGGATTGGCTTGAGCGCACGCTCTTCGTCGACTATGCGCTCGGGCTTAATGACATCGACGACGCCTTTTATCGAGCCTGGCCGGTTTCCGGCTGGTCGACTCGCCTTTCCGCACGACCATTTGACCGGCATTGGCCATCTGGAACGGCATGAAATCCTCTATTTGCTGGCCGCCGCCGAAGAGTGGGTAAAGCTCAACCGCGAGGGTGAGAAACGTCGCGAGATTTTGGCGGGCCGGACTATCATCAATGCGTTCTTTGAGAACTCGACCCGGACGCTGTTGAGCTTTGAGATCGCAGGCAAGCGTTTGGGCGCGGACGTGGTCAACATGCAGGCGTCTACTTCAAGCCTGAAGAAAGGTGAGACGCTGCTCGACACCGCGATCACGCTCAACGCGATGCGGCCTGACGCCATTGTCATGCGCCATGGTTCCTCGGGCGCGCCGCAGCTAATCGCACAGAAGGTCGATTGCCCGGTCCTCAACGCGGGCGATGGTCAGCATGAACACCCGACGCAGGCGCTGCTAGACGCGCTGGCTTTGCGCGAAGCGCTGAAGCGGCGCGGGGAGGGGGCGAAGGACTTTACCGGCCTTAAAGTCGTGATCTGCGGCGATATCTTGCACAGCCGCGTGGCGCGCTCCAACATCCTTTGCTTGCAAGCCATGGGGGCGATTGTCCGCCTGTGCGCGCCGCCCGCTTTGATGCCGGTGGGGATCGAGGCAATGGGGGTTGAACCCTACAGCGATTTCAGCGCGGCGCTGGACGGCGTGGACGTGGTGATGATGCTGCGGCTCCAGACCGAGAGGATGGCGGGCCAGTTCATCCCATCCGCGCGCGAATATCACCACCTCTACGGCCTGACGAAACGCCGGCTCGAAGCGGCCAAGCCTGACGCGCTGGTCATGCATCCCGGCCCGATGAACCGAGGGGTCGAGATTGACAGCGAAGTGGCCGACATGATGGACCGCTCGATCATCACACAGCAGGTCGAGATGGGCGTCGCGATCCGAATGGCGTGCCTCGATCTACTGACCCGAGGGCGTCGCGGTGTGGAGGGCTGGGCATGAAACAGACCAAGCCTCTGACGATTACAGGCGGGACACTGGCGACGCCCGATGGCCTGATCGAAGGCGCGTTGCGGCTGGAGAACGGCCTGGTTGCCGCTGTTGGCCGTGATGTGCATCCCGAAGAAGGGGACGCGGTCATCAACGCGGCTCGCAAGCTGGTTGCGCCGGGCCTCGTCGATTTGGGCGTGTTCGCGGTTGATAAACCGGCGTTTCACTTTGGCGGGATCACGCGCGCGGCCTTGATGCCCGATCAATCGCCGCCGCTCGATTACCCCAGCCGCGTCAACTATATCGCCAAAAGCGGAAAGCCCGACCTGTGGGTCCATCCGCTCGCCGCCGCCACGCGCTCGCTCGAAGGCGCTGAGCTGGCGGAGATCGCCCTGATGAAAGAAGCGGGCGCGCGCGGTGTGGCCACAGGCCGGCGCTGGATCGCCGATAGCGGATTGATGCTGCGACTGATGCAATACGCGGCGATGCTGGATCTCGTTGTGGTGACCCACGCCGAAGACGCCGGATTGGTGGGAGAGGCCGCCGCCACGGCTGGTGATGTCGCCACGCGGCTGGGGCTGCCGAGCGCTCCGGCTGAGGCGGAGACGCTTGCGCTGGCTCGCGACATTGCGCTGGCCGAAATGAGCGGCGCGCGGGTCCATTTCCGTCAAGTCACAACCGCCGCCGGATTCGACCTTGTCCGCACCGCCAAAGCGCGCGGCGTCAACGTCACCTGCGGTATCACGCCCGCCCATTTCATGCTGAGTGATCTCGCCACGGTCGATTTCCGCACCTTTGCGCGCCTGTCACCACCACTTCGTAGTGAGGCCGACCGTCAGGCGGCGCGCGCAGCAATCGCGGATGGTGTGATTGATGTCATTTCCAGCGGCCACGATCCGCGCGGGCCTGAGGATAAGCGTTTGCCCTTCGCCGACGCCGAACCGGGCATGGCGGGCGCGGAAACGCTGTTGGCGATGACGCTCAACTTGGTTCGCGATGATGTTATCGACACTCAAAGGGCGGTGGAACTGCTTGCGACAAACCCCGCGCGTCTTTTGGGCGTACCCGCAGGCGCGCTCACTATCGGGCTCGAAGCCGACATCGCGATTATCGATCCCGATGCACCGTGGATCGTCGACCGCGCCAAAATGGAAGCGACCGCCGACAACACGCCGTTCGATCGCCAAGGCGCGCAAGGCCGCGTGCGCGCGCTGATCAAGGGTGGGATCGAGATTGAAGTCTGAGCAAAATCCTCCCGTCAGCGTTGATCTGGGAGGCGACGGCGATGAATTGCTGGCGATCGACGATGTGGAGGAGGCGTTTGGCGTTACGCTCGACAAGCGTGACGTTGATACATGGAGGACCGCCGGTGATGTGTATCGGTCACTGGCGAACGAATTGTCCAAAGACGAAGGGTCAGCGCCTGAGACTTGGGATCGTTTTGCGGATGTCCTGACCCAGAGCACCGGCACCGACGGCCGATTAATCCAACCCGAAAGCCCATTACTGGCGCCGCCGATAAACTGGGGTCATATAACGACCTATGTCGCTTACCCCTTTTGGGCAGCGTTGGCGCTATTGGCGGTTGCCCTTGTTTTCGGTCTAACTCTCTGAAGGCATCGTTCCGCGAACGCAAACGGGCCGCCTTTGCAGGCGACCCGTCCGGTGTTTCATCCATGTGGATGCTTAGGCTTTTTGAAGCCTATCGAACGGCCGCGAGGCGAGGCGCGGCCTAACTGTAGTTAGCGACGATTGGCCGCTGCGATGCGCGTGCCTTTGCCAACGGCACCGGCGGGCGGCGCGACCTTGGCGTAAGCAAAGCAGCCACGGCCCGCCGAACGCACGGCCGAGCACATTTGCACCGCGCCCTGACGGCCAAAGCCAGCCGCGGCGACGCGGTAGAAGGTTTTGCCCTTCACTTCGGCCTTGGTGATCACGACGTCGTGCGCTTTGAGATCGCCAAACTTGCGTTGAAGCGTGGTCCAGCCCGCTTTCGCTTCGGCTTCGCTGTTATAGCTTCCCAACTGCACCATGTGGCTGTCACCCTTGGGCGCTTTCGCGGCAACGCGGGGCGCCTTCTTGGCGACCGGAGCCTTCTTTGGCGTTGCGGCTACGCGCTGCGGCGCGACCGGCTTGGCCGGAAGGTTCTGCGTTACGGGTTGAGACACAAAGGCAATGCGCGTGGGCTGTACCGTCTTGGAGCTGCGGCGCGGTGTGACTTTCCGCTTGGTTGTAGCCTTGGCAACGGGAACCGGTGCGGGCTTAGCCGCTGCGACTTTCGCCACAGGCTTTTTCGCTACTGGCTTGGCGGCAACGGCTTCCATGGCTTTGGCCGCGGATTTACTGGACGCGACAACCGGAGTGCGGGGGCTCACCGGGCGCGGGGCCGGTGCGACCGCTTTAGGCGCAGGCTTCGGCGCAACCTTGGCGGGCTGGCTCACAGCTTTCGCAACGCGCTTGGAGGCTGGCTTGGGCGCCACCTTCGCAGGTTGGCTCGGGGCTGCGGCCACTTTGACCGGTGCCGTTTTCGGAGCTGGCTTCGCGACCGGAGCTTTGGGTTCGGCCTTGGCCATAACCGGTTTTGGAGCGGGCGTGTTCGCAAGCGCCAGGGCGCTCGGAAGACCGCGATCGCCCGCCGGAGCGATGCCCAGCAGACTGGACACGCGAACCATGTGATCTTCGGGCTTGGCGTTGGAGGCCCATTGCGACAGGCGCGCGTCCAGCTGATCGGCGGGCACGTCTTCAGCCGCCATCACACGCGCAGCGCGCCAGTTGCCAGCCAGCGCATAGGTGTAGGCAAGGTTCTGGCGCACTTTGGCGGTGTTTTGTCCGGCGCGCAGTGCGTTGGTCAAAATGAACACGCCACGGTCTGGGTTTCCGGCTAGCGCCATGGCAAGACCAGCGTCTGCCGGATCCATCATCCGCTCATGCTTCATCAGCGTGTCGAGCGCATTTTTGCCGCCACCAATGGCGGTTTGCGTCAAAGCATAGCTCAGCACAGTGCTGGGATTTTGATCACCCAGTTTGAGCGCGTCCTTGTAGCTCATCGCCGCTGAGGTGTAGCGGCCCGCCTTGAGGTAGGCCTTGCCCAGCGTCGCGCGATAGGTCGCGTTGCGCGGATCGGCCATCACGGCGGCTTCCGCGTATTCAATCGCCTGGTCGACCTTGCCCTTGTTCAGAGCCTTTTCGGCCTTCGCATAGGACTTGTCCGCGCGCGGTGCAGCGGCGGTGGTCGAAGCGGTGAAGGTTGCGGTCATGACCGCCGCCGACGCCAAAAGCGCCAGCTTAGCTCCAAATTTCGGACCGCCTGTGCGGTTCATCGTGATGCGATCCATGTCGTTTCCCCTAAGTGTTTGTTCGTTGGGTTAGCGGTTCAAAATACGGTTTCAGTCGCGCTTCATACGATCGACCAGAAGGTCGAGCTCTTCGATGCCGTCGAGCAGTGCGTCGAGCGCTTCGGTGACGAGCGACTGGGCGCTTACGCCTTGCATGGTCGCGGCAAGACGAAGTTTGAGGTGGCGTTCGGTGTCGAGACGCAGAGTAAAGGCGGCGCGGCGACCGGATGGACTGGCTTTCTTGGCGTGCTTCTTCGCGGGTTTGCTTTCGCCAAGCGCTTCGGCGACGTTAGCGATCAGGTCGCGCGCTCCGCGACTGGGTTTGCCGACAACCACTTGGCTTTCGATGGCCTCGCGATTGACCGGATTGTCTTCGTTGGCCGGTACAGCGCGCGCTGCGGGCGCGTTGAGCGGAACAACTTCGGCGCCGGGCTCATCACTGAGATCTTTGGGGGCAGCCGGAGCCAGGCTGGACAGGACGGGCGCTTTGCCTTCAGCGGACCCTTCGGGCTCGCTGTCGGCGCCCATGTCGTTCCAGCCCAGATCTTCGAGCTGTTCATCGGCGAGCGCAGCCATCTCGGAAAAATTGTCCGGAAGCGGCGTCAATTGCGGACGCATGGCCGGTTTCGCGCCGCCCTTGCGAGCGAGCAAAGTCGGTCCAAGCGATGCAAAGCTGGCTTCGGACATCATCAATCACCCGACCGTTACTGCGCCACTCGGCGGCCAAAGCCACCACCGGGACGCGCAGCACCAGCGCCGTTCACGGCTTGGCCGTTTGGCGCGGCAAAAACGGTGCGGCGGAAGTTCTTTTCAAGCCGATCGGAAATATATTTCCAAAGTGCGGTCATTTCGGCCGCTGAGCGGCTTTCGGGGTCCACTTCCATCACCGTGCGGCCATCGATCATCGAGGCGGCGAAATCGGTGCGGTGGTGAAGCGTAATCGGGGCGACCGTGCCGTGTTGCGACAGCGCGACAGCGGCTTCCGAAGTGATCTTCGCTTTGGGCGTCGCGGCGTTGACTACGAACACCAACGGTTTGCCAGCGCGTTCGCACAAATCAACAGTGGCGCCGACAGCACGCAGATCGTGCGGGCTGGGTCGAGTCGGAACGACGATCAATTCCGCGACGCTGATCACCGACTGGATAGCCATGGTGATAGCGGGCGGGGTGTCGATCACAGCCAATTTGAAGCCCTGTTGACGAAGGACCTGCAGATCGTTCGCGAGGCGCGACACAGTGGTCTGCGCGAAGGCGGGATACTCCGCTTCACGTTCGTTCCACCAATCCGCCAGCGATCCCTGGGGGTCGATGTCGATCAGGACGACCGGGCCAGCGCCTGCGCGCTGGGCCTGGACGGCCAGGTGTCCGGAGAGGGTGGTTTTCCCTGATCCGCCTTTTTGCGATGCCAAAGCGAGTACACGCAACGCCTTAATCCCCCTGGATTGATCCATAGAGCGCCGCGCTCTTCGCGGCTCCGTGCCAATGGAAATCGCAGAGTACCCCTAATTTTGAGTTAACGCGGGCCGCAGGTTTGGACGACAATTGTGACGCGGATCACAGTGTTGAAACCGGGTTGAGGTGCGGCCTCCCCCGAGGGAACAGGGTCATGCACCAAAGCGGATCAACGATTTTGTAACCTAATATTCACTATGAAGGGCGGTAATCCAGTTAACCGTTCGGCCAGGTGGAAGCTCAAGAAGCGTTTTTTCCGGGCCGAAAGGAACAATGATACAGACGCGGCTGGGGTTTTGCGGCGTTTGTGAAAGAACAAGGAGCGCATGTATCCATGGCTTATCGAATGACTTCTCTTGCCTTGATCGCTTGGGCCGCCGCGATGGCGTCCCCGGCGTCCGCCGATGTTAAGCGTGGTGTCGACGCCTGGAGTGCAGGTGACTTCGATACGGCTGTGTCCGAATGGCGTCTTCCTGCACAAAACGGCGACGCAGACGCGTTGTTCAATATGGGGCAGGCCTATCGCCTGGGGCGCGGCGTCCCCGCGGACATCACGCGCGCTCGTGAATTGTATTCGCAGGCGGCGGAAAAAGGGCACCTCAAAGCGGCGGACAATTACGGTTTGCTGCTGTTTCAACAGGGCGAACAAAAACAAGCGATGCCGCTCATCAAAGCCGCGGCTCAGCGCGGTGATCCGCGCGCGCAATACGTGCTGGGCCTGGCTCATTTCAACGCCGACTACGCGGAACGCGATTGGGTGCGCGCCTACGCGCTGTTGACGCTTTCGCAGGCCGCTGGTCTCCCGCAAGCGGGCGGTGCGCTCAAGCAAATGGACGAATATGTCCCGCTCACACAGCGCCAGCAGGCTCAAACCCTTGCGCGAAATATCGAAGCGGAAGCGGGCAAACGCCGCGCCGCGCAATTAGCGGCGGCCGATTTGCGTCAACGCCAACCTTCAGCCCCAGCGGCCAAAAACACGATGCCTGCACCGGCGCCGTCGCCTGTGCCGATGCGCAATGTTGGTCCGGCTCGTGCGTCGGCTCCTGTTTCCGGTGCCGCAAGGTCAACACCGGCTCCAGTGGAAGCCGTGCGCGCTCCTGCACCAGCCCGAGTTGCTAGCGCAGCGCCAGCCCCAGTTGCTCCGGCAGCCAAAACGCCCGCTCCAGCTCCGGTTGCGAAGGCCGGCGGATGGGGTGTTCAACTCGGTGCGTTTGGTGTGGCCGCCAACGCGGATCGGCTTTGGACCAAGCTTTCGAGCAATCCCGCGCTTTCAGGCACACAGAAAAAACTCATTCCTGGTGGCCGAGTCACACGCTTGCGCGCCATCGGTTTTTCGAGCCGGGCCGAAGCGTCGCGCGCCTGCGATCAGTTGAGCCAACTGGGCCAAGCCTGCATCGTCTCTAAGCCTTCCGCGTGAGCTAGACCCCTGACCCCGTGCGGCGCGCACGCGTGCCGCAGAGATAAGCGCTTCCCCTGTTGAATCGGGCTGCTAAGCTTTGGATCAAAGGGGATCCAACATGGACGAAACCGTCAGCGCGGCTGAAGGTCAGAACGCGGCGACACTGGACCAATCCGGTGCGCCGGTGGCGTTGCAAAACCGCATTTCGAGCCTCGATTTCATTCGCGGTCTCGCGGTCATGGGAATTCTGGCGGCCAACATCGTTGCGTTCGGCCAGCCGCCCAGCGCCTATTTGTGGCCCGAGGCTTTTCTGGTCGATGCCAGCGATCCGGGCGGATGGCAGTGGATCGCCCAGTTCATTTTGATCGACGGCAAGATGCGTGGATTGTTCACGCTGCTCTTCGGCGCTGGAATGTATCTTTTCATGGAGCGCGCCTGGGAGCGAGGTTCCTCGCGCTGGCTTCAGATGTGGCGGCTTTTCCTGCTGCTCGGCTTTGGTCTGTTTCACTTTTACCTGATCTGGTTTGGCGACATCTTATCGATGTACGCGATCATTGGATTTGGCGCTGTGGCGTGCATGCGCTGGCAGCCGGGGACACAAATTCGCGCCGGACTGTTCATCTATACCCTCGGTTGCATCGCCTGGGGTGGTTTGTTTTTGATGCAGTATCTGATCGTGGATACGGGCGTATTCGCGGATCAACCATGGGTGGCCGAAGCGCGCACCGAGATCGTTCAAAGCGGCGAAACCCAGCGAGCCAACGACGCGAAGTCTATCGTCCATATGAAATCGGGCGATTATACGGCGTTGATCGCCGAACGCTTCAAGCAACAGTGGTTCTTACCCTTTGTGAACCCACTTTTCCTGTTTTTCGAAACCTTTTCGCTCATGTTGATCGGGTTGGGCCTTTATCGTCAGGGCTTTTTCAGCGGAGATTTTACGCCGTCGAAAATGAAGCTGTGGGGATGGGCTGGCGTGATCGTGGGTGGCGGTCTTTCGCTGGCTATTGGCCTGTTCGTCAAATCGGGCGGCTTTTCCTTCGTTGCTGTCAACGCAGCCTTTATCGGTTGGAGTATGGTGCCGCGACTGATGATGGTGCTGGGCCTGGCCGCGCTGTTGGTCGAGTATTCGAAAGGCGCCACCGGCTGGTTGGCGGATCGCGTTTCGGCGGCGGGTCGTGCGGCCTTCACGAACTATCTGGGCACTTCGGTGGTGATGATGATCGTGTTTCAGGGGTGGGGTTTGGGCCTGTTTGGTCAGTTGAACCGGCCTTTGCTGTATCTCGTGACGGTTCTCACATGGGTGCTGATGCTGGCGTGGTCAAAGCCGTGGCTGGATCGTTTTCGCTATGGCCCGCTGGAATGGCTCTGGCGGTGCCTGACCTACCGCAAGGCCTTTCCGCTCCGGCGGTGAGGTTAGGTCACGCTCGACGATTGGTCACAAATCCGCAGCGACGTTGAACGATTAGCGTGGAGAGTTTTGAATAAAGCTTGCAATTGCGAATTGGTCGCATAAATTGCTTTCTGCAAACGCTTCGCAGGAAAGATTCGGCGCTCCATGTATATTTGCATCTGCAACGCAATCCGAGAAACCGACCTTCGTCAGGCCGCTCTTGGTCATGGAGGGGACGCAGAGGCGACCTACGCTTCGCTCGGCAAACGCCCCAATTGCGGGCAATGCCTTGGGAAAGCTGGCGAAATCATCGATCAGGTACGCAGCGCCGCCTCTTGCGAGAACGTCGCAGTATAAGGTCGTCTCACGCTATTGCGAGCGGATCGCAAGCATCTGTTTTTATTGAAAAAATTCGGAACTCCTCTCTTGTCGAGTGGTTCTTGATACGCATATGATGGCCGCGCGGCGCTGGTCATTCACTCGCGCATTGGGATTTATGTACAGGAGCACGACGCCATGAAGGGCGATCCGAAAGTTATCGAATTTTTGAACAGGGCGCTCACCAACGAGCTGACCGCGATTAACCAGTACTGGCTGCATTACCGCGTGCTCGACGATTGGGGCGTGACCAAGCTTGCCGAGTATGAGCGCAAGGAATCGATCGAAGAGATGGAGCACGCCGACAAGCTGGCAGCCCGCGTTCTGTTCCTCAATGGCCTGCCGAACTTCCAGGCGATCCATAATCTGCGCGTGGGCGAAACGGTCGAGGAAATCCTCAAAGCCGATATGGCGTTGGAAGAAGACGCGATCCCGCTGCTGCGTGATGCTGTGGAGTATTGCGAAAGCGTGCGCGATTACGTCAGCCGCGATCTGTTCAACTACATCCTCGACAATGAGGAGGAGCACGTTGATTTCCTTGAATCCCAGTTCGACCTGATTGAGCGTATGGGCCTGCAAAACTACGTGCAGTTGCAAAGCAAGGCGGCGGGCGAATAGAACTTCGCTTCAAGCGAGGCAGTGTATGACGGCCCGTCAGCCTTGCGCTGGCGGGCCGTCTCTATTCGTCGCTTTGTATGGATGGTCTGCGCTGCAGAAATGCGTCGAGTTCACTGGCTGGTAGCAGCTTTGCACGCGTCATTTCCGCATTAAGCTCCACGAGCGGCCTTCCATCCCGCGTAAACGCACGAGATGTGTAGTCACCATCCTCGTTCCGATCGTAGACCATGCAAATGTCGAGTGAGGACAAACGGTCGACCAGCGCGAAAACGGTCGCGGTCGCCAACAGCTCATCTTGGCTCCACTGCGCGTACGGTCGCAGAGTGTGCAATGTGATCCCGAAATAACCGGGATAGCATAGCGCGTTGCCCTTCTTCGTCCGTTGAAACGCCGTTTCGAACCAGATGCCTGGAATGAAGCTGGCAAAAGACCGTTCGGCCACAAGGCCCACCGGTTCCGGTCGAAGCGCGAGACTCTGGAAAGGAGCGAGATCTGGTGCGGCCTGCGCGCTGAAGTCGAGAAGGGTGAGGACTTCATCATCGGTATCGCGCAAGAACCACGCCGCCGCTCCGCCCTCCCGCTCCTTCAGATGCGCTAGAATGTCGATGCCAAGCTGCGTCCAATCCGCGACCGGCTCACCGGTCTGGGTGAGTTGTTCCAACACCGGTCCAACGGCTGTTTCCATGCTCTCGTTGACGCTCAGCAAGGTGAAAAACTGGATCAGTTGATCCGGTGTCATATTTGCGGGCAGGATGGTGTTGGGCGCGTCGCCCGGGGTTACATCAGCGTCAGGCGCGGTCCGGGCAGAGCCTTCGGCCTGATCTCCCATCACGGGGTCTTCCTGAGCCGCATGGGCGGGGATTCCCAAGAACATGAGCGAAGCGGTTACGGCAACGAAGAGGGTTTCAGTTCTCAAGGGTTAGGTTCCTCAAGGGTTCTTTGGTTCCGCGCGGGATGGGCGATGCTTAAGGTGTCTCTCGCGGGCTTTCTGCAGCCAACAGCGCTTCGCGCAGAAAGTATACCAAGCCAGCGATCAACAGGCCGATGGTCAACACCCACAGGATCGTGACGAGCAGCGCCAGATTGGTTTCGACAAAGGCCGAAACGAACAAAAGCGCGATAACAACGCTGATAACCACCGCCGCGCCGGTTGAAAATTTAATCGCCAGTCGCGCCAGGCGTCGTCGCTTGGACAACCATTCGACCTCCACCTCGAACGGAAGGCGGCTGAGGTAATCGGGCGTGGGGGAGGTGGAATTGACGCATATCCGTTCAATCCGCCCGGCCAGCCAGACCAGCCGCGCCATCATCACGTTCATCAGGCTGCCAATGCCGACCAACAAGAAAGCGGGCGCAAGGCTAAGCTCGACCGCCTGCTGCACGCGTGTTGTCGACGCGGTGCGTTCAAGCAATTCAAGGGCGTAAGGCTGGGCCGCGTCGGCGAGCAAGTAAAGCGGATCAATCACGGTATGATCCGATAGCGGAACGCTGCGAATAGTCTAGATCACGGCGCCGGGAGGCAGTACAAAAGGAGCGGGCCGTTCCCTCAATTCGAATTCCGTTTCGAAAACTTGGTCGAAAACTGCGTCTCCGGGTGTCGCAACAGAGAACAGACAGCGTTCATCGCGATCCATGGCGCGCCGAAACGCTTCGATCGCGGCGCCGCGCGGTTGGTTGGCGTAGCTCGGTGCAGTCCCTTTCCAAACACGGCGGCATGTGAGCGAATCCTTGATCGAAAAGGTGCGTGTGTCCGGAACGAAACCGGGCATCACCGCGCGAGGGCCTGTCAGCCAAATATTGGGAGTGGGCTTGATCGTCACGCTGGTAACGGCGGGTTGCCGCAAGAGCGCAATACACCGCTCATCGCAGCGAAGTTCGTTGGCCCAGATGCGGCGTTGATAGGCGGCCGTTTGCAGCAAGACATCGCCGGAAACTCCCATTCTGGAAACAGAGTTAAACCCGACCGACACTTCGCCGAGCCGGTTTGAAATGATTGCGATGTTGAGTTGCGGCGCAAAAACATAAGCTTCGCCCGATCTGTGGTACGGGCCGAAATACGGCGAGTACCGGCGGTCGCGATCGACCGTGAGAGCCGCCGTTACCAACAGAATGAGAAAAGCGACGCTGCTGACTATCCCGGCAAAATGCGCGTTCATTCGCGACCGGAAGAGAACTACAGCAAGACCAATTGAAAGGACAATCGAGGTCGTAAAGGGCGTAAAGCTGAAAAGCGCGATGATCCCAAGCGTGCACAGCAGCGCTATCGAGACCAGCCAAAAGCCACCCAAAAGTCTGGGACCCGTATACGCTTGATGGAGAGCATGCGCTCGCATTTCGCCAAGCTACACAGACGCAATCACAACGGCAAATGTCCAGCTAAGTTTTGCCTTCGCCACCGCTGAAATTGCCCCCGCCGCCGCGATTGGCGTTGTACGGGTTCTTTGGACTTTTCAGCACCACGCGCACGGGCACCGCCTCAAAGCCGAGCTTGGCGCGGATGCCATTGACCAGATAGCGTTCATAGCTTTTGGGCAGGGCGTCGAGGCGTGTGCCGAAGATCACGAAACGCGGCGGGCGGGTGCCAGCCTGGGTGATATAGCGCAGCTTGATCCGCCGTCCTCCGGGCGCGGGCGGAGGGTTCGCTTCCATCGCGTCATCAAACCAGCGGTTGAGCGCGGCGGTGGGGACACGCTTTGACCAGCTTTCACGGATATCAAACGCGGCGCCCAGCATTGTGTCGAGGCCCTTGCCCGTCTTGGCGCTGACGGCAAACAGCGGAACGCCGCGCACCTGCGCGAGGCCATCGTTCAGCGCGGCCTTGATCCCGTTGAAGATGCCCGAGGGCGTCTCAGCGGTGTTCTGGCCCGCAATATCCCACTTATTGATCGCGATCATCAGCGCGCGGCCTTCTTCAAGGACCATGCTGGCGATCTTGAGGTCCTGATGCTCAAGGCCCTTCGTCGCGTCGAGCAGCAGCACCACGACTTCGGCGAAGTCGACCGCCCGACGTGCATCGGCGACCGAGAGCTTCTCCAGCTTCTCCACCACGTTGCGCTTTTTGCGCATACCGGCGGTGTCGATCAGCCGAATCTGGCGGACGCCGTCATCTTCCTCATCATCAGAGGAAACGCGCGGGTCGCTCCATTCCCAGTCGACCGCAATCGAGTCGCGCGTTATCCCGGCCTCTGGACCGGTCAGGAGGCGATCCTCGCCCAAAAGCTGGTTGATGAGCGTCGATTTGCCAGCGTTAGGACGTCCAACAATGGCCAGTTTGAGCGGGCCTAGCGGCGCGTCTTCATCCTCGATCTCAAGCTTGGCGGCCTCGACTTCCGCTTCCCAGGCATCCGCCTTGTCGCCAATCACTGGCCAGAGAGCGCTAAACAGGTCGGCGACGCCTTCGCCGTGTTCCGCAGAAAGCGGCACCGGTTCGCCCAGACCCAGCGAATAGGATTCAAGCACACCCGCCTCGCCCGGTGCGCCTTCGGCCTTGTTCGCGACCAAAACGATCGGCACATCCGCGCCGCGCAGATAGCGCGCGATTTCATTGTCGAGCGGGGTCAGGCCCGCACGCGCGTCGATCACAAACATCGCCGCGTCCGCCCCTTCGAGGCTGGCCTCTGTCTGGATACGCATGCGGCCCGGCAGCGTCTGGGCGTCTTCGTCTTCCCAGCCGGCGGTGTCGACGACGGTGAATTCGAGCCCTGCGACCTCCGCATCGCCTTCGCGGCGATCACGGGTAACGCCCGGCTGATCATCGACGAGCGCCAGCTTCTTGCCCACCAAACGGTTGAACAAGGTCGACTTGCCCACATTGGGACGACCAATAATGACGACGGTGGGTTTCATATCCATCCCGCAAGTGCCCCCTGCGAGCGGATTAGGCAAGCAGAGTGAGATTTTTTGCAGCGTAGCCTAGCCACCCGCGCCCTCCACCCTTCCACCCGGATCGTACTCCGGAGTTATCATCCGGGTGGAAGGGTGGAGGGCGCGGGTGGCTAGGTGCCCCAGAAAATTCAGCCCTTCTTCGCGACCGGCGGGTTATCGCCCAGATCTTCGAACCACGCTTCAACCTCGCCATTAAGCTTGATCAAAAGCGGGCGGCCTTTGCGGTCGACGGTTTTGCCGGCCTGCACTTTTACCCAGCCTTCGGAGATCGAATATTCTTCGATATCGGTGCGCTGGTTGCCTTTAAACCTGATGCCGACGCCGCGCTGGAGAGCGTCGGCGTCGAAATGCGGGCTCGAAGGGTGCACAGCGAGGTGATGGGGCGGGGTGTCGTTGGTGTTGTTGTCGCTCATTCGCGCGCCTTTAGTGGGTGGACGTTGAGGAAACAAGCGTGTTGCGCTTGCCCTTTTGTGCCGTACCCGATAGAGGCGCACGCAATTCGCGCGGGGGGCCATGCCGGTTTCCCGCGCGGCTTCGTTCGGGCATGCGGGCGTGGCGGAATTGGTAGACGCGCTGGTTTTAGGTACCAGTATCGAAAGATGTGGGGGTTCGAGTCCCTTCGCCCGCACCAAACCTCGCCACGGAACGCTCGCAAACCCCCGTCACAAGAATCGCACTAACAGGTTGTAAAGTACCCACCTCATGCAAACCAAGCAGACCGTCAACGAAGGCCTCAAGCGCGCCTACACTATCACGATCACCGCGGACGAACTGGCCGCCAAGATCGACGCCGAGATCAAGAAGGTCGCGCCGCAAGTGCGCATGCCGGGTTTCCGCCCGGGCAAAGTGCCGGCCAACCTCGTCAAGAAGATGCACGGCGAACAGCTGCACGCCCAAACTCTGAATGATACGATTCGCGATTCGGTTGATGCCCTGACCAAAGACGAAGAGCTGCGCCCCGCGATGCAGCCAGCGGTCTCGCTCAACGAAGACTATGAGGAAGGCAAAGACGCCGTCATCACGGTCGAGCTCGAAGTCTTGCCGGTGGTCGAGGCACCGAGCACCG
Source organism: Pseudomonadota bacterium (assembly GCA_039814925.1). Classification (GTDB taxonomy): domain Bacteria; phylum Pseudomonadota; class Alphaproteobacteria; order Sphingomonadales; family Sphingomonadaceae; genus Erythrobacter. Next base: position 116,701 of record JBCCAH010000009.1, read on the forward strand.
ATGGCCTGAAGCTTGAAAAACTGACGGTGCCCGTCTCGGACGAGCAGATCATGGAAGCGATCGAAGGCATCGCTGGCCAGAACAAGAGCTACAAGGACGCCGCCAAGACCAAGAAAGCGGCGGAAGGCGACCAACTGATCATCGACTTTGTCGGCAAACTGGATGGCGTTGAATTCGAAGGCGGCAAGGCCGAAGACGCGGCGCTGGTCATTGGTTCGGGCACCTTCATCCCCGGCTTTGAAGAGCAGCTGGTCGGCGCGAAGACGGGCGATGAGAAGGCCATCACCGTGACCTTCCCGGCGGACTATCAGGCCGCTGATCTGGCCGGTCAGGAAGCGACTTTTGACATCACCGTGAAGCAGGTGAAAGTCGAAACCGAGACCAAGATCGACGACGAGTTCGCGACCAATCTCGGCCTCGACAGCCTCGATAAGCTGAAAGAGATCATGGTAGGTCAGCTCGGTCAGCAGACCGCTCAACTGACCCGCACGCAGATGAAGCGTCAGCTTCTCGATCAACTGGCCGAAGGTCACGACTTCGAAGTGCCGCAGGGCATGGTCGATGCGGAATTCGAACAGATCTGGAACCAGCTTCAACAGGAAGCGGCCAACGAGGAAGATCCCGAAGCCGCAATGAAGCAGATCGAAGACGAAAAGGACGACTACAAGTCGATCGCCGAGCGCCGCGTGCGTTTGGGCCTGCTCCTTTCTGAAATCGGTCAGGCCAACGGCGTCGAAGTGACGAGCCAGGAAATGTCGATGCTGATCCAGCAGGCGTCCGCTCAATACCGCGAAGAAGATCGCGAGCGCTTCGTCCAGTACATCCAATCCGAACCGATGGCCGCCGCTCAACTGCGCGCGCCGCTTTACGAAGACAAGGTCGTCGACTTCCTGTTCGACAAGGCCGACGTCACCGAGCGTGAAGTGACCGCCGAAGAGCTGCAAGCCGCGATCGAAGCGGACGACGACGCCGAATCGGAAAAGGTGAAAGCCGCGCCAAAGAAGGCTGCCGCCAAGAAACCGGCTGCGAAGAAAGCCCCGGCGAAGAAAGCGCCCGCCAAGAAGGCTCCGGCTAAGAAGACGGCAGCCAAGGCCGATGACGCTGAAGCCAAGCCAGCGGCCAAGAAGGCCCCGACCAAAAAAGCTCCGGCGAAGAAGCCCGCTGCCAAAACAACGGCGGCGAAGAAGGCTCCCGCTAAGAAGCCGGCTGCCAAAAAGGCTCCGGCCAAGAAGGCGGCTGAGTAAGCTACAAAGAGATCAGCGTGGTGACGCCGACAATCAGTCGGCGATCCCCCACCGCTTGAACGAAGGCGCGGGCAACTCGGTTGTCCGCGCTTTTTCGTAGGCCGCGCCCATTTGCAGCACGTCATGGTCGGCCCACTTCGCGCCGAAAAAGCTGATGCCGACCGGCAGGTTCTCAATTGCACCCATCGGAACAGTGAGGTGCGGATAGCCCGCAATTGCCGCCGGTGAGCCAAAGCCAATCGAGCCGTTGAAGCTGTCACCATTGACCAGATCGCTGACCCAAGCCGGTCCGCGTGTGGGCGCGATCAGGAACTGCACATCGTGCTCTGCCATAATCGCGTCGAGCGTCTCCTTACCGGCGATCCGCACCGCGTTCTCGCGCGCCTTCTCGTACTTTTCGCGGTCGGTTTCAGCCTCGGCTTCGATAAAGGTTTCTTGGCCAAACCAGCGCAATTCGCGCGCGGCGTTGGCTTCGTTGAAGGCGATCAGGTCCGCCAGACTGCGCGGGGTTTCGACACCGCTCATCTCGGGGATCGAGCGCAGATACTTGCCCATTTCCTCGCGCAGTTCGAATTTTAGCACGGTGAAGCTGTCGCGAAACATATCGGTGTTGATGTCGTGTTCAACATCCACCAGCACCGCGCCCGCCGCTTCGAGATCGGCGCGCGCTTTGCCAAACACGGCGCGCAGGTCCTCGCGATTGCCCAGCTGATTGACCATCACGCCGATGCGCACGCCTTTGAGCGAGAAGGTGTCCAGTCCCTCAGTGTAGTCCGCCACACGCGGGACGCCGACCGTGGCGCTATCGGTCGGGTCTTCGCCAGCAAGCGCGCTCAGCAGCAGCGCCGCGTCGTACACCGTGCGCGTCATCGGGCCAGCGGTGTCCTGCGTCGAGCTGATCGGGATCACATGCGTGCGACTGATAACGCCGACGCTGGGTTTGAAGCCAACGACGCCGTTGATCGAGGCGGGGCAGGTGATCGACCCGTTCGTCTCTGTGCCAATCGCGCCCCAGGCCATACCCGCCGCCAACGCGGCGCCGCTGCCCGAGGACGAACCGCAGGTGTTTCGATCAATCGCGTGCGGGTTGCGTGTGAGACCGCCAATCGCGCTCCATCCGCTCGTGGAATTGTCGCCGCGAATGTTGGCCCATTCGGACAGGTTCGCCTTGCCCAGCACCACGCCGCCCGCCTTGCGCAAATTGGCGATCATTGGCGCGTCGCGCTTGGTGAAGTTGTATTGCAGCGCAAGGCTGCCCGCCGTGGTCGCCCATTCCTCAGTCTCGATATTGTCCTTCACCAGCACGCTGCGCCCGTCCATCGGGCCGGTGCCCGCCGCCTCGCGCGCTTTGAAACCAGCCGTCAGCGAATGAACAATCACGGCGTTCAGGCCATCGGGTCCATCGTCGTATGTCTCGATGGCTTCGATCCGCTTGGCCATATCGGCCTCGGAGTCGAAACCCTCGCTGTTGCTAGGTTGGGCAATAGCTAATGCAGCGGTGATCGCGGCGATCGAAGTGAGACCAAGGGCGGAAAAGCGCACGGCGCGTGAGGATATCGTCATAGGCGCAACTTTTGCCGTTCAACCGGCCCGGCGCAAGCGCAATTCCCAACTGAATTCAAGGCCAATTGGTTAAGCCCCTTGAACAATGCGGCTGCGCCTCCGAAATAGCCATTCCAGTTTTCAAAAAGGACTCACCCCACATGATCGATATGCTCGGCGATAAAGGCGACACCTATGGCTCACAGGGCCAGTTCACCCGCGACCCTGTGACCGGCGCGCTTGTACCCGTCGTGGTCGAGCAGACCAGCCGGGGTGAGCGCAGCTTTGACATCTTCTCCCGACTGCTGCGCGAGCGCATCGTGTTCGTGACCGGCCAGATCGAAGACGGCATGGCCTCGCTGATCACGGCGCAGCTGCTGTTTCTGGAGAGCGAGAACCCCTCCAAGCCGATCAGCATGTACATCAACTCGCCAGGCGGCGTCGTAACCGCGGGTCTGCAAATCTACGACACCATGCGCTACATCCGCCCACGCGTTTCGACTGTGGTGATGGGCCAGGCCGCTTCCATGGGCAGCTTTCTGCTGGCCGCGGGTGAGCCGGGCATGCGTGTCGCGCTGCCCAACGCCCGCGTAATGGTGCACCAACCTTCGGGAGGCGCGCGTGGTATGGCCTCGGACATCGAGATTCAGGCTCGTGAAATCCTGCGCATTCGCAAGCGCATGAACGACCTTTACGTTCAGTTCACCGGAAAGAGCCTAAAAGAGATTGAGAAGGCCATGGATCGCGACACCTTCTTGGAAGCCGAAGAGGCCAAGGAATTCGGTCTGGTTGATGAAGTCTTCGAAACCCGCCCCGAATCCGAAGGTGACGGCGGCGCGGACGGTTCAGGCGGCGCGCCAGAGTAAGGCGAAGGCTGGCTGGGATTGTGGCTGTTCAGGCGCATCTTGAGCCTGAACGGACCTAAATTTATGCGCCAAGCGTTGATTCATGTGGCGCGAAGGATAAGAATTGCGAATCCGGGTTAGGTTCGAGGTCGAATCAGGCCCGGATTCGAGGGAAGCAGGAATGACGAAATTGAGCGGATCCGACAGCAAAAGCACCCTGTACTGCAGCTTCTGCGGGAAGTCGCAGCACGAAGTGCGCAAGCTGATCGCGGGCCCCACGGTCTTCATTTGCGATGAATGCGTTGAATTGTGCAACGACATCATCCGCGAAGAGACCAAAGCGGGCATCGCGGGCAAGAAAGAGGGCGAGGTTCCCACGCCCAAGGACATTTACGGCACGCTTAACGATTACGTCATCGGCCAAAATTCGGCCAAGCGGAACCTGTCGGTCGCGGTGCACAACCACTATAAGCGGCTGAAGCATTCGGGCAGAACCGATGGGGTTGAGCTCGCCAAATCCAACATTCTGCTCGTTGGCCCAACTGGTACGGGTAAAACTCTGCTGGCGCAGACTCTGGCGCGCACCTTCGATGTGCCTTTCACCATGGCCGACGCCACCACGCTGACCGAAGCGGGCTACGTGGGTGAGGATGTTGAGAACATCATCCTCAAACTGCTGCAGTCGTCCGACTACAACGTCGAGAAGGCCCAGCACGGCATCGTTTACATCGATGAGATCGACAAGATTACGCGCAAGGCGGAAAACCCATCAATCACCCGCGACGTGTCGGGTGAGGGCGTGCAGCAGGCGCTGCTCAAGCTAATGGAAGGCACCACGGCAAGCGTTCCTCCGCAAGGCGGCCGCAAGCACCCGCAACAGGAATTCCTCCAGGTCGACACGACCAACATCCTGTTCATTTGCGGCGGTGCCTTTGCCGGGCTCGACAAGATCATCGCGGACCGTCTGCAGAAACGCTCCATCGGCTTTGGCGCGCATGTCGCCGACCCGGAAAAGCGCAAGGTGGGCGAACTGCTCGAAAAGAGCGAGCCGGAAGATCTTCTCAAATTCGGCCTCATCCCCGAATTTGTCGGCCGTCTGCCGGTGATTGCGACGTTGCATGACCTCGATGTGGACGCTCTGGTTACCATTCTCACCGAGCCGAAAAACGCTATCGTCAAGCAGTACAGCAAGCTGTTCGAGCTTGAGGATGTGGATCTGACCTTTACCGACGACGCTCTTAAGGCAATCGCGGAACGCGCGATCAAGCGCAAAACCGGCGCGCGCGGCCTGCGCTCAATCGTCGAAGGCATCCTTCTCGACACGATGTTCGACTTGCCCGACATGGACAATGTCAGCGAAGTCGTGGTCGACGCGGATGTCGTCGCGGGCAAGAAAGAGCCGATCCAGGTCGTTTCCAACGACGACGCCAAGGGTGAAAAGGAAGAAGCGGCCTGAGCACCGAGGCGCCAGTTGAGCGGTTCGGGCTGATGGACGCGATCCTCTCTAGCCCGGCCTTGATGGCGTTTAGTTTCGCGGTTGTTTTGCTGCTCGCCTCGGCGATTTGGGCGCATTACCGTTTTGCTGATTATGACCGGCTGCCACGGCAGTTCGGCTTTTCGCTAAAGCCAAACTCCTATGCGCCGAGCTGGGTGATGGTTTGGATGCTTCCCGGATTCCTGATCGCAACCTTGGCGTTCGTGGCGCTCTTGCCTGCATTCGTATCTCCGGAACACGTCAATGGCGAACCCGAGGTCGGCGTTGTTTTTGCGAGTGTTGTATGTGTGGCAGCACAGGGGCTTACCCTGTGGCTGCTCACGCGTTGGGCAAACCAGCAAACCTAAGATCGTGGCGGAAACACAGCTTTGGATGGCGGCGTTCTTCGCGTTCCTTGCGTGGTTTGCCACCGCTGTGATGGCGCGCTTGCGGTCCATTGAATTGACTTCCCCAGCCGCCCACATCGTGTGTTGGGTTATTCCGGCGCTTGGCCTGTTGGCTGGGGTGGGGCTGCTTTATGAGGGGTTCTTTGGCGCCGCTGGCGGATATCGATCGTTCGCGATGGGCTTTGTATCGCTGCTTTTTTACGTCTTGATACCGATCTTATTGCTCGGACAGATTATCGCTTGTGCCTTGGCGCGGCGTCTGGACGCGGACAGCCAGTAAGGCAGGTTGATGGTGACGAGGCAGCCATGAAAACCATCGGCGTCCTCAGCGGTATGAGCTGGGAATGCTCGGCGCAGTCTTATGCACTGATCAACTGGGGCGTATATGCGTGCCCTGGTTTGCAACGAACTGACGCGGCTTATCCAAACCTGAGCAAAGCGCCCTGCCCCTGTTCGACACCACGGAACTCCACTGTCAGGCGGCGGTGGACCTTGCACTAAGCGTCTGAGCCAAAACATCAGAACAGTGCCCTAAACGCAAAACTCCGCCCGGCGATGGAGGATCACCGGGCGGAGCCTTGGATGGCGCGACCTCGAGTGGGAGGATGGGAACGGTGAGGCCGCGCTAAGTTATGGATCAGCTACGGATCACGCCGGAAGAAAGACGCCGTCCGTGACATGAATTACGCCATTTGACGTCATGACGTCAGCGGTCGTGACCGTGGCGGTGCCGCCCTTGGCGTCAGTGATCACCACTTTGCCGTCGACCACGCGCGCGGTCAGGGTCTCTCCGGCCAGCGTTTCCACCGTGGCGGCGCCGTTGCCCGCTTCGATCAGGCCGATCAGCGCCGACGCGGTCACTTTGCCCGCTACTGCGTGATAGGTAAGGATCTTGGTCAGCGTCGCCTTGTTCTCAGGCTTGACCAGCGTCGCAACCGTGCCCTCAGGCAGCTTGGCAAAGCCTGCGTCGGTCGGCGCGAAGATTGTGAAGGGGCCGGGGCTTTGAAGTGTCTCCACGAGACCGGCGGCCTTCACCGCGGCGACCAGCGTGTTGTGCGCGCCGGTGCTCATCGCAGTGGCGACGATATCGGGCTTGCCGGCTTCCGTATGGCCATCGGCGAGGGCCGGAGCCGGAGCGGCGATGGTCAGGCTGGCGGAGGCCGCGAAAGCGGCAATAAGAGCTGATTTAAAACGTGTAGGGATCGAAGTCATTGGGTGTCTCCTTTGGTGGCTGCAAAGCGCCTTGCCGCAAGCCCCGTCCGATCTTGCGCCTTAGCTACGCTTTGGACCGGGATCAGGATGCGGGCGACGGAACGCTTTGCCGCTAATTTGGGTCGTCCTGTGTCGGGGAAAGGGGATTAGGGAACGTGAGGCGATCCGCGCGGACCCACATCCTTGTAGGGATAGGATGGGTGGACCCGCGCGAACCAGTCTTGGTGCCGATCAGGCCGGCAGGAAGACGCCGTCCGTGAAGTGAATGACGCCATTGGCGGTGGTCACGTTGGCTTTGGTAACGGCCGTCACTCGGCCAGCGGCATCGGTGATGACGATGTTGTTGCCCGAAAGGCGCGCGGTCAGCTTGCCGCCTGCAACCGTCTTGATTGCGGCTTCACCGCCGCCGGAGTTGATGAGGTTGACGAGATCACTGCTGCGAATGCGGCCGGGGACGACGTGATAGGTCAGAATACCAGTGAGCGTGCCCTTGTTGCGGGGCTGGACGAGGCTTTCGACGGTGCCTTCTGGCAGCTTGGCAAAAGCCGTGTCGGTCGGGGCGAATACGGTGAAGGGGCCATCGCTCTTGAGCGTGTCGACCAGATCGGCGGCTTTGACAGCGGCGACGAGCGTTTTGTGGACCTTGCTCTTGGCTGCGGTGTCGACGAGGTCGGCGGGGGCGCGCTTTTTGTGGCCGTGGGCCAAGGCGGGGGTGGAAGGCACCACGCCGATAACGGCGGTGGAGGCGACGGCGAGAGCCATAATGGCGGCTTTACCGGCGGCTGAGAATTGAGTTGGGATCGAGGTCATTGCATTCTCCTTTTGTTGCTGCAAGTCCTCCCGATCTTGCGCTGGAGCTACGCCATGCTTCTCAATGCGGATGCAAGGATGCCGAATTTTATTTGAAAGTTGCAAATCAGGACTTTTCGCCGATCTGCGGCTTGGCGAGGAAACAAGCCTGTTAAGGTGGTGCTTAGACCGCTCCAAAGGCTCCCTGAGCCACCACTGGACCCGCGTCGACGCCATCAGGTTTTCCGCCAATGGGTTCGCGTGTGAGGACCAACTGGACGCCTTCGCCCATATTGCTGGTGATCTCGCCATCCAGCGTCACGCGGCGTTCCTCGCCTGGCACAACCACGCCAAGAGATTGCAGCGCGCTACCATCGGCGGGGACCAGCCATAATTCGTGATCGTGCACACCATCGGCGGTGAGTCCCGCCGCGGAGACAAGCATTTCATCCGAAGCGGGCAGGAACGTGACGCCAAGCCGCAATGTATCGCCGACAGGGATCGATGCCATCAGAGGTGCGCCAGCGGAGGCCAAAGCGGGCGTATTGTCCGGGATTGGATCAACCGATGGCGTCGTCGCGAAAAGAGCCAACGCAACAGCCGCAGCCGCGCTCGCAACGCCAGCGGTCCATTGCCACCGGCGCACGCGGCGCTCCATATCCAGTAGGACGACGTTCGAAACGCCCGCCTCGACGGCTTCATCAGACGGTGCATTGACCTGCGTGGAAATCGCGTCCCAAACATGCGCGCCCGGTTCCGCGCCCGCGACATCATCGCTCAGCGGAACGAACCAATCGTCCCACCATTCGCGCCGCGAGGCGAAATCTGGATCGTTCGCCATACGGCCGCGCGCGGCCAGCAATTCTTCGCCTTCGAGCAGGCCGAGCGAATATTCTGCCGCCAGGACGCGTTCGCGATCCATTTCATTTTCAGGAGTATCGGTCACGTCGCGCCTCCTTCATGCTCGCTCGCTTCAAGGCAGGCGCGCAGTTTCATCAGGCCGCGCCGGATCCAGCTTTTCATCGTACCCAGCGGCACATCGGCTGTCTCGGCCAGTTGCGCGTAGGTCTGCCCTTCGAAAAAGGCAGCGCGAATGTAAGTCTGTGCGTTTTCGTCCAAGCCCTTGAGGCATTGGTGGATTTGCGCGTCGCGCTCGGCATCGACCAGGAGCGCATCGGCCAGCGGCGCTTCGTCGGGAAGAGGAGAGGCCTCTTCAACAGGGACCGCGCCAGAGCGAACCTTGCCCGTGCGCAGACGATCGATCGCGCGGTTGCGCGCAAACGTGGCGAGCCAGCTGATCGGGCTCGCGCGCTGCGGATCGTAACGGTCCGCGCGCTGCCAAAGGTTCACATATACGTCCTGCAAAGCGTCTTCCGCTTCCTTTCTATCGCCCAAGATACGCAAGCAAATGCCGAACAGTTTCACGCGCGTTGCGGAGTATATTTCTTGTAACGCGGCGCTGTCGCCGTTGGCCAGGCGCACCATCGCGTCTCGCAAGGCTTCGCGCGCCTCAACAGCGGCGGCGGATTGGCTGGCTGTGGAGCCTGTGGGAAGCGGCGCGCTCATAAGCGGGCGTCCTCGAATGGGCGCGTCAATTTGGCGCTCCTGTATGGGCTGTGTGGCCCCTTGGCCGAAACCGGCTCTGTGTATCTCCCCATAGATCAAGGCAAATGCCCATGGGGGCCGCGTTCGTCAATGGCGATACGTTCAACAGCGCGTACACATAAGGCAAGGGCAATCAATCCTTGGGGTAGACGCAATCGTCCAGCCCTTCGTTTTGGACGACGAGAAGGCGGTTTTCCAAAGTGCGGCCATGTCGGGCAAGCCAGCCGCTGGGATTCGTGACGCTGCGCTTCTTGGGCAGAGGCAAAGCGGCGGCCATGCGCGCGGCTTCGGATCGAGAGAGGCGGGCAGCGGATTTGTCGAAATAGCGCCGCGCGCCCTCGGTCGCGCCATAGGTGCCGATGCCGGTCTCCGCGACGTTGAGATAGACCTCCATTATGCGTCGCTTGCCCCAGATATTCTCGATCCAGAACGTGAACCAGGCCTCAAGGGCCTTTCGCGTGTAGCCGCCATCTTGCCATAGAAAGACGTTCTTCGCGGTCTGCTGGCTGATGGTCGATCCGCCCCGGATGCGGCCACCTTTCTGGTTTTGCTCATAGGCTTTCTGGATCGCTTCGGTGTCAAAACCCGAATGCGCGCAGAACTTGGAATCTTCGGCGGCGATCACGGCTGCGACCAGATTGGGGTCTATTTCTTCCAATGGCTCCCAATCGCGCGTCGCTCCGTTGGCGTCCATTATCATGGTCGCTGTGATGGGAACCGGGACAAAGGCGAAGAGCATCACAAGCGCGAGGCTGAGGCCGATAAACCACAGGATGGTCTTTGCGATCAGGCGCAGGAGGAAGAAGCCGATGCGTTGCATGAAGGCCGACTTAGGAAGCGCACGGGCGAAGGGCAATCACACGTGTCTTGCGAAAATGGTCTCCGCGTGCTTCGTTGGATGCTTGGGACTTATTGGAAGGAAAAACCCATGCGCATCCTACGCACCTCCGCTGTTACAATCGCCTTGGCTGTCGCCGGTTTGAGCGCGCCGATCGCGGCGGAAAGCTCGGAGACCAGCACGACAAACGCGTCAAACGCTTCGGTCACTGCTGTTTCGAACGCCGCCACCATGGCCGCGATCACTTCGGCGGTGGAAGCGGACTATGATGCCTATCTCGCGCCTTTGTTTGTGCATTTCCACGAGAACCCGGAGCTCTCCTTCCTTGAAAACAAGACCGCTGAGCGCATGGCTGCCGAACTGCGCGCTACCGGCCTTGAAGTGACCGAAAACGTCGGCGGCACGGGCGTGGTCGGCCTGGTCAAGAACGGCGAGGGGCCGCTGATCCTTCTGCGCGCGGATATGGACGGCCTGCCGGTGAAGGAGAAATCGGGCCTCGAATACGCGTCGACGGTGACCCAGGTTGGTCAGGACGGCAAAGAGTATCCCGTTATGCACGCCTGCGGGCACGATGTGCACATCACCTCGATGGTCGGCACCGCGCGCCAGCTTATGGCGATGAAAGATAAATGGTCGGGCACACTGATGTTCATTGTCCAACCGGCAGAGGAGCGTGTGGGCGGGGCGAAAGCGATGCTCGCGGATGGCCTCTATGAACGCTTTGGCAAACCCGATTACGCGCTCGCCTTCCACGTCGCCAGCGTCCTGCCGACTGGCAAAGTGTCCGCGGCGGAGGGCATTCAGTATTCGAGCTCGGATTCGGTCGATGTCACCGTGCCTGGCATCGGCGCGCACGGCGCCAGCCCGCATATGGGCCGGGACCCGGTCTATATTGCCAGCCAGATCGTGACCGCGCTGCAATCCATCGTGAGTCGCGAAATCGGGCCGCTGTCTCCCGCGGTTATCACAGTCGGTTCGTTCCAGGCGGGATCAAAGCACAACATCATTTCGGACGAAGCCCGCCTTCAGCTCACCGTGCGGTCGAACGACGAAAAGGTGCGCGCACAGCTGCTTGATGCGATCCAACGCGTCGCGACCAATGTCGGCAAAGCGCATGGTCTTCCCGAAGACTTGCCTGTGAAGGTCGAGGTGATTGAAGGCACTCCGGTCACCTATAACGATCCGAAACTCGCGCGTCGGCTCAACAACGTGATGAAGCGTGATTTGGGCGAAGACACTTTCCAGACGTTCCGACAGCAAGGCATGGGTGCAGAGGACTTCGCCTATTTCGTGGCCGAGGAGCTGGACGTGCCGGGCTATTACTTCGCAGTTGGCGGTACGCCGCAAGCCGCCTTCGATGCGCAAGCCGAGGGTGGCCCACGTGTGCCATCGCACCACTCACCGCTGTTTAAAATCGCTCCGCGCGAAAGCGTAACTCTGGGCACGCGCGCAATGATCGCGGCGGTGCTGGATTTGGCGCCTTCAAGCTAAGTCCTAGTGCCGCGCGGGAGCGGCCATGATTGTCGTTATCGAAGGGATCAGCGCGGCTGGTAAGAGCACCTACGCGCGCTCGCTGGGGGCGGCGACGTGGGTGCCGGAATTCGCAGAGCAAGGCGTTCCGCCAGGCCCTGACCGGCCCGCGCAAGAACGCGCGGCCTATTGGATTGCGCATAACGAACGCCGCTTTGCTCGCGCGCTTGCAGTGGAGGCCCAGCACGGCTTTGCCATTTGCGACACCGATCCGTTCAAATCGCACTACGATTGGTGCATGGCGCGCGCTGGCTTTGCTAGTCTGGACATCTTCGAAGCGGCGATGCCGATGGCGCGCGAGTCTTTTGCCGCGGGCCGGTTGGGCTTTGCGGATCTGTACCTGGTGAAACGCATCGCTCCCGCAGTGGCGCGTCGTCAAAAAGAGGGCGACCTGACGCGCACTCGAAGCCGCTTCGACATGCACTTGGCGTTGCAGCCGCACTTGTTGGCATGGTTTGAAGCGCTGGCCGAGATATTACCGGGGCGGGTAGAGTTTTCGTTCTCTGACAAACAGGCGCTGCTCGACACGCTCAAAAATAAAGCGCCGGAGGCAAGCCCCCGGCGCTTCGATGTTTCCGCGCTTAGCGCGCTGATAGCGCGCCTGCCCAATTGACGCTTACGCCATACCTGGCAGCAACCGCTCACCCGCGATGCGCTGCATCGCCTTTTGAAGCTTCTCAAACGCGCGCACTTCGATCTGGCGGATGCGCTCGCGGCTGACATCGTAGACCTGCGAGAGCTCTTCGAGTGTCTGCGGTTTTTCCGTCAGGCGACGCTCGGTCAGAATGTGCTGTTCGCGCTCATTGAGCGAGTCCATCGCCTCGACCAGCATGTCGTGCCGCACTTCGGCTTCCTGCGCATCGGCGACGGTTTCGTCCTGAAGCGGATGATCGTCGGTCAGCCAGTCCTGCCATTCGCCCGAACCGTCTTCACCGTTGCGCATCGGCGTGTTGAGCGAGCCGTCGCCGCCCATCATCATCCGACGGTTCATATTGGTGACTTCCTGCTCTGGGACGCCCAGATCGGTGGCGATCTTGGTCACGTCTTCGGGCGACAGGTCGGTGTCGTCGTAGGCTTCGAGCTGTTTTTTCATCCGGCGAAGGTTGAAAAACAGCTTCTTCTGAGCCGCGGTGGTGCCCATTTTGACGAGGCTCCACGAACGCAGGATGTATTCCTGCATGCTCGCCTTGATCCACCACATCGCGTAGGTCGCGAGGCGGAATCCGCGATCGGGCTCGAACTTTTTCACGCCCTGCATCAGGCCGACATTGCCTTCGGAAATGAGGTCGGACACAGGCAGACCATAGCCGCGATAGCCCATGGCGATTTTCGCCACGAGGCGCAGGTGGCTGGACACCAGCTGCGAGGCCGCTTCGGGGTCTTCGTGTTCTTCGTAACGCTTGGCGAGCATGTATTCCTGCTCAGCCGTCAATACGGGGTATTTTTTGATTTCCGACAGATAGCGATTGAGGCTTTGCTCGCCGCTCAGCGCCGGGACTGCTTTTGCTGTACTCACGTCTTCCCTAACCTTTCTTGCGTCGACCTCTTTTAGTCGGACCCCTAATGGGCATCCGGCTTTTCGGGCCACACGGTTACATATAGACCAAGTTGTAGGAAAATCCCGCAACTTTCATCGATTAGAACGACCCAGTTCGTCGATTAGTTCCTGCATGTCTTTCGGCGGATCACTCGAAAAAGATACGAATTCGCCCGAAATTGGATGCAAGAACCCCAATTCGGCCGCGTGCAGCGCCTGCCGGGCAAAGCCCAGCCGATTGAGCAGCGGTTTCAGGAGCTTGGGTGTTCGTCCGTAGTATGGGTCTCCTAATAGCGCATGCCCAATTGACGCGCAGTGAACGCGCACCTGGTGGGTCCGGCCCGTTTCCAGGCGGCATTCGATCAACGCCGCATGGGAGAGCCGGTCGATCACCTTGTAATGGGTCACCGCGTGTTTGCCGCGTGAGGAATTCTTGTCGAGCACAGCCATTTTCTTGCGGTTGGCGTCCGATCGCCCGATTCGCTCATTGATGGTGCCCTCATGCGGGTTGGGCGTCCCTCCGGTGACAGCGAGATAGCGGCGGTGAACGCTGTGTTCGGCGAATTGCGCGGCGAGCCCTTCGTGCGCGGCGTCGGATTTGGCGACCACCAGCAGGCCGGATGTGTCCTTGTCGATGCGGTGAACGATACCGGGGCGCGCGACACCTCCGATCCCGGATAGTTGACCGCGGCAATGGTGGAGCAGCGCGTTGACGAGCGTGCCGTCGGGATTGCCGGCGGCGGGGTGGACCACCATCCCAGCCGCTTTGTCGATGACGATCAGGTGCTCATCCTCAAACGCGATGGTTAGGGTGATGTCTTGTGGGGCCGCTTCGGCTTCGGCAGCGGGCGGGAGATCGATGGTGAAAGGCGTTCCAGCTGGCACCTTTGTGGAAGGCGAGGTGGCGGGTTTTCCGTCCACTTCGACCGCACCTTGCGCAATCAGCGCCTGGACGCGCGCGCGGCTTAGTTCGGCGGCTTCGGCCAACGCCTTGTCAAGGCGGGCGGCGGTGTGCGTGGTGCCGGTTATGGTCTCAGCTTTTTTCACTCATTTGCCCTACCCATCCGCCCTGAGCTTGTCGAAGGGCTGCACTTCTTTTAGTCCCAAACCATGCCGTTCTGGACCTATATGCTCCACTGCAACACGGGCCGGTTCTACACCGGACACACCGACAATCTCGAACACCGTATCGCTGATCACAAAGCCGGACGTTTCGACGGTTTTACTAAGGACTGGTTACCAGTTGAGCTGGTTTGGTCGCAGGAGCTTGCGACTCGCGATGAAGCCAAGGCTGCTGAGAAGCGGATCAAGGGTTGGTCAAGGGCAAAGAAGCTGGCTTTGATACGCGGTGACTGGAACGAAATCTCGCGCCTTGCCAAGAAAAAGAGCAGCCCTTCGACAAGCTCAGGGCAAGCGGAAGTGGAAGTGTTGCACTCTGTATCCAGCGCAGTCCTCGCCGCCGCCCGATCAGCCCACCCGCGCGAAGCCTGCGGCCTGCTGCTGGGGACCGATGGGGCAATTACGCAGGCGGTCGAAACCGTAAACGTCCACCCCATACCCGAAACCCATTTCGAAATCGATCCGCAGGCGCTGATCGACGCTTATCGAGAAGAGCGCGAAGGCGGCCTTAGCGTCATGGGTTATTTCCATTCGCACCCCACGGGGGACGCACACCCGTCCCAAACCGACCGGGCCATGTCAGCCGGGGACGGCAAGGTATGGGCTATCATTGCGGGCGAAGAGTTGACGTTCTGGCGGGATAACCCCGAAGGCTTCCACGCGCTTTCCTACACCGCGACCGGGCGCTAGATTTTCGCCGCATGAAGGTCTCTTTTCCACCCGTTTCACGCCCTTCCTGCGGGCAATTTACCAAGCGCGGTGGAAAGCGTCCAATTTTAGCTCTAGGACTGTGTAACACGTGGTCCATGTCTCGCCCTAAAGCGATCAGAAAACCGAGAAGACTGACACCGAAATGACCTCTCAAACCGATTTGGCCGCCCTCCTATGCTCGCGCTTGTGCCATGATATGCTGTCCCCCGTGGGCGCCCTATCGAACGGGTTGGAGCTGCTCGCGGACGAGACTGATCCGACGATGCGCGCCAATGTCATCGAATTGCTCGAACAATCGGCCCGGATCAGCACGGATAAGCTCAAGTTCTTCCGCCTTGCCTTTGGCGCCGCTGGCGGGTTTGGCGAAGCGGTGCCGGTTGAAGAAGCGCAGGACGTGGTCACCGCGCTCGCAGCGGATGCCAAGCGCGTGACGCTCAACTGGGCGATTGAGGAACCCAGTCTGCCCAAACCGGCGGTAAAGATCCTGCTAAATCTGTCGCAAATCGCGCTTGATGCGTTGGTGCGCGGCGGGACGCTCGATATCGGCGCGGAAAAGCGCGACGGCAATTACGAGATCGTGGCCCGCGCGACGGCGGAGAAGATCGCGTTTGACGAAACTATCGGCCGCGCTCTGCAAGGCGAGTTGTCGTCCGGAGAGATCACAAGCCGAACCGCCGCCGCTCACATGATCGCGCTGTTGGCGGAAGAGGTCGGCGGAGGCCTTCAATACGCGCTGTCGGATGGCGCTCTGGTGCTGGGCGCGGTGGTGCCTGAGCCTGAAGGCATGATCGGGTAGACGCGCGCGTATGGGGGACGATGCGACGCAGGGAATGCAGACAAGCGAACTGGTTCACGCCGTCGTTCCTTCGCCCAACTTTAACGAACGCCAGCGGCCGATCACGATGGCCGTCATCCACTACACCGAAATGAAGCCGATCGAGACCGCGTTGGAGCGGCTCACCACCGAAGAGGGCGGTGTCTCAGCGCATTATCTCATCAGCGAGGAAGGCGTGGTTACCCAGCTGGTGCCCGAAGACAAACGCGCCTGGCATGCGGGCAAGAGCTTCTGGCGCGGCGAAAAGGACGTCAATTCAGCGAGCGTCGGGATCGAACTCGACCATCCCGGTCACGCCGAGGAAAACGGTGGCTATCGCGGGTTTGACAAACGGCAGATTGATGCGCTGATCCCGCTCTTGGCTCGTATCGTGAAGGACTACGATATCCCTCGTGCGAATGTCGTTGGACATTCTGATGTGGCTCCCATGCGCAAGGTCGATCCGGGTGAGTACTTCCCCTGGGATCGGCTCGCTGAAACGGGCCTGTGCCTGCGCAAGCCTGCCAAGATCGATCTGGGCGATCCCTTCGACAACGAGGGTGCCTTCTACCTTGCGCTCGAACGCTATGGCTACGACATCACCGAGGGACGCAAGGCGGTCGAAGCCTTTGAACGCCGTTGGCGACCAGAGATGATTGAGGGCGCGCCTGACAAGCAATTGGGAGCGATCTTGTTCCAACTTCTGCTCGACCGGGATCAGGGGCGGGCGCGATAAGCGAGAAGAGAGAACGACGATCAAATTTGGGAGGGATCACAAATGATGAAGAAGCTCGCAGCCGAATTTTTCGGCACATTCTGGTTGGTTTTTGGAGGTTGCGGATCCGCTGTTCTGGCCGCGGGTTTTCCGGAATTGGGGATTGGCTTTGTTGGGGTTTCGCTGGCCTTTGGCCTGACGGTGATGACCATGGCTTACGCCGTTGGACACATATCAGGCGGCCATTTTAACCCAGCGGTCTCACTAGGGCTGGCGGTGGCCGGCCGGTTCGATTTCAAAGACATGATCCCTTATTGGGTCGCGCAAGTTTTGGGCTCTTTCGTTGCCGCCGGCGCGCTCTTTGTAATCGCCAGCGGCGTTGCTGATTTCAGCGCAGGAGGCTTTGCGTCGAACGGCTTTGGTGAGCTTTCGCCAGGCGGATACTCGATGGTCGCCGCGTTGGTGGCTGAGGTTGTTCTTACCGCGATGTTTCTGATCATCATCTTGGGGTCAACGTCCGCTAAAGCGCCCGCCGGTTTTGCGCCAATCGCGATTGGTCTTGGCCTGACGCTTATCCACTTGATTTCAATTCCGGTGACGAACACATCGGTGAATCCTGCGCGCTCGACCAGTGTGGCGTTCTACGCAGATACAGCGGCTGTTCCGCAATTGTGGCTGTTTTGGGCTGCGCCTCTGCTGGGTGCGACGATTGGCGCGTTGGTCTGGAAGCTGCTGTTGGCGCCGGACGAAGAATGAGCCGAAACTCTCTTCGTAGATTGACAACGAAGGGCCGGCCTTTTTGCAAAAGTCGGCCCTTCGTGTATGCGCGCCAGCGTCAGGGGGCTGAGGCGGCCGCGTGTCATTCGTGGCGCGAGGAAAGTCCGGGCTCCACGAAGCAAGGGTGGCGGGTAACGCCCGCCGGGCAAGGCGCTCGCGCTGAGCCAAGGGAAAGTGCCACAGAGAGCAAACCGCCGATGGCCTGCGCTGTTCGCAGCGTAACGCACAGGTAAGGGTGAAAGGGTGCGGTAAAAGCGCACCGGGGGCTTGGTAACAAGACCCGCATGGCAAACCCCACCCGGAGCAAGGCCAAATAGGGGTCTCGCGCTGATCGTAAGATACAGCAGGGGTGTTTCGCCCTGAGGAGACCCGGGTTGGCTGCTAGAGCGCACTTGGCAACAGGTCGCCTAGATGAATGGCTGCCACCGTGGCGCTGGTGTTTTTGCATACCGGTCACGTGCACAGAACCCGGCTTATGATGCCCCCTGACACGTCGCTTTGACTCTAAGGCTCTACGATTCAAGATTTCTTGACCAAGTCGAGCCCATTATGTGCGCGATCTTACAGCAATAAGGGCGCGCACGATGCTTGCAATACTTGTTGGCGCGATGACTTTGGGCAGCGCACCATTCGTCGCTCCGCTACCCCAAGAGCGTCCCGATGCCCGCGCGCAAGCCGAGCAAATCCGCGATGAGTGTATGCTGGGCGCGGACGTTCAAATCCTTGATGTCAGCAAGGAGGCGAGCCGCGATGACGTGCTGGAAAGGGTCCGGCAGGCCAAGCACAAGCGCCTAATCCTGCACGGCGCTGCGTTGAAAGACGGGGACATCACTGATGTGCTTAAACACCTTGAAGGCGGCTGCATCCACGACAGCGACCTTTCCGGCACAAAGGCGACGAACGCCGCTTTCTCAAACTCGACCATTGTGCGTTCGACTCTCGAGGGCGCAGACTGGAGCGGCGCCACGCTGAACGGCACTGTCTTCAAAGGCGTGGATGCGAAAAAAGCCAACTTCAAGGGCGCTCAGTTGCGGCGAGGCCGATGGATTGGCGCGTTTCGCAAGAGTCAGTTGTTTGAGGTGGATTTGTCAGACGCCGACCTCACTGGCTTCGTGTTCGAGTGCGGCGTTTCATATGAGAAAAACTGCCGCGGCACTGGTCGGGGTAAGTTTGATCGTGCGAACTTCACGGATGCCGATCTCTCCGAGTATAGTTTCTTGGCCTATCGCAGTTTGGAAGGAGCGCGGTTCGACAACACTCGAATCTACCCTTACTCCATCACGTGGCTGGATGGGATTAGGGTCGAAGGTCCACTGATCCTCGCGAGTTCGGCTGCATGGCGAGGCGAACCCGGTGTTGAGATTTCTCCCAGCGAGTTTCGGCGGCTCTATAAAGAGCGCCAAGCCGTCAAGAATGATGCGCCCAGTTTTGATTGCAAGAAGGCTCAGGGTTTCGCCGAGGAAAACATCTGCTGGGAGTTTGGCGCGCCTCTTCGCAAATCTGATCGTGAAGTGGCCGCAATGCTCAATCTGGCCAAAAAGCGCGGCCTGAAGGACATCGCGGTCGAGCATAAGCAGTGGCTTTCCCAGCGCAACGCCTGTGATGGGACACCTTGTTTATACGAATCATATCGCGTGCGCATCGCGCAATTGATGGCCCAGTTGAATTCTCGCTTAGAGTTGGAACCCGGGGGAAAACGAGTGTTTCATTTGGATGTTCTTCCAGTGAGAGATCGGACCCGCAAAAGTCGGCTTTATCAAAAGATTTTGCCGACCCTACGCCAGGCTTCCAACCAGGTGGTGACTTTGACTGGCCTCCCATCTGGCGGCGTGCAAATCAACGGTTCGGCCCTTTCACAGGACGCGGATGTTTGCACCGTTGATGCGATGACGCAGTACGACGCGGCGACAGGGTGGTATGTCACTGAAACGCAGCAAGGAGAGCGCATCCAGATTTTTCGCGTGTGGGGTGGCAAATTGCACTTGCGCTACAGCGGAAACAATCGCTCAACACCAATGATAGCGCGCGATTTTGTCCATTGCCCCGGTGAAGGTCTTTTTGGGCGATTGCGCGATCTTGATGGCGAGGATTAAACCCGACCAACGCTAGCGTATTTGAAGCCCAGCGCGCGGACGTCTTCGGGATTGTAGATGTTGCGAAGGTCGACGAGCACCGGCTCGTTGGCCAGCTCACGCACGCGAGTAAGGTCTAGCGCACGGAAGGCGTCCCATTCGGTGACGATCACGACAACGTCAGCGTTTTCGATTGCGGCGTGAGGATCGGCGCACATTTCCACTTCGGGCATCAGTGGCTTGGCCTGCTCCATACCTTCTGGGTCGTAAGCGGCTACGTTCACGCCTGCATCGGTCAAGGTCTGCGCTATCGCAATTGCCGGACTGTCGCGCATATCGTCGGTGTTGGGCTTGAAGGTCAGCCCCAGTAGCGCGGCTTTCTTGCCTCGTGCGCTGTCCGCGCCGCCCAGCGCATCAAGCACTTTGCGCCCCATCGCGCGTTTGCGACTGTCGTTGGTTTTTACGACCGCTTCAACGATGCGGGTGGGGCTGTCATAGTCCTCGGACGTCTTGAGCAGCGCCAGCGTATCCTTGGGGAAGCAAGAACCGCCATAGCCTGGGCCGGCGTTTAGGAATTTTGCGCCAATGCGGTTGTCCATGCCAATTCCGCGCGCGACGTCTTGCACGTTGGCGCCAACCTTTTCGCACAAATCGGCCATCTCGTTGATGAAGGTGATCTTGGTCGCAAGGAACGCGTTGCCAGCGTATTTGATCAGCTCGCTGGTACGACGGCTGGTAAAGAGGATCGGCGATTCGTTGAGGTAGAGCGGGCGGTAAACCTCGCGCATGACTTCCTGCCCAAACTCGTTTTCCGCGCCGATCACGATGCGATCGGGGCGCTTGAAGTCGCCAATTGCGGCGCCTTCGCGCAGGAATTCTGGGTTGGAGACGACAGCAAAACGGTGCGATGTCCCGGTTTCGCGGATAATCCGCTCGACTTCGTCGCCTGTGCCAACGGGGACCGTTGATTTGGTGACGATGACCGTTTCGCCCGACAGATTATCGCCCACTTCTTTGGCGACTGCGTAGACGAAGGACAGGTCTGCGTGTCCATCGCCGCGGCGGCTGGGCGTACCCACCGCGATGAAGATGGCGGCGGCGTCCCTGATCCCTTCGGCCAGATCGGTGGTGAATGTCAGTCGGCCCGCGTCGACATTCTTCGCGACTAGCGTATCCAGACCGGGTTCGTAGATCGGCATCACGCCCTTGTGCAGCGCGGCGATCTTGCTTTCGTCCTTGTCGATGCAAACCACGTCGTGGCCAAAATCAGCAAAGCACGCCCCTGATACGAGCCCGACATAGCCCGAGCCCACCATTGCAATCTTCATTGGTTACCCTGTCTGTTGTTCAAACGTCTTCGTGAGAAATCTCGATAGAGTCTGGCTGCGGCGCGATGGCTTTTACCACGCGCCGACCGTCACCCTCCAGCACAAGAGCGGTAAGCACACCTGAGCGGAAAGCGCCAGTGTCAATCCCGATCCGATTACCGCAATCCATCACATCATCGAAAATGGTGTGGCCGTGCACCACCACTTTTTCGAGTGGACCGTCGTAATTGAGGAAGCGGTCACGAATCCATAGCAGGTCTTTGCGTTTTTGCTGATCGAGAGGGACTTTGGGATCGATCCCAGCGTGGACGAACATGTAATCGCCCGCTGTCACGCTCTCTTCGAAGGCGGCTATGTATTCCAGATCCGCTTTCGGCACGGTTTGCGGAAGCGCTTCGAACAGCTCTTCCAAGGTCATCTCCGTGAACTCGTCTTCATCCAGTCCATAGGACAAAATGGTCTCGCGGCCGCCATGGCGTAGGAAATGCCGAAGCACGTCCATTTTTTCAAAAGCGTCCATGAACATTTGTTCGTGGTTGCCCGCTAGGACACGCAGCTTGCGCTTCTTTTGCCATTCTCGTGTGCGTTCGATCACGCCGGCGCTTTCGGGGCCGCGATCCACCAGATCGCCGAGCAAGACGATATGCGTGTCCGCTTTCGCTGCCTTTGCATCATCCGCCTCAATCGCATCAATCAAAGCGCTGTACAGATCCAGCCGCCCATGAATATCGCCGATAACATAATAGCGCGTGCCCTCAGGCACCGAAGCGCGCGGCGCATCGGGCTTGGTGCCGGGTGACAAAAGGCTGCGCAGGGCTTCGAACATGATTGTGTAAGGGGCGATACGATTCGATTGTGACGCTAGGATGTGCGCCCATAAGGCTTCGCCAGCTTATCAGCAATGGAGCACAGCCACCGTATATCAAACGAGTGAGAACGCGTCCGACCGGTATCGGAATATCTCTAGGCTGTTGTTGGCGTGTGGAAACCACATAGTTTAAAGGAGCTTGCAAACAGCTTGCGGTCATCAAATAGAATGCAAGCGATACCTCGGAGAGACAACAGGTGGACCGGTCTGTACAGCCAGAGCCTTTGAGCGAAGATCCCTTGAGCGAAATCGCCGGGTGGCTCGCGCATCAGTCCACTGATTGGCCGCCAGAGGCCCTTGAGGTGGCCGAAAACGCTCTGATCGACACAGTCGCTTGCATGATCGCCGGGTCCCCGCAGCCGAATATGCAGAGCCTCACGCGATTGGTCTCAGGCTGGGGTCAAGGGCCTGCGACTATCATCGGCCACACACATTCACTGTCCTCACCCTGGGCGGCCTTGGTCAACGGCGCTGCTGCGCACGCGCTCGACTACGATGATAATTTTGACCCCGCCAAAGCGCACGCTTCGGCGGTCTTAGTACCGGCATTGCTCGCCGTAGGGGAGGAGGAAGGCTCCACCATCGGCGCGTTGCTCGATGGGTATATTGCTGGGCTGCAAGTGATGGGGCATGTGGGCCAGGCGGTGAATCCCTTTCACCGCAATCGCGGCTGGCATGCCACCGCGACTATGGGCGCGATTGGCGTGGCGGCCGGGGTGGCGCGGCTGTTGGGACTTGACGCTGAACAGGCGGCGCACGCCGTTTCCATGTCCACCAGCCGCGCGGGCGGATTTATGAGCCAATTCGGGACCGATACCAAGCCACTGCACGCTGGCTTTGCCGCATCGGGCGGGGTGCAATCGGCGCTGATGGCGCGCGCGGGCCTCAACGCGGGCGGCAAGACGCTGGACGGGCCGCATTCGCTGCGCGCGTTGATGGTGGGCCCGGATGTCGAAGAACGCGCAGCGGAAATGATGGGTCGCGACGAGCATGGCCAATCAACCAGCTTTATCGCCGGCCGTGTAGCAGCTCCGCTTCAAATTTTGGCCCATGGGTTGAAAGTGAAGCGCTTCCCCAATTGCGGCAGCACGCACCGCGCGCTTGATGGCCTTTTGGCCCTTCGTGATGAGCACAGCCTGAGCGCTGACGGTGTCGAGCAAGTCCTAGTACGTGCGCCAGCTTCCCACCTGCGTAATCTGCCTTACGCCGATCCAGTGACGCCGAACGAGGCAAAATTCTCGCTTGAATACAATTGCGCTGTAGCGCTGGAGCAGGGTTCGGTTGGCCTGTCTGACTTCACCCCCGAAACCATAGCGCGGCCGCCTATCCGCGTGCTTTTCGCGAAGATCGCCAAAGAACCGGTCGAAAAGCTAGAGAGCGAATTTCCGACCGAGGTTTCGGTGCGAACGATATCCGGCCAGACGTTCACCACGAGGATCGAAATGCCGGTTGGCAGCCGCAAGGTGCCGCTTTCGCGCGGGCAATTGTTCGAAAAGCTCGACGATTGCTGCGCTCAAGGCGATCCAAGCCTTCCAAAGGAGACTCTTCGCGCTTTCCTCCAGGCCATCGATCACGACGCGAAAATATCGCAGCTTACCCGATGTTTGAAGTCGACAGGAAGCGCGCCTATCTCCTAACCGCGTAGATCAGGACACTGGCCCCGCAAGAGGGCAAATAGGGGCACATAATGAAAAAATTCACCGCTCTCATTCTCGCCGCCAGCCGTAAAGGCAAGGAGGACGAGGTCGCCAAACTCCAAGGCGTGAGCCACAAATGCCTCGTCGAAGTGGACGGCACCGTCATGCTGGAGCGGGTGATAAACGCGATCGCTGCGAGCGAGCGCACCGATCGCATCTTCGTATCCATCGAAAGCGAGGCAATTCTACGCGAGGCACCCTCGCTTGCTGCCATGCTGGATAGCGGCGCGATCCATTTCCTGCCTAGCGCCGACAACCTGTTTGCGAGCGTTGAGTCGGGCGTGGCCGGGATTGAGGATCCCTATCCTTTGATGATCTCCACCGGCGATAACGCGCTGCACACGACCGAATACATCGACCATTTTTGCACCAACATGATCGCAACCGACGGTGATGGGTTTGCTGGATTCACGCCCGCGCAGACGATCCTCGATGCCTATCCCGATGGCAAACGCGCGTTCCACGAGTTGAAGGATGGCGGCTGGTCGAGTTGCAACCTTTACGGCCTCAAGAACGACAAGGCGTTGCGAGCGGCCAAAGCGTTCGAAACGGGCGGCCAGTTTGGCAAGCAGCCTCGTCGCCTCTTGAAAGCCATGGGGCTCAGCTTTGTGATTCAATACAAGTTCAAGCTCAACACGCTCGCCGGGCTGGGGCGCCATTTGTCGAAGCGCTGGAACCTTGATCTTGTACCGATCAGCATGCCTTTTGCCGACGCGCCGATCGATGTCGACAATGTCGGCGATTTCCACCGGACCGAAGGCATCCTGAGGAAACGCCGCGGGGCCGAGTAACGCGCGGGTTCGAGTGCGCTTGCGCTACCGGTCAAAATGGGTGAGACTTCTCTTCAGATAAGGGAGAGACCCATGGACACGACCGAAACGCGCGCGACCTTCAAAAGCTTTGAAGAAAGCAAGTCCGAAGAATGGCAGAACATCGCGCAAAACGCCGCCGCCTTTAACAAGGGGCTGGCTAAGCGGGTGCTTGACCACCTGCGCCTTCTCGATGGCGATTTCGGCGGCTTTCCGGTCGACCGGCTCGAACATTCGTTGCAAACCGCTACGCGCGCGCATCGCGACGGCCGTGATGAGGAGTACGTCGTCTGCGCGCTGCTCCACGATATCGGCGATACGCTGGGCAGTCACAATCACCCGGATATCGCAGCGGCCATTCTCAAGCCGTTTGTGAGCGAGGCGAACCACTGGATGGTTGCCAATCACGGCATCTTCCAGGGCTATTATTTCTTCCATCACCTGGGCCTGGACCGCAATATGCGCGACAAGTTCGGGGGGCACGAACATTACGACCACTGCGAAGAATTCTGCCGCCTCTACGACCAGACCGCGTTTGACGCCGACTACGACAGCGAAAGCCTCGAATTCTTCGCGCCCATGGTCGAACGCGTCTTCGCCCACCCGCGCAAGAGCGTTTACAAGCGTGAGAAAGAGGCGGAGCCTGCCGAGTAGAGTAGCGCGCGGGCCGGAAATTCAGCAAAAGACCTTAGACTACTGCCATGAAACAGAGATCGATATCTGCCCGTTGATCGAGCAACCCAATGGGCTGCGGCGCTGAGTGTAACACTGAGATCGCCAATTTGCTGCCTTGGCGAATCGAATCCCTGAGGCACCACTGTGCCACACCCGCGCAAAGTGTGACAACATATCATGACGTTATGAGTGTCCATAAAACTGGACATTGCGGATTTATGTCGGCACAGCTTCTCGTCGATTCAGTGGCGCAAAGGGGCACGGCGTATGGCGGTTCGCACAATCAATTCGGCAAGTCTTCCAACTCAAAGTGGACGCCTCGCTCGATGCGCGCGTGGAGTGGCCTTGGGGGCGGCGCTTGCCGCTGTGGCCGTCACCGCCAACGCCCGCGACAAGGACAAGAAGAAAAAAGAAGACCCGCCCGAATTTGTGGCGATGATCGAGGCGGAGGGGCCGTATCCTTCAACTTACAAACCCTATCCCGGTGTCGCAACGGCGCTGGTCGGCGCGACCGTCTTTGATGGCGCGGGCAACCGGATCGATAACGGCACCGTCTTGTTCAAGGACGCGAAGGTTGTGGCCGTGGGCGACGCCTCGCTCTCAACTGAGGGCTATCGGGTGATCGACGGCGCCGGCAAAGTTCGTGACGCCGGGCATCATCGATATTCACTCGCACCTTGGCGATTATCCGAGCCCCTCGGTCGACGCGCATGCGGATGGCAACGAAGCGACCGCGCCGACCACGCCGGACGTGTGGGCTGAACATTCGGTCTGGCCACAAGACCCCGGCTTCAGCCGAGCGCTCGCCAATGGCGGAGTGACGAGCCTTCAGGTCCTGCCCGGTTCGGCGAACCTGATGGGCGGGCGTTCCGCGACGCTCAAAAACGTGCCCGCGCGAACGGTGCAAGGAATGAAGTTTCCCGGCGCGCCCTATGGTTTCAAGATGGCGTGTGGTGAGAACCCCAAGCGGGTCTATGGCAGCCGCGGTCGGATGCCCTCGACACGCATGGGTAACCTTTCGATCAACCGCCAGACTTGGTTCGACGCGATCAACTACGCCAACGATAAAGACGCCAAGCGCGATCTCGCCAAGGAAACGCTGGTTGGCGTGCTGAAAGGTGAAATCCTCGTCCACAACCACTGCTATCGCGCGGATGAAATGGCGATCGTCATGGATATGGCGAAAGAGGCCGGATACCGCGTCAGCGCCTTTCACCACGCGGTCGAAAGCTACAAGATCGGCGATCTGCTGCGCGAAAACGGCGTGTGCAGCGCAATCTGGGCGGATTGGTATGGCTTTAAGATGGAGGCCTATGACGGCATCCTCGAAAACGCCGCCTTCCTGCACCAATCGGGCGCGTGCGTGGTGATCCATTCGGACGATGAAAACGACATTCAGCGTTTGAACCAAGAGGCCGCCAAGGCGCAGGCCGCCGGCCGCCGATTGGGCATTGAAATCTCGGACGCGACCACGATTGGCTGGATCACGCTCAACGCGGCCAAGGCGATGGGGATCGACGCGATGACCGGCAGCCTTGAGGAAGGCAAGATGGCCGATGTCGTGCTGTGGAACGGCGACCCTCTGAGCGTCTATTCGCGGCCCGAGAAGGTCTGGGTCGACGGGGCGCTGATGTACGACATGATGGATCGCAAGCGCCGACCGGTGAGTGATTTTGAGCTTGGCCAACCTGGCGAAGGAGACGTGAAATGAAGAAACTTCTCGTTTGCGCCGCGTCGCTTTTCGCTGCGTGCGCCTCGCCTTTGGCGGCGCAGGACATGGCCATCGTCAACGCCACGGTGGTTACCGGTGATGGCGGTGAGCCGATCAAGGATGGCGTTGTCATAATTGAGGCGGGACGCGTCACCTATGCGGGTGCGCCTGACGGCCGTTCGTTTGCAACGGACGCGGTCATGGATGTGAACGACGCCTGGGTCACACCCGGCCTGTTCGCGACGGTCACCACGCTGGGTCTCGTCGATGTCGGCGCGGTCAGCCAGTCGAACGATCAGGGCGCAGGCGGCGCGCCGTTCGGAGCGGCGCTGGAGACGGCGTTGGCCCTTAATCCTTACTCGCAGCACCTGATGGTCCACCGTGCCGCCGGTATTACGCGCGCTGCAACCTCGACCGTGCCCTCGGCCTCGATCTTTGCGGGGCAGGGCGCGATTATTGATCTCGACAACGACCGGTCGCCGGTGATGAAGGCCAACGCCTTTCAGATGGTCGCGCTGGGAGAACGCGGCGCGGGCATAGCGGGCGGCAGCCGCACGGCTTCGCACGCGCTGTTGCGCGCGGCGTTGCGAGAGGCGACAATGGTGCGCCGCCCGATGCCGCGCACCCACGATATCGAGGCGGGTGCGGATGTTCTGCTGGGCTCCTTCGACGTGGAGGCTCTACGCCATGTCGTGACGGGGGAGCAGCCGCTCTATATCCGGGTCGAGCGCGCTTCGGACATTCTTCAAGCGCTGGCGCTCAAGGAAGACTTCGGCGATCTCGATCTTGTACTGGTGGGGGTGAGCGAAGGCTGGCTGGTGGCTGAGGAGATCGCCGCAGCGGGAGTGCCCGTGATCGCCGACGGGCTTGACGATCTGCCCAGCAATTTTGAGCAACTCGCCGCCACACAAAGCAATATCGGCCGCATGACGCGCGCGGGCGTGACCGTGGCGATCAACGCCGCTGGCCTTAACCACGCGCGGCGCCTGCCTCAGGTGGCGGGTAATTTGGTGGCTCTGAATAAAGTACCCGGAGCCACGGGGCTGAGCTGGGGCGAGGCCTTCGCTTCGATTAGCTCGATTCCCGCGAAAATCAGCGGGATGGGCGACCAAGCCGGGGTTCTGAAACCCGGCGCGCTTGGCGATGTGGTGATCTGGGACGGCGATCCGCTTGAACTCGGCTCCATCCCCGTGCGCGTCTATATTGACGGCGTCGAACAGGATCTAACCACCCATCAAAGCCGCCTGCGCGACCGTTACAAGAATGGCCCCACAGGTTCGATGCCGAAGGCTTTCGACTGGTAAGGCTTGAAGCCTAGCTCTTTGGCTTATTCGGCCGTGCCTTCTTGGGGCCGGGCTTCGATTTGAAACCGCCGGATTTGAAGTTCGCCTTGGATTTGGGGCCGGGTTTGCGCTTGCCCTTGAACGGGGGCCTGTTCGCGGGTTGGCTTGAGCCTTCGCCGAAGGGATCATCCGAGGCGTTGTCGCGCTGTTTCCCACTGTAAGGTTTGCCACTTTTTGGCTGATCACCTCTGGGCTTGCCACGATGAGGCTTTCCGCCATCCGGTTTGCCCCTATGGGGCTTTCCGAATGGCTTGGCCTGCACGCGAGGGCCGGAGCCGGCGCGGTTGTTGCGCGCCTCGATGCGAGGGCCGTCGGCGGATTGTTCGATGGGGATCGAATCCTGCTTGTCCTGCGCGTCAGCCGTGCGTTCGATGGTGTCGGCAACCTTGGCGGCAATCGCGCTCGGCACCTGAAACCAGCTTTCCTCTTGCCCGATGCGGATCGCGCCAATTTCGTTGCGCGTGATGTGCCCGCGGCGGCAGATCAGCGGCAGCAGCCAGCGCGGTTCGGCGTTCTGGCGGCGGCCAACGCCCATCTTGAACCACACCACGTCTTCAAAGCCGGGGCGATGGCGGTCGGCCTTGTCCTTCTCGCGCGCTGCCGGCGTGTTGGCGAGCAGCTCTTCGGGTTCGGGCAGCTTCGCCCGATGGGCCTGAACCAGTGCGGCGGCGATGTCTTCGGGCGAAAGCCGCTCCATCAATTCCGCCGCCATCGCGCGGTCATCGTCTTCATACTCAGCCGGAGTGGTGAGCTTTTCCATCAGCCGCGCACGATCCTTTTGCCGGATCGCCTCGGGCGTTGGCGCGTCGAGCCATTCCGCTTCGATCCGCGCTCCGCTGAGCATGCGTTCCACGCGGCGACGACGGTTGAACGGCACCAGAATGGCGGCTGTCCCTTTCTTGCCTGCGCGGCCCGTGCGCCCGGAACGGTGTTGAAGGGTTTCCGCATCGCGCGGCGTATCAACGTGGATGACGAGGCTGAGCGTCGGCAAGTCGATCCCCCGCGCCGCGACATCAGTGGCCACGCACACGCGCGCGCGTCGGTCGCGCATCGCTTGCAGCGCCTGATTGCGTTCGGATTGCGAATGTTCGCCGGACAGGGCGACGACGCCAAATCCACGGTTCTGCAGGGTCGCGTGCAGGCGGCGGACGCTTTCGCGGGTGGCGCAGAAACAAATCGCCGATTCTGCCTCGTGAAAGCGCAGCAGGTTAACCACCGCGTTCTCAATCTCCGAAGGCGCGACGGTGACCGCCTGATAGGTGATATCGCCGTGCCCGCGATCCTTGCCCGCGAGAGTAAGGCGCAGCGCGTCTTTCTGATACCGCTCCGCCAGGCGCTGGATTGGGCGCGGCATGGTGGCCGAAAACAACAGCGTGCGGCGTGTCTCGGGCGTCGCGTCGAGGATCTCTTCCAGATCCTCACGAAAGCCCATATCAAGCATTTCGTCCGCTTCATCGAGTACCAGTCCTACAAGGTCCGACAGGTCCAAAGCGCCGCGTTCGAGGTGATCGCGCAGACGGCCCGGCGTGCCGACCACGATGGCCGGGCCGGAACGCAGCGCGCGGCGTTCCTTGCTGGCGTCCATACCGCCCACACAGGTTGCGATGCGCAGACCAGCCTTGGCGTAGAGCCATCCGAGCTCGCGGCTGACTTGCAAAGCGAGTTCGCGTGTTGGCGCGATAATCAAGGCGAGCGGGCGGTCAGACATGGATGCGCCGTCCAGGCGGCCAAGCAGATCGTCAGCCAAGGCGATACCAAAGGCGACGGTTTTGCCAGAGCCGGTCTGGGCCGAAACAATCAGATCGCGCCCCGCCGCGTCGGGGGCGATGACCGCCGCTTGCACACTGGTGGGCTGCTCATAGCCGCGATCGGCCAAGGCCTCGCCCAGAACGGGCGGAAGAGAAATGAATGACATGACTGTCCGATAAGGCGACAGCGCGGGGGCAAACCTGCGCTGTGTGAAGAAGGAAAGAGAAGGGCGTGTCCCAGAGATTTATATCCCAGATGCGTCGACGCGCATCATTCTCAAGGCGGGTTCGACCGTGGCCGTGCAGTCCCGCTGGGCGCCCCTTAGCGCGTGGCGCGCCTTTTGGCTTCCTTTATTTTTGCCAGATGGTTTGGCGAGGTCGCAAGCTGGTCCTCAGTCCAGCGAGAAGTTCACCGTCGTCACCACGCGCACTTTCTTGAAGGGGCTGTCCGCTTGACCCCATCCGCCTGAGGAGCCATCGCGCGCTTCGATCGAGAAATAGCCCTGCGTCGCGCTTTTGATCGCACCCACGCCGGCGCCGGAATCCTGCGCGAATTGCTGGGCCGATGCGCGCGCGTCCTTGGTGGCCTCGGCGACCATTTCGGGCTTGATCCCGTTCAGGCCGGTGAAGGCGTAGCTCATGCCGGACCCTTCTTCGAGCAGGACACCGCGCCCGACGAGGTCGAACTGCTGCGCGACGGCGCGCTGGGCGCGTTCGATATCCTTGGTGCGCAAGGCCATGCGTTGGCGCACGGTGTAGGTGGTGATGCCGCGATTGGTGTAGCTGGAGACGTTGGCGCCGGTGGGCTGGAGTTCCTCTTCGGGAAAGCCGAGATCGTCGAAGAAGCCCTTGATGGCGGCGGTGTCCTGGCGGACCTTGGCTTGCGCGCTGGCGAGATCGGGCGCGGCAGCGGAATAGGAGATGGTCCAGGTGGCCAGATCGGCGGTGACATCACGCTCCGCAAGGCCGCGCACTGTAACCGATCGTTCCGCTTCCTTGGCGCGCAGCAGGCCATCGCCCAAGAGGTATCCACCGACGATCACGCCGATCGACGCGATGGCCGCCGTGCCGAACCAGCGAAGGGTTGTGGTGTTGTTCAGGTCGGGCTTGGTATCGCTCTGGCTCATCGGTTCCTCCTGCTTTGGTGGCGACGAGTTGTGTAAATATGTCGATGAACCGTTTTTGAACGAGGCTATTTGCGCGCCATTTTCCTTTTGTTGAAGCCGCCCCCAGCATGTACTCACTTACTAAACTCCGCTTTCGCTGATCAGAAAGACATTGCCCGATGACCAAATTCCTCCACTCCATGATCCGCATCACCGACCCGCAGGCGACAGTCGATTTTTTCAAGCTGATCGGACTGGAGGAGGTCCGCCGATTTGATGTGGAAGCGGGGCGGTTCACGCTAATCTTCCTCGCCGCGCCGGGCGAAGAGGGCGTTGCTGAGGTTGAGCTGACCTACAACTGGCCGTCAGAAGACGGATCATCGCCCGAAGACTATGACGGGGGCCGCAATTTCGGGCACCTCGCCTATCGGGTCGAGAATATTTACGAGACGTGCCAGCGCATCGCCGATGCCGGCCACACGATCCACCGCCCGCCGCGCGATGGGCATATGGCGTTTGTAAAGACGCCGGACGGCATTTCGGTTGAGCTGCTCCAAGAGGGTCGGCTTGAGCCGCAGGAACCCTGGGCCAGTATGGAGAATGTCGGGACCTGGTAGCGTCTAAGCTGGGCCGACTTCGGGCGGTTTTTCAGTCGTCATCAACAGGATCATGTATCCTAAGACTGCTGAGACTGCGGAACCCATGAGGATGCCGATCTTGGCTTCCTCTTTGAGGATAGGGAAGGCCGGGAAGGCGAGTTCGCCAATAAACAGGCTCATAGTAAATCCGATCCCGCAAAGGACCGAAACGCCCCAGATTTCAGTCCAGCTGGCGTTCGCTGGACGCGGCGCGAAACCGGTCTTATCGGCGACCCAAACGGTCGAGAAGATGCCCAACTGCTTTCCCATGACGAGACCGGCAGCCACGGCAATGGGGAGCGGATCGAACAGGTTTTCAATCCCCATGCCGTCAAAGGATACGCCAGCGTTGGCAAATCCGAAGACTGGTACAACGAGAAAGGCGCTCCACGGAGAAAGACCGTGCTCCAACGTGTCCAGCATAGGTTCGCCGTTGGCGCGCCTCAGCGGAATGGTGAACGCGGCAAGCACGCCCGCAATGGTCGCATGGACCCCTGTATTCAAAACACAATACCAGAGCACGACAGCCAGAAGGATATAGGGCCAGAACACGCTAACGCGCGCGCGGTTGAGCCCGAACATCGCAAGCAGGACCACGACCGAAGCGCCGATCCACATGGCGAAGTAAAGAAACGAGTCGATCTCGGTATAGAACAACGCAATGACTAGGATCGCGCCGATATCGTCCACGATGGCGACGGTAAGCAGGAACAAGCGCAAAGACGCCGGAACACGGCTGCCTAGCAAGCCAAGAACACCCATCGCAAAGGCAATGTCGGTCGCTGCCGGGATGGCCCAGCCGCGCGTGTATTCTCCGCCGCCAGATACTAGCATGTAGACCACCGCCGGTACGATCATTCCAGCCAAAGCGGCCACCATCGGCAGTCGCCGCGCCGCCGCGTTGGCGAGGCTACCTGTCATGACTTCTCGCTTCACTTCGAGCCCGACAACGAAGAAGAAAATGACCATCAGGCCATCGTTGATCCATAGATGCAGATCTTTCAGCTTCTTAATGGGGCTAAAGGGCAGCTCTCCGTAGAAGAGCGCTTTGTACTCTGCTGAATACGCAGAATTGGCCGCTAGCATGGCGGCGGCGGCGACGAGAATAAGCAAGATCCCGGCGGACGCGTCGCCCGAGAAAAGCGCTCGCACAGGCGCGAAGACCGATCGAAGTGAGGATGGCGATTGACCAGTGGGATTGCTCATATTGCTCGCATCCATTGAGAAATGTTGATCCAGTTGCAAGTCAATTCGCGGCGCGTTACGCTGCGTGCTTAACAGGCGAGGCATCAGCTTGGGTTTGGGGCATTTCGATATTTGGCAGTGGCTTGTGCTGTTTCAGCACGAACTGCTGTTGTTCGCTGGGGCGTTTTTCTTAATTGGTGCCCTCGATGATGTTCTGGTGGACGCCGTTTGGCTTTGGCTGAAAGCAAGAGGCAAAGCTAAAACACCCACGATCGATCGAGCCGCGCTTCGCGATCAGGAGCTCAACGGGCCAGTCGCCGTCTTCGTTCCAGCCTGGAACGAAGCCGACGTGATTGGCGATACCATCCGGCATGCCCTTTCAGTTTGGTCGCAGTCGGATCTGCGGCTTTATGTTGGTTGCTATGCCAATGATCCCAACACGATTATGGCGGCCATGAGCGCGGCTTCTGAACTGGCCAAGTTGGGTGATGATCGCCTGCGCATTGTGATTCATGATCGGCAGGGGCCAAGCACCAAAGCCGATTGCTTGAACCGACTGCACCAAGCTTTGCGTGATGATGAGCGCCGCGTGGGTCGCTTGTTTTCCTGTGTTGTGTTCCATGACGCCGAAGACATGGTCGATCCGGCGGCGTTGGGTCTACTGGATAGCGAAATAGCGGATGGCGCGGACTTTGTGCAGATCCCCGTCGAACCGCTTGTCCAACCTCATAGTCGCTGGCTGGGCAGTCATTATTGCGAGGAATTTGCGGAGTCTCATGGAAAGGCGATGGTGGTAAGAAGCGCTTTGGGAGCCAGTCTGCCTGGCGCTGGTGTCGGCTGCGCGGTGTCGCGGCGTGCCTTGCAACAGCTCTCGCGCCGGCGCGTGGATGGCACTCCGTTTGAATCCGAATCTCTAACAGAAGACTATGAGCTTGGCTTGGCCGTGGCGGCGATGGGAGGGCAGTCCCGCTTTGTCCGAGCTCGCGGCGAAGATGGAACTCTAATCGCGACCCGCGCCTATTTTCCCAACCAACTGGGCGATGTAGTTCGACAAAAGACACGGTGGGTTCACGGTATTGCGCTTCAAGGCTGGGACCGCATTGGATGGCAAGGCGGCCTGGTCGAACGGTGGATGCGCGCGCGCGATCGGCGAGGGCCTCTAACGGCTTTGGTCTTGGGGGTTGGCTATGTTCTTCTCGTTTTGACCTTGGCCTTGTGGTTGGCGCAGGCGGTTGGAGCGGCGCCGCGGCTAGTGATCTCTCCCTTGCTTTCCACGCTGATCGCGTTGAACCTTGCCGCCTTTATGTGGCGGGGGGCGATGCGATTTGTGTTCACAACACAGTCTTACGGCTGGACCGAAGGGTTGCGAGCCCTTGTGCGCATTCCCGTAGCAAATGTGGTCTCCATTATGGCCGGGAGGCGCGCGATCACAGCCTATGCGGCCACACTCCTCGGTCGCCCAGTCATTTGGGACAAAACGCCCCATTTCGAGCATCCGGCTAGCCGATCCGTGCTTCCTTCATTGGGTATGGATAAAGGTCAGTCACTGCTCAGAGAACGCCCGGCATGATCGGTTCTGGCCGTGAAACCTTGATGGACCGGACTTCACCCGACACGGCGTCGCCACGTTTTGGAGGCCCGCTAGGCGTCTTGTTGCTGGTCCTCGCTGTATGGGTAGCGGGACGCACAGTTCTTTGGGAGGACCCCTTTGGTGTGGTGCCGACCGGCCAAGCGTTGATTGAGCGGTTTGCTGAAACTCCAGATGCGGCCGGCGCTGATAGTCCTGAGGGGCTCTCGATCGACTGGACCGATGACCCCGCTTTTGATGATGCGCGTGTGGTAAAGCCCGTCTCCGTCGCTGATCTGGGGCCGGGCCCCTCGTTCTCGGCGTCGAACGCGCAATTGGCGGCAGGACACCACTCGCTTTGGCAAGCAGCGCTCTCCACAGATCTGAGGGAAACCTCATGGAGGTCTCGCCGCCCTTTCCACGAAGTCGCGGAGCAAAGGCAGGCTAGAGTGCCTGTATTTCCGGGGACACCGCCGTTCGTTGCTCAATCGGATACATCCGACCAAGAGACTCGAGTTAATCGCTGGTCTCTTTACAGTTGGGCCTTTGTTCGGTCCGGTTCCACCCGCACACGCACCGCGCCCGGTCCGGCGCCGGTTTATGGGGCGAGCCAAGCGGGGGCGATCCTTCAGCATCGCTTGGCACCGAAAAGCCCAATTAAACCCATAGCTTACCTGCGCGCCACGCGCTCGCTTGTGGGGCAGCCAGAAAGCGAAGTTGCGACAGGCGTTTCAGCGCGGCCTCTGGCGGCGTTGCCGGTTCGGGCCGCGGCTGAGGTTCGGCTGACGGACAATCAGTTTGGCAGTGATGTGCGTCCTGCTGCGTTTGCCATTACTGAGGTCCCACCGGTCGCACTTCCCCTAGGCCTCGCCGGAGAGGTGTACGCCGCCGCCGGCTATGTGGGAGGAAAAGCGGACACCGGATTTCTCGACGGTCAAATGACGGTGACGAGCAACATCGCCAGTTTTGATCTGCGCCGGATTGAGGACACCCGTCTAAGCGTAGGTGCGGGCGCCTGGGGCGGGGTTCAAAGAGGTGTGCACCGCGTGGATGTGGGGCCAACGGTGCGGCTCGATCTTTCCTTGGGCGCGGTTCCCGCTCGTGTCTCGATCGACTACCGCGAACGCTTGGACGGGGAGGCGCGGCCAAGCTCGGGCTTCGCGGCGACCTTGTCCACGCAGTTTTAGCCACGGTGTGTTTGAGAAGGCCTGAGAAACGCGGTTTTCCGTTCGGCTACACCTTCCAAGCGAGAGCGCGCTGCGGTAGTCGGTAGCTAGCACTATGGATGTCTACCTTCCCATCGCCAACCTATCGGTGAACGGCCTTTTCATTGTCCTTTTGGGCGGGCTGACGGGCATCCTGTCGGGATTGTTCGGCGTGGGCGGTGGTTTTCTGACCACGCCGCTCCTGATTTTCTACGGAATTCCGCCGACTGTCGCCGCGGCGTCAGCCGCTACGCAGGTAACCGGGGCAAGCGTTTCGGGCGTGCTCGCCCACTCACGCAACAAAGGCGTCGACTATCGCATGGGTGCGATCATGGTCGCGGGCGGCGTGGTTGGCGCCTTGATTGGCGCGTTGTTGTTCCGGTTTTTACAGGCCGTGGGTCAGATCGATGTCGTCATCAATATGCTGTATGTGGTGATGCTGGGCACCATTGGCGCTCTCATGATGCAAGAAGCGCTGACCGGCCTGCTACCTAAATTCACCGCCGCCTATAATGGGCCCCAGACACGAAAGCGGCGCCACCATCCGCTGGTTGCTGGGTTGCCCTATCGCTGGAGGTTTTACGCGTCGGGTCTCTACATCTCCCCGCTTGCCCCTCTGATTCTGGGCGTGATTGTCGGAATTATGACTATGCTGATGGGGGTCGGCGGTGGCTTTATGTTGGTCCCGGCCATGCTCTACATCTTGGGGATGAGCGGCAATGTCGTTGTCGGGACTTCGCTGTTCCAGATCCTGTTTGTGACGATGGTTACCACGATGACGCACGCTCTGACGACCAAGGCGGTGGATATCATGTTGGCGGGCTTGCTGCTTGTTGGTTCGGTTTTGGGGGCACAGTTCGGCACTCAGATTGCCATGAAGGCGCGTCCGGAATTGCTGCGCCTGGTCCTCGCTCTGATCGTGATCGCGGTGGCTTTGCGGATGCTCTACGGTCTCGGCGTGCAACCCGATGAAATCTACACTGTGAGCCCGCTGTGAGCGGGCGAACCGGACCATCAACCAGCGCGAAAGCGTTATTTCTTCTCATCGCGGCGCTGTTCCTTTCTGCGCAGCGAGAGCCGGTGCTGGTGCCCGAGGTCAGCCAGTCTCGTATCGAGGTGCGTCAGGGCTTCACCGGCGCCAATTTGTTGCTGTACGGCGCGGTCATCGCACCGGCCAACCAAAACGCCGAGTACGACATTGTTGTTGTCCTCAAAGGGCCTGCCGAAGCGATCCGTATCCGTGAGAAGGAACGGTTCGCCGGCATCTGGATGAACGCGGGATCGAGCGACTTTCAATCCGCACCGTCCTTTTTTGCCGTTGCGTCGTCCAAACCGATTGGCGAGCTTGTGGACGAACGAACAGCGGCGATTTTCGAACTCGGCACCGAATTCATTCAACTCAGCCCGGTGGGAGAAATCGATCCGCTGGTGCAGGCGCGTTTTGCTCGCGGACTAGTCGAAAGGCGTCGGCGCGAGGGTCTTTACGAGGAAGACTCCGATGGTGTGCGCATCAGCGAAGGCGTTTTGTATCAGGCTCGAATTGCGTTGCCTTCGAACGTGACGACCGGACCTTACACCGCCGAAACCTTCGCAATCGCTGACGGACGTGTGCTCGCTAGCGCCACCGCGAAGATCGAGGTTGTGAAAGTTGGCCTGGAAGGACGCGTGGTGCTGGAGGCCAATCGCAACTCGCTGCTCTACGGCACATTTGCGATCTTCCTTTCGCTCGGGATGGGCTTCCTGGCGGGCCGCGTTTTCGCTCGCAGCTAGGTTGGTCTAGCCGGCCCGATTGCGCCTTGGTGTGGCGCTGATCGTTGACGCGATTTTAACCCCGATCTTGCACAAGTCTCTCGTAAATTTTCAATTCAGCGGTCCGCCATTCCGGACCCGATGGGAAGCTATGCGATGGGCGATGTAAGCCAAAAGGATTTTGAGCGTTTCACCGGACCAACTGGCGAAGCCGAAACGGCGTCCATGCCAAAGGATCCCGAAGAAGCGTCCGCGCACAACGCATCGATGCCAATTGGCGTGGTGCTCGAAATCTCTGGCTCGGGTTCGCAAGTGGCCTTTGATCTCCAACGCATGAACGAATGCCAGGAGGATGTTGACCCCTCGATCGCCCTGTCGGGGCAGGTTGGCAGTCAGATCAAGATCCGCGTCGGCGACGCTTGGCTTCTCGCTAACGTACGTAACCAACGCAAGGATCGCCGGACAGAAGGCGGTGTGATTGCGAGTATCGACTTTCTGGGCGAAGGGTCTGAAGAGAAGCTGACCGGCCGCATTCATGGTTTTAAGCGTGGTGTAACCCGCTACCCGACGCCCGGGGCGATGGTCTATCCTGCCACCACCGCCGACCTAAAACAGATCTACGCCAGCGATGGCCGCTCAAACATCGAGATCGGCAAAGTCTTCCCGACCAAGGATATCCGCGCGGGCCTCTACACCGACGCGATGTTGGGCAAGCACTTCGCGCTGCTGGGATCGACCGGTACCGGTAAATCAACCAGCGCCGCTTTGATCCTCCACCGCATCGTCGAATCCGCGCCCAAAGGGCACATCGTGATGATCGACCCCCACGGCGAATACGCGGCCGCCTTTCGCACGACCGGACACATCTTCGACGTCGGCAATCTTCAGATGCCCTACTGGCTGATGAATTTCGAAGAGCATTGCGAAGTCCTTCTCTCCAGCAGCGGCAATGAACGCCAGATCGATCAGGACATTCTCGCCAAGTGTCTGCTCGCAGCGCGGTCCAAGAACCGCCTTTCCGAACAGATGGGCAAGATCACTGTCGATGCGCCTATTCCTTATCTCCTGTCTGATCTTTCAACGATCCTTCAGGATGAGATGGGCAAGCTCGACAAGGCCACCTCTTCCGCGCCTTACATGCGGATCAAGTCCAAGTTGGAAGAGCTGAAATCCGATCCACGCTACCAGTTCATGTTCTCCGGCATGTTGGTCGGCGACACGATGGCGGACTTCATCTCCAAAGTCTTCCGCATGCCCGGCGACGGAAAGCCGATTTCGATCATCGACGTATCCGGCGTGCCGTCCGACATCACCTCAACCGTGGTCGCGGTCCTCAGCCGTCTTGTCTTCGACTTTGCGATCTGGGCGCGCGAGGAGAAACCGCGTCCGATCCTGCTCGTTTGCGAAGAAGCGCACCGCTATGTCCCAAGCGAGAAGTACGCCGATGACAGTTCGGTGGGCCGGGTCCTCAGCCGTATCGCGAAGGAAGGCCGTAAATATGGGATCAGCCTCGGCCTGATCACTCAGCGCCCTTCGGACCTTGCCGAAGGCGTCTTGTCGCAATGCGGCACCATCATCTCGATGCGTCTCAACAACGACCGCGACCAGGCCTTCGTGCGCGCCGCCATGCCCGAAGGGTCTCGCGGCTTCCTCGACTCCATCCCGGCGCTTCGCAACCGCGAATGCATTGTCTGCGGCGAGGGCGTCGCCATTCCGATCCGCGTCAGCTTTGACACGCTCGAAGAGCATAAACGCCCGGCGTCCGAAGATCCCAGCTTCGTTGAATTGTGGAGCAAAGGCGGCGACGAGGACGAGATGGTCGAACGCGTGGTTATGCGATGGAGATCGCAGGGTTGATTTGAGCGCGTCAGCCTCACGTTCCGCGCGTGTCTCCGTACAGGTGAATATGCAGACGGTCGCTCATGCGAAAGCCGTGCTTCAACGCCAGATCGGAGAGCCACACTTGACGCGCGCGCAGCGCTTTGCTGGTCGTGCCTTCGGCCATCAGAAACACCCGGGGGGCGGGGATGCTATGCTCACTCACTAAGGCGAGAACCTCGTCCAAATCGCCGGGTTCAGCGATCACGAACTTGAAGAAGGCCCGAGGGTCCCGCGCGTAGCCTGCCAGCCGTTCGGGGATCAGCGCCAGTTCTGCCGCATTGCCGCTATGCGCCAGCTTGGGGCTGACATTGTACTGGTCAATCCGCGCGTCGAGCGCAGGAGGGGCGGTGGTCGTTCCGTTGGTTTCCACTTCAACGGTAACCTCTGGCAGATGGTCGAGCATCGTCGCCAAGGCAGGCCCCTGCATGAGCGGTTCGCCTCCGGTGATGACAAGCCGGTTCTGACCCGTCGCCGCGATCCGTTCCGCCGCCTCGGCAGGCGAGAGCTTCACCTGATTGGCTTTGCGCTCGAACGCCACGCCATCGCGGTGAGGCCGATTGTCGCCTTCAAAGCGCCACGTGTAGGCGGTGTCGCACCACGTGCACGCGAGATTGCAGCGCGACAGGCGGATGAAGGCCACCGGCATCCCCGCGCTTGGCCCTTCGCCCTGAAGCGAGGCGAACACCTCAGGCCTGCCCGTGTCGTCGGTTGCCAGCACCAGATCAGGCACAGCCCCCTCCCACTCGCTTCGTCGCAACTGAGGAACACATGGACCACCTGTTACACGGTCCTGGTGAAGAAAACGGATCGATCACAGAGGGGGGTTTCGATCGGATTAGGCGATCAATCGTGGATGGATGAGGCGTCGGCATGCACATGCGGCCCCTATTGCACGAAACAACCAAGTAGGAAATTTCCATACAAGCAGACGCCTAGACGCCGACTGTATTCCGAGGGTACTTACGCGATACGCGATACGCGATACACGATACACGATGCGCGGTTTGGCGAAAGACGCTGGACGTTTCATGTCGCGCAAATACAAGGGTGCGTTGGTGGCGCTCAGATACAATGCATCGCTGAGAGAGGATAATAACTCATGGTGCACGAGCTGCACGCCAGTGGCTCGCCAAGGCCCCTTGATGAGGCTTTGCGGGCGGCGCGGCCAACGGGTCGCACCAGGTTGTACGGGCCGCCCAAACTGCGCGCGATCGACAAAAGCAACGAGGTCTTTGACCTCACCTATTTCGATCCCCCTGCGGGTCTCGAGAGGCATGTGTTGGCGCTGTTTGAGTCGAAATTTCGAACCGAACCGGTTCACGATCGCCATCCCGGCGCGCTGGGTCAGTTGTTCTTTGTCGTTAACGGCAGGGCCACCGGGCATTTCGACTGCCGATCCGATATCGTCGAAACATCCCCGATTCTGCTAAACGCCTTTGATGTCGCGACGCCGTTTAAGGCGGAGGGGCCGTTTTGGTGCGTGGGCGCTTCGCTTTCACCCATTGGATGGGCCGCGCTGACGCAGGCTTCGGTCTACGACCACCGAAATCGCTACATACCCGCTGGCGAACTGTTGGGTGATAGTGTGGATCGACTGCAGGCACGGATCCGGCATGGTCGTCGCTCGGGCGAAATGACGAGCGAAGAAGCCTGCGTCGAGCTTGCAGACTGGATCGCGCAACGCTTGTCGCCAATTCCGGAGACGCACGAGGCGTTGATTGAGAAAACGCTCGCATGGCTGGGCTCTTCGCTCAACCCGGCGGTTGAAGAGCTTTTCGAAGGCTGCGCCTATTCGCGCCGCCAAATAGAGCGGTTGGTGCAGCAATATTTCGGGTTCGCGCCGCGTGGGCTGGCGCGCAAGTTTCGGGCAATCCGGGCGGCCAATCTCTTGGCACAGCCGGACCTCACCGACGAGGGCGAAGCCGAAATCGCCTGCGCCTTTGTCGACCAACCGCATATGATCCGCGAGATTCGCCGGTTCTGCGGTTACACACCAGCGCGCCTGGGCGGGTGCGATGACGCCATGTTCTTGCGGCTAACCAATATGCAGAACCTTAACCGATTCCGCCCCTATCGCGCGGTCGGCACCGATGGCGAGACTGACGGGCCCCCGCTTTAGGGTTAGTGAGATTTGGTCGCTCACCAATGACACGGCGACCGCGCAGTAGGTCTAGCCTATGTGTCTGGATTTGGTGTGTTTGGATCAACAAAGGCTTCCTCGACCCCGATATCGGGCTGACCATAGACGCAAATCGTGTTTGTGAGGCCTACTCCCGAAGTGTCGAACACAAACTCGAAGGTGAAGTCATCGTCGGTACGTACATGGAGCAAACGTAACCCATCCCAGAATGAGTCCGCATCAAGGCTGGGTTTTCGCAGCCGATCTTTCAACTCTAGATACAATTTCGTGACGATCTCGCCTCGTATCCTCTGAGTCCAAGTGCGTTGACTATCAAAGAGCACGCCAAGCGCATCAAGGCTGGCAGGACGAACGACACACTTTGCGTCCGCCCCGCCCATAACCCAGATGCTCACAATCTGACCGTTCCATTGGGCGGTGCCTATCAGATACGGCGCAAAATTATGGTAGCGTTCAACAAGACTTCCGAACCGGGGATCCGTGTATTGCGTGCTCATCCCAGCCGTTTCAACGCCGCTTTCAGCCTTTCGATCTCCGCCGAATGATGCGCAAAGTCCGCTTTGGCCTTCTCGACCGCTTCGGGTTTGGCGCGTTCGACGAAGTTGGCGTTGCTAAGGCGACCGTCGAGCGATTTCGCTTCTTTTTCAGACGCCGTCAAAGCCTTTTCGAGGCGTGCTTTTTCGGCGTCGATATCGACGATGCCTTCGAGCGGGACGATGAACACATCGCTCATCGCGGTGACCTGCATCGCTGGGCCGGATGGCGCTTCGCCGACCGTCACCGGGGTGAGGCGCGCCAAACGCTCGATCGCAGCGCTGGAACGTTCGATGGTGCTGGTTGCAAGGGCCGAGGCTTTGGGCAGAAACGCCGCCAGTTTCGCGCCCGGCGCAATGCCGAGCTCGTTCTTGGCGCTGCGCACATTGGTGGTCAGCTCGATTACCCAATCGATCGCGTCGGTCGCTTCCTTGGCAACTTCGGCGCGTGGGTTAGGCCAGCTGGCGGTGATCAGGTCGTAGCTGCGCTCCCCCTGTGCGTGCCAGAGCTCCTCGGTGATGAAGGGCATAAACGGGTGCAGCATGACGAAGATCTGATCGAGCGCCCATCCGGCAACCTCGCGGGTTTCCTTGGCGGGCAGGGCGTCGGGGTCGGATCCTTCCGCAAAGATCGGCTTGATCAGCTCCAGATACCAGTCGCAGAACTTTGACCACGTGAACTGATAGATCGCGTTGGCGGCGGCATCGAAACGCAGATCGGCCATCGCTTTTTCGATCTCTTCGCAGACCTGCTGCACCTCGCCGATGATCCACTGGTTCGCTGCTAGGCGCGCGGTTGGCGCCTTAAGCGTGCTCGACGCGCCGATGCCGTTGGACTGGCAAAAGCGTGTGGCGTTCCACAGCTTGGTGGCGAAGTTGCGGTACCCTTCGACCCGCTTTTCATCCATCTTGATGTCGCGGCCCTGGCTCTCCATCGCGGCCATGAAGAACCGCAGCGCGTCCGCGCCGTATTGGCCAATCAGGCCCAGCGGATCGACGACATTGCCCTTGGATTTGCTCATCTTGGCGCCATCGGCGGCGCGCACGAGGCCGTGGAGGTAGAGCTTGTCCCAGGGCTTTTGCCCCATGTTGTAATAGCCCCACATCAACATCCGCGCGTCCCAGAAGAACAGGATATCGAACCCGCTGATGAGCAAGCTGTTGGGATAATGCTTTTCGAGCAGCGCCGTCTCGTCCGGCCAGCCAAGCGTGGCGAAGGGCCACAGACCGGAGGAGAACCACGTGTCGAGCACGTCTGGGTCTTGGGTTAGCTGGACGCCTTCGCCAGCCTGCGCTTGCGCCTCTTCTTCGGTGAGCGCGACAAACACATTGCCGTCCTCATCAAACCAAGCCGGAATGCGGTGCCCCCACCACAATTGCCGCGAAACACACCAAGGCTGAATGTTCTCCATCCAGTTGAAGTAGGTCTTCTCCCAGCTTTTGGGTACGATTTCGACTTCGCCCGAGCGGACCGCTTCGATGGGCTTTTGTGCCAGAGTTTCGGCGTCCACATACCACTGGTCGGTCAGCCACGGCTCGATCACCACGCCGCCGCGGTCGCCAAAAGGCGTCGCGATGGAGCGCGGTTCGGCGTCTGCGATGACTTCCTCGCCTTTCTTGTTCTTGGACACATGGGGGATCAGGAAATCGTCGGCCTTCAGCCGCTCGATCACAGCCTCGCGCGCGCCCGAGACGCCATCCCTTTTGAAGCGATGCAGGCCAAGGAATTCCTCGGGCACCAGGCCGTCCGCTGTCTGGCAGACATTCGCTTCACCATCGAGCATGTTGAGCATGTCGCCCGCGTCGAAGCCGGCGCGCTTGCCGACCTCAAAGTCGTTGAAATCGTGCCCCGGCGTGATCTTCACCGCGCCCGAACCCAGCTCCGGGTCGGCGTGTTCATCGGCGACGATAGGGATGCGGCGACCGGTGATTGGCAGCACAACATGCTTGCCCACCACGCTGGCGTAGCGTTCGTCCGTGGGGTGAACCGCGACCGCCATATCGGCGAGCATCGTCTCGGGGCGGGTGGTCGCCACTTCGATATAATCGCGGCCATCAGACAGGGTCACACCGTCCTCTAACGGGTACTTAAAGTGCCAGAAGCTGCCCGGAATGGTCTGTTGCTCGACCTCAAGGTCGCTGATCGCGGTCTTGAGCTTGGGGTCCCAGTTCACCAGCCGTTTGTCGCGGTAGATGAGGCCATCGTTGTACAGGTCCACAAAGACCTTGAGCACGGCCTTGGTGAAGTGTTCGTCCATCGTGAACTGTTCGCGCGACCAGTCCATCGAACAGCCTAGCCGCCGCAGTTGTTTTGTGATGGCGCCGCCGCTTTCGGCTTTCCATTCCCACACTTTGTCCACGAATTGCTCGCGGGTGTAGTTCGTGCGCTTGTCCTGGCGCTCTTCCATTTGGCGCTCGACCACCATCTGCGTGGCGATCCCGGCGTGGTCCATGCCCACCACCCAGAGCGCGTCTTTGCCGCGCAAACGTTCGTACCGGATCACGATGTCCTGCAAGGTGTTGTCGAGCGCGTGGCCGATATGCAGCGAACCGGTCACGTTGGGCGGCGGGTTCACGATGGTGAAGGCTTCGGCGTCCGGGCGCTCTGGCCGGAAACCGCCGGTGGCTTCCCAATGTTCGTACCAGCGTTTTTCGATATCGCCGGGGGTAAAAGTGGTGGGTAAACTCATTGCTTTTGGCTCGCTAACGCTCGCGGGCCGGGGCCACCCGCTCCCTCCACCCTTCCACCCGGATTATCACACCGGGTTACGATCCGGGTGGAAGGGTGGAGGGAGCGGGAGGCCCCGGCATCCAAGATGATAACTCGTGGGTGACCTGACACCCAAGAACAGAAACTCCACTCCCCTTACACCGCGCGTGTTGCGGCGCAACACCTCGTGAGCCGGATGCGCGCC
Source organism: Pseudomonadota bacterium (assembly GCA_039814925.1). Lineage (GTDB taxonomy): Bacteria > Pseudomonadota > Alphaproteobacteria > Sphingomonadales > Sphingomonadaceae > Erythrobacter. The sequence continues at coordinate 161,030 of JBCCAH010000009.1, forward strand.
TGGCTGCCTGTTGAAACCATTACACTTGTCGCCGCCGCCGTTTGCGGACATATCGGAACGCGCGATGGACGGGACAGCGCAATTTGCTTTGGAAGAGGGTGGCGACGGCACGGCAAGCTTGTCGCTCAGCGGACCTCTATTGATATCTACGATCGGCGCGCTTGACCGGCAATTGCATGGCGCATTGAGCCAGATCAGCCGGATCGACTTGTCAGGCGTGGAAGAGATCGACACAGCGGGCGCATTCCTTGCTTGCCAAATCGCCTCCGACCACGAAGCCGCCATTACCGGCGCCAGTCCGCGCGCTCAGCGCCTGCTTGACGCGGTCGAAGGCGCGGGCACGCATATCGATCATTCCAGCCAGAGAGATGCCGTCTGGGAACGTGTCCCTATGGCGCTGGGCCAGCAGGTCTTCGAAGCGCGCTCGGGCGTGCGCGGCGTGGTTGGTGCGTTGGGCCGTGTTATGCTCGGCTTTGGCAATCTGGCGCGGCACCCATCGAATTTTCCCATCCGCGCGCTGGTCGCTCAGATGGAGCAGGTGGGCGTCACTTCGCTCCCCATCATTGGCTTGATGAGCTTTCTGATCGGCGTAGTGATCGCGCAGCAGGGGGCGGTGCAGCTGGAACAATTCGGAGCCGAAGCGCTGACGGTGAACCTGGTGGGACGCATATCCTTGCGCGAATTGGGCGTGTTGATGACCGCCATTATGGTCGCGGGCCGTTCGGGCAGCGCCTTTGCTGCGCAATTGGGTACGATGAAACTGACCGAGGAGATCGACGCGATGCGCACCATCGGCATCGCGCCGACCGAGGTGCTGATCATCCCGCGCATACTGGCTTGCACCTTTATGATGCTGCTGCTGGGCTTTTACGCGTCGGTTGTTGCCGTTGTGGGCGGCGCAGTCGTTGGGCAGTTGGCGCTCGGCATTCCGTTCTTCACATTCCTGATTCGCATTCAGGAGGTCGTGCCAATCCATGACGTGTGGGTCGGCATGATCAAAGCGCCCGTCTTCGGCCTGATCATCGCGATGGCGGGCTGCTATCACGGCATGCGGGTTGAGGGTAACTCCGAAGAAGTGGGCAAGCGCACCACGATGGCCGTAGTTTCGGCGATCTTTGCGGTGATCGTGCTCGATGCGTTCTTCGCGGTCTTCTTCACGGAAGTGGGTTGGGGATGAACGAGCAAACCTCCCTCCCTGAACCACTGCCCGAAGTGCGACCTGGCCCGGACGATCACGCGCGCGGTTCGGATAAACCGCCGATTGTTATCGAAGGGCTGGTCAACCAGTTTGGTACCAGCCGGGTGCACGATGGCCTCGATCTGACGGTCCGCAAGGGCGAAATCCTGGGCGTCGTTGGCGGATCCGGCACCGGTAAATCGGTCATGATGCGCTCGATCATAGGGCTGCAAATCCCGACCGCAGGACGCATTGATGTTCTGGGCCGTACGATCACTGGCATTGATCCTGATCGGAACATTGGCGTGCGCTGCCGCTGGGGTGTGTTGTTTCAGGGCGGCGCGCTGTTCTCGACGCTCACCGTGGGTGAGAATGTCGAGGTGCCGCTCAAAAAGTTCTACCCGGAACTCCACCCCGATCTACGCGCTGAAATTGCACGGTCAAAGGTGCTGCTTTCCGGCCTCCCCGAAACCGCGATCGGCAAGTTTCCGAGCGAGCTTTCGGGCGGCATGAAGAAACGCGCTGGCCTCGCCCGCGCGCTGGCTCTGGATCCTGAATTGCTCTTCTTGGACGAGCCCACCGCCGGTCTGGACCCGATTGGTGCGGCCAAGTTTGACCAACTGACCAAAGAGCTTAAAGAGACGCTGGGTCTCACCGTTTTCCTGATCACACACGATCTCGATACGCTGCACGAAATCTGCGACCGGGTGGCGGTCTTGGCAGACAAAAAAGTGACGGCAGTCGGCACCATTCCCGAATTGATTGAGACCCGGCATCCTTGGATTGTCGAATACTTCCAAGGCGTACGCGGGCGCGCGGCTAAAGCGTCTCAGGACAATGGAGGGGCCGGATGATGTCCATAGAAAATCGCGCGTCGGCGATGTTGGTGATCGGAAAACGCAATAGACAGTCCGGCTGTTTCGCGGCCATAGAGAAGTTGGGGAAGGGGGAGTTGCTGTAATGGAAACCCGTGCCAACCATCTTTGGGTCGGCTTTGTGACGCTTGCGCTGTTGCTGGCGTTGGCCGCGGCGATCGTGTGGATTGCGCGCTTGGGCCAAGGCGCGCAGAACGAATACGATATCTTTTACAAGCAATCGGTGTCCGGGCTTGCTTCGGGAAGCCAAGTATCTTTTGCCGGTGTTCCTGTAGGGCAAGTGGCTGAGATCGCATTGTCCGATGATGACCCGGAATATGTCCGCGTGCGCGTGCGGGTGAAAGAGGGCATCCCCATCCTTGTCGGCACCACCGCGAGCATTCAGTCGAGCTTTACCGGGGTCGCGACGATCCTCTTGGATGGCGCGCGTAAGGATGCGCCCGCGATCACCTGCGAAACCACCGCTTGTCCCGAGGGTCGACCGGTGATCCCGCCTGAAAACAGCGGCTTCAACGCGCTGCTAAGCTCCGCGCCGCAATTGTTGGAGCGGCTTTCGCTGCTGGCGGAAAACCTCAACTTGCTGTTGGGCTCGGAAAACCGCGAAGAGCTCACCCGCATCCTTTACAATACTGATCGACTGACCGCTGGTCTGGCTGATGCGACGCCGGAGCTCAAAAACAACCTGATCGCCTTCCAAACCACAATTGGCGAGTTCAACGAGACGTTGGATGGCCTGCAATCACTGACCGCGACAACCGACGAGTTTGTCAAACAGGATGCAAAGGTTTTGACGCAAGACCTCAAGAAGACGCTGGCTGCGGCGACCAAGGCGGCCGACACCCTGGCGGTGACGCTTGAGGAATCGCGCCCGGCGGCAACACAACTGCGTGAAAGCACACTGCCATCGGCTGAGGCGACGTTGCAGGATTTGAGGGCTACGAGCCGCGCGCTGCGTAAGATCACTGAAAAGCTCGAAAGTGAAGGCGTGGGCTCGGTTCTGGGTGGTCGGGCGCTGCCGGAATACAAGGAATAAGGGGTAGGGCGGTGACAGTCTTGAACACCACACGCAAAGGCTTGTTCGCAGGTCTGACCGCCGGATTGGCTCTGGCGCTTTCGGGTTGTGTGAGCCTTGGCGTCGAAGTGCCGGAGAGCCTGCTAACCCTCTCCTCTGAAGCGACCGCGCCGGTGGGTTCGAGCGCTGAGGCAGGCGGTGAGGATATGGCGGGCGCGATCGCGGTGCTGACGCCGGAGGTTCCGGCAAAGCTCGACGTGCTGCGCGTGCCGGTCAATGTATCCGCGACCGAGATCGCCTATCTCGAAGACGCAATCTGGATCGACAAGCCCGCGCGCCTGTTCCGCCGTGTTGTCGGCGAGACACTGCGCGCGCGCGCTGGCGATAAGGCGCCGCTTGTGCTGGATAGCGACGATACGCCGCTGCGCGCGGGCACCTTCCTGCGCGGAACTCTGATTGAGCTTGGCTATGACGCGCCTTCGGGTGAGGTTGTCGTGCGTTATGACGCGGTGCGTTCGGACTCGCTCGGCGGCGCGGTCACCCGCCGGTTCGAGGCTCGCGAAGGCGGTGTTGTGGCGGAGGCCGGATCAGTTGGCCCGGCGCTCAACCGCGCGGTCAATCAGGTCGCCGGCGAAGTCGCTGACTGGATGATGCAATAGGGTTGAGCCTTTAGGCTCGGGCCAGCCTCGCAAACTCGCTCGCTCGCTTGAAATCGTCCGTGCGTTTGGCGCGGCGCTCTTCCGCCTCGTCGTCGCGGCCCCACTCATCCGCTTGCCACTCTTCTTCCAGACTCGCTGCGTGCCATAATTGGCCAATGTCCGCGTCCGGCTCGAGGGCCGAAAGTCCAATGGTCAACGAGGCGGCCAGATTAGTCATCGCTTCCAAGGCGGCCAGCGCGAAGGGATCGAGCGCGCAAAGGCGAGCGCGCAGTGTGTCCATTATCGCCGGGTCCTGCTCGACATGCATGATCCCCGAAACCCGTTTGAAGCGGACGCCTTCACGCGCTTCAAAGGCGGTCACGATTGGCTCCCATATGTCTTGCTGCAGTGGGTAGAGCTTTTCGTCGGGGTCGGCGCGATAAAGCAGCGTATCCGTGTCGGCGAAGGTGAGGAGCTTTTCCGCCACTTCTTCCTTCGTCTGCGAGACGATATCTATCGCGTAATCCGCCATATCGCGCATCGGAAAGGCGGCGGGGTCCAGCTCCTCGCCCTCGATATCCCACTCGCTTGCCAGCGTGTTCGCAAGCCCTTGCGTCGGCAACAGCTGCGGCGTGCCCCGCACGGTCTTCAGCCCGCGGCCATCCAGCGTTACCTGCCACCCGTCCTCTTGTTCGCGCGTGCTGACCGTGTCGTAGAAACGCTTCATTCAGCCTCTCCGTTGGCGCGGTCCTTTGCCTTCCAGCGCTTCACCAAAAGCGGCGGACCAAAGAAGAAACCGCCAATCCCGGCGAGCACCAAAACGACCGCTAGCGCATAGGGCAGGGGCAGAACTTCGCGCACGGCCAGCAATCCGATGATGGTCACCGCGATGCCTCCAAAACGGGCGGCGTTCATGGTCATGTAGCGGCGACGCGCTTGCGCTTCCTCAGGCGATACAGTCGGAGTGTTCACAGCGTTTCTCGCAGGATTTGCCTCAATTGTGCAACGCTGTCCGCCACGCCGACTGCGCCGCATTGGATGAGTTCTTGTGGGGTGTGATAGCCCCAGGCGACACCAATGGCCGTAACACCAGCCGCACGGCCCATATCGATGTCGAAACTGGTGTCGCCGATGATGACGGAATCGCTCGGCTGAGCGGCGGCTTCGAACAGGGCCGCTTCGAGCATAGCGGGGTGCGGCTTCGATGGATGACGATCAGCGGTCTGGAGCGAAACGAACAGGTCGATGAGGCCATGGCTGGTTAGGCACGCCTGAAGCCCGCGATCCGATTTGCCGGTGGCGACCGCAAGGCTCCAGCCATCGTCGCGTAGCGAATGCAGCAGCTCTGCAATCCCATCGTAGAGCGGTTCGTCCAGCAGCCCTTCTTCGCGGCGCGCGCGATAGCTGGATTTGTAGAATTCGACGACGGCTCGCTGCCGGTTTTCTTCAAGATCGGGCGCGAGTTCGCGGATCGCGATCGGAAGGCTGAGGCCTACCATGCGACGCACGATGTTGTCCTCTGGCGGTGCCAGGTCGGCGCGCTCAAACGCACGGCGCATCGCCCAGCACACATCGGCCTGTCCATCGACCAGCGTACCGTCGCAATCGAACACGGCTAGCTTCATGGTGCGAACTCACGCATCCAGCGCGCGAGATCCGGTTTACCCGCCGCTTCAACACCGGCTGCGATGCGCGCGCGTTCGTGGGCGCTCTTCTTCTGCGAGAGCTTCAAAGTTGGGCGCCATGCTTCGATCCGCATCGAAAAACCGGTGATCCCGCGAAACAGGCCTGACCACACTTTCTCCGACGCTTCCGAGGCGAGCCACGGTTCGCCATCCAAACGCGCCTCGAATGTCTCGATCACGTCGTGCAATAAGCGCTCCAACTCGTCGTCGGACAACGTGCGAACGGCCCCTTCCATCTCAATCGCGGCGTAATCCCAAGTCGGCACCGTATCGCGGTTGTCATACCAACGCGGCGAGACATAGCCATCGGGGCCATTCACGGTGATCAGCGCCCGCGCGCCCTCCAGATAAGGCGTCAAGGCGTTGGAGCGCGCTAGGTGAAAGCGAATGTCGCCATTCCCATCGGACAAGACCGGGACATGCGCCACGCGCGGCCCATCGGGCGTGGTCAGAAACACCATCCCAAACCCGACTTCGGAGATAATCGCTTCGAGGCGCTCGCTGTCAGCCTCGCGAAAAGCGGGGTTGGGGTGCATCAGCGGCGACCTTTAGGCTTGCCCTTGGGCTTTGCTTTGGCCTTAGCTTTCTTTTGAGCGGTCTCCGCCGATGTGGCGCGGGTGCGGCGTTCGCCTCGGCGCGATTTGCGATATTGCTTGGCGTGCTGGCGCGCGGCCTGTTTCTTTTCCGCGGGCGTACGTTCGGGCGCTTCGTTGCGCATGGGGGCGGCGTCGGACTGCGATTCTTCAAAGCCGAGCGCCTCCATGCTGGCGGCAAAATGTTCGGGCAGTTCGGCGATTACATCCAGCTTGCCGCCCGCCGTTCCCTTTGCCGCCGTGTTGGAGGGTTCGGAGATGATCAGGCGGCGCGCGTGCAGGTGCATCTTGCGGCTGATCGCGCCGGTCAAAAACGCATCGCGCCCACCATATTTGCCATCGCCCACGATCGGGTGGCCAATCGCGGCCATGTGGACGCGCAGCTGGTGGGTGCGCCCGGTGAGCGGTTCAAGCTCCACCCAGGCGGCTTTGTCCGACGCGCGGTCGATGACGCGGTATCGGGTCTTGGCGCTCTGTCCGTTCTCCTCGTCAACGTGCATCTTCTCGCCGCCCGTGCCCGGCTGCTTGGCGAGGGGGGCATCGATGGTACCTTCGCTGACCTCGGGGCGGCCAACCACCAAAGCCCAGTAAACTTTGCGCGCGCTGCGTCCGGAAAAGCGTTTGGAATAGGCCGCCGCGCTGCCCGGCGTGCGCGCGATCAAGAGGACGCCCGACGTATCCTTGTCCAAACGGTGGACGAGGCGTGGGCGCGGTGTCTCGTCATCCTCAACGAACGCGTCCAGCAAGCCATCAACGTGGCGATTGGTTTTGGAACCGCCTTGTGTGGCGAGGCCCGGAGGCTTGTTGAGCACAAGGGCGCTTGGCGTTTCGCGGATCACCATTCCGCGCGCTTCGGCCACGTCTTCGGGTGTGAGCTCGCGGCGTTGGCGCGGCTTCTTACCGCCCGGCTGGTTCTCGCCGCCCGGCGGAACGCGAAGGGTCTGGCCCGCGCTCAGGCGGTCTTCAGGCTTGGCGCGTTTGCCATCGACGCGAACCTGTCCCGTCCGCGCCCAACGCGAAACGGTCGCAAAGCCGATCTGCGGCAGGTTGCGTTTGAACCAGCGGTCAAGCCGAACGCCGTCATCGTCATCCGAGACGGTGAACTGCCGCACCTTGTGATCGTTCGCGCTCATCGGCCTGGCCCCATGATAATAAGGCCCGTGTACAAGCCCACTACGCCGGCCAAAACTGAAGCGAGCACAAATGCGAGAGCGAGGCCAAACGCCCCGCGCTGGATCAACAGAATGATCTCCAGGCTGAAGGCGCTGAACGTCGTGAAGCCTCCAAGCATTCCGACGGCAAAGAGCAATCGCTGGCTCTCCGTGCCTCCATCGTTGAGATAGAACCATCCGAACAACAGTCCCATAACCAATGAACCAAGCGTGTTGATGGTAAGCAGCGGCCAAGGAAAGCTTTGCTGCGCGAACAGGCCCAACATGGCTTTGCCCAGAAGATAGCGCGCCACCGATCCCACGGCACCTCCCAACGCAACAAGCGCGCAGGCCAAGACAGGGGAAAGGGGAGCAGCGGACATGGGAGCAGCCCATAACGAGGCAAGCGGTCGCTGCCTAGCGCTGTGTTTCAGACCAATATCCTTGCCAAAATCGCCGCAAATGGCTAATGGGGTGCCATCAAGAGCGCGATCCGGGCGGCCTTGCCGACAGATTCGCGCCCTTTTTTGCGTCAATTTTTCCGCGCATCCCCGCGTTAGCAACCAGCGGGGCTCTGCTCGTTTGTTTAGATAAGGTAGTGATTCTGTATGCAAATCATGGTTCGCGATAACAACGTAGATCAAGCTCTTCGTGCCCTGAAAAAGAAGCTTCAGCGCGAAGGTGTGTATCGCGAAATGAAACTGCGTCGCCACTACGAAAAGCCGAGCGAAAAGCGCGCCCGCGAAAAGGCCGCCGCTGTGCGCCGTGCGCGCAAGCTTGAGCGGAAGCGCATGGAGCGCGACGGCATCAAGTAAGCCGGTTGTTCGGGCGGTTCGCGCAAGAGGCGTTGATGTACCGCTTGAAACACGAAAACGGATACGCCAAGAGGGCGTGAGACACGATGACTCTCGCGCCCTTTTTGCTGCGCGCTGGGTTTTTTGACTGATAGCGTTCGCGAGGGGCGTTGGCGCTTCATCATTCAGGGATCAACTATGACTGAAATCACACGCGTTCCATTGAAGCCCGTTGCTGAGGGCTCGCTCACCAAACTTTGGCTTGGCGTGGCTGGTGCTGTCGCCATCGGCGCGGGGTTGGCCGTGGCCGCCGCTCCGATTGAATGGGGTGATGTGAAGGTCATCGAAACCGTCGCTGCCACTCCCGAAGGCGGCAAAGCTGGCAAGCTGACCATCGAAACGCTGGTCGAAGGCACGGGCGAAATGGCCACGGAGGGCCAAGTGGTGTTCGTCAACTACAAGGGCTTCCTTGCCGATGGCACGCAATTCGACGAATCGCAGCCGATCCCGTGGCCCGCCCAAGGTGTTTTCCCCGATGATGGTACGCCGTTTCCCGTCGAACAGGGCGCGACCGTCGATGGCTTCTTCAAAGGCCTTCAGCATGTGAAGAAGGGCGGCACCTATAAGCTCAATATCCCCTCGGCCCTGGGTTATGGCGACCAGCCGCGTCCCGGTTCGCCGATCCCAGCGGGCGCCGACCTGACCTTTGAGCTTGAAGTGATCGATATTATCGACAAGGCGCAGTTCGAAGAAGGCATGGCGATCAACCAGCAAGCTTTTGAACGCAACAACCCTGCACCACCTCCGGGCCTGGGCCAGTAAAACCAACCAAGGACACATCCTCTCATGTCCGTGACCAAACAAGACGTTGCCAAAATCGCGGGGCTCGCTCGCATCAATATGAGCGAGGATGAGCTCGACCGCATGGTGCCAGAGCTAAACAACATCCTCGATTGGGTGGAGCAGTTGGGCGAAGTCGATGTGACCGGCGTGGAGCCGATGTCGGCTGTGATCGAAAACACGCTGCGCCTGCGTGCCGACGAAGTGGACGCCGATCCCAAAACGGGCGGCGGCAAGCGTGACGCGGTGCTCGCGAATGCCCCGGCGGCCGAACACGGCTTTTTCGGCGTGCCCAAGGTTATTGAATAGTTAGACCGTTTCAATTGCGCGTCCCCGCGAAGGCGGGGACCTTTTACAATTTGGCGAAGCGCGTGTGGCACAAGGTCCCCGCCTTCGCGGGGACTCACAGGTAGAATGACTGACTTTACCAAACTCGGCGTCAAAGCGATCCGTGACGGTGTGGCGGGCGGCGACTTCACCGCACGCGAAGTGGCCGAGGCGTTCAACGCCGCCGTGGCCGAAGCCGCGAGCCTCAACGCCTTTATTGTTACCACCCCCGACCACGCGCTCGCCGCCGCCGACGCGACCGACGCCAAGCGCGCGGCGGGCGAAGAGCTGGGCGCAATGGGCGGTGTGCCCATCGGCATGAAGGACCTGTTCGCCACCACCGGCGTGCTGACCACGGCGGCCAGCCACATCCTCGAAGGGTTCAAGCCCGAATACGAAAGCACCGTCAGCCAAAACCTGTGGGACGCGGGCGCGGGGATGCTGGGCAAGCTCAACCTTGACCAGTTTGCCATGGGCTCTTCGAACGAGACCTCGTATTTCGGCAATGTCTCCTCGCCCTGGCGCAAAATTGCTAGGTTTAATACCGCCGACGATCGTAACGACTTCGTGCAAACGCAAGGGGCTGAATTGCTCGTGCAGTGTGAACCACACGATGGGATCTATGCTAGCGACCCCATGAGCCCCGGTGGTTCCTCCGGAGGATCATCCTCCGCCGTGGCGGCGCGTATCGCGCCCGCTGCAACCGGCACCGATACCGGCGGTTCGATCCGCCAGCCCGCCGCCTTCACAGGCATTTGCGGGATCAAGCCGACCTATGGCCGCTGTTCGCGCTGGGGCGTGGTGGCGTTTGCCTCCTCGCTCGACCAAGCGGGTCCGATGGCGCGCAGTGTCGAGGATTGCGCGATCATGCTGGGCGCGATGGCGGGCTTTGACCCCAAGGACGCAACCAGCCTCCAGATGGACGTGCCCAATTGGGAAGCGGCGCTTTCCGCCGACCTCAAAGGCAAGCGCGTCGGCATTCCGAGCGAATACCGGATGGAAGGCACCTCGGACGAAATCCTCGCTTCGTGGGAGCAGGGCAAGGAATGGCTGAAAGACGCGGGCGCCGAGATCGTCGACATCTCTCTGCCGCACACCAAATACGCGCTGCCTGCCTACTACATCATCGCCCCGGCGGAGGCGTCGTCGAACCTCGCGCGCTATGACGGCGTGCGCTACGGTCTTCGCGAACTGCCTGAGGGCGCTGGGCTGCAGGACATGTACGCCGAAACGCGCGAAGCGGGCTTTGGCGACGAGGTGAAGCGCCGCGTGTTGATCGGCACCTATGTGCTCTCGGCCGGCTTTTACGACGCGTACTATAACCAAGCGCAAAAGGTGCGCGCGTTGGTCGCGCAGGATTACAAGAACGCCTGGGCAAAGTGCGACCTTATCCTCGCGCCAACGACGCCCACGGCCAGCTTCCCGCTCGGCAGCCTCAACGAAGACCCGCTGACGATGTATCTGAACGACGTCTTCGCCGTGCCCGCAAGCCTTGCAGGCCTGCCCGCGATGAGCGTGCCCGCGACGATGACCGCCGATGGATTGCCGCTTGGGCTTCAGCTGGTCGGACAGGCTTTCGATGAACAGACCGTTCTCAACGCCGGCCTTGCGATCCAACAGCGCGCCGGGTTCGACCACGCGCCGGAGAAGTGGTGGTGACACGCAAGCACTGGTTTTGGATTGGCTGGGCGCTCTACGTGATTGCCTCTTTGATCAAGTATCCGCCGTGGGAGTATGGCTGGCAAAGCGTCGCCATCGCCTTGGGCTTCGGACTGGCGATAATCCTGTTCAGCAGGTTCTTCAAAAAGTTGGAGGACCGGCTTCAAGCGGGTGAGGCGCGCTTCGACAGCGAGACGGGCAAGCAATTGCCCCCTTATGAGGATGCAAGATGATCGGCGAGATCATCTACGCGACCATCTTCATGCTCTGCTTTGTGGGGCTGGCGGGGGTCGTGATGTATCTCTCCAAAACCATCGACCACGGCGAAGCGCGCTTTGATAAGGACGGCAAGGTTATCCGTGATGAGGAAAACGAGGGCTAGCGGTCAAGTGCGCTCCGGGCTTGACCCGGAGCCCAGGGCGGCGAAGGACTGCCCTAACGCATCTGGGCTCCTGCCTTCGAAGGAGCGCATGGGAAAAGAGACGATAGAATGAGTGACTACCGCATCCAGGGACAAACCGGCGATTGGGAGGTCGTGATCGGCCTTGAGGTTCACGCGCAGGTGACCTCGAAATCCAAGCTGTTTTCGGGCGCTGACACCACCTTTGGCGCGGAGCCCAACAGCCAGGTGTCCCTCGTCGACGCGGCGATGCCCGGCATGCTGCCCGTGCCCAACAAGGAATGCATCCGTCAGGCGGTTCGCACCGGCATGGCGATCGAGGCCGAGATCAACGCCTGGTCGCGTTTCGACCGCAAGAACTACTTCTACGCCGATTTGCCGCAGGGCTATCAGATCAGCCAGCTCTATCACCCCATCGTGGGCGAGGGGCAGCTCTTGATCGAAGCGGATGAAAAGCACGGCATTCCTGAAGACAAAGTGATCGGGATTGAACGCATCCACGTTGAACAGGACGCGGGCAAACTGATGCACGATCAGCACCCCACCATGTCCTATGTCGATCTCAACCGCAGCGGCGTCGCGCTGATGGAAATCGTCTCGCGCCCCGATATGACCTCGCCGGCCGAAGCGGGCGCTTATGTGCGTAAGCTGCGGTCTATCCTGCGCTATGTCGGAAGCTGCGACGGCAATATGGAAGAAGGCTCGATGCGCGCCGACGTCAACGTCTCCGTGCGCAAAGCGGGCGAGGAACTGGGCACGCGGACCGAAACGAAGAACGTGAACTCGGTTCGCTTTGTGATGCAGGTCATCGAATACGAAGCCAACAGGCAGGTCGATGTTCTGGAGTCAGGCGGCACAGTCGATCAGGAAACGCGCCTGTTCGACGTCGCCACCGGCACGACGCGCACGATGCGGTCAAAGGAAGACGCGCACGATTACCGCTACTTCCCCGATCCGGACCTGCTGCCCGTGGTGCTTGAGGATGACTTCCTCGAGGAATGCCGCGCCTCGCTGCCTGAACTGCCGGACGCCAAGCGCACCCGGTACGAGGAAGAGCTGGGCCTCACCTCATACAACGCGCGCGAACTGACCGCAGAGGTTGAGACCTTTGCTCGCTTCGAAAGCCTTCTAGCCGCCACGGCTGGAGCCACGGGCAAGAGCGAGAAAGACGTCGCCACCCAAGTCGCCAACTGGGCGCTTTCCGTGGCGCCGGGCGTGATTAAGTCCATCGGCGACGAGGCCGACGTCAGCCACGCCACCGCCGAGCGTCAGGCCAGCATCCTTGCCATGCAGGCCAAAAGCGAGATTAGCGGCGGTCAGGCCAAGGAGATTTTTGAGATCGTCCTTAAAACCGGCCGCGAACCCGACGAAATCGCCGACACCGAAGGGCTCAAGCAGGTTTCCGACACCGGCGCGATCGAAGCCGCCATCGACGACATTCTCGCCAATAACGAGGACAAGGTCGAACAGTACAAAGGCGGCAAGGACAAACTGTTCGGCTTCTTTGTGGGTCAGACCATGAAAGCGATGAAAGGCAAGGCCAACCCGCAGGTGGTCAACCAGATCCTCAAGGACAAGCTGGGATAGCCTCCACCTATGACCTCCTCGGACAATTGGCGGCTGGATGGCCTCGCGATTGAGCGTTGGGAATGGCTGAAACAGCAGCCGCAAGACACGTGGTTGATGTTTGTTCGCCGTGCAAACTGGGATGATTGCGATGGCATCTTCCTGGAAATGCTGGCTGATCCCGCATGCGATCGGGCCGTGGCCGCTTGGCTGTTCTGGTTATCGGCACCCGACTACGCGCTGAGCGAAGGCCGCTACACCTATTGCGAAGTCACTCAAGCGGTGATCGAGAATTACGAGCGCGGATTTTACCGTAAGGCCGAGCTTCATCAGGATCGCTATCCTCTGGCCCAATTCGCCGATCCTGTGCAGGCGGTTATTCGGCAAGGCAAGGCGACCGATCTGTTCAAACTCCCTCGAGCGCTGTGTGGTCCCTTTGGCACCAGACAAGCGCGTGTCGAGCATCCTGGTGATACACTGATGGAGCAACTGGACCTGTATGTCGGGAGCGATCTGTTTCTCACCGAGGAAGAGTACGACCAGGATGAACTGCGCGGAAACTATGGCTACTATCGTCAGTATTATGATCTTCCCGAAATGGGGCCGGATTTTGAGGCCGAGAACGCCGACCTGACGGATCTCGAATACCTCGTCGCCGCCTTTGGAGAGCCACGCCTCCGATCCGATGCCTACAGCCTATGGAAGGCAGACAAAGACAAGAGTGGAAGCACGCTGCATTAGCCACCACATTGGGGGGTGCCTCAGAGTCACGTCGTGGAAGAGATCCATTTTTGCTGAAGACCGCCATGAGCGGCAAAGCGTACCTGTAGGTGGCCAATCAGGTCCCGAAGCCTAAACTGGGCTAACCCGCGCTCCTATACGCTTGGCATAACTGGCAAAAGCTGGCTTGCAGACCGAGTTCGCTTTGCTAGGAATGCGGACAGGGACGTAAAGGGGCGCATCTATGAAATTGGCGTATCGGCTTTTGCCGCTGCTCTTGCCACTGGCAGGGGCGGCGCAGGCGCAAAGCGTGGTGGACGAACCGGAAATCCGGGCCTTCACAGACGAAGAAATCGCGGCGGTTGAGATGCCGACGCTTGGCTTTGATATGCGCAAGGCCAAGGTGAAGGACTTCAAGAAGTATTATTATTTCCACCGCGACGAAACGAGCTTTGAAGAGGCGTTTGCCGACATTTCCGAGTGCGACGCGCTCTCGAGCGGGCTCGCGGCCTACACGCGCGATGCCGAACCCTACACCGGGTATTACGTCAATCAGTACGGCATGGCCGGAGCGATTGGCGGAGTGATCGGAAGCGCCATCGGATACGCGATTGCTGACGCGCTATATGGATCGTCAGAACGCCGCGCGCTGCGCCGGATTAACATGCGCAATTGCATGGGGTTCAAGGGCTATCAGCGGTACGGCGTTCCCAAGAAGCTCTGGAAAACCTTTAACTTTGAAGAAGGCGGGGGCCGCGAAGACGATGCAATTCGCGAAGCCGCTTTTATGAAACAGGCCAAAGTTGCCTCGGGGCCGAAGCCACAACAGGAGGTTCTCGCGCGATGAGAAAGACGAGTTTCAAGGGCGCGACTTTGGCGCTTGTTGCGATTGGGGCCTTGGCCACGGTAGCGCAGGCACGCCCGATCGATGAAGACAACTTCATCGAGGGCAAAGAGACGATCCTTGATGATAAGGGCTATCTTCTCCTGACGATGCCGACGCGCTGGGCTGGGACCTTGATCAAGGAACCTAATGAGGAGGACATTGCGCGGTATCAGGAGGCGTATGAAGAGGCCTTTGCCGAAGCCACCGAGCGCTATGAAAAGGACTACGCGCGATATCGGAAACGTTTGGAAAAGCCGAAAACCGACAGGCCGATGCCGAAGGAACCCGTACAACCGGTCCGCGAAGAATTCCGTATCGTTCCGATTGAACAGTTCATGGCCATTGATTTCGGCCCGGATGACGTGTTCAGCAAAGGCGATGGCACCTATACCTATCTCGAGGAGATCGAGCCGGGAATGTATACCTGGTACGGGCCGGTCTTCTTGACGCCCGGTGATGGGTATGTCGGTCAATGCTACTGCATGGGAACCATCAAGTTCGAGGTGCGCGCGGGAGAAATCACAAACCTAGGCAACTCGCTATACGCCATGCCGAAGTGGGAGGAGGACCCCACCGCTCCGCCGCTGGATATCGTCCAACCCATGGCGATTTCGTCAATGACGGTGAAATTGCCCGAGCAATCGGAAGCGGTGACGTATGATGTTCCCCCGTCGCTGCAAGGACAATCGACAAGCATCCCCGAATTCTTTGCGGTTGGGAAGATCAACAACTTCTACCGCAAGATGATCAGCCGCATGGCCCCGATTGAAGGCGTGCTCGCATACGACCGCGATCGGGTGATCGATGTGAAAGCTGAGTTGGCTGCCGAGGCTGAAGAACCGGCGGAGCTGGAGCCTGGCTGGATTACCGACGGCGCGTAGGATTTGCGGCCACCGCGGCAACATTCTCAGAACAGAAAAAAGCCGCCGGGATCGCTCCCGACGGCCCTTTTTCTTTGGTGTAACCCTGTGGGTTTAGGCGCGTGTGCCCGAAAGTGGCATCGCGCCGAACGCGCCTGCGTTGACGTTGCCGGTGATGGCGTCGCCATCAACGGTCGCTTCGCAATCGAGCGTCATCGGCATTGGAACGGTCATATTCATCGACCACTTGATCGTGTTTCCATCCACGGTGCCGGTTTCGATATCCATCGAACCCATGCCGCCGGCCATGTTGCCTTTGAAGGTGCCGTCGCCGTTGTCTTCGATGGTGAGCGTACCGCTCTGGTCGCCCATCGGGCTTTTGACGGTGGTGTTGAAGGTTCCGGCTACTGACATTTTTACTCTCCCTAGGGATAATTTTGAACTGTGGGGCGCGACGATGATCCCGACGATCTCGGCGGCCTCGTCTGGTTGTTTACACCAGTGTCAGTTCGCTTCAACCACATAACGTTGCTTGGCGTTGGCTTCGACGTCCTCCCGCCAAAAACGGACCGGTTTGAGCTTGTGATCGACATAGAGCTGCATCTGATCGGTGTAGTGCGGGCTGTCGGGGCGCGTGGTGGCTTGGCCGAAAGGCTGGATCGAGCGGGAGAACACGCGTCTCTCGCCATCAGCACCGGGCGCGGGCCATTCGACCCACTGGATAAAGCTGTCGCCGTGAACCAGGCTAAGCCGTCCATCCTCTTCTTCGCGCCAGGTTGTGGCCGCGCGCAGCGTGTCCGACCCGCCGTCAAGCGGGAGGTCAACGTCGCCTTGCCGCAACCGGACGAGGTCCGACATTGGTGGATCAATCCGGCCAAAGTGGGTGTTGAGGTGATCGACGGACTTTTGCAGCAATTCGCGAATGTCCGGATAGGCGCCCTTGTTCTGATACTCAGCCGACATGAAGTCGCGCACCATCAGGTACGAAAGCGCATCGGCCGACCCTTCGTTGTCGGCGGTGTAATCCCAACTTAGCAACAGGTCGCGTGCTTCGGCGAGGTCTCCGGTCGCCTCAAACCCTTCGAGCGCGGTCATCATCTTGTCGATGTAGCTCGCGCGCTCATAGGCGGTGTCGTACTTGATCGCCTCTAAAGTCGCGCGGTCGAGCACCTCGGCCTCGCTCATCAGCTTGTAGGCGCGGCGCGATCGGTTGGTCTGCTTGCGCTCAATACCCAGCACTGGGGAGAAATCCTCTGGCTTCAAATCGCTGCCTTCGCCAGCGGCTGTGAAGGGTTCGTTGTTGGAGTTGTAGAGCCAGCCGGAGGCCGGATTGATGACTTTGGGCATCGCGTCAAAGTCGACTGTCCCCTGCCAAATCAGGTCCGAGCGCGATCCGTCCAGCACACCGCGCCAATTGGCCTTTGTCTCTTCAAGCGCAGGCCGGTTGGGGAAGGTGGCGTTGTAGATGTATCCGATATTGCCGGTCTGATCGGCGTACAGGACGTTGAAGTTGGTGATCTTCATGCGTTCGTAGACGCCCATCCATTCTTCCATAGTGGTCGCTTTGCCCAGGCGATAGAACGCGTCTAATTGCGCCACGCTGTTCATCAGCGGGAAGCGCACGGCAAAGAAGCCGTTATCGTTTTCGATGACAGGCCCATGGACGCTGCGATGGATGGTCTGGATCACGGGCAGGATCACCGGCCCCATGCGCACAGGCAGGATGACGCGTTTGGTTTCCAGATCACGCCATTCGCCGTCGAGCTTATAACGCTTGCCCGCTTCGTCCATTTCAAGTTTGTAGACATCGATAAGGTCGGGGCGGTTGACCGTGTAGGTCCAGCCCAAATTTTCGTTATGACCCATCACGGGGAAAGGGACGCCGGGAAAGTTGGGGCCAGTCATGTGCCAGCCTTCTTCCGATTCAACCGCCAACTCGTACCACGCCACGCCGCCTCGCAGAGGCTGGTGCGAGTTTGAGATGAGGGTTGTGGGGCCACCGCTTTTCTGAGGCGCCACGGCCCAGGCGTTCGATCCCAGATGGTCGGCTTCCTCTCCCAAAGGCACGACGAGCCCGCCGGTGTGCGCGACTTCTTCCTCTACCGGTTCTTCTGTTGGTCCCGCTTCAACCGCAGTCGGATCGGGGCGCGGGAAACCCGGAATGTCAGGGCCAAACTCGCGGCGCAGCGGCTCGCCCGAGGCCAGCTGGCCCACGACATTGCCCAAGCCAAAGAACAGTGGCTGGCGCAAGACAAAACCGGCCGCGATATCCGCGCCGTTGATCGGGAAGAGATTGGTGAGCTTTACTTCGTCGGGATGCTGTTCGGCGTAAGTGTTGAGACCCGCCGCGTAGGCTTCGAACACTTCGCGGGTATCGGCGGGAAGGTTCGGATATTCGCGCTGTGCCACTCCCCCTGCGTCGAGGAGATGGAAGAGAAAGTCGACCTTGGCCCCATCCTCACCGGCAATCGCACCATAGCGCCCGCGCGACATGGCGGCGACGTCTTGCAGGGTGAAAAAGTCATCCTCCGCGTGCGCGATGGCCACGCCAAAGGCGACATCGGCGTCGGTCTTTCCATAGATATGCGGCACGCCGTAATCGTCGCGGATGACCTCAGCTCGATACGCCTTGCCCGAGGCCGCCGAGGCCGGGCTGGCCAAAAACGGCTCCCACGTGGCGAGAACGACGAAGGCGAGGACCAGCAGAACGGCAATGCCGATCCCGGCGCGTTTGGCGAATGTCATCAGGCGTATCTCTCTCAAAGTTCATTGCGCTGACAATTGCGGGGTGAGGCCACCGGGTCAAGCGCCCCTTTCTCGACCCGATTATTCGCCACGCTTGCAAAAGGTCTTGAGCCACCCACCTAGTCAGGTAACACACCAAATGAGGGGAGGGCTTGGTTCATGAAAATTGCTCCCAAACCCTTGTGTTGCAAATTAGCAACACTATGTTGGACGGGTTATCCTAGTGAGGGGTCTTTAGACACATGAATCTCGAAAAGTTCACCGACCGTGCGAAGGGCTTTCTGCAATCGGCGCTGACCGTCGCCATTCGCATGAACCACCAGCGGATCAGCCCGGTCCACATCCTCAAAGCGTTGCTTGAAGACGAAGAGGGCATGGCCGCTGGCCTGATCCAGCGCGCAGGCGGCGACGCGAAACAAGCGGCGGCCTCGGTCGATCTGGCTTTGGGGAAAATCCCGGCGGTCACGGGCGGCGGAGCGCAACAGCAGCCTGGCCTCGATAACGATGCCGTGCGCGCACTCGACAACGCAGAGACCCTCGCCGAGAAAGCGGGTGACAGTTACGTTGCGGTGGAGCGGATGCTCACAGCGCTCGCCATGGCACCGGGCGCGACCGCCGATGCGATGAAGGCGGCGAGTGTCACCCCGCAGAGCCTCAACGCCGCGATCGAAGACCTGCGCGGAGGCAAGAAAGCCGACAGCGCCAACGCGGAAAGCAATTACGACGCGATGGAGAAATTCGCCCGCGACCTGACGCAGGCGGCGCGCGACGGTAAGCTTGACCCGGTTATTGGGCGCGACGAGGAAATTCGCCGCACCATCCAGATCCTGGCGCGTCGGACCAAGAACAACCCCGCTGTTATCGGGGAGCCCGGCACGGGTAAGACCGCGATTGCCGAAGGCCTCGCGCTGCGCATCGCTAATGGCGACGTGCCTGATAGCCTTAAAGGGCGCACGCTCATGTCGCTCGACATGGGCGCGTTGATCGCGGGTGCGAAGTATCGCGGCGAGTTTGAGGAGCGGCTCAAGACGATCCTTGACGAGGTCCGTCACGCCGATGGCAACATCATCCTGTTCATTGATGAGATGCACACGCTGATCGGAGCGGGTGCGAGCGAAGGCTCAATGGACGCCTCCAACTTGCTCAAGCCCGCGCTTTCTCGCGGCGAGCTGCACTGTATCGGCGCGACCACGCTCGATGAGTATCAGAAATATGTCGAGAAGGACCCCGCGCTCCAACGGCGTTTCCAGCCGGTCTATATTGAAGAGCCGAGCGTTGAGGATACGATCAGCATCCTTCGCGGCATCAAGGACAAATACGAGCTGCACCACGGCGTGCGCATCACGGATGGCAGCATCGTCGCCGCCGCGCGGCTGTCGGATCGGTACATCCAGAACCGCTTCCTGCCCGATAAAGCCATCGACCTGATGGACGAGGCCGCGAGCCGCATCCGTATGGAAGTGGAATCGAAGCCCGAAGAAATCGAAACGCTCGACCGTCGGATCATCCAGCTGAAGATCGAAGAATCCGCGCTTCAAAAAGAAGACGACGCGGCGTCCAGGGAACGCTTGGAGAGCCTGCTGAAAGAGCTCGCCGAACTGGAGCAGGAATCGACTGAGCTCACCACACGATGGCAAAATGAGCGCGACAAGATCGAAGCCGAAGGCAAGATCAAGGAAGAGCTCGACGCCGCGCGGCTGGAACTCGAACAGGCGCAACGTTCCGGTGACCTCGCCAAGGCCGGAGAGCTGTCTTACGGCACCATCCCCGCGTTGGAGAAGCGGCTGGCCGAAGCCGAAGATCTCAACGAAGACGCTCTGCTGCGCGAGGAAGTAACCGAGGAGGATATCGCCAGCGTTGTCAGCCGTTGGACCGGCATCCCGATCGACAAGATGATGGAAGGCGAGCGCGAGAAGCTGCTCGACATGGAGAACATCCTTGGCAAGCGCGTGATCGGTCAGAAGGACGCGATTCAAGCCGTTTCGAAAGCCGTTCGCCGCGCACGCGCTGGTCTGCAGGATCCGGGACGTCCTTTGGGTTCGTTCCTGTTCCTCGGGCCGACCGGCGTCGGCAAAACCGAGCTGACCAAGGCGCTCGCGGGCTTCTTGTTTGACGATGACCAGGCGATGGTCCGCATCGATATGTCTGAGTTTATGGAGAAACACTCGGTCGCACGGCTGATCGGCGCGCCTCCGGGCTATGTCGGCTATGATGAGGGCGGGGTGCTCACCGAGAGCGTGCGTCGCCGTCCGTATCAGGTAGTCTTGTTTGACGAGGTTGAGAAAGCCCACACCGATGTCTTCAACGTGCTGCTGCAAGTGCTCGACGATGGTCGCCTCACCGATGGACAGGGGCGCGTGGTGGATTTCTCCAACACGCTGATCATCCTGACTTCCAATTTAGGGAGCCAGCACCTCGCCAATATGCCCGACGATGGCAAAGTGGCCGATGTCGAAGAAGCGGTGATGGATGTCGTGCGCGGGCACTTCCGCCCCGAATTCCTCAACCGACTGGACGAGATCATCCTGTTCCACCGTCTGGCGATGGAGCACATGGCGCCGATCGTCGCGATTCAGGTCAAGCGCGTTCAGAAGCTGCTCAACGATCGCAAGATCACGCTCGACCTTACCGAGGCCGCTTTGCGTTGGCTGGGGCGTGTCGGATACGATCCGGTCTATGGCGCGCGTCCCTTGAAGCGGGCGGTGCAGCGTTACCTGCAGGATCCGCTGGCCGAGATGCTGCTCGAAGGAACCGTGGTCGATGGAACTACGGTGAAGATCGACGAAGGGGACGGCGAACTGCAGATGATCGTCGACGAATGACGACTCAGGACACGTTTGGCGCTCAATGCCGGGCGTGTCCATTCCACGTCACTATTTTGACTTGGGGGCGTGAAATGCGCCTTATTTCAATTAGACGCAACATAATTACACGAATACCCCATCTGTGATGACAATTCGTTCCAACGCCAGATTCTGTATGTGTGATTAACGTCACAGCCCCGCGAAAATTGCGGCAATGCGGTAAGCCGCTTTGACTTCAAAAAGTCGCTATTGCACTAAACCGTCATCGCAGGGGCTAATTCGCGATCAAGAAGGGGGCTGATTCACGTGATTCGCGTGGATCTTGCTTTGACGCGATGAAAGTTCCGGTTGTCGCAACTGGAGTCATCATGAAGACATTTCACACCAATTCCTTGAAGGCGCTTGCCTTCTCCGCATCCGCTCTCGCGTTTGTGATTGCCGGCCCCGTCGCCGCGCAGGATCAAGAAGGCGATGAGCAGCCTGAAGAGGAAGAAGAGCAGGTCGACGTTTCGACCGATGCCAGCGGTCAAAGCGAAGCTGGCCGTATCACGGTTACTGGTTCGCGTATTGTCCGCGACACCTACTCTTCGATTTCGCCGCTTCAGGTGATCAGCACCGAAAACCAACAAGCGATCGGCGCGTTTGACCCCGCTCAGATCCTTCAGCGTTCAGAAGCCGCTTCGGGTACGCAGATTGACGCGACCTTCCAGGGCTTCGTTCTCGACAACGGCCCGGGTTCGCAGACCATCAACCTTCGTGGTCTTGACGCCAGCCGTACTCTCGTTCTTGTCAACGGCCGCCGTCTGGCGCCGCTGGGTACGGAAGGCGCGCCTTCCAACCCGTCGATCAACCTGATCCCGGCAACTCTTGTTGACCGTTTCGACCTGCTGCTTGACGGCGCGTCGTCGGTTTACGGTTCGGACGCGGTTGCCGGCGTTGTGAACGCCGTTCTTCGTAAGGACTTCGATGGTCTCGAACTGCAGGTCAACGGTGACATCAACCAAGAAGGCGCGGGCCATGACTTCACGGTCAGCGGCGCGTGGGGCTTCACCACCGACCGCGGCGTTTTCGGTATCGGCGCAGAATATCGCCGTGTTGACGAAGTGCTAGTTCGCGACCGCCCGTTCCTTTCGGGCTGTAACACGCACTATGAAGTCGACCAGAACGGCAACTTCCTGACCACCGATCTGCGTACCGACGCTGTCGCACGCACTCAGAGCGGCGGCGCCATCGGCCTTTCGCAGCAGCCCTGTAAAATTCAGGGTCTCGTTGGTCGTATTCAGCCGGCCAACACCCGCGTCGGCTTCATCTACTTTGACCCCGTGAACTACGGCGTCACCAACATCAACGGCAACCAAGTTCCGGGTAACACGGGTATCCCGTTCTTCTCGGAATCGCTGAACGCCTTTGGTAACCCGGTCGACGCCGATGGTAACGGTGTTCGCGACGTTGACTTCGCACTCCTCAACACCAACGCGGTTGAGCAGGACGTGGTCTTCACGCCGAAGCAGGAAACCTACAACGTCTTCACCTATGGTGAGTACACGTTCCCCGGTGAAGCTAACATCACCCCGTTCTTCGAAGCGTCGTACAGCCGCCTCGACGTGGCGGTGTCGAACAACGGTACGCCGCAGTTCTTCCCGTGGGTTCCGGCTGAAAACGCCTTCAACCCGTGTAACATTGACACGAACCCTGACGGGATTGATTGCCGTCTGCAGGATAACGCGTTCAACGGTCTCGACACCTTCGCTGGCGGCGCCTTCGCACTGCCGAGCATCGGTTCGGTCGCCACTCGCCCGATCCCATCGGTTCGCGGCGATCGTAACAACACAGACGTAACGCTTGAGCAGTATCGCGGTGTGGTTGGTGTTCGCGGTGACCTTCCGTTCATCGCGCCGAGCTGGACCTTCGAGGTTTCGGGTGTCTATTCGCGTTCCGAAGGTACATCGGTTCGTCGCGGTATCCGTGAAGACCGTCTGGCTCTCGGCCTTGGTATCGATCCGTTCGGCGATTTCGACGGCGACGGCGTTATCGATAATGACGGCGACGGCATTCCCGACGACTACAACAGCCAGCCGGTGTCTCCGCTTCTCGCGGGCGGCGCGTGCGACATCTCGTCGCTTCAGACTGATGGCATCGATCCGACCTACGTCGCGGACGTGACCAATGGCTGTGTGCCGCTCAACCTGTTCACCAACTCGTTCTATCAGAACGTCATCGGTGACTTCTCGACGCAGGCCGAGCGTGATTATGTGTTTGGCACCCGTTCATTCGACACCACTTACGAGCAGATCATCCTCAGCGGCTTTGTCACCGGTGACCTGTTCGACCTTCCCGCCGGCCCGGTCGGTGTGGTGCTTGGTGGTGAATGGCGCGAAGACTCGATCGACTCACAGCCGGACGTTGTGGCTTCGAACGGTCTGTTCTGGGGCTTCTTCCAGGACGGCGGTGCAACGGGTTCCAAGTGGATCCGCGAGCTCTACGGCGAAATCGACGTGCCACTGGTTGCGGGTGAAACCCTGGTCGAAGAACTCAACATCCGCGCTGCGGGTCGTATCACCGACGAAGAGTTCTACGGCACCAACGGCACCTTCTCGCTGCAAGGTGGCTGGCGTCCGGTTTCACCGCTGCTGCTGAAGTTCAGCTACGGTACCTCGTTCCGTGCGCCGAACCTGCGTGAGAACTTCCTCGCCAACCAGTCGGGCTTCATCAACATCTTCGATCCGTGCGCTGTCCCGGGCGATGCGTTTGACTCGACTGCGGGTGGCTATCAGGCCGACCGTGATGATCGTGACCCGGCTGTTCTGGCGAACTGCCGCCGTGAAGGCCGTGACCCGACCAGCGTTGGTATCGACGCGCAGGGCATCAACACGATCCAGCTGACGAGCACACAAAACTTCCGTGGTGGTAGCCTCGACATCAACCCGGAGACTTCGCGTTCGATCACGACGGGCTTCGCGTTTGAAGAGAACTTTGCCAGTGGCTTCGGCGTTGCGCTCAACTTCAACTACTTTGACATCAAGTTGAAGGACTCGATCGTCGAGCCGACCGGCCAGTTCATCGTTAACGATTGCTTCGCTCGTACCGACGGCAACCGCAGCCCGTTCTGCGATCGCATCTCGGTCAGTGATCAGGCGGCCAACCGCTTCCTGATCAACAGCCTGCAGTCCGGCTTCATCAACCTCAACCAGGAATCGGTCCGTGGTATCGATCTCAACGCCACGTTCAGCAAGGACGTGACCGTTGGTGGCGAAGTCTTCGATCTCGCTGTCGAATTCCGCGCCAACCACCTGATTGAGCGTTCGACGCTGTTCATCGATGACGACGGCAACGTGGACGAGGAAGATTTCGCCGGTGAGCCCAGCTTCCCGAGCTGGACCGGTCGTGCGACCTTCACCGCCGATTGGAGCGATTTCCGCTTCACGTGGCAGACGTTCTACACGGGCTCTATGACCCAGGATCCGGACGGCGAAGATCCGTTCTCCGATGCCTTTGGCTTCGGTCCTGATGGTCAGTCTACCGGTGTGTTCGCCGACACCTGCCTTGGCGGCGGTTCGCGCGGCGCCGACGGTCAGCCCGACGGTGTTGTCGCTGGTGACGGGGTGTTCTGCCGGAACGTTGGCTTCCTCGAAGAGTATTTCGAACACACCGCGTCGATCCGTTGGGACAATGGTGACTTCCGTGTGATCGCTGGTGTGACCAACATCTTCGACACGCAGCCACCGCTGATCGACACCGCTGAAGTCTTCGGCATTTCCAACACTCCGATTGGTAACCCTTACGACTTCGACGGTCGTGAGTTCTTCATGCAGCTTCTCTATCGTTTCTAATAAGAAACGGCGGAAATCTGCCAAAAAAAGGCGCCCCCTCGCACTTGATGAGGGGGCGCTTTTTTGTTTAAACTGCGACCATACGGGCGCGCTGGAATGGAGGCTGGCGCGCATCGTGTGGACACTCACTGTACTAAGCAAAGAGGGTAACACCCGATGAAATTTCTGAAAGCTTCTGCGGCGGCCGCTTTGGTCGGCGCTTCCATCCTTGGGTTAAGCGTCGCGGCTCCGTCCGAGACTCAAGCTCAAGCCACAAGCACATCCTCCGTTCCGGTTGACGTCTGGGCGCTGCGCAACGTCGTCAATCGAGTTGAGCTTTCGCCAGATGGCAAGCACCTCCTGGTGCATGTAAGCCCGAGCCGCGAAGGCGATTATCTTCTGCAGATCTTCAACACCGAGGATCTTTCGAAGCCTATGCGCACACTGGCTGCGGATCCGATGGAGATCATTTCCGCATCGTGGGTCAGCAACACGCAGATATATGGTTCGGCCTGGCAGGTCGTTCGCAACAGTGTGAAACGGCAAGAGGGCGATACGCGCGGCTACGCCTCGTTCTTCTACGATTTGGATGCAAACAAGTTCGACCGGGTCGACGGTAACTTTGGTCTCGTAAATCGTCTGCCAAATGACCCGGACAAGATTTTGGTGTCGACCGGCACGGCTGTCGGTGCCGGAGCGGGCAGCGATCCCCTCGCTCGTTTTCGACCGCGTTCGTATTACAAGTTCAATCTTTCGAACGGATCGCGCGAACTCGTCCTGCGCGGAACGTCCAAATATGGCCAGGTGGTGTTTGATAACGAAGCCAACCCACGGTACGCGCTTGGTGTCGATGGAAACGATACGGTCGCCTTCTTCCGCCGCCCAGGTGAAGGGTCGTGGCGCGAATTTGGCCGCTACGATGGTGATGATCTCAAGAACGTGCCGCGCACCTGGGCCGATGTGTCGGGTCTCAAAGGATTTGATCCTGAGAATCCTGATATTGGCTATTTCGTCGACTGGCAGGGCGAAGAAGATAAGGCTGCGCTGTATGAGCTTGATTTTAAGACGGGCACTCTAGGAAAGAAGCTCTTTCAGTCTGAGAGCGCCGACGTTCTGGACATTCAACTTCACTCAATTCCAGGAAACGACAAGCTGGTTGCGGCGCGTTTCCCAGGCGCGAAGATGGAACGCCATTGGTTCGATGAAAATGAAAAAGCGCTTTACGAAGCGCTTGAATCGCAGCTTCCGTTCGCGCACCAAGTCTCGATCACAAGCCGTTCGTATGACGGTCGCACAATGGTGGTCTTCAACTCGGGACCGCAAGATCCCGGTTCCTATTGGCTTGTCCGTGACGGGAAACTGGCCAAACTCGGCAGCCGCAACCCGCTGGTAAATCAGGAAAACCTCGCTGAGGTTGAGTTCATTCGCTACCCGTCTCGCGACGGAAAATTCATGATACCGGGATACGTGACAAAGCCGAAAGGCGAGGGCCCGTTCCCATTGGTTGTGATGCCTCACGGCGGCCCGATGGTAAATGAAGTGGTCGGCTATGACGAATGGGCGCAAATGCTGGCGAACAATGGCTACATGGTCCTTCAGCCGCAATATCGTGTAACCTATGGTTGGGGGCGTGACCATTTCCTCGCCGGATTTGGCGAATATGGTCGCGCGATGCAGGACGATAAGGACGACGGAGCTCTTTATTTGGCAGAGCAGGGGCTTGTCGATCCTGATCGCATGGCGATGTTTGGTTGGTCCTATGGTGGCTATGCGGCGCTGGTCGCGGCAAGTCGCGAAGACAACATTTATCAATGCGCTGTGGCCGGTGCGGCGGTTTCGAACTGGACCAAACTCAAGCAGGTCTGGGGTCGCAATATCAGCAGTGGAGTGGAGCAATATTGGCTGGACACCGCGTACGGCGTTAACCCCGTCGACGAAGCTTCCAAGGCGAACATTCCGCTGTTGATGGTCCATCCGAAGGATGATCGACGGGTGCTGTATTACCACTTCCAGGACTACAAGAAGGAGTTCGAGAAGGCGGGCAGGAACGGTCAATTCGTGACTATTGACGGCGCTGATCACTTCTCCAACACGCATATGTTTAACCATATGCAACAGTTCTACACCAAGATGCTGGACTTCCTGGCGAACGATTGCGGGCCTGGTGGGCTCTAGTCGCTAGAGAAACCTAGCTCTCAAAAAGGCCCGGGGCGCTTTTCCGCGCTCCGGGCCCTTTTTCTTTGCCGGACCACTAGGCCTTTGCGTCGGCCTGGGTTGAGTAGGGGGCTTGGCGTTCGGTTTCGGAGCGCCGATTGGCCGAAAGACCTCAATTTAGTTGGGAGATTGCGCCGGCCCTGACCGGTCAATGGGACGAAGGGGAAACTCCTTGCTCCGCTCGTTTGGTCAGCACAAAACCTTCCAGACCCCCGCCTTAGGCCCCTGTGACGCGCGCAAACGACGATAAGTGTGGCCAAGGGCGTCCGCCAATCATCCCTTCCTTCAGTGACAGCCTCTGCAGTCTTGGGAGCGTGCTTATCAAGGCCAGGCACGGGATCTCAGCGACAGCCAAAAAGAAAGCCGCGGATCTGGCGATCCGCGGCTTCCCATTAGCCGTATTGGCTGTTCGGCTTAGAACGTGAAGTTCACACCACCGAAGAACGTACGAGCGGTGTCGTAGATCGTCGGGAAGGTGTTGCCGTTACCGAGCGGCGGACCAGCCGAGGTCGAAACCGGCGGCTGTTCGTTGAGCACGTTCAGGACACCACCACGCAGGCGAACGTTGTCGGTCAGCTCGTAGAAGAACGAGAGGTCGACATAGTTCACGGCCGGCAGATCTTCGTCGATCTCGGGGTTAGCCGCGACCGGATCGTTCTTGGTGCCCGAGAAGTAACGCCACGTGACGGTCGACTCGAAGCCGTCCAGCGGGGTTTCCCAGGTTGCCAGCATACGGTGACGATATTCCGGGTTCACCGGCGACACACAACCGTTGTCGAGGAAGCCAGCACACTCAATCGGCGTGTCGCCTTCGAACGACGCAAAGTCGAACTTGTCCAGGTAAGTCGCGGAGTAATCGAAACGCAGACCACCAAGCGAACCGATGTCGGTCGAATAGTTGATCTGAACGTCGATGCCCGAGGTTTCGAGCTGCGCGATGTTGAGGTTGGTCTGTTGGAAACCAACGCCCGGGATACCCGCGATAAGCGAACCGTTCGACGCACGGGTGATCAGGTCACAGAACGTGGCGTTGCCGGTGGCAAGGCACTGGTCCAGCGTGGTCTGAGCCGCGATACCGCCCTGGATGAACTCATCCACGGAGATGTCGAAGTAGTCGACCGAGATCGTGAGACCCGGAGCGAAAGTCGGCGTAGCCACCACACCAAAGGTGTAGGTGTCCGAGACTTCCGGCTGCAGCAGCGGGTTACCACCAGTGAGCGACTGCGTTTGTCCGGCGATGACGTCAGGGACGTTACCGAACTGAGCCGCGGTCACGCCGGTGTTGGCGCAAGCCGCCGCCGAAGCGACCGGAGCGCTCGTGGCGCAGGGGTCAAAGATCTGCTCACCATTGGCGTTCACCGTCGAGTTGAGGTTCGGCAGACCGGTGTTCTGGCCCGTGTAAAGCTCAATCACGTTCGGCGCACGAACAGCGCGCTGATACTGACCACGCAGGGTGATGTCTTCGACCGGCTTCCAGGTCAGCTGGACACCGTAGGCATCGGTGCTGAACGAGTTGGTGGTGTTGTTACCAGCCGCGTCGTAGTCCGAATAACGGTACTGACCCGAGAGCGTGAGTTCTTCGAAGAACGGACGGCCCTGAACGAGCGGGATCTGAACTTCGGCGAACAGTTCGAAGACGTCGACTTCACCAGAAACCGGCAGCGTCGCGCCGCCAACACCGGTGAAACCACCACCAGGAACCTGGCTGATTTCGTCAGGGATCGACTCAAGCGTGTCTTCACGGCCTTCGAAGCCGATCAGCAGAGCCACACCATCTTCGGCGAACGGCGAAGTGAAGCCGTACTCACCCAGGTCACCCTGAATGTTACCACCGTAAACGGTCTGCGTCGTTTCACCGATCACAAGACCAACGCCCTGGATGAAGTCGAGAGCGCCCTGCGAGACGAGGCTTTCGCCGCCCGGACCACGCTGGAAGATGTTGTACGGAACACAGCCGCCCGACGGATCGGTGCAGACCACGTTGCCGTTGCCATCGTCAACCGCGAGGAAGGCTTGTTGCAGGTTGGCAACCACGAAGTCGTTGGTCGACAGCGAGCTGTCACCCGTTTCCGAGTACTGACCGAACAGTTCGTAGGCCCACACGCCGTCAGCGAAGTCACCACGCAGGCCGCCGATGATGCGGAACGCGTTGTTTTCGAGACGCGAGTTACGCGGGCCGCCTTCAACGTTACGGTGTGAAGCGAACAGGTTGTCTTTCACAACGCCGTTGGCAATGTCAGCGCCCGAGCAACCGAACACTTCGGTAGCCAGGTCGATGCCAGGCGTGCCTTGGATGAACGGGTTGTCGCAGTTGATCGAGTAGATCGCGCCGAACGAAGCGGTCTGAGCGATCTGCGCGTCCGAAATAACGTCGGTGTAGCTGACGTCGAGGAACGCTTCGATGTTGTCGGTGATGTCGTAGTGCGCACGGCCGTAAAGCGTGAAACGATCCGACGGACGCTGGAAGAAGTTCAGCGCGCCGAAGTTAAACGTTTGAGCCGGACCGCC
>JBCCAH010000028.1:0-1625 GCA_039814925.1 Pseudomonadota bacterium
GAGAGGACAACGCCCTTCGCAATTGCTGCGAGGCGCGCCCGAGAGGGAGCGACGAGCGGCCAGCCAAGGAGATCAGCAGGTGACTAAAAGGACCGCTGCCAAATACAAAATCGACCGCCGGATGGGCGAAAACATCTGGGGTCGCCCGAAATCCCCCGTGAACCGCCGCGAATTCGGCCCCGGCCAGCATGGTCAGCGCCGCAAAGGCAAGATGTCCGACTTCGGTCTGCAGCTGCGCGCCAAGCAGAAGCTCAAAGGCTATTACGGCGATCTGACCGAAAAGCAGTTCAAGCGCATCTATGCAGAGGCCGCCCGTGTGAAGGGAGACACCGGTGAAAACCTCATCGGGCTGCTGGAGCGTCGCCTGGACGCGGTCGTTTATCGCGCGAAATTCGTGCCCACTATGTTCGCCGCGCGCCAGTTCGTGAACCATGGCCATGTCAAGGTGAACGGCAGACGGGTGAACATACCGTCCTACCGCGTCAAAGAGGGTGACCTCATTGAGGTGCGCGATCGCTCCAAACAGCTCGCCGTCCTGCTCGAAGCTGTGCAATTGGCAGAGCGCGATGTGCCCGATTACATCGATGCTGACCATTCAAAAATGATTGCAACCTTCGTCCGCACACCGGGTCTTGGCGACGTGCCCTATCCAGTGATGATGGAACCGAACCTCGTCATCGAATTCTACGCGCAGAACTAAACACTCTCGCACCAAATAGAAGGCCGCGACGGGGACCCGCCGCGGCCTTTTTCTTTGGTCTGGCCAAGGCGGAACCCCGCCGATAGAACACCCTAGGGGAGACGCGCCATGTCGACAAACACGCCGAAGATCACGCCACAGCCAGGCATCATGGATATCAAGCTCTACAAGGGCGGTGCATCGGATATCGTGGGTGTTCAGGATGTGGTCAAGCTCAGTTCCAACGAGAACCCGCTCGGCGCCTCTGACAAGGTGAAGGCGGCAATCGCAGCGTCTGCGCATCAGATCCACCGCTACCCCTCCACCGATCATGCTGCCTTACGACAAGCCATTGCAGATGTGCACGATCTCGATGCCGAGCGGATCATCTGCGGGGTCGGCTCTGACGAAGTGCTGACGTTCCTTTGTCAGGCCTATGCCGGCCCGGGGGATGAGGTCATCTATACCGAGCATGGTTTTTCCATGTACCCAGTGCTGATCAACGCGGTGGGCGCGACGCCGGTCGTGGTGGAGGAACAGGCGCGGCGCGTTGACGTGGATGCGATGCTTGAGGCTGCCAACGCGGCGACAAAGATCGTCTTCCTAACCAATCCCGGCAATCCGACCGGCACAATGATCCCAATGTCTGAGGTCGAACGCCTTGCCTCGGGCTTGCCTGCGACCTGCATTCTGGTCCTTGATGGCGCCTATACGGAATATGCAGACGGGTATGATGGTGGCGCTCGGTTGGTGGAGCATTGTGACAACGTCGTGATGACCCGGACCTTCTCCAAGATCTACGGGCTAGGCGGCATGCGCGTCGGCTGGGGCTACGGACCGCAAGAGATCATTGACGTGTTGGGCCGCGTGCGGGGCCCATTCAATTTATCCAACACGGCCTTGGCCGCAGCGGAAGCGGCAATGCGCGATCAAGCCTGGGTTGAAA
>JBCCAH010000024.1:0-43420 GCA_039814925.1 Pseudomonadota bacterium
GAATTCCTCGATGCTGATCCCTCCGCTGCGCTTCGGGGCATCTGCGGGCGGCCAGTCGGCCTTGCGAACTCTGCGAGTTCGAGGTTGGCCCATCCCGGCCCACCATTTTCTGAATTCCTCGATGCTGATCCCTCCGCTGCGCTTCGGGGCATCTGCGGGCGCGCAGTCGCGCTTGCGAACTCGGCGAGTTCGAGGTTGGCCCAGTCCGGCCCACCATCGCCTCGCGATTTTCGAAACTTAGCGCCTGTGCGGCTGTACCCTTGCCCTTGCTGGCTTTCCGAGCGAAAGCGGAATGCGAGGCAAGGAGAGCAGGTGCATGCGCACAGCGTTGCGAGTGGTGTTGGGTTTGGTGGCGCTGTTGGCCGTTTCGGTAGGAGCTATTTGGCTTGCCCTTCCCAGCCTAAACGACCGACAGGTTTCAGGCGAAATCGAGATTGCAGGCTTATCCGCACCAGTGCGTGTTCTGCGCGACGCCAACGCGGTGCCCTATATCTTTGCGGAAACGCTGGACGACGCTCTGCGCGCACAAGGTTTTGTCGCCGGGCAGGACCGTCTGTTTCAGCTTGAGATTGCCAAACGCGCGGCAACGGGACGCCTTGCCGCTGTTTTAGGTGCGGGACCGGACGACGCGATCCTCAATCTCGATCGCGAAGCGCGCACGATCGGCTTTCACCGCATCGCCGCGCGTCAGGAAGCGATCCTGAGCGATAGCTCGCGCGCTGCGATGGTGGCCTATTTGACCGGTCTGAATGCCTACGTCCAAAACCATGCCGACACTCATCCGATGGAATTCAGCCTTGCCGGGTTCGAACCGGAGCCTTGGACCACCGCCGAATTGCTCGCGGTGGCGTACTTCCTGGGCTGGGGGAGCGCGGCCAATTTCGATGGTGAGTTGATCGCGCAACAGGTGATCGACGCGGTTGGCGAGGAGAAATTCGCCGAAATCGCTCCGATTGTGACCAACCCAGACGAGCCCGAAGGCGCAGAGCAGGCTGCAGCGTCGGCGGCGAACCGCTGGAACGGAAGATCCGCAAAGCTCGCCGCTTGGACCAGCAAAGGCTGGCGTGAACAAGGGCATGGCGGCAGCAACAATTGGGCGATGAGCGGCGCCAAGGCGGGCCAGACAGCGGCGATCGTCACCAACGACCCGCACCTTGATAGTCGTTCGCTCCCCGGCCCGTGGCACCCAGTGGGCCTGATCACGCCCGATTCTCGGGTCGTCGGCGTGAGCGCAGGGCTACCCGGTGTCACCATTGGCCGAAACGAGCGCATCGCGTTCGGGGTCACCAACGCCTACGCCGATGCCATCGATCTGTATGTCGAGACGCTCGATCCCGATAACCTCGAAAACTATCTTGAAGGCGATGTCTCTATCTCGTTCGAACGGATCAGCGAGACGATCATGGTCAAGGATGAAAGCGCCGAAAACGGCATGCGCGCGGTGCCTCACGAGGTGCGCGCGACGAGGCGCGGCCCGCTTATCACCGATCATTCGGATCGCGGAACGGGCGAGAGACACCTCTCAGTTCGCTGGGCGTCGGCGGAGTATATGGACGGCGACCTGGGGCTTGATGCCTTGATGCTGGCGACCAGCGTTGAAGAGGCGTTGACCGCGATTGAGAGGACGCGGATTGTCTCACTCAACTTTGTTGTTGGCGATGTCACCGGGCGCGTGGCCCGCCGGGCCAGCGGAGTCGCGCCGATCCGGCTGCGCGGGGATGGTATGACACCCTTCCCTATCACCGACGGCATCGACAATTGGGGTGGCCGCATCCCAGCGGGAGACATGCCCGGAGAAACCGATCCGGAACGCGGGTGGACCGGCACCGCCAACCATATGACCGCGACACAAGATTTCCCCTATACCTACACGACCTACGCCTCCCCGCCCTATCGCTATCGCCGGATGCAGGAGCTGTTCGCCGCCGATACGGTAAGCGCAGAGGACGCATGGGCCGCGCAGTATGACATTACCAATGTCTATGCGCGCGATCTCGCACCGATAATTGCCGAAGCCCTGGTTGATGCGGAGAGTGAATATCTGCGCGCGCTGGGCGAGGAATTGGCGGGCTGGGATCACCGCGATGACGCCTCGACGCTGGCGCCGACGCTGTTTCAGGAAACCGCCCGGCAGTTAGCGCGGCTGACCTTTGAGGATGAGCTCGGCGAGCAGGCAACCGACGCCTATCTGTCGAACTGGTATGTCTGGCAGAACCGTTTTGAGGTGTTGGTCAAAGAGGGAACCTCTCCTTGGTTTGATGACACGCGCACCAGCGAAGTGGAGGATTTGAGCGCCCTTGTCCGTCGGGCCGGTGCGGCGGCTATAGAGCGGCTTGAAGAGGCTTATGGCGCGGATCGGTCGAATTGGACGTGGGGTGAAGTCCACACGATCTCGTTCCAGGGACCGCTGCGTCAAAGCGGATTGGCGGGCGACCTCACCGGCAACCGAACGGTGGCTATGTCGGGTTCGGGCGAGACTCTGTTGCGCGCGCTGTACCCCTATGATGATCCTTTTGGTTCAAAGTGGTTCGCCTCTCTCAGGATGAGCGCCGACTTGAACGATCCGGAAAAGGTTCGCGCCATTCTGCCCGGCGGTGTGGTCGGGCGCAGTTTCAACCCGCATTTGAATGACCAGACCGATGGGTGGCTGAACGCGGAGACGCCAAGCTATTGGTGGTTTTCGGATGAGGCGATTGAGGCCAACGCAAAGAACACTCTGACCCTCAAGCCGAGTGCCTAAACCCCTCTGGCTTGAAACTGGCTTGGTTCCCAAGCGTAGATCCGCAAACACAACACCGCATCCCTAAGACGATAGGCACACCATGAAACGATTGATCGCCGCAGCAGCCGCGCTGGCCAGCCTCCCATTCGCAGCGCACGCGCAGGATGAGCCAAAGGACACGCCGCGTCTGTTCACGGCTGAAGATGTGTTCGAGCTTGAATGGGCGGACGATCCGCAAGTGTCGCCCGATGGCACCCAGGCGATCTATCTGCGGCGTTTCAACGACGTAAAGACCGACCGCACCCGCGCGCATGTCTGGATTGTCAACCTGGACGGTTCGGGCCACGAACCGCTGCTCGCCGATGAGGGCTCGTACCGCTCGGCGCGCTGGTCACCCGATGGCACACGCATCGCCTATATGAAAAGTGTTGCAGGCGGGGCGGGGCTTTTCGTCCATTACCTTGGCTCGGGCCGCGAAGCGTTGATCGGTACTTTTGACCGCTCCCCGCGCTCGATAACTTGGGCGCCCAATGGCAAGACGATCGCCTTTGTGATGTCCGTGGCTGGAAAGGGCGAGAAGCTCGTCTCGGCCCCCGCTCAGCCCAAGGGTGCCCAGTGGGCAGACGCGCCCGTTGTGATCGACCGCGCGCGCTATCGCACCAATGGAGCTGGCTTTCTTGAGCTGGCTTACGACCACATCTTCACGCTTCCCGCCGAAGGCGGCACGGCGCGGCAATTGACTGGCGGGGATTTCAACCACGGCGGCTCGCTCTCTTTCACCTCTGACGGATCGGAAATCCTGTTCTCCGCCAACCGCAACGCGGATTGGGAGCTGCAATCGCGCGAAGCCGATATCTTTGCGGTGCAGGTTGCCTCGGGCGCGCTGCGTCAACTCACGGACGAACCCGGCACCGAAAGCAGCCCGAAGGTCTCGCCCGATGGTAAGCGCGTGGCGTTCCTGAAAACCGCCAACACCCGCATCCCATTCTTGGCCACCAACGTCCACGTGATGGACCTTGAAGGCCGCAATATGCGCAGTCTAACCGATGGGCTCGACCGGCGAGCGGGCAGCGCGCAATGGCTGTCAAACAGCGAGGTCGCCTACACCTTCCAGAACCGCGGCGAGAACTGTGTTGGAGTTGCCTCCACCAGTGGCAAACGCCGCACGGCGGTTGAACGGATCGGTGGGACGACCATCGGACGCCCCTATGTGAGCGGCACCTTCGACGCAGGCACCGACGGCGCGCTGGTCTACACTAAGGGCAGCGCCACGCGCCCGGCGGACCTGTTCGCCATTAGGCGTGGACGAGAGGTGCGCCTGACCTCGCTCAACGAAGACCTGCTCGCCCACCGCGATTTGGGAGAGCTGCGCAGCTTCACCTTCAATTCCTCACTCGACGGGCTCGAAGTCCAGGGATGGATGATCACGCCGCCCGATTTCGAGGAAGGCAAGCGCTACCCGCTTATCATCGAGATTCACGGCGGTCCGCACCTTGCCTATGGCCCGCATTTCTCTGCTGAATTGCAACGGATGGCGGCGGCGGGCTATGTCGTGATTTACGACAACCATCGTGGATCGATTGGGTACGGCAGCGAGTTTGCGAACCTGCTCAAGTATAAATATTCGAGCCCCGACGATTTCGCCGATCACATGTCGGCGGTCGATTGGGCGATCGACAACGGTTTCGCGGATAAGGACAACCTCTTTATCGCGGGTGGATCCGCTGGCGGTATCGCCACCGCTTACGCCATCGGACTCACCGACCGTTTCAACGCGGCGATGGCGGCCAAACCAGTGATCAATTGGGTGTCGAAAGTGCTAACGGCGGACAGCTATATCGGCCAAATCCAGAACCAGTTTCCCGGCCCACCGTGGGAGCATCTGGAACATTACTGGCAGCGTTCGCCGCTAAGCCTTGTCGGCAATGTCACGACACCCACCATGCTGATCACCGGCGAGGTCGACTACCGCACGCCCATTTCGGAGACCGAGCAGTTCTACCAAGCGCTGCAATTGCGCCGCGTGCCTTCGGTCATGGTGCGCATTCCGGGCTCCAACCACGGCATCGCCTCGCGCCCTTCGCGCCTCAACGCGAAGACCGACTACACCCTTGCTTGGTTCGACAAATACCGGACCGACACCGACCAGTGACCTTGCACCCCAGCATGGGGGCGATATCACAATAGACTTTGAGGCGCGCTCTCTGCGCCGCGATGATAACGGGGACTAACCAATATGAAGCTCTTCACCTCGCGCCCGCTGACGCTTGCGGCGGCTCTATTGTGTTCGGCGGCTGCTCCCGCTTTGGCGGAAGAAGGCTTCTACCAATATCCCAGCGCGCGCGGCGATGTGCTTGTCTTTGCCAGCGAGGGCGACCTGTGGCGCACCGGCCGCAACGGCGGAACCGCTATCCGCCTGACCAACCACGAGGAAGAGGAACGCTTTGCGCAGGTCTCTCCCGATGGAACGATGGTCGCGTTCAACGCAAGTTACGACAGCGGCGATGACATCTACGTCATGCCGGTCGCTGGGGGCGCGCCCAAGCGACTGACCTTCGAAGGCGGCGGTCTGACTACGGTGGGCTGGACGCCCGATGGCCGCGTTGTCTTTTCCTCGCGCCTCACCGGCAACGGACAAGGCGAAGTGCTGCACACGACTGCACCCACTGGCGGCGAAGCCACGCCCATCCCGCTGTGGCGCGCCAACACGGCGACTTATGGCGCCGATGGCTCGACGTTGTTCTTCTCGCGTCGCGGACTTGTCGCCCGAGCGCGTGACAACGCGGTGCTGTATCGCGGCGGCGGCATGGCTCAATTGTGGAAATGGACAGAGGGTTCCTCCAACGAGGCCACGCAATTGCTCGCCGATTACGGGGCGCCGATCCGTCACCCGATGGCGTTTAGCGGACGCGTTTATTTCATCTCCGACAAAAGCGGCGCGGACG
The DNA here is from genome assembly GCA_039814925.1 of Pseudomonadota bacterium. GTDB lineage: Bacteria > Pseudomonadota > Alphaproteobacteria > Sphingomonadales > Sphingomonadaceae > Erythrobacter. The sequence goes on from JBCCAH010000024.1 coordinate 5,668, forward strand.
CAGTTTGGTCGGTGGCGGAGGATGGTTCTGGTGTGACCAAACACTCCGACGAATTCGCCTTCCCGGTTCTGCAAGCCTCGATCGATAACGGCGAGATTTTCCTTCAGAACGGCGCAGATCTGCATGTCTTTTCGACCGCGACCAACACGCTCAGCACGCTTTCGATAAATCTGATCACCGACCGCGAGCAAACCCGGTCGCGCACGCTAGAAAACCCGCTTGAGAATATCGACAACGCGCGCATCAGCCCCTCGGGCAAAGCAATCGCTGTCACCGCGCGCGGTGAAGTGGCTCTGGCCTCTACCAAGGCGCTGCGCCGCGTGGAGTTCGCTGTGCCCGATGGCGCGCGAGCGCGCGAAGCGGTCGAAGGCCCCAAGGGCGAAAGCGTCTACATGATCCTCGATCGAGGCGAGACACGCGATCTTGTGCGCATGCCCGCCGATGGAACCGGCGCACCGGTCACTATCGTGCGCGGCTACGATGCGCATATCTGGTCCTTTGCCCTCGCCCCTGATGCGAAGTCGATCATCGTCTGGGACAAGCGAGCGCGGCTGCAAAAAATCGACGCGGCAACCGGAGCTGTTACGCTTTTGGCGCAGAACTCGACCGGCAACGACGACGCTTTCTCCAGCCTGGTCTTTTCACCTGATGGCAATTTCATCGCCTATTCCGAGACCAGCCCGGCCAATTTTGCCAACGTGGCCGACATATACGTCCAGAACCTCGCCACCGGGCAGCGGGTCAAAGCCACTTCGAGCAAGTATGATGATGGCGGTCCCACTTTCTCGGCTGATGGCGCGTGGCTCTATTTCGTCTCGCAGCGCAACTTCTCACCCGAGCCCGGAAGCCCTTGGGGCGACCGCAATATGGGCGTGTCTTTTCCCAATCGCGGCGAGATCCACGCGCTCCAGCTCGATCCCGAAGCGGAGTTTCCTTTCACCCCGGACAACGAGCTGACCGGAGAGAAGAACGAAAACGACGGCTCTTCGGATGAGGAAGAGGGCGGCGAAAAGAAGGACGAAGAAAAGAAGAACGAGAAAGCCAAGGCCAATATCGTTCTTGCGGGCCTTTCAGATCGCTTGTTCAAAGTGCCCGTCAAACCGGGCGCCAACCGCGCGGTGCTCGCGTCCGACAAGTTCCTCTATACCCGGATGGAAGACAAGTGGGTCTCCATCAAAATCGACAAGAACGATCCGAAGGTTGAGACTTTCATTCCCGAAGCGTTCGACCTGCAAATATCTGCGGACCGAAAAGCGCTGGCGGTCGTGACCGGCAATTTCCCTAAACTGCGCCTTGCGCTCGTCCCAGCGGGTGCGAAAATGCCCAAGGAGCTTAATGGCAAACAGGTTCGGCTCGACGATTGGCGGCTGACGATCGATCCGCGCGAAGAGTGGGAGCAGATGTTCCTCGACGCGTGGCGTTTGCACCGCGACTTCGCTTACGACCCGGCGCTGCGCGGCGTAGATTGGGAGGCGGTGCGCGATCAGCATCAACCGCTGGTTGCCCGCATCGGCAGTCGCGATGAACTCGGTACGATCATGGGGCAGATGGCGTCGCAACTTGGCATCCTGCATAGCCAGGTGCGCGGCGGCGATCAGCCCGAAGATGATGAAAACAGCCAGATGGCTTTCCTTGGCGCGCGCTACACGCCGGTGTCTGGCGGGCTAAAGATCGACAGTATCTATCGCGGCGAAGCGGATCTGGTGGAGCTTCAACCGCCGTTGCGTCGTCCCGGCGTGGATGTGCGTGAAGACGACGTGATCACCAAGGTCGATGGCCGCACCATCGCCTCGCTCGGCGATTTGCGCATGGCGCTCGCTTCGAAAGCGGGGCAGCAGGTGCGGCTTGATCTGACACGTGGGCGCGAAAGCCTGACCGAAATCGTCAGACCGATGAACGCACGCGGGCGTGGGGTCGCTGAATGGTACGACTTCACCGAAGGCCGTAAGGAAGCCGCCGGACAGCTTTCAGGCGGTGAGATCGGCTATCTCAAACTGCGCGCCATGGGCGGCGGCGACATTGCCACCTTCGCGCGCGATTTCTTTAGCCAGATGGACAAGGATGGCATCATTATCGATGTCCGCAACAACTCCGGCGGCAACATCGACTCGGTCCTGATCGCGCAATTACTGCGACGTCCGTGGGCCTTCTGGGGCAAACCCGATGGCACCGGGGTGGAATACACCAACATGCAGAACGCCTATCGCGGGCATGTTGCTGTGCTGATCGATGAACGCACCTATTCCGATGGCGAAACCTTTGCGGGCGGAGTCAAGTCTCTTGGCCTCGGGCCGCTCATCGGTACGCGCACGGCGGGCGCCGGTATTTGGCTGTCGGACCGCAACCGTGTGATCGACAATGGCGGTGTGCGAATTGCGGAATACGCGCAGTACGATATCAAGGGCAACTGGATCGTCGAAGGGTATGGAGTTGGTCCGGACTACGAAATCGAGAACGGACCCTATGCGACCTTCAACGGCAAAGACGCTCAATTGGAAGCAGCCATCGGCCTGCTTCGCCAGAAGATCGCAGAAGAACCGGTGCCCGAACTCGTCCCTGGCCCGCTTAGCCCGCTGGGAACGCCAGCGGCGGATGTGCGCAAGCTCGACTAAGCGGATTTCGTTGTTGAGAACGGTTTGCAATTAGCCTCCGGGTCGCTATAGCTCCGGGGACTTTCAAACATAAGGATATCGCCATGAATTCGACGCTCAAAGTCTGGACTGGTCTTGGCCTCGCCACAGCTCTTATGGGAGCTGGCCTTTCGGGCTGTGCTGGTGAAAGCGGTGAGGGTGGCGAAGGCGGCGAAGGCGCGGAGACCTCTGTGGCTGGTGAAGGCGGCGAAGACGAAGGCGGTGAAGGCCTCGGTGAGGGCGGCGAGGGCGAAGGCGGTGAAGCTGCTGGCGGAGAAGGTGGCGAAGGAGAAGGCGGAGAGGGTGAAGAGGGCATATCCGTTTCGGACGCAGGCACCGATCCGATCGTCTACGGCTCTGCGCTCGCCATAGTTGAAGCGCACGCCATCGCTGCCAGGGACGCTTACAACGTCGGCAAGACCGAGTCCGCGGCGGAAATGTTTGGACACCCAGTTCCCGAAGTTCTGGCCGATATGGCGCCTGTGTTCGAGACGCTCGGCGTGGAGGACTTTAGCGGCGCGATGAACGACGCTTCGGCTGCCGCTTTGAAAGCGGACAACGCAGTAGGTGTGGAGAGCGCATACCAAGCCATCCTGACCGCACTCGGAGATGCGGCGGCTAGGGCGCCAGCAAGCGACCTGAGCGCCGGCGCGATTGCCGCTGGTGTTACGGCCGATCAGATTGAGCGCGCGGCCGATATGTACGGCAAAGCTGCGAGCCGCGACGGCTATGGCCTCTATCTCGACGGCTATGGCTTTTACAAAGCCGCGCAGGCGTCGTTCGAGCGCAACAGCGGCGCGATCGAAACCTACAGTTCAGGGCTGCATAGCGACATCAAAGCCGCGCTCGACCTGCTCGCCACCGCATATCCTGGCGCAGAGCGCCCCGACGCGCTTGATGTTGCGCAAGGCAAACTCTTGGGCGCTTCATCCAAAGTCAATCTGGGCCTCCCGGCTGCGTAGGATGGACTCCAAACGCTACGCGTCTGGATTGGTCTATCATTCCGGCTGCGCTGCGCCCTTTTTCAGCAGTTGGTTGGCTCGCTCGGCCACGTCTTCATGGCTGAGCGCGTCGGCCTCGTTCGCCCAAATGGCGTAACGTAGGCCTATAAAAACATTCATCCCCATCACCGCCCAAGCTTCGACCTCGCCTAAGTCGTCGCGAAACTCGCCGGCGTCGACCCCGGCGCGCAGGCGCTCCTGAATGCGCGCGGCAATCGTTTCGTAGTGAGCGCGATAGCTTTCCGGATCGACAAATTCGGCTTCGTCGATGATCCGATAGACCTCTTTGTGTTCGGACGCGAAATCGAGAAAGGCCTTTAGCGCTGAGCGTTCGATATCAAACGCGCCCATCCCTTCATAGATCGCCGAACGCGCGCTGGTGCGCACGTTTTCGCTCATATCGAGGACCAGCGCCCGGAAGAGCGCATCTTTACTTTCGAAATAGGTGTAGAAGCTGCCTAGGGCCACGCCCGCGCGCCGCGTGATTGAGCTAACCGATGCTTCGTGAAATCCCTTTTCGCCAAACTCAATCGCAGAGGCGTCGAGCAGTTTGCGCAGGGTCTTGCGGCCTCGTTCCGTACGCGGCGTTTTCGCTTCAGACATGGCGACATCGCGCACGCCGCTTTGCGTTAGCGCATCTGCGCGCGCTCCCTGATCGGTGGCTTTTTCCGCCATGTCGAACCCCTCTCACCTCAAGGCCTAGGGCGCAAGATCGCTTTTCACAAGTCTAAACTTGAAAGTTGGTTCAACTTTCAATATTGAGACCCTCAACCGCACCCAAAACGGGAAAAGGGGAGAGATCATGAGAGCAATTTTCACCAGCCGCGCGTGGCTACTGGCCGGCTGCGCTGGCCTGACAACCCTCGCCACACCGGCCGTCGCGCAGTCCACATCAGACGGCAACACAAGCGTTGAATCCAGCGACCAGAACGACAACCGGATCGTTGTCACCGCCCGCCGCCGCGAAGAGACGATTGTTGAGGTGCCGCTGTCGGTGACCGCGCTTTCGGGTGATGATCTGGTCCAGCAGGGCATTCAGGACCTCACGCAGGTCGGCCAGCAAGTGCCCAACATTACGCTTGAGGTTAGTCGCGGCACCAACACCACCCTTACCGCCTTCATCCGCGGTGTGGGTCAGCAGGATCCCGTCGCCGGCTTCGAAGCGGGCGTGGGCCTCTACATCGACGACGTCTACCTCAATCGTCCACAAGCCGCCGTGCTCGACATCTACAACGTTGAACGGATCGAAGTCCTGCGAGGTCCGCAAGGCACTCTGTACGGACGCAACACGATCGGCGGCGCGATCAAATATGTGACCGCTGAGCTTCCCGACGAACTGAGCCTCAGCGCGCGCGCCACCTACGGCTCTTTCGATCAAGCAGACCTGATTCTGACAGCCTCCACCCCGATCAGCGACAATCTGAAAATTGGCGCGAGCGGCGCTCGCCTGTCGCGCGGCGGCTTCGGTGACAACCTCAATCTGGGCACTGAGAATTACAACAAAGACATCTGGGCCGCACGCGGCACTATCGAGTTCGACAACGGCCCGATCTTCGTGCGCCTTTCCGGCGATTATGTGAAAGACGATTCCGAAGCGCGTCAGGGCTCACGCTTGATCCCCGGCCTGTTCTCGGGCGCGCCAGTGCTTGACGATGTGTTCGACACGCGCGCCGGCCTCAACGTGGTGGACCAGGAGGTCGAAGCCTATGGCGGCGCGCTCAACATCGCGATTGAGCTTTCCGACACGCTGACCCTCAAATCGATCACCGGCTACCGCGAAGATAGCTCAACGACGCCGATCGATTTCGACAGTCTGCCCTCGGGCGACCTCGACGTGCCCGCGATCTATGACAACGATCAGTTCAGCCAGGAATTGCAACTGCTCTATGAAGGCGACCGTTTGTCCGGTGTGTTCGGGGTCTATTATCTCGATGCCAACGCCTTCACCGCGTTTGACGTGCTGCTGGCGAACACCGGTAACCTGATCGGCCTGCCGGGCCTCAACGCGCAGACTTTCGGCGATGTGAACACCGAAACCTACTCGGTCTTTGGCGACTTTACCTACGATCTGACCGACACGATCAGCGTTTCGCTGGGCGGTCGTTACACCAACGACAAACGCTCCAGCCGCGTGCTGCGCACCACCTTTATCGGCGGTTTCTCTGACCTGTTCATCCCGAACAGCCCGGCGATCCCGATTGCGGTCACCAGCGACTTTGAAGGCAACGAGACCTTCGAGGACTTCAACCCGCGCGCCTCGATCAGTTGGCAGCCCACGCCCGATCACAACCTCTACTTCACCTACTCGCAAGGTTTCAAAGGCGGCGGCTTTGACCCGCGTGGTCAAACCAGCGCGGCGCCCGATCTGGATGGGGACGGCGACATCGATTTCGACGATCAGTTCGAGTTCCTGCGGTTTGAACCCGAAACGGTCGACAGCTTTGAGCTCGGCTACAAGGCCTCCTTGTTCAACAACCGCGTGAACATCGCGATTGCCGGCTTCCTTGGCCAATATGACAACGTCCAGATCCCCGGATCGGTTGGCGTTGATACGACGGGCGACGGCATCAACGACACCTTCACCGGCATCACCTCCAACGCGGCTTCGGCTGACGTCAACGGCTTCGAAATGGAAGGCAACGCGCTGGTTGGCGAAGATTTCTTTGGCGAAGGCAGCCGGTTCAGCATCAACTGGTCATTGGGTGTACTCGATGCGGAGTTCAATGAGTTCATCGACGCGTTTGGTGTGGATGTCGCCGATCAACGCGTCTTCCAGAACACGCCTGACATCACTGGCCATATGGGCTTCAACCTCGGCGTCCCTGCAGCGGACGGAATGGTCGATTTCATTGGGCTCGTCTCCATCCGTTCGGACGCGAGCCAGTTCGAAGCGCCGAACCCGTTCCTTGATCAGGACGCGTTTGAGCTGGTCGACTTCTCCATCGTTTACACCTCGGACGATGGCCGCTTCCAGTTTGGTGGTCACGTGAAGAATCTGTTCGACGTTGAATACATCGTCGCGGGCTACAACTTCGTCGCGGGCGGCACGCCTCCGGGCACGCCGTTTGTGCCGACGCTGGGCCTCGAAGGCACGCTGACCGGATTCTACGGCGATCCGCGCCGCTTCTTCGCGACGGCACAAGTCAACTTCTAAGCCACGAGATCTTTCGAGCTCTCCAAGGGGCGGCGCGTACTCACTGGTATGCGCCGCCCCAACCTTTTGCGCCTTCCAATCGTCAGGCTGAACAGGCATAGGCGCGCGCATGCACGATATTCGCCTTATTCGAGATGATCCTGACGCGTTTGACGCTGTTCTAGCGCGGCGCGGGATGGACCCTGTCGCCGCAAGCTTGCTTGCTCTGGACGAGGAGCGCCGCGCGCTCACCACCAAGCTGCAAGAAGCGCAATCGCGCCGCAACGACGCTTCAAAAGCCATCGGCAAAGCGATGGGCCAAGGCGACACGGAAACCGCCGAAGCGCTCAAGGCCGAAGTGGCTGAGCTCAAGCGCACCATGCCCGAGCTTGAAGACGAAGAGCGCGCCATCGGCCAAAAGTTGAACGACGCGATGCTTGCCCTGCCCAACCTGCTCGATCCGTCGGTGCCGGATGGGAAAAGCGAAGACGACAACGTCTACCTGCGCGAATGGGGCGAAAAGCCGAGCTTCGATTTCGAACCGCAAGAGCACGCCGATATGGCGCCCGCGCTGGGCATGGATTTCGAAACGGGTGCCAAGATTTCGGGCGCGCGTTTCACCTTCCTGCGCGGTGATATGGCGCGTCTGCACCGCGCGCTTGGCCAGTTCATGCTCGACACCAACACGCGCGAACATGGCTTTACAGAATGCAATCCGCCGCTCCTGATTAACGAGGAAGCGGGTTACGGCACCGGGCAGCTTCCCAAGTTTGGCGAAGACCTGTTCTGGACCAAGGATGACCGCATCCTGATCTCGACCTCTGAGATGGTTCTGGGCAATTCCTTCCGCGAACAGCTGTTTGCCGAAAGCGATTTTCCGATGCGTCTCACCGCGCTAACCCCGTGCTTCCGCTCCGAAGCCGGCGCGGCGGGGCGCGACACGCGCGGCTTCATCCGCCAGCACCAGTTCGAAAAGGTCGAGATGATCGTGGCCGCAACGCCCGAACAGGCGGCGGAAGAGCATGAGCGGATCACCGGTATCGCCGAAGGGCTCTTGCAAAAGCTCGGCCTCCATTACCGTGTCATGGCGCTGTGCTCAGGCGATATGGGCGCCTCGATGATGAAGACCTACGATCTGGAAGTCTGGCTGCCCGGCCAAGGCGCCTATCGCGAGATCAGTTCGTGCTCCGATGGCGGCACCTACCAGCCGCTTCGTATGAACGCGCGTTATCGTCCGGAAGGTTCCAAGAAGAGCGAGTATTTCCACTTGCTCAACGGCTCCGGCCTTGCGGTCGGGCGCACTTTGGTGGCGGTGCTGGAGAATTATCAGCAAGCCGATGGCTCCGTCATCATTCCGCCGGTTTTGCAGCCATATATGGGCGGCGTTGACAGGCTCACTCCGGAGAAAACTGCATGAACAACAGCCCTTGGCAACACCGTCGTTCATCCGGCGTATCGGACGATATTGATTTCGACATTCGCGGCGAAGATCTGCAATTTGTCGAGATCGAACTCGACCCCGGCGAAAGCGCCGTCGCCGAAGCGGGCGCGATGGTCTGGAAAGACGCCAGCGTCGATATGACCACCGTGTTCGGCGATGGCAGCGCGGCCAGCGAACAAGGCGGCTTCATGGGAAAGCTGCTGGGCGCGGGTAAGCGCCTTGTGACCGGGGAATCGCTTTTCACCACGGTCTTCACTCATAACGGCCACGGCAAGGCACGCGTCGCGTTCGCAGCGCCTACGCCGGGCACGATTCTTCCGCTCAAGCTTGACGATGTCGGCGGGACACTGATCTGCCAAAAGGACAGTTTCCTAGCGGCGGCTAAGGGCGTGCAGGTCGGGATCGAGTTTCAGCGCAAGGTCATGACCGGTCTGTTCGGCGGCGAAGGCTTCATCATGCAGCGGCTCGATGGCGATGGCTGGGTCTTCGTGCAGATGGGCGGGACTCTGGTCGAACGCGAGCTCGCGCCGGGAGAAGAAATTCACGTCGATACCGGTTGCATTGCGGCTTACACTTCCACCGTAGATATGGACATCGAGAGCGTGGGCAGCGTCAAATCGATGTTCTTCGCTGGCGAAGGCGTGTTCTTCGCGCGCCTGCGCGGTCCGGGCAAAGTCTGGATCCAGTCGCTGCCGTTTAGCCGCTTGGCAGGACGTATGATGGCCGCCATCGGCCCCTCTGGCGAGAACCGTGGCGAAGGCAGTGTGCTTGGCGGCCTTGGCGATATCGTTATGGGGAATGATTGATCGATCATGCGCATTCTTGTCACCAACGATGATGGCTACCACGCACCAGGCCTTGCCGTGCTTGAAGAAATCGCGGCGCAATTCAGCGACGATATCTGGGTGTGTGCCCCTTCCGAAGAGCAATCCGGCGCGGGCCATTCCCTCACCTTGAACCGCCCGGTTCGTCTACAAAAGTTCGCCGAGCGTCGCTTTGCGGTCACCGGCACACCGACCGACAGCGTGATGATGGCGCTGCGCGAAGTGCTCGACAGCCCACCCGATCTGATTCTCTCCGGCGTCAATCGCGGCGCGAACCTTGGCGATGACATCACCTATTCGGGCACCGTATCCGCTGCGATCGAAGGCGCATTGGCGGGCATCCGCTCGATCGCGCTTTCGCAAGTCTACGGCCCTGGCAACACCAGAAATGGCGGCGGCGATGACGAACTGTTTGAAGCCGCCACGCAGTGGGGCCCCAAGACGATCCGACCGCTGCTTGACGCGCCGTTCGACGAACGCACTCTGGTCAACATCAACTTCCCGCCTTGCCCCGCGGCCGATGTCCAAGGCATGCGCGTCGTCCGCCAAGGGTTTCATGATTATTCGCGCGGCTCCATCGTCGAAGGCAAAGACCCACGCGGCCACCGCTATTTCTGGTTCGGCCTGCACGCGATCGAGCATACGCTGGACCATGGCACCGACTTGGAAGCGATCGCCGATGGGCACATCGCCATCACGCCCTTGCAGCTTGATCTTACGCATCATTCCTCACTCGATAGCCTTGCGAAACGCTACGAGGGCTGACACAAGCGGCGCTGCCTATGGCTGACGAACCCAAACAGCCCTCTTCGAAACTCGCGCGCAAATTTCAGCCGCTGCGGCGCTCTACCCGTTTGCCGTGGTACACCGATCTCGGTCTAAGACTTGGTGCGGCGTTTGTTCTCATCTGTTTTGTCGTGTTCATCCACTGGATCGACCGCAATGGACTGGTCGACAACGCTGACGGGCATATCAGCCTGCTCGATTTGTTTTACTTCACGATGATCTCCATCACGACGACCGGGTTTGGCGACATTGCCCCGGTTAGCGACACCGCGCGCCTTAAAGAAGCGGTGATCGTGACGCCGATCCGGTTCCTTGTGTTTTTCATTTTCGTGGGCACCGCGTATAATTTCATCATCAAGCGAAGCTGGGAGAAGTGGCGCATGGCGCGCATCCAGGAAAAACTCACCGACCATGTGGTCGTCCTCGGCTTTGGCGTCTCGGGCTCGCAAAGCGTCGAGGAATTGATCGAGCGCGGTACCGATGCGAGCAAGATTGTCGTCGTCGACCCCAGCGAAGAACGGCTCAAAGCCGCCGAGAAACTGGGCGTTGCAGTCCTAGCGGGAGACGCGGCGCGCGACGATGTTCTCAGAGCCGTTCGGATCGAGACCGCCGGATCGGTTCTGGTTTCGGCGGGCCGTGATGACACTTCCATTCTTATCGTGCTGACCGTCCGCCACCTTGCACCAAAGGTCCCGATCAGCGTGGTGGTTCGAGCGACCGATAACGAATTGCTCGCCCGCCAAGCCGGAGCGGACAATGTCATCAACCCCGTGCGCTTTACCGGGCTGCTGCTCGCCGGCTCTGCGCAGGGCGCGCATATTGCCGACTACCTCGCGGATCTGGCTTCGGTTTCGGGCCGTGTCCAGCTGGTCGAGCGCGTCGTCGATGAAGACGAATGCGGCAACGCCATCACCGATCTCAACAGTGGCGGTCGTGGTCTGCGCATCTACCGAAATGGCCGGGCGATCGGCTATTGGGAAGACGGATGCCAAAACCTGCAAAAGGGCGATATCGTGGTCGAAATCGTGCCCTCGAACGGCAATGGGAATGGTAATGGCAATGGAAACGGGAAGTAGTCTAAGGCGCTCACAAGCCACCCGCTCCCGGCGTTAATCAGCGCATCAGAATAAACACACCTCCCATCGCCGCCATTCCGAACAGGAAGTGGCCGCCATCGATGATGAAGAGCGAGATCGGCTTTCGCTGAAACAGGTAATTGATCGCCATCGCCGGGATCATGACGCCGCCCGCAAAGCCGATTGCCATCATCATCACCACATGCGGCGCCGGATTAGTGCGCGCTAGCAAGTGCCACAGCACCGCTGCGATCAGCACTTCACACACAAAACACAACCCGAAAATCAGCGCCATGTTGCCGCTTTGCGCCTGTTCATCGGTGACGCCGGATGCCTTTTGCCAGGCCTTCCCAAACAGCCCGCCATACCAGATCATGCCCACCACAAAGAAAGCGGCGGCGCCGGCCAACACCGGCAGGAGTGCAAAGTCGTTCATTTCTAGATTTCTCCCCTTAGATACGCGCGGTCTAGCGGAATCAGTGTCGCGCGTGTAGGGGGCCGCCAATCATGAGCACGACAACTTCTCTCCCTGACGCCAAGCACGTTGGTATGGTTTCGCTTGGCTGCCCCAAGGCGCTGGTGGATTCCGAGCGTATTCTCACGCGTCTGCGGGCCGATGGCTACGCGATGAGCCCGGATTACCAAGGCGCCGATGTGGTGCTAGTCAACACGTGTGGCTTCCTCGACAGCGCCAAGGAAGAAAGCCTTGCCGCGATAGGTGAAGCCATCGCCGAAAATGGCCGGGTCATTGTGACGGGCTGCATGGGCGACGAAGCCGACGCGATCCGTGCCGCGCATCCGCAAGTGCTCGCAGTGACCGGCGCACATCAATACGAACAGGTGGTCGAGGCGGTGCATGAACACGCGCCGCCTTCGCAGGGTCCGTTCGTCGATCTGATCCCTCAGCCCGACATCAAGCTGACCCCGCGCCATTACAGCTATCTGAAGATTTCGGAGGGGTGCAACCATTCCTGCTCCTTCTGCATCATCCCTGACCTACGCGGAAAGCTGGCGAGTCGCCGGATCGACGCCGTGCTGCGCGAGGCGGAGAAGCTGGTCGCTGCGGGTACGCGGGAGCTGCTGGTGATCAGCCAGGATACCAGCGCTTACGGCGTCGACACCAAGCACGAAGCAAAGCCCTGGAAGGGACGCGAAGTCCGCGCGCATATGACCGATATGGCCCGTGAACTGGGCCAGCTCGCCATAGGCGACGGAATGCCGCCTTGGGTTCGACTGCATTATGTCTACCCCTACCCGCATGTCGACAAGGTCATCCCGCTGATGGCGGAAGGGCTGCTGACCCCGTATCTCGACATCCCGTTCCAGCACGCCTCGCCCAAAGTGCTCAAACTCATGCGCCGCCCGGCGAACGAGGCTAAGGTGCTGGACCGCCTGAAATCGTGGCGTGAGATCTGCCCGGATATCGCGGTTCGTTCCTCCTTCGTCGTTGGCTTCCCAGGAGAGACCGAAGAAGACTTCCAATACTTGATCGACTGGCTCGAAGAAGCGCAGCTTGATCGCGTTGGCGCGTTCCGGTTTGAACCCGTCGAAGGCGCAGCAGCCAACGCGCTCCCCGATCCGGTGCCTGAAAGCCTTAAGGAAGAGCGATACGCCCGCCTGATGGAAGTGACCGAAAGGATCAGCGCCGCCAAACTCAAAGCGAAAATCGGCAGAACCCTGCCCGTCATCATCGATGAAGTGGGCGAACCCGACGAAGACGGCGATATCGGCGCCAACGGTCGCACGCAGGCCGACGCGCCCGAAATCGACGGCGCGGTGTATCTGCGTGATGTGCCCGAAAGCCTGGAGCAGGGCGATATCGTGGACGTGACGGTGGAAGACGCCGACGCGCACGACCTGTTTGGCGTGATTGCGGGTTCTTGAATCGCGCGCGTCCGGCGGCGAGACATGGACCACATGTTACACGGTCCTGAGGCAAAAATCGGTCCACTCGCATAATGGCCCATCAAGGGGGAAATGCGATCCGTGGATGAGCGTTCAAAGCGGGGCATAGAGACCGGTTAGCGTTCGCTTTGAGAGTAGGAAAATTGTCAGAGCGTCCGCGGAACCAACCCACTCGATACATCGTTTTATGCCTATGATCCTCGCCATCTCCGCAGACTTTTCCTTCGAGCTTGAACAGCCGAATGACGCTCTATTGCAGTTCGAAGTCGCCGAGCTTCCGGATCAGCGCGTGATCGAAGCGCAGACCGTAATCACCGGCATCGAACACGAAGCGCGGGTCCCGGGTGAAAGCGATCTGGGCGAGCGTATCTGGGTGCGCGGGGAAGGTCTTGTGAAGGCGCGTCACAGCGCACGCATCGAGATCCTTCGCTCGGCTCCTGTCTGGGAACGCCTGAAGTCCGTCGCACTGACCGAAGCGCCTGCCGACGCCACCGCGTATCTGCTGGACTCGCGTTATTGCCACCCGGCCCAATTCACCGATTTTGCCGAAAGCCAGTTTGGTGCCATCGAACCGGCCGGCGCGCGCATCGCAGCAATCCGCGATTGGGTCACGAGCCATGTCCGCTACACCCACGGCGTCAGCGATAGCGCGACCACCTCGACCGATACCTTCCATCAAGGCCAAGGTGCATGCCGCGACTTTGCGCATCTTGTCATCACGCTAGCGCGCGCTTGCTCTATCCCGGCGCGCTATGTCGCGTGCTGCGCGCCGGGCGTCAGCCCGCAGGATTTTCACGCCGTGGCGCAAGTCTATCTCGCCGATCCCGCGCAACGCGGCGCGGGCGCCTGGCACATTGTTGATGCAACCAGAATGGCCGATCCCGAGCAAACAGCGATCATCGGGGTCGGACGCGATGCGGGCGATGTCAGCTTCCTCACCAGCTTTGGTCCGATGCGCTTTGTGTCGAGCGAAGTTTCGGTGAGCGCCGCCGATTCGCCGGGCAATACGGGTTATCCGCGCGGTGTTGGCGAGCCGGAAGCCGCCGCTGCCTAAAGCGCGAATAACGGCGGAATCTCAAGCCGTCGCGCCAGCTCAACACTCTGTTAAACAGCGGTAATTTCGCATGTTAACACTTAACCGCGCGCCGTCCCTTCAAGGGACGTGAGGGCGCCGCGCACTGGTTCTCGCGGGCAAATTAGGTCATATACCCACTATGACTAACGCTCTTCACTCGCTTCGCTTTATCGCAACGCTTGGCCTCGCTTCGCTGGGTGGCACGTCCACGCTGGCGGCCGACCAACCGGCCAACGCCGATGGAGCGCGCGCCGTAGATATCGCTTTGGAAGCCGACAACGCGATCCGGGCGGTTGATCCGAACACAGGAACACCATCGCTCATCGTCGACCCTAGCCTGCCTCGTCCTTATGGGCCGCCGGCGGATGAAGTGGCGTCGATTGAGCCCGACATGAACGCGGACTTTGCATCAGTCGATGCGGAAGTGACGTCGCAGAGTGTGCGCGCCACAGCCTCAGCGCCGGATGAAGCGCCGCAAGGGCCTGCCGCTCGCGTGATTTCGCAGCCCGTGGTGCAGGCCCTGCCTGTCGCGCCTCCGGCCCCTCCAAAGCCGGCTCCGAAAAAGGTCGCCGCGAAGAAGGCCGATCCTTTCACGCTCAAAAGCATCCTCACCGTCCCCGAAGGCCCGTTTCGCTATGGCGACTGGTACTGGGACGAAAGCAACGCCCCCAAGAAGGGCAAGCTGATCGTCACGGTCGATCTCGACGCGCGCGTCATCAGCGCGTTTCGCGATGGTCACGAAATCGGCACCGCAGTGGCTCTGCTCGGCACCAAGAAACACCCGACCCCGCTCGGTTCGTTCCCGATCCTAACCAAGGAGAAGGATAACATCTCCGAGAAGTACAACAACGCGCCCATGCCCTGGACGCTTCGGCTGACCTGGGATGGGATCGCAATCCACGGCTCGCCCGTAATCAACGGTTACGCCAGTCACGGCTGCATCGGCGTGCCCGACGAGTTCGCCGAAAAGCTGTTTGCCATTGCCAAGCGCGGCGACCGGGTTTTGATTACGCGCGGCAAGATGGTCGATGTGGGTGACAAGCTCTCTTAGTTTTTGAGTTCGCTAGCGCTCACCGATCACCCGCCCCACCAAACTAATGCATTCGTCTTGGTGGCTCGGGCGTGAAGCGCCACACGCGCATCTCAACGCCGACCTTGGCGATCTTCTCGACCGTAGGAACCGCCAAGGCGCCACCTAAGGACGCGTTTTCACCGCGCCATAGGCGATCCGCCGCGCGGCCCGCTTCGGCGCGTGACACCACGCCGCCAAGCTCGCTGACGATCCGGCCAATCGTCTCAATCTGGATGACGCGCGGGACATTGGCGGCGTAGCGAAAGCCGAGCCCCTCGGGCTCTCGCTCGACCATCTCTTCCCAATCGATCTCAGCGTACCATTCAATCGCGCGCCAGGCTTCGGCCAGATGCTCTGCACTCGTCGCGAGCGCTTGCGCGTCAAGCCAGTCGTGCTGCGCCAAATGCTGACGCACACGCACGCGATCAAACCGCGTTTCTTCGTTCGAGGGATCTCGTACGGGGACAAAGCCGCTCGCTTCGACGACCTCTTCCAATTCCGCCTTGCGCCAATCGAGCAGCGGGCGCAGCAACGGAAACGGCTCGCCGCCATCGCCCGGATCAAACGGGCTCGCTGCGCGCACGCCGGCAAGGCCCGACAGTCCGCTCCCGCGCGCAAGCCGCATCAGCAGCGTCTCCGCCTGATCATCAGCGTGATGCGCGGTCGCCAGCGCGCCGAGTCCCTCCTCGCGAACCCACACAGATAGCGCCGCGTAGCGGGCCTCGCGCGCCTTGGCTTGAAGATTACCGCCCGAAACTTCGACGGAGATGGGCGTGAAGGGAACGTCGAGCGCCGTGCAAACCCGCCCGACCAACGCAACCTCGCCAGCCGCCTCCTGGCGCAAGCCATGATCAACGCTGGCCACCGCGATCTCTCCGGGCATGGCTTGCGCGGCGAGGATTAAAAGCGCCAGTGAATCCGGACCACCCGACACGGCCAGTCCCAAAGGCCCAGCCCCTTCCCGGTCTTCTAGCGGCCAAAGCCGTTCCAACGTCGCGGCAAGGCGAGCAATCAGGTCGGGATCAACGGATTGGACCACAGTCAGCGTGTTCCCAAGCGTGCCCCCGGATCAGCCCTCGCAGGTAACCCGATTGCGCATGGACTGATACCGTTCCAGCAACCGGCCGGTGGCGAGAGCGGGGTAAGTCTCGCCAAATTCCGCCAAAGCGATGCAGGCCCGGTTCGTGTCGTCGCGCTGGATCATCGCGTCGGCCAGGAAGAGGAGTGAATCCGCGGCGCGTGGTGCGGTCCGGTCGGTCTGGTAATTGCGCAGGAACCACCGCGCAGCTTCTTCGGTCATCCCATCATCGAGATAGGCGCGGCCCAACAGGTTGCGGCCATAGGTCGCGCGCCAATGGTCGGGATAGCTTTCCACGAAGCTCGCCAATTGTTGACGCGCTTCGGGATAGAAGCCGGCATTCCACAGGCGGAAGCCATAGGAGTATTCATCGTCCGCCGGGTCTTCGGTTTGTGGTTTCGTAATCGCCTGAACCGCGGCGAGCCGCTCGGCGGTCGGACCGGTCACTGCGGCCTCGGTTGCCGGCGCGGTGGGTACAAGATCGGGCAGGTCGGAGACCGGAGCGTTGCTCGGCTCAGGCGTCCCTTGCGCTGCGCCCATTGCGGCGAGGTTTGTGTCCATCGCGTTTGGTTCTTCGGTCGCCTCTTCCGCCGCATCGGCCACGACCGTGGCGGCGTCGTTGGCGGCCTCCAGCTCGGCCACACGTTCTGTCAGCGTGGAGATAGCGTTGCCGTTCTCTTCGGTAACGCCCGTCAATCGTTGAAGCTGAACCTCAATCGCGTCGAGCCGGGCTAGGATATCGGTCACCGCTGTCGTCGAAGGACCGCTGGTGTTGGAGGTGGCCTGCGCCTCGCCAGGACGGATTTGCGGTTCGAAAAAGCGCTCGTCCCCACCCGGAAACACGTTGCGTTGCAGCGCGCGGATTTCCGCTTCCAACTTGCGCAGGCGCGCTTCGGACACACTGTCTTGCGCCAGCGCGGGAGCGGGCGTGGTCACAAGCAGTGCGGGCGCCATCACCAGCGCGGCGAAGGCGGGCTTGGACCAAAGGTTGCGGGTGAGAGCTCGGATCATCATCGGTGGCGTTCCCTTTTAGAGCGTGCCCTTGTGGAGCTTGGGCTCTGTCATGCGTTTCCCTGTGCGGCAGACCATGGCCCCGTCCGCCTGAACATCATCCGAATCTGTGCCGAGCCCAGGCGGCCAAGTCGACCCCGGACTGTTACGAAAATGGTGGGAAAGCGTCGGTCGGAGTCGCTTGGGCGGTCAACCGTCAGCGCGAGCGAGCAAGGCCGAGGCGGAAATCGGGGCATCGCCCATAGTCACGGGCTCTTCGGACAGCTTGGGCACTTCACGCCCATCGATCGTGATCGCAAACGCGTCCGGGCGTCCGGTGTTTATCAGCGGTGCGGTGGCGCTTGCTGGTACTTCAAACGTGTCGCCGCTTTCCATCTGGGCTTCGAACAAACGTTCTCCTCCCTGTTCATAAAAGCGGACCCAAACGCCATCTTCAAGCGCGGTAAACACAACCTGGCCGTCCGGGCTCAGAGCGGTCTCTTCAGTTCCCTTCGCAAGGTTCGTTTCAGTGGTACCTACCTCGATTGGCGTCGGTTCGTCGGCTCGAATTGAAGCTAGCAACGATGCGGGCCCTTCGCCGGCGCCGTAATAGGTGCCAGCGAACGTGATGACGCCAAGTGCAAAGATCAGCGCCGCGATGCCGCCAAAAATGGCCAGCCCCTTTGATGGCAACTTGGCCGGATCGCCGGGTTCCATATCCTGCCCCATAGCGGAGGAACGCGGTCCCGATTGGCCAAGATGCTCACGCACGAGATCGGCGATCTCTTTCTCGTCGCACGCAACCGCCCGGGCGTAGCTTCGGGCAAAACCGATCGCGTAAGTGCGCGAAGGTAATGACTCAAATTCGTCAGCCTCGATAGTCTCAAGGTGGCGCTTGGGAATGCGGGTTTCGGCCGCAACAAGGTCTAAAGTGAGGCGTTTCTCCTCGCGCGCGGCTTTGAGACGAGCGCCAGCCGTCGCCGGTTCCGAAACGGCATCAGCCATCTCAGTGTCGACCGCATCGGTCTCAATGATGTCTTCGTTTGCGCTCATGAACCGGCCCGTGGAGATGCCCTCGCTTGGCGCAAGAGCTTTGTTGTTTTTTATTAAGCACCACACAATCCTTCGCGCGCAACTAAGTCAAGGATTCGCTGACGCTTGCGCAAGGATTGACCCAGATTATCGACCAATCGGTAAGAGCGAGAGGCAGTTTGCTCCGGTTCTCGCTAACAATCAGTCGATCTCGATACCACGCTCTTGCGCCCATGCGGTCAAAGCCTCACGCAGGCTTATTCTGGGGTCGCTGAGCCAGGTTGTCATCGCCGAATTGAGTTCAATGAGATCGATACGGCGCACGAGTTCCTTGATCGGCCCCACAGCCGCCGGCGTGATCGACAGGCGCCGGAAACCGATCCCGAGCAAAGCAAGCGCTTCGAGGCGTCGGCCGCCCATTTCCCCGCACACGCCCAGGTCCACGCCGCTGCCGGTCGATCCCTGCACCACGCGGCGCAAGAACCGGATGATCGACGGGCTGAGCCAATCGTAGCGCTGCGCCAATTTTGGGTTCGCGCGATCGGCGGCAAACAGGAACTGTGTCAAATCGTTGGTGCCGACCGAAAGAAAGCTGAGTTTAGGCAGCATCAAATCGAGCACTTCGGCCAGCGCCGGCACTTCGAGCATGGCGCCGAAGTGGATCGCTTCGGGCCTCAACTTCTTGTTGGCGCGCATCACTTCAAGTTGTTGGTCAAACACGGCTTTGGCCGCGTCAAACTCCCACGGTTCGGAGACCATCGGGAACATGACATAAAGCGAGCGTCCCGCGGCCGCTTCGAGCAGGGCGCGCGCCTGCGCTTTCATCAGCCCGCCGCGTTCC
Organism: Pseudomonadota bacterium; assembly: GCA_039814925.1. Taxonomy (GTDB): domain Bacteria; phylum Pseudomonadota; class Alphaproteobacteria; order Sphingomonadales; family Sphingomonadaceae; genus Erythrobacter. The sequence goes on from JBCCAH010000024.1 coordinate 24,552, forward strand.
AGACCCAGCCGCAACGCGCGCCAGCCCATGGCCGGGTTTTCATCCTCCAGGGCAATGTCGGACGAAAGATAAGGCACCGATTTGTCGCCGCCGATGTCAACTGTGCGGAAGATAACCGGCTTGTCGCCCGCCGCGTCGAGCACATCGCGATACAGCCGCGTTTGCCTTTCGCGCTGGGGCAAAGTGGCGGAGACGAGAAACTGGAACTCCGTGCGGAAGAGGCCCACACCATCTGCACCGGTCATCGCTAGCGCGCTGATATCGTCGCGCAGACCGGCGTTCATCATCACCTGAATGCGCGTGCCATCACGGGTGAAAGGCTCGACGTCGCGCAATTCGGCGTAGGCGGCTTGACGCTCGCGCGATCTGGCGAAACGATTCGCAAACGCGTCAGCGACCTGCGCGCTGGGACGTACGGTGAAGGTGCCGGCGGTGGCGTCGAGGAGGATCTCGTCGCCCTCCCTCACCGCTGTGCGGATGCCACCCCTGCCCTCGTTGGCACGGCCCAAGACGGGCACACCCATGGCCCGCGCGACGATCACGACATGCGCCGTGAGTGAACCCTCTTCGAGGATCACACCCTTCAAGCGGCGCTTGTCATATTCGAGCAATTCGGCCGGCCCCAGATTGCGCGCGATCAGGATCGTGTCTTTGGGCAGACCTTGCGAGGCGGCGGTGCCCAACTGGCCCGAGACAATCCGCAACAGCCGGTTCGCCAAATCCTCCAGATCGTGCATCCGGTCGGCGAGAAGCGCGTCGTCAATCTCGCGCATGCGCATCCGAGTGTGCTGCTGCACGCGTTCAATGGCGGCCTCGGCGGTCAGGCCTGAATCAATCGCTTCGTTGATGCGCCGCGACCAGCCTTCGTCGTAGGCGAACATCTTGTAGGTTTCGAGCACCTCTTCGTGCTCTCCGCCCTTGGCGCCGAATTCGGCCTGGTTCGCGAGATTATCGATCTGTTCGCGCATCTTGTCGAAGGCGCGGTACACGCGTTGCCGCTCCAGCTCGATATCGTCGGCCATCACTTGGCGGATTTGAACGCGCGGCTGGTGGAACACCGCCTGCCCAACGCCCAGCCCATTGACCAAGGTCAGCCCTGTTAGCGTTTGCGGACCCGATTGCGCTTCGGCAAGGCCCAGCGCGTCTTCTTCGTCGACCAATTCCGCGTTGGTGATCAATTCGGACAAAACCATCGCAGTGGTCTGCAACGCTTCGATCTCGACCTCTTCGTAGCGGCGCGGTTCAACGTGCTGCACGCACAAAACGCCTACGGCGCGTTCGCGATAGACGATAGGTACGCCGGCGAAAGAGTGGAATTTCTCCTCGCCCGTTTCTTCGCGATAGGCAAAGTCGGGATGAGCGCGCGCTTCGGCCAAGTTCAGCGTTTCGACATTGTCTGCAATCGTGCCGGTCAACCCTTCCCCGATGGCCATACGCGTCACGTGCACAGCGGTCTTCTTCAGGCCGCGCGTCGCGTAAAGTTCCAGCATCCCTTCGCGCAGGAGGTAGATCGAGCACACTTCGCTCGTCAGACTTTCGCCGATAATCTCGACCACGCGATCCAATTTGGCCTGCGCGTGCAGACGCGAAGCCATCACTTCGTGCAGACTAGTGAGGATCTGACGGGCGGAGTTAGCGGCGGTCATAGAGCCCTTGGTCTAGGCCCTTGGCCGGAAAAATCAAAGCGGTGAGTGGGTCTGTGGCCGCGCGGACTGCGTCAAATTGGACGGGTTTCGCGCGCGCCACCAAACCTATGGATCGCCACGTTCAGTGACGCCCGATCTCTTCTTTCAGCGCCAATTTTCGTTTTTTGAGGGTTTGAATGGTCGCCGCATCGGGCGACGGTCGGGCCATCTCTTCGCGCAATCGCGCTTCGATGCCGGCGTGTTTCGATTGGAGTGCATGGACGTGAGACGCGGTTCCCGTTGCCACCTGTGAACCGGTTTCGGATAGAGCCATATTCGTTCTCCTATGTAATCGGGGGACTGCCCCCGGGGAGCGACTCGGCGCAAAGCGGCCGGGCCGCGCTAACAATGAAACACACATGACCCTCGCTTGCAAAGCGATAGAAACCCTTAACGAGCCAGCCCACATTATTCCCGCGTCGAATTGAGGCTGCCAAACGGCGCGAAATCGGTTAGACGCCGCCCTCGCAGAGCGGATTAGTCTGGGGTTGAAGGGCGCACCATGAACGAAGCGGAGTTACAAAAGCGGCTGGAATTGCTGCGCTCCGAACATCGCGATCTTGATGCGGCCATCGCTGCGCTCAGCGAAGCGGGCGCGGAACGCGGTTTCACTGACCAATTGCAGATTGCGCGCCTTAAAAAGCGCAAGCTACGCCTCAAAGATCATATCGCCGTGATCGAAGACGCATTGTTGCCCGACATTATCGCCTGACGAGCGAGTAAGTCAGGTTGGACGAACACGCTTCAATTGTCCCAGCAAGGCACGGTCCGCCAGTTTTTACGGTATAGTAACCATAGGCCGCTGGCGCGAAGGGCAGCACTGGCCTAGCCCGATGCGATAGTGTTGAATTATCGAATGAAACGCGCCTGAGTGAAACGCACCACCTCCCTTTCGCAGCCCATTGTTGAGGCTCTCTACACCGAAGCGCTCGTCCTCGCGGACGAAGTGCGCGCGGTGTTTGCGCAAGGCACGGTCGCGCCCGAACCCGGCCTGACCCGCCACGAAGACGCTATGACACGGCTCGCGCTTTCGACCGAGGGCCTCAAGACAACCACGCGTGTGATGCATGTGCTGGCGTGGCTTCTCAACCAGCGGGCCTATTTCTCGGGCGAGCTAACCGAAAACCAGGTGCGGCTTCATGGCGCGCTGCCAGCCGACAAACCGGCGGACGCGGAACAGTTGCAGCGCCTTGAACCGGCGACCCGCGAGTTGATTGAGGAAACCGAGCAATTGCATCGCCGGATCGCGCGACTTGACCATGCGTGGCGACATAAGTTCGACATGAACACCTCGCCCGCGCGCGCCATTCAGCAACGCATTGGCCGCGAACTAGGCGCCTGAGTCCCAGCGCGCACCGCCTTTCCTTAGGCCGCCGCCAGCGCCTTCTTCCATCGCGTCAGACGCTCCTGGCGAACCCCATCGTCCATATTGGGCTCGAAGGCTCTGAGTTCGCCGCGCATGGTTGCCGCCGCGCTCGCCACGCTTTCATAAAGACCGGCTCCGGCCGCCGCGAGCATCGCTGCGCCCAGCGCGGTCGTCTCGATAAACGCGGGCCGTTCGACCGTGACCCCCAAGACGTCCGCGAGATCCTGCGCCATCCAATCGTTGGCGGCCATCCCGCCATCGATCCTGAACGTGCCCCAACCGGTGCCGTCGGCGGCAAAAGCTTCGGCCAGATCGTTTGTTTGATGCGCCATCGCTTCGAGCGCAGCGCGCGCCAATTCGGCTTTGCCGCTTGCAAAGGTTAGGCCGTTGATCACGCCGCGCGCCTCCGCCCGCCAATGAGGAGCGCCAAGACCAGCGAGAGCCGGGACAATCGTCACCCCACCGCTTGACGGGATGGAGCGCGCCAGCTCCTCGGTCTGGCTCGCCACATCGACAACGCCAAGAGAATCGCGCAACCATTGCACCAGACTGCCGGCGACAAAGACCGAGCCTTCGATCGCGTAGGTGCGCTGGCCGTTCAGCTGCATCAGAACCGTGCCCAGCAGACGATTTTGCGAGGTCGGAACTGTGGTCCCTTGATTGGTCAGGACAAAGGCGCCGGTGCCATAGGTTGCTTTGGTCTCTCCGGGTTCCAGACAGGCCTGTCCAATGGTCGCCGCCTGCTGATCGCCGACGAGACCGGTAATCGGGATCGCGCGACCAAACAGCGAACGCTCGGTTTCCGCAAGCTGGCCTGACATATCCGTGACGGTAGGCAGCGCCGCTTTGGGCACGCCGAACAGATCGCACAGATCATCGCTGAACTGCGCGTCTTCGAGTCCCATCAACAACGTTCGGCTGGCGTTGCTGGCGTCCGTGATATGGCTCTCGCCCCCGGTCAGTTTGTAGACCAGCCAGCTTTCGACCGTTCCAAAAGCCAGGGTCCCGGCTTCCGCCGCCGCCTTTACCTCAAGCACATTTTTGAGCATCCAGCGCATCTTAGTGCCGGAAAAATACGGGTCGAGCAGCAGGCCGGTCGCCGCTTGAACCTGCGGTTCCTTGCCAGCCGCGCGCAGCTCGGCGCAAAACGGCTCGGTTCGCCGATCCTGCCACACGATCGCCTTGGTCAGTGGCTCACCCGTGGCTTTGTCCCATGCCACAACAGTCTCGCGCTGGTTGGTGATACCGATCCCGGCGATCATCGCCGCGCCGCCCGCCTTGGGGATCACTTCGAGCGCGCATTCCAGCGTCTTATCCCAGATCTCGGACGCGTCGTGCTCGACCCAGCCCGCTTGCGGATAGTGCTGTGTCAGCTCTTTCTGTGCGCTGGCGACAAACACGCCATCGCTGGCGAACAGCATGGCGCGCGTCGATGTCGTGCCTTCGTCGAGCACTAGAATATAATCGGACATAAAGGTGTTCTCTCCCGTCTCCCGCGCGGTGATAATCGGTCGCGCAGCCAGAGCAAGGGTGCTCGCGCGCTTGAGGCGTGAACGAATAACGCCCATAGACGCGAGGATGGCTGGACTACCCCCGAAACCGTGGCCCACGGGCGCCTCTGAACAACTCGAACCGCTGGTGGCGCGAGTCCTCGCGCCCAACCCATCGCCCTACACCTACACCGGCACGCAGACCTATGTGGTCGGCGAAGTTGATGGGCCGGATTGCGCCGTTATCGATCCCGGCCCGAACGACCCGGCGCATATCGAGGCGATCCTTGCCGCGGTGGGAACCCGCAAAGTCACCGCTATCATGTGCACTCACACGCACCGCGACCACTCGCCCGCGGCGACGCCGTTGGCCGCACAGACGGGTGCGTCGATGATCGGCTGCGCGCCGCTGGTGCTCAAAAGCGACCACCCGCGCGCGGACGAAGTCTTTGACGAGACTTATGAACCCGACCGCGTACTCGAAGATGGCGAACAGATGCGCGGCACCGGCTGGACTCTGACCGCCGTAGCGACTCCCGGTCACACATCGAACCATTTGTGTTTCGCGCTGGAAGAAAGCGGCGCGCTGTTCACAGGCGATCACGTCATGGGCTGGTCCACCAGCGTCGTCATCCCGCCCGATGGCGACATGGGTGACTATATGGCGAGCCTCGAAAAACTGATGGCGCGCGACGACACGGTCTACCACTCGGCCCACGGCGCCGCGATCACCAAGCCGCGCCAATTGGTGCGCGGCATGATCGGCCACCGCCGCCAGCGCGAAAACCAGATCCTGCGCCTGATGGGCGAGCGCGCACGGCCCGTCGCTGAGTTCATTCCCGACATGTACAAAGGGCTCGACGAGCGCCTGATTGGCGCGGCGGAGTTGAGCGTGACGGCGCATCTGATTGACCTGGAGCGCCGAGGCCTCGCCACAACAGATGGCGAGGTTTGGCGAGCGAACTGATCCCATGACGCCAAGCGCCCATCCAGACGATCCGCATTATGTTGGACGAGGCGGCTGGCTCCGGGCCGCTGTGCTGGGCGGCAACGATGGGATCATCTCTGTCGCTTCCCTCATCATCGGTGTGGCGGCTGCGAATCCTGATCCATCGATCATTCTCATCACCGGCGTAGCGGGGCTGGTCGCGGGCGCGATGTCGATGGCGGCGGGCGAATACATATCGGTTTCAGCGCAGCGCGATTCCGAACTTGCCGATATCAAGCGCGAGGAAAAGGCGCTTGAACAAATGCCCGAGGAAGAGTTCGAGGAACTGGTGGCGATCTACAAGGGGCGCGGCCTCAGCCACGAAACGGCGTGCGCCGTCGCACGAGAATTGACAGCAAAGGACCCGCTCTCGGCGCATTTACGCGACGAATTGGGCCTAATCGATGATTTGGCCGCAAAGCCCCTGCAAGCCGCCGTCGCTTCCGGCCTGACCTTCAGTATCGCCGCAGCGCTCCCTGTTTTGGCTTCGGTCGCAGCACCGGCGCCATGGATCATTCCGGCCACAGTGGTGGTCTCAGTCATTGCCCTCGCAATTCTGGGTGCAAGCGGCGCGCGGCTTGGCGGCGCCCCGGTTTGGGCCGCCGTGACCAGGGTCGTTGGCTGGGGCATCCTCGCGATGGCCGCGACCGCCTTTATCGGATCGCTCTTCGGGATCAGCGTTTAGTCCATTATCAGAAGACCAGAGGCCTGTTCGCCAAGGCCAAATCTTCGGAAAAATATCAGAAGATGAGACCCTTGCCTTGTTGCATGGCGGTGCAGCTGGCGTATGCTATGTGCGGTGTTTCAACGCGAAGCAGGGTCGGCAGGGATGAAAAAAGGTCTATTGATCAGCGCAGCGCTGATCGGTTTGGTTGCGTGCGGTGGCGGCGGGGGTTCATCACCGCCTCCCACATCCGGGCCGTCGCCAACTCCAGCGCCCAGCCCCACACCAACTCCGACACCCACCCCCACGCCGACTGGGGCGACCGCGCGTGTTATGGCTGGCGGAACAGGACCGGTTATCTGGCGCTTCTTCGCGGATGATAATGGGCAGGAAGGAGAGTTTTTAGCGATTGGGGCCGGAGACAGGGAGGGGCAATACTTCCCAGGCTTTGGCATGCCCTTCCAAGGAACACGCGGATTTGCAGACGGCGTTGACCAAAACGCAGACTTGTCGGACCAGTTTAAGAAGGCGGTCTTTGTCGATACGCTGACCACGACCTTTGTGGTGCTTGACGGGGCACCTGAAGCGAAGATAATCTCACCACTAACACAGCTTTTGATTTCTGGGCTTTCGCAAGAAAAGCTCAAGCGTCAGCTTGGCGTGACAGAAAATGTGTTTCGGCTGCGATCCATCGATCCTGATCTAAACACGTTTGACCCACTGGCCGAATTGGACAACGATGACGATGAAGTTGTGGCCGATGCCCAAAGGCTGTTGGCCGCAAATCTGCGCGCCCTCGCCTTGGCTAGAGGAACCGGAACGAGCTGCATCGACAACTTCGTGATCCCCGATCCTGTGCAACTGGGCGAAGCGCTAAAATCGGCCCCTGATGAGTTCCTCTTTAACAACAACAGCGCGATGTCGGACGTGGTTTCGCAGATGAGTGAATTGAGGGATCTTGATCCCGAAGTCCACAGCGCCATCGCCCACTTGATAAACGCTTACGCCGCGGCGGTCGCTCTACGAATTGACAGATCCGAGTTTGCGGCGCGGTTCCTGATGGGTATCGATGGCTTTCTCGTCCCGCGCATTCGCGAGGTGTGCACAGCCAACACAAGCGCAGCGGCGAGCGTGGCGTTGGCGATCAGCTCGCAAGATATCATTGAGGCGGTTGAACGCTTCAATGAGGTCATATCAGCCACCACTGATGGCCTTCTTTTCCCCGCGCCTGACTACTACGAGACGACGGCCGACACCCCCCTCACCCTTGTCGACCAGAGCGACTTGGGGATCGCCAATGAATACCCATCCACAAACGACCGCTACACCGCCTCACCAACCCAAGCCGGTTTTCTCGGCGCAGGAATCCAGGGCATCGGTGCTCTGGAGGTGCCCGCAACCAACGCAGGCGAGATATCAGCTACGATCTACGAAGACGGGACAATTACACTGGTGCCCGCGACGGGCTTTACTGGCCTGACCTATGTTGATTACACAATCTCGCATGAGAGTGGTGAGACCGGTAGAGGGCGCATTTTCATCAGGGTAATGCCGACAAGCTGACGAAGCAGGGCGGGCCTTCTTAGTGGCCTAATTGACACCAAGCTTTTCGCGCAAGCTCTTTACCCGCGCCGCGTTCACGCCGGCGTCGGAATAGCCGACTCGCGAGGCTGATCGCACGTGCACCGCGTCCTCCGCCTTGCGAAACTCAACATCGTCGACAAATCCGAACAAAGCCGATTTGAACTCGGCGGCGATGTAGTCCTCGCTCTGCTGTGTGACTGAACCGCCCAAGGCGCTAATTGTGGCCGGGATCGCGTCCCAACTTGAAGTGGCCAGCGGATCGACCTTCTTGTCTCCAGGCGTCCCTTCTTCGCTGCTGACGCAATTGGGTGAGCCGGGGCACGGCGCCAATTGTCCGTCAGCAAGTCCCGGCGCCGAGCCGCTTTGCGAGGACAGGCCGAGCAGGAAAAAGCCCACACCGCCGACCGCCAGAACGACAACGCCAATGATGAAAACGGATTTGAGAGCGGACATTGATATTTCCTTTGGGCTTGGATCTGATGTCGCGCGTTAAAGCGCGCCTTTGGCGAATTGTTCCGCCAGCTGAAACTTCTGAATCTTTCCAGAGCCCGTCAGCGGAAACCCCTTCATCCAGACCCAATGGGCCGGGGTCTTTTGCGGCGACAGGCGCTCGCGGATGAAGGCTTTCAGCGCGTCATCGCTTGGACGTTCAAAGCCATCAGCGACGCGCAGGAAAGCGGCGACGATTTCGCCCCACTTTTCGTCCGGCACGCCCGCGCAGGCGACCTCGGCGATGGCGGGATGTTCGAGCAGCGCGGCTTCGATCTCTGCCGGGAAGAGGTTTTCGCCTCCGCGAATAATCATCTCCTTCACCCGGCCGGTGATTGTAAGATAGCCGTTCGACCCCATCGTCCCAAGATCGCCAGTGTGCAGCCAGCCATCCTTGTCGATCGTTTCGCCAGTCGCCTGCGGGTTGTCGTTGTATCCGACCATCTGGTTGTAGCCGCGCATACAAATCTCGCCCTGCTCATCGATGCCGCAAACAGAGTTGTCGTCGGGCGACAGGATAGCGACTTCGATATGCGGGATCGGTTGCCCGATTGTCTCGGTCAGTAGACTGCCCGTATCGCTGGTCCATCCCGCGGTGATTGTGGGGTAGGTCTCGGTCTGGCCGTAGACGATCAGGATTGGCACACCGAACACTTCTTGCGCCGCGCGGTTCAGTTCGGGTTGCACCATCGCGCCGCCCGAAACCACCGTCTTCACACTGGATACATCGGTGCCCGTGGCGCGCGCGGCTTCGATGACGGCGTAGATCATGGTTGGCACGCCGCCGAAGAACTCAGGCTTTTCACGCTCAATCAGTTTGGCAACCGCCGCCGGATCAAACACCGACACCAGCAAAAGGCAGGCGCCGTGAGCGAAGCTGCCCAGCACGTTAATCGCGCTGCCGGCTGTGTGGAACAAGGGGAACGGGCAGGTGACCGTGGTTCCAGGTACGACGTCCCATCGTGCGAACAGATCATGGTTGCTTTGAACCAGACCATGCTGATGCAGCAGCACACCTTTGGGAAAGCCGGTCGTGCCCGATGTGTACTGGATCATCACGATCTCGTGCGGCTGCGTCGGGCGCAGTTCGCCGTCGCCCTCGCCCGCGAACAATTCGCCGTGGTCTTCCATATCGATGATGAAGGCGCTCGCGTCGGTTCCGGCGGCGGCTTCATCGACGATGGGACGTAACGCGCTCCCGCGCACATGGGGTTGGTAATAGACCGCCTGAGATTTCGACTGTTCGAGCACATAGCGCACTTCGCGCACGGTAAAGGAGGGATTGACCGTTACCGCCGTCAGCCCCGCCAACGCGGCGCCCAGCTCAATCAGAACCCACTCCGGGCAATTGCCACCCATAATCGCGATACGTGCGCCTTTGGGATGGCGCGAGGCGAGAGCCCGACCGCAACGTTCTGCGTCTTTGAGCAACTCTGCATAGGTCCATTCCCGACCTATCGATCCGTCCGCCAAGGCTTCCCGCAACGCCATCGCATCGGGCCGTTCCTGTGCTTGTTCGCGCAGCATCTCTTCAATCGTGCGCTCGCGATACTCTTCGTCGGGCTGAGCCGGGAAATAGGCCTCGGTCAGATTGAGTTCGTACATGCTTTCCTCCCCCCAAGAAGAACTAGCACAGATCCCTCGCAAATCGCTCGCCTTTTCGCGCATCAATCCCTACATCGTGCGTAACAAAGTTATGCGAAACCGATTGCTGGGGATCACCAATGAGTTTTGAAACCACCGTGCCAAGCGGGCAGGCGCTGCTCGACGAAATCGATCGTCTGCGCAAAGAGCGCAACGCGGTGATCTTGGCGCACTATTATCAGACGCCCGATATTCAGGACATCGCCGACTTTATCGGAGACTCGCTTCAATTGTCGCAACTGGCGGCGGAAACCGACGCCGACGTGATCGCCTTTTGCGGGGTGAAGTTCATGGCCGATACGGCCAAGATCCTTTCGCCCGATAAAACCGTGGTGCTCCCCGATATGGACGCGGGTTGTAGCCTCGAAGACAGCTGCCCACCTGAGAAGTTCAAGGCGTTCCGCGAAGCGCACCCCGATCACATCGCGCTGACCTACATCAACTGCTCGACCGAGGTGAAAGCCTTGTCCGACGTGATCGTCACCAGCTCCAGCGCGGAAACGATCCTTGAGCAGATTCCGAAGGATCAAAAGATCATCTTTGGTCCCGACCGTCACCTTGGCGGCTATCTCAGCCGCAAGTTTGACCGCGAAATGCTGCTGTGGCCGGGCGTGTGCATCGTGCACGAAGCGTTCAGCGAGACAGAGCTTTTGAAACTCAAGGAACAGCATCCCGACGCGCCCATCGCCGCGCACCCCGAGTGTCCGCCTACCATCGTCGATCACGCCGACTATGTCGGCTCGACCAGCGGCATTCTGAAATTTGCGAAGGAGTTCGAAGGCGATACACTGATCGTCGCGACCGAACCGCACATCATGCACCAGATGGAAAAGGCGTTGCCTGAGAAGACCTTCATCGGCGCGCCGGGCGCGGACGGAAACTGTTCATGCAACATCTGCCCTTACATGGCGCTCAACACGATGGAAAAACTCTACGTCGCGCTGCGCGATCTGCAGCCGCGCATCGAGATTGAGGAAGACCTGCGGTTGAAGGCCAAGAAAAGCCTCGACGCGATGCTGGAGCTGGCCAAGGGCACGGTGGGTCAGGGCGATCTGGGACGGGTGTTGTCGCGCTCAGATGGGTAAGCCACGTTTGCGACTGCTGACGCTGGCCGCCAGTCTCTTAGCCAGCGTGGCTGCGGCGCAAACGCAAACGACATCGAACTTCGCCAGCGTCGGTTTTGATGTCGCCACCGGCGATGAGGCGGCGTTCGCGCAATCGGTGATCGCGCTGGCCGAGGATTGTGACCTGATCCCGCTCGACGAAGACGACAGCGTCTGCTTGCGACAGAACGAAACCGGTGGGCAAATCTGGATCGGCCTTCGCGACGTGGGCAAGGCGCAGGAATTCGTCACCGCCAACCCCGGCTTTGTTGGTCAAAGCGCTTTTCCCGTGCTTGTTCAGGGTTTGCAATCCGATGCGGAATGGGAGCCGTTTGAGTACCGTTTGGCGGTCACCTTTTCAGACTATAACATTCCGCTGCTTGTTGAGCTGGCTGACCCCCGCGAGGCGGCGCGTTTTCGCGATCTGGCCGAGCCGCTCAATCTGACGCTTGACCTCACCGCCTTCACTTTCAATCCTGAGATTTTCGAGGATGAAGAGGCGTTCCTCGCTGCGCAACGAGAACTCGGCGAGGATGTGAGCTACGCTCCCGATTATTTCATCCCCTCGGGGTTGATGGGCGACACGCCCAGCGCGCGCGCGACCTTTGGGGGCGAGATCCTCGAAGCCGAACGCATGACAACGGCTGACGGCGCAAGCCACTGGCGCACGCTGGTGCGGGTCCAAGGCGGCAGCACCATTAACGTCGTGTTCGACGATATTTGGCCCGAACTTGATCCCAAGCCCGGCCAATTAATAAGCGGCGCCTTTTGGTTGAGCGCTCAAGTGCCTGCGGCAGCTCAGTGAGCGCCAAGCCAACATGATGCGACCAAAAAGAGCTGATCAAAAGCGCTTTACCTTCGCGGCGATCGGATCAGTAGTCTCGGGTTGAAAGCGGACAGAGCTAAGAAGTGCGCGCGCCACATGAGGCGACAAGCGCACTCTGGAGTTTTCGAACTCACGAAGCATGCGTTGATTTCGAAACCGCTTGGCGACACGCATCAGGTTGGGCTCGCCCACTTGCGAGGCCAGGACACCTAAGCCCGTTCCATAAGCGATACCCTCCGCAAGATCCCAAGCCCCTTCAGAGACGCTAGGGAGGCCGACACCTACAAGGGCTGCGCTGAGTGTCATGCTGACATTGATAGCTAGCGCGCGACCTCCCATCGGTTCACTTCCGACGAAGTGATCTGCGAGCGCTTTTTCATATTGGTGGGCGAAGTCGGCCGCCTCTTCCAAGGTATACTCTCCTCTGGAAAATGCCCTCATGAACTTCTGGAAAGCCAGCTTCCGCTTCCCAATTTCGGTCTGTGGATCGACAACCTTCGCCAAAGCCTTTGGCGACAGTGTTCGAACAAGATCTGGCCGGCCCATCAAGGGGAGTTCACCATCGATCTCAAGAACGCGTTCATCCACTGCGAGCATATCATCGAAGGCTCGTGAAAGACGCGTCTCAGCAACGATCGCTAAACCATCTTCCCTGTACTTAGAATCGAGTTGGATGCCGAAGTTGAAATGGTAGATCTCGTTCGCGAGGCCCATCAGTTCATTGACGTAAGGTTCGCTTCTATCGTTGGGAAGCGTCTTCGCCGTTTCAATCACCGCGTCTTCGAAGTGGGTTCGTGCGCCTGACGTATCCTTCGCCAGGCGCTCAGCGACACGCGACAGCATCCGAATGGTTTGATCAGCATACTCCACATTCAGTCCAAGAGACTGAAACCCTTTTTGCTCAACACTCGCCACACAGTTCTCAACAAGGAGCCGAAACCCATCACCCATATCGACGCTTGGCCATCGATAGCAGTTTCGGTGAAAAAGCAATTTGTCTCCCAACTCATCAAGAGTTGAGATTAGACGCTCACTGTCCTCGCCTGACATGCGCTCGGCGAAGGAGCTTATGTTTTGTCGAGCCATCTCCGCTGGCATACGGCTGAGCTCATTGGGGTTGGAAACCCGCGTCAGAACCTTGATGAACTCGCTTTCAATCAACCCGGCTAAGAGGCTTTCCTCGCCCTTCATAAGGTCGGCGCGTGCCAACGGATGATTGATCAAATACCCATCGTTGATAAGCATCGGAGTGCCAAAGAGGACATGATCGATGATCGTGTCATTCAGAAAATCAGCGCCAATCGGAATACCGCTCCACGGATAGCGCAAAACGACATCATCGATCGTACCGATGTAGGTGAAAGTATCAGATTCCCGCGCTCGTTCTTGTGTCACACCACCTTCATTACCAAACAGAAATGTGATTCGACAGCGAGAATGCGCGCAAGCGCCTTCAAATCAGCGTTGTATACTTGCGTTCAGCGAGGATTTTGAACCACGCGGGCGCCGACGAGCGCCGATCCCAGCAAAACCATCCCGATGATGTCCATCGGTCTCAAGACCTCTTCAAACACGCTGTAGCCAATCACCGCCGCAATCGCCGGCTGGGTCAGCAACGCAAGGCCAATCACCAGCGGTGGGAAGTGCCCAAGCGAATAGACCAGAAGACCCTGCCCAATCAGTTGACTGGTCACAAACAGGATCAGGATCGGCGTCCAGTCGTTAGGCCAGACCGGCTCTCCCAAGGCCAAAGCAAGAGCGAGCAGAACGGGGCACGCAAACACGCTGACCCATACCAGCAGGCTCCACGATCCGAACTGCCCGCGCGCGCCTTGCAGGGTGAGCAGATACACCGCATAAAGCAGGCCCGCCGTCACACAGAACAGATCGCCCAACAGGCTTGTGGTCGAAATTTCCAGGCTGCGGCCCATTAGGATCGCTGCGCCGGATAGCGCCAGGACGATGGCCATCCATTCGGTCCCCCTGGGCAGAGCACGGGCTATCAGGAAACCCCAGAAAAGCAGCACGATCGACCCCGCGTTACCGAACAAGGTGGCGTTACCCAGCCGGGTCATACCGATGCCGATATGCCAACTGGCCAAGTCCCCGGCGAAGGCGACTGATCCCAAGGCCACAAGGGCCAATGTCTTGGTCGGAATACCGGTCAGCCTTTGCTTGGCAGCGGCGGCAAAGACCATAAGGAATGGGAGCGCCAAAAACATTCGCCAGAACGCCGCGCTGACAGGACCGGTGTCCTCTCCGGCTAGGCGAACCATCCACGGCCCAAGTGCAAGCGCGAAATTTCCTCCCAGTAACGCCAAAAGCCGCAATGCCGAGCGCAGGGCGGAGCTGGGCGGCGATGCGCCAACCCCAACATCTTCTTCTCGCGCTGCATTCTTTTCCATGCTTGCGCCCTAGACAAGCATCGACCAAGTGCAATCTTAAAGCATTGCGCAATCCCAAACGTGCAATCTCCATGCGAAACACCGAGGAGGATATCCGTGCATCACGAAGCTTTGTTCCAGCCGCTCAAAATGGGCGCTCTTGAGGCGAAGAACCGCATTTTTATGGCCCCACTCACCCGTGGCCGGGCCGCCAAGCCCATGTTTGTACCGAACGAAATGATGGGCACCTACTACAAGCAGCGGGCTGGCGCTGGCATGATCCTGACCGAGGCGACCGGGATCAGCACCGAAGGCCTCGGCTGGCCGAGCGCTCCCGGCATTTGGAGCGATGAGCAGACCGAAGCGTGGAAACCGATTGTCGAGGGCGTGAAAGAGGCCGGCGGCCTGATCGCCATGCAGCTGTGGCATATGGGCCGGCTCGTTGCGCCCAATTTCCTCGGCGGTGAACGACCGTTCTCAGCCAGCGAAACCAAGGCGCCCGGCGAAGCGCACACGCCCGAGGGCCGTCAGGAACACGCCATCGCCCGCGCGATGACCAAAGATGATATCAACCGCACCATCGACGATTATCGCCGCGCGGCGGAGAACGCGAAGAAAGCGGGATTTGACAGTGTTCAACTGCACGGCGCGAATGGCTATCTGGTCGACCAGTTCCTGCGGGACAAAACCAACCTTCGCGAAGACGAATATGGCGGCAGCCCGGAAAACCGGACCCGCTTTATGCGCGAAGTGCTCGAAGCGATTGTCGATGTTTGGGGTGCGGACCGTGTAGGCATCCGCCTCTCGCCCAATGGCGACAGCCAGGGCACCGATGACAGCAACCCGCCCGCCACGTTCGGCGCGGCGACCAAGGTCATCGAAGAACTCGGCCTAGCCTATCTCGAACTGCGCCAGCCGGGCCCCGAAGGCACCTTTGGCCAGACCGATGTACCTAAACAAGACAAGCTGATTCGTGGCCTATATTCGGGCGCTCTGATCTTGAACTCAGACTACACAGCAGGCGAAGCCGACGGCGATGTAACCAGCGGTCGCTGCGACGCGGTTAGCTTTGGCCGCCCCTATATCTCGAACCCGGATTTGGATGTGCGCATCGCGGCTGGCGCGCATTTCAACCCGAACAAGGACGTGCCCAAGAGCTGGTACTTCCCGATCCCGGAAGGGTATATCGACTACCCGACCTTGGCCAAAGAACAGGCCGTCGCGTAACGCGGGAAGGATGAGCTTACCCGCGCGGCGGTGCCGGAGGGTCCGGCGGCGCTGGCGCGGGAGGCTCATTCAAAGCGGATGACGAGGCAGACGTCACAATGGCTGTTGTTTCGACCGTCGTTGGCGTGCCGCCTTCGCCGTCGCTGGAGGTCGTGACCGTCGTCTGACGCCGCACCGTGGGCGATGTCGATTGCAGCGCTTCGAGCGGGATCATCGCGTCGTTGATCGTGCCACCTTCGAGATCGCCGGACGCTTGCCCGCCTTGCTCAACCTCCGCTGTCTCCTCAGGGGCGTTAGCTTCACCGCCGCAAGCGGACAGGCTGACCAATATGGCCGCGCTTAGGCACAGGTTCTTCTTCATGTCGCGCAGCTCCCGCGTCCTGTTTTGTCCAGCGCATCGAAGAAACCCTGCGCTCGGGCCATCAAGGCCGCGTCCCATTCTTCGACCGTTACACTCTTACCTAGCCGCGCCAAGCTGGTGACGCCGAATTCGTCGATGCCGCAGGGAATGATCCCACCGAAATGCGATAGGTCCGGGTCAAGGTTAACCGAAAAGCCGTGCATGGTGACCCAGCGGCGGACCCGCACGCCAATCGCGCCGATCTTGGCTTCGCGGCCGTCAATATCCGTAGTCCAGATGCCTACGCGGCCATCGACCGCCCAGCATTCAACGCCAAAGTCCGCCAGTGTTTCGATCACCCAGCCTTCGATGGCGTGCACAAAGCAGCGCACGTCCTTACCGCGTTTGCTGAGGTTTAGCATCGTGTAGCCCACGCGCTGTCCCGGCCCATGATAGGTGTAGCGCCCGCCGCGCCCCGCCTTGACCACCTCGAAGCGCGGATCGACCAGTTCCGCTGGATCGGCGCTGGTCCCCGCGGTGTAGACCGGCGGGTGTTCGAGCAGCCAGACCTGTTCCGGCGCGTCACCGGAATAGATCGCTGCGTTGCGCGCCTCCATCACGGCCAGCGCATCTGAGTATGGCACAGGTTCGGCGGCTCTGGTCCATTCGACCGAACCGGCGTCGACATAGACGGTATCATCGTGCGTTGGAGCCGCTGCGCTTGCCATAGGCCTTGCGTGGGGGCATTGCCGAGCCAGATCAAGAGCCAAGGCGAAATTTGAGGGGTCAGGCACAGGCTGTGGCGGATAAACAACCCAAAGCGAACGGAGCGAAGGCGCCGCTTGACCTGTCAGCGGTGTGGAGTCGCGGGATCGCGCTACTGCGCGACAACGCGCAATTGATCGTGGTGCTCGCGGGTCTGTTCGTGCTGGTGCCCAACGCCGCGCTGCAATTCACTCTGCCCGCCGATGCGGACATGGAAGGCCCGTTGAGCGTGATGTTCGACGCCACGTCTAGCCGCGCCATGCAGGAAAAGGCCGCGCAAACCATGGGCGAATTGATGCAACCCTTTATCCTGTCCGCTGGCGTCGCTTTGGTGGTCAGCCATGTCGGTTACGCAGGGATCGTGGCGCTGATTGGCAAAGATCGCCCCACGGTGGGTGAAGCGTTGCTGCTAGCCGCGCGCGTCATTCTGCCTTTGATGATTGCGCTGGTCATCACCTTTGTAGCGATCTATCTCGTCCTTTTGACCTTGCAGTTGGTGCTCAGCCCCCTCGGACCCGAGCCCGGCGCTTTTCTGGGTGCGATCATCGGCGTGTTGACGATGTTCTATACAACCGCTCGTCTTGCTCTGACCTTGCCAGTGATGATGATAGAAGGGGAGCTCAACCCATTCAAAGCGCTGCGACGATCGTGGCAGTTGACCGGTGTCAGCCCCAGCAATGTCTTTG
Organism: Pseudomonadota bacterium; assembly: GCA_039814925.1. Taxonomy (GTDB): domain Bacteria; phylum Pseudomonadota; class Alphaproteobacteria; order Sphingomonadales; family Sphingomonadaceae; genus Erythrobacter. The sequence goes on from JBCCAH010000024.1 coordinate 41,793, forward strand.
GCTTTTGGATGATCATGGCGGTCGCGTGGTTTGTCACCCTGATCATCCAAGCGCTGATCGCGATGGTCGTCGATGGCGCTTTGGGCAGTGGATCGACCGCCGCCTTGATTCAGGGGTTGATCGGAGGCGTGTTCGCGATGGCGTGGGGTGCGCTTTACAGTGCGATGGGCGTGTCGATGCACGGGCTGCTGAGGGAACGCGATCCGGGTGGGATTGCCTCTGAGTTCGACTGATCGGGCGAAGGAGCGGATAACCCTGGTTGATATGCGCGATTGAACGCGCCCGCACACTGGCCTAGCGAATTGCGTATGGCCGAAGCCGATCCCCACGCCCAAACTGAAAGCGTTCAAACGCAGTCGAGTGGCAGCGCAATCTCCAATGGCCGCATGGCGCTGTTGTTCACGGTGATGCTGGTGACAGCAGCCGGCAACACCGCGATGCAATCGGTCATGCCATCGATCGGCACCGCTCTTGAGGTTGAGGACTTCTGGATAAGCCTCGCCTACAGTTGGTCTGCGCTGCTTTGGGTCACCTGCGCGCCAATCTGGGCGCGGCGCTCGGACAAGCGCGGACGCAAGGCGATGATGGCGCTGGGTCTGGTCGGCTTTATAACCTCGATGGGTCTTTGCGGGTTAGCGCTATGGCTGGGACTCAGCGGCTATTTGGGCGCGTTTGCGACGCTTGCCACCTTTGCCGCCGCGCGCAGTCTGTATGGGCTTTTCGGCAGCGCTGCCCCGCCGGCTGTGCAAGCTTATGTCGCTGCGCGCACCCCGCGATCCGAGCGCACCAACGCGCTTTCGCTCATCGCGTCGAGCTTTGGTCTTGGCACCGTGATCGGACCGGTACTCGCCCCGCTTTTGGTCATATCGTATTTCGGGATTGGTCTGACTGGACCGTTTATCGGCTTTACGCTCGTCGGAGTGGTTGCTCTCATTCTACTGCGGCTGCGCCTTCCCGACGACGAACCGCAATTCGAGGCCCGCGGCCAGACAATTGCCTATTCAGGAGGGTCGGACGCCTCGACCGAGCCTGATGAGGACTATGAACCGGACAATGAGAGCCATTCGGGGCGGCTCAGCTGGTTCGACCCGCGTCTTCGCGCTTGGGTACTAGCCGGACTGGTCGGCGGCCACGCGCAGGCGATGATCATGGGAATCGCCGGATTCCTAGTGCTGGATCGGCTTGGCCTACGCGGATCGCCTGAAGAGGGCGCGACACTGGTGAGCCTTGTTTTGGTGTTCGGAGCCCTCGCGACTCTGCTAGCGCAATGGGGTCTTATTCCACGCTTTCGCATTGGGCCACGAGCGGCGACACTATCGGGCATGGCTGTGGCGGCGCTGGGCACGGGAGTGCTCGGGGTCGCCAATGATGTCTACTCACTCTCGCTGGGATTTGCGATCGCGTCTCTGGGTTTTGGCTTGTTTCGCCCCGGCACCACGGCGGGCACATCTTTATCGGTCAGCCGCGCCGAGCAAGGGCAAGCATCGGGCATTGTCGCCAGCGTCGCGGGCGCGAGCTTTATCTACGCTCCGGCGGTTGGCGTGTGGCTCTACAACGTCCACGCGCCGACATCGTTTGGCCTTATCGCGTTGTTTTGCGCGGCTGTGGTGATCTTTGGCTGGCGCGGA
>JBCCAH010000021.1:0-57369 GCA_039814925.1 Pseudomonadota bacterium
AGCATCGAGGAATTCAGAAAATGGTGGGCCGGGATGGGCCAACCTCGAACTCGCAGAGTTCGCAAGGCCGACTGGCCGCCCGCAGATGCCCCGAAGCGCAGCGGAGGGATCAGCATCGAGGAATTCAGAAAATGGTGGGCGATGACAGGCTCGAACTGCCGACCCTCTCGGTGTAAACGAGATGCTCTACCAACTGAGCTAATCGCCCGATCCGTGACCGGAAGTGGCCTGATAGCGCCTAAATCTTCAAAATCAATTGATGATGTGGCTCCTTTTTGCATGCGGCGCTAAGGGCGGGGCATGACGCAACCGAATATTCTGGTCCTCGCCACCGGTGGGACGATTGCCGGGCAGGCGGGGGATGCCATCCGGCACGACTATCGCCCGGGGCAACTGGGCATCGGCGAAATGCTGGCCAAGGTCGAGGCGCTCGGCATCCCGGCCCGTATGACGGGCAAGCAGATCGCCAATATCGGGTCGGAAGATATGAACCCGGCGATCTGGGCGCAGCTACATACCGAATGCAGCGCGGCGATCGCTGATCCTGATTGCGATGGGGTGATTATCACCCACGGGACCGATTCGGTGGAGGAGACCGCGTTTCTATTCGATCTCACTTTGCCCACCACCAAACCGGTCGTGTTTGTTGGCGCGATGCGGCCCGCCGATGCGGTGGGTTACGATGGCCTGCGAAACTTCGCCAACGCGCTGCAAGTCGTACGCTCACCCGAGGCGGCGGGACGCGGCGTTATGGTGGTAATGGGCGACAAGGTCATCGCCGCGCGCGACGTCCGCAAAGCGCGCACCCGGGGGCTTGACGCGTTCGACGGCTTCCCGCGCCCCGCCATCGCGCTGGTCAGCCCAAGCGCGCTCGAATGGTTTGGCGCGCCATGGCGAGTGAATAAGGCGGCGCGCTTTGGCTTTGGCGAGAACCTGCCCGATGTGCCGATCCTTTACATTCACGCTGGCATGACGCCTGATTATTTGGACCGGCTGGTCACGCCGGAAACGAAGGGCGTTGTTGTGGCAGGGTTGGGTGAAGGCAATATGCCCGATCCAGTGCGACAAGCGCTCGTGGATTTGGCCTCGAAGGGCATCCCGGTGGTGCGTTCAAGCCGCCTCGACGAAGGCCTTGTCGACCGCGAGCCCGAGGACGACGAGAACCAATTCGTCGCGGCGAGGGCGCTGGGACCGCCCAAGGCGCGGATCCTGCTCCAACTGCTTGTCGCGAGCGGGGTTAGCGATCCGGGCGCTATTCAGCACGAATATGATGGGCGGTAAGGCAATCGCGAGAACCGCTTCAGAAGCGTCTTCCCTAGAAGCGGCTATTCTGCTTACGACCCATTTGCGGACCTTGGGTGCGAGTGAGATTACTATCCATTGCGTAGGTGACCGTGACGTGCCGCGGATCAAGCGTGCTTCTCATTTGTGCGCAAATTTGGATTTGTTCAGGCAGCCGTAAAGATTTGCATTCTTGTAGCGTGCAACGCGCTGGGGCCTGGACTCAGTGTGCGGCGATCTGTCTGCCTATTGCGCCTCGATTATTGGGTCTTGTTCAAAGACTCGACCGTCGTTCAGCGTGATGATGCGGTCGCATTTCGCCAGCGCCGCGGCTCTATGCGCGACCGATATGATCGTGGCGCTCTGCATAGTGGCCGCGATGGCGTCCATCACCGCCGCTTCCGTTTTCGAATCGAGCGAACTGGTGGCCTCGTCCAGAATCAAAATGGGGGCGTCACAGTAGATCGCTCGCGCGATTCCAATCCGTTGCCGCTCCCCACCCGAGAGCCGGACGCCGCGCTCACCAACCTTTGTATTGACCCCGTCCGGGAGCTTGTCGATCATTGGCAACAGCTGCGCGGCCGCCAGCGCAGTCCGAAGGCGGTCTCCATCAACGCGCTCGTTCTTGAGACCAAACACCACATTGGCTTCGATCGTATCATCGATCAGAAAGACCGTCTGCGGGACATGCGCGAGCGTGGCTTGCCAGGCGGCGACGTTTGTCTTGTTAAGAGGTGCACCATCTGCGCGAAACTCGCCGCGCTGCGGCAAGAGCAAACCGAGAAGCAGGTCGAGCAACGTGCTCTTTCCCGATCCGGTTTCGCCGCAAATACAAATATGCTCACCCTTTGCGATCTCCAAAGTCACATCGCTTAGTGCCCAGTCGCCATCGGGATAGCGAAAGCTCACCTCTTGAAGGGTGATCCGATCCTTGAATGTCAACGAAGGAGCCGCCGAAGCGTTCTTGGGATCGTCATCGGTATCAACCGCCTGTTCAGCCAAAGCCGCCACATGAAGCAGGTTCTCATAATGCCCTTCCGACATCTTCGAACCGCGCCAGACGCTTTGCAAAAGGGGCAGTAAGCGCAAGGCCCCCACCGCGATAGCCCCGATTGTGGGGAGCACCGCAGACAGTCCAGAGCCCGAGTTAGCCATCAGCAAGACGAACACGCCCATCAGCCAGATGCCGGTGACTTCGATCAAGTGTCTGGGCAGGCCTGCGATCATCGCGTTTGACCGATTGGCTGCACGATAATCCCTATCGAACGCGTTGAAGCGCGCTTCGTGAAGGTTGTAGATCCGCCCCAGGATCGTCTCGCGCATGCTGCCCAGGGTTTCCTGAACGATCTGAGTGCGCGCAGTTGTCATCGAATTAAGAGCCATCGAATTTGAGATCGTCTTCTGGCGGGTGGCCATATGGACTGCGAGATAAACGGCCCCCGCGACCGCTGCGCCGATCATTGTGGGGACCGGCGCGATGGTGAACATAAGGCCGGCTATCAGCGCCGCGATAAAGGCGCTGACCACCCCTTCAAGAAGAGGTTGAAACAGGCCCAGCACGACAACCTGAACTTTGATAATGGCCGAGACGACATCGCTTGAATTGCGCTGTGTGTGCGTGAGATAATCCTGCCGGATAGATCGGCTGAACACCCGAGCGGCAAGATCGTGGCCGAACGTCTCGGAAAAACGCTGGACACTCCACAGCAACCCTATCCGCAGCGCAGCGGCAAAGCTGTAAGCCAATACAAACAAGAAGGTCGCCGAAACAACCGGATCCGAGTGCAGCCCCAAAGACAGGCGCCATACCTGCCCGTTTGACGCTGTATCGGAAGCGGCCGCGAACGACAGGAACGGCACCACCGAGCCGATCGTGACCAATTCCGCCAAAGCGCTGACGAACATGAGCAGGCACAGCCACCACAGCGACCGTCTCTGCGAAGGCGTCATCAATTCAAGGAGGGTCGCGAACTTGCCCAAATTAGTAACCTATCTATTCAAATTCGGTTGCATTGGTTTTTGCGTCTCGCCCGCTGCCAACGCGTCCGGCTCTCGTCGCACGAAGTTCCGGACAATATCGCGCGCGGTAAACCAGCCTACTTTTCTCCCATAGGTCCGATACACTTCGCGCACCGCGTTATAGACCGGCTTGTCCGACGGCGTGACCGCCGCGTATCCTCGCAATGGCGCGTCGATCGCCAAAAACGCCTCAGTCAACGCTTGAACGAATTGCAATCGATTAGGGCTGCGTGGATCGTTCTCAATTTCACCAAATGGAACGACACTTGGGTTGGTGTTGATCTCAAAGGTCTGAACCTTGTCTTCGACGACGGCGTAATCGATGCGGCCATAGCCTATATTGGCTCGCTCGAAGATCGCTTGGATCTGATCTTGGTGCGGCTGGTTTTGGGCATAGTCGAATTCAAAGGCGACACGATCCGCTGCGGTTTCGCGCCCATCTCCAAACTTGACCACCCATTCGCTGCTAAAGAGCACATGCTGCGGCACACTGTTGCCGTTGACGCAGTATGCGCCGTACTTGACGAAAGTCTGGCCATCTTTGCGCGTTTCCAGAAACTCGATGACGACATAGCGATCAAGGGAGCGGCCTTGTGACACAAATTCGGCCAGCCAGGCCTCCAGCGCCGCCTGATCATAAAGCAGGGGCGACACAGGCCCATCGTGGTCCTGGTCTCCGCGCACGAAAACTGGAAACTGGGCCGGACGCGGATCGTCCCCAGCCCGATAAACGCCAAAATCGTTCAAGCCCGCCTGTGAAAGCGAGTGCAAAAGTCCAAACCTGCGTTTCGAGGTCAGCGGATGATTGAGCCGTAGCCCTTCCGGATCGTGCGCCTCCAAGATCGCGTATAGGGCAGCGGCCGCTTCCTGTTCGGCTGGCTCTAAGCGTTCGATATCCGAAAAGATGTACGTGCAAAGCGGCAGGCGTTTTGCTTGGAACAGGGCCTCATAGGTTTCGATGCGAATAATTTTGCGAAGGTCTGGCCGCCAGTAATTCAGATACTCCTCGTTTAGCGTGTAGGTGTGATCGCGTTTGCAAACATAGATGATCATCGCTCTGCGTTGTCCTGCGTTTCAGGAGCTATGCGAGAGCATCGCGGCGGTGAGCCTTGTGCACTCTATCAAGAGCCGCGTTGTAACGCGCTAACGATCGCTCATTGTCTTCGCTGCATTTGGCGTAGGTGACGAACCAGGCGCGGCGAGAGGACTTCGTTTGGTTTGGCTGGCTTTGGTGAGGGGTGAGCGAATGGAAGCAGACTGCATCCCCCGGCGCCATCGCGATTATTTCCGGTTCGAGCCCACCCAGCGCCTTTGGATCGACATCAAGCCCAGCCTCATCTGTCGGTAATTTGCCGGCGTGTTGGCCGCGATAAAAGGCGGTTGCCCCGTTGGCTTTCGTCGCTGGGTCAAGCGCTACGGCTATCGATAGAACATCGTCTGGCTGAATTCCTGTGTTGGCCCAATACGGCCAATCCTGATGCAGGCCGTAACCATTCGTTTGCGGCATTTTGCTGATCAGCTTGTCTTTGAGAACAAACGCTCGTCCACCCAATAGGCTCTCCGCCAATCCGCGCAGCGCGGGCGAATTCGCCGCGCTTTTGAAAATCTCAGAGTGCTGCGAGACAGGGTCGAGACGATCGGCAACCCGCTTGCCATTGCTGGTCTCGCGCCAATGCACGAACTGGTGATCCAGCGTGGTATCAATGGCCTCCCACAGCCGTTGCCACTCGGCGCACAAATCCGCGATTTCCGTCTCGGACAGCGCTTTGGACGCCGTCACAAAACCGGTTTTTTGGAAAAGGTCGATCTGATCCTGGCTCAACGCCATCTCAAGCCCCCTCTCGGCCTATAAGCGCGAGCGACGCGATCAGCTCGGTCTGAATACCAGAGGGCTTCATCCCATGGCTCTCATAGAGCTTGAGAGCGGGGCCAGGGCTCAAGGCAAAAGCGCCGATCCATGAACGAGACAAGCGACGGGCCTCTTGCGAGGCAAAACCGATAGCTGCGCTTCCCAAGCCTCGGCCGCGATACTTTTTAGCAAGGAGAAGGTTCTTGATCCGCACAAGATTCGGCTGCCCGAGCGAGATCCCAAAGGCACCGATTGGTGTGCCGCCATCCAGAATAACGTGGCTTGTCATATAGCCATCATTCGTTTTGGCGTTCTCCATGGCGACATAGTCGCGCGCCACCATAGCCTTGCCATCTGGTCTGGCTTCATCGGCCTCGAGCCACTGCACCTTGAAGCGATAATCGCCCGGCTCAAGCGCGCGAATGGTCAGGTTTTTCGCAAGCGTTGCGCCGCTCACTTGCGCAACATGGCCACACATGGCGGCCTCTTGCGCTCTTTGAAACACAGCCGACCAGGATTGATGCGCTCGCGCGGGTCCGGGGAGGTAGAAACGGATTTCTTCGAACCCCTGGCTTCGGCAAAACTCCGCGACTTGGGCTGGGCAATCGGTGTGCCCCGCAGCGGGTTCAACCAAGCAGGTCTCAGAAGGTGGCAATAAGGGCCCGGGCAAAAGGATGCGCCAGCCCTCGACAATTCTCTGGCGTGACGCGGCGCGAAAATACGCCCTGTCGTCTTCGACCAAAGCTTCGAATGCGCCCAGAGTGCCCTGATCAACCCGGTTGATCCGTTGAAGGCTGTGCGTGTTCGCTGGCCGCGCTCCCCCCACGCGGGATGCGAACACCTGCGCATCATCTTGATCGTGCATGACTTCACCGTGTTACAGGCTGGGCCACACAACGTTGCCCTTATCGCCGGGGCTGAGCATGCCAAGGCGGCATGGTATGAAGCGTTGTAGGCAGCGTTTGAATCGCAGGTGGAATCGTTGGAATTGTGACTTTGATTGTCCGCTAGAAAGTCACGGACAAGATCCATGAACTGCTCAGAGGCTTTTTCCTGACCCGAAAGAAGATGGTTGCTGCTCTCCACCCCGGCAATTTGCGCATCCGGAATGCGCGAGGCTATCGATCGCGCGGTCTCAGAAGGGATGCGCTGATCACCTCGGCTGTGGACGACCAAGGTGGGGCAGCGCACCTCGCTGAGCCGATCGCGCACATCGATGGTCGAAAACGCTTCAAGGAAACGCACCGCGCTCTGAGGCGAAGTCGTCTGACGCTGAAAATTGTCTAACCAGTCAAGCTCTGCGGGGCTCGCATCCGGCATAAAGGTTTGAGAGAACAAAGGGCGATTGGCCGGGTTTTCGCTGCCCCATCCGGTTTCGGTCAATGCCATCGCCGCCTCGCGGGCGCGCGCTTCGTCAGCGGTCGCGGTAAATCGCCAACCGCACGCATATCCCCCGAAGAGGATCAGCTTAGAAACGCGCTTGGAATACCGCGCCGCGTATTCGATTGAAACGGCGGCGCCTTGGCTGATGCCGAGCAAAGGGAATCGATCAAGATTTGCGGCGTCGACGACTTGCTCCAAATCCTCGACGAAGTCTTCGACGGTAATGGTCCCAACGTCCCAGTCCGACAGGCCGCAGCCACGCTCATCTTACCGGATGACCCGGTGCGACCGGGAAAGCTCTCGGAAGAGCGGGCTCCAAATTGGCGCATCCCAATCAAGCTCCAGGTGGTTGAGCCAATTGGCCGTCTTGACCAGCGGCGGGTGACTTTCCTCGCCAACACTGGCCCAGGCGATACTGACCTTATCCTTGCCCTCCAGAAGGCGGATCCTCTGGCCAGCGGGCACCGTTGATAGGCGCCTATCGGCCGAAGGATTCACTTCAAATTTGGGCGGCTTGATGCCCGCATCTTTAAAAGTACGCTCGAGATAATCGGCCAATGCAGTGGCTGCCGATTTGCCGGACGCGTAATGCTTGGCTTCGAAAGCAGTGGCCGCGGCATCTTGCGAATAGGGCGTCAGACTCAGCCATCTTTCCGCCCATTTGTCGCGTTGTTGCCAATCCAGTTCCGGATCGCGGGCAAAGCGGCGCGCTAACAACGACCGGCTGCGGTTCATCTCATTGCGCTGCGACTCCAACCAAATGGCGAACGCGGCCTGATTGAGCCGTTCGCAATCCTCCAACCAGACGCCTGAAGTCGCATTCCACATCTCATTCGCTTCGTGTTCGGCGCAGATCGCGGCTTTGGTCATGTCGTGAAGCCCTCGCACGTCCACTCGGGCGTCAATGGGCAAGAACCAAGCCACCTTTCGGTCGGCGTTTACGCGCTCGGCCTCCGGAGTGTTTACCGCGCCGCGCAGCTTTGAGAGTGACCACCGTAGCGAAGCGAGCGGATCATCGGGCGCATCCCAAAAAAGTTCGCACAGGGTTTGACGTGAGACCGCTCCGGCTGAGCAAATCAAAAAAGCAAGGAGCGCGCGCGTTTTTCTGGAGGCTGGAAGCGACACCTCTTTCCCGTCGTTCTTAAGCGCCAGGCGACCAAACGTTCGAATCTCAAGAGGCATAGCGCCTAACAGCGCGTCTTAGGACGGCGTCGTAAAGAACAATTGAAATTGGGGGCGGTTGGCAGCTGCGCTCGATCTTGTTGAGGAACGATGACCCCTCCCACCCACTTTCCGACATTCAACCCACAAGGGGGCACGGCAGAAAGCGGACACTGGCCCCAAGGGTCGAGCCCCTGCTTTCGCAGGGGCCCGCCGCAGGCTTAACCCCAAGGCGTAACGAGATACTTCTCGCCGGTTTTCATCTGGCGATAGTCAAGGATTGCGTCCTTGGTCAGCATGCCCGCCAGATCGACCTTCGCCTTGTAGCTGGAGGCGAATGTCGTGCCGAGGTTTTGCAGCACGCGGGTGCGCATTTTGACCACGGTTTCCATGCCCGCTTTGGCGAGGAACGGGGTGAGCAGCCAGCCCGCGACGCACCATTGCAGGCCGTAGGACGGCGTTAGGATGGTCGGTTCGGTCAGGTTGAGACGTCCGTATTGGTACATCTTTTTGTCCTGATTGGAGCCATAGCGTGAATATTCGTCCATCTGGCTCGCGGCGACCTGTTCCATCGCTTTGAGAACGCCATCGGTGCTTTGCCCGCCACCGATAGGATCAAAGCCGAGGAACGCGCCCGTTTCGGCAATCGCGGCGCGCAGCTGTTTCATGTAATCGTCGTCCGACGAGTTCACGACGTATTCCGCGCCAAGACCTTTGAGCAGATCGACCTGCTCTTGCTTGCGCACGATGTTGACGAGCTTCATGCCGTCTTCCTGGCAGATCTTGTTGAGCATCTGGCCAAGGTTGGACGCGGCGGCGAGGTGGACGATGGCGTCGTGGCCTTCCATGCGCGCGGTTTCAACAAAGCCCAAAGCGGTCATCGGGTTCACAAAGCTCGACGCGCCGGCCTCTGAGGAGTGATCGCCCAGCGGCAGGCACATCATGGCATCCGCGATCGCGTATTGGCTGAACGCGTTGCCCGGAACGCAGGCGACGCGCTGCCCCATCAGGGCTTTGGCCATATCGCCGTCGCCCGTGGCGACCACAGTGCCCGCGCCTTCGTTACCGGCGGGCAGGCGTTGGCCGTGGCGGTTTTTCTGACCGGACAGGAACGGTTCGGGCATATCCGCGACGACCTTGCCAGCGGAATATTCCGCGTTCTCAAAATCGGCGGCGCTGGTCAGAATGGCGAGGTCTGAAGGGTTGATGGGCGCGGCTTCCATTTTGACCAGCACCTGATTGCCGGTGGGCTCGGGAAAGCTCTCTTCGCTGACTTCCAGCGTGAGTTTACCGTCGGCGGTAAGCGTGGTGAAAAGCTGATTTCCGGTCGTCATGAGTTTTCCTCTCCAGTGGATTGCTTGGCAATGGCTGCCTTGGATGTGTTCGTAGCGGGTTTTTCGCGCGGGGAAAGCTCTAGAAGCACCGCCATCCCAGCCCACACGGCCAGTGTTGGCTGCAATTTGGGCACTTTGGCGATGTTGAACCACTCTTCTGCGAGGTCGGGCAGGAAATAGATCGAAGCCGCCGTCATGGCGATGTTGAATAAAGTGTATTGGCTTAGTGCGATGGCTTGGATCAGCATGACGACAAAGGCGCTGATGCCGAGCAGCGCCATAAAGTCGAGCACCGGCAGTTCCTCTCCGCCAACCAGCACGAAGCCCAGCACCGCGCCGAAGACGATGTTCATCGCGCTGAGCCCCGCCCGATAATCGCCGTCGGTCATCGTCGATGAAGTGGGGATCTTGTACCAATTGGCCAAGTTCAGCTGTCCTCGCTGGGATAGGTTGCCGCCACGAAATACAGGCCATGCGGCGGCGCGTTAAGTCCCAAATGGGCGCGGTTGCGCGCAGCGAGCGCTTCGGCCATGCGCGTCGCTTCCCACGTGCCCTGGCCGACCAGTTTGAGGCACCCGACCATGGATCGCACCTGATGGTGCAGAAAACTGCGCGCGGCGGCATGGATGCGGATTTCGCGCCCGAAATCAGTCTGGACTTCTTCCACATCGAGCCGGTCGAGCGTTTTGACCGGGTTTTTGGCCTGACACTGCACCGAGCGAAAGGTGGTGAAGTCATGGCGACCCACAAGAGCCTGCGCGGCTTCGCGCATCGCTTCGACGTCGAGATCGGGCACGACCTGCCACACGCGGTTCTTGGCGAGCGTCAAAGGCGCGCGGCGGTTGAGAATGCGATAGACATAAGAGCGCCCGATGCAGCTGAAACGCGCGTGCCATTCATCAGACACGACCTCGCATTGGGTGATCGCGATGGGGGCCGGGCGCAGATGCGCGTTGATCGCTTCGGACAAGCGGAAAGGGTCCATGTCCTTGTCCAAGTCCACATGGCTGCGCATCGCGAGCGCGTGAACGCCGGTGTCGGTGCGCCCGGCGCTGTGAAGCACGGCCTCTTCGCCGGTGACTTTGCCAATCGCTTCTTCGATCGCCTGCTGCACGCTTGGCCCGTCTTTCTGGCGTTGCAGCCCGAAAAACGGTGTTCCGTCAAATTCGATGGTAAGGGCGTAGCGCGGCATGGTCTTAGACCAGAATTGTCCCGGCCTCGACCGGCCGTCCGCGCAGATAGTCCTCAAGGCTCATCGCCGGTTTGCCCGCTCGTTGCAGCGTGACAGGGCGCAGCGCGCCCGGTCCGCAAGCGATGGCGAAGTTCGTGTCCAGCACCTCGCCCGGCGCGCCCGAGCCTTCCACGACTTCGGCCATCAGCAGCTTTACGCGCTCCTCGCCCAGCTCGAACCACGCACCGGGGAAGGGCGCCAGCCCGCGTACAAGGCGCTCAATCGCCTCAGCCTCTTGGGTCCAATCGATGCGCGCCTCGGCCTTGTCGACTTTGGGCGCGTGCGTGGAGGCCGCGTCGTCCTGAGCAATCGGCGGATAAGCGTCGAGATCGGCAAGCACTTCGACCATCGCCTTGCCGCCCATCTGGGCCAGTTCCTCAAACAGATCGCCGGTCGTCATGCGGCCAATCGGCGTGCGCACAATGTGGCGCATCGGCCCGGTGTCGAGCCCCGCTTCCATCTGCATGATCGTCACGCCTGTCTCCTCATCGCCCGCCATGATCGCCCGGTGAATAGGCGCGGCCCCGCGCCAGCGCGGCAGGATCGAGGCGTGGATGTTGAGGCAGCCATGCTTCGGCGCGTCGAGCACCGCCTGCGGCAGGATCAGGCCGTAGGCCGCGACGACAGCCACATCGGCGTCCAACGCCGCAAACTCTTCTTGAGGCTCCAGTTTGCGCAGTCCTTTGGGCGTGCGGACCTCAAACCCCAGTTCCTGCGCTTTCACCTGCACCGGCGAGGGACGCAGTTTCTTGCCCCGGCCCGCTGGACGCGGCGGCTGGGTATACACGCAGGCGATCTCGTGCCCTGCCTCGTGAAGCGCGACGAGCGCCGGCACGGCGAAGTCGGGCGTTCCCATGAAAATAATACGCATAAGTCCACGCTCCTTACGCTGGGCGGCGCAAAAGTGAAGGGCAACCCTTCGACAAGCTCAGGGTGAGCGGATAGGGGATATGAGAGATGTCAAAAGAAATCGATCAGCTTTCCGCCTCGCTCGCGCGTCTGCCGGGCCTCGGCCCGCGTTCGGCGCGGCGCGCGGTGTTGTGGCTGGTCAAGAACCGCGAGAGCGCGTTGCCCAACCTTCTGGAATCGCTCGCCATCGTCTCCGAAACGCTGGTGGAGTGCGAGACTTGCGGAAACGTCGACACGACCAACCCCTGTCAGATCTGCGCCGATCCGCGCCGCGATCAAAAGAGCCTGTGCGTGGTCGAAGATGTCGCCGATGTCTGGGCGCTCGACCGCGCGAAGCTGTTTCGCGGGCGCTACCATGTGCTGGGGGGACGGCTCTCCGCGCTCGATGGGGTCGGGCCGGATGACCTCAACATAGCCACGCTGTTGGAGCGCGTTTCCGATGGCGGCACCGACGAAGTGGTCCTCGCCATGAACGCCACGCTCGAAGGGCAGACGACCGCGCACTACCTCGCTGAACGGCTTGATCCGATGGGCGTGCGCATAACCCAGCTCGCGCACGGTCTGCCCGTGGGTGGTGAGCTTGACTACCTTGATGAGGGGACCTTGGCACAGGCCCTTAGAGCAAGGCGACCTGTGGGATAGCGATCACCGTGATCGCAGTCTCCCGCTTGCGGCCCTGCGCGCTCGCGACTATCTGAGCCTCATGGCTATTCGCGAAATCCTTGAAGTGCCGGATCCCCGGCTCAAAACCGTTTCCACCCCCGTCGAACCGGACGAGTTCAACGACGACCTCAAAACACTGGTCGAAGATATGTTCGAGACGATGTACGACGCGCCGGGCATCGGCCTGGCCGCGATCCAGGTCGGCGTGCCCAAGCGCGTGCTGGTGATCGATCTGCAGCCCGAAGACCCCGACGCGGAGCCAGAAGAGTGCGACCACGATCATGGGGATGGCGTCCACCATCACCACCACTACCCCACCAAGAAAGAGCCCCGCGTCTTTATAAACCCGGAAATCCTCAATCCGGCGGATGAGCTGGCGACCTATCAGGAGGGATGCCTTTCGATCCCTGAGATCTTCGCTGATATTGACCGTCCCGCGACCTGCACGGTGCGCTATCAGGATCTCGATGGGAACGAGCACACCGAGGATTTGGACGGCCTGATGGCAACGTGCCTCCAGCATGAAATGGATCATCTGGAAGGCATCGTCTTCATCGATCACCTGTCGCGTCTGAAGCGAAATATGGCGCTCAAAAAACTGAAGAAGATGCGCGCGGCGGCGTGATTTTCTCTCACGGCTGATCGCCCTTGCGGGCGGCCTGCGAGGGCGCGCGGCGTTAGCCGCGACGGGCGGTCGCCCTTGCGGTGCTGCGCACCGTTTGTTGCCCTCGTTATCCCGGGCTTGACCTGGGATCCCGCTTCTATCTTTCCACATGCCTAGCGTTCTTGATACGTTCCGTGTAAAGTGAATGGATGGACTCGACACTTTTCGCCCTAATCGCACTTGTCATCGGCCTCGTGATCGGAGGCGTCGGCGCTTATGTCCTTGCCTCGCGACCCGCGGCGGATTTGCGCAGCCGGCTAAGCGAAGTCGAAGAGCGTGCGCGGTCGAACGAAGCGGCCTTGGGAGAGACACGAACCGAACTCGCCGCCGCCAAGGAGCGCGCGGGCCGCGCCGATGATCTGGCGCGGCAATTGGACGAAACACAGACCAAGCGAGCGGCTTTATCCGAACGTCTTGCGCAAGTCGAAGCCACGGCGAGCGAGCGAGAAAAGGCGCACGCTGAGCAAAAAGCGGCCCTGGTGCAGGCTCGCGAGGCGATGCTGACCGAATTCAAGGCCACCGGTGCGGAAGTGCTGAAAGCCAATCAGGACGAATTCCTCAAACGCGCCGAAGCGCGCTTCAAGGAAAGCGAAGCGACCGGCGAGGCCAAGATCAAGGCGCTGCTTAATCCGGTGGGCGAAAGGCTGGAGAAATATGAGAAACAGGTCGAAACGCTGGAAAAACAGCGGGTCGATGCCTTCGGGCAATTGAATGGCCTGATCCAATCGATGCGCGAAGGGCAGGAGCAAGTCCGACGCGAGGCGCAGCGTCTGGGCAATTCGCTCACCAACGCTCCCAAGGCAAGAGGGCGCTGGGGCGAACAACAACTCAAAAACCTGCTCGAACAGGTCGGGCTGGCGCAGCACACCGATTTCGAGCTTGAACGATCCATCGACACCGAAGAAGGCCGCCTGCGCCCCGATGCGATCGTGCGCATTCCGGGGGGCAAGGTGTTGGTGATCGACGCCAAAGTCTCGCTCAACGCCTATCAGGCCGCGTTTGAGGCGGACGATGATGAAGTGCGCAGCGCCGCGCTCGCCGATCACGTGCGATCGATGCGCAACCATGTGCAGCAGTTAAGCGCCAAGAGCTATCAATCGCAGTTTGAAGACGCCCCCGATTACGTCGTGATGTTTGTGCCGGGTGAACACTTCGTCGCCGCCGCTTTGGAAGCCGATCCGGAGCTTTGGAACTTTGCCTTCAACAATAAGGTGCTGCTCGCGACACCCACCAACCTTGTCGCTATCGCGCGCACGGTTGCGCAGGTGTGGCGTCAGGATGGGCTGGCCAAAGAAGCGCAGGAAATCGGCCGCATGGGCGCGGAATTGTACGACCGCTTAAGCGTCGCCGCCGACCACCTCAAACGCGTGGGCGGGGGCCTCGAAAGCGCGGTCAACAATTACAACAAATTCGTCGGCAGCTTTGAACGCAACGTGCTGTCTTCGGGCAAGCGGCTGGCCGAAAAAGGCATCGAAATCGGCAAGCGCGAGATCGACGATGTGCCGTTGGTGGAAAGCGCGCCGCGCTACAACGCCGCCGACGCGGCTGAGGTAACAAGCGAGTTTCCGCTTTTGGGTGAAAACGATGCAGGCGGCGAAGTGGGCGGCGAGGGCAAAGACGCGGCCGAATAAGCCCGCTTACTGCAACCAGTTTCGGATGATCGTGACGGCCATATAACCGAACAGCCCGCCACACAGGAGACCCGATAGGACCGCTCCGATGGCCAGAAAGGCGGCGGTCCCGGGTTTGATGGACGTGTCTACAAATCGCCACAGCGCCGCGAGACCTTGAAGCCCGGTCAAGGCGGCGCAGGCGAAACCCAGAATGACTTTCCAAAGCGCCAGATCATAGCCGCTTGATTGCATCACCCAGATCGGAAGCGCGACCGCGCCCGCCAGCATGATATTGCCAAGCCCGCTGAAAAATTCGCGGATATCCCAGACCTGCTGACGCGCTTCGAGCTTTGAGAATTCCATGATGTACGGGCTCCCGTTTAAACGCGGGTTTTCTCTTACAAAGAGCGGGTTAGCAAAGGCTTAGCCCAGATTACTTTCCTACACCGCGCAAATTTGCTCCATCATCGGCGATGCCCAAGACATGCGCCTACCAACTTCGCCGTAAGCCGCCATTCTTTCGTCCCGCTCGCCCGCGCTCGCGCAAGGATGGCTGGAGCGAAGCGCGCCAGTGCCTGTTTCTGGCAGAACTCTACCTCACCGGCTCGGTCGGCAGCGCGGCGAAAAGCGTCGGCATGTCGCGCAACAGCGCCTATCGACTGCGCGCGCGGGAGGATGCGAGCGGCTTTGCACGGGCTTGGGACGCGGTGCTGGCCCCTCCGGGAACGGGCCGAGTGCCGGGCGAAAGACGCGATTGGCGAAAGGTGACACAAAAGGCGCTGATCGAGCAGCTCGAAAGCGGGTTTGTAAAGCCGGTCATCTATCGCGGGCGGGTCACCGGGATCGCTCGAAAAGCCGACAATTCCGCGCTTTTTCGGCTTTTGCGGCGTTGTGGCGCAAGCGTTGTCCTGCCGCCGTTGGAGGCGCAAATATGAAGGCGTCGAACTTTTGCGAAACCCCCCGGTCTGTGTTCCATCCGCCTGTGGTCCGCGCGGCCCGCGCCGCGTTACCGCTCCAGCGCGTCCAGCACTTCATAGGCGAGCACCGCGCCCGCCACCGCGGCGTTGAGGCTGTCCGCCCGCCCGCGCATTGGCATGGTTACGTGCAAATCGCATTCGGCCTCGTAAGCCTCGGGCAAGCCTTGGCTCTCATTGCCGACAAGGACAAAGCACGGCGCTGCGTAAGGCGCGCCGCGATAGGGGACCGCGTCGCGCAAGGACGCCGCGACCAATTGGCCCTCTCTGCCGCGCAACCACGGCACGAACTCATCCCACCGCGCTTGCGCCAGGCCTTGCGTAAAGACCGCTCCCATACTGGCGCGCACGGCCTCGGCGCTGAAGGGATCGGCGCAATCGTCGATCAGGATCAGGCCGCCCGCGCCCACGGCATCGCCGGTGCGCAGCATGGTGCCGAGATTGCCGGGATCGCGCAGGTCTTGGGCCACCAGCCAGATGGACGCCGCGCTGCGATCAAGGCGTTCCAGCGACGTGTCGAACTCATCGAACACGCCCACCACGCTTTGCGCGTTGGACTTGCCGGTAATCTTGGAAAGGATGTCAGGCGTCGTGGTGATCACCTCGCCGCCCGCATCCGTCACCGCGCTCTCCAATTGGTCGATCAACGCGTGGGCGTCGCGGCCATCCGCCATCACCAGCTGGCGTGGGATATGGCCGCACGCCCGCGCGTCTTCGAGCAGGCGCAGGCCTTCGACCAGGAACTGCCCGGCGCGCTTGCGGTGCTTCTTGTCGCGCAAAGAACGCAGGTACTTGACCGTCGGGTTGGAGAAGCCGGTGATGTGCTTGCGCATGACGCTGCCTTGCCTTTGGTGCGGGACCTCAGTCCTCGCCGAACCCGTCCGCGATCAGCCCGACCAATCGGTCCAGCACGCCTTGCGCAGCGTCGCTCTCACCTTGGACGACCACTTCAACCGTATCACCCTTGGCGGCGCCCAGCATCATGAGCCCCAGGATCGAGCCGCCCGCCGCTTTGTTGCCGTCTTTCGCGACCGCGACGCGAACATCGTCCTCAATCGCCGCCACCGCGCCGACGAACTTCGCGCTGGCGCGCGCGTGGAGCCCGCGTTGGTTCACGATCGTCACGGTCTGGCGGTGTTCGCTCATTCTCTCCCTTACGCTCTTTGGCGTTTTCGTGTGTCCTGTCCGTGCGCAGCCGGAGGGTTCAGCCCTCTGCCGCTGCGTTCGCTGGATTGTCTTCGTTCAGCAATTCGCTCGCTACGGTGATGTAGTTGCGACCCGCTTCTTGCGCCGCGACGACCGCTTCGGTGACGCTCATCTTGGAGCGCGCGCCGGCCAGACGGATAAGCATCGGCAGATTGATCCCCGCAATCACCTCAACTCTGCCGGCTTCGAGCAGCGAGATGGCGAGGTTCGATGGAGTGCCGCCGAACAGGTCTGTCAGCACTATGACACCGTCGCCCTTATCAACCGCCTCGATTGCGGAGGCGATCTCGGAGCGGCGTTGCTCCATATCATCATTGGGGCCGATGCAGACCTTGACGATGGCCTCTTGCGGGCCGACGACATGCTCCATCGCCTCAACAAATTGGTCGGCCAAGCGACCATGGGTGACTAGGATCAATCCAATCATGTTTGGGAAGAGGTCCGTTTTGCGGGGCGGCTCATGATACGATCTTCAATGCTAAGCCGTTGCGCCCGTTTTGGTTTCGTGTTCGCCATCGCGCGTCGCTTCCAACCAAGAACCGTGCCTGTGAAGCCAAAACGACCTTACAGCCTCGGTGATCGCTCAATCTCATCAGCCGCGCGCGATTTGAGATTCCGATGGCGAACAGTGGGCGAAAATCCAGCCTCACGCAAGCCCTTCGCCATGCGTTCAGCGGTGAAGACCGAACGGTGTCTCCCGCCGGTACATCCGAACGCGACATGGACATAGGCTTTACCCTGCGCGGCGTAGCGCGGGATCAAAGTTTTCAGCAGGTCAAAGATTTGTGTAAAGGCGAGGGCGAAGGCGGGGTCAGCTTCAATATGCTCACCCACAGGCGCGTCTTGGCCGGTGAGTTCCCGCAAGTCTTCGACCCAATGCGGGTTGTCGAGAAAACGCATATCGAACATCAAATCGGCCAGCGGCGGCATCCCGCGCGCAAAGCCAAAGCTGGAAACGGTGAGCGTAGTGGAGCCCTGGTCCGCGGGACTGAAGAGCTCTCGCGCATGATTTTGAAGATCGTTTGAAGACAGGTTGCTGGTGTCGACAACCCGGTCGGCCCAGCGCCGCAGAGGCTCCAGCAATTCGCGTTCCGCCGCGATCCCTTCGAGCACAGGACGCCCGTCCGCCATCGGATGTCGACGGCGAGTTTCGTTATAGCGTCGTTCCAACTCCCCGCCGGCGCAGTCGATGAACATGAACGTTACCGCGACATCGGACCGGTCGGATAGGCTCTTCGCCAGATCTATAATGTCCGTAGGGACAAAGCCGCGGGTGCGCGAATCAAAGCCAATGGCAAGCGGCGCATCGGTCCGCTGTGTCCCGGCCGCCAGAAGTCCATGCAATAGACGAATGGGGAAGTTGTCGATCGTCTCCCATCCCAGATCTTCGAGCACCGCAAGCACAGTTGATTTGCCCGCGCCTGACATACCCGTGACGAGAAGAACGCGTTGCGAGCCTTCGGACGGACTGGCCTCGATAGGCGGTGTTGCAGGGGGGCTGGCCATCGCTCTGTTCTATTCGGCCCAAATCGTTCCTGAGAAAAGGGGTTTTTACCCTGAATGGTCAAGAATTCTCGAGTATGGAGTACACCCTAGGGCAATCCGTGTGTGTACAAGGCCTGGAACGCGCGTTCGGCGGGCGCGATAGCGCCGGGCCGGAATGGGAGAACAGGCACACCACTTCCCAGGAACTCCCGCGTCGGAATGGTGCGAGGCAGGCGCTCCGGCTCTGGCTCGTCTGGGCCGATCAGGCGCAAAATCAATGCGACCGGTGTTGGCGGCGCAGTGTTCACTTTGACAAGACCGACGCCGCGCACCTCGATGAGGCCTGAGATATTGGGCGGGGCGGAGGCCATCAGCGCGCTGGTCCTCTTTGAAGCGCTGCGGAAAAGAGTGACTCCATCATCGCCGATCAGCTGCGCTCCTCTCTCAATCAGAGCTAAGGCCAGACTTGACTTGCCCAGTCCGGGATCGCCTTCGATCAGAAGGGCACGCCCTTCGATCGCCACCGCCGTGGCTTGCAACACAATCGATTGCTGAGCCCCATTCATTGCGCGCTAGGCACAAGGCAAGCGTAACCGCAAGCGCGCGCCCGGTTCACCATCGGCGCGCGGCTTAGCGGCGAGTGTACCATCATGCGCTTCGGCAATGGCGCGCGCGATAGCGAGGCCGAGGCCCGAATGGTTGCCGAAATCCTCGCTTTCGGGCCGGATTGAATGAAATCGCTGAAACACCTTCTCGCGGGCGTCTTCCGGGATGCCGGGGCCATGATCGCTTACTGTCAGAGTGACGCATTCGCCATCGTTATCGATCATTACCTCAATTGGCGCATCGGGCGGGGAAAAGGACACCGCGTTGTCGAGCAAGTTCTCAACCACACGCTCGAGCCGGGCGCCCACACCCATGACGCTTGCCGCGAAGCCGCGCGTTTCGAGTTCAATGCGGTGGTTCTGGTTTTCAGCGCGTTGCTTGCGGCTGCCAATGATCGCGCGGACCAGATCAGCAAGGTCGATCTTTTCCAAAGTGGCGCGGCTCATTTCGGAATCGATCCGGCTCGCGTCGGAAATTTCGCTAACCAAGCGATCGATCCGGCGCACGTCGTGAGTCGCGATTTCCGTCAGTTCGCGGCGCAAGTCGGGGTCTTCGACGCGGGGCAGAGATTCGATCGCGCTGCGCAAGGATGCGAGCGGGTTCTTTATCTCGTGAGCGACGTCGGCGGCAAAGCTGTCCACCGCGTCAATCCGTTGACGAAGCGCTCCGGTCATGTCCGACACCGCGCGCGCCAGTTGGCCGATTTCATCGGAGCGCTGTGGCAGACGGGGCACCTCAACCTGTCTTTCGCGGCCTTGTCGAACGCGTACGGCAGCGCGGGCGAGTTGGCGCAGCGGTGTCACGATGGTGCGGGCAAGGAACAAGGAAAGCGCTGCCGAGGCCGCCAGAACCACCAGAACCCCGATACCAAGCGTTGAGCGCGCCGAACGCACGCTTTCGGTAATGTCGACCGCGTTGCGCACCGTCAGCAGGGTCGCGCCGTTCAGGCCTACGGGCGCGGCGGCGGTAATCACCGGGCTGCCATCGCGCCAATCGTACAAGCCGATCTGGCTTAAGCCTTCCTCACGCGCCCGGGCGAGCTCAGGCCAGGCGTCAGCCTCTTGCGCCTCGGGTTCGACATAGTCGGTTACCGGCTCAGCGCTGACGATCATGTCCACCGCGGTGTCCAACCATCGGGCGAATTGCTGGTCCCATGTGTCGTCTTCAATGTCATCGAACGTGAAGGCGGGTTCATCGTCCAGAACAAAGCTGTCTGCGATGAGCGCGCCGTCCTCATCGAACAGGCGCACCCGCATGCGTTGTTCTTTGCCGATTTGCACAATCAGCGCGTCCTGCCTATCGCGGGTCGCCCCGGCCAACGCCTCGGCCGTGATCTGCGCCTCGATGCGCGCCAGCTTAAAACGTTCATTGACCAACTGTGTGCGGTAGCTATCGAGATAGAACAATCCGCCGCCAAGCAACGCCAGCGGCAGGATATTGACGATAAGAATGCGCGCGGTGAGGGCAAAGCGGCCCGTTGCCGTCAACTGTTCGGAACCGCGCCCAACAGGGGTGTCTTCTCCATCGGGAGACGATGTGTAGAGGCCAATCGGGGCCATCTCTTTCGAAGGATCAGTCG
Organism: Pseudomonadota bacterium; assembly: GCA_039814925.1. Lineage (GTDB taxonomy): Bacteria > Pseudomonadota > Alphaproteobacteria > Sphingomonadales > Sphingomonadaceae > Erythrobacter. The sequence goes on from JBCCAH010000021.1 coordinate 19,958, forward strand.
GCGCGTTCATTTTTCGTGTCGCAAAATCTCAGGATTTATGCCTCATGCATCATTGAAGCTGTAGCCCGCGCCATAAAGCGTATCGATCGCGGAGAATGTATCATCGACCACGCGGAACTTGCGCCGCATGCGCTTGATATGGCTGTCGACCGTGCGATCATCGACGAAGATATCGTCGGGATAGGCCGCGTCCATCAATTGATTGCGGCTTTTGATGACGCCGGGGCGCGCGGCCAGGGCTTCCAAGATCAGGAATTCTGTCACCGTGAGGCTCACCGCTTTTTGATCCCACGTGACGTAGTGGCGCGCAGGGTCCATGAAGAGGCGACCACGCGAAAGGCTGGCCTGCGATGGGTCGATTGTCGCGGCGCTCGGTTCGGAATCCGCTGCGTGTGCCTGGCGCGCGTCGGCGCGGCGGAGAATGGCGCGGATACGCGCGATTAGCAGGCGCTGGCTGAACGGCTTGGCGATGTAATCGTCGGCGCCGCGTTCAAGGCCTTCTTCTTCGTCGGCTTCATCGTCCTTGCTGGTCAGGAAGATGACAGGCAAATCAGATTTCTCTCGCACTCGCGTGAGCAATTCCATCCCATCCATTTTGGGCATCTTGATATCGAATACGGCGAGATCGGGTGGATTCTCCAACAAGGCTTTGAGCGCCGTTTCACCGTCTGAATACAACCGTGTCACAAACCCTTCGGCTTGAAGCGCGATCGATACGGTGGTGAGGATATTGCGATCATCATCCACCAGCGCGATCACACCCCCTGTCTCGCCGAGAGGCTGCGTGGCGCTCAGTTCGCGTGACAGGTGCTTTGGTTCGCTGTTTTGCGGGAACGCGTGGGCGCTATCCATGGCTCAAAACCCTCCGTTCTGGAGGTGTAGCGGTATCACCAGGACAAAACAATTGAAGCGCACCATCGCTTGCGTTTCGTGCGTTTGACGCACCAATCCCTCTTGCTTATGCCGTTCGTGAATGGGGTCACTTAGGTGATGATTTGCGCCTAATTCAGCGGTTTTTGAACGGCTGCAAAAATGTGCAAATCATGATCTGAATAGTCCCCAAGATGATTGCAATTATTCCTCTTGAAAGGACAGTTCTTTGATCCCCCTCGCACATTCCCTTGCTTCGCAAGGATTTGAGACCTCTGCGGAGATTCATCCGAATTTTGGTACATCCGCGCTCGTCGAAGCGGCTATCGCCGGTGGCGAGGGGCAGCTTTCGAAAGACGGAGCGCTGGTCGTGCAAACGGGTGCAAAAACCGGGCGCAGCGCCAAGGATAAGTTCATCGTACGCGACGCCACTACGGAAGAATCAGTGTGGTGGGGCAAGGTCAATGCGTCGATGACGCCTGAGCATTTCGCCGCTTTGAAGGAAGATTTTCTGTCTGCGCTTGGGGAAAAAGACACGCTTTATGTCGCTGATCTGTTCGGCGGGTCGCAGCCCGAACACCGCGTCAATGTGCGTGTGATCAACGAGTTGGCGTGGCATAACCTATTCATTCGCACGCTGCTGGTCCGTCCTGAGGCGAGCGAGCTTGAAGGCTTCGCGCCCGAATACACAATCATCGATCTACCCACCTTTAAGGCAGACCCCGATCGTCACGGGACTAATTCGGAAACCGTGATCGCGGTGAACCTTACCGAAAAGCTGATCCTCATCGGCGGCACACGTTACGCAGGGGAGATGAAGAAAAGCGTTTTCGGCATCCTCAACTATCTGCTGCCGACCGAAGGTGTGATGCCGATGCACTGCTCGGCCAATATCAGCGCCGATGGCAAGACGGCGGTCTTCTTCGGCCTTTCTGGCACGGGGAAGACGACCCTTTCGGCCGATGCGAGCCGCACTCTGATTGGCGATGATGAACATGGCTGGTCGGACACAGCGGTCTTCAATTTTGAAGGCGGCTGCTACGCGAAGATGATCCGCCTGTCGGAGGAGGCCGAGCCGGAAATCTACGCCACCACCAAGATGTTCGGCACTGTGCTCGAAAACGTGGTCATGGACCCGCAAACGCGAGAGCTGGATTTCGACGACAACACGCTCGCCGAGAACACTCGCGGAGCCTACCCCATCCACTTCATCCCGAACACGTCGGAAAAGAACCTCGGTCCGGTTCCGTCTAACGTCGTCATGCTGACGGCTGACGCGTTTGGCGTGCTGCCTCCGATCGCGCGTCTGACGCCCGAGCAGGCGATGTACCACTTCCTGTCGGGCTACACCGCGAAAGTGGCGGGCACCGAAATCGGCGTGACCGAACCGGAGGCGACATTCAGCACCTGCTTTGGCGCGCCGTTTATGCCGCGTCACCCGAGCGTCTACGGCAACCTTTTGAAAGAGCGCATCGCCAAGGGCGGCGTGCAGTGCTGGCTGCTCAACACGGGCTGGACCGGTGGCAAGTATGGCGTCGGCAATCGTATGCCGATCAAGGCAACCCGCGCGCTGCTCAACGCTGCGCTGGATGGTGATCTCGACAACGTCGAATTCCGTCAGGACGACAATTTCGGTTTCGATGTTCCGGTTTCTGTGCCGGTGCTGGCGGAGAAGGGGATCGATCAGACAATCCTCAACCCGCGCGACACTTGGGCGGACAAGGCCGATTACGACGCCACTGCGCAAAAGCTGGTTCAGCTGTTCATCGACAACTTCGCCGAATTCGAAGCGCATGTTGATGAAGGTGTGCGCAACGCGGCCCCTGCGGCGGCCTAAAATCTGCTCTAAGTCGGTAATAAATGGCCACTTTCCTTTACGGAAAGTGGATCCATTGCCTCCTTCTGTTCGTAGTTGTGAATGCTCGGATCGGCGCCCTGCCGATCCACCTTTCAAACACCACGGATAGGGATCCCAAAATGAGCATTCTTGACGCAACTCTTGCGCGCACTTCGGGCTCGACGGGCTCGGTTCTCGGCATCGCCAAAGAACTCAGTCTCGACGCTGCCAAGGTTGAAAAAGCCATCATGGTACTGGCGCGCTATGCTGGGCGCGGTGACTTGATCACTATAGCAGCGCCGCAAACGGGCTTTGATACCGATAAGCTCGCCAAGATCGTTACCGCACTAGGCGGCGAAGACGTCCTCGGTGAGATTGCGGATGAGCTGTCCGGCGGGCTGCGTGGTCTTGGTCAGGGCAACTTCTTCAAGTATCTGCTTCCTTTCGGTTGAGCGCCACCTAGGCACAATTGAACAAGGCCTCGCTCCTTTGCCGGAGCGAGGCCTTTTCTTTTGTCTGTCCCGGGCGCAGACTGTCTTTGAGGATTCGGGCCTTCGCTCGAATAAAAAGAAAGGGATCACACAATGAGCATTCTTGACGGTCTGATGAAGCAAGTCGCCGGTTCGCCGGACACGGTTGCCAGCTTGGCGGAGCAGGTTGGCCTCGACCCATCAATGGTGGAAAAGGGCCTTGCCGCGCTGGGTCAGTCGCACGCCGAAGAAGGCGACACGGTGGAACTCGCCGCGCAGAAAACTGGCCTCGATATGAGCGCGCTCAGCGGCATCGTCTCGCAGCTTGGCGGCGAAGGCGCTCTGGGCGATCTCGCTTCCAAGATGGACGGCCAGGAAGGCGGCCTTGCCGGTGTGATGAACATGCTTGACCAGGATGGCGACGGCAACGCGCTTGACGATATCGCGGATATGGCTTCGAGCTTCTTCGGCAAAAAGTGACGCGGCGACCGCCAACCAACATCACAATCAGAATTGGGGAGAGACAGCGATGAGCCTTGTGCAAATGCTGCAAAACACGGGCGCGCTCACATCAATGGCGCGCGAATTGGGCGTGGACGAAGGCACGGCCCAGACCGCTGCAGGGGCGCTGTTGCCCGCGATTGTTGCGGGGATGGGCCGCAGCGCAACGGGCGGTAGCTCCACCCCTGATCCCTTGGGCGGGCTGGGCTCGCTAGCCGGATCGATCCTCGGCGGCGGTGGAGGATCGTCATCGGGCGCCCTAGGCGGCCTCGGCGGTATGCTCGGCGGCGCGTTGCTTGATCAGGTGCTGGGAAGCCAGCCCACCCCGACCCAACCGGGCAACGATATCCTAGGCAATATCTTTGGCAGCAAGGATGTGAGCCGATCGGTCGCGGGTTCTGTCGCCGAAGTCACCGGGCTGGATGAAGGCATGCTCAAAAAGATGCTGCCAATCCTGACCATGGCGGTGGCAGGCTATATGGCTAAGCAGGCGACGGGCGCTGCGGGCGCAGCGCCGGGGACGAGTGAGAGCCCGCTGGGTGGTATCCTCGGCTCTATTGTCGGTGGGTTGATGCGTTAACTGCCTGCGCCCTTGGCGCGGGCCTTCGCTTCGGCTTCGTCGTAAGCGCGGGTCACAGCGCCAAGGTCCACGCGGCTTTCATCGGGCGTGCGATCAAGATACGTGATCATCGCCTGCGCGATCCGCGCCTCGCGCCCGCCATGCGGGTCCGCCGCGACCGGGGCGAGCAGGTATTCGGCGATGTCCTGATCGCCATCGCGCGCGCGCATCACCGCGACCTCGATGGCAAGCTCTTGATCAAAAGGCGCCAATTGCGTCGCGCGTTCTAGGGCCAGCTTGGCGTCATCGGGTACGCTGGCTCCGCGCTCGGCGTAGCTGCGGTAATAAAATATCAGGGGCTGCGTGTGATCCGCCTCGAGTGTGTTGAGCGTTTCGAACGGGCGCATCGCGGCGGCGTAGGCCTCGGCGCGGGCGGTTGGTTCTTCAACCGCCTTGGCCTTGCGGAAGAGTGCGTAGCCCTTTTGCACGAGAGCGTTCTTTACAGTGCGGTCGATAGCCAGCGCTTGATCAGCCGCCGCAATCGCGGCGTCGTCATGGCCCGCGTCGTATTCGGCTTCGGCCAGTGCGGCCAAAGCGTGCGCGTCATCGGGATAACGCTTGGCGATGCTTTGCGCAGCGGGCAGCAGATCGAGCGCAGCCTTGCGGCTGACCCCACGCTTAGAACGGATGACCACATCCATCATCGCCGCGTGCCCTTTGCTTAACCGCGCGGTGCTGATGTCGCCGATGGTTATGGCGCCACCGGGTAGGCGCATCGCTGCGAGGCTGCGTTCGCGCCCGTATTTGGCGAGTTCTTTTTCGAGTTTGTCGATGTCACCAAAGATGACCTTTGCCGCCTCCAGCGAGTCCGCGCCGCCTGCCACTGCCTGCCAATATTGCGGCAATTGCCCCTTCCGATCCGGATTGAACCGCAGATAGTGGTACAGCAACCAAGAGCGACCATAAAAAGCGTCATAGCGACTGCTTCGGCTTTTCTGGTACAATTTGTAATCGAGCAATTCGCGCACAGAGACCGGCGCGGCTTGGCTAATCTCCCAGGCGCGCGCGTTGTTGGGCAGACCGATATCGACCGACCCATCCTCGTTAAAGCTGGCTGATGAGAAGTATTCCGCCGATCCTTCGCTAAGCCAGCGCGGCATGGCGTTGCGCGACGAGGAGATTAGGAAATGGTGCGCGTATTCGTGCAGCACCGTCTTCGTGGTCAAGGTCAGCGGGCGGCGCGAGCTTTGCTTACGCACGCGGCTGCCGAATCCGGTTCGGCCCGACGTTCGCGTGGTGACATTAGGAACAAAGGTGACCGATCCGTTGGCGCGCGGGATGTAGAAGCCGCCGACCGCGGAGTTGGGGCTGCCATAGACTTGGCGCAGATCATCGAGGCTGCCGACCATATAGATCGTCAGGCGGTTGGAGGGGCTGGGCGCAGGAAGACGTCGACCCGTTTCAAACTCCATCGCGACGTGAAACCGCTCCAGCGTCTCTCCGAAAACGCGCAAATCATCGGGGCTTGAGTCCGAATAGATTATGAAACGGTCGGTTTCCGCTTTGTGCCACGCAGCCCAAACAGGGTGCGCTGTGAAGAAGAATGCGAAAATTAGAAGCTTCAGAAGCCGGAGTGGATGGCGCATTGGTTTGTACAGTCCCTCACTTTGCTTAGGGATGCAAAGCGTGCTGCCAACTATATTGAAATCAAAGGGTTTGGCTAGGGCGGTTACTCCGCAGTAGCGCGGTTTTTCACCTCGTCCAGATAGGTCCAGATCTGGCTAACCACGACCGACCCTTCGCCGACCGCGCTGGCCACGCGTTTGACCGATCCCGATCGCACATCGCCCACCGCGAAAATGCCATCGGTGCCGGTTTCAAACGGGCTGCCGCGACCGACCGCCTGACCGGTAAGGACAAAGCCTTTCTCGTCGGTCGCAACCAGCCCGGAAAGCCAATCGGTGTTGGGCGCTGCCCCGATCATGATGAACAGCGCACCGGTATCGATCACGGTGTCGCCATCGGGCTTGGTAAAGGTGACGCCGGCCAGCCAATCCTCGCCATGCAGCTTGGTCACGGTCGTGTGATAATGAATCGTGATCTTGGGATCGGCTTCGAGACGGCTCGACAGATAGCTCGACATGGAAGCCGCGAGCGAGCCTGACCGGACCACCAGATGCACATGTTTGGCCGAGCGCGAAAGAAACATGGCCGCCTGTCCCGCCGAGTTGCCACCGCCGATAACGACGACTTCGGTGTTCCCACAAAAGCGCGCTTCCATCTCGGTGGCTGAATAGAAGATACCGTGGCTTTCTAGCTCGCGCAGGTTTTCTAGCGGGAGGCGGCGGTATTGCACGCCGGTAGAAACCAGTATCGACTTGGCGCACACCTCCTGACCGTCTTCGAGCGTCGCGCAAAACGATCCATCCTCGCGCTTGATCATGCCTTCGACCCGGCGCGGCATGGCAAAGCGGGTGCCGAACTTCATCGCCTGTATCTGCCCGCGATAGGTCAGGTCCGCGCCGCTAATGCCAGTGTAGAAACCCATGTAGTTTTCGATCCGGCTCGACGTGCCGGCCTGACCGCCGATAGCAGTGTCTTCGACGACCAATGCGTCCAGCCCTTCGGAGCCCGCATAGACCGCCGCGGCAACGCCGGCCGGACCGCCGCCGACGATCAGAAGATCGTAATCGCGCTGGCTGCAGATATCGAGATCGAGGTTGAGGTATTGCGCCACCTTGCGCGGGGTGGGGTCTTCAAGCCGTTCGTGCGTGCCAACATAGACGCCGGGTTTGTGGTCGACGAGATCGCAGACTCGCAGCGTTTCGGTGTCGTTGCCATCCAGATCGTAGCTTTGGAATGGAATACGGTTGCGAGACAGGAAGCGTTCGACGGCCTGAACTGAAGGATCGCGATCCGCGCCCAAGCACTTCACCGCGCCATTCGAAAGCTCGAACTGCTTGCGCCGCCGCGCGGCGAAGACGCCAATCAAATGGTCGGAAAGCTCGGGCACGCGGCTCATCAGATCGAGCATGCCTTCACGCGGAGCCTCGATCACGCGGGTTTCCACCGCTGCGCGCATCTTCAAATAGTTTGTGCCGCGGTTCAGAAAGTTGATCTCGCCCATGAACTGAGTCGGGCCGAGACCCGATTCGAGCAAACGCTCGCCTGTGTAAGGGTTTACAACTTCCAGCTCTCCTTCGAGCACGTAGACAAAGGTGTCCATCGGTTCGCCGATTTCGGCGACGGTTTCGCCCGCTTTGTAGGTGCGTTCGCCGCCAATCTCGCAGATCGCATCGACATGCGCATCAGCCAGCGGCACGCGCCGCATTGTTTCGAGATCTTCTCCAAGCTGTTCCATCGGGGGGCTCCTGCGGGGGTATGGGGTGCGCGCAAGATGGGGTTAGCCGCGCGCCTCTTCAATGTAGCGAGTGACCGTGTTGTTCACCACGTTGAGCGGAGCGTTGCCGCCCAGGATGACAGCCGTGTTAAACGCCTTGAAATCGTAGGTGTCGCCCAGCGCCTTTTGCGCCCGTGCGCGGTTCTCGACGATTTCCGAATGGCCAATTTTGTAGCCGCAGGCTTGCCCCGGCCAGCTGCAATAGCGATCCACCTCGCTCGCGACCTCTTCGGGTTTGGAGCCATTGCGTTCGACGAAGAAGCGGTTGGCTTGTTCGCGTGTCCAACGTTTGTGGTGCAGCCCTGTGTCCACCACCAGACGGCAGGCGCGGAAGGCGATGGCTTGCAGATAACCAAGACGACCCACTTTGAAATCGTCGTAAGCGCCCAATTCGTCGGCCAATTGCTCGGCATAGAGCGCCCACCCTTCGCTAAACGCGTTGAAAGCGAGGATGGAGCGGATCAAAGGCAGGCGGTTGGAAAACGCGCCTTCCCAGACATGACCCGGAAACGCTTCGTGGAAGGTCAGATCAGGAAGGTCGTATTTGCGGTGCAGATCGGGTGTTCTGAGGTTGATCCAGAACCGGCCCGGAATTGTGCCGTCCTTACTGCCAGCGCCGCCATAGGCGCCCGGCGCGCCAACCTCTTCAGCGATCGGGATTCGGCGCACTTCGAAGGGCGGATCGACCAATTCGTTAAAGGCCCGCGGCAATTGCGCGCGGATGTAATCGACCTGCCCGTTTATGAAGCTGACGATTTCCTCGCGGCCCTTGTCGCCGGGCGAGAATTGATAGCGCTTGTCATCGCCCAGCGCCTGCATCCGCTCACCCACGGTTCCTTTGGTGTATCCCAGTTCCTTGAGGATCGGGTCCATCCGGCCGTGCAATTCGGCGAGCTCTTCTAGCCCCTGTTCGTGGATTTCATCGGGCGTCTTTTGCGTGGTGGTGGAGGCTTTGGTGGACCACGAATACCACGCCTCGCCCTCGGGCTGGGCCCACATGCCGGCGTTGGATGTGGCTTCGGCGCGCTGCGATTGAATTTCTGTGAGTTGCCGCTCCAGCGCTGCGCGGATCGGTCCGGTCACAATAGGCGTGGCCTTCGCTACGGCGTCTTGCGGTAGGTTTGCCTCTTTCAGCAGGTTTTCGAAATCGCGGATAAACAGATCGCCGCGCCCCGCCGCTTTATGGGTGAGGTCGAGCTGACCTGCGGTCTTTTCCAACAGGAAGTCGGGCGGGATCACGCCCATGGCGCGCGCTTCTTTTACTCGTTCGAGTTCCCCATCTAGCAGGGCTGGGATTTCGGACAGACGGCTGAGGTAGAAGTCGACATCTTGCGCGGTCTGGACAGGCTGACCCGACCCCATGGCGCGCGCATAGTCGATATAGCCACCGACATTTTGGATGATGAGATAAGGCGCGTTGCGCCATGAACCGACGGCCACATCGCCATAGGGCAGGGCCATCCCTTCAAGCGCGGAGGAGAAGGCGGTTTCGACGACCTCAAAACCGATTTGTTGATCCGCGGTCAGGCCTTCTTTGGGATAAGTCTTGGCGTCTTCGACCAATTCGGAAAGCGTCGCTTGATACGCCTCGCGCCCGCCCATTCCGGGCGTCCCGAAACTGCCACGCCAATCGGCGTAATCGCCCTTGTCGACGCCCAGGCTGGTTGCGCGGCCCGGTTCGTGCGCGAGCATCTTGTAGGCGATTTCGTCCAGCTTGGCGTTGGGCTCCATCACCTGCATCGGCGTCGCCGAAACACCCGGTTGGCCCGGTTGCCCATCCGCGCCGCGCATCGAAATGCAGCCGCCTAGCGCGCTCGAACCGATCGCCAATGCGGAAACGCCGCCAAGCCCGGATAGGGCCTGACGGCGTGTGAAAGTGTTGTCTTGTTTGGTCATGGGTTCTGCCTAACGAGCGACCCCAGCCCAAGCAACTCAGTCTTTCAGATCGTCCGGCACGATTCCACCCGCTTCTGCAAGCTTCGTCATTACCGCTTTGTGAAGCGCAATATTGTCTTCGGCGGAACCCGAATAGCCATCAATGCCCACTTCACCCGCGAGCTCTTTGCGGTTGCCGTAGCTTGAATCGAGGTTGAGCAGCTTCATCAGATCGACGATAGACGTCTGCCAGTTAAGCTTGTCAGCGCCCGGAATGCTGCTGACCCGCGCGACGACGTCGACTTCGCTGATTGCGGCGCGCTCAGGCGCTGCCGGTGCGGCTTCGGCTGCCGGTGCAGGCGCTGCTGCTGCCTTATCGTCTTCGTCATCGCTCCAGATGGCGTTCTTGATTGAACTGAAAATTCCCATGGTGTCCTCCCAAAGTGTCCCTATGTGGTCCCGGATGGGCCGTTGGCCCGTGGTCCGAAGCTAGCCGAAACACACGGCGTGTCTATGGTCATGAAGCGCTTTTGTGTCGTGAATGCGAAATTTGCGCGCCGACAGGAGGTATGGAGACGAAATGACCGATATCGTGCTGGGAATGGTGATGCTGGCCGCGTTCGCCTTGTGCGGGGGCGCATACGCTTTGTGGAAGCGCACAGGCGAAGCGAAACAGCCGGTTCTGATGTTGGTTCTGGCCGTGATTGCCGTGCTCAATGTTCTGATTTGGACTGTGCCCGACGCCGACGGCAACGCGCCCAAAGACCAGTTGAGTGAAGCCGAAGGGGCGTAACCCTCCGGCTTCATAGATCTGCATCTTAGGGAATCTTCCAGGCGACCGAGCTGGAATAGGTCCCGGCAACCTTATCACCGGTGGCGTTGCGCGCCGGATCGAACCGCGCGCGGCGGGTGAGCAAGCGGCAGGTCGCGCCATCCAGAACGTCGTGCCCGGTTGATCGGGTGATGGTGCAGTCGGTCACCTTGCCACGCGCGTCGATATTGAGCGTGAAGGCGGCCACCCCGCTTAGTTCCTGACGGATCCAGTTGGCGCGATAGTCCCGTTCCATAATCCAGCTGCCCGGATTGCCCTTGGGAACCGCCGCGATGGGATCGGGCAGTACGGGCAGCGCAATTGGTGGCCCCGTGATCTCTCCGCCAGGCAGCGGCAGATTGATGATGGTGCTGGTCTCGGTCCCCACAGGCGCGACCGAGATGTTCGGGCTGTTGGTGGAAACGGAGATAGGCGTGTCTGGCACCACCGGATCGGGCGCGGGTCTTGCCGTTTGCGGTGTGTTGGTCTGCGCAGGCTCAACTGGTTGATCTGGAGGCGGCGGCGGGACGTATGGTTTGACGTTGATCGCGTCGATCCGATCCTCTGGCTTGGGCATCGCTACGGTCACGACCAGGCCAATCGCCAAGGCCACGCCGACGCCCGCGGGGATGGCGAGCGCGCCAAGCAGTGCGCCCGCGTTGGGCGTTCGTGATTGAGTCACGTAATTCATGAGAAGGATCTCCTCTTTTCGTTTCGTCACATGAGCGCTCAAGGCGTTAGCCAGAGTTAGGGGTGAGCGCTCCTGAGGGAGCCTACGTCGATAAGTCGTTGTTTCAAAATTGTTTCGAGTTGCGCTTTAGGACCCGTTGCGCAATGCAACGGGTGTGCGATTTGAAACTTTTGTGTTTTGCGCAGGCCCATCCGGGCGAGCATTCTCCGAGCTATTCCCGCCGCTGCGTCAAGGGGCCCTGCGGGCGCGCGGTTGCGCTTGCGACACCTGACGGCGTCGTTCCAGGTTGCAAAATGTGGCTTCGATCCGGCCTCAGGCCACCCCTTTAAAGGCCCAGTATTTTTGCGCGAAGAATGAGAAAATGGGCCAGGTGATCGCAAAGGTAAAGCCGGCGACGGAGGGCTGTAGGCCCTGGCTCACGAGGAAGGGCACCGTCACCGCGTTCAGAGTCACGCTGGTGAGCGCGATCACCCCGTATTTCAGAAACGCGCTTCGATGCGTCTCTTTGGACGCGAACGACCAGTGGTAGTTAAGCCAGTAATTCAAGCAGGTTGCCAAGCCATAAGCGGCGCCAGTCGAGGCCCATAAAGGCACCCCAAGACCGCGCCGAAAAGCCTCGAACAGGAGCAGATACGCCCCGATCGCCGCCGCGCCGGAAACCATGAAGCGAAGATATTCTCGAAGATCCAAGCCCCGAAAATTCACGCGGCTATCGCTCCTGTTACGCGGCGACCCAGTTGCCTGTCATTTGATCGGACAATCCGGCGACAAGCGGAAGTCGAGGTAATTGTCCACGCTCGCCATCATGTCTTCCATTTCGTTTTCAAAGAAGTGGTTGGCGCGCGGGATTTCATCGTGGTGGATCGTGATATGCTTTTGCGTGCGCAGCTTGTCGACGAGCTTTTGCACGGCGCTGGGCTGAACCACTGTGTCTGCCGCGCCTTGCACAAAGATGCCGCTGGCGGGGCAGGGCGCGAGGAAGCTGAAATCGTACATATTCGCCGGCGGCGCGACTGAGATAAAGCCGCGCACTTCGGGGCGGCGCATCAGCAATTGCATGCCGATCAGCGCGCCGAACGAATAGCCCGCAACCCAGGTCGTCTGGGCCTCGGGGTGGATCGATTGCACCCAATCGAGCGCGCTAGCGGCGTCGGAAAGCTCGCCGATGCCGTTGTCAAAGCTGCCTTGGCTGCGGCCCACGCCGCGAAAGTTGAAGCGCAACACGGCAAAACCGCGATCCACGAAGGTCTTGTAAAGCCGCTGAACGATGCGGTCGTTCATGGTGCCGCCGCCTTCGGGGTGGGGGTGAAGGATCATCGCAACCGGTGCGCGCGGGCGGGGCGGGGGAGAAAAACGGCCTTCAAGGCGACCCTCGGGGCCGGGAAAGATCACTGACGGCATTAACAAACCTTCTTTTGTCTTGGGAGGCGCGTTGCACCGGCTGGTGCGCGCTGATGTGGAGCCTATATACAGGGTCTCGCCGAGAGCGCAAATTATTGAGAACACCTCGCAATAAGGACCCTATGCCCGAACGCATCTACCTTGATCACGCCGCTACGTCGCCGCTGCGCCCAGAGGCGCGGGCGGCGTTGGAGGAGGGCTTTGCTCTGTGGGCTAACCCCTCTTCTCCGCACGGCGAAGGGCGCAAAGCGAAGCAAAAGCTTGAAGACGCGCGCGACCGGATCAAGCGGTCGCTGGGTTGGGACGGCGAACTGATTTTCACCAGCGGCGCGAGTGAGGCGCTGTGGATCGCGCTCAACCGCTCAAAGGCCAAGCGAAGGATCGTGAGCGCGGTTGAACACGATGCGGTGTTCAGGGCGGCGCCGGATGCGGAGGGGATCGAGGGGCACACCCGTTTTGACGGAAACCCGCTGGTCGCAATCCAGCATGTCAACTCCGAAACAGGGACCATCAATCCCGTGGACCGCATGACAGAGCCGCTGCGAGAAGCAGGCGGCGTTTGGCTGTCCGACTGCGCGCAAAGCGCTGGAAAACTCGACCTTCCCAAAGCCGATATGTGCGTGGTTTCCGCGCATAAATTTGGCGGCCCCATCGGCATCGGCGCTCTGCTGGTGCGCGACTTCAATCTGCTTGAACCCATGGGCGGACACGAACGCGGCTATCGCCAAGGCACTGAAAACATGCCCGCCGCGCTTGGCATGGCGGCGGCGCTCGAATCGAGCGAGTGGGCCACTACGTCAGAAGAGCGGGCCGATTTCGAAGGTGAGTTGACCGACGACCGACTTACCATCGGCGATCCGGCTGACTATATCGTTGCGCTGACGCACCCTTCCATCTCCGCCCAAGCCCTCCTGATCCGTCTCGACGCGATGGGCTTCGCCGTCTCCGCTGGCAGCGCGTGTTCGTCCGGCACGCTTAAGAAAAGCCGGGTGCTCGATGCGTTTGGCGTGCCCGATGACGTCGCCGCGCGCACGATCCGGGTGAGCTTGGGCTGGTCGACCACTCCGGAAGAGCTGGAACAGTTCGTCGAAGCTTGGAGGTCGCTCACATGATCTACCTCGATTACCAAGCCACCACACCGCTCGCTCCCGAGGCGCGCGAGGCGATGATCCGGCATCTCGATGGGCCCGATGGCAGCGGCTTTGGCAATCCGCATTCCCCTCACCGCATGGGCCGCCAAGCGGCTGCGGCGATTGAGGTGGCGCGCGACAAAGTGGCCGCGCTCTTCCCGGGCGGTGGTCGCGTGATCTTTACCGGTGGCGCAACCGAGGCGCTTAACCTCGCCATTCGCGGGACCGCCCATCAAAGTGGCGCGGTGGCCTTTAGCGCGATCGAACACTCCGCCGTCAGCGACACGGCCATGGCGGCGGGCGAGCACGAGGCGCTGGCGGTCAACCACGAAGGCTTGTGCGATCCCGCGCAAAACCTTCCCGCCGACGCGCGCATGATCGCCGTGATGCAGGCGAACAACGAAATCGGCACGCGCCAACCGGTCGAACAATGGGCACAGCGTGCCAAGGCCTTGGGGGCGCTGATGCTGATCGACGGCGTTCAGGCCTATGGCAAAACGCCTTTGGCCGAGGCCGATTTCATCGCGATCAGCGGACACAAATTCCACGGACCCAAAGGGATCGGCGCCTTGTGGGTGCGCGATGGGGTCGACTTGATCGAACAGCAAACGGGTGGCGGACAGGAGCACGGTCTTCGCTCAGGCACTCTCTCTCCAGCTCTGATAGCCGGCATGGGGGCGGCCGCCGCGCTCGCCCGTGAACGGATGGAAGAGGACGCTGCGCATGTCGAAAAACTGTGGGCGCGTGGCCGAGAATTGTTCGCCGATTGGACGCTCAACGGCAGCGCCGAGCACCGCTGGCGCGGCAATCTCAACATCCGCAAACACGGCTTGGATGTGGGGCGCTTAATGTCCGAGGTTCGCACTGTCATGTTCTCTGCTGGCAGCGCCTGCGCCAGCGGTTCGGGCCGGCCCAGCCATGTCTTGAAAGCCATCGGCCTCACCGATGCAGAGGCCAAATCCTCGATCCGATTGGGCTTTGGTCGCTATACGACTATGGAAGAGCTTGAAGAGGCGGCCAAACTCATCAATAATGCTGCATCGCAACAAATGTGAGGCCGCTGCCTGCCCTTTCATGCCCATTACTGTCACCTTTATCGATCCGCTAGGGAAGAGTGTCTCAGCCAGTGCTGAGCCGGGCGACAGCCTGTTGCGGGTCGGCCAAGCGGCGGGCTTGCCATTGGAAGGGACGTGCGAGGGGCAAATGGCGTGCTCTACCTGCCACGTGGTCACCGCGACGGAGTGGTTCGACAAGCTGCCCCAATCCTCCGAAGAGGAAGAGGACATGCTCGACTTCGCCGCCGGCGTGCGCCGCACCAGCCGCCTGTCCTGCCAGATTGAACTGACCGAAGCGATGGACGGGCTGACGGTCAGCGTGCCGGTGGAAAGCACCGATGCACGCGGTTTTTGAGCCGAAGTCGCCTACAGAAAGCTGGGGCTTTGGGCGGCTTGATAAAGGTAGGGGTCTTGCGATTGCTGATACCCGCCCATTCGTTTGGCAAACAAATCGGGGTCATAAGGGCTTTGAGCCTCATCCGCACCCGCCATCGCGTCCATATCCAGAGCGTATCGCAAATCAGTTAGAGTATCGCGCTGTTCGTAGAGCGCGGGCAGGAAATTTTCGAATGTACCGACCTCGATTGTGTTGTGCAGATGCCAGGCGGAAAAGAACTCCGGAGAATATTCGGCGGTGATTTTCCGATTAATAGCGCGGGCGAGGACGTGGTTGCCGTTGACCCCGATCACCACTTCATAGTGATAGTGCACGCCCATAATCCGGCCGTTCTCCACCACATCCTTGTAACTGATCCGCAAGCACATGGCTTTGCCAAAGATCGGCAGCGCTTTACCCATCGCCCATCCATCGCGCGCGCAATAGAAGATATCGAGCGCGGTGTTCACGGGGTATTTGAGACCAAAGGTTTTATACTGCATTGCCTCCTGGATGGCGATCTTGCCCCCGGCCTGCGCGGTCCCGTCGGCCGCCAGCTTGCCCGAAAATTGCGCGCTGCAATGATCCGAAGGGTGCCATAAGAGATAAGCAGGGACGCTTTGCCCCTCGTAACCGGGCACATCCTCCAGAATAACGTTGAGATTGCCGAAATTGCGGAACCACCAATGGATCATTTCGCTCGTCACGCCGCGCACCATGGAATGACCCAAAACCGCGCAAAACTGACCGTTCTCGCGTTCGTGGATCTGGAAATCGGTCGATTCAATTGTCTTGAGCGTCCAGCCAAAGTCACGCTCAGACGGCATCTGGAAGGTGTCGGCCATGGTAATCCTTCTTTGATCTCAACAGGAGGCAAAGGTGTACTAGGCAAAGGGGGCCGACGGCGTTCACCTAGGTTAACTCCCCCGATTATTTCGCAAAAAACGGCTGAGCCCTTGCGGTGTGATCCCAAGGAAGCGGGCGATATCGCGGTCGGGCACCTGTCCGATTACGGTCGCGTATCGGGTGGCCAGAAAGCGATAGCGCGTGCCCACATCGCGGATCGTTTTGGCGCACAGGATATCCTTGTCGAATAGCAAGGTCTCAAAAATCGCCTCGCGCCAGAACGTGTCGAGCAACCCGCCATGCAGGAAAGCGGATCGAAACGTCTCGAACGGAATGCGCAAGCCGACAAAGTCGGTCAGGGCGATCAACTCGTCTTCGCTGACCGTCTTTTGCCACGCCGATGTGATGTTCGAGCACACTTGCCCGGCTTCAAAGAAGCGCGCGATTTGCCTCTCGCCATCGCGGGTCGTTTGAAACGAGGCCGCAACACCTTCGCACACGTAGAACAGATCGGCTGCGACCTTCGCGCTGTCCAGCAATGTGTCTGAGCGTTTGGCCTCAACCGGTTCGAACACTTCACAAACCCGCTCCCAGTCCGCGGATTCTGGTAAGTGGCCCAGAGTCGAAAGATGCTCTTTGAAAAGGGCGTGACAGCGCGAGGGCATGTGTTTTCTCCAGCTCTTCAGCAGCAGTAAATCGTAAATCCCATACATTGGGAATTTTCACCAAATCTGCGCATTCACCTCACAGTAAGGATATTGGCCTCGTGTCAAAAACCGCAGAACTCTGCCGTTTTTCAAGTTTGGCACGCCTGATGCAAATTGGTTGGCATCAAGCGGAACACCCCGCCCAACCAAACAAACGGAGACTTAATATGACCAACACCGCCAACAACTTCGCCTCTGCTGCCTTCGCCATCATCATCTCGGCTGGCCTCTTCGCTTACGCCATCATCCCCGCCAGCCCGGCCCTGATTGCTTAACTTTCAAACCCACTCAAATCCAAGGATACGAACCATGACCGCCACCACCAACAACCTTTTCGCCGCCGCTTTCTCGGTCGTGATCTCCGCTGGCCTCTTCGCCTACGCCATCATTCCCGCAAGCCCGACTCTGATCGCCTGAACCGCCCCACACCTTCTCCCGCCCCCGCTCTTGTAAGGATCCCCGCCATGCCTTCCTCAAATGATCTCTTCGCCGCCGCTCTCGCTTGCGCGTTTTCGTCCGGTCTGTTCGTCTACGCTTTTGCCCCGATTGGCCTGACAGCCGCCTGATCGCCACACCAGCTCTCTATCTCGGTTTCCCCGGACCGAGTCCCCCCGCTCCGCCGCCGCTCCCCGATTTCTCTCTGGCGGCGGAGCCCCCTCATAGAAGCATTCCCCCCGAAAGCGCGCCTTCCCCGAGGCGCGCTTTCCTCATGCGCATTCTCTGTGGAAACCGCCCTCCCAGCGTGAGGGCAGCGTTGCTAAGCGGGAGAGATGGCTGATCCCACTGATTCCGAGCGACCCGAAGACGAGTTTGACTTAATCACCGACGCGCCGTTCGATGCGGCGCTGTCCGAACGGTATCTGGTCTACGCGCTCTCGACGATCACGGCGCGTTCGCTGCCCGATCTGCGCGACGGGTTGAAGCCAGTGCACCGCCGTCTGCTCTGGACCATGCGCCAGCTCAAGCTTGATCCCTCCAGCACCTTTAAGAAATCCGCGCGCGTCGTGGGTGAGGTGATCGGTAAGTACCACCCGCATGGCGACACGGCGGCTTATGACGCGATGGTGCGCTTGGCGCAGGATTTCTCACTGCGCTACCCGCTGGTCGAAGGGCAGGGGAACTTCGGCAATATCGACGGCGATAACGCGGCGGCCTATCGCTACACCGAAGCGCGCCTGACCAAGACCGCGATCCAGCTGATGGAAGGGCTGGACGCCGGAACGGTTGATTTCATCCCGACCTATAACGGCGAGGAAGAAGAGCCCGAGCTGATGCCGGGCCTGTTCCCGAACCTGCTCGCCAACGGCGCGAGCGGGATTGCGGTGGGCATGGCGACCAACATCCCCAGCCACAACGCCGCCGAAGTGATCGATGCGACGCTGGAGTTGATCGATAATCCCCATGTGGAACATTTGCGGTTGATGGAGCTGATGAAAGGCCCCGACTTCGCAACCGGCGGCCAGATCATCGACAGCGCTGAAGTCATCTCCAAGGCGTATGAAACCGGTCGCGGGTCTTTCCGCCTGCGCGGCGTGTTCGAAGCGCCCGAGGCGGACAAACCCGAAGACAAGGCGGCGGGGATTGAGCGGCTGGGCGGTGGCCAATGGCAGCTCGTCATCAGCCAGATCCCCTACCAGGTCGCCAAGGGCAAACTGATCGAACAGATCGCGCAGGCGATTTCGGATAAAAAGCTGCCGATCCTCGAAGACGTGCGCGATGAAAGCGATGAGCAGATCCGCATCGTCCTCGTCCCGCGCAGCCGCAATGTCGATCCCGATTTGCTTAAAGAAAGCGTCTTCAAGCTTACCGATATGGAAACCCGTTTCGGGCTCAATATGAATGTGCTCGACGCCCAGAAAGGCGGGGGCCGCACGCCGATGGTGATGGGGCTGAAGGAGCTGCTCCAGCACTGGACGGCGGCGCAGATCGAAATCCTCCAACGCCGTACCCGGCACCGCTTAGACCAGATTGCGCGTCGGTTGGAACTGGTCGAAGGCTATATCATCGCCTTCCTCAACCTTGACCGCGTGATCGAGATCATCCGCACCGAGGACGAGCCCAAGCCGGTGATGATGGCCGAATTTGGCCTTACCGACACGCAGGCCGAGGCGATCCTCAACATGCGCCTGCGCAGCTTGCGCAAGCTGGAAGAGATGAAGCTGCGGCAGGAGAAGGATGAACTCCTCGCCGAACAGGACGATCTGCAAAAGCTGCTCGAAAGCCCGGCGCGCCAACGCACGCGTTTGAAAAAAGACCTTCGCGCCATTCGCAAGGACTACGCCGAAGACACCGCCATCGGTGCGCGGCGCACGCGGATTGAAGAGGCTGAGGTGGCCGTCGAATTCAGCATGGACGCGATGATCGAGAAAGAACCGGTCACCATCATCTTGTCGCAAAAGGGCTGGATTCGCGCGGCCAAGGGTCATGTCGATCTGGCGCAGGAATTCAAATACAAGGAAGGCGATGCGCTCGCCTTTATCCTCCACGCGCAAACGACGGACAAGCTGCTGATCGCGGCGGACAATGGCCGTTTCTTCACGCTGGGCGGCGACAAGCTGCCTGGCGCGCGTGGCTTTGGTGAGCCAGTGCGCACGATGATCGACCTAGAGGCCGACACCTCAATCGCCAAGATGCTGGTCCATAAGGAGGGCGGGCGCCTGCTCCTCGCGGCGAGCAACGGCAAAGGCTTTGTGGCCGAGACAGCCGAGCTGCTTGCTGAAACCCGCAAGGGTCGTCAGGTGGTAAACCTCAAAGGGGATGCGACCCTGCGGGTCATCCGCGAGATACAGGGCGCAGACGACCACGTTGCGGCGGTCGGCGACAATCGCAAGCTCATCGTTTTCAACCTCGATGAAATGCCCGTGATGGCGCGGGGACAGGGTGTGCAAATCCAACGCTACCGCGATGGCGGTTTGAGCGACGCGCGCACCTTCGTCTTGAGCGAAGGGTTAAGCTGGCAGATGGGCGGATCGGGCGAGCGCACACGGACCGAGACGGAGATCGGTATGTGGAAGGTCGCGCGCGGCGCGGCGGGGCGCATGCCGCCGACGGGTTTCCCCAAGAACAACCGGTTCGACTAGCGCCCAAGCTGGCACGGAGACGGACAACAAAAAAGCCCCGCAGGATCGCTCCTGCGGGGCTTTTTGAATGTCGCTTGTGGCGAAAGCGCTTACTTGCTGGCGCTCATTTCAGCGACCGCTTCCGCACCTGGCGCTTCCATCGCCTGCCAACCATCGGCGGTGCGGGTCATCTTGCCTTCAGGCGTTTCGACCACGGCGCCTTCGGGCACTTCCACGGCGAAACCGTCGAGCTGCGCGCTTGTAAACAGCGCTGTCAGTGCGCCGCTCTGGTTCACGGCAAAGTGCTCGCGCTTAAGCGTGATGATGCTGGTGTCGGCTTCGATCAGGTACTGATCTTTCTCGACGTCCAGGGCGAGGACGGTACCGACTGGCATCGTGTCCGCGCTGACGACTGAAGCGCCGTCAACCAGCGCGGCAGCCAGTTTCTTGTCCGCTTCCGCGGCTGCGGCGGCCATCATGCCGTCGATCTGTGCCTTGGTCGCGTTGATCGTCCATTTGCCTTCGCGCTCAGCGTAGGTCGCGATGGGCAGCGGAGCTTTGTAGGAACCGGTGTCGAGGACGGCGGTGGCGCCATCGTTGCTTTCGATCGTGCCGACGGTGCTGTCATCGACCTGGCTGTAGACCGTGGTTCCGGCGTCTTGGGCCTGTGCGGCAAAGGGAAGGGCGACAGTCGTGGCAGCCAGAAGGGCCAGTTTCGAAAGCTTCATCAAAATACTCCGTAATTCTTGTTTCATCCTGTGCCCCGCAACGCTCACCATGCCGGGAGAGGCTGGTCGGTCCCGATGAGCGAAAAGCCCGCTGGAAACCTGGGAGCAATGCAAGGCGCGAAGGCCGTATCGGCTCAAACAGCCTTCCTCTTCGGGATCGAGAGGGTCTCGTACCCGACAGGTTGACCGGCAAACCGGGAAACGCGCGCACCCTGTCAATGACCGAAACGCGCGAGAGGTTCCCTAAGCGACGCGACCGGTGTGTGACAAGTGTGCTGCACCTGCGAAGAATTAGAGACGCCCGTCTGAAGACACGCTTAACGGACCTCTGTGCCTTTTAGGCACCGGTTTCGCGCAATTCCTCGTCCAAAATGGCATCGACACGCGCCATATCTGGAAAGCCTTCGGCTACCCAACGGCGCTCCACCGTCTGCATCAACCGCGCGACTTCTGGTCCCGCAGCGACCCCGCGCGCGACTATCTGACCGCCTTTGAGCGGGAAGGTGGGCGGGGTGAATCCGATGATTGGGGCGGCGTTGGCTCCCAGCAGGATCAGGCGGTCGATCGCGAAATCGACGCCAAGACGGTAGGCCAAGGCGGGTAGGTCAGTCGCGTCCACCTCTTGGCGCTCGGCCGCGCTGACAAGCCGTGCGCGCTGCGCTTTGGACAGGCGCAGCCGCGCCGCGCAGGCCTCCGCGACATCGGGCGAGGGGGGGAGTAAGGCTGCAAGGCGGCGAATAGCGCTGGGTTCGATATTCTGATCAACTTCGCTTTCAATGACGCGGCCAAGGCGCTCGACAAGGTGCGCGGTGGTTTCGGGCAGAATTACGCCAAGAACACCGCGCGCGTGCATGCGCGCCACGGTTGCGTGGGGATCGGGCAGAGCGAGCAGCTTAAGCAACTCATCCGCCACCCGCTCGCGGCTGAGACCTTTCAACGTCTCCGCCATCGCGGCGCAGGCCTCTTCGGCCTCTTGGTCAAGCTCGGCCCCAAAGCGCGCCTGAAAGCGGTAGTAGCGCAATATCCGCAGATGATCCTCGGCGATGCGCTGGCGCGCGTCACCGATAAATCGGACCCGCCGCGCTTCCAGATCGGCCAGACCGCCGAAATAGTCGCTGATCTCCAGCGTTTCGGAGTGCGCGTAGAGAGCGTTGATCGTGAAGTCGCGGCGCGCGGCGTCCTCACGCCATTCGGTTGCGAAAGCAATGGTAGCGCGCCGGCCATCGGTCGCCACGTCCTTGCGAAGCGTCGTTATCTCAATTGGCCCGTCATCAAAGACAGCGGTCACCGTGCCGTGGTCGATACCGGTGGGGACGGTTCGGATGCCCGCTTCTTTGCACAAATCGATCACCTGCGCTGGGTGATGCGTCGTCGCGCAGTCGAGGTCGTGAACCTCCACTCCCAGAAGAGTGTCGCGCACCGCACCGCCAACCCAGCGGATGTTCTTCGCGCCCAAAGTCGCGGTCAGGGCACGCAGGCTTTCCCTATGAGGCCATTCGGCTGTCTTAATCTTGTCCAACAAAACCACACCCGCTCATCCTGAGCTTGTCGAAGGATTGCCCTTCACTTCAGAACGTCTCGCTAGAAGAAAATACAGCCCTTCGACAAGCTCAGGGCGAGCGGAAACTGGGGTCGAGTTTCGTAACATCAATCCGGCGCGCCAGATTGAGGATGATCGCAGCGGTCACACCCCAGATGCGAAAACCTTCGTAGTCCATCTCGTAATAACGCCGCCATTTGCCGTTCCAGTGGACCTCCTGATCCTCCCAGTTGGCCCGGGTCAGAAGAAGGTCGAGCGGCGCTTCGAACCAGGCTTCGACTTCGGTGGGGCTAGGGACGAGCGGCAGATCGGGCGGGACAACGGCCAGCACCGGTGTCACCAGAAAGCCGGTGCCGGTGTGGTAGATGTCGCTGGTGCCGATCACGCGCACCTGATCGGGCGGCAGGGCGAGTTCTTCGTCCGCTTCGCGCAAAGCGGCCTGCACCGCGTCCTCCCCCGGATCCAGCTTTCCGCCGGGAAAGGCGACTTGCCCCGGATGATCGCGCATCCCGCGCGGGCGCTGGGTCAGGATCACGCCGGGGTTTGCTCGCTCGGTGACAGCAATAAGCACCGCCGCTGGCGTCGCGCGGCCATCGGCGAGGTTCGCGTCGCTCAACTGGTCCGTCAGTTTACGCGAATGCCCTTCTTTGTAGAGGCGCGACAGCCGCTCAAACAAATCCGCCACGCAATCGTCCTTAGGACGCGATCAGAGAGAAGATGGCGCCCTGGCTTGTCACCAGCCAATCATCGCCGCTTGTCTCCAGCGCGATTTCGGCGAGCTGGCTGTAGGTCGAACGGTTGAGCCGCGCCTCAACCCCGCGTCGCACGTGGAGATAGATCGCCGGCGTCTCCGGATCGCCCGCCACGCGGATGGCGTTGTCCGGTCCGGCGACGACATCCTCATCGGTGTTCAATCGGAACGCAATATCGCTGCCTTTTATCTGGCAGTCGGTGGCGATGAAGGCGGCGTCGTCGACATCGATGTGGAGCTTTTCAAAGGGGCTGAGCAGCCAGTGCTGACCGGCCTCATCACGCGTCAGCAGGCCGGAAAAGGCGCGCACCATCGCCGGGCGGTGGATCACGCCTCCTTCGTGATACCAGGTGCCATCAGCGGCAATGCGCATATCGCTGTCGCCGATCTTTTGCGGGTCCCACTTTTCAACCGGCGGCAGTTTGCGCGTCTGCACCGCCTCAGCAATTTCGGCCAGCGTCATTTCCGCGAGATAAGGGGGTGGATCATAGGGCATGGATGGTGAACGTCAGGGGCGCTTGCCCGGTTCCGCTGCGCCGATATCCTTGGTCTTTGGCCCTTCCGCCCATGGCGCGAGCATCCCTTCGGCTGGCATCGCTGGCAAGGCCGGTCCACGCGCCAGGAGGCGTTCGGGCTCGTATGGGCCAGGGCATTGCCACTCGCCGGTCATCGCCGCCGAAAAGCCCCAGCGCCCGTAATAATCGGCATCGCCAATGAGCACTTGCGCAAAAGGCGTCTGGCCATCTTCGGCCAAACGCGCCTCAGCGTCGAGCATCGCCGCCATTAACCCCTTGCCAAAGCCTTCGCCCTGGCGTTCTGGCAGGATGGCGACCGGCCCCACCATAATTATCGGCAAGGCCCTCGCGTCTTTGTCGACCAAGGCGACCGGGAAACACTGGATCGTACCGACCAGCATATCGTCCGCGTCCAGCGCGGCGAAGCTCATCGCGGTCAGCCAATCCATGCCCGCCCGGATGCGATAGGCGGTGCGCGCGTGACGATCTTCGCCGAACACGCGGTCGAGCAATTCTTCGAGCATCGCTTCAGGCACCGCGGAAAGCGGGATCAGGCTGGCGGTGTTGTCGTTATCAGGCGATTGGGTGGCCATAGCGCGAGCGCGCCTAGGTCAGAACGGAAGGCTTGCCAAGCGTTCTGAGCGTCCGCGCGTTTACATCGTCAGCTTCAAAAGCTTGGCGTCGCTGCCATCCTGCGCGACCCAGATGCTGCCGTCGGGGCCTTGCGCGACCGAGCGGAGCCGCCCACCAAGATCATAGCGCCCCACTTCGGTCGCGGTTTCACCGTCGAGATCGACATGCACCAGCGCTTCCGACGCAAGGCCGGGAATAAGCGCATCGCCCGCCCATGGACCAAACATGGCGCCCGAATAGATCATCATGTCGCCCGGGGCGATGACCGGCGTCCAGTGGATCGCGGGCTTGGTAAAGCCATCGTCTTCGGTGTGATCCGGAATATCCTTGCCGCTGTAATTGTCGCCGTTTGATCGGACCGGCCAACCGTAATTGTTGGCGCGCTTTACGACGTTGAGTTCATCTCCACCCGCCGGACCGTGTTCAACTTCCCAAAGGGTCCCGTCCGGCGCGAAGTCCATGCCCAGAATGTTGCGGTGACCATAAGACCAAATCTGTGTGGTTACCCCGCCTTCTTCGGCAAAGGGGTTGTCCTCCGCTGGCGTGCCATCGAGGTTTAGACGTACAATTGTTCCCAGCGTGTTGGTTTTGTCCTGCGCGGGCGTCTGCTTTTGCCGGTCGCCACTGGCGATGTAGAGATACTTCTCATCGGGAGAGAATTCGAGGCGGTGCGAATAGTGGCCGCGCCCTGGCACTTTGGGCGATTGACGCCAGATCACGTCCATCCCTTCGATGACGCAGCTGTCGGTCTTGTTATCGCATTTGAGCAGGCCCTTGCCGACGGCAGCGCCGTAATCTTCGCCGCTTTCGTCCAATTCGGCCCAGCTCAGGAAGATCGTGCGTCCGTCCTTGCGCTCCGCTTCGCTTTCCAGAAACGCGACATCGCCAAGGCCGCCTTGGCCGCCATAGGCGACTTCGGGAACGCCGGTGACGGTGATCACCTCGCCGGTTCGGGTCTGCATCATTTTGAGCGTTCCGGCTTTCTCGGTGATCGCCAGAACCGGGCGTCCGGGCAGGAATTCAATCGCCCAGGGGCGCTCAAACGTGCCCATTTCCTCAATCGTGAATCCGGCCTCTTCGGCGGACGTCGCGGCGCTATCCCCATCTTGCGCAAAGGCGCAGCTTGCGAGCGCGGCGGCGGAGAGGGAGAGTGCGAGCGGGAATTTGGAGAATGTGTTCATGGCTGGGGTAACTCCCATGGTCGATATTGGTGCCAAGCCTATCATCATCGGCGTGGATGAGGCCGGGCGCGGGCCACTGGCCGGGCCGGTTGTGGCGGCGGCGTGCGTGTTGGGAAAGCGCGTACCCGCTGGCTTGAACGATTCCAAGAAATTATCCGCCAAACGCCGCGCGGTGCTCGACGAAGGGATCCGGGAAAGCTGCTTTTTTGCGATTGCTGTGGTGGAGCCCGACGAGATCGACCGGGTGAACATCTTTCAGGCGACGATGCTGGCGATGACGCGCTGCGTGGGTGACCTGGCCGCTGCGCTGGCGCGCGCGCCGGACGAAGTGCTGATCGATGGCAACATGACGCCGCAGGGGCGCTGCGAAGACTGGCAATGGCCCGCGCGCGCCATCGTTGGCGGCGACGGGATCGAACCCGCAATCAGCGCCGCCTCCATCCTCGCCAAGGAACACCGCGACCGCCTGATGATCGCGGCCGCAAAGGCGCATCCCGAATATGGGTGGGAGCGCAACAAGGGCTACGGCACCAAGGACCATATGGAGGCCTTGCGCGTCCACGGCCCGACCGCGTTGCACCGCCTATCCTTCGCGCCCGTGGCGCAGGCTTCTTTGCTCTAAGCGCCGCAGTGCCTTAAGCGCCGCACCACCATGACCGAAGCGATTCTCCTCAGCCTTGCCGGCCTTGTTGGCCTTGCCCTTGGCGGCGAGCTGCTGGTGCGCGGGGCGGTGGGGATTGCTCAGAAACTGGGCGTCTCAACGCTGTTCACCGGCTTGGTGATTGTCGGCTTTGCGACTTCGATGCCCGAAATGGTCGCGAGCGTGCAGGCCGCGCTCAAAGGGTCTCCGCAGATCGCGTGGGGCAATGTCGTCGGGTCGAACCTGGCGAACACGCTGATGATCCTCGGCGTTTCCGCGCTGGTCATGCCTATTGCGTTGACCGGAGGCGGACGGCGCGACGCGGTTGTGGCGCTGTTGGCGACGCTGTTGCTGTGGGGTCTGGCCGCCAGCGGCTTGGGCGCGCGCTGGATCGGATTTGCCCTGCTGTTCGGGATCCTCGCCTACATTGTGTGGCGCTATAAGTATCCCGGCCAGACCGCGGTGGACGATGCCGACACCGACGACGACGTTAAGACCGTGGTCGCGGTGGTGCAGTTCCTCGCCGGGCTGGGCGTGCTGGTCGCGGGCGGTCAGGCGTTGGTTGAAGGCGCGATTGGGCTCGCGACCATTTTCAGAGTGCCCGAGACGGTGATCGGCCTGACGGTTGTCGCAGTAGGCACATCGCTGCCCGAACTGGCCGCTTCTATCGCGGCGGCGTTGCGCGGCAAATCGGCGCTGGCGTTGGGCAATGTGGTGGGCTCGAATATCTACAACATCCTGCTGATCGGCGGCGCGACGATGAGCCTTGCACCTCAGCCACTGCCCGGCAGTCTCGCGGGCACGCAAATGATGCTGCTTACGGCCAGTGCGGTGCTGGTGCTGGGCCTGCTGTGGTTCGCCAAGAGCATCGGGCGTGTCGTCGGCGGCGCGCTAGTCGCCATTTTCGCGGCCAATGTGGTGCTGGTGTTTGCGTGATTCGCGAACAAATTCGTCGCTGAGTCCTCCGCGCAACACCCCCTGATCTGGAGTCTCGCCACCCGCGCCGGACTCAACATCTAGTGGGGTCACGTTTCGTTCTCCCCCGCATTTCGATGTGTTGACGGCCCGTTAACCATAATCCGCGAAAACTCTTTGCTTGACGGGGAGTCCCCGAGGACTCACCCTGTGGATAACTTTGGGCTGGCGTATCCGCGCTGTCCGACAAGGCTTCCATCGACGAGGAACAACCAGTGGGCGTGATCGAGACAACAAAGACGCTAAAGAAAGCCACGGCGGCGGCTAAGCTCGATGCGCGCGCGGAGGTCTCTCAGACCTTGCCCACGGGCCAGATCCTGTCGGGCGATTGCATTGAGGCCATGCGTTCGCTGCCCGACAATTCGATCGACTGTGTGTTCGCGGACCCGCCTTACAACCTGCAACTGGGCGGTGACCTGAACCGTCCCGATGGTTCGGAAGTGGACGCGGTCAAGGATCACTGGGACCAGTTCGACAGCTTCCGCGCTTACGACGAATTCACGAAGAGCTGGCTCACCGAAGCGCGCCGTGTGCTCAAGCCCGATGGCGCGCTTTGGGTTATCGGTAGCTACCACAACATCTTCCGCGTCGGCGCGATCCTGCAGGATCTGGGCTTCTGGATCCTCAACGATATAGTCTGGCGCAAGACCAATCCGATGCCCAATTTCAAAGGCACCCGCTTCACCAACGCGCACGAAACGCTGATCTGGGCGAGCATGGGCGAAAAGGCGCGCTACCACTTCAATTACCGCGCGATGAAGACGCTCAACGACGAACTTCAGATGCGCAGCGACTGGGTTTTGCCGATCTGTTCGGGCGGGGAGCGTCTGAAAGAAAACGGCAAGAAAGCGCACCCGACCCAGAAACCCGAGGCGCTGCTCTACCGGGTGCTGCTGGCGACGACCGAGACGGGCGACGTTGTGCTCGATCCGTTCTTTGGCACCGGCACCACCGGCGCGGTGGCCAAGCGTCTGGGCCGCGAATGGATCGGCTGCGAGCGGGAGGATTTCTACCGCGACGTCGCGACCAAGCGGATCGAGAAGGAACTGCCGCTGGATGAAAGCGCGCTCAAGACCATGCAAAGCAAAAAGGCTGCGCCGCGCGTCGCCTTTGGCGCTTTGGTGGAGAACGGTCTGATCCCGCCGGGCACGCAGGTGTTCGACAAGAAACGCCGCTGGATCGCCACCGTGCGCGCTGACGGTTCGCTGCAGATCACCGATCATGCGGGCAAGCCCATGATGGGTTCGATCCATGGCCTTGGCAAAGACCTTCAAGGCGCGCCCAGCTGCAACGGTTGGACGTTCTGGCACTACGAAAAAGGCGGCGAAGTGCTGCCCGTCGACGCCGCGCGCCAGCTGTTCCTGCTGGCGAACGAAGATGGCTAAACCGAGCCTACGCTGCGCGTTCGATCCCGCCGCGACCCTCTGGGGTTAGAACGGCGGAATCAAAAATGACATGCTCCTCAATGGCCATACCGTGCTTTAGGCGGAATCGATCGACGCCGCGGTAGACGCGCGTTTCGCCGTGGATTTTCACGGATGTTTCCCAGGCGATGTAGAGGCGATCACCATTGCCCGCGCAATCCAGCGGGGTGACGGTGAGTTCCTCCATTTGCCCCAGCAATTCTCCCATAAGGCCAAAATAGGTCGAACCGGCCATTTCACCGGCACCTGTGAAATGAATCAAAGCGTTTGGCGCGATCAAATCGGCCACGCGCTCGCCAGAAGGGGCGGCCCAGAAGGATTGGAAGCGGCGAAAGAAATCGCGGTGTTCGTCACTTAAATGGGCAAGCTCATCGTCGGTCATCGTGTGTCTCCTCCTGGGTCGATCGATATTTATGTGCGTAGCGCACATAATGTCAATTTGAAAAACGTGCATGGCGCACGTATTGTGGATCTATGATTGATCAGACAGCCAATTTGCTCGGCGCGGTGGCGCTTGCGGTGAGCGATCGGATTCACGCTACGGCCCGCCAAATTGTCAGTCATTCGGGCGAAACCCCGGCGGCTTTGGTGGTAATCGGCTATGGGACGGGACCATCCAACGATCAGTTGCGCCGTATTCTGAGGCTCTCGCATCCTGGCACGGTCCGGTTGGTTGATCGGCTGGTGAAGGATGGCTTGGTAGAACGAAAGAAGGGGCAGGATCGGCGAGCGGTCGCGTTGCACCTAACACCGCAAGGGTCAGCTTTGCGCGAGCAATTGCTCAGTGGTCGGCTCGCGGCTGTCCGCCCCTTTGTCGAAGCACTACCCAAGCCGGAGCGCGAGACGCTAAGCGAGACACTGCGTTCAATGCTGAAGGCGTTGGAACCCAGCGATGAAGAGCGACAGTCGTTATGCCGGATGTGCGACAATCGGGTTTGCACGAATTGTCCCATCCCGGCGCAATTTCATGAGACGCAGTGACGCTGGCGTCTGGTCAAACCGCCGCGACGTGATATCCCTCGATGAAAGAGACGAGGGGATCGCTTTATGACACTGTCCAATCCACTAGCCCTGCCTTGCGGGGCCACCTTGCCAAACCGATTGGCCAAGGCCGCGATGACCGAAGGGCTGGCGGACGCGCGCGGGGTTCCGACCGAAGAGCTGACGCGGCTTTACGGCATTTGGTCCGATGGCGGCTGCGGCATGCTGCTTTCGGGCAATTTGCAGATCGATCGCGACCATTTGGAACGGCCCGGTAACGTCATCCTCGATCGCGAGCTGAACGACGATGAGTTCGCGGCCTACAAACGCTGGACCGCGGCGGCGACGCGGGGCGGCAACCATTTCTGGGCGCAGATCAGCCATGCGGGCCGGCAAACCTTCTCGATGATCAACCCGCATCCCAAAGCGCCGAGCGCGGTCAAACTGGGCCTGCCCGGCGGGCAGTTTGGTGAGCCGGTCGCTCTGGAAGACGCCGAGATCGAGGCGATCATCGCCAAGTTCATCCACGCGGTGCGGACGTGCAAGGAGGTCGGCTTTACCGGCGTCCAGATCCACGGCGCGCACGGCTATCTGATCTCGCAGTTCCTCTCGCCCCGCTCCAACCAACGCACTGATCGCTGGGGCGGCGCTTTGGAGAACCGCGCGGCGTTGCTGCTGCGGGTGATCGAAGGCGCGCGCGAAGCGGTTGGCCCCGAATTTCCTATCAGCGTGAAGCTCAACAGCGCGGACTTCCAGAAGGGCGGCTTTGCGTTTGAAGACAGCCTGCGGGTCGTAAAGTGGCTGCAACAGCGCGGCGTCGATCTGATCGAGATTTCCGGGGGCACCTACGAACAGCCCAAACTGCTCGGCATCGAGGGGATGGAGGCGGCCGAAGACCCCGGTGTGGCCGATAGCACGATCGCGCGCGAGGCTTACTTCGTCGACTTTGCCAAGGCGATGAAGGAGGCGGTTGATGTGTCGTTGATGGTTACGGGCGGCTTTCGCAGCCGGGCGGCGATGAGCCAAGCGGTGGACAGCGGCGCGGCGGATGTCATCGGCCTTGGTCGCCCGCTGTGTGTGGCCGCCGATGGCGCGAAGCAAATCCTGGAAGGCGCAGACACTTTGCCCACGGTGGAGAAGGAACTCTCGCTCTTTCCGCCGATCTTGCAGTTCTTGAACAACGTCAAAATGCTGCGCGCCGCTGCTGGGTTTGCGACGCAGTTCTGGTTCTACATGCAGATCTACGCGCTGGGACGGACGGGGAAGACGGACCCGGATCTGTCCGTGTTCAAGGCGTGGCGCTCGGTTGAGGCGGAACACAAGGCCCGGCTGAAGGCGATGCGCGCGGCGGAATAGGAGCGGCCCCGCGCTGCGCAAAACCCGCTTCGGTCGCTGTCCTACACCCGACCCTTTCGCTAAGGGTGCGCGTATGAATTCGATCTCCTACACTTCGCGCTTCAAACCGGTGCGTTTGCGGTGCGGATTTTTATCGCCAGGACCGTGTAACACGTGGTCCATGTCTCGGCCCATTTCAGGCCTTGAGGAGCTCCAATGACCGCCTCCGTCACCATCCAACCCATCGCCACTTCGGTTTCGCCGCAATCCGAGGAAGGGCACGCGATCCGGCTGGGCGGCAGCCTCGTCTACGCCAGCCGCTTCGCTGCGATCGTGCGCGAGGATGGCCGCGTGACCGAGCGTTACGCCTTTGGCGTGCGCGAGGCGATGCAGACACTGGCGCCGCTGGGCCGCGAGGCGGAACAGCAGTGGGCTAACCTCGCCAAAGCCCACGCGCCGTTGCAGTTGGGCGAGCGCACGATCCGGCTAGATCAGCCACAGATCATGGGCATCCTCAACGTGACGCCCGACAGCTTCTCGGATGGTGGTGACTTCGACGAGGTGGAAGAGGGCCGCAAACACGCCGCCGCTATGGTCGAAGCAGGCGCGGCGATCATCGACATTGGCGGCGAAAGCACACGCCCTGGCGCGCAGCCCGTGTGGGAGGGCGATGAGAAAGACCGCGTCCTGCCCGCGATCGAGTACTGCTCCGCCATGGGCGCGGGCGTCAGCTTGGACACCCGCCGCGCGAGCGTGCTCGAAGCGGGCCTTCAAGCGGGCGCGCATATGGCGAACGATGTGTCAGCAATGCGTTATGACGACCGGATGCGCGAGTTGGTCGCGGCGAGCGGGTGCCCGGTGGCGCTGATGCACGCGCCGGGATCGGGCGACGATCTGCATGCCAAGGACAAGCTGGAAGGCGGCGAGTACAAAGACGTCGTCGGCGAGGTGTTCGACTTCCTCAAACTGACGCGCGAAAAAG
Organism: Pseudomonadota bacterium; assembly: GCA_039814925.1. Classification (GTDB taxonomy): domain Bacteria; phylum Pseudomonadota; class Alphaproteobacteria; order Sphingomonadales; family Sphingomonadaceae; genus Erythrobacter. The sequence continues at coordinate 51,231 of JBCCAH010000021.1, forward strand.
CGATTGTCAGCGGCATCGCGGAGGATCGCATCGTGCTCGATCCCGGCATCGGCTTTGGCAAGAGCTTGCAGGACAACCTCGCTTTGTTGAACGCTCTGCCACTGTTCCACGCATTAGGCAGCCCGCTGCTCGTCGGCATGAGCCGCAAGCGCATGATCGGCGCGCTGTCGAACGAAGAGGCGGCGGAGAAGCGCCTTGGCGGATCGGTCGCGCTGGCGACTGTGGCGATGAACGCGGGCGCGCATCTTATACGTGTCCACGATGTGTTTGAGACGGTGCAAGCGCGCAACGTATGGCGCGGAATGCGCGACGCGGCGCTGACGGATTTCAGTGGGCTGCCGATGGATTAGGTTGGGCTTTTGCGAGTGCTTGTAACCTATAGCGGGCACGGGACGAACCATGGGTCAGACAGGCGCTGAAGGGAGCCCCGACTATGACACTGCGTTCAAAACTAGCTTTCGTTACCATCGCAACAGCGGCCGCGTTCACCGCCCCGCTTTCCGCCGAGACGCAGCCGGTCACAAGAGGGGCTGAGGTGAGCGCCACTTCGTCGATCGAAATTGCGCCAAGCAAGATGACCAGCGCGGTGAAAGACGCTGCGATGGCTTCCGTCAGCGCGGGTTCCGAGCGCTCCACGATTGCGCCGCTGGATCGTGTGCAGAGCCAGGCCAACGTCCTTAACTGGAACAACGATTTCGCGATGATCGACAGCGCCAAATCGTCACCCGGCTTGCTCCAATCGCGTCCGGGCAAAACGCAAAGCTTCGCGCTTGAGACGATCTCACCTGATTTCGGCGATCCCGAGACACTTTCGGACGAATACCCGCTCGCTGGCAAGTTTACGTTCCAACCCCGCACCCCCGTGCGTCAGGCGACCGGCGCTGAGTTTGAACAGACCTACGCCTTTGCACCCACGACCAGCGCGAACACGCGTTTGGATGGCGATGTGCGAACCGTTGGCCGCGCGACCAATGTGCGTTTGCGCTTTTAAGAGCGAGCAGCGCAGACGCTAGAGTGTAAAGCCGCCGTCCGTGACGAGCACATGACCAGTGATGTTTGCATCGCGCAGCAGATGCAGGATGTTATCGGCGATTTCGTCGGAAGTTGCGAAGCGTTGGAGCGGCGTGGTCTTGGCCATTCGGGCGATGGTCTTGTCGCGGCCGACAGCCTCGACCGAACGTTTGAAGTCCTCGCCACCTTCCCATATCGCGGTGTCGACGCCGCCGGGCGCGATCGCGTTGACGCGGATGTTGTCGCCCGCGTTCTCCATCGCGGCGATACGCGCCATATGCGCCACCGCCGCTTTGGCGGGACCATAGGGTCCGATCATCGGAACGGGCTTTACGCCGGTTGAAGATCCAGTGACGACAACGCTGCCGCCTGTATCCTTGCCGCTGGCCTTGATCGCTCGCAGGGCAGAGCGCAGCGTCAGAAACGCGCCGTCGAGGTTCACGTCCATAACCTTGCGCCACTCGGCAAATTCGAGATCAGCCACCGCGCCAAAGCCGCCAATCCCTGCGTTCACCACCGCGTGATCGAGGCCAACGAGCTGCGGCTGCAAACTGTCCCACAGGGCCTCATCCGCGACCGATCCGATTACCGGAACGACTTCGCAATCGAGATCAAGCGCGGCGATTCCCTCTTCGGTCAGATCGTTAAGGAAAAGCTTGGCCGCGCCGCGCTCCGCCAACGCTTTGGCGCAAGCCGCTCCAATCCCCGAAGCCGCGCCTGTCACTAGGGCGATGCGCCCGTCGAAGTCTTTGATGTCTGTCATGGTACGCGCGCTAGGCGCGGCGCGCATTAGGATCAAGCTTCACGTCTGAGACGGCGATTTAAGCCGCGTTATCGATGCCCAGATCACTCAGCTTGCGATAAAGCGTCGAACGCCCGATGCCCAATCGCCGCGCGACCTCGGTCATTCGACCACGATAATGGCCGATGGCGAGGCGGATCACGTCAGCCTCAATCTCTTCCAAGGGTCGCAGATTGCCGTCTTCGGTGTAGAGCATGACGCCCACGCCTTCGTGCAGATGGCTTCCTTCGCCCACTTGCTGTTCGCCCAGCATTTCGGAAAGCTGCGGGAAGCTGTCAGCGGTGAGCGTGTTGGCTTCGCAGTAGACCGCCGCGCGGAACAGAACCGATTGCAATTGGCGCACATTGCCCGGCCAATCGTAGGCGGCAAGCAAGGCGAGCGCGCTGTCGCTGACGCTGAGATGGTTGAGGCCCGGCTGTTCGCCGATGCGGTTCAGGAAATGGCGGGTTAGGGCGGAGATATCGCCCGTGCGTTCGCGAAGGGGCGGCAAGGCGATCTTGGTCGCGCTTAATTTTTCGGCGAGCTTGGGATGGAACGAGGCCATATTGACCAGCGCGCCGAGCGAGTGGTTCGTCGCTGACAGGAGCCGCACATCGACGCGGAAACCATGGGTCGCGCCAACGGGGCGTACGATCCCGGTTTCGAGCGCGTCGGCCAGTTTTTCCTGCACGTGAGGGGCGATCTGATCGACCTCGTCGAGCAACAACGTCCCACCATCGCATTGCTGCATCGCGCCGATCTGGCGATCAAACGCGCCGGGAAAAGCGTTGGGTTCGTGGCCAAATAGGATCGAATCGAGCGAGTTTTGCGGCACGCTGGCGACGTTGATGAGCCGCATGGGTGCTTTGGCGCGCGGTGAGGCCGCTTGCATCGCGCGCATCAGCATCTCTTTGCCTGTGCCGCTTTCGCCTTCGATCAGCGTATGCGCGTGGCCGCGCGCGGCCTTGGCGGCCTGCGCCAGTGCGGTGCGGAAGGTCGGTGCGGTGCCGATCATCGCATCGAAATCGAGGCTGGCCGGCATTTTCTCCGTCAGCGGGGCGAGCTCATCGCGCGGCGCTTCGCGGCGGGTGACCGCGCGCAGGGCTTCCATCAAGCGGTCGGGCGAGACTGGCTTGACCAGGTAATCGCTTGCGCCCGCGCGCATGGCTTCGACAGCAAGCAGGGGTGAAGCGCTGGTGGTCAGCATCAGGATCGGCAAAGCGGGGCGGCGCTCTTTAAGCTCAGCGATCAGTTCGCACGCGTCATCGCCGGGTACCCACTGATCAAGCAGGATAGCGGACAATTGCATGCCTTCGCGTGTGCCCAGCGTGGCGATGGCGGTTTCGGCATCAGTCGCGACGAGCGTGCGCCAACCATCACGCGCGGCGATGGCCGAGACCAACCGGCTTTGCGCCGGCTCATCGTCGATCAGCATGACAAGGCGTGGTTCCGCTTCTGACATCGATTGCGCCCGTGGCTCCCATCTCAAACCAAGTGATCTGATCCGGGGCAAAGCTGTCCCGGATTGAAACGTGCCATGGTCATAATCGGGGCGGGTAAAGACGGGATTAAGGCTGATACCAGCGCGGGCGATCAACTCGCTCGGATTTGGAGGGCTTGAGCTTGTCTCTCGCGCACGATACGGGCCAATCCAAGCAAGCGCCGAAAGATTTCAGCAACCTTTTGCCGTTTGCTCCGTTAGGGATCATCAAGAGGGAACAAAAGGCATGGCAGCCCCAGACTATAACCAGAAGGACAAACTCTACGGCGGCTTTATCGGCTCGCTGAAGTGGATCATCCCGCTCATCGCGATCATCACGCTTGGCGTGGTGGGTCTGATATCCGGATAAGCCAGCCATAAAAGGGGCATCGCGTACGTGAAGATTGCTGTTCTGAAAGAGCGCGCGGCTGGGGAAACCCGGGTCGCGGCAACGCCTGAAACGATCAAGAAATTTGCAGGACTAGGCAACGAGTTGGCGATTGAAGCCGGCGCGGGCACGTCAGCTGCGATTCCCGATGCAGCGTACGCGGACGCGGGCGCGAGCGTTGGCAAGGCCGCTGATGTGGTGAAAGACGCCGACATCGTGCTCGGCATTCAAGCGCCGGATGTGAAGCTCCTAAAAGGCGCAAAGCCGGGCGCGATCGTCGCGGCTTTGTTCGATCCGTTTCAGAATGGCGATCGGCTCGAAGCCTATGCCAAGGCGGGTTTTGAAACGTTGTCGATGGAATTCATGCCGCGCATCACGCGCGCGCAATCGATGGACGTGCTTTCGAGCCAATCGAACCTCGCCGGGTACAAAGCGGTTCTGGCGGCGGCCGACACTTATGGCCGCGCTTTCCCAATGATGATGACGGCGGCGGGCACCGTCCAGGCTGCCAAATGCTTCATCATGGGTGTGGGCGTTGCGGGTCTTCAGGCGATCGCCACGGCGCGGCGGCTGGGTGCGCAGGTTTCGGCGACGGACGTACGCTCGGCCACGAAAGAACAGATCGAGAGCCTTGGCGCCAAGGCCATCTTCGTGACCGAGGTTGAAGGGATCGAAGGCGAAGGCTCAGGCGGTTACGCGACCGAGATGAGCGATGAGTACAAGGCCGCGCAGGCCAAGCTTGTCAGCGAACACATCGCCAAACAGGACATCGTCATCACCACCGCGCTGATCCCCGGACGCGCGGCGCCGGTGCTCATCACCGACGAACAGATCGCGACGATGAAGACCGGCAGTGTGATCTATGACCTTGCCGTCGCGCAAGGCGGCAACGTCGAAGGCTCCAAGCCCGATGAAGTCGTCGAAAAGCACGGTGTGAAGATCATTGGCTACGCCAACACACCCGCCGCGCTGGCCGCCGACGCTTCGGCGCTGTTCGCGCGCAACCACTTCAACTTCCTGTCCGCCTTCTGGGACCAGGAAGCGGGCAAGCCCGAACTCGATGAAGAGATCGGCGACGCCATCCGCCTGACCAAGGGCGGCGAAATCGTCAATGAACGGCTGAACGGGTGAGGTCTTTCGCATCCGCCGTTGCTTTGGTGTTCTTGTTCTCCGCGCCTTCATTGGCGCAGGATCAAAAGAAGCCTGAGCGCATCCGATACGCTACCAGCTGGTTCGCGGTTGAGCCCTTGGCCGAGCTGGAAGGTGAGCTTCCAAAGGTCGGTGAAGAGGTCGAAGTCCCTCGCAAAGGCATCGTGATGGCCGCGCGTCTCGCTCCAGAGCGTACTGCGGTTCTGGGAGCCGCAGTTGCGGACGCTAAAGGCAAGTCACTGGCCGAGAAAGACCAGCCGCTTTTTTCGCTTAAGGCGTCTTCGGGCAGAGTGTTTTGCACTTCAAGCAAGTTCAAAGGGGGAGGCTTTAGCTCTTTCATGAGCGAAGGCGCGCAGTCCAAGCATTTCTGCTTTGTCGACGCAAACAACGATGGGAGATTCGAGTCTTTCCTTAAGAAGTCGAGCTTGATCAAAGGATTGCCGAATTTTACTGGCCGGACAAGCAAACGACCCAAGAGCATTCCGAACGTCGCCTACACCACCAAGCCGGGCAAAGAATGGGCTGAACTGCAATATGTCGCGCTCGAATATCGCGGCAACGCCAATCCGCGCGGAAATCACGTGTTCGAGACCATATTCGGGAACGCCGAAAAGAGCGACAGTCTTACAGATCGACGGGTCGTGAAAGCGAAGGATGCGCCCAAAAGCGTTTCGTTTCTCGGCGGTTCATTCGAACTGATATCCGGCGAAAAGAGCGTGGCACGACTGCGCGTCGACAAACCTATTCAAGCTGTGCCGTTTGGTGTGAACCGCACGGTTGAATTCCGTACCTACTGATGGGGCGATAGATGGACTTTATTTCAATCCTCTCGATCTTTGTGCTGGCGTGTTTCGTCGGCTATTACGTGGTCTGGTCGGTCACGCCCGCGTTGCACACGCCTTTGATGGCGGTGACCAACGCGATTTCCTCGGTAATTATTGTCGGCGCGCTGATCGCGGCGGCGGAAGCGGGAAGCCCGGCGGCCAAGTATCTCGGCCTGTTCGGCGTGGTACTCGCCAGCGTGAACATCTTTGGCGGGTTCGCCGTCACTGAGCGCATGCTCGCCATGTACAAAAAGAAGGAGAAGTGATCATGGGCGCTATCACTTCATCCGTCATCCCAGCGAAAGCTGGGATCTCTCTCAGTAAGCTCCGCGCCAAATGGCAAGCGATCCCAGCTTTCGCTGGGTTGACGACTTTGCTGGCCACCCCTGCTCACGCGGCCGGTGGCGGCGAAGTCAACGAATGGGCGATGCTCGCCTACCTCGTCTCGGGCGTCTTTTTCATCCTCGCGCTGCGCGGGCTTTCGAGCCCTGCGACCAGCCGGACGG
>JBCCAH010000012.1:0-83188 GCA_039814925.1 Pseudomonadota bacterium
GTTGATGAAGATCACCATGCACTTGGAACGGTTGATCGACCCGGTCAGCTTGCGCAGCGATTGGGACATAAGCCGCGCTTGAAGGCCGACATGGCTATCGCCCATCTCGCCTTCGATTTCGGCGCGGGGGACAAGCGCCGCGACCGAGTCGACCACCAACACATCAATCGCGTTCGAACGCACGAGAGTGTCGGTAATTTCCAGCGCCTGTTCACCCGTATCGGGCTGCGAGACGATCAACTCATCAATGTCGACACCCAACGCCTTGGCGTAGACCGGGTCCAAAGCGTGCTCCGCATCCACAAACGCCGCGGTGCCGCCCGCCTTCTGCGCCTCGGCAATGGCGTGAAGCGCCAGCGTCGTCTTGCCCGAGCTTTCCGGGCCATACACTTCGATCACGCGGCCTTTGGGCAGACCACCAATACCGAGCGCAATATCAAGCCCCAGCGATCCGGTCGAAATCGATTCCACCTGCATCGCTTCTTTCGAGCCGAGCTTCATCGCCGAGCCTTTGCCAAACGCGCGATCAATCTGTGCGAGAGCGGCGTCCAGCGCCTTTTGACGGTCCACTTCTTTACCCTTCTCTACCAACTTAAGCTGCGTAGCCATCGCATGACCTCCATATCGTTGCCTAGAGCGGATGAAGGGGTTTTAACCAGCCTTGTCCGTCCCCGTTGCGACAGGATGTATCGCATTTGTTCTCATAGAACAAGAGTGGAACAGAATTTATTTTGGGGTTTATCCCCTTCGCATACGTGAATCACACTTTCATCTTGTGCTAATGGCGCAAGCCTAAGATGGGGGCGATATGTCTGTTCAAAGCGTAATTCGATATGATGGTCCGGCTCTTGCTGACCATTCGATGGATGTCGCCGATTTAGCGCCAGCGCTTTTGGCGCTGAGTGAATTGCTAAAAATTGCGAACACTTACGCCAACGGGGATAGGGCGGGGGTAAAGGTCAAGGTCAACGCTGATCTTGAGCAAAAGTGCTTTCAACTCAACATTGATCTCGCTCAGACCCTTTGGGAGCAGGCTAAACTGCTTCTGGCGGATGACGATGTAGTGGCAGCCCAAAATCTTGCCGCATGGGTTGGCATCGTCCGAGATGCGACAGTTGCGGCGGTGGCTGGGGGCTGGTCTCTTTTCAAGCTGATCAAATACCTGAGAGGCAAAAAGGTCGAGAGCGTAACTGTCATCAAGATTGAAGACGGGCGTAACGCTGTGCAAATTCAGATAGAGGGTGAAGCTGAACCGATCCAAATCGCTCAACAGATTTATGATCTCTATGCTAACCCAGAGGCAAGGAAGCGGGCTGTCGAAGTCATGGAGCCGCTTCGAACCGAGGGCTACGAAACCCTTGAGTTTGACCAAGGAAAGGACAACGTATTCCGAATACGGGCGGATGAAGTACCAGACAAAGGATTGGATGATCTTCCCGAAGTGATCCCGCAGAATTTGCATACGTCCAACATCCGAACTGGCGTGCGCATCCGGAAAGCGGCTTATGAGGGGTCTGCAAAGTGGACGCTAATGTACAAACGCGCAGTGGATGCTCCGATTTTAGATGAGCAATGGCTCGCCCTTTTCCAAGCGAACAAAGTTGCAGCGCCACCTGGAAGCAGTCTGGATGTGGATCTGCGTGAAACGTATATTACGAACGAGTTAGGGGAGCTGGTCGGCGAGCCTACCTACGAGGTGATCAAAGTCTATGAGGTCACTCAACCGGCAATGCAATCTCGGCTAGATTTTCGGGATGACTCTGATGCTTAGTCTCCGCGAAGCCATCGAAAAGGGCAAGCTCAAGCAATTTATCGCCGAGCACGAGGATGAAATCGGCGACCTAGATGCTTTCAATCAAACTGTTGAGGCGATGGCCGGAAAGTCGAAAGAAGCTCCGGCAACATCGTCTCAGGACGGTTCCGACGATTGAAGCGGTACTCAAATTCCTTGGTGTAGGTGCCGAGGTATTTGGGGCTGACACTGGTGTGAGTGCCTTGGATCGAGCGCTTGAGGTGGCTCCAGAAACTCTCAATCGCGTTTACAGTCGTGCCGGTGCCTGAGACGTACTGGCCCTCCGAGTGGTTCACCTGTTTGTGCCAATAGCCCTTGATGGTGCTGAGACCGCCATAAGCGCGGTGTTCGTCCGTATGCACCTCTGAGTGCGCTTGAACGTGCTTTACAACGTGAGGCAGTAAAGTCCCGCTCTTACGGTCCGTCACAACCTCGGTAACAACATCGCCGCCCTTTTCAAGCATACCGAACACAACCGTTTTACCTTTGCCGCCTTGGCCGTTCCTACGGTGGCCACCGACAAAGGTTTCATCAATCTCAACCGTCTTGAACGGACCGCCAATTGGAGTGTCACCGTCAACGTCCGCCATATGCTCGCGGATCAGCTTCGCCATGCGCCAAGCGGTCTTGTAGGTCACGCCTAGCTGGCGCTCCAATTCCTTCGCGCTCACGCCGTGACGTGTGGTGGTGAACAGGTGGATCGCGTAGAACCAGAGTTGCAGGGGCGTGCGGGTTTTCTCGAAAGGAGTGCCCACAGTCGGGTGCAGGTGATGGCCGCACCACTGGCACGAATAAGCGCGCTCAGCCTTGATCCGGTGCCACTTACTGTCGCGCTCGCACTTAGGGCAAGCGTGCCCTTGGCCGAACCGCACTTCAAACAGGTGATTGAGGCACGTTTCATCATCGGGAAACATACGGAAAAAAGCGGCGGTAGTCAGAGGCTTCGTTGTCATGCCCTATTCTATACACGAAACCAATACGTATGGCAAGGGGATACACCCCTTTATTTTCCAATGTGGGAAAACTTCGAACCCTCTCAGTCGGTGAAGGTGACGGCGCTCTGCTTGGATGCGTGCATCACGCTCGACACCTTGTCGCCAATCGCCGACACGCTGAACGGCTTGGCGATGAAGTGCATATCGGGGATGTTGATGTCGCGGCGCAGTTGTTCCTCAGCGTAGCCAGACATGAAAAGGATCGGCATGTCCGGCCGCAATTCGCGGATCGCGCGGACCATGGCGGGGCCGTCCATGCCCGGCATGACAACGTCGCTGACGACGAGGTCGAATTCTTCGCCCTGCTGGATTACCGCCAACCCCTCTTCGCCATCAGAGCAAGCGGTGATCTGATAGCCCGCCCGCGACAAAGCGCGTTCGGCCACCGCGCGCACCATGTCTTCGTCTTCGACCAGCAGCAGCTTGCCCCCGCCCGACCAATCGGAGGAGGCCACCGGCGCGGGCGCCTCCTTGCGCCGCGGCGCTTCGCCCCGGTGGACGGGAAAGTAGATGGTGAAGCGCGCGCCGGTGGGATTGCCTGCGCTGTCGGTCACGTTTTCGGCAAAGATAAAGCCGCCCGACTGTTTGACGATGCCGTAAGCGGTGGAAAGGCCAAGGCCGGTGCCCTTGCCCTGCTCTTTCGTCGTGAAGAACGGTTCGAACAGCTTGGGCAGAACGTGCGGCGGGATACCACCGCCGGTGTCCTGCACGATTAGAACGGTGTAATCGTCCGCCGGTAGGACTTCGGAACCCAATTGCCGCACGTCCTTCGCCGCGATCGTGCGGGTTAGCAGAGAGATCCGCCCGGGCGATCCGCCAGGTCGTTTGCCGCTCATATTGATCGCGTCGCGCGCGTTGACCGCCAGGTTCATGATCACCTGCTCCAACTGCTGCGGATCGGCGCGCACCGCGCCCAGATTGCGATCGTGCTGAACGTAGAAGCTAATCTTCTCGCCCAGCAGGCGCTTGATCAGCGGGGTTACCTCACTCACCACATCGGGCAGTTGCAGCACTTCGGGGCGCAGCGTCTGCTGGCGTGAGAAAGCGAGCAATTGCCGGGTCAAAGCGGCGGCGCGGTTGGAGTTCGCCTGAATCTGCTGGATATCATCATAGTCGCTGTCACCGGGCGTGTGGCGCAGCAGCATCAAATCGCAGGTGCCGATGATCGCGGTCAGCACGTTGTTAAAATCATGCGCGACGCCGCCCGCCAACTGGCCGACGGCCTGCATCTTGGTGGCCTGGGCAACTTGGCGTTTGAGTTGGTTCTCCTCGCTCGAATCGGCGAGGCTCAGAAGCACCGCCGCTTCGCCCAGCCCGCGCACGCCCGCGAGGCCTATCGAAACAGGCTCGGCTGGTTGGTGCGTCAAGCGCACCGCCATGTCCCCGCTGGTTGCAGGCCCTCGCCCATGGCGGCGCACCGCGTCGGACAGCGGGGTTTTATCTTCGGGGACGACCAGATCGGTTGGAAACTTGGGGAGCGCGCGTCCATCCCGGTCAACCGAGCGCAAAAAGGCCGCGTTGGCGAATAGGAAACGTCCGTCGCGGTTGGTCATGGCGAGGCCCAACGGCAATTGCGCGAGCAAGTCGGCCAACTGAGAGACCCCCGCCTGACTGGAGCTCTCCCACCCGCTGCCAATGCCAAGACCGCTGTCGATCAGAAGCATCAACGACGTGGTCTCCTCCGCTCGCGCGATCCCTTCTTCGCCCGGATCTTCGAGCGCGATGTCGACCAAGGTCTGCGCGGTGCCCGCTCGCCCTTCACGGGTAAAGAACAGACGGTCGCGGTCGTCTGAGCGCAGCAGCGAGACAAAGTCCTGTCCCGCCAAAGTTGCCGACGGATCGCCAACAGCGCGCGCGGCGAAGCCAGCGCTGGCCGAACGGATGGTCCCATCAGGGTTGGTGATCGCGCTTTCAATCCCGCCTCGGCTGAGCATTTGTCCAAACGGTCCGGCCAGATCGAGCGCGTCGACGGTCGCGATTTCCTCAACGCCCAGTGGCGTGAAGCGCCAGATCAGGTGATCATCGCCCCTCCCTGCGCGCTGCGCGGTGACGCTCCATTGCGGCTCGTCATCGGAAAGGCCCGGCAGCTTATCGAGCGCTAATGAGCCATCGCGCCAGGCTTCACGCGCGGCTTTGGTCAGGATCTCCAGCCCTTCCCGCGTTATCGACAGCTGCGGCGGAGCGTGCGACACCCCGAACGCCTCGACATAGGCGCTGTTGGCGCAGACCAAGCGGTTGGCGCGGTCGGTAATAGCAACGGCCGTGCCTGACGCCTCGTTTTCAATCGCAGCGACAGTGACGGACCAATCAGGCGCCGCAACCGCGACTTCGGTGGGCGCGCTGCGCATCCGCTCAAGAAGAAGCGCACCGACCAGCAAAACAATAAGGCCTAAGCCGAACGCGCTGGTCAGAAGCACATCGGATGTGACGAAGAAGATCGTCCCCACACTCAGCGCTAGTCCAACCGCCAGTCCGCCCAGAATCAAAGCCGGTGGCTTGGGAGACGAAGCGTCGAGCGCGTTGGAGTTTGGTGCAGTGGCCAAGCGGATCGGTCCCAGTCGGTGACAAGCGTCTTAATATTCGGAGCGAAGGGTCAGACCCGGCTTCGCGCAAGACAGATTAGTTGGCCTCAAGCCTCTGGTCGAGACGCTGTTCCATCAATTTCAGACGTTTTGCCCGCTTGCGGCCCACCATGTACCGCCAAATCCAGCTGGAAAGGAAGTAGCCAAGCGTCGAAGTCACCAAGGCGAGCACGAGAAAACCAAAAGCGGTTACTCCCGCCAGCTCAAACAGGTCCACCAGCCACACCAGCGCGCCGCTGCTGAGCTCTTCGCCCGCCGCTGCGCCGAAATCCTCATCGAGATTGAGCGTGGCCTCGCCCACCTGATTGGCGACCACGATCCAGAACGGAAAGGTGAACGGGTTGGTGATGAAGGTCACCAGCGCGGCGAGCGGCACGTTGGCACGCGCCGGCAGCGCGAGGAACGCTGCGAGGAAAATCTGCCCGACCGGAATGATAAAGCCTGCAAACAGGCCAAGCGCTACTCCGCGCGGGACCGAACGGCGAGTGAAGCGCCACAATTCAGGCGACAGAAACCGGTGGGCGATGGGACGCAGATACTTGTTCTTCGCCATCGCTTCGCGCGAGGGCATGTAGCGGCGAATGAGGTCGCGTCCCAGCGTCTTGGACGTCCAGGAAGTCTTGGGCCTAGAGCCCGGATCAGATGCGGGTTTTGGACTCACGCCGCGCCTCCGCGCCGCGCGCCTGCCTGGCGTTTTCGTGGGCAAGCGAAGGTCAAGAGTGCATCTGTGTCGGTCACCGTCATTTCCATATGGGTAACGTTGTCTCTCTGACAATCGCGTGAACCCCTCAAAAGGGTCTGAAAGTCACCATTTGCCACCAAACGTGACCCAATTGCGCCAGACTAGACCAAGAAGGCTCTCAAACGAGGCGCGTTACCCCTTTTCGCGCATTAACCGGGCTTTATCCCGCTTCCAGTCGCGATCCTTGATCGTGGCGCGTTTATCGTGCGCTTGTTTACCCTTCGCCAGAGCCAGCTCAACCTTCGCGCGGCCGGTGGCGTTGAAGTAAATCGAGAGCGGCACCAGCGTCATGCCCTTGCGCTCCACCGCGCCAAACATCTTGTTGATCTCACGTTCGTGCAGCAGCAGCTTTCTGGGGCGCTTGGGTTCGTGGTTCAGACGGTTACCGTGGCTGTATTCGGGGATGTTCGAATTGATCAGCCACACTTGGCCATCGCGCACTTCGGCGTAGCTTTCGGCAATCGTCGCTTGCCCTGCGCGCAGGGCCTTCACTTCGGTGCCCTGCAAAGCGAGCCCGGCCTCGAACGTTTCTTCGATATGATAATCGAACCGCGCGCGGCGATTATCCGCGACGGTTTTCAGCTTATCAAAAGTCTTGGGTTTGGGCCGTGCCATAGTGGCGGGGCACATAGGCGCTGTGGCCCAGTTTCGCAATCGTCGCTTGCTCCTGTAGGATTTTGAAAACAGTCGTTGAAAAACTTCGATAAACCGTCAGAGTTGCGCGAAGAGATTCATGGGTTTTCTTCAGGGGCTATTCAAATGAAGTTGAGTGTTTCGCGCCTTTTCATGGCGCGCTTTGGAGCTGTCTGCGCGGCAGCGTCCCTTGCAGCGGGTTCTCCTTTACAAGCGGCGGGCGCGGTTCCAGCAGCCCCACTTGAGGCTTATGGCAAGCTTCCCAATGTTGAAGTGACAGCCATTTCGCCCTCGGGTGATCGGATCGCCTTCGTCGGCACGCTTCAAGGCACCCGCGTGCTCATCGCTGTTGAAGACCAGACCAAAACGCTCACGGCCGTGCGAGTGGGCGATATGAAGGTGCGTTCGCTTCGCTGGATTGGCGAAGACCGCTTGATGCTGACCTCCAGCCAGACCGAGAATCTGAGCTCTCGTTTCACGACGGATAAGGCCGAGTTCTCCATTGCGCGGATCATCCCGATCACACCCGGAGAAGAAGGCGGCGTCGTCTTTGGGAACTCGCGCAAGCACCCCGATACGATCCAGGGAAATTACGGCATCCGCAAGATCGGCGATCGCAATTTTGGTTTCTTCGGCGGGATCGAGCTTGATCGCGGCCGCACAGGCAGCCGGACAAGTACGCGGCTGGATCACACGCGCCCGCATTTGTTCCGGGTCGATCTTGGAAACTTCAAGATCAAGAAGATCGCCAACGCAGCGCCGATCAACACGGGTTCCGATTGGCTGATCGATGCCAAGGGCGAACTCGCCTATTCGATGCAGGTCGATTACACGACTGGCGCGTGGTGGGTACGCAACGCGGAGGGCCAGAAGATTCTGGATGGCGTGCAGCCAGGTGCCTCCGTTGCTCTGATTGGTCTGGGCTATGGCGGCAAGACCGCCATTGTACGCGAGCGGACCGATAAAGGATCGAGATGGGTCGAGATCGGCCAATCGGGCGGCGAGCCCAAACCATTCCTCAAGGGGGTCGACTTTGAAGGGCTCTTCTTTGACCCAGCGACCGGCCACTTAATGGGCTATACCGAAGGCGAAGGAGACAACGAGCGACACGTCTTCGCCGACAAGAGCCTTCAAACGAAGGCGGAACGAGTGCGCAAAGCGTTCCAATCGAGCGAGACCTCCTTTGCGGGCTGGACCAGTGACCTCAGCGACGTAATCATCCGCACCAGCGGTAACGGCGATTCGGGCACCTATTTTGCGGTTGATCTGGGCACCAGCCGGGCCAACGCCATCGCTTATGAACGCGACGCGATCGCTGCCAACCAAGTGGGCGCGATATCGACCTTTGCCTACACGGCGAGTGATGGGATGGAACTGGACGGCATCCTGACATTACCTCCTGGCCGTGAAGCTACAAACCTGCCGCTTGTCATGCTTCCCCATGGTGGCCCGCACAGCGCCGACGCGCCCGAGTTCGACTGGTGGGCGCAGGCCTTTGCTTCGCGTGGTTATGCGGTTTTCCAGCCCAATTTCCGCGGGAGCACGAACCGCGATGCGGCCTTTACACGGGCCGGATACGGCGAATGGGGACGCCGGATGCAGCTGGACAAGTCCGATGGACTCAAGGCGCTTGCCGAAGGGGGCATCGTCGATCCGGATCGCGCTTGCATTGTGGGCGCGTCCTATGGCGGATACGCCGCGTTGGCCGGAGTGACCATCCAGCAGGGCCTCTACAAATGTTCGGTCGCCGTGGCTCCGGTGAGCGACCTTCGCAACATGTACAACGAGGACTACCGCGCCAGCGGAAAGGACCGCACAACCAAGGTCGCTCTGCGCGAACAATTGGGCGATCCCGATTTGTGGGATGAGGTCTCCCCCCTGCGCCGCGCGGACGAGGCGGACGCGCCGATCATGCTGATCCACGGAGTTGATGACGTGGTGGTGCCTTACAGCCATTCGACCAAAATGGCGGACAAGCTCAAAGACGCGGGCAAGCCGCATGAGCTGGTCACCTTGGGAGGCGAAGATCACTGGCTTTCGCTTTCCACGACGCGCCAACAAATGCTCGAAAACGCGGTGAGATGGGTTGAGAAGCACAATCCAGCGGACTAAGCGCGCTGGCGCTTCAAGGCATTGCCGCCTACAATTAGCGCCAGACAGTTTTTGTGAGAGGGTCACACCATGTTTGGAGCGATGCTAGCCGCCGCCGCGCTGCTAACTTCGGCGCAAGCCGCCGGGTCAACGACGGCCAAGGCGCATATCTTTGACGGAATGAACGACGCGCAAATGTGCGCCGACCTTAAAGTCCGCGCCAGCAAAGCGCGCGAGCCCGTTCCGCCCGTCACCGCACAAAGCGCCGTGGCCGATTGCGAAGCGAAGAAAATCCGCGGCACCGTCGCCGTCTACGCCACCGGCGAAGCGTTCGACGATTTCGTCCTGAGCTTTGTCAACAAGGCGCGCGGTAATATCTGCAACTTTGATCGCCCGGCGATGAAGGCCTTTGCCGAACGCGGCTGGCGCTACACCTATATCTTTATGTCCGCCGATGATGAGCTGCGCAGCTCCGAAGTGGTCTGCTCTTAAACGAATGGCCTAGGCGAGACCGGCAAACTCCAGCGCTTCGTCCACCGCGCGGCGTGAGGTCTCGCTCGCCTCGACGATCGGCAGACGCACCGCAGGCTCAATATAGTCAAGCACGCGGCTCAGCGCGTATTTCGCGGGCGCGGGCGACGCGTCTGAGAACATCGCGTAATGCAGCGGGAACAGCCGATCGTTCAATTCGCGCGCTTTCTTGAGCTCGTTCGCTTCGATCGCGGCGGCAAACTCAGCGCACAAGGCCGGCGCGACGTTGGCCGTCACCGAAATGGCCCCTCGCCCGCCGGCCGCAGAATGCGGCAGCCATAATTCATCGTTGCCCGAAAGCTGGCAGAACTCGCGCCCAATGCCCATGCGGTGATCGGCCACACGGGATAGATCCCCGCTCGCGTCTTTGATCGCGATGATTGTCTCCGGGTATTTCTTGACCAGCGCGACCACGGTCTCATCCTCGATATCGGTCACGGTGCGGCTGGGCACATTGTATAGGACTATCGGCAAGCCGCAGTTCTCAGCCAGATAGCTGAAATGCGCGATCAATCCCGCCTGGCTGGGGCGGTTGTAGTAAGGCGCCACACAAAGGCCAGCCGCTGCACCCGCTTTCTTGGCGAAATTCATGTGCAGGGCGGCGTTCATCGTGTCGTTCGACCCGCATCCCGCAATCACCGGCACGCGTCCAGCGGCCTGTTCGATGCACACTTCGATAACGCGGTGATGCTCGGCGTTGGACAAGGTCGAGGCTTCGCCCGTGGTCCCGCACGGCACCAACGCGGCGCTGCCGTTCTCAATCTGCCAATCGACCAGCTTGCGAAAGGCGGGCTCGTCAAACGATCCGTCGCGAAAAGGAGTCACCAGAGCGGGTATGGAGCCGCTGAACATTGCGTTATCCTCGTATCTTTCCTGTATCTTGGTTGAGTGCGGCGAGAATGTTCGCCAGCTAACAGGGGTGGGCTGCGTTCAGCGCCTGATAAGGAGCCTTTCGGCACAATGTCCAGCATGGCTATCAAACTGCGTAGTAAAGTTGTTTTCGGCGCCGCCATTGGCGCGCTTGCTTTCACAATCCCGGCTTCGGCGCAGATGCAGCCCGCAGACGGCTCAAACATGGTCGCCCAGCAGCCCAGCGAAATGCAGGCCGCGATCTCGAAATGGGAGCTGCTTCAGAAGGATAACAAGCTCGGATTTTTCGATTATTCGGGTTTTGCGCTCGCTTACCCCACCTTCCCGCGCATGGAGATTATCCGCATCCGGGCGGAGAACGCTCTCGCGGTGGAGGCGCCCGCCCGAGCGGATCTCTTGCGCTATTTTGACGCTCTGCCCCCGCTGACCAACGCAGGCCGCGCGCGTTACGCCGTGGCGCTGGCGGCGGAAGGCCGCGTGGAAGCGCTGACCGTCGCTCGCGAAGCGTGGCGCGGCGGTGAAATGTCCGAAGCGATCGAATTGACGCTCGACAGTCTCTACGCCCGCCAGTTCACCCCCGCCGACCACGCCGCGCGCATGGACGCTTTGTTATGGCAAGAGAACGCCGCCGCCGCGACGCGCCATATGGCCAAGCTCGCGCCGGCTGATCGCACGCTGGCCTTGGCGCGCCTGGCGCTCATCAATGGCAGCCTTCCCGCCGATGTCAGCCTTGAGGTGCCCGAAGGCGCTTATCTGGACGCCGGTTTCCTCTACAACCTCGCTGGCTTTCATTACGCCAAGCGTCAATATGGCCAAGCCGCCTCGATCCTGGCCAACCGCATCAATGTAAAGGCGCCCGCCTTTGACGGAGAGGCGATGATCGGCCTGATGCTGCGCGTCGCCAAGAAAGCCAGCGCGACGAACGCGATGCGCATCGCCAGCAAGGTCGACGATCTGTTCAAGCCGGGTCAGGATATATCCAAGGGCTCGTTCTTCCTGCGCGATCGCTACACCGATCTGATGTGGCTGGGCGGCACAAAAGCTCTGTGGACGCTAGGCAACGGCAACCAAGCCGCGCCGATCTTTGAACGTTACGGCAAAGCCGCTCGTACGCCGCTGACCAAGTCCAAGGGTTTTTACTGGGCGGGCCGCGCCGCCAAACGCGCCGGTCAAATCGAGGCGTCGAACGCCCATTTTACCGCTGCGACGCGGTGGCCGGACTATTATTACGCGCACCTGTCGCTCGCCGAACTGGGTCAGCCGATGCCGACCTTCGCTGAACTACCAACCATTCAAGCGACGACGGAACAGCGCGCCGAATTCGAAGCGCGTCCATTGACACGCGCGCTGCTTTCGATCGGACAGAACCGCCGCAAATGGCAGACCGAACGGCGTTTCTTCCAAGCGCTGGGCGACAGCGCATCGAACGAAACCGAAATGCTGATGGCGCACGACATCGCGATGCGCCTCAATATGCCCGAAATGGCCGTGGTCCTCGGCATGAAAGCGGGCGAGCTGGGCTACAAAAGTATTGAGCGGATCGGCTATCCCGTCTTCCCCACGCCGACGGTGCGCGATTGGTCGATGGTCCACGGGATCAGCCGTCAGGAAAGCGAATTTGACCGCACCCGGATCAGCCACGCGGGCGCGCGCGGCATCATGCAACTGATGCCGGGCACCGCGCGCGAGCAATCGGGTAAGCTTGGCATTCAATATATGCGCGCCAATCTGATCCAGGATCCGCCCTATAACATCCAGTTGGGTGACGCGTATTTCCAGCGGATGCTGCGCTATTACGGCGGCGCGTACCCTCTGGCCGTGGGCGCGTATAACGCCGGGCCGGGCCGCGTGAACCAATGGCTGCGCCTCAACGGCGATCCGCGCAAAGGCGAGATCGACTGGGTCACCTGGGTCGAGCGCATCCCCGCCAATTTCGAAACGCGCTATTACATCATGCGCGTCCTGGGCAACGCGGTGACCTATTCGCATATGCACCCGGACAAGGCGGGCCTCCCTCGTCCCATCGACGCGTTCTTGCCCTAAACGGCAAGCCTAGCTTGTGGCGAGCAAACCCGGCCCTCCGATCACGCCTTCGGGCATGGCGGCGCTCAAAGCGCGATACGACCACCTGCTCGGCACCGAGCGGCCTGAGATCGTCGAGATCGTCAGCTGGGCCGCTGGCAATGGGGACCGCAGCGAAAACGGCGATTATCTCTACGGGCGCAAACGCATGCGCGAGATCGATCGAGAATTGGGCTATCTATCCAAACGCATGAAGATCTGCCGCGTGGTCGACCCAACGAACCAGCCGGACAAGACCCGTGTCTTCTTTGGCGCGACAGTCGAACTCGCTGACGAAGACGACGCGCGCCAGACGGTCACGCTGGTCGGCGACGACGAACAGGACGCCAGCGAAGGCCGGATCGGCTGGAACTCCCCCCTCGCCCGCGCGCTCAAGGGCGCCAGCGTCGGCGATTTGCGCACCGTGCGCCTTCCGGCGGGTGAGCGCGAATGGGAGATCATGAATGTCACCTATGCGTAGGGCTTTCGTTCTTCTGTTCGTGATTGCGGCAGCCCCTTTGTCAGCCAAAGACAGCCTCGGCGTCTATTCCGACTGGGCCGCGTTCCGCGACGCTGAGGTGCCGCGCTGTTACGCCATCGCTCAGAAGACCGGGCGTGGATCCGAAAAAGGCTACGCCAGCGTCGGCACTTGGCCGGGCAAAGGCGTGCGCGGTCAAGTCCACTTGCGTCTCAGCCGGCCGCTCAGCGGCAATTCGCGTGTTCGTCTAACTATGGGAAACCAGCGATTCGATCTGATCGCACAGGGACAAGACGCCTGGGCCAAGGATAAAGCGATGGACGCCGCGATCATCGCCGCCATGCGCTCCGCCAGCCGAATGAGTGTGTCCGCGACGGCCAGAAACGGACGCCGCTTTACCGATCGCTACGCGCTGGAAGGGGCGGCGACGGCTATGGACGCGGCGTTGGTGGGGTGCGCATCCGCCTGACTAAGGCCGCCCGTATCCCCGCGCCCAAATTTGTCTTGGCCGTGCCCGATACGATGACGACCGCTTGCTGGTGGGTCGATGTCATGCGGATCGACGGCCATCGCGTCATGTTTGAGCAGGATTTGACGAGCTATCCGCACGCAGTCTGACTGTGCCAAGGTGGGTCAGGGCCATTTTTCAGATCCAAAATGGGCGGGGTAGCCATGGACAATCGAGAGCCTTCGATGGTCTGATGTGTTGCCATGATGTTAACCACCGCCAAGCTCGGCTTTTCAAACGCGGAATGTGAGCGCGTGTGCAAAGCGCTGCATCGTGACGGAGTGTGCCGTGCCGATAAGCCTTTGAGCGATGCTTTTGCAGGCTTGCTGTTCGATGCTCTGAGCGCGCATTCATGGGGTTCGGTCGCCAAGATCAAGAAGAACCGGTTGGCAGGGATTTCGCAAGAAGACGAGGTCCGTCTCAAGCCCTTTGTCGAAGCGCAAGCGGCTGAGAGATTCGGCTATCTCTACGACCATCTCCCTTGGGAAAAACCTGGCACCGCAACCCAGCCGCGCTGCAAGGCGTTCGATCGCCTGCACGAGGAATGGAACGCCCCAGAGGCGCTCGAAAAATGGTCGATCATCGCGCAAGGTGCGCCGGTAACGGGCCTCGAAATGAACGCGACACGCTTTCGCCCCGGCCATTTTCTGACCCCACACACCGATGGCAAGGTCGGCACCCGTGTGGCAGCGTTCGTGCTCTCGCTCGAAACCAATTGGCACCCCCATTGGGGCGGCCAGACGCATATCGAAGACAATCACGGCGAAACGCAGGTTTTAACCCCGAAGTTCAACACGCTGACATTGTTCACCGTACCGCGCGATCATTTTGTGGCGCAGGTCGCGAACTACGCGCCGCGAGGGCGCATCGCGATCAGCGGGTGGCTACTCAATGAAACGACGGGCTAGTCTATCGCAAACACTCGCTCGCCAGTGTAAGAGCGTCGCATGAAACGTCTCACTCACTTCTTCACGCTTGCCCTGTTAGTGCTCGCAAGTTCGGCCAACGCGCAAGGCTTGCCTGATAGCGCTTGGGACGAAGCGTTGCAGACACGAAGAGCGTGCGAGGGCGAGATCGCCGTCGAACAGACCCGTGAGCTTTTTCTCGGCACGGGAAAAGTCTTGTGCGAAGATCTGGCGAAGCGGTGGGAGAAAAGCATCGCCGCGCAGTTCGGGGCCAAGACGGCCGAGCTCTACGCTCCTTTGATCATGACAGACGTTTTGGTCACGGCGGGATACCAATACAACCAAATCGATCCGCGTCGAAAGGTCAGCGCAGCCTATCGCCAGAAGGAAAGAGAGTTTGGATGCAGCCTGCTCGAACCCGCGCACAAAAAGCTAGAGGCCTACCGCACACCCGTACCCTACTCGACCAAAGGGCACGTCTTTACTGATGGCACCATGTTAAGGATTTATAGCGAACTGCGCTTTTGCGGCGATCGGCAAAAGGCCATGATGAAAGACATACAATCGAGCGCGTTTCACAAAGCCGCTGGTTCCGCGCAAATAGAATGCGCCAAGAATGCGAAAGCCGAGGCAAGCGCGCGTATCGACATGTGCAAGGCCGGCATGGAGCGGATCCGGGCGCTACTGCGAAGCCGGCCCGATCCGACGGTCCTCGAACGCAACAGCGTGTACTTGTGGCAGGCGCACGCGTTTATCACGATGCTCGAAGTGAAGCACCAGAATGGCCGCGCATCGGAAGCCTGCAACGAACTGCGCGGTTTTGATAGCTTTACCACCTGGCTCGCGCTGCCGGCGAGCGGCGCGCAACGCTTCCTGCTCAGGAACATAACCAAACGCTCAAAAGCGCTCGAACAAAGCTGCGCCTAGGCAAATCGCGCCCGCGCGCTTATATGGCGGCGCAATCATGGCAGACACGACACTCATGACCATCCCGGGACAGGTGGACCCGGTGCCCGTCGCGCGTGATATCACGCCGCGCGAGGATGGACGTTTGGACCTGATCGGCCTGCCCCGCCCGCGCATCCGCGAACTGTTCGCCGGGGCTGGGCTCGACGCGCGCCAGGCCAAATTGCGCGCCAAACAGGTGTTTCACTGGCTCTACCATCGCGGCGTCACCGACTTTGCCGAGATGACCGATATCTCCAAGGCGATGCGTCCGTGGCTGGCCGAGCGCTTTGTCATCGGTCGACCCAACGTCGTCGAAGCGCAGCATTCGAGCGACGGCACCCGCAAATGGTTGCTGCAAACCGATGACGGTCACGATTTTGAAATGGTTTTCATCCCCGATGAGACTCGCGGGACTTTGTGCGTCTCCAGCCAGGTCGGCTGCACGCTCAATTGCACTTTTTGCGCGACGGGCACCATGCGGCTGGTGCGCAACCTCACGCCGGGCGAGATCGTCGGCCAGGTCATGCTCGCGCGCGACGCGTTGGGCGAATGGCCAAAGGGCACGATGTCCGGCTTTGGCGCCGATCCCGAAGATGAGGACGCTGAAGAAAGCGGCCACTACACCTCGGACGGGCGCCTGCTCACCAACATTGTGATGATGGGCATGGGAGAGCCGCTGTACAATTTTGACCACGTGCGCGACGCGTTGCATCTGGTGATGGACGGCGACGGTCTTGGCCTCTCAAAGCGGCGCATCACCCTTTCCACCAGCGGTGTGATCCCCGCCATGGAGCGCGCGGGCGAAGAGATCGGCGTGAACCTCGCCGTATCCCTCCACGCCGTGACCAAAGAGGTGCGCGATGAGATCGTCCCGCTGAACAAGAAATACGGCATCGAAGAGTTGCTGCAGGCCTGCGCCGATTATCCCGGCGCCTCCAACGCGCGGCGCATCACGTTTGAGTACGTGATGCTCAAAGACAAGAACGACAGCGACGAGGACGCGCATGAGCTGGTCCGTCTGCTCAAGCAATTCAACCTGCCCGCCAAGGTCAACCTGATCCCGTTCAACCCATGGCCCGGCGCCGGCTACGAATGTTCGACGCCCGAACGGATCAAGGCGTTCAGCGATATCGTCTTCGAAGGCGGTATCAGCGCGCCGGTGCGCACCCCTCGCGGGCGTGACATCGACGCGGCTTGTGGCCAGTTGAAGACCGCCGCGCAGAAGAAGAGCCGGGCCCAAAGAGACAAAGAAGAGCGGGATCGCTAAGCGGCGGCAGCGCAAACGCAGCCGGCGTCTTAATCGTCGCCGCGAATTGAGTCCTCCAGGCCGTTTTTAACGACCTCCGCGATGATGAAACCGCCCGCGATTGCCGCGCCCAACCCAAGCAGGAGCCCGCCGGCAACACCCAGTCCGCCTTCGTTCTCCGTGTCCTTGTCTTGGTCAGCGGTCAGCCATGGGCCAAAAATTGCCACCCTTTCGCCGTTGAGAAGCAATCGGGGGTTGCGCTCAAGTGTGAAAGCGACATTCGCGGCCTGAAAGGTCTGCCTTTCGAAGTCCGGATCAAACCGCACGAAAGTGGCGCTGCGTAGCCTGTCTGTGCGCTGGGCTTCGAACGAAAATTCAAGCCGTGGCTTGCGAACGCGGCTGCGAGACGGGACGCCAAGTGGAATAGTAATGGCCGCGTTGGCGCGAACATCATGACTGGCACCACGGTCCCAATCGCCCAGGCTTTGCGCCGCGAGCCCTTGCGAGCCCAAAGTCGTTGCCAGCATGGCACCGCACCCAGCGATCAGACCAAACCTCATCAAGCAAACCTCCTCAAATATTTATCTTTTACCTCACGGCGATAACAGAACTGATCCGCGATGTATGTGTTGTAACACACGCGAAGCGATCCTTTCCCCGTGCCCCTTGGCGCATGGGGCTGGCAAGAGTTTAGAGCGGCAAAGAACAGGAGAGACTATGTCCGGTGCGCTTCGCAAACTCTCGCTCGGCCTTGTCGTCATTGCCATGGCGGCGAGCGTGACCGCCGCCGCCGAAGCCGCTTCGAACTAGCTTAGTCGTCGACAAAGCAATCGCCGTCGTCGCAGGATATCAGGAAGATACCTGCGCCGACCGCGAGCACGCCCAACGCGCCGATCCCCACCCAGCCCGCGCCGCGCAGGACCTTTTCGCCCGTGCTGCGCTCGTTCTTGGTATCTTCGCCCTCTTCCGCCTCGGGCTCGTCGTCAGCGCGCAGGACCGGTGATCCGATCTGCGCCAAAGAGAACCCGTTCAGCATCACGCGCGGCTGTCGTTCCATTGTAAACGAGACCACGCTTTGGCGCACATCGCGTCGGTTCTGACGGAACGGATCGAGCGTTGGCGCGCGCGTAAAGTCCCCGTCAATCCGCGACGTATCAAAGCGCAGATCAAAGCGCGGCTTTGTATCCGCTTTCTGTTTCTGACCGCCCAGCGGGATCGTAATCCCCAGCATCGCGCGCGATTCCACGCGTCCATGATCCTGAAACGGATGCGCGCTTTGCGCGTGCACCGGCGCCGCAATCAATGAGCCTAAGGTGATGGCCATCATCGTCCGCATAGTCTTTTCCTTTGCAACCCTGAGACTTAGCAGCCTAGCGCGCGCGCAAACTCAGGCAAGCCGAAACGGCGCGTTTCGATGATAGCTCGCCCCGCCCTCGATTGACGCTGTGATCAACGCCCCGTATCCTGCGCTCCAATCAAAGGGGGCGTTTTCCGTGCTAAAATCCATGAAACCCATCCTGCTGTTTCTCAGCGCGTTTGCCATGGTGGCCAGCGCGACCAGCGCGTCCGCCCAGTTCGGCAACCTGTTCAACGACGCCCGACGCGGGGCGGAAAAGGCAGATAGCGGCTGCGGCAAAGGAAAAAAGGGCGACGTGGCTCGCGGCGCGCTTGGCGGTCTCCTCGGCGGCATTGGCCGGCGCACGGCGCGGCGCAGCGGCGTGACCCGGTTTGTGCCCGTCGCTCAATTTGAAGACACGCTGACCACCGAAATCGCCTGCATTCTCGATGCCGACGAACAGAAACAGGCCGCCGAGGCCACCATCGCCGCCACAAGCTTTGACCCCGCCCCAGTCCGGAGCGTGGAAGAGGGCGATGACGAGACGCCCGTCGACACCGAAGCCTTGCGCGGCCCCCCTGTTGGCCAAAGCGCCTCTTGGACATCGGGCACGCGCGACGAAGTGACCGGCACATCCACGGTCACCGCGCGCGAGGAAACCGGCGATGAAAGCGACTGCATCTTCGTCACCGACATAATCATCGTGCGCGGCGAAGAAACCCGCGCCGAAAAGCGCATGTGCCGCGCGCCCGGATCGCGCCGCTACGCGATTGTCGCATGACCCTGCATCAGACCATCAAGCTTGCGCTGGCCGGTCTCAGCCTTGCGGCACTGACCGGAGCCGCCAAGCCCGACCCCAACAATCCGACCTGCCCGGCTGAACCCAATTGGGGGCCCAGCGAGATCATGGAGCTTACTCCGCGCGATATAAACGGCAAGCGCGTGCTGCTTGCCGAAGGGCGGATTGATGCAGACTTTCCCGAGCGGCTCAAAGAAGCGATCGAAGAAGACGAATTGATCGATGAGATCTGGTTGCGCTCGCAAGGCGGAAACGCGCGCGCAGGCAACGAGGCGGGCCGCTTCATCAACTCTACCGGCTATCTTGTCACGCGCATTCCCGAAGGCTGGGTCTGCTTTTCGTCGTGCAACTTCATGTTCATGGGAGGGCAAAGGCGCAAGGTTGATGAGGGCGGCGTGTTCATGGTCCACATGTTCACCCACACCAACGACCGCTGGAAGATCGACGACGCCGTGGTCGATGGCTCGGAGGCGACCACCGAGCTGATCGCGAGCATCGAACAATCGTCCGCCCTGCTCGCTAGCGAGGACAACGATTTTCTAATCCGAATGGGCATCAGCCGAGACCTTCTAACCGAGGTCATGTACCGCCAACAGGCGATCAAGAGCGATAAGAACCCAAGCACGCGGTACTGTCTGTCGCAGGAAGAAGTGTTGAAATACAATGTGAAGACCAGAGAACGACCGGCGCCATAGGCGGCCACCGGCCAAGCGCGCGATTCGGCCAAGGCATCCAAGAAGACGGCCAAAGCGTATTTTCGAAGTGAGTGGGATCACGACGGAGAAAAGTCATGAAGCGTCCCGCATGTCTGTGCGTCTTGGTTTTGGCCTCGGCCCTTCCATTTAACGCAAACGCGCAAGACACCGCAGCTGTGGAACCGGTGTTCAACAGCGAAACAGTCGGCGACACACTGCCCGGAGCATTCCTTACCCTTCCCTCCGGCACCGGCCCACACCCCGTCATCATAGTACTGGGCGGAAGCGAAGGGAGCGACAGCGCCGCGAGGACCTTCACCAAACGCTTTGTGCCGCGGGGCTACGCCGTGCTGGGCCTGCCCTATTACGGCCCACGCGAAGGGTCGAAGGGCCACATCCCCGGCATCCCCAACGCGTTTCAGGATATCGCCGTCGACCAGCTGGCGACCGCGCGCGACTACCTCACCAATCGCGAGGATATCCGCGCGGACGATATCGCGATCTATGGCGTGTCCAAAGGCGCGGAAATGGCGCTGCTCGCCGGGTCACTGATCGATGGCTTTGCCGCGATCGCCGCGATCGTCCCCAGCGATGTCGTATGGGAAGGATGGGGTTCGGCGCGCAAGACCGGATCGTTCAGCTGGCAGGGCGAACCGCTCCCCTGGGTCCCTTATGAAGGGATGGGGCAGGAGTTTCAGAACCCCACCGGTCCCAATGGCCGCCCCCGCCTGCGCCTGCCGCACGACAAGGGGCGCAACGCCAACCCGGACCGCGCGGTCGCGGCGCGCATCAAGGTGGAGAATATCGACGAGCCCGTTCTGGTCGCGGGCGGCGACGCTGATCTGGTTTGGAACCCGGGCGAGATGGCGCAATCCATCGCAGAACGCCGCGTCGAGGCCGGTTTGCCAACAGTCAGCCTGATCTTCACCGACGCTGGCCATTTCCTGTCCGGCGATGGCAGCCGCGAAACGGGCAATCCGGCCAATGGCGAGGCGCAGAAGGTGATATGGCCCGCGACGCTCGAATTCTTTGCCGCGCATCTGAAAGATTGAGCTAGGCCGTAAACTCATAATCAACGCCACCGAGGTTTGAGTCAAAATGGCCCAGTGCAAGGAGAAAGGGCGCAAGAATATGTCAGTCTTTCAAGCCGTTTCGACGCCGCAATGGGCCATTTTGGCCAAATCCCTTGGGGACGCTCAAATGGCTTCCATCTCGAACCGAAAGCCGCTTGCCCAGGCAACCAGCCTGCGCGGCGCGCCTTTCGGCCCGACCTTTTCGCCATTTGAGCGCCTCGGCGGAGTTGTTTATGAGTTTACGGCCTAAGAGAACCGGATGATCGATCCGGCCACTTACGAATTCTACACCAAGCGCGCGCCGCATTTCACCTTCTCCAGCAAGCAAGCCCACTCGCACGACCTCGATGGATTTTTGGACCGTCTGGAGCCGGGCGCACGCGTGCTGGAGCTTGGCTGTGGCGGCGGACAGGATTCCAATCGAATGCGCGAGCGTGGCTTTGCAATTGACGCGACCGACGGCGTGGAGGCCATGGCCAAGAAGGCGAACGAGCGCTTTGGTCTGGGCGCGCGGGTCATGCGCTTTGACGAGCTGGCTGAGCGTGAGCGCTATGATGCGGTCTGGGCGCACGCGACTTTGCTGCACTGCCCGCGTGCAGAGCTCCCCGACGTGCTGGGGCGCATCCACCGCGCGCTGAAACCAGCGGGTTGGCATTACGCCAGTTACAAGCTGGGCAATGGCGAAGGGCGCGATCTGCTGGGGCGGCTGCACAACTTCCCCTCGCGCGAATGGATCTTGCAGCGCTACGAGGAAGCGGGCTTTGCCTTGGTCGACCATCCGGTGCGTCCCGGCATGGCTTCCGACGGCACGCAGCGCGACTGGATTCACATCACCGCGCGCAAGGTCTAGATAACGGAGCCTTCCGACCGTTCCAGCGACTGAACCGTTGATTAACAGTCTGTTATATAAGGGCCCGCGTAACTCAAACCGGCCCGCTTACGAACTCCTGAATGTCACGCACGCTTCACATCGTGCGAATTAGAAAAGGAGTATTCGATATGAACAAGACCCTGATTGCCCTCGCTTCGGCCGCCTTCGCGGCTCTGGCTACCCCCGCTGCGGCAGCGGAGTTGCCCGTGCCGAGATCCGCGCCGAGCGCTTCGGCGAATGCTTCGCCGGTCGTGTCCAATGGAACCGCTGTCGAAAGCGTTGAACTGCGTCGCCGGGGACGCTCTTTTCGCAAGGGTCGCGTTGGCCGAATTGGCCGAGTTGGGCACTTTAAGCACCGGCGCCATTTCCGGGGGTCCCGTTTCCACCATCAACGTCGTTTGCACGCAAAGAAAGCGTACCTGGCAAAGCGCCACGGAGGCTTCAACAGAGGCTTTCGAGGCAAGCGGATTGGGCGCCGTCGCTACTGAGCGCGCGTAGCCAAACGTTTGTCCCCACGCTTTCCTACGATGCTGGAATGTGCTGAAGACGCCGGAATGGCTGATGGTTTTACACTCTTCGCGAAACGCATAACACGTGCGTTCATTCCCTCGAGGTTTTTCGCGCTAGGACTGTGTAACACGTGGTCCATGTCTCGCTCTCAAACGCTCAAGGGCTTTCACCCGTGAAGTTCACCATCGAAGCCATCTGCACCGGCACCGCGCGCCCGTTCAACGGGGCAGAGGCCAGCGCTATCGTCAAGCGCCCGCGCGATGGGGTGGTGCAACTGCTCGAAGAGGGCTTCGCCCCCGATGAGCAGGCCGACCGGCGCGTGCATGGCGGGCCTGAGAAGGCAGTGCATCTCTACCCGCTCGACCACCATTCGGTGTGGCGCAGCGAGTTGGAGGATCAGGCCGCCCTCGCCCTGCTCGATGAACCGGGCGCGTTTGGATCGAACCTGAGCGTGGCCGGTGTCACCGAAGACGACGTGCATATCGGCGACCGCTTTCGGCTTGGAGGTGCTGTGATCGAACTCAACCAACCGCGCCAGCCGTGCTGGAAGGTCGATTACCGCTTCGGCGCCAAAGGCATGACGGCGCGGATCGTCGAAACAGGCCGGTCTGGCTGGTACTTCCGCGTTCTGGAAACGGGCGATGTCGAGGCTGGCGATACGCTGGAGCGGATCGAGGTTGGCCATGTAGCGTGGAGCGCCGCGCGTGTGTTCACGGCGTTGATCCGGGGCAAGGCAACCAAAGCGGAGCTGGAAGAGCTGGCGGAGCTGCCGCGCCTGTCTCCTCAGATCCAAGCCAAAGCGATCAAGAAACTAGACCAGAAACCAGGATAGAGACCGCGCGTTAGAGACCTGATGACCAGTCCTTCCATCCTAGTGACCGGCGGCGCGACCCGCATCGGCGCCGCCATCGTGCGCGGCTTCGCTGAGGCTGGCTGGCACGCGGTAATCCACTACAACTCCAGCTCTGGCCCGGCGGAGGAACTGGCCGCCGCCTTACCCTCGGCCGAGATCGTCCAATGCGACCTCAGCGATGGCGACGCGGCCGAAGCGATGGTGGAACAGCTAGCTGCGAGGCTCAGCGATTGGCGGTGTTTGGTGAACTCGGCGTCAGTATTCGAGTATGACGATGCAACCAAACTCGATCCGGCTACGAACAACCAAGCGATGCAGATCAACGCGACCTCTCCCGCCCGCATGGCGCAGGCCTATCTGAGAAGCGCGAAGAGCGCAGGCACACGCACGGTGGTGCAGGTCACCGACATGAAGCTCGCGAACCCCAACCCCGACTTCTTCAGCTACACCATGTCCAAACACGCCCACGCCTCAACGATCGCAATGCTGGCCAAGCACTACGCCAACGATGCCAGCGTCAGGGTCTACGGCCTCGCTCCCGGCGCGATCCTGGCCAGCCATGATCAGACCGAGGATGAGACCGACGTCTCGCACCTGCTCAACCTGCTGAATCGCAAGACGGGTCCGGACGAGATCGTAGAGGCCGCGCGGTTCCTGGCGACTGGCGCGCTCAAGAGCGGATCGACGCTCTATATCGACAGCGGCCAGCACCTGCTCGATCAACCGCGCGATGTGATCTACCTCGCTCGCGATATCGCGGAGCACGGGGCGTGAAGCGGCACGCATTCTCAACGCGCCTATGGCACTGGATCAACGCGGCGGCGCTGGTGGTGCTGTTCATGTCAGGCCTCGGTATCTCGAACGCGCACCGATACCTCTATTGGGGCGACTATGGGTTCGATCCCGCAGACGCGTGGCTTGCAGTCATGCGCTTTCCCAACTGGGCAACGTTACCCCAGCGATACAATCTCGCCGAAGCGCGCGATTGGCACAGTGGCGCGGCGTGGGTGTTTGCGCTCGCTCTTCTCGGATTGTGGATCGCGATGCTCATAAACCGCCACTTCGCCCGCGATATCGCCGCGCCTTTGAGCGCCTGGTCGCCGGCGCATCTGTGGGCTGAGGTGAAGGCGCATCTCAAGGGTCGCTTCGACGCCCAAGACGGGGCCAAGTACAACACTCTTCAGAAACTCACATACGGGGTCGTGCTGGGCGTTCTGTTGCCGTTGATGGTGTTCACTGGTCTGGCGATCAGCCCCGGCTTTGAACCGGCTGCGCCCTGGTTCGTCGACCTGCTCGGCGGCCGGCAAAGCGCGCGTTCGCTGCACTTCATCACCGCCTTTGCGCTGTTTGCGTTCTTCGTGGTGCATATCGTGATGGTGCTGCTCTCAAACCCGCTCAGACAGATGTGGGCCATGATCGCCGGAGGCCGCCAATGACCAAGATCGCCCGACGTTCGCTCCTCGCTGGCATGGCCGCGCTGGGCACCACTGGCTGCTCGAAGATCGATGGCTTCGCCACAAGCGACACCGGCGAAGGTCTGTTTGACCTCGCCGAAGACTGGCACCTTTCCGCGCACCGCACGCTCGCCGGACGGCAAGCGCTTGCCCCCGAATACGCGCCCGAAGACCGCTCTCCCAGCTTCAAAGGCAACGGGTCGCTGACTGTCGATTCCCCGGTCTACAAGGACCAACTCGCCAAGGGCTTCCCCGATTGGCGCATCAGCGTGCGCGGTCTGGTGGAGAACGAAATACGCCTCTCGATCGACGAATTGAAAGCGCTTCCCCAACGCACCCAGATCACCCGTCACGATTGCGTCGAAGGGTGGAGCGCGATTGGCGAATGGACCGGCCCACAGCTTTCCAACCTGCTCGACACCGCCAAGGTGAAGCCCGAGGCGAACTTCATCGTCTTCTGGTGCGCCGATGTGCTCTATGGGCGCCAATACTATGAGAGTGTCGACATGGTGGACGCCTACCATCCGCAAACGATCATCGCCCATTCGCTCAATGGAGAACCGATCCCGGAGAAGAACGGCGCGCCGCTACGCATGCGGATCGAACGCCAATTGGGCTACAAACACGCCAAATACCTGACCGCCATCGAAGCGGTTGCCAGCTTTGACGCAATAAAAGGCGGCAAAGGTGGATTCTGGGAGGATATCGGCAACTACCAATGGTACGCCGGGATCTAGGCGGTTGTGAGCCCCCGCCCAGGCGGGGGCCTCCATCGATATAGCGCCGATTTCAACGAGATTCCCGCCTTCGCCGGAACTCACGCTTTGGATTGTTCCGGATAGACCCGGTTCATCGCGTCCCAGCAGACCTTAATGATCTCTTCGAGAACGTCGAGATCGATGTCCGCCAGCTTGTTGACGTACACACAGCTTGCGCCGGTCTTGTGCTTGCCCATCTTCTCCAGCAGCGCGTCAACCGTCTTGCCGGTCTCTTCTTCGACATAGCGGCCCATGAAATAGAGCGAATGCTTGGCCTTGCGCGGGCTGAAACCGGAACGCATCGCGTCCCCTTCTCGCCCGCTCTCATACTTGTAGTGATAGCCGCCATAACCGATGATGCTCGGCCCCCACATGGCCGGCTCTTCGCCCGTCACCTTGCGAAACAGCGCGTCCAGAACCTTCGCGTCCTCGCGCTTGGACTCCGGCTCAACGCCAGCGATATAGTCCTCAACCGAAACGGCTGTCGGCAGCGTTTTATTCTCAGCCATGGTGCTCCCTCCCTTTCTCACCGATTGACTTCATACCACCATTCGCGCCACTCTTCACACCAAAGGGAAATAGGGGACATCAAAGCCATGTGGCTGCTCGATAAATTTCTGACTAAAGCGATCAAGCACGGACAACTGATCGTTACTGACCACGATGGCGCGGAGCACACCTATGGCTCGGGCGATGAGTACGATCCGCTCGAAGGTGGTCGCGCCGGGCCTATTCGCATCCGCTTGACAAACAAGAAAGCCGCCAACCACATCGTGCGCTATCCGCAAATGGGAGCGGGTGAGGCGTTTATGTGGGGTTGGCTAGTCGTCGAGGAACCGCACGATATTCGCGACATGATCCTGCTGGTGACGATGAACGCCAAGCGGATGGGCGATAGTTCCCTGAAAGCCAAAGGCCCCATGCGCAAAGCGGTGCAAAAGGTGAAAGCCGCGGTCGATGGCATCAATCTGCGCTCTTCGGCCCGCTCCAACGCCGAACACACCTACAACCTCACGCGCGAGCTGTACGAACGCTTCCTCGACGAAGATCGCCAATACACGATGGCCTATTACCGCGAGGATGATCCAACACAGACAAGCCTTGAACGGGCGCAGATGGACAAGAAAGCCCACCTCGCCTCCAAACTGTACATGAAGCGGCCCGAGGATAATGGCGGCAAGCCGATGCGCGTCCTCGACATTGGCTGCGGCTGGGGCGGCTTCGCGCTCTATCTCAATAAGATGTACGATTGCGAGGTCGTGGGCGTCGCCCTCGCGCCGGATCAGATCGCCTTCTCTAACGAGCGCGCCAAAGAGCTGGGCGTCGACGACAAGGTCAAATTCGAGCTGTGCGATTACCGCGACGTTGAAGGCGAATTTGATCGTATCTCCAGCGTGGGCCTGCTCGAACACGTCGGCACGATCCACTACCCGCAATTCTTCGAACACACCAACCGTTTACTCAAGCAAGACGGCGTTATGATCAGCCATTGCTGCGGTCGCAGCGGTCCTCCGGGTTACACCGACGCGTGGACGCGCAAATACATCTTCCCCGGCGGTTACATCCCTGCGCTCAGCGAACTCGTCACCGAAAGCGAAAAGAACGGCTGGCAGGTGATGGACGTTGAAGCCATGCGCTTCCATTACAGCCACACGCTGCAGGAATGGTACGCGCGCACCGTTCAGCACCAAGAAGAAATCACCGAGATGTATGACGAGGTGTTCTACCGCATGTGGCTGTTCTACCTCGCGGGTGCGGAGCAAAGCTTCCGCAATGGGACGATGGTCAACTGGCAGCTGCAATATGTGAAAGATCGCACGGCCATCCCGATGACGCGCGATTACATGATGCATGAAAGCGCGCGACTTCGTGAATTGGGCGAGATCCCTGGGTGGCGTTTCGATCCGGAGCTAAAAGAAGCGGCGGAATAGCCCCTAACGGCTTGCGGCAGCAGGAGGTCGCTCTGCCGCACCCCAATCTTGCGCAACACCGTTTTCACTTGCACGGTAACCGAACAGGTCCGGGCGGCGAAGATGGTGTTATGAGCAAGAAACTCCTCAAAAAATTCCTCGCCAAAGGCGTAAAACACGGTCGCCTCGGCGTCGTCTTCGCGGATGGCAGTTCAAGCGTTTACGGCAAGGAAGTGGATGGCTTTCCCGAAGTCGTCGTGCGCTTGGCCGATCCGCGGGTGCCGCGCGATATCATTATGGACCCGCGACTTGGCGCGGCCGAAGCGTTTATGGAAGGGCGCTTGATCATCGAAGAAGGCGACATTATGGGGCTGGTCACCCTACTGCGCGCCAACAATCGATGGGACAAAGGGGGCGAGATTGGTCCTCCCAAGTTCACGCGCAAACTGTTTGACAAGGCCACTTTCGCCGTGGAGCAGATTAACAACGCGATCGGCTCCAAAGAGAACGTCGCGCACCATTACGATATCGGCAACGATTTCTACGCGCTGATGCTGGACGATGAGCATTGGCAATACAGCTGCGCCTACTGGCCCGAAGACGATATCACCTTGGACGAAGCTCAGACGGCAAAACTCGCACATATTGCGGCCAAACTGGCGCTTCAGCCGGGCCAGAAGGTGCTTGATATTGGCTGCGGCTGGGGCGGGATGGCAATCTATCTGGCCCAGCACTTCGATGTCGAAGTGAGAGGGATCACGCTCTCCGAAGAGCAAGTGGCTCTCGCCCGCACACGTGCGGCTGAGGCGAAAGTGGCTGACCGCGTCCGCTTTGACCTCGTGGACTATCGCAATCTCGCTGAAACAGGTGCCAAGTTTGATCGCATCGTCTCTGTCGGGATGTTCGAGCATGTGGGCCGCCCACAGTTTGAAACCTTCTTTGAAGCCTGCGCCAACCTGCTCACCGATCAAGGCACCATGTTGCTTCACACAATCGGGCGGATGGGAACACCCGGCATGACCGACGCCTTCACGCGCAAATACATCTTTCCCGGCGGTTATATCCCCGCGCTTTCCGAGACAGTGGAAGCGAGCGAAAAGTTCCGTCTTATGGCCACCGACATCGAAATGCTTCGCGTCCACTACGGCAAGACGATCAAGGCGTGGTACGCCAATTGCCTCAAACACAAGGACGCGATCATCGACATGTACGATGAACGCTTTTTCCGGATGTGGACGTTCTACCTCTCGGGCGCGGCGACAGTTTTCGAATATGGCGGCATGTGCAACTATCAGATCCAATACGCGAGAGACCGCTACGCGCTTCCACTTACACGCGACTATCTTGGCGAGACCGAGAAGCGCTTGCTTGACAAGTAGACCGCCGCTGATAGCTGGCACGCCTGCTAAACCCCTGTACCAGGAGTGCCCACACCCATGTCCGACATCAAGAAGGTTGTCCTCGCCTATTCCGGGGGTCTCGACACCTCCGTTATTGCCAAATGGCTGAGCGTGGAGCGCGGCCTTGAGGTCGTGACCTTCACCGCCGATCTGGGTCAGGGCGAAGAGATCGAACCCGCGCGTGAGAAGGCGCGCGCCATGGGCATCCCGGACGAACACATCTTCATCGAAGACCTGCGCGAAGAGTTCGTGCGCGATTTCGTCTTTCCGATGATGCGCGCCAACGCGCGGTATGAAGGGGACTATTTGCTCGGCACGTCCATTGCCCGCCCACTTATCTCCAAGCGTTTGGTGGAAATCGCACACGAAACCGGCGCCGACGCCATCGCTCATGGCGCAACCGGTAAAGGCAACGATCAAGTCCGCTTTGAGCTTTCGGCCTACGCGCTTGATCCCAGCATCGAGGTGATAGCCCCCTGGCGCGAATGGGATCTCACCAGCCGCACCGCTCTCATCGCCTGGGCGGAAAAGCACCAGATCAAGGTGCCAACCGACAAACGCGGCGAGAGCCCCTTCTCAACCGACGCGAACCTTTTGCACACCTCGTCTGAGGGTAAAGTGCTCGAAGATCCGTGGGAGGAAACGCCCGATTACGTCTATTCGCGCACCGATCACCCCGTGGATGCGCCTGAAACGCCTGAGTATATCGAGATCGAGTTTGAACGCGGCGATGGAGTGTCGTTGAACGGAGAAGCGATGAGCCCCGCGGCGATGCTGACCGCGCTCAACGATCTTGGGCGTAAGCACGGCATTGGTCGGCTCGATCTAGTCGAGAACCGATTTGTGGGCATGAAGTCACGCGGCATGTACGAAACGCCCGGTGGTGAAATCTACGCACGCGCGCATCGCGGGATTGAGCAAATCACGCTTGATCGCGGCGCGGCGCACCTCAAGGATGAGCTGATGCCGAAATACGCGGAGCTCATCTACAACGGCTTCTGGTTCGCGCCTGAGCGTGAGATGCTACAGGCCGCGATTGATCTAAGCCAAGAGAAGGTCACAGGAACGGTCCGGTTGCAGCTCTACAAGGGCATGGCGCAGGTCGTCGGCCGCAAATCGCCGCACTCGCTCTACTCCGAAGCGCACGTGACGTTTGAAGATGACGCAGGCGCCTACGATCAGGAAGACGCAGCCGGCTTTATCAAGCTCAACGCTCTTCGGCTGCGATTGCTGGCGCAGCGTGACCGGTCGAAGCCCTGATTCTTCCGACTCGGACCGGCTTAGCGATTGGACACTGCGAAAGGTCTATTCTGAATCGCGAAACATTTGGAATGCGCGACTTGCCACTCAATCGCGGTGCAAACACGCGCCAAGCCTGTCGGTTCCCTCTCAAAAGTGTCCAATGCGATGAACCGTTGAGTTGTCCACCGCTGTCCACAACTGATCCGGGGAAAAGTGGATAACTGGCTCTTGCCAGCCTTGCCGAAACACAGATTCGAGCGCAGTTTGATCTTGTCTTCGGAACAGAAGACGCCAACGAGAAAGAGCCGCAAGGCACTGAAACGAAAGCGTTTTGTGAACCGGAAACCGCGTTGACAGCTGTCCACGTGTTTGTCGAGAGACGTCATGCCGAAGGTCTCGGCCCAAGGCAAGACGGATCGCCTGAGAGAAGCGCGAAGTACTGGCAACGTGAAAGACTGCGAGCTTGGATCGCGATTGAGGGCGCTGGAAGGGCAACTGGAAAGCGACCGTTTGAGATCGAGGACCGCATAAGCGAACAGTCTCGGCTTCGCGGAAACGAGCGGAGCGCCCGAGCAAGGCTTCGGCCAAGTGGAGGCGTCAAATCTTGTGAAAGCGGCGGCCGGATGCCGGTGCGAGCGCCGGTGACGAAGCCAGACGCGGCAACGTGTCCCCATGGACACGCCAAAGGATCGGGCCTTCGGGCAAGGTTTGGAGGACTGACCGCGAACGGTCATAGACATCGGATGCCAAGCGTGTCTTGGAACAGGTGAAAGACCGGCTTGCCGGAGGGACACCAAGGAAGAGACGCCCACGCGTCGGTGAGAGTGGGGTCGGCAGCAATGCCGGCCCCATTTGCTTTTGGGCGCTAGGGAAACGCGAGCCCGCCCACCCGGTCAGACCAGCGGACAGCGCGCCATTCCCCATGCACGGATTCTCTTGTCAAACAGCCATCCAGCGCGAAAACGCAAGAGCTCGCCGCGTGCGCCAATTGCCTCACAGCATGCGCTCGTTCTATACCCGTGACCGATGGGAGTAGGAAAGTGGTTTGCAGAGCCCCCGCATGGGTCGGCCAAAGCGCGCGGTCGCAGCAGAGCGATGGTGGCAGCCGCGTTTGCAGGCCTTGCCTCGCCCGCCTTGGCCCAGGACACCGCTCTCCCCGACGCTCCTAGCCCTGGCGCTACCGATCCCGGCACCCCGCTGACCTTCGAGACCGCTTTCCAGGACTTCGGCGCCCCCACACCGCTGTCCAGACCCTTCCCCGGCGCGGTGGACCTCTCCACGATCACCCCGGCCACCGGCCCGCGCGTCGTCCGCACGCTCGGCACCGGGGTCGCTTCCTATTACGGCAAGCGCTTCCACGGCCGCCTCACCGCCAATGGCGAGCGGTTCAACATGAACGCCATGACCGCCGCTCACAAGACGCTGCCCTTTGGCACCCACGTGCGCGTCACCAACCCGTCAAACGGCCGCTCCGTCACCGTGCGCATCAACGACCGCGGCCCCTTCATCCGAGGGCGCACCATCGACCTCAGCCGCGCCGCCGCGACCAAGCTGGGCATGATCAGCCGTGGCCACGCCCGCGTGAAGCTTGACATCGTCGCCCGCTGAGGAGGCCTTAGGCCTTTCTGGGTTCTGAGCCCTCAACTTAGCCCCCGGCTGCACCACCAGCCACCACGCATCCTCGCCCGCTTCGAAGGCCGCCAGTTGCGCCGCCTCGATCGCATCGGTCAGAGCCAGCGGATCGGGCACCGCCCCCGCCTCATCGTCCAGCGTCCCACACGCCACCCCAACCTCCAGCGCCAGCCGCGCCGGGGTCAGCGCCTCGTCAGGCCGCGCCGCCTCCATGGCGCATAACCGCCGCTCCAGCGCGGGCGGGTCGCCCTCCTCCAGCGCTTCAGCCGGCTCCTCATCCTGCGTTTGAGAGGCCGTTGCGTGGTCTGTCGCCTCGTCTGTTGCCTCGTCTGTTGCCTCGTCTGTTGCCTCGTCTGTTTCAGGGGGAGACATGGACCACGTGTTACACGGTCCTGGCGTTAAATTCTCAGCCTCGCTGGGCAGCACCACTTCGGGCAAGCTCTCCGGCATTTCCGCGTCCCACCGCTCCCGCTCCCCCGCATCCGCGCCATCGCGCTCCGGATCCGCCCCCTCAAACGCCTCCACCAGCGCGTCAAAATTCGCCGCCAGCCCCGACACCTCGGCCTGCTCCGCCTTGCGGTCGAGCCGCGCCAGATGCGCCAGCAGCAGCCGCGAGTCATAACGCCGCCGCGTCGCCACCACCTCGCCGTGGTAATAGACCTCCTCCTCCACCCCGTGGAGCGCGCGGGCAGCGAGCGCGTCCTCCGCCCGATCGCGCGCGATCACCAACGCCGCGTCCCAGCCCCGCGCAAACACCCGGCACGCGCGTCGCATGCGATAGACGGTCTGATGCGAGACACTCAGCGCAGACACCGCCACTCGCACCTCCCCGCTATCGGCAAGCCGCCGCAGGAACCTCGCCTGAAGCGCCCGCCCAAACCGCGTCTGAGGCGGACGCATTGCGTCACGCGGAAGGGCATCGATGGTGGCGGGCAGTCCATGATGGACAACTGGATTGGAGGATGAAGTGGGGGTCATGGTCGGCTCCGCAAAAGAGAAAAGGAGCCGGGTTAGTTACGCCTATAAGCGCGAGTAGGAAAATGGGGGTGCAAAGGCCCCTCCCCTAAACGGTTATCCCCGTGCCCTCGTCCGCTCGCCCTGAGCCTGTCGGACTCGAAGACGGCGCGAAGCGCCACCGGCAGGCACCGCGCCCGCCAATTGTCATCGTGAGTTCCTGCGAAAGCAGGGACCCAGAGCCGCACAGTGCACCCCTAGCCACCCTAGGCTCCTGCTTTCGCAGGAGCTCACACAGGGAAACTCAAAACTCCTCCAACTCTGGCGTCACCACCCGCCCGAACAGAGCGACCTCGTTGCGCATCAAGCGCAAGCGCTGCTCGAACGTGCGCGAAGGTCTGGCCCCAATCCGCCCCGCATCCACATGGCGCTGCCAAGCGGCCCAGGCCGGGTTCTCCATATGTGGCTCAGCGCAAGAGGTCGCGCGACTAAGAGCGACTGTCTGTTTGGTAATCGAGGTGGGCATAGGAGGCTCCGGGTGAGAGGAAAGGAGCCGGGGTGTTTAGCGATTTGGGGGCGTGTAGGAAAATAATCAGCAGGAAAAACAAGACACGCGAATTGGCCCCGTTCACCTCGCAATCTCGCTTTGAATGATAGGGTTCTACGCTTTTCTATTTCATCAGAAATCCACTTCAAAAAATATGTGTTGAATGTCAATGACCGTCAATATATTGAATAACTTGTTGTTCGATGGCGCTTCTTGGATGATTAATATGAGCGAAGAAAAGAATGGTCGATACATGAAGGGGGCTACGAAGTCATTTCTTCTCTTCATTTCTTGGGCGGGGTTGTTTTTCAGTAACCTCATTTTCGCGTATCTTTACGTTACTGCGTCAAAGATCCTAACCCCTCTTCCGTCTGCGGCCGCCAGCGATGCAACAGCGAGTGTATCAAACCTTCTAATAGGCGTGGCTCCTTTGTTTGCTGCGGTTGTCGCATTTCTGTTTGGCGTCTTTGGTCTCAGACGCCTCGAGAATTACGACACACAGATATCCGACATCCGGAAAACCTTGGCAGAGAACTTAGCGAGAGAAGTGAAGGCGATCTCTGAAGCACAAAAAGCATTTCAAACAGACCTAACCGACCGCCTCGATACGCGTGTTGACGCAAGATATGAAAAGAATGATCAAATTAACTCTCAAGCCCTAAATGACAAAACTAATAAAGCAGTCGAAAAATTGGATCTGATGATATCAAAGATAGAGAATGAATTAATACCCTTTTCTTGGCTCGCAGACCAAGAAGAACTAGCTGCAGATATTAAAGATAGTACGGTTCTCGTTTCAGCAGGCCGTCTAAGGGACGCTATCGACAAGTTAGTAGAAAGCGAAGAAGAACCTCTTGCTCATAGTATTGTTTCAAGAGCCATCAAAGAAGGAAACCTGAACGGCGCTTCGTCAGACTTCTTTAATATCGCGGTCAGCTTGGCAAGGGCAGATTTTGAAGACCTTTCACTAAGGGTCTGCGACTACGCGCTAACGAAACACCCCAAGAATGTCGATCTGCTCGCTCACGCAATTCAGATGGCTACCGCAACGAGCAACATCCCAAGGGCTGAAGAAATTCTTGCAAGCCTCAACGATCTCAAAAGAAGTGTTTGGAACTGGCGGAGTTTTCAATTCGTATGTGACTACCTGAAAGCCACAGGTCAATATGACGCCTTTTTCGATGTCTGCGAGGAATGGGAAAGCGCAATACCGAAAGATGAGAGATCTTATGCCTCTCGAGTTGGGTTCTTACTGGAAACTGGAAAAGAGGATGAAGCAATCGGGCTCGTTGAGAAGTGCCTAAAAAGTATTCCCGCAGCCCCTCAAACCTGCGTGCAGATCGGAGAGTATTTAACAAGTGTTGGCGAACCGCGCCAGGCACTTCGGTACTTGCTTGCAGGGGCAAAAGGGCAAGCCGTTTCTCAGCCTAACGTCAATCCAGGTGGGTACCAGTTTGCGATTGCAGCTGCTTACGATGCCCTTGCAGTCGAACTCTATGCACAGTCCTCAAATTCGAGCCAACCTACCTCGTCCAACAGCAGAATGAGGCAATACGCTGAAGAAGCACAGAAATGGTATCGTTTAGCACAGCCAATCTCGCCATCCGCAGCACATCTTAGGCAATCAACAATTCGGGTCCAGTTGCTCGACTCTC
Organism: Pseudomonadota bacterium; assembly: GCA_039814925.1. Lineage (GTDB taxonomy): Bacteria > Pseudomonadota > Alphaproteobacteria > Sphingomonadales > Sphingomonadaceae > Erythrobacter. The sequence continues at coordinate 34,072 of JBCCAH010000012.1, forward strand.
TGTTAGGCCAGAAAGGTCAGACCCTTAGCCCCGCATTGATGCAAATGCTGATGGACAAAGCTAGAGAAGATGATGATAATGATGTAAGTGATACTTGATCTTTATTTATCGCGGGCAGAATAAATCCTAAGAAAACGCACCGTCAAAACCAATCCCAAGGCCATGGGATCACCCAGCCGTCCGCCGTCGCGTACACATGATCCATCGCCCAGCCCGATAGGATCGAGCCCGCCATGCGTTCGGCGAGGAACAGGGCTATGAATGAGGCCGTGGCGTTGCTGCCCCCCCCCAACCCGTCATGTTGAACTTGTTTCAGCATAACCCTTCGCAACGCAGCGCCTGAGGCGACGGTTATCCTGAAACGAGTTCAGGATGACGGTGCCCGGTAGCGCCCGCTCACTCCGCCGCCTCGGCGCGGGGTTTGAGCATGGGTTTGAGGTAGTGGCCCGTAAAGCTGCGCGGTTCTTCGGCGACCACTTCGGGCGTGCCTTCCGCCACAATCTCGCCGCCGCGCACGCCGCCTTCGGGGCCGAGGTCCACGATCCAGTCGGCGGTTTTGATGACGTCGAGATTGTGTTCGATCACCACCACGGAGTTCCCTTGCTCCACCAGCCGGTGCAGCACTTCGAGCAGTTTGCGCACGTCTTCGAAATGCAGGCCCGTCGTCGGCTCGTCAAGGATATACAGCGTCTGCCCGGTGGAGCGTTTGGCCAGCTCCTTCGCCAGCTTAACCCGCTGCGCCTCGCCGCCCGACAGCGTCGTCGCCTGCTGGCCGACCTGGACGTAGCCCAGGCCCACTTCGCCCAGCATCCGCATCTTGTCGCGGATCGGGGGGACGGCCTTGAAGAACTCGGCCGCGTCCTCGATCGTCATGTCGAGCACGTCCGCGATGGAGTGGCCCTTGAACTTCACCTCCAGCGTTTCGCGGTTGTAGCGTTTGCCGCCGCATTCCTCGCAGGTGACGTAGACGTCGGGGAGGAAGTGCATCTCGATCTTGATGACGCCGTCGCCCTGGCACGCCTCGCAGCGGCCGCCTTTAACGTTGAAGGAGAAGCGCCCGGGTTTGTAGCCGCGCGCCTGGCTTTCGGGGAGGCCGGCAAACCAGTCGCGGATCTGAGTGAAGGCGCCGGTGTAGGTGGCCGGGTTGGAGCGCGGGGTGCGGCCGATGGGCGACTGGTCGATCTCGATCACCTTGTCGCAATATTCGAGGCCTTCGACGCTGTCATGCTTACCCGCGATGACCCGCGCGCCGTTCAGTGTGCGCGCGGCGGCGGCGTAGAGCGTGTCGATGGTGAAGGACGACTTGCCCGACCCGCTGACGCCGGTGATGCAGGTGAAGGTGCCGAGAGGGATGGAGGCAGAGACGTTCTTGAGGTTGTTCGCCTGCGCGCCCTTCAACGTCAGCTTGTGCCCGTTGCCGGGGCGGCGGACTTCGGGCACCGCAATCTCGCGCCGGCCGGTCAGATAGTCGGCGGTCAGGCTCTTGCGGCTCTTCATGATCTGTTTGAGCGTGCCTTGCGCGACGATCTCTCCACCGCGCACTCCCGCGCCCGGACCGATATCGACGATGTGGTCCGCCTGTCGGATCGCGTCCTCGTCATGCTCGACCACGATGACGGTGTTGCCCAGATCGCGCAGCCGCTTGAGCGTCTCCAGCAGCCGGTCGTTATCGCGCTGGTGCAGGCCGATGCTGGGTTCATCGAGCACATAGAGCACGCCGCTCAAGCCGCTACCGATCTGCGAGGCCAGACGAATACGCTGGCTCTCCCCGCCCGACAGCGTGCCGCTGGTGCGATCAAGGTTGAGGTAATCGAGCCCGACATTGTCGAGGAAGCCCAGCCGCTCGTTGATCTCTTTCAGGATCGGTTTGGCGATCTGGCTCTGCTGCTCGTTCAGGTGGTTGTCGAGGTCGAGGAAGAACGCCTTCGCGTCCGCGACGCTCATCACCGTGGGTTCGGCGATATCCGTCGGACCATCCGCGCCCGGTATCTTCACCGCTAGCGCTTTCTCGTTCAGCCGTTTGCCCCCGCACGCCTCGCACGGTTGCGAGGTCTGGAACTTCGACAGCTCTTCCTGCATCCACGCGCTTTCGGTCTGCGCCAGGCGGCGGTTGAGGTTGCCGATCACGCCCTCAAACGGCTTGTTCACCGTGTATTGCTTGCGCCCATCCTTGAAGGTCAGTTGCACCGGCATCCCGCCCGTCCCGTGCAGGATGATCATCTTCTGATCAGGCTCCAGATCCTTCCACGGCGTGTTGATCGTGAAGTCGTACGCCTTCGCCAGGCTGGTCAGCACCTGCATGTAATAAGGCGATGGCGGGTTCGACTTCGCCCACGGCGCGACCGCGCCCTGTTTGAGGGTCAGCGCCTCGTTCGGGATCACCAACTGCTCATCAAACAGCTGCTTTTCGCCGATCCCGTCGCAGGTCGGACACGCCCCCTGCGGCGAGTTGAACGAGAATAGGCGCGGTTCGATCTCTTCGATGGTAAAACCGCTGACCGGGCAGGCAAACTTTTCGGAGAAGACAATGCGATTGGCGGGTATACCGGCGCCCTTCATCGCCCCGCCCGAGAGCTCTTCATCCTCTCGCCCCGGCACCACGCCATCGGCCAAGTCAATGTAAGCCAGCCCATCGGCCAGCTTCAGCGCGGTCTCAAACGAATCCGCCAGCCGCGTTTCGATACCCGACTTCACCGCCAGGCGATCCACCACGACCTCAATGTCGTGCTTGAACTTCTTGTCGAGCGCGGGCGCCTCTTCGATCCCGTACAGCTCGCCATCGATGCGCACGCGGGTAAAGCCCGCCTTCTGCCATTCGGCCAGCTCTTTGCGATACTCGCCCTTGCGCCCGCGCACGACCGGCGCGAGCAGATAGGCGCGCGTGCCTTCGGGCAGCGCCATCACGCGGTCGACCATTTGGGAGACGGTCTGCGCGCTGATCGGCTTACCTGTGGCGGGCGAGTACGGCACGCCCACCCTCGCCCAGAGCAGCCGCATATAGTCGTAAATCTCGGTCACCGTCGCGACGGTTGAGCGCGGGTTGCGACTGGTGGTCTTCTGCTCGATTGAGATCGCTGGCGAAAGCCCATCGATATGCTCGACATCGGGCTTCTGCATCATCTCAAGGAACTGGCGCGCATAGGCGCTCAGGCTCTCGACATAGCGCCGCTGCCCCTCGGCGTAGATCGTATCAAAGGCAAGGCTGGATTTGCCGCTCCCCGAAAGCCCCGTCACCACGATCAAAGCGTCGCGCGGCAGGTCAATATCGACACCCTTGAGATTATGCTCACGGGCGCCCCTCACTTGGATTTTTGTCAGCATGAGCGAAGCTCATGCGAGGCGGAGATTTTGGTCAAGGACATGGACAGCTATGTTCCGGAAATGTTCGCGTTGGTCAAGCGGGGTGAGAAGCGCAGCAAGACTTATCCCGAATGAGATGGCCCCGAGATGGCAACGCCCCATGAAAGGTCAACGGGCGGAGGCGGCGATTGTTTCGCGAGAGGCGTGGTGGGGCACGAATTGTTGGGTTTGTGAGTTAACTCACAGACGAGGGGGTGAGCGGCGCGTAGTGTTTTCGGCGGCTCGACTATTGGGAGCGCCACCGGAAGATGCAGCAACGACGTCACCGATAGTAACTCCCAACGAAGCCGAAACGACGAAGCAGATTGACTCTAAGCACGGGGCGAAGAGGTCAAAACTTCGATTGATCGGGGGCAACTATGAAGCGTCGCTATCTCATCTTGATCTCTAGCACCGTTCTTGCCGGCTGCGGCACACCCTTTGGCGAGAGGGTCGTCTATGATCGTTCTGTGGCGAACGTTCGGGGTACAATCACCATCTCAGACCCAAAGTTGTATCCCCGCGAAGCGCTGATCCAAGAGAGGCAGGACGATGTAAATTGGATCAAGCAGAAAATGGTTGCGGCGCGCTCGGCTGTGCCAAAGCCAGCAATCCAACGCGAAGTTGAAACCATCACCGCATTCAGCGCGGCGGCGAGCGCGAATATCGATCCAGCGGCTGGAGCCCAATTCAAGCGCGACGAGGAACGGCGCGAGATTCAGCAACGCGTCGATCTAAAGAAGCAGCTCTTCGAGGAGGAAAAGCTCGATGATCAGATCGAAGCATACCGCAATTCGAAGAAGGAAAATCTCGGAGATCCCGCCGATCCGAGCGCTGCGCCAAACGTTTCGCCAGCGGATCCTGCGACGATCGACACACTGCAATCGGGCATTACCGAGCAAATCAAAACCCTAAAATCCTTATTAGACGTCAACGCTGCAGTGCCCAAAACCCCGGATGGGCTTGTCCCGAGCGATGCCGAGACGTTTCGCTACCAGCTTGGCCTACTTGATGAGTACAAGAGTGCGCTGAACGCCGCGCGGCTGGACTCCCTGCATGACCTGGCCGGTAAACAGCTGGTGCGTTTGAACTTTCGGGCAACTGCTATTCCAGAGCCTGATTACATCAAGGGGCTGGGCGTCGTGCAAATGCATATACGCCCGCCTTCTCGAGAGGATGCCAGGAAGGTGTTTCTCGACTGGCTTAACTATATCAATCGGACCGACAAAGAGCGGTCCCTAACCGAGCCAGACACCTTCAGTGCAACTGGCGCCGTTGCTGATCTGCGACTTGTCGGCGACTTTAGCGTCCGAGTGTTCGAAGGTCGCGAAGTGCTGCTTCCTGAAACCGAGGCCGTTAACTCATTTCTGCGTCAAGTATCTGCTTTCGAAGGCTTTGACCCTCAGAGATTTGAAGACTCAATCGCGAGCTGGCGAAGAACGACGAAAATCAAGGTCGAAAAGCAAGAGGAGACAGAAGGCGAAGGAACGGCAGCCTCAGCCTTGAAAGAAAAGAAGCCATACCCTTTCGTTGATGATGATGGATGGACAGTCGTGAAATCGCCGGAGCAAGGGCGAAAAGTGCTTCGCGATAACCTTGATCGGCTTTGCAGCGACGGCGGTCCGAGCAATGCCCCCGTCGTATACTTCGGGCGAAAATTAAGCTGGATTGATGAAAATCGCCTGCTCTGGAAAATTTTGAGTCAACCTTCGGAGCCTGAGAATGTGGAGCGCTTTCGAGCGCTTCGCAAAAAAATAGAGGCAGCGAGGCGTGAGTATTCTGCCCTGCAGAGCGAGGCACGGTCGGTTTTGGCGTATAGCTGCGTTGATAGAGAAGTAGCCCCAAGCGTTGCGGATTCCTTCGATCCGTTCATTGACCAAATGATGGGCAATGCGGCTGGGGCGCAAGCACGGGTTTACGAGGTGGGGCCCAAGGAACAAGTCCATCAGATTTCGACTGTCGCACGATCTGCCAACAGCCTTGCGCTAGCGGCCTCACTTTCCGCAGCCGCTCCCGGAGCAGGTGTGAAGGGCAATGCGGCTGCAAATTACTCTCGAAGCGCGGCTGGAAGAGCCGCGGCCCTAGAACGTGTTCCTGCCGTAGTCGGCTACGCACAGAGCCGGACCGTGACTGGTCTCGGGTCCACCAATACAACGAAGAGATCAAGCGTCTTTGGGTGGGTCTTTGGTCCGACTCCAGTTCTTGATCCTAAGGGAAACGTCCTTCTCGAACAGCAAGTAACACCGCATGACCTTTCAGTGGATTTAGCCGTTCCGGGATGGTGGACCGAATTTAGCTTGGGCGTCGACAAGGTTTGGGCACCCTCCCCTACGCAATTGGCAACGGGCAGCTTAGGAACGGCTTTAACTCAAGAGATTGTACCGGTTCAGGTAGCCGCTCCTCAGGACGCCTTTGAAAGTGTGTCCGCCATTTTCAGCTTACTGAGCCTCGCCCCCTATCAAATCACAGAAACCTTGGGTGGCCCCCTGAGCGAATGCAGCGCAACGCAGGTTCTCGTCAAAGGGAAGAACTTGTGGCGCACCGAACGCGTCATGGTCTTTAGGCAAAGTGACGACGCTACCGTGTTCGCCAATCTCACTGGAAGCGCCATCGCGCTGACGCCCGATATGGACAGCGTCATAGTAACAATACCGAAGGTTCCCGAGACGCTCGGCTTCGATGCGGAAGAGCCGCTAAAACTGCTCTTGATGAGCCCGCGGGCAAGCAGTGAAGCTTCTGGTATTTCCTTCCGCCCAAAACCCTCGAACGGACAATGTCCTGGTGTTCCAAAAAAGGAAGACAAGGCAGAGGATAAAAAGGGCGATGCGGCTGACAAACCGGGGGAAAAGAAAACGAAGTAACACGCGGAACGGTGCGAGCGCAGTCACGCTCCGAAGGATCTAGTTGCAAGCAAAATAGGGGAAGATTTCATGCCCAATTCTAGACGCAATGGCGTAGTTTCTGATGGACCAATTGATGGCAATACCAATGTTTACGAATTGGAAGACGAGGACGGTGCCGGCCGCTTCCTTTTTGACCAATGGAACCCGTATTTCCTCAGCATAGGCACACCAGTCACATACCAAGTGTACACTCCCAATCCAATTTTTGCGACCAAGGTCCGGGAGCGTTCGGCGGTCGAGAGAGTTGCCGCCGAAGCGGTCCTGGGTCGTTCAGTTCACATGACGCCTGGAGGCACTGACGGGCTAATGTCGGTCATCGTGGACAAGCTTCCACCGACCGAGATCGACTTCGACGGCGATTCTCGCGAAGCCACTGTGGCAAGAGAAACAATCAAAGAACTCCAAGATTTCCTGAAAGAAGCCGAGCAAGAAGGGCGATCAATCACCTTTCAGACCTTCTAAACCTCACCTCCCCAACGCCAGCACCTCTTCGCGCTCTTTCGCCAGGTTGGCGCGGATCGGGTCGATCACCGCCCGCACTTCGGGCAGGTCGCGGACGGGGTCATAAAGCGGGTCGTCGCGCAGCAGCGTTGTGGTGGTCGGTGTGATGTGCGCCATCGAATAGGGCCAACCAAAATCGGGCAGCCTTTGAACCATCGCGGCGGCGCCCGCTTGGTCGCCTTCGAGGGCGGCGAGCATCAATTCGTAGATCACGGCGTAAATCGATCCCGTGTCCGCTGCCTTCCAGCGCTCGACCTGCTCGCGCATCCGCTCGGTCTGCCAGGCGGCGTCCTCTTCGCGCCCCAGTTTGCGGAACGCCAGGACAAGATAGGGCGAAACCGAGGGAATGATATTGTGCGCCTGATCCTCGGTCGCGGCGAAGCGGAGGAAGTCGTCACGGCGCGGGAATGCGGCGTCGTAATAGCGGACCAGTTCCACCTCGCGTCCCTCGCTGATGAACAGGGGCAAAGCGAGGCTGGCCAATTTGGACTTTGTCCAGAAGTCCGCTCCACCCGCGTCGCCCGCCGCCAATTCGCGCGCGCTTGGAAGGTCACCGGCCTGCACCGCCTCGATCAGCGGATCGTTCATTTCAGGCGGCATAAAATCGAGCTCGTCGACGGGCAGACCGAGCAGATGTTGGATCATTCGCAGCTGAATCTGAGAGCCATAGCGGCGTTCCGCCGGGGTCGCGGTGGGCTGGGCGCGCTGGCTAAACTCGATAAAGGCGGAGAAATCACCGCGCAGCATCGCTCGGCGCGCCTCGCTGAAATACTCTTGCGATGGAGTGATCGCGGCAGACGCGATCGCTTCTTCAACGTCAAGCGCGCCCTCTAGATCGCCAAACTTGGCGATCAGCTCGGACACGCGCCAGCTTGCCGGCCACAGCGGATCGATCGCGACCATGCGCTTGGCGCCTTCCACGGGACTGCCCGCCTCGAGCACCAGTTGATCGTAAATGATACCGCGCCAGAACCACGCCTCGCTATCGCCCGGATCAAGTTCGACGGCGCGATCGATCAAGGCGATGCGCTGCGCCGAAGGGGTCGACGCAATCACGGCCTTGACCTTCAGGGCGTCGACCGAATCCTCATCCAGCGCCAGCGCCTTCTCAACAATGTCTGCCGCCTCCGCCCGGTTGGCCTCGACCTCCGCCTTGTTGTTGGACGGATACAGGTAGGTGGCCTTGGCAAGCCCCGCCCAGCCATCCGCGAATTCGGGGTTGTTCGCGGTGACTTGCTGCATGATTTCAAGCGCCGCTTCGCGTTGCTCGATCCCGCGTCCTTTGATCAGGCCCAAAGCGGTCAGGTAAAGCCGATAATCGCCCGCTGACACATTGCGTTGCGGCAAACGCTCGGAGACGGGCCGGCCCAGCGCGGTTGCAATGGCGCGCGCGGATCGAAGCGGCAGGGTTTGGGCGGCGCTCGGCGAGCTTGAGAGCGATTCACGATAAGGGCGATCATTCGTCGAGGCTTCGATCAGGCTGGATGTCAGCGTCACGCGATCCGGTTCAACGTTGAGCGCCCCGACCCAGGTGAAATCAGCGCCGAGCTTGCGGCAGATCTCATCCGCGCTCAGACCTTGTTCGTACAACAGCCGAGCGCTTTCGCTGCTGGTGACTTCGAATTGGCCAATCCGCGCCAGTTGTGAGCGCAATTCAGCTTCGAGCCCGCGTGCGTAAAGCGGGTCGACCCCATCGCCCGTTTTCAAAGGCAGCATGGCCACTTTGAGTCGTTCGACCGGAGCGGGGCTTGCGCTGGGCCACAGCGCGTAGGCCGCCACCAAAATCGCCAGCAGGGCCGCAAGACCCGCAGCGAGCACGCCAGACCCAGCGCGCTCTTTGCCGCGCTCGGGCGCGTCTGAAGCTTGCGCGGTCGATTGTCCCTGCGTTTGCTCGACCGGGCCCGGGGCGGGCTCCCAATCGGGCGCGAGCAGCAACCGATAGCCTACCTTTGGCACGTTCTCGACCTTAAGCGTTTCGCCTGACACCGACTTCAACGCGGCGCGCAGCAGCGAGATCACGCGGTTGATCGAGCTTTCGCCCACCACACGCCCTTCCCAGCACCGTTCAATCAGATCGTCGCGCGACAGGATGTCACCGCCCGCCTCGGCCAAGCCTTGATTGAGCGCGATAAGGACCTGCATCACCTTGGGCTCGAGAACCTCTTCGCCATCGGGCCCTTTGACTGTGCGCAGGGACGGGACAACCCGCACCGGACCCACTGGAAATTCGTGCGCGTGCGCGAGATCAATACGGCGGGACCGCGCCGCTTCATCGATCGCGTTTTCGAATTCCTCGTCCGATATGCCGAGAGTCACTTAGTATCCCTTCGCGCTGCCTTGAGAATGCAACGTTTATCCAGTCGGTCCCTGACCACGCGATTCTTTCGCGGCACAAGAAGCATATTCACCCTACCCGCTGGCAAAAGTCACCCCAATCCGCGCGATATAAGGTTTTCATAAGGCTAAAATCACTGAGAACTCTGCGTTTGTGTAAAGCGCGATAAGCCTCATGTGGTCATTCTTCATCTCATCCGATCGGGACCAGAGGTTCACACCAAGGGTCACGGTTCGGCCCCTCTCGCACCAATGTTGGGAGGGTGTTTCAAACGGTTCAGGCCGCGCCGGCCCAAACCGCAACGAGGAGAAGATCCATGACCACTTTCAAAACTTTCGCCGCCGCCTTCGCACTCACCGCCGCTATCGCCGCTCCCGCTACGAGCGCGCAGGCTGCACCCGAAGGCAAGAGCGTGCTCGTTCCGATCGCCGATCTCAATCTCAATTCGCAATCTGGCCGCGAGGTGCTCGACCGCCGCATCGCGAAAGCGGTCAACACGGTGTGCGGCCAGGCCACGGGACCGCTCGCCTATCGCACGGCGGCCAAGAAGTGCCAGGCCAAGACGATGGCCGTGGCCAAGCAATCGCGTGATCTGGCGGTCGCTGAATACGAGACCAAGCGCTTTGCCAAGGCGAGCGAACGGGTGATCCGCCTGGTCGCTCAATAGGCCCGAAACACCCCGTTTGGCCGGAATGCATCCCTCTTTCCGGCCAAAACCTCTCCCCTCCCGGAGCGATCCTTACCCTCGCTCCAGATGCCGGGCCCCCTCAGTCAATCGGGGTCCGGCATCGTTGGATTTTGCAGCTCAGGGGCGCACTTTTCCTTGGCTGCCCACCTAGCCCCTGTAGAAAATCTTAAGGCGTGCGATCCCCTAGATTGGGGTAATTGACAGGTCTCTTTGCTAATAAATGTCACGTTACCCTTCGGGTCGCACCAAGGGTTCCGCATTTGCTGCAAAGGGACCCAGCGCGAGGGGGAGGTTCCCCCAGCCCCTCGCGCACCTTTACTATCGGCGAATTTCCAAGCTCAGGCGTTTTCGGGATTTGCGACCAGGGCGCGCGCGCCCGGTCCGCCCAGCCATGTCGAGGCCACGCCCCACCCCTGTTCGATCACTCGGGACGACAGCGCCTCGTGCGGCGGGCCATCGGCAATCAGCGCTCCCTCTTTCAACACCAGCGCGCGATCCGCGTGGTTCATGGCGAGGCCCAGATCGTGCAGCACCATCACGACACCCCGCCCGGCTGCGGCGCAGGCCTTGAGGTGCGCGATCAGCGCAAGCTGATGCGACAGGTCGAGCGCGGCGAGCGGTTCATCGGCGAGAATCCATTGCGGCTCCCCCGCCAGCACACGCGCCAAAAGAGCGCGCGCTTTCTCGCCGCCGGAAAGCTGGCTGGCAGGCCGATGCGTGAAGTCCTGCATATGCGTCGCGGCCAGCGCCTTGGCCACGGCTTCGTGCCCACTGTTGCGCGCCGCGTCTCCGTAGGAATGTCGGCCCAACGCGACGAGACTCTCCACAGACACATCCCACGCGATATCGCTGCCTTGCGGAAGATAGCCGATGGCGCGTGCACGGCTCTTGGGGTTTAGCGTGGCGACGCTTTCGTTCGCGATCTGCACGGTGCCTTGGGCGGGTGGCAACAATCCAGCCAGCGCAAGCAGCAGGCTGGACTTGCCCGCACCGTTCGGACCGCAGATCGCGGTGAGCGTTCCGGGCGCGAGGCTGGCGCTAATGCTGGCGACCACGCGGCGACCGCCGCGCTCGATGGCCAGATCCTGTGCAACTAGGTCGCTCATCACAAGGCTCCTCGGCGCAGGCGCAGCAGCAGCCACAAGAAGAACGGCGCGCCGATCAGCGAAAGCGCGATGCCCAGCCGCAATTCGGTGACGAGCGGCAGGATGCGCACCACGCTGTCGGCGACCAGCACAAGGCACGCGCCCGCCAAGGCGCTGGGCGCGATCAGGCTGGAGGGCAGTCGATCCGTCAACGGGCGCACCAGATGCGGCACGATCAGGCCGACAAAGCCAATAATCCCCGCCACCGCAACGCTAGCGCCGACAGTCAGGCCGATACCGATGATCAACCACCACAACAGCGCGCGCGGGTCCACGCCCAGCGAGCGGGCGGCTTCCTCACCCAAGGTCAGCGCATCAAGCGATCGCGCCGTTCGAGCCAGCGCGACGATGCCCGCGCTCACCAACGGTCCTGCAATCCAGACCTCGTTCCAGGATCGGTCGGTCAGCGCGCCGTTCAGCCACATCACGATCTGCGAGAGCGCAAAGGCGTTGGGCGACAACGTGATCGCCAGCGCGGTCAGCGCTCCGGCAAGGCTCGCGATCATCAACCCGGCGAGCGTGAACAGCGCTATGCCCCCGCCCGCTCCCGCCGCGCCATCGCTGAGCGAGCGTCCCGCGATCAAGGCGAGCAGTCCCATGGCGAGCCCCGCTCCGAACAGCGCGAAGGCGGGCAGGCTGTAAGCGGCCAGAACGGGCGGCAAAGCGGCGCCGAACCAGAAACTCGCCACCGCGCCCAACGCGGCGGTGGGTGCGATACCGAACAGGCCGGGATCGGCCAGCGGGTTGCGCAAATAGCCCTGCATCGCGGCCCCCGCTGCGCCCAACCCCGCGCCGATCACCACGGCCAAGACCGCGCGCGGCAGGCGCAATTCCATCAGGATCAGCGTGTCGTTCGGTCCGGTTCCGGTTAGCGGATTGATCCACACACGCCCGGCCAGCAGCGAGAGCGGGACAAGCAGCGCGAGCAAGGCGGCGAAGATCACGTTGGCGCGGGTCACTCGCCGCTATCCACAAACGACATTCGCAGCTTGGCGAGCTCATCGCGAGCGGACGGTATCGAGGGACCACCGCAATAGAAGAGCCTGGGATCGAATGACGCAATCCGCACGCTTTCCAGCTTCTGCAACGCTTTATGTTGTTGCCCAGCGCTCTCGCCCGCGACCAACAGCAAATCCGGCGGATCGGCCAACACCTCTTCGAGCGCCACGCGGTCCGCCTGCCCAAGACCGCGTTTTTGAGCGTGGCTGACAAAGCCCGATTCCGCGAGCAATTGCGCGATCAGTGTTTGTTCGCCCTGCACGATCTCCCCAGCCTGCCACAACAGCACCGATGGATCGGATCGGGGCGGCCACTTCGGTCCATGAACAAGCTCGGGTGCTACGGGTGGCCATCGTTTGACTTTCAGATCGCGTAAGAGTGGCTTCGCGCGGGCCGGTGCGCCCGTGAAGGACGCCAAACTCTGCACCTGCTCAAAGCTGGCTTCGACACTTGTCGGACTGCCAAACGTTTCCACTCGCAAACCCGATCGTTCAAGCGCTGAGCGGGTGGCGGGATCCATATATGTCGAAGCGAGCACGATATCCGGGTTGAGCGCAAGCACCTCTTCGGCTGTTCCGCCCGTGTAATTATAGCGCCGCGCCACTTTGGAGGTTATCGATGAGGCGTTCGGATCGCGGCTGTAATGCGAAAGGGCGAGGATCTGTTGGGGCGCGGCCACCTCAACCAAAATCGCATCCAGACACGGATTAAGGCTTACAAAAGTCGGCGCATTCGTGGCCGCTTTCGGCTCCGCTGTCGGCGCGCAGCCGCATAGCATGGCCGCGGTGGCCCATACGCCAAGACATGTCGCCAGACCCCGTGTCATCACGCTCTCCGCGATAGGCAGCGCCCTTCCCCATCGCAAGCGTTAACACCTTCGCCTTGCCTGTCCGCATTCGGGACGGCCACGAAGCGTCAGTCGTTACAGCGCGCCTCAATCGCTACGCGCAGAGGCGCGCTATGACCACGCACCGCTCTTCGATCCCATTGAACGCCGAGTTCACCCCGCCGCCCGCGATCCAGCTGGGCCGTGCGCGTGCGTCCAAGCCACTGATCGAGCCGGAGAAAGAGCCTGCGGTCGAACCGACACCCGCGCCCTCTTCGAAATGGTCGCTCAACACCGCGTTGCGCAAACGGCTGGCCATCGTGCTGGCCGTTCTGGCCGTGCCCGCGATGGCTGCGCCCGGCGACTTTGGCGCGATCGCCGGTGACGCTCCGACGGAACCTGACACCCTTGCGACCATCGCTTATGACGAAAGCGTGATGGCGTTTGAGAAACCGGGGATGAGCTTTCCGGGCTCTGCCTTTTACTACCTCGCCGATCCGCCAAAGGTTTTGGTCGCCCTGCCCGCGAGTGACCCGCTCGATCGCGGCGCGGATGAGCGTGAAGTCGGCTCGTTGATCGACGCGGGCCCCGCCGCCCGCGCCTTTGTCGCAGGGACCGGAGCAAGTTACACCCGCGCGCAGGACTGCCTTGCGCAAGCCATATGGTACGAAGCGGCCAGCGAGAGCGAAGCGGGCAAGCGCGCCGTCGCGCAGGTCGTCCTCAATCGCGTGGCGCACCCCTCCTGGCCCGGCAGCGTGTGCGGCGTGGTCTATGAAGGGTCGCAGCGCTCAACCGGGTGCCAATTCAGCTTCACCTGCGACGGCAGCCTGTCTCGGCGCGCGCCCTCCACCTTGCGCGGCAAGACGTGGAGCGCAGCCCAGCGCATTGCCGCCGAAGCGCTTAGCGGATCGGTCTACGCTCCCATTGGCCACGCGACGCATTACCACACGCTTTGGGTTGATCCGTATTGGGCCAAGACGCTGGACACGGTCGGCGTGATTGGGGCGCACCGTTTCTATCGCAACCGCGGAAGCGTCGGCGAGAAAGCCGCGTTCAGCCACACCTACAGTGGAACCGAACCCACCGCGTCGGCGCGCGCCCGGGTGTCCACATCCGCGCCGGTTCTGGCTGTCGAGAAGGGCGTGTTGAGCGCCAGCATCCCGGAGCCCAAGACCGCCACCACGGCCTCGCCCTTGCAAAGCGACCCTCCGCTTGCCGACCCGGAGCTTTCCACTTCTGGCCAAGCGCGCAAGGAATACGCGCGCGCAGGCCAATGGAAGGTCGATCCCAGCCAACTCAATCTGGGCGACAAGGACGCGGACGAAGACGCGCCTGAGGGCCCCTCTTCGTAAGACCCTGCGCGCGTTCCTTCGGCCCAGTCACGGCCTATTTCAAACACGGTTAACGCGCGCTCAACCCTGTCCGAACACCAAGCTTTAGCCCACGGAAACTACATAGGGTGTCTCACGTATTTCGCCGCGGCGCTCCGAGCGCAGCCAACCTGATGGGTTGCCTTAAACTCGGACAGTCAATCGCCGCGCGCCCTTTTTAGGAATCGGCTAAATGACGATCCGCTTTGCCGCCGCGACCTCAAGCGCCTTTGCTGCGCGGCGGTTGTCCCCTTACGAGCCCGGCGCCCAAGCGCTGATCGCTCAATCCATCCAGCGTGTCGCCAACGATAACGGCCCGCCCGCTTGCACGCGTGCGCTGAGCGATCAGGTGCTGCGCGCCGCACTCGAACACTTTGCCGAACACGGCCTGGGCGCCGCGCGCATCGCCCGCGCCAAAGCGCAGGCGGCGTCGAGAGCGAATGACCATCAGGCGTTTGACTGGTGGCTGGGCATCACCCGGACGCTGGACCGCCGTATGGGACACGAAGTCGAGCGGCTCGCCCCAAAGCCTGCATAGGCACGCAAGCCCCTGCGCAACGGTCTGGTCCGAAACGAAAACAGGGCCCTGTTAGCCATATTGGAGCCGCGTTAACGGCGACTTGACCTCTTTGCCCTACGGCGAAGGAGACATGGGGACGGACAGGCTTTTATCGCTCGCAAACATGCGAGACCGACTGAACAACCGTGGTGACACGGTGCCAGAGCGCGCTCGGCGGGTTCTTGTCCATTCACTCTATTCTGAACCATCCAGCCTCGCTTTTGGCGCGATTGCGGGTGTCGTCGCAGTCGGCATCTCTGCCTATGTCATCGACGCTCCCGTTTTTTGGGCTGCGTTTACCGCGCTCACTGTTGTCGCCATCGCGCGCGTCATCATGGCCTACAGCGTGTCTTTCGAAACCTCGCAAAGCAGCACCCATCGCCTCGAAATGGCGTATGAGATCGGCGCGTTCACCTACGCGGTTCTGCTGGGGGGAACCGCGGCCATGACGCTCGTGGTTGAGGCAGCGGCCGAGGCGCGCCTGCTTATGATTTCCAACGCGCTGTGCTTTGGCGTGGGTGTCGCCGCGCGCAACGCCGGGCGTCCAACCATTGCGCTGGGCCAGTTGGCGCTGGTGTCAATGCCCATCGCGCTCGTCTCGCTGGTACAGGGTACGGTGCTGTCAATCACATTCGCGGCCACCATCATTTTCCTAAACGCTGGGATGAACAAGATTTCAGGAAATATCGCCAAGATCCTGCGCAGGTCGATCACCGCGGCTGAGAGAAGCTCTGAATTGGCCGACAAGATGCAAGCGCTCGCGCGGACTGATGTTGTGACCGGGCTTTCAAACCGCGCTGGCCTTAATTACGCCTTGGTGGAAACCATGATGCGCATCCGCGAGGATGAACGACTGGCGCTGTTCTGGATCGATCTCGACCGATTTAAGGAGGTGAACGATCTTCTGGGTCATCCGGTTGGGGATCGGGTGCTCAACGAAATCGGTCGACGCTTGGGCGTGCTGTGCCCAGAGGATTCGACGGTCTCACGTTTTGGCGGCGATGAGTTCGTGATGTTCTGTCCCATCACGGACATCAAGGACGCGGAACGCCTTTCGAGCGAGATCCACGCCGAGGTGATGCGACCCGTAAACGTGGAAAGCGACCGCTTGGAAGTGCGCGCTTCTGTCGGCGTCGCTTTGCTGCCGGACCACGCCAAGGACGCGGACACACTTATGCAGAACGCCGATCTAGCGCTCTATCACGCAAAAGTGGGAGGGCGTTCGCAGACCTGTTTCTTTGACCAATCGATGACCCGCGATCTGGTGCGCCGCCGCGAGATCGAGGACGAACTGCGCACCGCCATTCAGCGCGACGAGCTGTCGATCTTTTTCCAACCGATCGTTGATCTGGAAACGGGCAAAATCCGCACCTTCGAAGCGCTGGTGCGGTGGTTCCACCCCGAAAAGGGCGAGCTGAGCCCCAGCGAATTCATCCCGGTGGCCGAAGAAACCGGCCTTATCCTGACACTTGGCAACTGGATCACAGCGCAAGCCGCCGGCATCGCAGCGCAGTGGCCCGACGATGTAACGCTCGCAGTGAACCTATCGCCCCTGCAAATCCGCGCGCCTGGCGCGGCGCTCGGCATCGTCAGCGCGCTGCAAAGAGCGGGTCTCAACCCCAATCGGCTTGAGTTGGAGGTGACCGAGAGCCTCTTGATCGAAGACAATCACGCCACCAGCAATTTCATTCAGGAGCTGTCGTCCCTCGGTGTGAAATTCGCGCTGGATGATTTTGGCACCGGCTATTCCTCGCTCGGCTACATCAACCGTTTCCCCTTCAACAAGATCAAGGTCGATCGCAGCTTTGTCTCCGGCGCAAAGGTTGGCCGCCGCAGCGACGCGATCATTCGCGCGGTTGCCGAGATGGGCAACACACTGGAGATGGAGATCGTCGCTGAGGGACTTGAGACGATTGAGCAAGTGCAAGCCGTGCGCGAGGCGGGTTGCACGCTGGGCCAGGGCTTCTATTTCAGCCGCGCGGTCCCGGACTATCTGGCGGCGATGCTGTTGATGCAGGAACGCGAGCCAACGAACTGCGAACGCCCCGCTCTGCGCGCCTGAGTTTGGCCACCGTGCCATCGTAGGGGCGGTTTTCTGTCATTTATCGGCCAGTTGGATCGATTCATGACGGCCACCCGGGCAATGTCGCTCGATTTCAAAGCCTTTAATGCTATTGCGAACTATGCGCAAATAAAACCTGTCTATGCGACCTTTTGATGGTTGCAATGCCCCGATGAGAGGCCTAACCCGCACCTCGAAGGGTTGGTCTGACCGCGACGGGATGGGGGTCAGACTTACGCCGTATCATTCGCGGCCCCAACACCAACAGTTTGCCGTCCCGAGGGATCTGGGAAGGATTACTGACTTTATGGCCCGCAAAAAGATTGCGCTCATCGGCTCCGGCATGATCGGCGGCACGCTCGCCCACCTCGCTGCCAAGAAAGAAATGGGCGACATCGTCCTGTTCGACATCGCCGAAGGCATGCCTCAGGGTAAAGCTCTCGACCTGTCGCAATGCGGCCCGATCGAAGGGTTCGACGCAAAGATCACCGGATCGAATGATTACGCTGACATTGCGGGCGCCGACGTTGTCATCGTTACCGCGGGTGTTCCGCGCAAACCGGGCATGAGCCGCGACGATCTGCTGGGCATCAACCTGAAAGTGATGAAAGCCGTCGGCGAGGGCATCAAGAACAACTGCCCCGACGCGTTTGTTATCTGCATCACCAACCCATTGGATGCGATGGTCTGGGCGCTGCGCGAATTTTCCGGCCTGCCCCACAACAAGGTGGTCGGCATGGCGGGTGTGCTCGACAGCGCGCGTTTCGCGACCTTCCTCGCTTGGGAGTTTGAGTGCAGCGTCAAGGACGTGAACGCCTTCGTGCTTGGCGGCCACGGCGACACGATGGTCCCGGTGCTCAGCTACTCGACGATCAACGGCATCCCGGTGAAGGATATGGCCAAGATCAAGGGCGTTTCGGAAGACCGTCTCGACGAAATCGTCAAGCGCACCCGCGCGGGCGGCGGCGAGATCGTCAAGCTGCTGGGCAACGGTTCGGCGTACTACGCCCCCGCTACGAGCGCGATCGCGATGGCCGAAGCCTATCTGGGCGACAGCAAGCGCATCCTGCCCTGCGCCAGCTTCGTTGAAGGCAAATATGGCCTTGAAGGCATGTATGTCGGCGTCCCCACCGTTCTGGGCGCAGGCGGCACCGAAGACGTGGTCGAGATCGAACTGAGCGACGAAGAGAAAGCCAACCTTAAGGTCAGCACCGACGCAGTCGAAGAACTGCTCGAGGCGTGCAAGGCGCTGGATTGCAGCCTTGCGTAACCCTCTCACCCACCGACACCCCGGCGAAGGCCGGGGTCCAGTGGGCGAAGGCGTATGACAAAGGGCGGCTGTGTCTACATCATGGCAAGCCGCAGGAATGGGACGATTTATATTGGTGTGACCAGCGATCTAGCACAACGCGTTTGGGAACATCGAGAAGGATTGATCGAAGGCTTTACGAAGAAGCATGGCTGCAAGATGCTCGTCTGGTTTGAGCGCCACGACACGATCGAAGCCGCCATCGCCCGTGAACGCCAAATGAAGGAATGGAAGCGCGCTTGGAAATTGCGCGTGATCGAAGAGAAAAACCCTGACTGGAACGATCTGTTCGAATTGATTTGTAGTTAAAACCCACCGTCACCCCGGCGAAGGCCGGGGTCCAGAATTGGCTAGGACGGCACTTTGTTTCACTGGATACCGGCCTTCGCCGGTATGACGGAAGAAGGATAGAGCACCGCAATGAGCATCCTAATCAACAAAGACACCAAGGTCATCACCCAAGGGATGACCGGCAACACAGGTACCTTCCACACCCAGCAGGCCATCGATTATGGCACGCAGATGGTGGCGGGTGTTACGCCGGGCAAAGGCGGAACCGAGCATATCGGCGTGCCGCAGTTCAACACCGTGTCCGAAGCCAAGGCCGCGACCGGGGCGACCGCTTCGTGCATCTACGTGCCCCCGCCTTTTGCCGCTGATGCGATTTGTGAGGCTATCGATGCGGAAATCGAACTCATCATCTGCATCACCGAAGGTATCCCCGTGCTCGACATGGTCCGCGCCAAGGCGGCTCTTACCGGCTCCAAGTCGCGCCTGGTCGGGCCGAACTGCCCCGGCGTGTTGACGCCGGAAGAATGCAAGATCGGCATTATGCCGGGAAGCATCTTCAAGAAGGGCAGCGTCGGCGTGGTCAGCCGTTCGGGAACGCTCACCTACGAAGCCGTGCACCAGACGACGGCCGTGGGCCTCGGCCAGACCACGGCGGTCGGCATTGGCGGGGACCCGGTCAACGGCACCAACTTTATCGACGTTCTCGACCTCTTCCTCGACGATCCGGAAACCAAATCGATGATCATGATCGGCGAGATCGGTGGATCGGCCGAAGAAGAAGCGGCGGAATTCCTCAAGCAGGAAGCCGCCAAAGGCCGTTCGAAGCCGACCGTCGGCTTTATCGCGGGCCGCACGGCGCCTCCGGGCCGCCGCATGGGCCACGCGGGCGCGATTGTTTCGGGCGGCAAAGGCGGCGCGGAGGACAAGATCGCGGCGATGGAAGACGCCGGCATCCGTGTCTCGCCCTCGCCCAGCGAGCTTGGCACCACGCTGGACGCCATGCTGAAGGAAATGGCCTGAGCGGTAGCGTGAGTCCCCGCGAAGGCGGGGACCTCGTGCTGAATTGAGGGAGGTCCCCGCCTTCGCGGGGACTCACAGAATGGTAAGAGGAGGCTTCGTTTACATCCTGACCAACAAGAGGGACGGCGTCCTTTACATCGGAGTTACGGCTGATCTTGCGCCCCGGATCGAACAGCACCGGCTCGGCAAGGTCTCCAGCTTCACCAAAAGGTACAATTGCCACCGCCTTGTTTGGTCCGAATGGTTCGAAGACCTCAACGACGCGCAGCGCGCTGAGAAACGAATGAAGAAGTCGAACCGGGAATGGAAAGTCAAAAGGATCGAGGAGCGCAATCCGGCGTGGGACGATCTTTCGAAGTCCATTCCGCACTCTAACTGAAGGAGGTCCCCGCCGGCGCGGGGACTCGCGATGAGTATGAACGAGCAGAGCAAAAACTTCATCCCGGACCTCACCGATCAGGAAGGCCCGCAACCCGGCCCATCTTGGGGGAACGCGAAGTGGCTCGACACCGTCAGTGAATCCAGCGCGGATCTCGCAGCTGCGATGGATCCGACGCAGATGACGCTCGATCAGTTGAAGGGCAAAATTGACAAGGCCGCCAAAGCCGCGGGCAAGCCCCTCGATAAAGACGCGCTGCAACACGCCGCGGACATCTCGAACAAGGCGATGACTCTGGTTCGGCTTTACCGTGTGCGTGGCCATATCGCCGCCGATCTGGATCCGCTGAAAGTCTCGACCAAGCTGGGTGAGATCGAGGACCTGACGCTCGAATATCATGGGCTGGCCGGCCAAGAAGACGAAGACGTCTATGTCAGCGACGTCCTGGGCCTCGAATGGACCACAATCGGCAAGCTGCATCAGCGCCTCAAGGAAGTCTACTGCGCCAAGGTTGGCCTGGAATACATGCACATCGCCGACACTGAGGAACGCCGCTTCCTTCAGGACAAATTTGAAAGTCCCGGCGACACGATCCAGTTCTCGTCTGAAGGCAAGAAGGCAATCCTCGCGGCCGTGATCCGTGGTGAGCAGTACGAGGAATTCCTCGGCAAGAAGTATGTCGGGACCAAGCGTTTCGGCCTCGACGGCGGCGAGAGCATGATCCCCGCATTGGAAGCGGTCATCAAGCATGGCGGCAGCGCGGGCGTGCGTGAGATCATCTATGGCATGGCGCACCGCGGGCGCTTGAACGTCCTCGCGAATGTGATGGCCAAGCCTTACAAGGTAATCTTCCACGAATTTTCCGGCGGCACCGCCAATCCCGAAGATGTCGGCGGATCGGGCGATGTGAAATATCACCTGGGCACCAGCACCGACCGCGAATTTGACGGCATCAGCGTCCACATGTCGCTGACCCCCAACCCCTCGCACCTTGAAACGGTGAACCCGGTCGTGCTTGGCAAGAGCCGCGCTCAGCAAGCCATCCGCGATGATCTGTCGGAAAAGCAGCAGGTTCTGCCTGTCCTGATCCACGGCGACGCGGCGTTCGCGGGCCAGGGTGTGGTGTGGGAAAGCCTCTCGCTCTCCGGCGTGCCCGGCTACGACACCGGCGGCTGCATCCACTTCATCATCAATAACCAGATCGGCTTTACGACCTCGCCCAAATTTGCGCGGTCCTCGCCCTATCCGAGCGATGTGGCAAAGGGTGTTCAGGCCCCGATCCTGCACGTCAACGGCGATGATCCCGAAGCGGTGACCTTTGCGTGCAAGCTGGCGGTCGAATACCGCCAGAAGTTCGGCCGCGATATCGTGATCGACATGTGGTGCTATCGCCGGTTCGGCCACAACGAGGGCGATGAACCCAAGTTCACTCAGCCTTTGATGTACGACGAAATCCGCAAGCATCCCAAGGTGAGCTTTCACTACGAAGATCGCCTCATCAAGGAAGGCGTGATCGATAAGGGCCACCGCGAGACGGTGTGCAGTGAGTTTGTCGCCGAACTGGAGAGCGAATTCGAAGCGGCCAAGAGCTACAAGGCGAACGACGCCGACTGGTTTGGCGGACGCTGGGCTGGTCTTAACAAGCCGGCGGACCCCGAGCATGCGCGGCGCAACACCGAAACCGCGATCGAGCCCAAAATGTTCGATAGCCTCGGTTCCAAGTTGACCACGGTCCCGGATGATCTGACCATCCACAAAACGCTGGGCCGCGTGCTTTCCGCCAAAGCCAAGATGTTCGAAACCGGTGAAGGCTTTGACTGGGCCACCGCCGAAGCGCTCGCCTTCGGCAGCCTCGTGATGGAAGGCTATGGCGTGCGTTTGTCGGGTCAGGATTCGGGACGCGGCACCTTCTCTCAGCGCCACGCGGTGTGGGTCGATCAGACCAACGAGAACAAGTACATCCCGCTCTCAACCCTGCCGCACGGCAAGTTCGAGGTCTATGACAGCACACTGTCCGAATACGGCGTGCTCGGCTTCGAATACGGCTTTGCCATGGCAGACCCGAAGAGCCTGGTCATGTGGGAAGCGCAATTTGGCGATTTCGCCAATGGCGCGCAGATCATGATCGATCAGTACATTGCGTCGGGCGAATCCAAGTGGCTGCGCGCTAACGGTCTGGTGCTGCTTTTGCCGCACGGATATGAAGGTCAGGGGCCGGAGCACTCCTCCGCACGCCTTGAGCGTTTCTTGCAGCTGTGCGCGGACGACAACATTCAGGTCTGCAACATCACGACGCCGGCTAACTATTTCCACGTGCTGCGCCGCCAGATGCTGCGCCCGTTCCGCAAACCGCTTGTTATTATGACGCCCAAAAGCTTGCTGCGTCACCCGATGGCGAAAAGCCAGCGCGAGGAATTTCTCGGCGAGAACCACTTTATGCGGATCAAATCGGACCCCTCGATGGAGCCCGACAGCGCGGCGGATGCGAAGATCAAGCGGCTTGTGCTGTGTTCGGGCAAGGTCGCTTATGACCTCATCGAAGAGCGCGACGCGAAGGGCCTCGACGATGTCTCCATCGTGCGGATCGAACAGCTTTATCCCTTCCCCGGCAACCCGCTCGCTCTGCGCCTGTCGCGGATGAAAAATCTCGAAACAGTCGTCTGGTGTCAGGAAGAGCCCAAGAATAACGGCGCGTGGTTCTTCGTCGAAAGCCAGATCGAAGAGGCTCTGAACGCGGGCGGGCACGACGGCAAACGTCCGGTCTACGCGGGACGCAACGCTTCAGCTTCGCCCGCAACCGGGCTCGCCATCCGTCACAAACAGCAACAGGAAAAGCTCGTCGCTGAAGCGCTCGGGCTTGCCGAATAATCGACTTTCTCAGGCCCAAAGGGATCACACAACATGGCCACTGAAATCACCGTCCCCGTTCTGGGAGAATCCGTAACCGAAGGCTCAATCGGCGAATGGCTCAAGCAGCCGGGCGACGCGGTCGCGGTCGATGAACCCATCGCCTCGCTGGAGACCGACAAGGTTGCGGTCGATGTGCCTTCGCCCGTCGCCGGCGTGATGAGCGAGCACAAGGCCGCCGAAGGCGACACGGTCGAGGTTGGCGCGGTTATCGCGATAATCGAGGAAGGCGCGGCCGCATCCACCGCTCCCGCCGCCGCGAAGGCCGAAACGCCCGCCCCCGCTGCTACCAAGGAAGCGCCTTCCGCCGAGGCCTCCGCTGCCGCTGCAACGCTGTCTCCCGCTGTGCGCCGCGCGGTGTTGGAACACGGCGTGGACCCGGGCACGATTAAAGGCACCGGCAAAGACGGCCGCCTGACCAAGGAAGACGTGATCGCCGCCGCCAAGGCCAAGACACAAGCCCCTGCGCCCGCTCCGGCTCCCGCCGCAGCCCCGGCTCCGGCCGCAACGGGTGAGCGCCGCGAGGAACGGGTGAAGATGACCCGGATGCGCCAGACCATCGCCAAGCGTTTGAAAGGTGCGCAGGAGGAAGCCGCGCTGCTCACCACGTTCAACGATGTTGACATGAGCGCCGTCATCGAAGCGCGCACCAAATATAAAGACCTGTTCGCGAAGAAACACGATATCCGCCTCGGCTTTATGGGCTTCTTCGCGAAAGCCGCTTGCCTGGCATTGAAAGACGTGCCTTCGGTCAACGCGTACATTGATGGCGAAGAGATCGTTTATCACGACTATGTCGACATCTCAGTCGCTGTCTCCGCGCCCAACGGCCTTGTCGTTCCGGTGATCCGCGATTGCCAGGACAAGGGTTTTGCCCGGATCGAGAAAGACATCGCCGACTTCGGCAAGCGCGCCAAGGAAGGCACGCTGACCATGGCCGATATGACCGGCGGCACTTTCACGATCTCAAACGGCGGTGTGTTTGGCTCGCTGATGAGCACCCCGATCATCAACCCGCCGCAAAGCGCCGTGCTGGGCCTCCACCGCATCGAGGATCGCCCGGTCGCGATCAACGGCCAGGTCGAGATCCGCCCGATGATGTATCTCGCGCTTAGTTATGACCACCGTCTGATCGACGGCCGCGAGGCGGTGACCGCGCTCAAGATCATCAAGGAAGCGATCGAAGATCCCACGCGGATGCTGATTGATTTGTAGGAGATGCGATGCGCTCAATTAGGCCTTGTGATCTCCTGCGAACGCAGGAGTCCAGACATACAGAGCGCCACGCCACTGGATTCCTGCTTTCGCAGGAAATCACGAAGCCATATCAGGGCAACGAATGAAAGAAGGATGGCTTTATCTGCTGGCTAGCAAGCGAAATGGCACTCTCTATCTCGGTGTCACCAGCGACCTTCACCATCGGATTTGGCAGCATAGACAAGGCATTATTGAAGGCTTTTCAAAGAAGTATAGCTGCACGCGGCTTGTTTGGGTCGAACACTATCCCAATTTGCATGACGCGCGGGCTCGCGAGGCCCAAATCAAGAAATGGAAACGAGCTTGGAAGCTCGAACTGATTGAAAAGGATAACCCGGATTGGCGTGATCTTTGGCCTGACATAAATCGGTGATCTCCTGCGAACGCAGGAGTCCAGGCAACGAAGAAATGCCCTTGCTGGGTTCCTGCGTTCGCAGGAACGCATGAACGGAGCGAAGAAAATGGCTGAATACGACTACGACGTTCTCGTCATCGGCGCTGGCCCGGGCGGCTATGTGGCCGCTATCCGCGCGGCGCAACTGGGCCTGAAAACCGCCTGCGTTGAAAGCCGCGAGACTTTGGGTGGCACCTGCCTCAACGTGGGCTGTATCCCGTCCAAGGCGCTGCTGCACGGATCGGAGCTCTACGACCACGCACATAACGGCCACATGGCCACCTGGGGTCTGGGCGGCGAAGTCACGCTCGATCTCGACAAGATGATGGCCGAAAAGACCAAGGCGGTGGGCGAGCTTACCGGCGGGATCGAATTTCTGTTCAAGAAGAACAAGGTCACCTGGCTCAAGGGTCTGGGCTCTTTTGTTGACGCGCACACCGTGAAAGTCGGTGAAGACACCGTGACCGCGAAAGACATTGTCATCGCCACCGGCTCCAGCGTCACGCCCCTGCCCGGCGTCGACGTCGATAATGACAAGAAACGTATCGTCGACTCCACCGGCGCGCTCGAACTCGAAGAGGTGCCCGAACATCTTGTCGTCATCGGCGGCGGCGTGATCGGGCTTGAGCTTGGCAGCGTGTGGCGCCGCCTGGGTGCGAAAGTCACCGTGGTTGAATTCCTTGACAAGCTGCTACCCGGCATGGACGAGGAAGTGCGCAAGGAATCGGCCAAGATCTTCAAGAAGCAGGGCATCGACATGATGCTTGGCCACAAGGTCACTGGCGCGTCGGTCAAGGGCAAGAAAGTCACTCTGACGGTCGAGAAGTCGGCTGGCGGCGACGAACAGACCATCGAAGCCAGCCACGTGCTCGTTTCCATCGGTCGTCGCCCCAACACCGAAGGGCTCGAACTCGACCGCGCTGGCCTCCAACTTGACAATCGCGGGCGGGTAGACATCGACCACACCTTCAAAACGGCGGTCGACAACGTCTGGGCCATTGGCGACGTTGTCAAAGGCCCGATGCTGGCGCACAAGGCCGAAGATGAAGGCATCGCGGTGGCGGAAAACATCGCTGGAATGACCGGCATCGTGAACCACGATGTGATCCCCAACGTCGTCTACACCTCACCCGAAATCGCAGGCGTGGGCCTGACGCAGGAAGAAGCGATCGAGCGCGCGGGCGGCGATAAAAAGGCGATCAAGGTCGGCAAGTTCCCGATGATGGCCAACAGCCGCGCCAAGGCGAACCGCGACACCGATGGTTTTGTGAAGGTCATCGCCGATGCGGAGACCGACCGCGTGATCGGCGTGTGGATGATCAACACGCTGGCGGGCACCATGATCGCGCAGGCCGCGCAGGCGATGGAATTCGGCGCTACGAGCGAAGACATCGCCTACACCTGCCACGCGCACCCCACCCACGCCGAAGCCTTCAAGGAAGCGGCGATGGCGGTCCAGGGCAAGCCGATCCATATGTAGGCCATGATGGCCGACCCCATGATAGGCGAAAGCGCCGCCGGCCCCTCGTTTTTCGAGCGTGGTTTGGCGGCGCTTCCCCTTTTGGTCCCGGGCCTCGCCGGGCTTGCCTATCTCGCGCTGTTTGGCGCGCCGAACAGCTATGTCCTGATCAACGCCGGCGCGCTGATGGCTGGATCGGCATGGGCGCTGTTTGGGTGGTTCCCAAAGTCCGACATGCTCGAGCGCGGTGGCGCTATCGCTGTCTTGCTGCTCTTGGCGCTCACATTGCGTCTGGGGCCTGAGGTTGAGGGCATTACCCGTTGGTTCTCGCTTGGTGGGTTCACGCTTCACGTCGGCCTGATGGTGATCCCGGCACTTTCGGTCTTGAGCGCGCGGGATGAGGACTTTGGACCATATTTACTGCTGATCGCTTTGGTCGTCGCGACGTTCCAGCCTGACGCCGCCTCGACGCTGGCGCTTACGGGCGCATCCTTCGGCCTCGCTTTAGCCGAACACGATCGCAGGGCGGCCGCCATTGGCGGCTTGGGCCTGTTCGCCACCGCTTGGGCGAGCCTTCGACCAAACCTCGCGCCGCAGCCCTTTGTAGAGCGAGTAATCGCGGATCTCTGGCCAGAGCCGCCCGTGTCCTCGATCCTTTTGGGCCTTAGCCTGCTCGCTAGCGTGACTCTAATCCTGCGCGCACCCAGTGCCTCTTCTGCGCCCAAGTTTAGCCTTGCAGGAGCGCTCGCCGGGTTCATAGCGGCGGCTCTCCTCGGCGATTTTCCCACCCCCTTGATCGGATATGGCGCGGCCTCCATCATCGGACTGGGACTCGCCCTTCCGGCGATCCGCGAGACAAAGGCAGCGGCATCATGAAGACGGTCGCCATCAACGGAGCCGGCCAGATTGGCTACGCAGCCGCGTATGAGTTTGGCTTTCACGAATGGGATGTAACGATCCATGCCCGCTCCAAGCCCGACTGGGAACTTGGCCAATACAAACGCTACATCGCAGGTGAAGACCCCGTGCCCCGAGCGGATGTCGTGCTGGACACAATAGCCTTCGATAAAGACGACGTGGAGCGGTATGATCCTGACACGATGGGCCGGTTGATCGTCATATCCTCGGCCAGCGTTTACTGCGACGCGCAAGGCCGAACCCTGGATGAGGCGGCAACCAATGGCTTTCCGCAGTTTGACGGGCCGCTAATCGAGAGCCAGTCAACCGTGGCGCCCGGGCCAGAGACCTACTCCACCCGCAAAGTGCGCATGGAGAACAAGGCGCTGGAGATTTTCGGCGCGCGCGCCACGATCTTGCGGCCTGGCGCTATATACGGGCGCCACTGTCGCCACCCGCGCGAATGGTGGTTTGTGAAACGGATCCTCGATGGGCGCAGCAAAATCCCGCTCGTGTTTAGCGGTGAGAGCCGGTTCCACACAACCGCGGCCGATGACATCGCCAACTTCGCCGAAGAGGCGTCCAGCCATGATTGGGGCGGGATCTACAACATCGCCGATGATGAGGCCTTTAGCGTCTATCAAATTGGCCAGGAAATCGCCGCCATCATGAACCGAAAGGTCGCGTTCGAAGTGGTGGATGGACCTCCCATCGGCACTGTCGGACGCACTCCATGGTCGGTGCCAGCCCCTTTCATGATCTCCAACGCCAAGGCGAAAGCGCTTGATGATGGTTTGGGAGAGACCGTAGGCGTCGGCGTGGGAAACTTCGCCCATTCCATCGAATGGCTAGCGGACCTCAACCCCACCGACTGGCGCAACGCCTTTCCGCAGCTGGCCGCCTATCCGTGGGACCTGTTCGACTACGAAGCCGAGGATCGCTTCTTCGACGAAGGGGCATAGCTCGCCGCCCAAATGAATTGCGCCCACAGCGCCTTTCGGTAGTGTATTGCCAACTTGATACACTAAAACGGGCCCCACATGCTAAACACGCTAAAATCCGCGATCATTATCGCTTCTGCCACTTTTGCTTCCACCGCATCCTTGGCGCAGGCTCCTCAAACACCTGTTCCATCGGCTGTTTCTAAGGCGGCGCAGGCGGCGCTTTCTCAACCCAATATTGCGGGCATTGGTATTGCCCGTATCGAAAAGGGCAAAGTCACATGGACCGGCTATTGGGGGGAGCAATCGGAGGGCATCCCAGTGACCGATCAAACCGCGTTCAACACCGCCTCGGTCGCCAAAACGATTATCGCGGAAACGACGCTTCGCCTTGCTGACCAAGGGGCATTGTCCCTTGATGACCCTATCGCAGAACACTACTCGCACCCGCAGCTGGGTGACGATCCACGCTACACCACGCTGACGCCGCGCATGCTCTTGTCGCATCAGGCGGCGCTTAAGAACTGGCCGTGGATGTATGACGACAACCGGCTCGCTTTTACCGCGGATCCCGGACAGGGCGAGGTCAGCTATTCAGGCGCAGGAATCGAGATCGTCATGCGATACCTCGAGGCGCGCTTTGAAAAGGCCTATCCCGAGCTCGTGCAAGAAGTGGTCTTCGATCCGCTGGGGGTCGAAGGGCTGGCTGTCGGGCGCGAAGCCTGGCTTGACGGGCGGGTCAGCGAGCCGCGCGGGGGCGATGGCACAGTCTATCCTCCCTTCACGCGCAGCGGCGATGAAAACCTGATAGAACCGGGTGCCTATTCCGCCGCCGACAACCTCTACGCCACCGTGCCCGGATACGCCGGATTGCTGGTGAAACTGATCGAAGGCACGGGCCTTTCGCCGGCGATGCAGGCTGAACGGGCCAAGCTGCTCTCGTCATCCGATAGCGAATTGGGATACGCCTGTGTCAGCGACCCCGCCGATTGCCCCGACCCGATCGGGTATGGCGTGGGTTGGGGCCTGTTTGGCGAACCGGATCGCACTGTGCTCAACCATGGCGGCAACGATTTCGCCGAACACGCGCAGGTCTATTTCATTCCCGAAACACGCGAAGGCTTGGTCCTTTTCGTCAATGGAGGGAACGCCTTTCCTGCCGGGATCGACATCATTTTAGCGGTTGACCCCGAGCTGCGGATGGCGAAACACTTCGCCGCGCTCATCAAGAAGATGCGCGAAGAGGGAGGCGGCTGATCTCCCATCCGGGAGAAAACGCATCGCCTATCCACACCTGACCGACAAACCGGGGCTGGCTGAAACCGCCGCCGCCATTCGAGACGGCGCGATGTCCGTCACCGAAGCGGTGGACGCGGCGATTGGCCGGATCGAGGCGCTGGATGGGGAAATCAACGCGCTCGCCGTGCCCGATTTTGATCGCGCCTTTGAAACGGCCAAGGCGATGGACGAAGCCGGCCCCGATGACGATCGCCCGCTTTACGGCGTGCCGATGACGGTCAAAGAGAGCTTTGAGGTTGAAGGCCTTCAAAGCTGTTGGGGCCATCAATCGTGCGCCGACTACACCGCTCCGCGCGACAGTGAGCTGGTGCGCCGGTTGAAGGCCGCGGGCGCGGTCATTGTGGGCAAGACCAACGTTCCGGTGGACCTGAGCGACTGGCAAAGCTTCAATCCAGTCTATGGCCGGACCAAGAACCCGCACAACACGGGTCGGTCGCCGGGTGGGTCTTCTGGTGGCAGCGCGGCGGTGGTGGCGGCGGGCATGGTCGCGGGTGAGTATGGCACTGACATTGGCGGATCGGTCCGTGTTCCGGCGCATTTCTGTGGGATTTGGGGGCACAAGACCACTTGGGGCATCGTCTCCAAGCAGGGGCACAGCCACCCTCTGATGGCCAAGCGGCCGGGCTTTGTCGCCGCGCATGACGGCGCGCTTTCGATTGCTGGACCTCTGGCCCGCAACGCGCAGGACTTGGCAACGCTGACAGCGCTGGGGTCGACCTATATCCTGCCGCAAAAGCTTAAGCCGCTTAAGGCATGTCGCCTGCTCGCGATCACAGAGTATCCCGGCGCTCCGGTGGATGCCAGCGTCGCTGAGCCCACCGAGGCGGCGATCGAAACGCTGATTGAGGCGGGCATCCAGGTGGATCGAAGCAGCGATCTGGTCCCGGATCTCGAAGGCCAGCAGGCCACCTATATGAAGATGCTCAACACCGCGATGGCGCGCGGGGCTCCGGCGCCCGATGGCAAACGGGCAAGCGCCACCGACTGGTTCGACATGCTCGACGCGCAGGCGACCAAGCAGGCCGAGTGGGCGCGTTTGTTTGAGTTCTACGACTTCGTCCTCGCCCCGCCCGCGCCCGTGCTGGCCGTGCCGCATGTCGATGGCGATGCACGCGTGTTTGACGGTGATATCCGCATAAATGGCCGCGATGTGCCGGGCGCTTCGGGCCTCGCCTGGGCGGGGATTGCGACCTTCCCCAATCTGCCCTCCACCGTGCTGCCCATTGGAAGTGGCACCTATGAAGGCGCTGAATTGCCCTGCGGGATGCAGGTGATGGGGCCGTATTTGTCGGATCTCGATTGCATCGCGGCAGCGCAGGAGATCGGGATACTCTTGCACGGCTGAGCAATGGTCGCCATGGGCGCAGCCATGATCGACTCCCCCCTTTTGCAGCGCCTCGCCCGCTATCATGTCTGGCTCGGATGGCTAGTCGGCGTGCCCATCGCCCTATGGCTCGCCTCGGGTCTGTTTATGACGATCAAGCCCTTGCCCGAAGTGCGCGGAGAGCATCTGCGCGTTAAGGCCGAGGCACCTGCGCCGCTGGTGCTGGAAGGCAGCGCCTTAGCGAGCGAGGCGGCGCAATTGCAAGAGATGCGCGTCACGATGCAGGATGGCCGCGCGGTGGCGATCCTGACCACGTTAGACGGCCTGACTAGCCGCGTGGACTTTGCGACCGGAGAGCCCATCCCCGCCCTCACCGCTGACGACGCGCGCGCACTGGTCGCTAAAAGCATCGTAGGCGGCGACAAGGTTGAAAGCGTTGCCTTCTACGAGGCGGAAGAGGTTCCCTTCGACTTCCGTCGCCCAATGCCGGTGTGGCGCGTGGCGTTGCAGGATAGCGCTTACATCTATGTCGGGCGCGACACGGGCCGGATCGAAGCGGTGCGCACTTTGTGGTGGCGATGGTTCGATTTCGCCTGGGGTCTGCACATCATGGACCTGTCCGAGCGCGAGGATAACAGCCATCCGATCCTGATCGGCTTTGCCGCCCTATCACTGATCGGCGCGCTGATCGGCTGCGCGCTGATGTTCCGGCGGCGCAAGGCCCGTGTGAAAGCAGAACCCGCGTGAACGGCGAAGTCCTCACCCCGATCCTCAACCTGCTCGACCTGTTCGGCATTGCCGTCTTTGCGCTATCGGGCGCGGCAATCGCGGCGAAGGAGCGTCAGACCTTCGTAACCATGGGCTTTTTCGCGCTGGTCACCGGCGTGGGCGGCGGGACGATCCGCGACCTGCTGATCGATGCACCGGTGTTCTGGATCACCGATCCGCGTGTGGCGCCGGTGTGCCTGGCTTGCGCGGTGTTCGCTTGGTTCACGCCGGTGCGGTTCTGGCAGGGCAAGGCCTTCGACATGGGCGATGCGGCGGGGCTTGCGGCTTACGCTGTGCTCGGAAGCGCCAAGGCGATGGCCTATGGCGTGCCACCCGTGCCCGCCGCCTTGATGGGGATCATCACGGGTTGTGTCGGCGGGATCATCCGCGACGTGGTCGCCGGGCGTCCCTCGATCATTATGCAGCCCGAGCTTTACGTGACAGCCGCCGCGCTTAGCTCCGCGATCACAGTGGCGGGGATGATGATAGCGGACCAGCTTACGCTAGCCGATGGGTGGGTGTGGAGCGCGGCCTTTGTCGCTGGTTTTGCCTTACGCGCCGCCGCGATCCAGTTCGGTTGGGGCCTTCCCAGCTATGGCGGTGGCGCGGCGCCCGACAGCTTGGAAGAGGACCGCGCGCGGGCCGAGGCTCTGGAAGCTATCGAGAGCGAAAACGACCCCTAAAAAAAGAGCGCGGGCGCACCGTATTGGTATGCCCGCGCTCATCAAACCAGCGGAATGCGCGTCGCTGGCCCTATATGGAGAAAGTTGGCCTTACTCGCCGCTCTCTTCGCCCGGCAGAGGACCGCCAGGATAGGCAGGCTGACGATCACTCGTTAGCGGCACAAGCGGTTGCGCCGAACGTTCCGCTGCGTCGCCCGCATCGGCAAAGCGTTCCGCCGTGCTGTATGTCTGGTATTCGCCGCTCATCGAAGCGCGCGCGTTGGCGTAGCGATCATCGCTCCACTGGCCTGCCGCTTGCTGACCCGCGAGTCCGTTACCCGGATCAGCGGCGGCGCTGCCACGGAAACGGCCATACTGAACGTCAGAGATGCGGCCATCGTTGCCGATCTCGCAGGTGAAACCCGAGCCATCGAAGATGCTGCCGGTTACGATCCAACCGCTGGCGACGCGGCTCGCTCCGTCAACGCTTTCGATGCGCACATCGCGTTCAATTTCGCGCGTGCATTGCGAAACCGCGCTGTCGAGACCGCTGCTGCCTGAGCTGCGCGGGTTGGAACGGCGGTTGTCGCGCCGATCAACGTTGCGGTTGTCGCGCTCTACGACGACCACTTCGCGGTCGCGGCGGTTGTTGCGGCTCGCTGCGCTGGCAATAGCGGCGATCCCGCCCAGAACAACAGCGCCGGCCAGAATGTCACCGCCGCGAATACCGCGACGACGCCCGCGCCACCCGCGTCGTCCAAATCCTCGGCGAAAGCCCCGACGGCAGCCAAACAGGCCGCAGCGGCGCCAATCGCTGGTTTGCACGCCCGATTGGATCGAACTGCTCTTGAATGTATCCGCCAGCGACAGCGGGGCTATCGTCGGGGGTGCGACAGGCGCACTCGGCACGCCCGAGGCGGCCGCAGCGGGGGTAGAAAAAGCAAGCGCGGCGGCCATTCCGACAGCGCCAGCAAAAGGTGTTGCGTGAGCTTTCAAAGCTCCCTCCTGTTTCAGGTCATGTGAGGTGAGCGGCCACCACGCGCTCAAGGATGGCTTTGGTATAGCAAGCTTTGCTGACCGGTGCCTGAACCGAGTGATACACAACGCGACACAACGCGCCAATGGTAGCCATGCGAAATAAGAAGATACAGGCGCTAAAAGAGATACAGACGTCAAAAGAGATACAGACGGGCGCCCCGCCCGCCTGTATCCATTCGCGCTCTCTAGGAGAGAGGAGAGCGCTTTTTGCATTTGGGCCCATCTTCCCGTGGGCGTATCGGGTGAAGGATTACCTCAGTCCGCGAATGCCGGAGAAGTCGACGAACGGGCGGCCTCGGCCATCGAATTCGCAGGTGAAGCGACCGCGATCAAAGTTGCGACGGAACGCCTGGTTGCCCTGGACCTCCATTCGGCCGCGAATGCGGAAACCAAACCGGGTGCGGTCAACGTCGCGGATTTGCGTCACATCGGCGAAACGCCAGCCTCCAAAACGGCGGGCCTGACGTTCGGCGGCGCGAACACAGCGGTTGATCGCTTGACGGGGGCCAACATTGCGGAAGCCTCCGCGGTAGTTGCCATTGTGGGCAACGCGGCGATCACGGAACCGGCGGTCGTCAAAGCGGCGGTCGCGATTGCGGTCAAACGCTCCGGCAAGGGCCGCAATGCCTCCGATAACGACGGCTCCGGCGATCACGTCTCCGGCGCTGATACCACCGCGATCGCGGCGATCATCCGCCATGGCAGGCGTTGCAGAAGCAAGGGCCATCGCGCCAGCCGCGACAGTCCCGAGCGTTCCCTTGGCGATGGTCTTTTTAAGATCAGTCATGTCGGTTCATCCTCGGGTCTTCAGTGGCCGGGACCATTCCCGTTCACTGTGAAGCCCTTTTAGATGAACGAATCTGAGTTGATTCTGAGCGACGCTTGCAGCCGCCGTTCAGATAAGCATCCATTTATCTGAACAATTGTAATCAGTCATCCAGTGCGGCCAGCACATCCTTTGTAAAGGCGGCGATATTGAAGCGGGTGCCCACCTTGTCTTCGCCACGGCGCACGATCACGACATCGCGCGAAGGCACCACGACCACATATTGCCCGCGATTGCCGCGCGCAGCGAAAGCGTCGTCAGGTATGCCTTCGAAAGCGTTGCCTTCGGGCCGTCGGAAGGTCCACCAACCTGCGCCATAACCCCACTGGGTACCCTCCGGCTGAGGGCCGCTGGGATCAGACACATACGCACGCCAATTCTCGGGCAGCAACTGTTCGTCACCCCACGCGCCGTTGTTGAGATAGAGCTGCCCCAAATTGGCAAGATCGGGCGCGGTCGCCCACACCTGACTGGACAGCACAATGCCGCCTTCCCAATCGGTTTCGATGACGGTCCCCGTCATGTCGAACTTCGCTATCAATTCGGGAGGGGAGTAGTATGAAAGAAACTGGCCAATCGCCCTGACCGCCAAAAGCGTATCGTTGTTGGCGTAGCGATACACAGTGCCCGGAGCGTGAATGACCGGCCATTTGGTCATGAACTCTTTAACTGTGCCGCCACCCCAATAAATTGGATCGGTGCGATTGCCCGGCGTGTCGGAATAGCGCCCCGTCGCCATGCGCAGCGCGTGGTCGATCGTGATTGCGTTGCGCGGGTCCGCTGTCCCGCCCGAGCTCCAGGAGCCAAGGCCCACCGGATCGCTGACCTTGTATTCACGCGACTGAACCGCGAAGCCGACCAGCGTAGCGGCGATGCTCTTGGCAACGGACCATGTGCGCTGCGGTGTGTTGGCGTCGAAGCCTTCAGCGTAGCGAGAGACTTCGTCGCTCACCTCCCCATCCTTGAGCCGACGAACCAGAACCGCGGTGGTGCGCCCTTCGCCGTAATGCGTGTCAAAGGCCTGATCGAACAGCTTGTTCATCGCTCGATTGGGCTCTTGGATCTCTTCGGCTTTGACTCTAATCGTGGCGCTCGCGCTGGCGCTGTTGAGCGGCATGGGCTCGCCCGCATCGATCACGCTTTCCGGTGCCGCGATAGGCAGGATGGAACAGCCGCCATCGGGACCGCGATACCCGGCCACCCGGCCAGGCGCGTCGTCCGCCCACTTCACTTGCGCATAGGCGATTTGCCCGGTCGGGCGGCGCACGATTTCATAGGGCATATCGCGAATGATTGGATCCAGCTTGGGATAAATCCCCGAAAGCTCCCATTCGTGCACGCTTTCGGGCGTTCGTTTGGCCCCGTTGGCTTCTGCGTTGGCGATCGCGCTGCACAGAAACAGCGCTTTGTACCCTGCGGCCAAAGCTCGGTCATAGCGTGCGTCGAGTTTCTCTTGCGCGCTTTGCGCGGTTGCCGGGACAGCGAAGGCGGCGGCGATTGCGCCAAGAGCGAGAAGTTTCTTCATGGCAGCATCTACTGCCATGCCTCTCCCCTTGGCGCCAGAGCAGACGCTTGACGCACGACAATGGGAGACAAGTTTTCGTCGAAGATCAGTTGCGTCATACCCAGCCGTGCAAAGTCAGCGGCAAAGTCGTCGAGCGTCAGCAAGCCGGAGCAGACGCGCGCGCCCGGTTGGGGGCGATCACCATCGCGATACTTGCGCAGCATCGCCAGCGCAGCGAGCGTGGGCACGTTGGGTCCGCGATTGGCATCAGCGTTGAGGAACCAACGCCGATCAGCGGGTCTGCCATTTTCGTCCGCTCCCCTTACCCGAACCGACATCCCGCCGCGATCCGAACCGAAGGGCAGGAACCACTGCGCCATTGCCAGCATCAGCCTCGAAATCGGACGCAGGCTCTTCACCCAACCCCAACGCACCGGCAGCGCCATTATCGCAAGGCCTAGGTGAAGGATGCCAAGCTCCATCCCGGCATAGAATTCGGCTGACTTGGTTGGTTTGTAGCGTTCAACCAATAAGTCTTGCTCAGGCGTGTCGCAGACGCTCGCCCAGCGCGCGCCGATACCCGGTAAGTCCTCTCGATGGGTGAGGCCCCAGCCCGGAACTTGGCGCCACTCGCCCTCCATTAACACGCGCACCGGGTGCCCGACATAGGACAAGATCGCCTCCACCACGCT
The DNA here is from genome assembly GCA_039814925.1 of Pseudomonadota bacterium. Classification (GTDB taxonomy): domain Bacteria; phylum Pseudomonadota; class Alphaproteobacteria; order Sphingomonadales; family Sphingomonadaceae; genus Erythrobacter. Next base: position 69,766 of record JBCCAH010000012.1, read on the forward strand.
CAGGCCGCGCGGCGCGCGGTTGCCGGGATAGATACCGATCCGAATACTCTCAATAGACCGCCAATCGCGCGTCAGGTGATCGAGCACCGCGTGGCTCAGAGCCGGGATCGAACTCGCACCGGTGGTCAGCGCCACTTCAGCCCCCTTCGCGACTTCGTCATAGCGGGGGAAGTCACGCACAAACTCACGACCATCGGCCAGGTCGATATAGTCCACGCGCGCGGCAATAGCGGATTCGATCACGCGGCTATGCGAGGACTGAAACGGACCGGCGGCGTCCACTACCACGTCAAACCCCGCCAGATCGTGCGCGGTCAGTGTATCGCGGTTGAGCGCCACACAGGCTTGGTCTCCGGGCAACTCGGCAGCGAGCGCCTTAACCTTGGCAAGCCCACGCGCGGCGAGAGTGAGGTGGATGCCCCGCTCCTCGCACGCCAAACGGGCCAAGCGCGATCCGAACACGCCGCTCGCGCCGAGCAGCAGGACTTTGAGAGGCGTCTTATGCGTCATGGAACAGGCCTTCCTGATAGACGAGCTCGCCCAACCATTTGTGGCTCAGTTGCAGCGAGAAGACGAAGCTGTCGTCGCTCACATGGCGGTGTTTGACGATGGTTTCGCCGGGGCTCAGCCAATCGGGCAGGCGGACGCGTTTGCCAAAGACGCTTATGAAGTAGTGATCGCTGCGAAAGGCTATACCGTCTTGAATCGCGCTGACCTTCAAGGCCATGCCAATCCCAAGACCGATACGCTCCTCAAGGCCCGTCTCTCCGCCAAAGCGTTTGGAGCTGTGAATGACCTGCGGAAAGCCGCTCTTGCGCGCGTAGGTCCGCGTCCAGAATTGCCCCTTGCCCTCGCGATCTTCCATCACCGACACCGCCGCCGGCAACCCGCATTCGCGCCCTAAAGGCAGCGGCGCGCCAACCACACGGCAAGCCTGCGCAAAGACCCAGCCCAGCTTCGAAAAGCGCGCCTTGCGGATGACGCCAGGATAAAGGACCACACGTTGGTCCACGACACGCTTGGAGAAGCGCCGCTGGACCGAGGCGGGCAGCGATTGCCACCCTTGTGCCCCGATCAGCCGGCGAAAGCGCGTATCATAGGGAGCGGCACCCTTTTGCTGGGACTTGCCCAGTGAGGACCGGACCGGTTCAATCGGTCCCTTCTCAAATTCAATCGCAACACGCTGTTCCATGATCGCCGTCTTTCTCGCCTGCGGTGGGGTCTCAATCGGACTTTTTGCCCGGCCTCCAATTGATGAGCCTCGTCACGCCGCCGCCCATCTTGATCAGCGCAGTCAGCGCGGGCTTGGGCACCTTGGTCATCTCTTCGTGCCAGCGCGACATGGTGGTCACAAATTCGAGCATATCGGCAAGCTTTTGCTTCGCTTCTGGGCTCACATGCGGGTCGTCTTCCGCCTCATCGTTGCACAGCCTCAGAGCTTGCTCAGCCGGATCAATCTCACGGCGCTTGCGCCCTTCGGCGATCTTGATTGCCATTTCCCAAATGTCCGCCTCGGCGTCGAAATGGTCCCGCCGGTCGCCCATCACCGGGACCCGATGGATCAGACCCCAGCCCAGCAGCTCTTTGATCGAGTTGGACACGTTGGAGCGCGCCATACCCAATTGTTCCGCAATCTCTTCAGCCGTCATCGGCTTGTCCGAGATGAAGAGCAGCGCGTGGATCTGCGCCACAGAGCGGTTGACGCCCCACTGGCTGCCAAGATCCCCCCAATGGAGGACAAAGCGGGAGACCGAGGGCGGAAGTTCCGAATCGACGTTTATTTCTGTCATGACAGAAATGTCGGACATTTCTCTATTTCTGTCAAGACAGAAATATCCGACGCGCACGTCTAGAGCGCACAAAGAAAAAGGGCCGGCGGATCGCTCCGCCGGCCCTTTTGCCGTGTTCCTATCCGAAAGGCGCTTAAGCCGAAGCTTCTGCGAATTCGTCGGCGTCGGTCATAACCGGGCCCGAATCCTGACCTCTTGCGTCTTCGTCGCGGTCAACCAGTTCGATCACCGCCGTCATCGCCGCATCGCTGGCGCGTGGGCCAGCCTTAATCACGCGGGTGTAGCCGCCATCGCGGTCCGCGTAACGCTCTGCCAGAACGTCGAACAGCTTCTTAAGCTGCGTTTCGTCCTGTAGTTTGCTCATGGCAAGGCGACGGTTCGAAAGACCGCCACGCTTGGCCAGCGTGATCAGCTTTTCAACGTAAGGACGCAGTTCTTTCGCCTTGGCTTCGGTGGTCAGGATTTGCTCGTGCTTGATCAGAGCGGCCGACATGTTGCGGAAGAGAGCCTTGCGGTGGCCCGATTTGCGCGAAAGCTTACGCTGTGAAATTCCGTGACGCATATTCATTTACTCCGTTCGTAGGGAGCCCGTGTAAGGTAGCTCCGTCCTGGTCAGGAAAAGGGCCTGACCGCCCCTTTTTCGTCATCCCAGCGAAAGCTGGGATCGCCCTCCGACAGCGCAGTGCTGAAGGTTAGCGGTCCCAGCTTTCGCTGGGACGACGCGATACTCAACCAAGCAACTCTTGTTCGAGCTTCTTGGCCATCTCTTCGATGTTCTCCGGCGGCCAACCCGGGATGTCCATCCCGAGGCGCAGACCCATGCTGGAGAGCACTTCCTTGATCTCGTTGAGCGACTTGCGACCGAAGTTCGGCGTGCGCAGCATCTCGGCTTCGGTCTTCTGAACCAGGTCGCCAATGTAGATGATGTTGTCGTTCTTGAGGCAGTTGGCCGAACGCACCGACAGTTCCAGTTCGTCGACCTTCTTGAGAAGGTAACGGTTGAGCTGGTTGGCGTCATCTTCCTGCGGCGTCGCGGCCTGACCAATCATGGCCGACTGCGGCTGCGGAATGCCGTCTTCGAAGTGGACGAACAGCGTCAGCTGGTCCTGGAGGATGCGCGCGGCGTAGGCCACGGCGTCTTCCGGGGTGACGGTGCCGTCAGTTTCAACGGTCAGCGAGAGCTTGTCGTAGTCCAGTTCCTGGCCAACACGGGCGTTCTCGACCTTGTAGCTCACCTGGCGGACCGGCGAATACAGCGAATCGACCGGGATCAGACCGATCGGCGCATCGGCCGGGCGGTTCTGAACAGCCGGAGCGTAGCCTTTGCCAACGTCAGCGGTCAGTTCCATGTTTAGCGTGGCGCCTTCATCGAGGTGGCACAGGACGAGGTCCTTGTTCATCACTTCGATGTCGCCGGTGACAGCGATGTCACCCGCTTTGACGGTGGCCGGGCCGGTGGCGGAAAGCTGAAGGCGCTTGGGCCCCTCGCCTTCCATCTTGAGAGCGATCTGCTTCACGTTGAGGACCATGTCGGTCACGTCTTCGCGAACGCCGGCGAGCGACGAGAATTCGTGCAGCACGTTCTCGATCTTGACGGAGGTGATCGCCGCGCCTTGCAGCGACGAAAGAAGCACGCGACGCAGAGCGTTGCCAAGCGTCAGGCCAAAGCCACGCTCAAGCGGTTCGGCCACGAACGTGGTCTTGCGCTGCTTGTCTCCGCCTTCTTTGATTTCCAGAGCGTTGGGTTTCTTAAGTTCCTGCCAGTTCTTCGTGTTGACGGACATGGATTTCCCCTAATTCGCTGTATCAGCGGTTCAAAAATGTGGTGCGGGCCTTTGACTTCCAGAGCTGGAAAGGCCTCTAAGACCCGCGGAGGCGGCGACAATCGAGATTGCCGCCAATTCCGAACGGATCAGACGCGGCGACGCTTAGACGGGCGAACGCCGTTGTGCGGGATCGGCGTCACATCACGGATCGAGGTGATGTTGAAACCCACCGCAGCGAGACCGCGAAGCGCGCTCTCACGACCCGAACCCGGGCCCTTCACTTCGACTTCCAGCGTGCGCACGCCATGCTCGGCGGCTTTCTTACCGGCGTCATCGGCGGCCACCTGGGCGGCGTAAGGCGTTGACTTACGGCTGCCCTTGAAGCCCATCATGCCGGCGCTGGACCAGCTGATCGCGTTGCCTTGCGCGTCGGTGATGGTGATCATCGTGTTGTTGAAGCTGGCGTTGATGTGCGCAACGCCGCTCGAAATGTTCTTACGGTCGCGGCGTCTTACCTTGCCGGGTTCGCGTGCCATGTTCTCGTATTCCTTGTAACTGAAGGAAGAAGGGAAAAGCGTCTGACTAAATCAGAGCTTACTTCTTCTTACCTGCGATCGGCTTGGCCTTACCCTTGCGGGTGCGGGCGTTGGTGTGAGTGCGCTGGCCACGAACGGGCAGCCCATTACGGTGACGCAGACCACGATACGAACGAAGGTCCATCAGACGCTTGATGTTCATCGCGGTGTCTCGACGCAGGTCGCCTTCGACCTGGTGATCCGCATCGATCGTCTCACGGATACGCAGAACTTCCTCATCGGTGAGGTCTTGAACGCGGGCGCTGTGGGGGATGCCCAGCTTGTCCGCAATTTCAACAGCCGTCGTGCGACCGATACCGTGAATGTAGGTGAGCGCGATAATAACGCGCTTATTTGTGGGGATGTTTACCCCGGCAATACGAGCCACTTAATTCTCCATGCTCCACAGAAGCCTCAGGCATCTGGCGCCCTTGCCTCCATCTCATCGCTCAAACAATCCGCGCAGACCCGAACCGCCTTTAAACGGCAAAAGTCCGGTTGGCGCGCCACGAAGGACCCCGCCGGCCGGACTTGGTTCGAACCTGTCGAATGAGCGGCGCGCTTACGGTGATTCGGACGATCCGTCAACCGTTTGAAGCGCACAATCAACCAAGCGCCGTAAATGGGAGGCGAATGGCTGAATTCAAGGGCATCCTGTTTTGCCAGAATGAGCGGGTCAATAACCATAGCCGAGGCGTGCCAACGGCCGTGTGGACGAACCCATCCAGAGCTTAGTCGGCTGGCTGAGGCGGGACCTCTTCGGACTGGTCCCCATCCCCATCACCTTCGCCAGCCCGGTCGGGCTCTGCTGTGACTTCATCGGGATCGAAATCCCCAAAATCGTCGAAGGCCTCGTCTACGGTCAGCGTCTTCTTGGGTGCAGACTCCGTGCTCTCATCCGCCTGTTCAAGAATGGCTTCGGGCTCTATGGTTTCGACATCCCCATCAGGAACCGGCGCCCCTTCATCAGAACTGACCTCTTCGGTCTCCGGCGTGTCTGCTTCCTCGGCCTCGTCCGGTTCAGTCCCGCCTTCATCGGCTTTCTCTTCTGAGGGCTCTACCCGGCCAAGCGTTTCAGCCAGGCCGGCCAACTGAAGGCTCATCACGCCATCCACCGCTTTGGCGATGACGGGGATTTCATACCGCATCGAACCGCCGACATTGTATTCCCAGACGATTCGCGTGCCTTTTCGGCCGCTGTCCTCCGGCAAATCCACCTCGGTAAGCGCGATGGTGAGAACGCCAGTCACCGGCTCGCTTTGCAGCGGGCCAAGCGCGCCAATCATGCGCAAAGCGCTGTTCGGATAGGCCTGAATGACCCGCATATGCTCAACGCTGCCTTCGAGCGTGAAGCGATCGGGTTCGTTGACCTCAGGGATCTTTTCGCAAAAGCATCCGCCCGCTTGCGGGGTCAGGCGCAGATTGGCAGCGTCAGCGGACCATGTGTGCTGCGAGTTCCACCAATCGGCCGGGTTTGTAAGCGCGAGCCACGTTTGTGTCGGGCTCGCGTCCACGACCGCTTCATCGCGGGTAATAAAGCCGTTGTCGCTTGTATCGACCACCTCAGCTTGGCCCGACGCAGCAGCTATCAACGTCGCACCAGCTACAGCCGTCTTGATGCCATTTAGCATGAATGATCTCTCCCTTAAGGGCTGAGACCTACGCCACGAATGCGAGCGGGGAAACCCCAGCGGCGGTACGTTCTGCTATTAGGAAAGGATCGCGTCGATCGAATGAGCGACGTCGTCGATGCCGGCCATGCCGTCCACGCGGCTGACGATGCCACGCTCTTCATAGCCCGGCAGGATCGGCGCGGTTTTGGCCCGGTATTCGTCCATACGGGTGCGCACGGTTTCTTCGTTGTCGTCGGGGCGACGCTTGAACTCGGTGCCGCCGCACGCGTCGCACACGCCTTCCTTCGAAGGCGGGTTGGCGGTGTCGTGGTACAGCGCGCCGCAATTGGCGCAGGAGAAGCGGCCCGTGATCCGTTCAACCAGCGCGTCAACGTCAACGCCCAGTTCGATCACGTGGTCGAGCTTGCGACCATTCTTATCCAGAATCCGGTCAAGGTCCGCCGCTTGCGCCGCGGTGCGCGGATAGCCGTCGAAGATCGCGCCTTGATCCGCCGGCATGGCGGCAAGGTTTTCGTCGATCAACGAAGAGACGATCTCGTCCGACACCAGCTCTCCGCGGTCCATGACCGCTTTGGCTTCGAGGCCGACCGGAGTCTGCGCCTTCACGGCGGCGCGCAGCATGTCTCCGGTTGAAAGCTGTTTCATACCGTGGCGTTCGACGAGGCCTGCGCTTTGCGTGCCTTTGCCTGCGCCCGGAGGCCCCAGAAGAATGATATTCATACTCTCTCCCCGTTAACCGCGCGCGTACCCAAGCGCGGCTCGATAAGCGTTTGCGCCCTCCCCTTGGGCTATCGCTTGCGGCCTTTCAACTTAGCCTTTTTGATGAGGTTATCGTATTGGTGCGCGAACAGATGCGATTGGATCTGCGTGATCGTATCGACGGTCACGTTCACAACAATCAGAAGGCTGGTGCCTCCCAGATAGATCGGAATGCCGATCTCGGCGATCATGTATTCCGGCACCACACAGACGAACGTCAGGTAGATCGCACCGACGACCGTGATGCGCGTCAGAACGTATTCGAGATAGTCGGCTGTGCGCTTGCCCGGACGGATGCCGGGGATGAACCCGCCGTTCTTCTTCAGATTGTCCGCGGTCTCTTCAGGGTTGAAGACTACCGCCGTGTAGAAGAAGCAGAAGAAGATGATACCGATGGCGTAAAGGCCCATATAGATTGGCTGACCGTGCGCCAGATATTGGTTGAGCGTCAAAATCACGCTGCCAAAACTGCTATCCGCGTCAAGCGAGTTGGCCGAGAATTGCGAGATCGTCAGCGGCAAAAGCAGCAGCGAGCTGGCAAAGATCGGCGGGATGACGCCGGCCGTGTTGAGCTTCAAAGGCAAATACTGGTTGTCCGCCTGCACCATACCGCGCTGCGACGCACGCTTGGGATATTGAACCAACAGACGACGCTGGGCGCGCTCGACAAAGCTGATCAACAAGATGAGACCGATGACCATCGCGATAAAGGCTATAATGATAGCCGGGCCAATCGTACCCTGGCGACCGCCTTCAAACAGGTTGGTCGCAAAGGTCGGGAACTGCGCGACAATGCCTGCCATAATGATGAGCGACACGCCGTTGCCGATCCCGCGCGAGGTGATCTGTTCGCCCAGCCACAGCAGGAACATCGTCCCGCCGACAAGGCTGATAACCGCGCCAAGACGGAAGGGGATACCCGGGTTCACAACCGCACCAATGCCGTTGGCGCTGGCGAAGGTTTCCAGACCGACCGCAAGGAAGTACCCCTGGATCGCGCACAGGAACACGGTGCCATACCGCGTGTATTGATTGAGCTTTTGACGTCCCGTAGCGCCCTCTTTCTTAAGGGCGGCCAGCGTCGGGTGAAGCGCTGAAGCCATCTGCACGACAATGGACGCGGTGATGTAAGGCATAACACCGAGCGCGATGAGGCTCATTCGCTCAAGGCTGCCGCCAGAAAATGTGTTGAAGAGTTCGGCTACGCCGCCGCGCGCCAGTTCCGCCAAATCCTGAAGCGCCGCCGGGTTCACACCGGGAAGCGGCACAAAACTCAAGAAGCGGAAGACGATCAGAGCGCCCAACGTAAACCAGATACGCTGGCGCAATTCGGTCGCCTGCGCGAAATTGCCTAGGTTGAGGTTGCTAGCGACGTTGTCTGCGCGTGATGCCATTGTGGGCTCTTAAATCCTGATCCTCTGCGAGCCTTAGGCGCGCTTAGAGGGGATAGGTAGGAAGCGGGGAGCCCGTTGTCGAACCCCCCGCCCACTCTTTTGTCCGATTATTCGGCGTCTGCGGCTTTTTCAGCGGCCGGAGCGGTCACTTCGACGCTGCCACCGGCTTTCTCGACCGCAGCAACCGCGCCCTTGGTGGCGCGCGTCACGACGAATTTGACCTTGGCTGAAAGCTCGCCCTTGCCGAGCAGCTTAACGCCGTCCTTGCCGCCACGGACCAGACCGGCTTCGCGAAGCGCTTCTTCGGTCACGTCCTTCTTGCCGTCGAGTTTCTTGGCGTCGATGAACTTCTGGACCATGCCCACGTTCACTTCGGCGAAGTCTTTGCCAAATGGGTTGTTAAAGCCGCGCTTGGGAAGGCGCATGTGAAGCGGCATCTGGCCGCCTTCAAAGCCTTTGATGGCGACGCCCGAACGGCTCTTCTGGCCCTTCTGGCCGCGCGCGGCGGTTTTGCCTTTGCCCGAGCCGATACCACGGCCCACGCGCATGCGCCCTTTGCGGGCACCATCATTGTCACGGATGTCATTAAGTTTCATAGTTGCACTCGCTTTCGCTTGCTCGGTCCCGTTCTCGGGAAGTCGCGCTGTAGGAAGGCGGCCCATTAGCGAACCCGTTGCCGCTTGTCACGCCCCTTTCGTCGCGCTGCTACGCTGCGCTGCAAAAGATATCGGGCAGTCGACATTGACTCCCCGAATCTCTTCCGGTTTACCCCTCGCTGATAAGGCCGCCTTTGGGGCCTTTTCGCTTTTTTGCGAGACGCTTTGGGAGCTTCGATAAATGGCCAACTTCTGCGCTGTTATAATGGCGAAAGAAGAGAAGGCCGTCATCGATCGGGTGGTCGACTATTATCTGGATCTGGGGGCCACCAGAGCCGTCGTCTACTTCGACGGGACACCAGACTTTTCGATGGATGATCGTGGTGGACGCCTCGACTTCATCATAGCCGACGAAGCCTTCTGGGTCCCGATCACGGGTAAGCGTTCCGAGATGTACGATGTGCGCCAGACCAGCATGTACAAATACGCAATCGAACAAGCCTATGAAGAATGGCTGTTTTTCGTCGATTGCGACGAATATCTGGTCAGCTCACGACCGATATCGGAAATCCTCGATCACGTGCCCGAAACCGAAGACATCTTGCGAGTCCATAACGTTGAGGCGGTTTGGGGCCCCGGCGATGACCGAGACAAGTATCTGGGCGCCACTTGGTTTCGCCCCGCGACCAAATCTGCAAACAAGCAGCGCGCGCTGAAGCTGATCTACGGCGATCTGCACAAATACATGCATTCGGGCCTTTTCGGGCATTCGGCGGGCAAGCACTTCGTGCGAACAGGCCGGACCTATCAGAACACGACGGCGCACACGTCGGTTCATGGCGACGGGCGACCAGGCCGATGGGCAGATAAGCTTTTGAACGACGAGATTTTCGTCTGCCACTTCGATGCGATGAGCTTTGAGCATTGGCGCAAGAAGTTCATCTTTCGCTACCAAACCAAAGACGCCTTCTCGACGATCCGGGATACCCGTAATCAGGTGTTCGATCTGGTCGCCAGGGAATCGGAATTGGGCGATGAGAAGCTGCGCGAGCTGTTCGAAAGGCTGTATTGCCTCTCTTCGCTGCAGATATTCGCGCTAAAGCCATTGAAGCTGGCGTTTCAGCGCAACATTTTCGAATAGCCGCGAAGAGCAAGGATCAGAACATTGGCCGTCGTTTCCCATGAGTTGAAGCTCATCTATTTCGACGTCCCAAAGGTCGCTTGCACCACTCTGAAAACGCAGCTGTATGAGCTTGCGCATGGGCCGTTGGTGGCGCCCTTCCAGCCCACACTAAAGGATCGCGCCCGCGCCGCTCTTGGCCGCCCTCGCCCGCGCTACAAAGGGCCAAGCGTTCACTACCGCGATGGTTATCGCACCCTCAGCTACACGCGCGCGCTTCGGGAACAGGACCTGCCAAGCGACTACGCCCGGATTGCGGTTGTGCGCGATCCGATTGCGCGTTTCTATTCGGCCTGGGCGAACAAAGCGAACGAAGCCGATTTCGCCCGGCGCGATGAGTTGGAAGATCTACGCAACGAAGGCCTTTCAACCGCGCCCGATTTCCAGCAATACCTTGAGGCGTTCGAAGTCTATCGCACGCATTCGAGACCGGTCAGAGTGCACAATCAACCCTATTCGTGGCATCTTGGGCCAAGCGCATCGGACTTCGACAAGATTTTTCAAATCGAAGACATGAGCCGACTGGAAGCCTGGCTCTGCGAACGGCATGGCGAGCCGATTACGCTGAAAAAATCGAACCTTTCCGAGCGCAAGCAGAAAGCGGTCGCGTTGGAGGATAGTCAAAAAGCGAAGTTATTGGCCCTTACTCACGAGGACTACCGTTGGCTTGGCGATCTGTACGACGCGCAAGCCGGGCTAGAAGGGTTGACCGGCTAACACCGCCCTTGCGCTAAATCCGCTGGGCTGTTGAGAGCAGGATCTTCTCTGGCCGCCATACGCTGTGGGCATAGGGTTCATTGAGAATGGCCACTTTAATGTCCGGGTTGAAGATGGCCGACCAGGCGGACAGCAAGGACGTCGTGCGGCACATCCACCCACATCGCGCAAGCATCAAGCAATTCAGCAAAGCGTCGCGCCCCATCGCCGCATTCGCCGCGTGAAAACTCTGAGTGTGGACCGGGATATCACTTGAACTGCGCACCGCGTCATCGAGTGAGACTGTAGGCAGACCCGCGACCCCTCCAGCGGTGGCCTCAACAAAGGGCGCGACATCGCTCGCGACGAACACATTCTCTACCCCGTCCAGAGTATCCATGTGCCGAGCGATCCGGTCCAGCACATCGCGCATCTCTTGCGTGGGCGCCTCAGTGTATTTGTCAGTCCCGCGATAGTGGATCGCCAGAGTGCGCGGCCCGATCGAATTGGCTCCCGCAAAGGTCTCGACTTCCTCAATAAATTCCGGACGAACCGCGTAGTGGCGATCGAACAACGCCCTCGCCTCCGCCGGATTCGTATAGGTCGCTCCACAGGGCAGATCGCTACCGTCGCGCATAAAGGCCTTGCCGCGCGCTGCGGCCAAATCGTCATCGGCTTTGTTCACAAAGTAGGTGGCGAACCATTCGGGGTCGCCATCAGAAACGCGATAATTGTCGGACGTCAGGCGCATCACCGGTCGCTTGTCGAACCGCTCTGCGACCTCGGCTGCCTGGATACAGGCCGACAACTGGCCGAACATGCCCGTGATGCGGGCGAAATAGACGAATTCGAGGATGTCGGTGTCCGGATCTTGGAAGGCTTTCGCCAGCCACCGGCGTCGACGCCAGCGCGCCATTGTCAGTTTTGCGTGTTCTATCCCAAGCACGACCAAGTGGTAACAGACGCGAGCTAACTAGCCAGCGGATTGGCCAACATTTCAAAAACCTATCACCAACTCTATCAGCGATTGCAGAAAAGGGCGCGAATACAAAAAGGCCCCCACTCCAAGGAGCGAGGGCCTCATTGTTCAGTGTCTGACCGCCTTAATCGACGATCTCAACCAGATGCGGGATCTTGGCGACCGCGCCGCGAACTTCGGGTGTGTCCTGACGCTCGACGACTTTGTGCATCTTGTTAAGTCCCAGGCCGATCAGAATCTTACGCTGACCTTCCGGGCGACGGATCGGCGAACCGATCTGCTTGATTTTGATGGTAGCCATTGTCGGTTACTCCGCAATTGCCGCAGCGTCGGCTTCCGCCTCAACCGCGCTCGCACCACCACGACCCAGCAGGTCGGCAACCTTCTTGCCGCGACGCTGAGCGACCGACTTCGGTGAAGTCTGGTCCTGCAGCGCCTCGAAGGTGGCGCGGATCATGTTGTAAGGGTTCGACGTACCAACCGATTTGGTCACAACGTCCGCAACGCCAAGGCTTTCGAAGACAGCGCGCATCGGACCACCTGCGATGATACCGGTACCCGGAGGCGCCGTACGCAAGGTGACCTTGCCCGCGCCAAAACGGCCGTTGCCGTCATGGTGCAGCGTGCGGCCTTCCTTGAGCGGGACGCGGATCATCTTCTTGCGAGCCGCAGCGGTTGCCTTGGTGATCGCTTCGGGCACTTCGCGCGCCTTGCCGTGACCAAAGCCGACGCGGCCCTGACCATCGCCAACCACAACGAGCGCCGCAAAACCAAAGCGCTTACCGCCTTTGACCGTCTTGGAGACCCGGTTGATGTGCACGAGCTTTTCGATGATGCCATCATCTTCTTCCTCGCGACGACCACGGTTGCCGTCACGGCCACCGCGTCCACGCCCCCGGCCACCGCCATCGCGATTGCCACCACGGCCCCGGCCGCGATCATTCCCACGACCGCGCTGCTCTTCCGCAGCGGGAGCCGCCGCATCAGCCGGAGCCGCAGCGGCTTCAGGAGCGGCGGTTGCTTCGGCGGGAGCGCCCGACGTTTCAGGGGCGTTTTCCGGTGTTTTGTTTTCTTCAGCCATCATCAGAACTCCAGCCCGCCTTCGCGAGCGGCATCGGCCAGCGCCTTCACGCGACCATGAAACAAGAACCCGCCGCGATCGAACACGACAGTCGTCACGCCAGCCTTTTTAGCCGCCGCAGCGATATCCTTGCCAACCTGCTGAGCGGCATCGATGTTCGCGCCGCTCGACTTGGCGCCCAGCGTCGACGCGGCAGCCACAGTGCGGCCTTCTGCGTCGTTAATGATCTGCGCGTAGATGTGCTTGCCAGTGCGGTGCACCGACAGACGCGGCTTGTCACCAGCGCGGGCCCGCAAAGCGGTGCGCACACGGCGGCGACGGCGTTCGAAAAGAGAAAGCTTTGCCATCTTACTTCTTCTTCCCTTCCTTGCGGAAGATATACTCACCGCGATACTTAATGCCCTTGCCCTTATACGGCTCGGGCTTGCGCCATTCGCGGATCTCGGCGGCAAACTGACCAACGGCCTGCTTGTCCACGCCGCTGATTTCGACGGTGGTTTGATCCGGGGTCTTCACTTCGATGCCTTCGGGCACCGTCAGATCGACGTCGTGGCTGAAACCAAGCTCAAGCTTCAGGGTTTTGCCCTGCGCTTTCGCACGGTAACCAACGCCCGAGATTTCCAGCGTCTTCGAGAAGCCTTCGGACACGCCTTCAACCAGGTTCGATACCAGCGTGCGCTGCATGCCCCAATAGGAACGCGCTTGCTTGCTGTCATTCGCCGGATTGACTGCGATTTGGCCGTCTTCGATTTTGTAGTCGATCAGATCGGACAGACCCATCGAAAGGGTGCCCTTAGGACCCTTCACGCTGAGCGTGCCTTCCTTGATCTCGGCCGTGACCCCAGCAGGGATCGCGACCGCCTTTTTACCAATGCGGCTCATCAGAACACCTCCGCGAGCACTTCGCCGCCGACTTTGTTCTCGCGCGCTTCAGCGTCCGAGAGAACTCCACGCGGCGTCGAGACGATGGTGA
>JBCCAH010000013.1:0-82579 GCA_039814925.1 Pseudomonadota bacterium
AGCTGGCGGACCGGACGCTAGAACAACACCGCGACCGGCTCGACGCCCTGGCCAACGCCCTGATCGACCGCGAGGAGGTCGACGACGACGAGCTCACCGAGCTGCTCGGCCCGCCGGTCGCCCCGGAAGACTCGCCCCTGGCGCCGATCGCGATCTCACCGGGGCAGGCCCCGCAACCGGCGATCGTCCGCGACGCCACGGCCGGCGTAATCGAGGGCAGGCCAGCCAATTCTTGCAACGTGGCCAAGCCATCGGTCAGTTCCAGCGCGTCGGCGTACACAATGACCGGCTCAGTCGAAGTCACCAAAACGCGGTCTTCGGCGGTGCGGGTGACGGAAACCTGCGTCTCCACCGGCGCTTCCACGCCTTTGACGCTTAAGGTCGCTTTGAGCGGTTGCGTCACGCTTTGCCCCACGGCCAGCGTGTCAAGCGCGGCGGGGTCGATCTGAGCGGTGACGGTAGCGGTCGGGTGGTCGGCGACTTCGAAAAAGATGTCGCGCATGCGTTCGTTGCGAATATCGACGTTGGTCTCGATGGTCGACAAGTCGATCTCAACGCTCGCTGCTCCAGCGGGCGTCACGCTGCCGGATAGGCCGGAGAAGGAATTGCTCTCCGCAATCTCGCCCGATTTCACGCTGACATAGGAAAGGCTTGAGGCTGAGGCGTCGACGCTCCACGCGCCTTGCACCAGCGGCGCGGGCTCAGCGGGTGTCTGGGCGCAAGCGGTGGTGAGGATAAGTGCGGCGGGCGCAAGGGTGCTGATGAATTTCACTTTGGGGCCTCTTCGGGTTGCCAGATCGCGTTGCTGGTCTTCTGCCAGAATGCACCGGTCGGAAAAAGGTTGCCGCGCACAGCTTTATGAGGTTTTGCCGATGCATGTGCGCATTTCATCTGGCAAAGCAGCCTATCATCGCTGCCCTGGCCCTCACGGCCCTTTCCGTTCCCACCCACGCGAACGATAAAGCGGCCTCTAGCGCGGATATCGAGACTGCGCTGGTGCCGTTGGTTTCTTTCAAGGGTGAGGAAGGCAATCGTCTTACGTTGAACGAACGGCGCGAAGCGCTCCGCGTCAAGGCCGCCAGCGTTGCCGTAATGCGCGGCGGCGAAATCGCTTGGGCACGCGCTTATGGCGAAGGGGTAGACCAAGACACGTTGTTCCAGCTCGCCTCGCTTTCCAAAACCGTCGCGGCCGCCGGGATCGTGGCGCTGGCATTTGAGAAAGGCGTGAGCCTTGATGAGGATATCTCCGGAAGCCTCACCGGCCTTGATCTCGAACGGCTCAACCCGGAAGGTCTGCCGATCACGCTGCGGAAGCTGCTCTCGCACACCAATGGAACCACCGTCTCAGGCTTTCCGGGTTATCTGATGAGCAACCCGGTGCCCTCGACGCGAGAGGTTATCGAAGGAACAGGCGGCACAAACACCAAACCCATCATCGTCAAACCCAACCCCGAAGGTGAGCGCCGCTATTCGGGGGGCGGCTTTACCGTCGCGCAGCACTGGGCCGAAGTGGTGAGCGGCGAGGCGTTTCCGGCGGTCATGCGCCGTGTCGTTCTCGATCCGGTTGGGATGGAACGCTCCACATTCGCCTCGGGCACAGCCGAGACGTTCGAGCGGGACAACGTCGCACGCGGATTTCAGTTTTCAGGCGAAATGATCCCCGGAGGTTGGCGTATCCATCCCGAACAGGCCGCCGCGAGCCTTTGGAGCACGCCGCGCGAATATCTGCGCTTTGTGCGCGCGCTGATGATGGCGATGGATGGCGATGGGTCAGCGGGGATCGCCCCTGAGATCGCAGCTGAAATGACCAAACCCATCGCCAGCGAATATGGCCTTGGCATTGGCGTCGCTGAGATCAATGGCGCGATCCGGCTCAGCCATTCGGGTTCCAACCGTGGCTACAAATCGAACTTCATGGCCTATCCCGCGACGGGCGATGCGGTCATTTCTGTGGCGAACTCGGACCGCGGGTTTGCGCTTGTGGGCGATATCGGGCGCACCGCGAATGTGGTCTATGGCTGGCCAATCCGCGCGTTGCTAGAGCGAACCCGCATGGCTGCCAGCGCGCAGGACGCCGAAGCTTTCACAGGCGATTATCGAGAGGACCGGAAAAGCCAAACCGCCTTTACGCTCGCAGCTGAATTGCCGGTTTTGGTTGGAAGCGCGCCGTCGGGCTTTCGCTTCACGCTGGTGAAGACCGGCGAAGACACGTTTATCGATCCGCAAGACGGGCAAGAGGGCACCTTCGTCACCAGCGACGATGGCAGAATTAGCGTCGCCTTTGGCGGCAAAACCTATGTGAAGGTCGCAGGCTCCGAGGATTAACCCTGAAGGCTCACTCCCACTCAATCGTGCCGGGTGGCTTTGAGGTGAAATCGTAGACCACGCGGTTGATACCCTGCACTTCGTTGACGATGCGCGTTGCAACGCCAGTGAGGAACGACGCGTCGAACGGATAAACGTCTGCGGTCATACCGTCGGTCGATGTCACCGCGCGCAGTCCGCACACACTGTCATAAGTGCGCGCGTCGCCCATCACGCCCACGGTCTTGACCGGGAGCAGAACGGCGAAGGCCTGCCAGATCGCATCGTAAAGCCCGGCGTTGCGGATCTCTTCCAGATAGATCGCGTCGGCTTTGCGCAGGATGTCGCAGCGCTCCTTGGTGACCTCGCCCGGAATGCGGATCGCAAGTCCCGGTCCAGGGAACGGGTGACGACCAACAAAGGCCTCGGGCAGGCCGAGCTCGCGGCCCAACTCGCGCACTTCGTCTTTGAAGAGTTCGCGTAAAGGCTCGACCAGATCCATCTTCATACGCTCAGGCAGGCCGCCGACATTGTGGTGGCTCTTGATCGTAACGCTCGGCCCGCCGGTGAAGCTGACGCTTTCGATGACGTCGGGGTAGAGTGTGCCTTGCGCAAGGAAATCCGCGCCGCCGACTTTCTTGGCCTCGGCTTCGAACAGGTCGATGAAGGCGCCGCCAATAAATTTGCGCTTCTTCTCAGGGTCGGTGACGCCTGCAAGGCCTGCGAGGAATGTCTCTTCAGCGTCCACAGCGATCAGCGGGATATTGTAGTGGTCGCGAAATAGGGTGACGACCTGCTCGGTCTCGTTGAGGCGCATGAGGCCATGGTCGACATAAACGCAGGTCAGCTGGTCTCCGATCGCTTCGTGGATCAACACCGCCGCAACCGCGCTGTCGACGCCGCCGGAAAGGCCACAGATCACACGGCCATCGCCCACCTGCTCTCGGATTTCGGCGATCTTGGTCTTGCGGAACTCAGCCATCGTCCAATCGCCAGCCAACCCGCAGACGTGGCGCACAAAGTTTGCGAGCAGCTTACCACCATCAGGCGTGTGGACCACTTCCGGGTGGAATTGCGTGCCGTAAAACTTGCGCTCTTCGTCGGCGATTACGGCAAAGGGCGCGCCGTCGCTGGTGGCGACAATTTCAAAGCCGGGTGCGAATTGCGTGACCTTGTCGCCGTGGCTCATCCAGACCTGATGGCGCTCACCCTCTTGCCACAGACCGTCGAATAGCGCGCAGCCCTTAGTTACGGTCAGGAAAGCGCGGCCAAATTCGCCACCCTCCCCGGTCTCATGCCCGGGCCTCACTTCGCCGCCGAGCTGATGGCTCATCACCTGCTGGCCGTAACAAATGCCAAGGATCGGGACGCCCGCTTCGAAAAAGCTCTGTGGGCAACGCGGTGAGCCTTCCTCGGGAACGCTGGCGGGCGATCCCGAAAGAATAATACCCTTGGGCTTCAAGCGCCGAAAGGCCTCTTCCGCCATCGAAAATGGTGCGATCTCGGAGTAGACTCCGGTCTCGCGCACTCGGCGCGCGATCAGCTGGGTGACCTGACTGCCGAAATCGACGATCAGGATGCACTCGGGCGTGGGGCTTGCGGCTGCGGAATCGCTAGAAGGAGAGCTGGTCATGCGCGCGGCGTTACGCCAGCTGTTCTTGGGCTGTCTAGGCGGCGCAGGCCAAAGTTTGCGGGCTTTGCGCGGATGACGCGCAATCAGGCCGCCTTAGTTGCATTTTTTTCACGTGATTTTGGCGTTTCCGCATTTGTGTTCGATTGGATCGAACATTATCTGGCACTCAGCAAGCGCACACACCCCTCTCTCCCCGTGATGCGCTTGTTTCGGTGCTCCGCGCATTACAACCATCGCGGATGTCACCTGCTGATGGAGTTGCTGGTCGAAACTCGGGCCATGCGATCCGAGCGATAACGGTGTTCCAGCGCCGGCTTGGATTTAGCAGCCTCGACACGCGGTCTTCCCCGAGACTGCCAATTCGACCGCTTTCAGTCTCCCCGCGCCAAGGGATCGGCGTGAGGGACCGATGAAAGCTTATGCAGCCCACACAGTGAGCAAGACGCGGTCGCTCCTCCCCCCGAATTGGCGGCCGCGTCTTAGCTCACACACACACCGCGTCGTTCAGGCCGATTTCAGTCAGTGATTGAGAATTTCTATTTCACTGAACTGTTATTTTGTTGCTTTTATACCTAACAATTAGCCTGTTCGTGCGTATCTGGGGAGGTAAATCGGGCGCGCATAGGGCGCGTCCTCACAGGAGAACCGACATGACCCCGATGTCTGAAAAACTCGTCAGCCTCGTCCTCGCCTTTGGCCTGAGCTTGGCGTCGTTCAACGCCTACATCATCTAAGGCCTCAGGCCCGAGGCCAGTGGCCTCGCAGTAGACTGGCAAAACAAAAAAGGGCGCGGCGCTTCGGGAAACCAAAGCGCCGCGCCCTTTTTTGCCAACACCCTATTTGGCGCTCAAAGCCTCCGCGCGTTCGCGCAACTCGGTCTTCAGCAATTTGCCGATATGGCTGCGCGGCATTTCCTCAATCGGATACAACGCAGACAAACGCTGTGTCTTGCCCAGCCGCGCGTTCACGGCCCCCATGACGGTTTCGCACTCTGCCTCTTCACCCAACACCACAAATCCGACCGGCGTTTCCCCCCATTGGCGCGAAGCGATGCCGACAACGGCGGCTTCGACGACGCCTTCCTCACGCTCCAGTTCGGCCTCAAGATCGCTGGGATAGATGTTGAACCCGCCCGAAATGATCATGTCCTTGGCGCGGCCCACCAATTCGACAAAGCCGTCTTCATCCACGCGGCCAATATCGCCCATCCGCATCCAGACACCGCCCTCGGCGTCGACAAATTGCGCCTCGTTCGTCTTGTCGGGACGGTTCTTGTAGCCCGACATCATCGTTTGGCTGCGACCGATCAGATTGCCGGGCGTGCCAGACGCGACTTCGCTGTCGTCGTCATCGAGCACTTTCATCTCGCTGCCGGGGGCAGGGCGGCCCACCGTGTGCAGCTTTTCCGGGAATTCGTGGCACGCGAGAAGGCAGACCACTCCGCCTTCGGTCATCGAATAAATCTCGATCAGGCCGCCAGGCATCCGGTCCAGCACCTGCCGCTTAAGCTCCGCCGAGAACGGCGCGGAGGTGCAGTATTTGAGCGTCATCGCGCTCAGATCGAAATCATCGAAGTCGGGGAAATCCATCAGACGCTGATACTGAACAGGCACCAGCATCGTGACCGTGGTCTGGTCGCTCGACGCGTGTTCGAGCCAGCGCGCGCAATCGAATTTGCCCATGATCCGCACAGTGCCGCCAGCCAAAAGCGGCGCGAGAAACGCAACCATGGTTGTGTTCGAATAAAGCGGCGTCGAAGCGAGCGAGCGCACCGGCAGTTCGGCTGTGAGATACGATAAAGCGGTCGAGCCAAACTGACGCCAGCGCATCTGGTGCGAGTGGACAATCCCTTTGGGAATGCCGGTCGTGCCGGAGGAATAGATGATGTTGAAGGGCGCCTTGGGGTCCAGCGTGACCGAAGGAGCGCGACTGCCCGGTGGGGCCATCCACCCCTCAATCTCTTCAAGCGGCACGCGGATCAGGTCGGCCATAATGTCAGGCCCAAGCTCCGATGCCTTGGCCATATCGATGAACAGGTGCCTTGCGCCCGAATCCTTTGCCATTCCCTCCAATTGCTCCGGCGAAGCGCTGGTGGTGAGCGGCGCCGCCACGCCACCGGCACGCACAGCGGCGAGGAAGACCAGCGCGTATTCCAACCGGCTTGTGCCAAGGATCGCGACCGATTGGCCGGGTTCCAACCCTGTTTCGATGAGCCGCGCCGCCAACCGCTCCACAAGGCCGATCAGCTCCGCCCAAGCGATATCCTTGTGATCATCCACCAAGGCAATCGCATCGGGCTGCGCGCGCGCCCATCCGGTCAGAATGTCCATGTAAGAGCCAAACGGCTCTTCGAGCGCGGCAACGATCTGATCGCGCAGCGCGGGGTCTACGGGGTTCTCTCTCATACCGCCTCACCTGCCTCACCCAGGTTAGAGGTTCAAGCGCGCTTCTCGCTTTCTTTACCCGCACAAGCCATGGTGCGACGCTCAGGTCGGGAGAAGGAAGAGCGATGAGACTGAAACGGCTGTGCGCCCTGGGGGTTGGTGTCGCCTTAACCGGCGCCGTTCATGCGCAAGAGCGCAGGAGCGCTCCGCCCGAACGCGATCATGGGCGTATGACCGAAGAGGTGGCGCCAGATCGGACGCAAAGTCGCACGAGGCCCCGGATCAAGGCTCGCTCCGCGCCGCCCTCGGTGCTTGCAATCCTTGCCCATCCCGACGACGAAATCACCATTGCGCCCGTACTCGCCCGGATCGTGCGCGAAGGAGGTAAGGTGACGCTGATCTACGCGACCAGCGGCGATGCGGGTCCGGGGTCGAGCGGTTTGGAACGAGCCGAGGCGATAGGCGTAATGCGCGAGAAAGAAGGGCGCTGCGCCGCCTTTGCGCTTGGACTGGAAGAGCCGACCTTCTGGAACCTCGGTGACGGCGCGCTGGCCACTATGGCGCGCGCGCCAGACAGCGCAGCGCAACAAGCGTTAGCGTTCACGAAGCTGGCGATCTCCGAATCGAGGCCCAACGCCATTCTCACCTGGGGACCCGATGGCGGCTATGGGCATGCCGACCACCGCACGATTAGCGCTATCGTCACACAAGCGGTCGCTGGGCTGGGGCCGGACCGCCCCGAATTGCTCTACGCCACTTTCCCACAAATTGCCGACGGGGTCTTACCCGGCTTTGAAAGCTGGGCGACCACGGCTGACGACCTGATCACCGACACGATCCGCTACAAGCCCGAAGATTTGAACGCCACGGAAACCGCGGTGCGCTGTTATGAAAGCCAGTTCCCGCTGCCCGCAAGGCAGGGTCTAGTCCGCTTGCTGCACGAACGGGTTTGGGGTGGCCGCGTCCACTTTCGCTCGGCCTTTTCACCCCGCCGCTGAGCCCCCTTTTCCGGCGCCTTGAGGCATCGGTGGAAAAGCCGATCCCAATCGGTGAGCGCATTTGGGTTTGGCGCGCACAATGCCTATATAATCGGCATGGACGATAACAGCACGCAAGCGCCCCAAACACCCAAGCAGGGCGGCGAATATGGCGCCGATTCGATCAAGGTTCTCAAAGGCCTTGATGCGGTGCGCAAACGCCCCGGTATGTATATCGGCGACACCGATGATGGATCGGGTCTGCACCACATGGTGTTCGAGGTTTCGGACAACGCTATCGACGAAGCTTTGGCGGGCCACTGCGACCTCGTTCTGATCGAATTGAACCCCGATGGCAGCGTCTCGGTCGAAGATAACGGGCGCGGCATACCCGTCGGAATGCACAAGGAAGAAGGCGTCTCCGCGGCCGAGGTCATCATGACCCAGCTGCACGCGGGCGGGAAGTTCGAGAACACTTCAGACGACAACGCCTACAAGGTCTCAGGCGGCCTGCACGGTGTGGGTGTGTCGGTCGTGAATGCTTTGTCCGAATGGCTTGAGCTCAAAATCTGGCGCGATGGCCAAGAGCACTGGATGCGTTTTGAGCATGGCGAAAGCGTCGATCCGCTCAAGGTGCTGGGCGATGCGCCCAATGTGGAACAGAACCCTGACGATAACGGGTTCAAGAAGGGCACACGGGTGACATTTCACCACTCTAACGACACGTTCAAGAACGTGACGGAATACGATTTCGACAAGCTTGAGCACCGGTACCGCGAACTCGCTTTCCTGAATTCCGGCGTACGCATCCTATTGCGCGACAAACGCCACGAGGAAGTGGTGGAGCACGACCTGTATTACGAAGGCGGCATCGCGGCCTTCGTCAAATGGCTGGACCGCAACAAGGCCGCTCTGATCACCGAGCCCATCTCGGTCAGCGCCGAAAAGGACGGCATCGGCATCGATGTCGCTCTGGAATGGAACGACAGCTATTACGAAAACGTCCTGACTTTCACCAACAACATCCCGCAGCGCGACGGCGGCACACACCTCGCAGCCTTCCGTGCGGCGCTGACGCGTACTCTGAACGGCTACGCCGATCGTTCGGGGTTATTGAAGAAGGAAAAGGTCTCGCTGTCCGGCGAAGATATGCGCGAAGGCCTGACCGCTATCGTCAGCGTCAAACTTCCCGATCCCAAATTCTCCTCGCAAACCAAGGACAAGCTGGTCTCCTCCGAGGTTCGCCAGCCGCTTGAGTCGTTAATGAGCGAGAAGATGAACGACTGGCTCGAAGAAAACCCGAACGACGCCAAGCTGATCATTCAGAAAATCATCGATGCCGCCGCCGCGCGTGAAGCCGCCAAGCGGGCGCGCGAGATGAGCCGCAAGGGCGCGATGAGCGTTGCCAGCCTTCCTGGTAAGCTCGCCGATTGTCAGGAACGCGACGCGACCAAGGCCGAGCTCTTCCTGGTTGAGGGTGATTCCGCGGGTGGCTCCGCCAAACAGGGCCGCGACCGCAAGACGCAAGCGATCCTTCCGCTCAAAGGCAAGATCCTGAATGTCGAGCGCGCGCGCTTTGACCGGATCATCTCATCGAAAGAGGTCGGCACGCTGATACAGGCCATGGGCACTGGCATTCGCGATGAGTTTGACCTCGAAAAACTTCGCTATCACAAGATCGTGATCATGACCGACGCTGACGTCGACGGCGCGCATATTCGCACGCTGCTGCTGACGTTCTTCCACCGCCAGATGCCCGAGATCGTCAAAGCCGGGCACCTGTTCATCGCTCAGCCGCCTTTGTTCAAAGTCGCCAAAGGCAAGAGTGAGGTGTACCTTAAGGATCAGGCGGCGCTGGATCGCTATCTGGTCGATGCGGGTCTGCAAGGGCGCGTGCTGGAAACGCAAGGCGGAGCGCGTTCGGGTGAAGATCTGCGTACCCTGGTGGAACACGCGCTGCGCCTCAAGAACCTGCTCGCCTTTGTCCCGCGCCGTTATGACGAGGCACTGGTCGAACAAATGGCACTTTCAGGCGCGCTGGACCCGAACCTGTCGGGCGAGAATCGCGTTGCGGCACTCGAATTCACCGCCAGCCGCATCCAGTTGGGCGATCCCGAGGCGCAATGGTCAGCGCGGATGCTTGACGATGGCTCGGTGCAGTTTTCGCGGCTGTGGCGCGGTGTTACCGATGTTCACGATATCGACGCGCGTTTCCTCGAAAGCACCGAAGCGCTCAAACTGCACGGCCTCGCGGGGCCACAGGCCGAAACCTACGCAGCGCCGGTCCGCCTTGTGAAAGGCAGCGACACCTCGGAAGAAGCCGAAGTCGCCGCTTCGGAAGATGGTGAGACAAACGAGCCTGCACCGATCGCTGAAGGCGCCATCATGCGCCCAACCCAGCTATTGGAAGCCGTCTTTGCCGCGGGCCGCAAAGGCCTTTCGATCCAGCGCTACAAAGGTTTGGGCGAAATGAACGCCGAGCAGCTGTGGGAGACCACGCTTGACCCGGAGAACCGCGCCCTGCTGCAAGTGAAGGTCGAAGACGCCGATGTCACCGACGAAATTTTCACGCGCCTGATGGGCGACGTGGTCGAACCGCGCCGCGAGTTCATTCAGGACAACGCCTTGAACGTCGCCAATCTGGATGTTTAACGCGCCAATCGTCCCTCCCAAGGCTCTCGCGCCGAACGCTTCCTTGAAGCGTCAGTAAAGCGCGCTATGTCCAAATACGACATGGCAAGCGCAGATCATCACACTGGCGAACTGAAACAAATCAGCTTTTTGCTGATCTTGGCGACCGTCACCTTTATGGCGGGTGTCATTGTTTGGCCGTTCGCCACCACACTGCTGTGGTCGGCGCTCGCCGCGATCATGTTTCAGCCGCTCTATCGCTGGTGCCTTGTCAAATGCCGGGGTAAGCGCAATCCGGCCGCCTTGCTGGCGCTGACCATCATCTTGCTGGCGGTCATTTTGCCGGCCCTTTGGATTGGCACTCTGGTCATCGCGCAGCTGGTGCAAGTCTCCAACTACCTTCAGAAGAACCCGATTGATCTGGCGGCCTGGGTCGATTCCGTGTTTCAATGGCTGCCCGATTGGGCTCAAGAAATGGCTGTCGAGAATGGCCTGACCGACGTCGCAACCATGCAAGAGCGCGTCGAAGGATTTCTGGGCGAGATCATTAGCTTTATCGCCTCCCAAGCCCTCTCTATCGGAGGTGGCGCGCTCAGCTTTGTGCTCAGCTTTGCTATCGGCCTTTACATCACCTTCTTCCTGCTGCGTGACGGCAGCCGGATTGGCGAGACCATCCTTCACTCTGCACCGGTAAACCGCGCTATCGCGGATCGACTGGCCGAACGCTTCCTCGGCATTGTGCGCGCGGTGATCAAGGGATCGGGCGTCGTGGGCCTCGTGCAAGGGACGCTAGGCGGGATCACGATGGTGATCGCAGGCGTGCCATCGGCCTTGCTGCTGGGCGTGTTGATGGCGATCCTGGCGCTTATCCCGGCGGTGGGCACCGCTTTGGTCTGGGCACCGGTCGGCGTTGCTTTGCTTGTATCGGGCGAGATCTGGCAAGGTATCTTCGTACTCGCCTCGGGCTTTATCGTGATCAGTTCGGCGGACAACGTGCTGCGCCCCATTCTGGTGGGCCGCGACACGGGCATTCCCGATTGGATCATCCTGATAACGACGCTTGGCGGTCTGTCGATCGCGGGCTTTTCGGGCATTGTGATCGGGCCATTGGTGGCGGGCCTATTCCTCGCTTCCTGGTCCATCCTGCAAGAGCAGCGCGCTGAGGACGAAGAAGCGGCCGAACGCTACCGAACCAAGGTCAGCGCCGATGGCAAGGTTAATCCAGAAAACCCGCCCGAACCCCTTTCTTCAACCGCGCGCCCCACCGCAGCGGCAGAGCAGGCATAATTGATGCAGTCGCTCGTCAAACCCGGGAGTCAGGCGGAACAGGTTGGACGGTTGATTCTGGCGGTCGTCGTGGTTCTGGCGCTGCCCGCGCTGCCCTTTGGGACCTATCTGATCTATCCCTTTGTCATTCTCACGACGTGGTTTCACGAAATGGGTCACGGCCTCACCGCGCTCGTGCTGGGGCAAGACTTTGAGCAGCTGAAGATTTTCGCCGATGGATCAGGCGTTGCGCAAAGCCGCGTCGAAGCGGATCTGTCCGCCTTTTCTCGCGCCGCAATCGCCGCTGGAGGGCCGCTGGCCCCTTGCGTCGTGGGTTCAGCCCTTATCCTCGCCAGCGCGCATGAAAGGCTGTGGCGGCCTGTGCTGTGGGCAACGGCAGCGGCCATTTTCGCCTCAGTCATCGTCTATGTGCGTTCACCCGTCGGTTTCTTTGTTCTCCCACTTGTCGGCGCCGCAATTGCCTTAATGGCGTGGAAGGGCCCCGACAGTCTGACCCGCTTCACGCTTCAGTTTCTGGGCGTTCTGGGCGCGATGAGCATGCTGCGCGACTTCAACTATCTCTTCACCGAAGAGGCGGTGATTGATGGAAGACGCATGCTGTCGGACACCGGCCAGATCGAAGCGGCGTTATTCCTGCCTCATTGGGTTTGGGCCGCTATCATACTGGCAATCTGTGCGGTGTGCGTGGGCGCCAGCCTCAAATACGCGCTTAACGAGAATCGCTTGCGCGGACGGCCGCCCAAGCCACCAGCGAACATTCTACAGTTCAAGCGGAAGTAGCTAGTTCAGCACTTTCAGCGTGTTCACGCCGCGAGCCGTGTCGCCCATCTCGCCTGAAAGCCCCGTAAAGATCGTATCGATAATCCGAGCGAGCTTCTCCTCGGTCAGCTTATCGCCAAGATGGATAATGGTGTCCGGGATCGCGTATGTGGCGATCATTTGGTTGATAAGCGACAGAGCTTCATCAATCTCGAGCCCGCCAAAATAGCCGTCAGCCTGCGCCTGCACGATCAGTTCGGCGAGGTAATGGTCAGCCAGGTCCACATAGCTGCGGACTTTCTCAAAATTGGCCGCACCCATTTCACTGATCAACGTGAAGTTTTGCGGGTCGGCGTTGAAACGGTCGCGGTTGATCACAAAGCGGCGGCGATAGAATTCATACATCTTGCGCGGAGGGGGCAGGTCGCTTGCTAGCACCTCCTCCATCACCTTCATATGCGGCGTGAGCCAGGCTTGCGCGATGGCGTCGAATAGGTCGTCGTAATCGGCGAAGATCTCTTCAAACCGTGAGCGCGCCAGACCGCTTTCGGTGTTCGCGACCGAATAGGAAATCTCGGTCCCTCGCTCCTTGACGAGGTCAAGGACCAACTGTGCAATGCGCTTACGTTCGCGGTCCCTGTTCTCGGGGCTTAGTGCCATGACCTTTCGACTCCTTGGCTTCAGCACCAGATAGGAGCGCCGAAGGGGGTCTTAAAGGCGTAGAGAGAAATATGGTGCAGCGCAACATGCGCAGTCGACATGGATTCGCGACGTTTGGTCGCAGCTGCGGCCTGAATCAGATGTCGTTCTTGCCCGCGATGATGTCTTTTGCCTGCTGTTCCAGCACCTTGTAGCGATCAAGGTCGGGAATCTTGGAGCGGAACCATTCGGCGATTTTCAGCAAGTCTTCGCCATAATTGCCTGTCGGCATCATGGGCTGACTAAATCCGATCGTCTTCTTTTCGTTGTCGGCATAGGCCAGCACGATGGGGACGCCCGCTGCCTTGGCGATGTTGTAAAAGCCCGACTTCCACTTGCCGTCGCTTTTTCGCGTGCCTTCGCAGGCCATCACGAGGTTCAGTTCGCTGCGCCGAGCGTATTCGTCTTTGAGCTGCTGGATCGTCCCGCCCGCTTTGCTGCGATCCACGCCGATGCCGCCCATATCGAGCATGAAGTTCTTCATCACGCCTTGAAACAGCGTGTGCTTACCCATGAAGTTGGGCTGCACTTTCTCCTCCTTGGTCGCGCCAGCGAAAAAGACGAAGTCCCAATTGGACGTGTGCGGCGCGCCTGCAATGACGCACTTCTTCACTTCGGTGGGAAAGCGCTCAACAACCCGCCAGCCGATGGCCCAATAGAAGAACAGGATGATCCGGTTCACGACCCGCGAAAGCAGGCCGACATTACGGGTCTCGTTGTGTTGCAAAAGCGTCTCTCCCCGATGGCGAATGTGGTCGTGTTGGGGGAGTTACGCAAGGGGAGGGGTTGGGGATTAAGCGCTAGGCTTTGAAAGGATCCTGGCCCTCATCGAAGTAGGGCTCCGAGAATGTCATACTAAATTCGATGATCCGATCCGGAAATTGAGCCTCAGCTTGTTTCATCAAGCCAACAATCATGAGATACCGCTGACGCTCGCGCGGCATGGATTTGTCGCAGTCACGCCACTCTATACGAAAACGCCCGTATGCGTTCGGAATCAGCATGGCGAGCATCTCATCAAGGGCATCGAGATTCGCGCCATACCAATCGATACCGCTCTGATTACGCACTTCTTTGTGGAAGTCGGCTTCAGTCTGGATCGAAGCCCCGTCGAATAGGAGAGTAAACGCTTCTTCCATCACATCCTGAACACTCCAAACGCTGGCCTCTCCGCAATCGGAGCCTCTAACGTCGCCGCGAAGGCAAGTCCCAGCACATCCCTCGTCTGCACCGGGTCGATCACCCCGTCATCCCAAAGCCGCGCGGTGGCGTAATAGGGGTTGCCTTCGTCTTCGTATTTCTGGCGGATGGGGGCTTTGAACGCCTCGGCCTCTTCTTCGGACCATGTGTCCGCGTCGCGGTGGACAGTGGCGAGGACGCTAGCGGCCTGTTCGCCGCCCATCACGCTTATGCGCGCGTTGGGCCAGGTGAACATAAAGCGCGGGGAATAGGCGCGGCCCGCCATGCCGTAATTGCCCGCTCCGAATGATCCGCCGATCACCACGGTGATCTTCGGCACGTTGGCGGTGGCAACCGCAGTGACGAGCTTCGCGCCGTGCTTGGCGATACCTTCGGCTTCATATTTGCCGCCGACCATAAAGCCGCTGATATTCTGCAGGAACAACAGCGGAATGCGGCGCTGGCAGGCGAGCTCGATAAAGTGTGCGCCCTTTTGGGCGCTCTCGGAGAACAGCACGCCGTTATTGGCGATAATCCCCACCGACATCCCCCAGATATGGGCAAAGCCGCAGACCAGTGTGGAGCCATAGTGCTGCTTGAACTCGTGGAATTCGCTGCCGTCGACCAGCCGCGCAATCACTTCGTGCACGTCGTAGGGCGCGCGCACATCGTCGGGGACTATAGCGTAGAGATCATTGGCGTCGTATTTCGGCGGGCGTGGGTCTTTCAGGGCAATGTCTTTCGCCGCGCCGGTGTTCTCGCCCAGGTGGCTGACGATATCGCGCACGATGGTGAGCGCGTGCTCGTCGTTCTCCGCCAAGTGATCGACCACGCCCGATTTCTTGGCGTGCAAATCGCCGCCGCCCAGATCCTCGGCGGTGATTTCCTCGCCCGTCGCGGCCTTCACCAGAGGCGGTCCGGCGAGGAAGATCGTGCCTTGATTGCGGACGATGATCGTCTCGTCAGACATGGCTGGAACGTAAGCCCCACCCGCGGTGCAACTGCCCATCACGCAGGCGATCTGCGGAATGCCCGCGGCGGACATATTCGCTTGGTTGAAGAAGATGCGGCCAAAGTGATCGCGGTCAGGGAACACTTCGGCCTGGTGCGGCAAGTTCGCACCGCCACTGTCGACGAGGTAGACGCACGGCAGGCGGTTCTCCATCGCGATTTCCTGCGCGCGAAGGTGCTTCTTGACCGTCATCGGATAATAGGTGCCGCCCTTAACCGTGGCGTCGTTGCACACGATCATCACCTGCCGGCCCGACACACGCCCGATGCCGCAAATGATCGAGGCGGCGTTGATGTCGCCTTCATAAAGGCCGTGCGCGGCGAGCTGGCCAATTTCGAGGAAAGGCGAGCCGGGATCGAGCAAGCGCTCCACCCGCTCACGAGGCAGCAGCTTACCGCGCGACACATGACGTTCGCGCGAACGCTCTGGCCCGCCGAGCGCGGCTTTGGCGACCTCGCCGCGAAGATCATACGCCAACGCCTGATTGTGCAAGGCGCGCGCCTTGGCGTCGGGGGCTTCGCGGTCGAGCTTTGTGGTCAAAACAGGTGCGGTCATGACGCCTCATTTTCTCTTACAGTGCGACGCCCATGCTCCCATGCGGCGAAAAACACAAACGCGGCAAAGGCGCTCTGGAACGCCAGGCCGAAATAGAATTCCTCATAGCCTGCGACAAAGGCGGTATAGCCGTTCACAAGCACGTTCGAGGCCATGATGAGCACTCCCAGCACGACACCCCACCGCTCTTTTATCCAGATCAATACGGCGGCCAAAGGATCGAGAAACGTGAGGCTGGTCCAGTAGACATTCCAGGGCAGCGGGCGAAAATCGTACGGAAGCCACCCTCCATAGTAGAGGTCGAGCAAGTGGGTAACCGTCCCGACTATAAAGCCGGCTGTCCATATAATCTTGGCAATCGTGGGCATCAGGTTCCCGGAACATCCCCCGGCTCCAACCCCTTCACGATAATCGCTTCCGCCGTGCTGCCCGCATCGCGGAATTTGCCGATCTCCTTGTATTCGGGCGAGGTTAGCCAAGCGAATAATTGCGGTTTGGTCGGAAATTCAATCAGGACACTGCGCGTCGCGGTCCATTCGCCGCCCACCACTTGCGGCTCTTCGTCCACGCTCAACAGCATACCGTCAAACTTGTCAAAGATCTCCATAAAGCGCGCCTCGTACTTATCGTATTCGCTGCGGTCATGGATGGTCATGCGTGAGATCATGTAAACGGGCATTAGACGTAGACTCCGGCAAGTGTGAGAACGCCGATCAGCGAAAGCAAATATCCACCTGGATGCTTGGCCTTCAACATCGCAAGATTGGTAAGCCCCAAGACTAGCCACAACCCGCCGGTTGCCGCGTGCAAAAGGCTCGGCACGCCGGGAAGGACGAGCATGAGCGCCGTAAGCAGGAAAAATCCCGAAGACGAATGCCACCCAAACCGAGTGATCGCTTGCGTCATGGGCTCCTGAATAAACGTATCTTCGACGGCCAGCGTGGGTTCGATCAGCTTTTCCCCTCCCATCAGCGAGTGGAAAATGGCGGCAAACACGATCAGCGCCGCGGCAACGATATGAAGCATGACGACCTCGCTCATCTTATTCGGATCCATTGATCCCCAAAGCGGGGGGTGGCACGCCTTGGCAGCGATCACGACTGGTCTTCTTGTGGCACACGATGGACCCAGACATTCACGGCAAAGCGCGCGTCTTCAAACCGGCCCGATGGCACGCGGACGGGGCGCACCTCGTGCGGGATCATGGAGGGGAAAACCACCAGCTGATTGTCGAGGATCGGGATGTCGATATAATCGCCAGGCTGATCCATCCGAAACATCCGCAATTCGCCGCCTTCAAAACGCGCTGGGCTCTCACAGAAGTAATACACGGCGCTCAAGGTTCGCGAGCGGTAAATGTCGGCCTTTCCCTGGTCGACATGCGGCTTGTAAAACGACCCGTCGGTGTGCGCCACGACCGATCCATCGAACTTGGGATGGGGGATCGGCGGCACGCCAAAAGCGGCGCACAATTCTGGCACAAGGGGGCGCAGCGCATCGTGCACGATCTGGCGGCACGGGCCTGGACGCTTCAGCTCCATCGATGATCGAAAATGCGATATTTCCCCGCCGCGCACCGCGGTCGGTTCGCAGTCCGCTTCGTGTGCCAGGACATGATCCAGGATCGCGCGGTGGTCTGGTTCGGGCAGAAAATCCGGCTTGATCAAAAAGAGCTGGCGCTCTTTCATCCAGCCGCTCCGATCAATTCGCGCCCGATCAACATCCGGCGGATTTCATTCGTTCCTGCGCCAATATCGAGCAACTTCGCATCGCGCATATAGCGTTCGACCGGCCAATCGGTGGTGTAGCCCGCCCCGCCGAGAGCTTGGACGGCTTCGGCGGCGACCTTGAATGAGTTTTCGCTGGCGTAAAGGATCGCACCCGCCGCGTCGAAACGGGTCGTCTGGTCGGCATCGCACGCTTTGGCGACAGCGTAGACATAGCTTCGAGCGGTTTGCAGCGCGACGTACATATCGGCCACCTTGCCCTGCATCAGTTGGAAACTGCCGATAGGCTTACCGAACTGTTTACGCTCGCGGACGTAAGGGATGACCGTGTCGAGACAGGCCTGCATGATTCCGATCGAAAGCCCTGCGAGCACCACGCGCTCATAATCCAGACCGCTCATCAGCACACCAACACCGCCATTGACCGGGCCCATCACGTTTTCCTCGGGCACTTCGCAATTGTCGAACACCAGCTCGTTTGTGGGCGAGCCGCGCATGCCGACCTTCTCGATCTTCTGACCGATGGAGAAACCGGGCATTCCTTTTTCGATGAGGAACGCGGTGATCCCGCGCGATCCCGCCGCGCCGTCGGTCTTGGCGTAGACAACCAGCGTATCGGCTTCGGCCGCGTTGGTGATCCAGAATTTGGTGCCGTTGAGGATATAGCCGCCCTGCACCGCTTCGGCCTTCAGCTTCATCGAAACAACATCCGAACCCGCGCTTGCTTCGGACATGGCGAGGCTGCCGACATGATCACCGTTGATCAGCTTGGGCAGATATTTCGCTTTCTGCTCGGGATTGGCCCAGCGGCGGATCTGATTGATGCACAGGTTGGAGTGGGCGCCATAAGACAGCGAGAGCGAGGCGCTGGCCCGGGCGACTTCTTCCACTGCAATGACGTGTTCGATATAGCCAAGACCCAGTCCGCCATCCTCTTCGGCGACAGTGATACCGTGCATGCCCAGATCGCCCATCGCCTTCCACGCTTCATCGCGCGGAAAATAGTCTTCGCGATCAATCTTGTCGCCCAGCGGCATAAGCTGTTCATCGACAAAACGCCCGACACTTTCGCGGATCATTTCGGCGCTTTCGCCCAGTTGGAAATCAAAGTCGGGGGTGGCTCGCATATCTAATCTCGTCCCATATCACCCACATTTCCAAAGATTGCGCGCGGGTGGTGTTTCGTTTCCCGATTGGCTGTAGCAACGCTGCGCTCAAAGGCCAACGCCAGTGATCGCTCACAAAGCCAGACGCATCGAATGAAGGACAAGCCTTTTGACCCCAAAGCGTGATCCTGTATGGGCATCTCCTAGGCAACGCTTGTGACGATTTCGCAGCCCACCACTTGGCCCACCGGCGCCGATCCTGAACCGCGCTTTTGCGACGAGGGAGAACGTCTTGTAACGTTGGCCAGTTATTCCGTGTCCGAGCTCTACGGCGATGACGAATTGGCACGCCTAGCCCACTTCGCCGCGCATCTGTGTGAGACGCCTTCCTGCACGGTCAGTCTGGTCGAGGCGGAACGCCAGATTTTCCTGGCGAGCGAAGGGGTTGTCGCGTCCGAAACCCCGCGCTCGACCAGCTTTTGCGCGCATACGATGCTTTCGAGCGAGGTGCTTGTGGTGCCCGACGCTACGAAGGACAGCCGCTTCGCAGATTTCGCGCTGGTAACCGGCGAAGAGCACCTTCGTTTCTACGCCGGGGCCCCTCTGATCTCGGCAGAAGGCGCACCGCTTGGAGCGCTTTGCGTGTTCGACTCAACTGAGCGACCCAACGGTCTTACTGATGTCCAACGAGAGGGGCTCCTCGTGCTTGCCAATGCGGTTCAACGCCGCCTGCTGGCGCATCGGCAGGCGAACGAAAACAGCGCCGCCATTCGCGCAAGCGCGGACCGCCTCCAATTCATGATCGACAGCGTGCCCGATATTGCCTGGTCAGCGGGGCCCTATGCGCAATTCGACTACGTCAACGCGCGGTGGCGCGAAGTGACCGGTTTACCCACCCCCCGCCATATCGAAGACTGGCGAGCGGTCATTCACCCCGATGAGTTTGAACGCACCCGCGCCAAATTCGTCGATGCCCTTCAGAGGGCCGTCCCGTTCGAAGACGATTGGCGCATGCGGCTCGCCGATGGGAGCTATCGCTGGGTGCTAAGTCGCGCGGTTCCATCGACCGCTGATCCTGACGCCGCCCGGTGGTTTGGCACGCTCACCGATATTGATGACGCACGGCGTGCGCTGGAAGAGCGCGAATTGCTGGCGGGCGAACTGGCGCACCGGATCAAGAACATCTTCTCGGTGATCATCGGCCTCGTCTCCTTGCACGCGAGGGGCGACAAGACACACTCCGTTTTTGCCGAGACACTCAACGACACGATCCGCGCACTTTCGCGCGCTCAGGAATTCGCACTTCAGATCGATCAGATTGAGGCGAAGGATCTAAAAGGTCTGCTGGATGTGCTGATGGCGCCCTATGGGGCTCCTGGTGCCAGTGCGGTGCGGCTGGCGGGCGAGCGGGTCAAATTCGGCCGGCGCGCCGCAACGCCTTTGGCGCTGGTGTTCCACGAAATGGCAACCAACTCCGCCAAATACGGGGCGCTCAGCTCGCCCGACGGCACCGTGGCCATAATTATCGAGAGCGGCGCGACTGACGCCGTCGTCACGTGGCAAGAAACAGGTGGACCTGCCATTCAGGCCCCTGCCGATACGGGCTTTGGTTCGCGGCTGATGACGATGGCCATCAATCACCAGCTGGGCGGGAAGATGGAACAAGTCTGGGAGCCGTCCGGTCTGAAGGCGACCTTCTCTTTGCCGCTCGATCGGTTGGCGCACTAAGCCGTAAACGGAGCGTCGGGCTTGGCTCAGCGCGCGCATCGTTCTAGGCAGGTCGCCATGCGATTTTCCCATCCACGCTCTTTTTTCCTTGCCGCCCTTTCGCTCGCACTCTTGCCCGGTTGCGCTGCTGAGGAGGCCTCCGAAGAAGGTGAAGCCTCCGCAGACAGCGCCTCGCCGGAAGGGGAACTCTCCGCTGAAAGCTTGGTGATGGCTGAAACAGCCTGGCTTTCCGTCACCGAAGAGGGCGAAGTGTTCACGACTTACCTCGATGGCGACGGCCGGTACCGAGACGTTCGCGGTGGAGAAGTCATCTACAGCGGCGCTTGGGAGCAAAATCAAGACCGCGAATTGTGCTTCACCCCAAACGGTGCGCAAAGCACCTGCTGGGCGCACGGAGCCCCGGGCTTGAATGGCGTGATGCGCGCAATGAACAGCGCTGGCCGCGCAATCGAAGTGAAGAAAGTCGTCTACACAACGCCGCCCGTGCTTGGCGATGAGCGAGAGGTTCAAGACGAAACCGCCGCTGAAGCTTCCGCGCCAACGAGCGACCGGGACTGATATCATCAAAACCGAACCAACGAGGGGAACGGGCGTGAGCGCTGAAACGCTCCTGCATTTTGACGCCGCGCAGCGACGCTATGGCGACAAAGGCGAAGTGGTCGCGGTAGGCGGCGTATCGTGTGAGATCACCAAGGGCTCTTTCGTCGCACTCGTCGGCGCGTCAGGCTCAGGCAAGTCGACCCTGCTCAAAATGGTCAACACCTTAGTCGAGCCTTCTGGCGGGCGTGTTCTGTTTGGTGGAGAGGATGTCACATCGCTCAAACCATCGGCGCTGCGCCGTCGTGTGGGCTATGTGTTTCAGGGGATCGGTCTGTTCCCGCACATGCGGGTAGGCGAGAACATCGCCATTGGCCCGCGCCTGGCGGGTGAAAAGCTGACGGACGAGCGGATCGCGGAACTCCTAACCCTAGTCGAGCTTGACTCGGAAATGGCCAACCGGATGCCCGACGAACTCTCGGGCGGTCAGCGCCAGCGCGTGGGCGTCGCGCGCGCCTTAGCGGGCGATCCGGAATTGCTGCTAATGGACGAACCCTTTGGCGCGCTGGATCCGATCACTCGCGACGCCTTGGGCGAACGTGTGCGCCAATTGCACGAAGAGCTGGGCCTCACCACGGTGATTGTCACCCACGACATGGCCGAAGCTTTGTTGCTGGCGGACCGAGTTCTGGTGATGGACGCCGGGCAACTGGTGGCGGACGAAACGCCACGCTCACTGCTCGCTGGAAGGGGCGGAGACGTCGCGCAGGGCCTTGTCGCGGTGCCACGCGATCAGGCGGAAAAGCTCGCCGCTATGGAAGAAAGCATTGCCGCGAAAGCGCGCGCGAAAGGAAGCGCGGCGTGAGCGGGTTCTGGGAAACGCTGTTTGGTTTGGGGGACAAGCTGACCGCGCATATTGTGCTCGCTTCCAGCGCGATTGGTCTTGGCGTCCTCGTCGCTTTGCCGCTCGCTGTATGGGCGGCGCGTTCGCCGTTAGTCGCGCGCGTCGCGCTGGGTTTTGCCAGCCTGGTGCAGACGATTCCGGCGTTGGCGTTGCTGGCGCTGTTCTTCCCGGTCCTCCTGTCGCTGCGCGCAGTGTTTGGCGAAGAGCTGCCAACGCTCGGATTCCTGCCCGCCTTGCTTGCGCTCGCTCTCTACGCGCTCCTCCCGATCCTCAGGAATGCCGTCACGGCTCAAGCCAATCTCGATCCCGGCGTGCTCGAGGCTGCGGACGGCGTGGGTATGACAGGTTGGCAGAAGCTAACCCTTGTCGAAGCGCCGCTATCCGCACCTTTCATCATGGCGGGCATTCGGACCGCAAGTGTATGGACCATTGGCGCAGCGACACTTTCCACCACCATCGGTCAGCCAAGTCTGGGCGATCCCATTTTTGCGGGCCTCCAAACGCAGAATTGGGTGCTGGTGCTGGCTGGATGCTTCGCGAGCGCTGGTCTGGCGTTGGTCGTTGACGCGTTACTTGGTCTTATCGAGCGCGGGCTGGCCAATCGGTCTCGATGGCAATGGGGCAGCGGTCTGGTCGCCGTGGTGACGGGGCTACTCTTTGCGCTGTCATCCCAATTTGGCGATGACGAAGACCGCATCGTCATCGGCTCAAAGCAGTTCTCTGAAAGCATCATCCTCGCCCAACTCATCGGCCAGCAACTGGAAAAGGAAGGCTTCGCCGTCGAATACCGCACTGGCCTAGGTTCCGCGATCTTGCATGGCGCGGTGGCCAGTTCGAATGTCGATATCTCGGTCGATTACACCGGCACCGTGTGGACCAACGAATTGAAGCGCACCGACAATCCCGGCCGCGAAGCAATGTTTGAAGAAATCGTGCGATGGGAAGAGGAAAACACCGGCACGCTGGTGCTGGGCCGCCTTGGCTTTGAAAACGCCTACGCCTTCGCCATGCGCCGCGACACAGCCGCCGAGCTGGGCGTCGCTTCGCTCCAAGATCTGGTGGCCGTCGCGCCCGATTTAGTCGTAGGCGGCGACCCTGAGTTCTTTGAGCGGCCCGAATGGATAGCGGTGCGCGACGCCTATGGAATGCGCTTCAAGGAGACCCGCAACTTCTCGCCCACCTTCATGTTCAACGCTTTGGAAGCGCGCGAGGCCGACGCGATCAGCGCCTACAGCAGCGATGGTCGATTGGCGGCGGAGACGTATATCCTGCTCGAAGACCCGCTGGGAGCGCTTCCGTCCTACGACGCGATGCTGATGGTCAGCCCGCGCCTCTCGCAAAACACCGCGGCGATCGAGGCATTGAAGCCGTTGATTGGCGCGATCAGTGTGGAAGCGATGCGGGCGACCAACTACTCGGTGGACCGCGAGGACGACCAGAAAGTCTCGCCCGAAGAGGCTGCGCGCAATCTAGCGCAGCAAATCGGGCTTTAGCCGGAGGTTATTTGGCTTTTTTCCAGACCTGCGTCTGACAGAAAAAGCTTATACAGCCCTTCACCTCGATCGCATTGGCACCCTTGCGACGGACAACCGAACGGTAGCTCTTACCGCTCTTCGGGTCGTAGATTCGCCCGCGCCACAGATCCTTTTCTTCGTCAAAACTGGTCAAGATCGGTAGCCCCATCAGGCGGCGCTTCTTCTTGGCCGGATCGGGGTTGTAGATATCGCGCTGGTCGGGGCCATCGGGTGGAG
Organism: Pseudomonadota bacterium; assembly: GCA_039814925.1. Taxonomy (GTDB): domain Bacteria; phylum Pseudomonadota; class Alphaproteobacteria; order Sphingomonadales; family Sphingomonadaceae; genus Erythrobacter. Next base: position 23,174 of record JBCCAH010000013.1, read on the forward strand.
GAACGAGAAATCTGGAGATCCGACCGCAAGTGGACTTGCCACACTTGGCGATAGTGATGATGGCATCACCCTCTTCGGTCACCCAGCGACCATTGATAGGTTCAGCAGCGTTTGCCGCAGCAGGGATAGCAGCCAGCGCAGCGGCGCTGAAAATAAAGCGTGATGGAGCGAGACGAGCGATCAAACCGGGCCTCCTAAAGTGGGGTTCACATGGGTCTTCGGTGCGAGACCCGCCAAGGTTACACACTGCTCTTAGACCTCGGGTTCAGTCAAACCCATATCCGATGGGCCAACGACGCCCGCACACACCCAACACCTTAAACAAGGTGCCCATCTGATCATCCTGCACCAGCCGGTCGAACTGGCGTTGCACGACATCGGCGTTTGCGGGATCCTTGCGCTTGAGCGCTTCAAGCCGGGTTTCGATGCCCATAGCGTGCAGCCAGTCACCCTGCATTTGCAACCCCATAACCTCCGCTCCGTTTTCTTCGGCCACCTGCGACAGGCGTTCGAAATCGACATGCGCGGTGAGGTCAGCGTCACCGGGATGCGTCAATGGATCGACATATTTGTGCGCCTTGAGCGCTTGCAGAGTGGAGCCTGCACGCGCCTCAAGCGGACCATAGTCGATAATAAGCGCCGCCCCACCTTGGTTGGTCAGCCGACTGGACACTTCCGCCATTAAGGCGTTGGACGCCGGGCTCGTTTCGATCATCGTCCCTTGCGAAGCCCGCCGCCAACTGGGCGGGACCAGATCATCGACCCGTTCATCGCCCGCGACAAAGGTGAGGTTTTCGCCATCAAGCCCAACCATACGTTCGTGCCAACCATCGGCTGATCGCACCAATTGTTTAATCGGCAGCGCGTCAAAGAACTCGTTCGCCATGATCAACAGAGGGCGATCTTCAGGCAAGGTCGACAGATCGTGGTGGAATTTGGCCTTGGGGAACTTCTCTTTCTGAAGCTTTTTCAAGGCGGGCGAACCTTCGACGAAATGAATCGTCGGATCGAAATCATAACGCGATGCGGTGCGCATCATATCGGTCATCAAGGTGCCGCGGCCAGGCCCCAGTTCGACGAAGTGGATATTCTTCGACTGGCCCATCTTGACCCACAAATCGGCGAACCACAGGCCGATCAACTCGCCAAACATCTGGCTGATTTCAGGCGCGGTGATGAAGTCGCCTTCGTCACCCAGCGGGTCGCGACCGGCGTAATATTTGGCGTTGGATTCGCCCATATACTGCGACAAGCTGATCGGACCAGTGGTCGGTATGAGGCGGCGATAGCTGGCGAGCAGATCGATATTGGCTGCCGCTTTGGCCTTTTCTTCTTCCGCCTTGGCCTTGGCCTGCGCTTCGGCTTCGGCTTTTGCCTTCTTTCTCTCCTCCGCTTCCTTTTTGGCTTTGGCCTCAGCCGCCGCCTTTTCCTTTTCGGCCTTCTCTTTGGCCTTGCGCTCCGCTTCGGCCTTTTTCTCCGCTTCCTTGGCCGCTTTGGCCTCGGCGCGCGCCTTGGCTTCGGCTTCCTTTTTAGCCCTAGCCTCCGCCTCTTTCTTGGCCTTGGCTTCTGCTCTGGCTTTCTCTTCCGCTTCTTTGCGAGCCTTTTCCTCGGCCTCTTTCTTAGCCTTCGCTTCAGCCTTGGCCCTAGCTTCCGCTTCGCGTTTCGCTTTCGCTTCGGCCTCTTTCTTGGCCTTTGCCTCCGCTTCTGCCTTGGCTTTGGCCTCAGCCTCTAGTCTCGCCTTTTCTTCCGCTTCAGCCTTGGCTTTAGCCTCCGCCTCCTTGCGGGCTTTTTCTTCAGCCTCACGCCGTGCCTTTTCTGCGGCTTCCTTCTTCGCCTTGGCTTCGGCTTCGCGTTTGGCCTTCTCCTCCGCGTCCTTCTTAGCTTTGGCTTCGGCCTCCGCTTTCGCCTTCGCTTCGGCCTCGCGCTTCGCCTTTTCCTCGGCCTCCTTCTTGGCCTTCGCTTCCGCTTTGGCTTCGGCCTCAGCGGCGGCTTTCTTGCGCGCTTCCTCTTCCGCCCGCGCCTCTTCTTCCTCGCGCGCGCGGGCTTCGGCTTCGGCTTTTTCCTTGGCTATGCGGCGCGCTTCAGCTTTAGCCTCTTCTTCCGCCTTTTTGCGAGCGGCCTCTTCAACTTCGCGGCGGGCTTTTTCCTCAGCTTCACACTTCGCCTTCTCTTCGGCTTCACGCTTGGCTTTTTCTTCAGCCTCTCGCTTTGCTTTGGCCTCGGCTTCGCGGCGGGCCTTTTCCTCCGCTTCCTTCTTGGCTTTTGCTTCCGCCTCGCGAACGGCCTTCTCTTGCGCTTCGCGTTTCGCCTTATCTTCAGCTTCGCGCTTGGCCTTTTCCTCGGCCTCCGCCTCTTCCTTCGCCTGACGCTCCGCCTCGGCTTTCGCCTTAGCGTTCGCTTCACGAGCCGCCGCTTGCTCAGCCGCGAGACGCGCGGCTTCTTTCACCGCTGCGGGATCCGGCGCGCTGTCGGACAGATCGATAACGGTTCCGTCCGGCTCAATCAGCTTGAGCCGGCTGCGCCAATCGTTATCGCCGCCGCTCGAATAGCGGCTCAGATTTTCAAATGTTAGGCCGTCGCGGTCTGCGCGCCCGTGCCCACGGGCTTCCGCGTCAGCGCGTAAAGCGTGACAATCAATCCAGCCAGGATCAGCGGTACGGTTAGCCATTGCCCCATCGATAGTCCGGTTTGTTCCGCAAGCCCACGCAATTGTGCATCAGGCTGACGGAAAAATTCGTTTACGAAGCGCGCGATGCCCATGCCAATCGTAAAAACACCGACCAAAAGGCCCGTGCGATAGCGCGCCTTGGTTTTCCAGAAGAGCAGCATCAGGACGACCAGCAAAACTAGCCCTTCGAGCCCCGCTTGGTAGAGCTGGCTGGGATGGCGTACGATTTCGCCCCCACCGGGAAACACCATGCCCCAAGCGACATCGGTCTCGCGGCCCCACAATTCGCCGTTGTTGAAGTTGGCGAGCCGACCCAACAGCATTCCCATCGGCACACTGACCGCAACATAATCGCACACGCGCAGGAAAGAGAGCTTGTCGCGCCAGCACACGAAGGCGAGCGCGGCCAACACGCCGAGAAGGCCGCCGTGAAAGCTCATGCCGCCATCCCAGACGCGCAAAAGCTGCCAGCTGACAAAGCTGCCATCGTTGACGAAGGTGGTGAAGGCGCTGGGAATGTCCGAGGCCCCGCCGGTGTAGAACGCCGCGTAGCCCAGGCGTCCACCCAAGATCACGCCCAGTGTGCAGTAGAAAAACAGATCATCCGCATGCCGCTGAGCCATCGGTGCACCGGGCTGCGCCAGCATCTTGGACGTATGCCAATAGGCAAAAAGAACGCCCAAGAGATAGGCAAGCGAATAAAAGCGCAGCTCGAACCAGCCAATGCGGAACAGGAACGGCCGCATGCCGAGATCCGACCAATAGAGCGGGTCCGCCGCCTGAGCGGCGCCAGCGGCCGACGCCAGAAAAGCCCCCATGGACGCGTTCTCAGCAAGTAGTGACAGCACGATGCGAACCTCTTAAGAGTGATTATCAGCCGAGCGGCGTTTCCGCCGCGCGTCTTTGGCACACGATGCGATCCGGGGGAAGTGTCCCGCGCAAGACTTGTGACCTGGTACTTTGAATCGAGGGTTCAGGGGCCGGGTCTAGCGAAAGCATTCGCGCCAGTGCCATGGGAATACGATAGAGCACCGACCCCCGAATAGGGGCGCTTTATTGAAATAGAATTGGGATCAAGAGGAGAGACAATCGCATGCCCACCGAGTTGGATCAAACGCTCGAAACCATCATCACTGCGGTGACCGCCAAGGGCCAGCCCTTCGAAACGGTCCCGTTTGCACGAAATGGCGTCGAGATGCCGGCCTTTTTGGGCGCGCCTCCGACGATGGCGCACTATTTCGCGCATTTCTGCACCCAAAGTGAGCACAAAGACGCGATATTCCTGGTGGATGGCGATGTGCGCATGACCTTTGCCGAAGCGTACTCGGCTGCGGTGTGCGTGGCCGAAGGGCTGGTGACCAAGCACGGCGTCGAAAAAGGCGACCGCGTGGGTATCGCCGCGCGAAACTCGGCCAATTGGATGATCCTGGAAATGGGCATTCTGATGGCCGGCGGCTGCGCGACGCTCATCAACGGTTTCTGGTCTGGCGAAGAACTCGCCTACGGTATCAATCTGGCGGAATGTAAGGTGGTGCTCGCTGACGCTGGCCGCGCCAAACGCATCGATGGCCTCGATCACTGCGCCAAGGTCGTCCTGTTCGATCACGCCGGCGCGCCCTCCGAAGGATTGGCCGAGGTGTGGGCAGTGCCGTCCGATCAGGCGTCATCGGTGGCGATGCAAACGCTGGGTACGTTGGGCCCAGATGATCTGGCGACCATTCTTTACACTTCGGGCTCAACCGGAAACTCCAAGGGCGCCTATTCGGACCATCGCGGCGTTGTCCACGGCATCATGAGCTATGTCAGCCAAAGCGCCATGTCGAAGATTTACATGGAAGGCAAAGGCGAAGACATGTCCGGCCAGCCCAGCGCGCTGGTCGCGGTGCCGCTATTCCACGTCACCGGGGAAGTGCCGCTTTTCCTGCAATCGATCGCGATCGGCCGCAAACTGGTGCTGATGCCCAAATGGGACGCCGAAGAAGCGATGCGCCTGATGGAAGCCGAGGGTGTGACCTACTTCGTGGGCGTGCCGCTGATGAGCTTCGAGATGGCCAGCCACCCCAACCGAGGCAATTACGACCTGTCGGCGTGCAAAAGCTTTGCCGCAGGCGGTTCGCCGCGTCCGGTGGAACATGTAAACAAGATCAAGGAAAGCTTCCCCGGCGGTTTCCCGCTGCTGGGTTATGGCCTGACTGAAACCAACGCGGTGGGCTGCGGCAACTTCAACGAAAACTACCTCGCCAAGCCTGGTTCGACGGGCACGCCTTCGAAGCCGATGGTGGAACTGGCGATTCTTGATGATGACGGCAACGCCCTGCCCCAGGGCAGCGTGGGCGAGGTGTGTCTGCGTTCGGTCGCGAATTTCCTTGGCTATTGGAAGAATGAGGAAGCGACCAAAGAAGCCTTTACGGACGACATGTTCTTCCGTTCGGGCGACCTCGGCTATCTCGACGAGGACGGCTATCTCTACATCGTCGATCGCAAGAAAGACATCATCATCCGCGGCGGTGAAAACATCAGCTGCATCGAGGTGGAAGACGCGATCTACGCGCATGCCGACATCGCCGAATGCTCGGTCTTTGGTCTGCCCGATGAACGCTTTGTCGAAGTGCCGGCCGCAGTGATTCTGACCAAGCCGGGCCGCGACACAGTGACCCCGGCGGCGCTGCGTGAGTTTCTGCTGACGAACACTGCCCCCTTCAAGGTGCCGCTCGAAGAGCATATCTTCGTCGTTGATGAATCGCTTCCGCGCCTTGGCACTCAAAAGGTCGACAAGAAGACGCTGCGCGAACAGTATACGAAGATGCTCGCAGCCGCCTGATCGCGCTGACATTATGAGCATTACAGGCCACGTGGGAGGGCGGGGATGAGCGCCGCGAAGTCCCCCGTGAAGTCACCACGTGGCCTTCCTCGCCAACGCGCGATTTTTGATCGGCGCACGATCGCGGAGACGATCGCAAAACTGGTTGAGGCGCATGGTGACAAAGCGCGCCCGCACATCATCACGACCCTGCGCAACGCAATCGAGAAGGGGCGTGGGGAGTTGGCGCAACGGCTCGCGGATAAGCCAAGCTCGGGGCATGAATGCACCGCCGGGCACGCTTTTCTGACTGACCAGCTGCTGCGCGTGATTTATGATCATGTGACTGCGCATATCTATCCTGCGCCCAATCGGACCGCGGCCGAACGCCTCGCGGTTCTCGCAGTAGGGGGATACGGGCGCAGCGAGATGGCGCCGCATTCGGACATCGACATCGCCTTCATCACACCTATGCGCCGCGCGCCGTGGTGCGAACAGGTGATCGAAGCGATGCTCTATTTGATGTGGGACCTTGGCCTGACCGTTGGTCACTCCAGCCGTACCGTGGGCGACACGATACGCATGGCCAAAGAAGACCTGACCATCCGCACGGCCTTGCTCGAAGCGCGGCTCGTGTGGGGCGACACCGCAATCTACGAAGAAGCGCGCGCGCGGTTCTGGCGCGAAGTCGTGCGCGGGAGCGATCGCGAATTTCTCGACCAGAAACTGGCCGAACGCAGCGCGCGCCATGAACGCATGGGCGACAGCCGTTATGTCGTCGAGCCCAATGTGAAGGAAGGCAAAGGCGGCCTGCGCGACCTGCAAACACTTTATTGGATCGGCAAGTACATCCACCGCGCCGAAACTGCCGCCGAGCTGGTCGAGGTGGGGCTGCTGACCAGGTTGGAGTATCGCAGCTTTCGCCGGGCTGAAAGCTTCCTGCTAGCGGTGCGCTGTCACATGCATGAGCTTGCCGGGCGCGGTGAAGACCGTCTTACTTTCGATCTGCAGCGCCAGGTCGCCGAGCGCATGAATTTTGCCGATCGCCCCGGAAAAAGCGCGGTCGAGCGCTTCATGCAATACTACTTTCTTCAGGCGAAGCGTGTGGGCAACCTCACCGGGGTTTTCCTTGCCGCTCTTGAAGAAGAGTTCCGCAAGAGCCGCCGCCAGAGCGTTTTCTTCCGTCGCCGCTCAAGCCAGCCGCGTGAATTGTCAGGGTTTCTCGTGGCCGACGGGCAAATTCGGGCGCCGTCCGATGATTGGTTCGCGCGCGACCCGGTTCGTCTGATCGAAGTGTTTCAGCTTGCCGAGGGCGAAGAACTCGAAATCCACCCGCAGACCATGCGGCAAGCGGACCGCGACGCAAAACTGATCGACAAAGAGGTCCGCAAGGACGCGCGCGCCAACGCGCTGTTCCTTGATCTTTTGTGCGGCCGCAACGACCCTGAAACCGCTCTTCGCTGGATGAATGAGGCGGGCGTGTTTGGCCGATTTGTGCCCGACTTTGGACGGGTCAATGCGCAGATGCAGTTCGACATGTATCACCATTACACGGTCGACGAACACACGATCCGCGCCATTGGCCTGACCAGTCAGATAGAGCGCGGTCTGCTCAAGGCGGACCATCCGCGCGCGACTAAGCAAGTCCACAAACTCTCGTCACGGCGTGCGATATTCGTCGCAGTCTTGCTCCACGATATCGCGAAAGGGCGCGGCGGCGATCATTCGGTTCTCGGCGCAGGGGTAGCGCGCCGTTTGTGCCCTCGCTTTGGCCTCGATGAAGCGGAGACCGAGCTTGTAGCGTGGCTTGTACTGGAACACCTGCTGATGAGCCGCACCGCCCAGAAACGCGACCTGACCGATCCCAAGACGATCGAGGACTTTGCAGAGAAAGTGCAATCGATCGATCGATTGCGCTATCTCGCAATCCTAACCGCCGTCGACATTCGCGCGGTCGGACCGGGCGTCTGGAACAGTTGGAAAGGGCAGTTGCTCGGCGAACTGTACGACGCCTCACTTGAGCGCTTGCGATTGGGCCACAAGAACCGGGGTCGCAAAGAGCGCGTCGAGGCCAAGCGCGAAGCGGTACGCGCGGCGCTGGGCGAGCATGGCAGCTTGGTCGATGGTATCGGAGACTTGATGACCGACGCCTATTGGATTGCCGAGCCAGAAGACGTCATCGTGCGCAATTTTGAGCAATACGAGGAGGCCGAGCGGACCGGTGACGGCCTCTCGATCCAATGCACAGTCGATGAGGAGCGCGGGGCCACAGCCGTCAGCGTGATCGCGGAGGATCATCCTGGTCTGTTCTATCGGATCGCAGGCGGTATCCACTTGGCTGGCGCCAACATTATTGACGCGCGCATTCACACCGCAAGCAATGGTACCGCGTTTGACAATTTCTTGGTCCAGGATCACCACCGCCGCCCCTTCAGCGAACCCGCACAGCTTGACCGCCTCAAAAAGGGTATACGCGACGCGCTTTTGGCCGAAGTGGAACTGGTGCAAAAACTCGCCAATCGTCCCTTGCCGCACTCGCGTTCGAAGGCCTTTGCCATCGCGCCATCGGTAGCGTTCGACAACACCGCTTCAAACCGTTTCACTGTAATCGAAGTCACCGCCCGCGATCGTCCCGCCCTGCTCAACCGTCTCGCTCACGCCTTGTATCAAGCAAATGTGATCGTCCAATCCGCGCATGTGACGGCCTATGGCGAAAGCGCGGCCGATACGTTCTATGTTACCGATCTTTTGGGAGCAAAGATCATCAGCGATGCGCGCTTGGCCGAGATCCGCGGTGCGCTGCTTTCAGCGGCCAGCGACAAACGTCAGCGGCAGCTGGAGAAAACCGCTTCATAAGTCGTTCGTCCGCTCGCAAATGCGCCGACCAAATTTGGGTTGCAATTGCGAAACCTATGGGTAATTCCGGTGGCGACATATGTCAGGAGAGGAAAATATGAATAACCGCACCCCCAAGCGGCGCGTCCATGCGCTGCTGGCTTCGACTTGCGCGCTTGCCGCTCTTGCGACACCAAACGCAGCTTTGGCACAAGATGCAGAAGTCGGCACCGCCGCTGAAGAAGGCGAAAGCAACGCCATTCTAGTGACCGGTTCGCGCATTCGTCGCCAATCGCAAGCCGATCTGGCGTCGCCATTGGCCACTATCGGTAGCGAGAACATCTCGGACATCGGCGCGCAGAACATCGCCGAAATCACGCAGGCGCTGACAATCAACAGCGGCGCGCAGAACAACCCTGACGCCTTCACCCAAGGGGGGACGACGGGCACCTCTAACATCAACCTGCGCGGCCTGGGCGTGGCTTCGACCCTGATCCTGTTGAACGGCAAGCGCCAAACGCTTTCGGCAGCGCCGACCAATGACGGCATCAACTTTGTCGACACCGCTTCGCTGGTCCCGCTGATCGCAGTTGACCGCGTCGAGATCCTGAAGGACGGCGCGTCTTCCCTCTACGGTTCAGACGCGGTTGCCGGCGTTGTGAACTTCATAACGCGGGAGAATTATGAAGGTTTGACTGTCTCGGGCGAATACACCGAGCACACCAGCCGCGGCAATTACTCGGAGTACAACATTCAAGCCCTCGGCGGGATCGACCTTGGCGGCGTGAACATCATTGGTGCAGTGAGCTATCTCAATCGCTCGCCGCTCACCACCGCAGAGCGACGCTTGTCGCAGCCCGCGGATGACACGTCCTCGCTTGGTAACCCTGGCGCGTTTTTTGGCGTTCCCGGCTTCCCGGCCAGCTCACCCGTGATCGATCCGGGTTGCGCGGACGCTGGGGGTTCTCCGATCGTGCTCGCAGCCACTCCGGCGGGCGTACCCGATGTCGGTTTTTGCGGGTTTGACTTTGGTGAGTTCTTCAACCTCGTCCCCGACGAAGAGCGCCTGACCCTTTACAGTTCGCTCAACGCAGACCTCTCGAATTCTGTGACCTTCAAAGCTGAGGTCAGCTATGCAGACAACTCGGCGCTGCGCGGTAACTCACCGACCTTCCCGTTCCTGCAGCTCGGCCAAGCGGTTGTTCCAGACTTCAACCCGAGCAACCCGTTCGGTGCGAATGTAACCTTCTTTGGTCGCGCAAGCGGTAATGGCGGCGCGGTTTCACCGGCTCCGTTCAGCTCAGAGACTTTCCGCATTTCGAGCACGCTCGAAGGCGAGTTTGATGGGTTCCTGGCAAACGGTCTGTGGAACATCAGCGCGACTTACGCTGAAAACGACTTTGAAAACCGCACTGAAGACACGGTCCGCGATCGCTTCGCTTGCGCTCTACGCGGGTTCAACGCGAACCCCGCCTTCAACGCCGCGACCGGCCTTGATTGCACAGCGAGCAACCCGTTCCTGACGGCGAACGGCGCATCGATCCCGGCCGATGGCACTTTCTTCAATCCGTTCTCATCCTCACTGCTCGGCGCTCCGGGCGATAACGCGGCTTTGCTCGACTACGTGGTCGACGAACTGGTATCGACCCGCGGTGCGGAGCTGTTGGTGGTTGAAGGCTTCGTTTCGGGCGAGCTGTTCGACCTGCCTTCGGGCCCCGTCGGCATCGCGGTCGGCGCGCAATATCGTGAGCAGCAGATCTCGGCAGCCTTCGATGATATCGCGGTAAACGACGGTTTTGCCTTCCTGATCGGTGAGCAGCCCTTTTCTGGAACACAGGACGTCTACGCGATCTTTGGCGAAGCCAATGTGCCGTTGGCAGATTGGGCCGACCTGCAACTCGCTCTGCGCTTTGAAGACTACGGCGCTGATGGCGGCGACACGCTCGATCCGAAGATCGCGCTGCTCCTGCGTCCCACCGACACGCTCTCGCTGCGCGGTTCGTTCTCGACCTCGTTCCGCGCGCCTTCGACCTTCCAATTGCAGGGTCAGTCAACCACGTTGCAGCAGGTTTCAGACCCCAACAATGGCGGGGCAAACGCCTTTGTCGCGGTCCGGGCTGTGGGCAACGCGGCTCTGACGCCTGAGACCTCAACCGCCTACAACTTCGGCTTCACCTTCGAACCGATCGACGGGCTTGAGATCACCGCAGACTATTACAGCTTCGAATTCGATGATGCGATCGTGCAAACCGCACCGCAGTCGATCGTCGATGCCGACCCCAATGGTCCGGATGTCATCCGCAGCCCCGCTGGCACGATCATCCAGGTCAACAACTCCTATGTGAACGCGGCGAGCGTTGAAACCTCGGGTCTCGACTTCCTCGTGCGTTACCGCGTTGATGCGGGCTTTGGCACGATCACGCCCAGCTTTGAGGGGAACTATGTCTTCTCATACGACCTGCAAACGTCCGTGGGTGGTCCGGTGATTGAAGGTGCGGGCAACCGCAACTTCACCAATTTTGGTTCGCCTACGCCGGAGTTGCGCTTCAACGCGGGTCTTCAACTCGAGACTGGTGCCCATGGCTTTAATGTCTTTGGGCGCTACATTGATAGCTACACCGATGACCAGAACGGCGGCGCCGACATCGATAGCGATTTCCGCGTTGACCTTCAGTATACGGTGGCGGTCGACGAAATCCTGGACCTTAGCAACCGACTGCAGCTGACCGCGGGTGTTCGCAACTTGTTTGGCGTCACAGCGCCGGTCGTCGCAACAAACGGCGGTTTTGACAGTCGGGTCCACGATCCGCGCGGCACGTTGGTAACGGTGGGTCTGATCGCTGGCTTCTGAGCCAGCGCTTAAGACACGTCGCAAGAGGGGCGCTCCGACAACGGGGCGCCCTTTTTCTTGGGGGCCTTACGCTCTTGGCACGAGAACCAGCAAAGCGATCGCTTCGTCGTCCATAGCCGCAAAACTCCATTCGTCGCTGGCGCCGGAAATCGGATACCACAGACCGTTGAGATGATTGGTCACCACGCTGAGCGTCGCCGAGTTGAACGCGCTCAAAAAAGCGACCGCAAACTCCAGCGACGGCTCGACCCCAAGCCAACGCACCTTGGTTTCGACCATATCGTTACTCAGCGCTTCGACGAACGTGTTCCGCGCCGAACGCGGGGCGGACAAATCGTCGCTGGGATCAAGCATCTCCCAGTTAAAGCCTATGGGCCGGAAACCAAATAGCTGCGAAAACGCGTCTGCCTTGGCCGCCGGGGTCAGCGGCTCTTGTGGCACTGGCCCGGCTTCAAATCGCACCAGAGCGCGGGCTTCAAGCGGCTCTCGCCACTCTTCAAACAGCGCGTACAGCTGGGCGACCGTTTCGTTCATCCGCGCGCGCCGAACAGGGCGGTGCCCACGCGAATGTGGGTTGCGCCCAATTGGACGGCGGTTGGATAATCGCCGCTCATCCCCATGGAGAGGCCCTCAAGGCCGTTATCGTCCGCCAGCTTGGCGAGGAAGGCGAAGAACGGCGCGGGCTCGATATCGGCGGGCGGCAAACACATCAGACCGGCAACAGGAACATCCGCGTCGCGCACCTTCGCGAGGAAGTCGGGTAGCTCCTTGATCGGGCACCCGCCTTTCTGTTCCTCATCGCCGATGTTGACCTGAATAAAGCACGGCACAGGCTTGTCGAGCTTATCCATCGCTTTAGCCAGCGCCTTCAGCAGGCTTGGTCGATCCAAAGCGTGGATACAGTCGAACAGTTCAACCGCGTCTTCGGCTTTGTTCGATTGGAGCTGGCCAATCAGGTGGAGCTCGGTGTCGGGGTGTTTCTTGAGCAAGGCGGGCCATTTGCTCTGCGCCTCTTGTACGCGGTTCTCTCCGAAGACGCGGTGCCCAATATCCAGAAGCGGAGTGATCCGCTCAGCCGGATGCGTTTTGCTCACCGCGATCAGAGTCACCTCATCCCTCTCGCGACGCGAAGGTTTGAGCATTTTGGCGATGTTTTCTTCGACCGCTTCGAGACGGGAGGCTGCGCTTTCCATAGGCGCGCGCTATAGCGCTTGCGTGGTGCATGAAAAGCCTCTCCCTATGCTCTGGCTCCTTTCTGATGAGCGCAACGACGAGACCCTCGCGGCCTCACTCGCGAATATGCCAACAGGCAGCGCCTTCGTGTTTCGGCACTATCATCTCAACGCCAGCGCGCGGCGAAAGCGGTTCGACGAACTCGCCATGATTGCGCGATTGCGCGATCACCTCGTGGTGCTGTCAAGCGATGCGGATGAGGCGATTGAGTGGGGCGCGGACGGAATCTACGGTCCCCCGACCAAGCTTGGCCGACGCAATAGGCTCAAGCGTTTTGCCACAGCCCATGACGCGCGCGAGGTCCATTTGGCGAACCGGAACGGAGCCGACGCTCTGTTCCTTTCACCGGTCTTTCCGACGCGCTCGCATCCGGGAGACACATGCCTTGGGGTATCGCTGTTCCGCGAACTCGCTGAGCGTTCGGAGATACCCGTAATTGCTCTTGGCGGGATGACCGCCGAGCGTGCGAGAGAGATACAATGGCCGCGCTGGGCCGCGATTGACGGGCTGAGCTAACTCGCCACTCGCCGCAGATCGCTTGACCAGAGTCCTGCGAGGATTCATGATGTGTTCCAACCTAGGGGCGCCGCGTCTTGATCTGCGCTCCACTTGAGGAGCATCGCATGGCATCGCGCGCAGTCAGCACCCGCCAAACCAAGAATGGGTCCACCGCCGATTGGCGCGCTGGCTTACGCCGTTCGATCCGCCGGATCACGCAGATTACAGGCGCGGGCGCGCTGCTGCTCGCGATGTTCTTCCTCGCGATCGCTCTGGTCAGCTACACCCCAACCGACCCCAGTTACTCGACGGCGGCGAGCGGCGATCAAATCGGCAACTGGATGGGCCGCACCGGCGCGTGGGTGTCCGATTTTGCGCTGCTTGTCTTCGGCATGCCAAGCCTGCTGCTGCTCCCGCTGCTCTATGTTTCGGCGCGCAAGCTGTGGAGCGATGTCGAGCATGACGGCGACCCCGATGCGGAGGAGAACACCCGCTGGTGGGGCCCGCTGACGCTGTTGGGCATCGCGATGGCGCTGCTTTCGACGGTGCTGGCCATCGCACTCCCTTCGCCCGGTGGCACCCTGCCTGCGCAACTCGGCGGTTTGACGGGCCTTCTAGGCGCGGGCGCGATTGATGCGGTCGCAACGCGGCTAGCAGGGGAAAGTGCGGGCTGGATCAATCTGGGCGCAGGTGTCGCCTGTCTGGCCGGAGGTCTGGCGCTGGTCACCAAGGTGTTTGCCATCGACTGGCGCGACCTTCTCACCCTGCCCGATTTTGTGAGCGGCGGCGGGGGCATCGGCGGCATCCTCTCACGCCTTCCAGGCCTTGGTTCTCGCAACGAACGCCTAGCCGCGCCGTTTGACGATCAAGAAGAGGCGCCTGCGAAAACCCGTAGAGCCAAGGCGAGCAAAAACGCCGAACCCGAAGCGCCGCGCGCTCCAGTGGACGAAACAAGCGAACGCCGCGCTCCGGAGATTACCGATCCCCGCGCGCCGCCGCGCAAAGCCAAGCCTGCAAAGGCAAACCAGCGCGACATGTTTGCGACTTTCGATCTGCCCAGCCTCGATCTGCTCGAAGAGCCGCCGGCGGACGAAGGCCCGGTGCTCGACAAAATGGCGCTGGAACGGAACGCGCGGCTGCTCGAGAACGTGCTCGACGACTTCAACGTCAAAGGCGAGATCACCGCGGTGCGCACCGGTCCGGTCGTCACCATGTACGAACTTGAGCCCGCACCGGGGATCAAAGCCAGCCGCGTCGTGGGCCTCGCCGAAGACATCGCCCGCAATATGAGCGCCATCAGCGCGCGCGTATCGACTATTCCGGGCAAGACCGTGATCGGCATCGAATTGCCCAACGCTGACCGCCAAATGGTGCTTTTGAAGGAGCTCGCTGCGAGCGCCGACTTTGCCGAGCATAAGGGTAACCTGCCGATCATTCTGGGCAAGGACATCGCCGGTCAGCCAATTATCGCGGACCTCGCCGCTATGCCGCACTTGCTGGTCGCGGGAACCACCGGTTCGGGTAAGTCGGTGGGGCTGAACTGCATTCTGCTGAGCTTGCTTTACACCTTTACGCCGCAGGAATGCCGCCTGATCCTGATCGATCCTAAGGTGCTGGAGCTCAAGAGCTACGATGACATTCCCCACCTTCTCAGCCCCGTGGTGACCGAACCGCACAAATCGGTGCGCGCGCTCAAATGGGCGGTGGAGGAGATGGAGAAGCGTTATCGCATGATGTCGAGCATCAATTCGCGCAACATCAACTCCTTCAACGACAAAGTCAGCGCCGCCGCCGCCAAGGGCAAGCCGCTGGGCCGCCGGGTGCAGACAGGCTTTGACCCTGAAACGGGCGAGCAGCTCTACGAGGAAGAACAACTCGACTACGAACCGCTGCCGCTGATCGTGCTGATCGTCGACGAACTCGCGGACCTTATGGTCACGGTGGGCAAAGAGATTGAAGTCCTGATCCAGCGCCTTAGCCAGAAATCGCGCGCGGCGGGCATCCATCTGATCATGGCGACGCAACGTCCGTCGGTCGATGTCATCACCGGCGTGATCAAGGCGAACCTGCCCACCCGGATCAGCTTCAAAGTCACCAGCCGCATCGACAGCCGCACCATCCTTGGCGAACAGGGCGCGGAACAACTGCTGGGCAAGGGCGATATGCTCTACAAGCCGAACACCGGCGCAACCGTGCGCGTCCACGGACCCTTCGTCAGCGACGAAGAGGTCGAAGCGGTCGCCGACTTCTGGCGCGCGCAGGGTGAGCCGGAGTATGTCGACGCTGTCACCGAAGAGCCCGAAGATGGCGGTCTTACTTTCGAAGACGACCTTACCGCTTCGGACAACCCCGAAGAACGCAAATACCGTCAGGCCTGCCAGATCGTGATCGAAAACCAGAAGGCCTCGGGCTCTTGGCTGCAACGCCAGATGGGCGTCGGCTACAACACCGCGGCCAAATGGATCGAGCGCATGGAAAGCGAAGGCCTTGTGGGGCCGGCGAACCATGTGGGCCGTCGCGAGATCTTCCGCGATCGCGACGGGAACCCGATTTAACGCTGGTAGCGAGCGGAAGACCCTATTTGGGGTAAGGTCACTAAGGTTACCCGTAGGCGCGTGTCTCGCCCTTGGTTGCGCATGATGATTTCCAATGTAGGAAACTTTGCGCTCCCACTAGCTATCGCTTTCAACAGAAGCCGATAGACAGTCAGGTCCGCCTTGCGGCTATTCCTTGCCCCACAATTATTCGCAACCCTTGCGGACCGCTTGCGGTAAGTTCTCACATCTTTTTGTGGAAATTTTTAACATTCGCCATCTCTTTGAGTAAATCCACTTGATTTTTTCCCCGCAATGCGAAACCCTTGGCGGTCAAGGGGACAATCATCATGGGTGCAGAGTCACATGAAAGCTTCAAGAAGAGCCTGACAGCGGGGCAATATCTCAAGATTGAGATTGCCCGCCAAGGCTATTCTGTGGGCGATTTTGCCGAGAAATGCGGCGTCGCGCCGCAGTCGATCTACAACATAACCGGCGGAAACCGCACCATTTCCAGCAAGCTGGCCGCCAAGCTGTCGCAGCATCTGGGCGGCTCGATCGCGTTCTGGCTGGGGAACTCATTCCCCGACCCCAGAATTCAGATCGGACAGGAAGACATCGCCCCGACCCCGCTGCAAAGCGGGCTTCTTGTAGACCGCGAAATCCGCCTGTTGAACGAGCGTGACGATGACGAAGGCTTCCTGATCTCGCCGCTTAGCGATGAGCAGATCAAAGGCGCGTCGGTAGACCTGCGCGTTGGTCTGGTTGTGACCAAAGGTTTTGACACGATCCCGCGCGATGAACGCGACCTTTGGAGCCAGCTGGCTGAATGGAAAGCGGGCGCCCCGATGCTCAACGGCGAGACGTACGCCGAGCTAGAACGCGAAAAGGGTATCGCCTGTTCGATTAAGCATGAGCTCAAGCCCGGAAAGTCGGTTCATGTTGTGACACGCGAATTCGTCCATTTGGGCCAGCAAATTGTTGGGCATTTGGGAGAAATCAGCGAGCGCAACCTCGAAGGATTGGTCGTGCGATGCGGTTTTCAGATCGATCCCGGCTTTAGCGGACCTCTCGTGTTCCGTGTGAAGAACGATGGGGATGCGCCGATCGCGCTCGATCACCTCGCGCCTATCGTGTCGCTCTCTTTGCAAAAGACCAATATCCGTGCCGAACAGCGGTATGACAAAACCCGCGTCAGCCGGATTGAGCCGTTTTTGAAAGAGTTGCGGCGCAACCTCGGCGCGCTCGTCAAGGCCCGCGACGAAGGCGGCCGCGTCACATTCTCGATGATTGACGCGGACCGCTGTTGGGAGGCTCCCACCCGCAACGAGGCGACCAAGAAATTTCTGGGCTTCGTGGCGGAGGCCTGGGGCGGAACTAAAACAGAAGAGGCTGCGAATGTTCGCGACGCCTTGCGCGCGATATCGCTGGACGGCGATGCCATCAAGGCTCTGGCCGCTGCGCTTCCCGATAGCGATGAGCAGGCGGCGCTGGCGGCCCTTAGTCAATCGGGTGAGCCGCAACCGACACTCGAACTGAACCGCGCGCTTGCCCTGATGAGCGCCGAGGCCCCTGCGCGCCACCTGGAATATCAACGCGAGGTTCTTTCGTTCCTGACAGTGATACCGTAACGGTAAATTATGAGAAAATCTTCCGCACTTACTCATTGGTGGTAATTTGTGGGTAATTATGGAGTTGACAACGATTCGTCGTTGAATCATGTTCGTCCTGTCGCGCTTCCCATCGAAAGCGTCCGACACCAAAACGAAGGATGAAACCATGCCAACCCAAACCACTGAGAACTGTTGTACGTGCGGTCCGGGCAAGCTCATCATTGCCAATTCGAACTGCGGCTCCGAATGCCTGGGGTCCTTTATCCCGGTGCACGAACTGTTGAGCACCGCCGAACGCGATGTGTTCGGTTACCCCCGCCCTGGGCCCGAATTGATCAAAGAGATCCAGGAATTCACCGGGGTAGCGGATCAGGACGCGGTCTTCCCCACCACTTCGGCCTTGCGCGCGGCCGGCACTCTCATCAACCTGTTGAAGCCTGACGCTGTTGTCGTCGCTGAAACCGATTTCGTCGGCTTCACCATCGCGGCGAATGTCTCGGGCGCCCCTCTGGTGCGCGTTCCCGCCAACTTGCGTGGAACCAATATCGGCATAGAGGAGCGTATCGCGGCAACCGCAAGCGAATATGTCCAACCGGTAATCTTCGTTACGGTGCCGATCACCAATCCGGGTCAAGTCCGTATCAACCCGCGTGTTCTGGTGGCCGCGGTAAAACGGCGTTGCCCTTGGGCTGTCGTGGTGCTGGACGATGCATACGCCGACTACAGCACTTTCAGTCACAAAGAGATCGCCAACCTGGCCGTCACCAACCCTCGCACGGTGTCGCTTAGTCCGGTTTCAAAGCTGCTCTATCTTCCAGCGGTTACCACTTCATGGATTATCACAGGGGACCCCGCGATAAAGCAGGCGCTGCAGCGCGTGAAGCTCCCTTATGAGCCAAGCGGCATGGGCAACTCCATTGTCCCCAAAGCGCTGGCGAACCAGGAATGGTTCGAAGCCGCGCGCGAAGATGTGAAACAGGCTCGCAACGTTCTCGGCTCGGGATTGCGTAAGGTTCTGGGCGCGCCGCAGGTCATTAGTGGCCCTGGCCCCTGGGTGCTGATCGATGCGGGCCAACAGGCGGACGCTTTGGTGACTTGGCTTGGGGGCAAGGGGATCCTTGTCCAACAGCAATCCGGCCTCGATCCCAGCCTGCCGAGCCACCTTGTGCGAGTGTCCGCTACGGCGTCCTGCGAGGCCTCGCGGATCGTTGAAAAAATCAAAGCCTATTTTGATGATCCGCCACCGGCGTTCCAAATCTAACCGGTTCGGGCGCGAGGAATACCAGTCGAACCGACTTGCTACCGTTCTGGGCGCGGCGCTTCTTGCTGAAGCGCCGCGCCTTTTTCGCTTTCGGTGACCGCTTCATCGCGCTCGACCAGTTCGTTGTCGCCATCCTTGCACCACACAAGCCTAACCGCCTCCTTGATGCAGGGGCGCAACGTCCCTGAACTGTAAAGGCAGTGTCGCGTTTGCGTCATCAATTTGTAGCGCGCGCGTCACGCTTGGCTGCCACGGGGGTGGCACCTCTCAATACCTTTTAAGGATACCCCCATGACCCCCGTACACTTCGCCCGCGGAGCCTCCGCGCTCGCGCTGACTGCCGCCTTGGCGCTCGCTCCGCACACCGCCTTTGCGCAAGACACCGAAACCGACGAGACGCAGGACACCGCCACCTCCGGCAACCGGATCATCGTCACCGCGCAAAAGGTCGAACAGCGCGCGCAGGACGTGCCGATCACCATCACCGCGACCACCGGCGAGCGGATCGAGCAGCTCGGCGTCACCGATCTTGATGAGCTGTCCAACTACGTGCCCGGCCTTCTGATCCAGGAGCAAAGCGCCAACAACCCCGGCATCGTCATCCGCGGCATCACCTCGGACTCAGGCTCCGCGCAGCAAGGCCCGCGCGTCACGCTGTATTACAACGGCGTCGATATCTCGCGCTCGCGTGGGTCCTATCAGGCGATCTACGATCTGGAGCGCGTCGAGGTCATCAAAGGCCCGCAAGCGACCCTGTTCGGCACCGCCAGCGCCGTGGGCGCGATCAGCCTCGTCTCAGCCAAGCCGCGCGATGGTTTCTCAGCCGAGCTCACCGGCGGGTACGGCAATTTCGACCAGACACTGCTGGGCGGTTTCATCAACGCAGGCTCCGACGTGCTCGCGGGCCGGATCGCGTTCGAATACCGCACGCGCGATGGCTATGTCGAAAACCTCAGCCCCAATCAGGAAGAGGAACTCTACGCGCAGGACCAACTCGGCGTGCGCGCCTCGATCCGCTACACGCCGACCCCCGATTTCACGCTCGACCTGATCGGCACCTATGACCAACAGCGCAACGGCGGCACGCCGTTCGTATCGGGCACCTTCCCCGCTTTTGCCGGCGCTCCGGGTGGGGCGGCCAACGCGTTTGAAGACGCCAATCTTGGCGGCCTCCCCTCCGCCGGCGCTGTGCTGGGCGACGATCAACTCGGCCTCAACCGCGAGGTCTATGACCTCAACCTGACGGCGGAATACCAGTTCGCCGACGACTGGACCTTCACCACCGTCAACGGCTATCGCGAATTTGACAGCGACGAAGTGTTCGACGCGGATGGCACCGCCGCACCCTTCCTCGAATTCAGTGAACTCGCCGATGGCTGGCAGTTCAGCCACGAAGGCCGCTTCACCTATTCGGGCGAAAAACTGCGCGCGAGCGCGGGCTGGAACCTGTTTATCGAAGACGGCGCGCAAGACGTGCCGTTTGCGACGGAAGAGGGGTTGTTCCTGCAATGCCTTGGCGGCTTGTTCGGGGCGCCCGTTATTCCGGGGATCCCTTGCGTCGCGCCTGATGGCAGCGTTCCGGCAACAGCCGTGACGGGCACGCTCTCAGCGCTGGGTCAATTGCCCCCCGGCCTAACGGCCATCCCCTACGCCGCGCGGTTTGAAAACCAGGGCCGCAACGAAGCCTATTCAGTCTTCGCCGATGTCACGTGGATTCCGAACGATCGTCTGGAACTCACCGCCGGTGTGCGCCTGCTCGATGAATATCGTCAGTCGGGCTTTATCTCGGTCTCGCCTAACGCCGTTCTCAGCGGCGCGCCGCTGATCCCCGGCTTCCTTGACACCAATGGGCAGACCTTCGAAGCCGATGACAGCTTCCAAGCCATCCTGCCGCGCTTCAACGCCCTCTTCCGCGTCACCGATGATGTGAACGTCTTTGCAACCATCTCCAAAGGTCGCCGTTCGCCGGTGGTCGACCTTGGCGCCACGGTCGATGGCGGCGGCAACGTCGTTCCCGCTGTCGATATCGTGTCCGAAGAGATCGTGTGGAACTACGAAGGCGGGGTGAAACTCGCCAGCGGGCCGGTGTCCGCCTCGCTCGGCGTTTATTATCAGGTCTACGACAACTTCCAGGTTTCGGTGCAGGACCCCGATGGTCCGCTGGGCACGTTCATCACGCAAAGCGCGGGTTCGGCCAGTAACTTGGGCGTCGAAGGCGAAATCGCTCTGGAGGCGACCGACTGGTTCACCGTGTTCGGCAACTTTGGCTACATCGATGGCGGCATCGATGAAGACGGCGCGTTCTCGCCCGCTTTTTCCGGCGCGCGCTTCCGCTTGCAGCCTGAATTTCAGGCCTCGGGCGGGTTCACCGTGGATTATGAGATGGATAACGGCGTGCGCCTCTTCGCCACGCCCAGCGTGACCCATCGCAGCCGCATCTTCTTCGAAGTGCCCAACTCGCAACTGATCAGTCAGGATTCGGTGACGCTGGTCAACGCGCGCGCGGGCTTGAGCTTCAGCGATCGCCGGTACGAAATCGCCGGGTTCATCCGCAACGCCACCAACGAAGATTACCTGCTTGACGCGGGCAACACCGGCGGCGCGTTTGGCATCCCGACCTTTATCCCGGCGGAACCGCGCTTTTACGGCGTGCAGCTGACGGCCCGTTTCGGGAACTGACGGACACCTGGGGCCTCAGGCCCTGAGGTTCAACAATTTGGGCGCCGCGCTGCATTGGGAGCGCGGCGCCCTTATTCTTGTTCGGGGGCCTCGGTCTCTTCGCTGGCCGCGACTTCCGCTGCCTCCACGATCACCGCGTCTTGCGCGCGGGCGGCGTTGCGTTCTTCCTGTTCTTCGGCCGTCAGCGGGCGGAAGCGAATGTCGAGCGGGGTCAGCACGCCATCCTCGCGTTGGCGGAAGGTCACGATGCCGATCTGTTCACGGTCACGCAGGCCCTCTTCAAGCTCAAGCGCGCGGTCCTGCCCGACATAAAGCCGTCCGCGGGTCAGGCTATCATAGCCATACACACTGCCGGGCTGAACGCTGAGCTTGTGCTCGCATTGTTCAAATGCGGGATCAGATGCGTTTTCGAAGGGGATCGCTTCGACGATGGTGGGCGCATCGCCGATCAGGCACAAATGCTGGTGTTGCCGAAAGATCGCAAAGCCCTCTTCATCTTCGCGCGCATCGGGTGGGGTGGGCCAATCGTAGTTGAATTCAACATAATGCCCGCGCAGCAGATCGCGCGGGTCATAGCCCTGGATCGGCACTTCCCAATCGGTGCCCTGGCGGCTGAGTGTGTCGCTTTGCGCCCACAGAGCGGCGAGCCCGGCCAGCGGGATAAACAGCAAAAACAGCGCGCGGATGGCGGTTTGGGTCATGCCTCTGCCCCTTCTTCCGCGCTCTCCTTATCCGCGTTCTCCTCTTCCGCTTCGGGCGCGAATTGCTGGCTGACGCGGTAGGCGGCCCAGGCGATGCCCAGGATCATAAAGCCCGAGAGGATAAGACCAAAGCCGCTCAGCAAGAGATCGCTTGCCAGTTCAAAGCTCAGGACAATCAGCCGCACGGCAATCGCCGCGACCGCGAGTTGGAACACACCGCGCCAGCCCGCCTGAAGCGCGGCGCCAGCGATCCCGACCCACAGCCCCATAAAGAGCAGCGCGGCGGCGAGGTCCACGCCGCTAACCGAGCGCGCCAGCAGCATCGTCACGCCGGCGCCCGCGATAATCGCCCCCGCCATGCGGCCCGAGAGTGTGGGCCGGGCCAGCGCTACAAGCCCACCAGCAACCACCCCGATCCCGGCAAAGACCGAAAGCGCGACCGGACCGACAAGGCCCGTTTCCTCGTTGGTGAAGACATCGGCGCTGGCCGCCGCGGCCGCGCTTGACGCGCCGAAGACGGCGTAGGTCAGGGCGAGCTGTTCGAGCCTTCGCCAGAACTCGGAGCGCGTGGATCGCGCTCTTAAAAACGCCGCAAGGGGCGCGAAGAGGACCGGCGCGCCGACAACCAGCGCGAGCCACGCTGTCGGCAAAGCCGGATCGTCAACGCCCAAAAGCAGGCTTTCGTTTGCGGAAGCGTATTCGATGGCGGCGTAAATCGCCCCGCCGAATACAATCGACGCCGAAAGCCAGCCTTGCCCGGTCAGCAGCAGAGCGGGGCCAAACAGCGCCAGCCACATGGCGATGGGAATCCAGAGCGGCGAACTCGTCTGATAAACCTGCCCCAAATGCCCAAAGAAAGTGAGGCCGAGCACCGCCGCGATGGCGATGAGCGCCTCCAGCGCCCAAGGTGAGGCCTCGATCAGGCGCTTTTCGCGCAAGAACACCGCGCCCAGCGCTCCACCCAGAAGCGCGAGATGGAGGGCGAGGCGCACCTGGCCGGGCACCTCTTCCCAATTGGCGGCAACGACCGAGATCAGACCTAACCCAATCGCCAGCGCGCCAATGCCGAACACCGCCCACAAAGCGAGCGGGCGGCTGTTCTCCTGTTCATAGGCAAGCAACGCCGCGCGGGTGTCGGCGTCGATCAACCCCGCCGCATGCCATATCTCGATTTTACGCGCGCTCATCACCGGTCAGCCTAACGCGGCGCCGATCAACCCGCAAATCCGAGATCAGCTGGCGCTCAGATCATCCACGGTCAGCACCGTCTGATTGGCGATGATCTCTTCGTTCGCCGCCTGAATCTCTTCGGTTGCCGGGACCAAGCCGATTTTGGGCAGAAAGCCACTGATCTTCCACTGCTTGGGCCAGCAGGCGACATAATCGATCAGGCCGGGTGTAACGCCCATATGCGCCTTTTTCACATACATGTAGAGTGGGCGCGATCCGGGGTAACTGCCATCGGCGATGGTCTCGGCGCTCGGCGCGATGCCGCTGAGCGTGAGCGCTTTGATCCGGTCGCCGTTCTCGCCAAGATAGGAATAGCCAAAGATACCGATGGCGCGCGGATTGTTGGCGATCTTGCCGACGATCAGTTCGTCCTTCTCGCCCTGATCGACATATGCGCTGTCGCTGCGAAGCGTGTGGCAATTGGCCTCAAACGCGGCCGGGTCGCTTTCTTCGAGCGCGGCCATCGCGCGGTTTGCGGTGCAGGCGGGCATCATGATGACATCCATCAGCGCGTCGCGCGTGCCCGATGTCTCGGACGGGCCGTAGACGATGATCGGCTCTTTGGGCAGACCCCCGCCCACATCGGACCAGTCGGCGCTGGTCTGTTCTTCGCCAAACGGGTTGGCGGACAAAGCGCGGTAAACCGTCGCCGGGGTCAGGTTGAAGTCGAACCCTTTTTCGAGAGCCGAGGCAAACACGATCCCATCGCGCCCGATCTTGACCTCGATGATCTCACTGACGCCGCCGGCCTGGCAGGCTTCAAATTCGGCGACCGTCATCCGACGCGAGGCGTTGACCACGTCCGCGGTCCCCGGCCCCTGTCCTTTGCAAAATTCGGCAATGCCTTCGCTTGTTCCGGTCGAAGAAACATCCGGCGCCGCCATCCCTTCATTCTCGGAGACGACCTGTTCGGCGACCCTTTGCGCGAAGGGATAGACGGTGGAGGATCCGATGACCGTGACCGGCTGCACACTTTCTTCAGCGACCTCTTCTCCGCACGCGGTCAAGGCCAGAAAGACAACGCTCGCAAGAGCGGTGGGGATGAATTTGGCGGCAAACCTACTCTCGTGTGTCATAGTCTGATCCCTCTCTTCAAACTCTGTTTTTTGCTGCGCGTCCCTATTTCAATCTCATCCGTCCGCGCTCAGCTTGGCTCGGCAGCCACCGGCTCGGTTCGTTCACCGGTCAGATCGGCGCGGGTCAGCGTGATCTGTTCGTTCACTTTGGCGGTGTTGGCGGCCATTTCCGCCGGGGGCGACGCGACCAGGCCAATCTTCGCCAGCGGACCGTCCGAGCTCCAATTCTTAACCCATTCCTGAAGATACAGGTCGAGCCCCGGAATGGCGCGCATATGCGCCTTTTTCACATAGACATAGAGCGGGCGCGCGCCGGGATAGGCGAAGCTTGCGATATTCTCATAAGTCGGGTCGACCCCGTTCATCGGCAGGCCCTGAACCTTGTCGGCGTTCTTATCGAGATAGGAGAAACCGAACACACCGATCGTGCGCGGGTTGGCTTCGATTTTCTGGACGATCAGATTGTCCTGCTCGCCCTGATCGGAATAGGCGCCGTCCGAACGCACTTCGGTGCAGATCTGTTGATGCTCGTCCTCGTTTTCTTCCTTGAGCTTTTCCATCGCCGGGTTGCTGTCGCACCCGACCTCGAGCACCAGCTCTTTAAGCGCGTCGCGCGTTCCGCTTGTGCTGGGCGGGCCGTAAACAAGGATCGGCTCATCGGGCAGCGACGGGTCCACATCACGCCAGGTTTCGTTGGTCTGCTCCCCGCCATAGGGGCGCGCGGCGAGCGCTTCGTAGACAATCCTGGGCGACAGGTTGAGAACGATGCCATCCTTGGCCGACGCAAAGGCAATCCCGTCGAGGCCCACTTGCAGCTCGATAATGTCCTTGACCCCGCTGCCCTGGCATTTCTCGAACTCGCTCAACTTCATGCGGCGCGAGGCGTTGGCCATATCGGGCGTGTCCGCGCCAAGGCCGGCGCAAAACAGCTGCATCCCGCCGCCGGTGCCGGTCTGTTCAATCAGCGGTGATTTGAGATCAGGATTAGAGCGCGAATAGCTTTCGGCAATCTGCTTGGCGAAGGGATAGACCGTGGAGGAGCCCACCGCCCGAATGGAATCGCGCGACACATCTCCGCCACATCCCGAGAGGGTCAACACAGCTGTCGCAGCCGCTGCAAAGAGACTGGATTTCACAGGCGAAGTAGCCTTCGAACGGCGTGGCATAGTTGATCGTTATTCCTTGAATTGGTCCGGAGGCGCTAGGCCGACACTATGACACAGGGATGACGGGTCCGGGAAGCGCCCCCAATCACCGGAATTGTATTAATCGAAACTATTCCTTTGGCGCGATCGCGGCGAAACAGGCCGATTTGCCGGGCCGCAGGTCATTATTTATTTATTTTCAATGATGTAATTCGGGATACATGTTCTCATGCGGGCGATGCAACTTAAGGCTATTCTAACCCCTTGCGTTTAGAACGGCCGCATGGGTTGGGTACTCTTATGCAAGCGGATCGCAATGGTGGCGGTCGCGCTGGTTAGCCTTTGTGCTGCGCCGGCGCTTGCTTTGCCTGATCCCTCGAAGCCCAACATCCTGGCACCCACGTGCCACGCCGCGACCGATTTGAGCGTCAGCGTTGCTGATATGGCCGACGCCGCGCGTGCCCCAGCGAAACCAGGCTGGACTTGTTCGGACACTGAATGGGCCGCGCACAAACCGGTGGCGTGGCTTCTGTTCGAAAAGGCGGAGTGGAGCGGCGATGGCCCGCCCCGCTATTTCTTCAGTCGCATCGCTCGGCACGCCAGCATCACCTTTGCCGCCATTGACGCCGATGGATCGGTCCGAACCGCGCGCTGGACTGAAGCGCAAGCGGAGCCGGTGGCCATGGGGCCGATCTTTCGCCACGAATTGCCCCCCCTCGAGAAGGAGACCGCAGCCCTGATCGTAAAGATCGAGCTCCCACACTCGGTGCCCCTTCTGACCGATGCGCGGCTTGTCTACCAAGCCGAAGACGCGGGCTGGTCGCAATATGAGGTCGCCCTGGTGGCCTTTGTGCTGGGCATGCTGGTCTTGCCGCTGTTTTTCGATGTGAGCTTTTTCATCGTCCTGCGTGAGCGGTTCATATTGATGCACGCCGTGATGGTGGTGGCCATGATGGGCTATGTCCTCAACGCGGGCGGGCTGATCGCGATCTTCCCGTTCTTTTCGCTGCGAACGATTGCGGTCGCCGGACCGCTTTTGTGGGCGTTGGGCGTTGGGACATCGGCGCTGTTTCTGGCTGAATTTCTGGAAAAGGGCGCGCAGTCCGCCTTTATGAAGCGCCTAACGCTCGCAACCGGCGCGTGGTGCATCGCTGTGCCGGGCGCCTTCGCGTTTCAGCTGCATCAAACCCAGAGCTTCGATGATCGCGGGTATTTCTACGCCTTTCTGCCTGTGATCTTCATCATTTCGGCCGCTGTGATCGAAGCGCTGATACGCGGCAGCCGCAGCGCGCGCTTTATCGCGGTGGCGTGGGCTCCAATCATCCTGGCCTCGATTGATCGTTTGCTGCGCGGGATGGGTGTTTACACTGCCCCTTCGGCCTTTGACCTCACCATGTATGTCGCAACCGGCGTCGAAGTGGTGATTATGAGCCTTGCGATCGCGGACCGTTTCCTTGCGATCCGGCGCGAACGCGACGCCGCCGTTTTAGAAGCGAAGATGCTCGAACAGATTTCGACGCGCGATCCGCTGACCGGTCTGCTCAACCGGCGCGGGCTGGAGGCGCGTTTTGAAGCGCTGATTGCGGAAGGGTTTGATACCTTTGCTTTGATCGATCTCGACCGCTTCAAGCAAGTCAACGATCGCCACGGCCACCAAGCCGGAGACGCGGCTTTGGTGGCCTGCGCGGCGGCCTTGGTCGGCGGCCCCTCGCGCGATCTTATCGCCGCGCGCTTGGGCGGTGAAGAATTTGTCGTGATGCTGCGTGGCAAGCGTGCGCTGGAGCGGGCCGAGGCGCTAAGAAAGGCGATCCCGCTTCGCATCGCAAGGGATGTTGAAGGCCTTGATACGCCGGTCACAGCCAGTTCGGGCGCCATCGAGGTGCCACGCGCTTCCAACGCGCTGATGACATTCGAGGCGCTATACGCGCGCGCGGACGCCCTGATGTACGAAGCCAAGGCGACCGGTCGCAATCGCATGCTGTATGAAAAGCTGACCATCTTTGACGAGGCCCCGCCAAAACGCCCGGAGCTCAAAGGCCGCGAAGGTGGGCAAGGTGGCTCTGATAGGGCCTCGCCGAAGAAGGTCGCGTGACGCTTTAGGTTTAGGACCTAGTCCGCTGGCGGAGCGATCTGAAACGGCGCGATCACTTCGGGCCGCACCCGCGCCAGGCGCTGCGTGGCGCGTTCAAGCATCGCCCAGGTTGTCCGCGCCGACACCAAAACCTTGCCCGCCTCGTTTGTGAAAGTCACGGCGCGCACCGATTTGGCCCCTTTGGGCGCGTCTGGAATGTGGGTTGCGCCCAGAGCGGTCTCACCCAAGGCGATGTTGCCGCGATAATCGATCTCGTGGCGGATAACGACCCAGAAGAACCTTTCATGGTCCTCGGGCCGCGCCGCCGCATCCCAATGCGCGGTGGCGAGATCCTGAATCCACTGCACCCACACCGCGTTGTTGACGTGGCCCAGCTCGTCAATGTGTGTCGGCAGCGCGGTGAAGCTTTTGGTGAAGGCTCCACTGGCATTTAGGGTCATATCGCGACCCCCAATGTCCGCAAATCCTCACGCGCCTTGGCCGCATCCGTGAAGAGGCAGGCTTCCATGCCCACGGCCTTGGCGCCATCGACGTTGCGCTGGACGTCGTCGAGGAAGACGCTGTTGTTCGCCTCGATACCGCCGGTTTCCAGCAGCCAACGATAGATCCGCGGATCGGGTTTGAGGAAGCCCAGCTCCGCTGAGACCGCCGCCGCTTCGAACAGGTCGAAGAAATCGTAATCGCGTTTTAATTGCGCGACGATTTCGTGGACGTTGTCGGTGATCGCGAACAGGCGGTATCCGGCGGCTTTCAGCTCATCCATCATTGCGCGCGTGTCGGTGATGAGCGGAAAGCTGGCGTAGAGCGCCTCCCACAAAGCGTCGATCTCTCCGGGCGCAAAGCCGTGGTGAGAGACATAGACCGCTTTGGCTTCCTTCAACGACAACTCTCCGCGATTGACCGCGATCCAAATGGGATTGCCGCGCAATGGCGGGACGAAGCCTTCGGCTTCGACGCGCGCCTCTCCAAACGCTGTGCGTTCGATGCTTGCCGGGTCCCACGGGACCAGCACGTTGCCGACATCGAAGACGACGTTGCGGATCGGCATGACGCCTAGCCGCCGTTCTTGGCGTCGACGGAAAGCCCCATCTGCCACAGCAGGAAGCTGAACTCTTCCGCCGTCTCATAAAGCGAATTCCAACGGCCCGATTTGCCGCCGTGCCCGGCGCCCATATTGGTCTTCATCACCAGCACGTTGTCGTCCGTCTTCGTATCGCGCAGCTTGGCGACCCATTTGGCGGGCTCCCAATAGGTGACGCGCGGATCGTTGAGGCCCGCGGTGACCATCAGCGGCGGGTATCCTTGCGCCTTGACCTGATCGTAGGGGGAATAGCTCAGCAGGAAGGCAAAGGCCTCCTTGCTCTCGATCGGATTGCCCCATTCCTGCCATTCGCCCGGCGTCAGCGGCAGGTCCTTGTTCAGCATCGTGTTAAGCACGTCGACGAACGGCACATGCGCCACGACCGCGCCGTATTGATCCGGGTCCTGATTGATGATCGCGCCCATCAGTTCGCCGCCCGCCGAACCGCCGCTGGCGGTCACCATGCCTTGCGCGGTCAGGCCCCTATCGATCAGGCCCCGGCCCACATCGACAAAGTCGTTGAACGTGTTGGTCCGCTCCATCAGCTTGCCCTGGAGATACCATTTGCGCCCCAGATCATCGCCGCCGCGAATATGCGCGATGGCGTAGGCGAAACCGCGATCCACAAGGCTCAGACGCGTGGTCGAAAAACCCGGCGGGATCGCGTAGCCATAGGCGCCATAGGCATACAGATGCAGCGGCCCCGGCCCTTCGATCCCGGCGTCGGCGAGGATCTTTTCGCGGTCCTTGTGCATCACCACGCTGGCCGGAACCATCGTGCCATCGCGCGCCTGAATCTCGACCCGGCGCGTGACATATTGCGTGGCGTCATAGCCGCTCGGGATTTCCTGCTGCTTGAGCGCTTCGAGCGAGGCCGAGGCGACATCGTAATCGTAGACCGTATCGGGCGTAATCATGCTCTCGTACGAAAGCCGCAGCTTGGTCTGATCGTATTCGGGATTGTTCGAAAGTCCGGCGGAATAGCTCTCTTCCGGGAAAGCGATTTCCTTGGCCACCTTCGGCGCGTCATATTGGCGGATCTGCACCTTATCGAGGCCGTTCAGGCGCCCTTCTGTCACCATGAAGTCTTTGAACAGGTCAAACCCGGTGAGGTAAAACTCATCCGATCCCGCGATCACGGTTTCCCAATTGCTGGGCGCCTCAATCGAGGCTTTCGCCAGGCGGAAGTTCACGTGATCATCGTTGGTCCAGATGAACAGTTCTCCATCGCGAATATCGACGCTGTATTCGACGCCCTTTTCGCGCGGCTTGATCAGGGTCAGCGGCTGCGTCGGATCAGCGGCGGAGACAAAGCGCACTTCGCTTGTCTCGTTGTCGCCGCTGGCGATGATCAGGTAATCGTCTTGCGCGGTAAGCCCGGCTCCCACGGAAAAACTCTGGTCTTCTTCGAGATAGAGCGAAACGTCGCTGTCGTTGGGTTGACCAATCGTGTGAAGCTTCACTTCAAGCGAACGCCATTCTTCGGTCGAAGGCGTGTAGGCGAGCGCGGTGTCACCCGCGACCCAGGTAAGCCCGCCGCGAATATTCTCGATGCGGTCCTCCAGCAGCTCGCCGGTTTCCAGATCCTTGATCACCGCCGTGTAGCGTTCCGACCCGTTGGTGTCGGTTGCGTAGGCCAGATACCGCCCGTTCTGACTGATCGAGAACGCCCCCAAGCGGAAATATTCAAGGCCCTGCGCCAGAACATTCTGATCGAGGATAATCTCCCCTTCCGCATCCTCTGGCGCGCCAACCGGCTTGCGATAGTATTTGACGTACTGCTCGCCCTCGGAAATCGCTGACCAGTAGAGGTAATCGCCGCGGCGTTGAGGAACCGAATTGTCGTCCTCCTTGATGCGCGCCTTCATTTCCTGAAACAAAGCCTCGGTCTGGGCTTCGAATGGCTTCATCTGCGCTTCGAAATAGGCGTTTTCGGCCTTCACATAATCGAGCACATCCTCGTCATCGACGGTCGGATAGGACTTGTCATAGAGCCAGTCATAAGGGTCTTCGATCGTGATGCCGTGGTGGGTGTAGGTGTGCGGCACTTTCTTGGCGATCGGAGGGGTGACGGTTTCTGAGCTCACGCTGGTCTTTTCCTTATGGTTATCGGCCTGCGCCGCGAAAATGGGCGCAAGGGCAAGGCTCGCCGCGCAGGTAAGCGCGAGGGCACGAAAATTCGAGAGGTGGGCCATAAGGCTTCATCCTTGGTTCGGGGGTGCACGCGTTTAGACCGGCTGGGTTTAAAGCGCGCGGGGAAACAGTTATGTTGTCACCTTCTAATCATGAGTCCCGCGCCTTCGCAATGGCGCTGACCGCCTGAAATTGCCCGAGGATTACCCATAATGCTGATGCAAACCCCAAGTGAAACCGGCTCAGCCCGCCTCGCCGCCTTGCGCGAAGAGCTCAAACGCCGCGAGCTGGATGGGTTCATCATCCCGATCTCGGACGAACATATGAGCGAATATGTCGGCGACTACGCGCAGCGACTGGCGTGGCTCACCGGCTTTGGCGGATCGGCGGGATTTGCGGCGGTGACACTGACGCACGCGGCGATCTTTGTCGACGGGCGCTACACCGTGCAGGTGCGCGATCAGGTGGATGAAAGCCTCTTTGCCTATCGCTCGATCCCCGGAGACAGCCTGGGCGCGTGGCTGAAAGAAGTGTGCGGGCAAGACGCGGCGATCGCCTATGATCCGTGGCTGCACACCTGGGCCTGGGTCGAAGCGCTGGAACGCGTGGTGGAGCCCGCCGGGATCACCATGGTCCCCGCCAAGAGCAACCCGATTGACGCCGTGTGGGCGGATCAGCCCACGCCCTCCGACGCGGTGGCGACGGTGCATGAGAACGATCTGGCCGGGCAATCCTCTTCGGAAAAGCGCGCCGAAATCGCGGAATGGCTGGAGGCCGAAAAGCTCGATGCGGTGGTTGTCCCGGCGCTTGATTCGGTCGCCTGGCTGCTCAACGTGCGCGGCAGCGATGTGAGCCACACGCCGGTGGCGCTCTCCTATGTGATTGCCAAGGCCGACGGCACCGCCGAATTGTTCATCGCGCCCGAAAAGGTCACGCCCGAACTGACCCAACATCTGGGCAACGCGGTGACCGTGCGCGACCGCGACGCGTTTGAAGGGGCCTTGAAGGCCGATCTCAAGGGCAAGACTGTCAGCGTGGACCCCAATTTCGGCGTGGTCGGCATCGCTCAGGCCCTGCGCGCTGGTGGTGCAAAATTTGTCTTCAAGGACGACCCAACGATCCTCGCCAAGGCGGTGAAGAACTCAGCCGAGGTCGCCGGTCACCAATCCGCACAGGCGCGCGATGGCGTCGCGGTCTCGCGCTTCCTGCGCTGGCTCGAAGAAACCGCGCCTTCGGGCACGGTGGATGAGCTGGGCGCGGCGGCCAAATTGCTCGAATGCCGTCAGGCGCTGGGCGATCTGCGTGACACGTCTTTCGACACGATCTCCGCCGCGAGCGGCCACGCCGCTTTGCCGCACTATAGGGTCGTTGAAGACAGCAATATCCCGATCCCGCCCGGATCAATCTATCTGGTCGACAGCGGGGGCCAGTACCCGGCCGGCACGACCGACATCACTCGCACGGTGTGGATCAACAGTCCCGATGGGGCCGAGCCCACAGCGGAAATGAAGGACCGCTTCACGCGGGTGCTCAAAGGCCACATCCAGATTGATCAGGCCGTCTTCCCGCAAGGCACCACCGGCGGCCAGCTCGATGCGCTCGCGCGCCAATATCTCTGGGAAGCGGGCGTCGATTACGCGCACGGCACCGGCCACGGCGTCGGCAGCTTCCTCGCGGTCCACGAAGGCCCGCAGCGCATCGCCAAACCCACCGGCGGCCAAGCGGGCACCAACGCCGAATTGCACGCGGGCATGATCCTTTCGAACGAGCCAGGCTATTACAAGCCGGACGCGTTCGGCATCCGGATCGAGAACCTTGTTTTGACGGTCGAGCGCGAGATCGAGGGCGCGGAAGGCCGTTACCTCGGCTTTGATTGTTTGACGTGGGTGCCGATCGACCGCCGCTTGATTGCAAAGAGTTTGCTGACCGAAGCTGAGATCGCTTGGCTCGACGCGTATCACGCGCGAGTGCGCGAGATCCTGGCCCCGCAGATAGACGGCGAGGATTTGGCGTGGGTGGAACGCGAGACCGCTCCTTTGTAAAAGCGATCACCCACCCCTCCTCCCCGCGTCTTTTGTCTTGAGTTCGCTAGCGCTCACCGATCGAATACTCTGTTTTTCTTGGCCCGGATTGCCGGGCCCGGACACCACCCACCCCTCCTCCCCGCCCGACCCCCAAATCCTATGGGAACCCGTGGTGGTCGGGCGGGGAGGAGGGGCGGGTGATCGGTGAGCGCTAGCGAACTCAAGACAAGAAACGCGTGGGTGATCTCTCCAATAAAAACCCCTTCCACCAGATCGTGTGTTCTTGTAATGTTCCGCCATTGCGAGTCGCATGAGGGAGAACACTACGATGATCGGTTACGTCACACTGGGCACCAACGACCTGCCGCGCGCGGCGACATTCTATGACGCCGTTGCCGGGGCCATGGGCTATGGTCGGATGATGGAAGAGGGCGAGTTTATCGCCTGGGGCAATTTCGAAGACGGCACCGCCGGTCTGGCTGCGACCAAGCCGTTTGACGGCAATTCGGCAGGTGTTGGCAACGGCACCATGGTCGCGCTGCAGGTGGACAGCCCGGAAAAGGTGCAAGCCATTTACGACGTCGCCATGGAGCAAGGCGCGAGCGACGAAGGCGCGCCCGGCCCGCGCGGCGATGATGGCTTTTACGCTGGTTATTTCCGCGATCTGGACGGCAACAAGCTCAACGTCTTTTGCATGACCGCGCCGGCGTCATGAGCGGGAACGCATCAGGCCCGCTTAAACTGGCGGATGCGTTCATCCATCTGGGGCTCGGCGCGAGTGCCGTGCCCCAGCCACCCTTTGACGGGATGGAATGGTACGAAGCCTATGGCGCGCGCCATGGCGATGACGGGGCCGAAGGGCGCCTTGTCTCGATGCACACCTTCACCGAAGGCTGGGACACATGGGAAATGCATCCCAACGGCGCCGAGGTCGTCATCTGCACCGCCGGCGAAATGGTGCTGACGCAGGAAACACCCGATGGCGCGCGCTCTCAAGTCACCCTCACCCCCGGCGAATACGCGATCAACGCGCCCGGCGTGTGGCACATCGCCGATGTGGACAAAAGCGCGACCGCGATCTTCATCACCTCTGGCGAAGACACGCAGATGCGCCCTCGGTGAGGGGTAACACCCGCTCAAAATTGCGCCTTAATGAACGGGCTTGTCAGGCCGATACAGCTTGCGACAATTCTCTCACGTCCCGGGATAATCCTGAGACACAGCGCCTTTAGAAGGGGTCTTGTGAGTTGCGGTGGACGCGTTCGAAAAGAAGGCGCTCCCCCGAAGCCTCAAGACCCGTCGAAAACCGGGCGCTCGAGACCTTACCCCGACCTCGTTTCCCCTGGCGAGGCACCTCGATCGTCCACTCTCCTGAACGACACCGGGTCTGACGCGTTCGCCGCAGCTCTCAAAGAAAACAAGCGGCCCCTCTTACAAGATTGCGCCGTAAGAGAACGAAAGGCACACTCTATGCGTAAACTCACTCTGATCGCCGCCGCGAGCGTTCTGGCCCTTGGCGGGGCCGGTATCGCCGTCGCGAAACACCACGGCAAAGCCCATGATGGGCAAGGCCATCGAGGCCATCACGCCGCGTCCTTCGAAAAAGCCGACGCCAATGGCGATGGCGAGATCACCCTCGACGAAGCCAAGGCGCACGGCGCTGAACGCTTCGCCAAAATGGACGCCGACGCTGATGGCGCGTTGACCAAGGCTGACCGCGAAGCGCGCGCCGCGCAGCGCTTTACCGAGGCCGACGCCAACGGCGATGGCGAACTCACTCCGGACGAAATGACCGCCGCCCGCGAGGCTCGCGATTCCGAACGCGCCGAGCGCCGCGCGCAAAAACAAGCGCAACGCCAGGCGATGATGTTCGAAAAGCTCGACACCGACGGCAGCGGCGGTTTGTCGCAGGCCGAAATGGAAAGCGCCAAAGCCCTTCGCGCCGAAGCGCGCGGTGAACGCCGCGGTGGCCGTCGCGGTGACAGGGGCCAAGACCGGATGGCCCGCCGAGGCGGCCGTGGTGGACCCGATGGTGGCCCGAAAGAGGGTATGCGTGGCCTGCGCCGAGCGGACACGAACGGCGATGAAGCGATCAGCCGCGAGGAATTCGACACCATGATCGAACGTCGCTTTGCCCGCGTCGACGCCGATGGATCGGGAACGATCACGCAGGCTGAGCGCGAGGCCGCCAAGGAAAATCGCCGGGGCCGCCGCATCGGGCCGCGCGGACAGGCTCCGGTCGGCGCAGGGTCCTGATAATCGCCGACTTCCAATAATCGCTTGTGATGGGAGCCTTTTTGACGCGTCGGGTCACACGCCCCTGAATAACCGCCGCGTCGCCCCTGTGGGCTTCCACACTCGGCCCGGTTCGCTGATCTGCCCCACGCAGACAGCGCGCCGGGCCAAACTTTTCGATCCGTATGGGGTCGGCTTGCGATTTCCCGCCGGCTGCTCCATCCCCTGATGAAAGACACTGGGCCAATGAGCGAACACGATATGAGCCTGCACGACGATGGCGAGACGAAGCCCACCTCGATCCTGCTGGTCGACGACGAAGCGACATTGCGCGAACCGCTGGCGGAATATCTGATCGGTCAGGGATTTGACGTGACGCAGGCCGATAGCGCCACACGCGCGCGCAGTTTCCTGGCGGAAGTCGACGCCGATCCCGCCAGCGCCAAGGCCCCCGATATCGTGCTGCTCGACATCATGATGCCGGGTGAAGATGGCCTTTCGCTGTGCCGCCATCTGGTCGAAACCCGCGCGCTGCCCGTCATTTTCCTGACCGCCAAAACCGAAGCGATGGACCGCATTCTCGGGCTGGAGCTGGGCGCGGACGATTACGTTCTCAAACCGTTCGAGCCGCGCGAACTGGTCGCGCGCATTCGCACCGTGTTGCGACGCGTGGCGCGCGGGGCGCAGGCCGACACCGCGAAGGAAGACTGGCACTATGTGTTTGAGGATTGGCGGCTTGATCCGCTCAAGCGCAAGCTGACCGATCCCGAAGGGGTGACCGTGCCAATCTCGACCGCCGAGTTTCGCCTGCTGCGCGCCTTTCTCGACAACCCCAAAAAGGTGATGGATCGCGACCTGCTGCTCGACATGGTCCAGGGGCGCACCGCGCATCTGTTCGACCGTGCGGTTGACAACCAGGTGAGCCGCCTGCGCCGCAAGGTGGAAAGCGACACGCGCAACCCGCACTTCATTCAGACGGTGCGCGGCGGTGGCTATCGCTTCGGCGCGCTGGTCCAGCGGGTCGCGCCCGAAGCCTAAACCCGTGATGAAACGCCCATGAAACGCTTCCTCCCCAAGAGCCTGCTCGGCCAGGTCATGGCCAGCGCGATGCTGGCGCTTTTGGTGGCGCAGCTTGTGGGCGCGTTCTTCCTGTTCAAGGCTGGCGAAGACCGGTTGGAGCTCGCCGCGCTGTCCGCGCTCACGTTTCAGCTTTCGATCGGGGGCGATAATCCTGAGCGTTTCGCGCCCAGAACCCGGCCAGCCGAACGCGGCGATCGGGCCGAAAGGCGCCGAGCGCCCGGCGCGCGGACTCCGCCGGAGATGGAGTTTCCGCAACCCGTCGCGCGCCTTCCGCGCCATCTGCGTTACCGGACCAGCGATGGTCCGGCGGTCGCGCTTAGCGAGGAGAACACCGACACCACACGGGCGGAACGCCTCGCCGAATTGCTTGGGCAGGAAGGCATTCGCCCCGCCGTGCTCGCCATTGAGGTGCGCCGCGCGGGAACGGACCCTGATCTTCTCGCTTTCGCCGCCACCCGCCCACGGCTCGATGCGCGCACGGGATGGCGCAAACGCAATCTCTATGTGGCCAGCGTGCAAAGGGAGCCTGGCGGCCCGTGGGAAACCGTGCGCGCCTTCGAACGCCAACCCCCCAAACAAGCGTTTGGCGTACTGATTTTTCAGACAATCCTGATTTACGCCTTCCTTGGCACGATCCTGTTCCTCACGCTGCGCCGGATCACACGGCCCCTGGCGCAGTTGACGCGGCGGGTCGATGATTTTTCCAAAGCGCCGGATAAAGCCGTCCTTCTTGATGAAAGCGGCCCCGCCGACATGCGCCAACTGATCCGCGCGCATAACGCGATGGAAGCGCGCATCGCCGCGC
This sequence comes from Pseudomonadota bacterium, assembly GCA_039814925.1. GTDB lineage: Bacteria > Pseudomonadota > Alphaproteobacteria > Sphingomonadales > Sphingomonadaceae > Erythrobacter. The sequence continues at coordinate 59,748 of JBCCAH010000013.1, forward strand.
TGCTGGATGAAAAGGACGTCATGCTCGGCGCGATTGGGCACGACCTCAAGACGCCATTAGCCGCGCTGAGAGTGCGCATCGAAAGCGTGCCTGACGAAGCGCAACGCGAGCGCATGGCCGACAGTATTGAGGACATCACCCGGACGCTGGATGACATCCTGTCGCTGGCGCGGGTGGGCAAGTCGAACGGCGGCGCGGATCCGTTCGAAGCGGTCGATATCACCGCGCTGGCCGATAGCGTGGTGGAAGAGTTTGAGGATCTGGGCGATCCGGTGACGCTCGAAACTCCCGAGGCCGCCTCCCCGCGTCTGGTCGCTTCGGTGCAGGTCACATGGCTCAAGCGCGCGCTCAGAAATCTGATCAGCAACGCGGTGCGCTATGGCGGGGCTGCGAGTGTGTCGGTGTATAAGGAAAACGACGCGCTGAGCCTGCGGGTCGACGACAACGGCCCCGGCATCCCCGACGATCAGATCGTCGACATGCTCGAACCGTTCACGCGCGGCGACGCGTCGCGCAATCGGTCAACGGGGGGCACCGGCCTCGGCTTGACGCTCGCGCGCGCCATCGCGGAAGCGCATGGCGGAGAGCTGGTCCTAACCAACCGCACCAAGGGCGGTTTGCGGGCGGAGATTAGGTTGGTGGGATAGGAGCGCCGTTTGGTGCGCGCCGGTGGCCTGGTTTCCCAAAAACCTACCGCATCAATCCGCCGATAATATTTCGCACAAAGCGGCCTGCGATCGGTCCGGCCAGATCGGTTGCGATCGAACCCGCGACAGAGGTCAAACCGGTCCGCATCGGGTTGGCGCGGCTTTTCTTGCCCAGCACGGCTGCGGCGGCCATGGATGCGGCGGAGCCGGCCGCGACCTTGGTGCCGCGTGACAGCGCTTTTTCCCACATCGATTTGCTCTTGCGAGGGCGCTTGCGGACCTCTTCTTCGCCCTGTTCCGCCACTTCTTCAGCGGTCGCGGCGGCATCGGCGGCTTTCGCGGCGAGCACTTCTTCGGCGCTCTCGCGGTCGACCGCTTCGTCGTACTTGCCTTCGAGCGGGCTGATCGACTGGATGATCGCGCGCTCTTTCTTAGTGAGCGGGCCAAGGCGCGAACGCGGCGGCTTGATCAGCGTGCGCTGCACCACCGTGGGCGCGCCGTCCTCGTCGAGCGTCGAGACCAGCGCCTCGCCCACTTTCAGCTCGGTGATGACTTCTTCGGTGTCCAAGTCTTCGTTGATGCGGAAGGTTTCCGCCGCGGCCTTGATCGCGCGCTGATCGCGTTTGGTGAAGGCGCGCAACGCGTGTTGGACGCGGTTGCCCAATTGCCCGGCAACTTCCTCGGGAATGTCGATCGGGTTTTGCGTCACGAAGAACACGCCGACACCTTTGGAGCGGATAAGGCGCACGACCTGCTCGATCTTTTCCTGCAACGCCTTGGGCGCGTCGTCGAACAGCAGGTGGGCTTCGTCAAAGAAGAAGACCAGCGTGGGTTTTTCCGGGTCGCCCACTTCGGGCAGCGTTTCGAAGAGTTCGGCGAGCAGCCACAGCAGGAAGGTCGCGTAAAGCTTTGGGCTGCGCATCAATTTGTCGGCGGCGAGCACGTTGATATAGCCGCGGCCCTGTTCATCGGTTTTGAGGAAATCGTCGATCTCCAGCGCAGGCTCGCCAAAGAAATAGTCCGCCCCTTGCGCTTCGAAACTCAGCAATTGCCGCTGAATCGCACCGACCGATTGCTTCGACACGTTGCCATAGACGCCGGAAAGCTCTTTCGAATTTTCATAGGCGAACTGAAGCATCGATTGCAGGTCGCCAAAATCGAGCAGGAGCAGACCGTTATCATCGGCGTGTTTGAAGACGATTTGCAGGACACCTTCCTGCGTGTCGTTCAGCTCCAGCAGGCGCGACAGCAACAGCGGCCCCATTTCGGAAATCGTGGTGCGGATCGGGTGGCCCTGTTCCCCGTACAGATCCCAGAAGATCGCCGGATTGTCGGAATAGGCGTAATCCTCCATGCCCAATTCCTTGGCGCGGCCTTCCAGCTTGTCCGCGTGCTTGAATTTGGGCGAGCCGGGCATGGCGACACCGGACAGATCGCCTTTTACGTCGGCGACGAAGACGGGGACGCCGTTGGCGGAAAAGCTCTCAGCGAGCCCTTGCAACGTCACGGTCTTACCCGTGCCGGTCGCGCCCGCAATCAGTCCGTGACGGTTCGCCCGGCTGAGCGCGAGCGCCTGGTTCTCGCCATTGCCGCCCAGTCCCAGGAAAATATCGGTCATTGTCGTGTCGCCCCTCGCGATGTGTCGTTTTGATCGATGTGAAGCGGCGGCGCGCGCCGGTCAACTCTCGACTTGGCAGAGCAATGAGCTAGATGGGAAGCATGGGTTCGCCAACGCCGCCAAAACAACCATTCGTACTGCTTGACGACGCACGCGAAAGCGGCGCCTCGGGCTCACGCGCCGCCGACACGCGCATCTATCGCGATCCGGTGGAGGTGTTCGCGGCCTATCGCCCGAAAGATGTCGAGCGGGTCCTGGCCGAGGCGGACACGGCGCAGCGCGAAGGGCGTGGAGAGCTGGCGGGCTATATCGCCTATGAAGCGGGTCTGGCGCTTGAGCCGAAACTGATGAAGCTGGCGGAGGCGCGCAGCGGATCGGCGGGGCCGCTCGTTTGGCTGGGCCTGTTTGAAAGCGAGCCGGAGCTTTTGGCCCCGGACGAGGCAGCCGGATGGCTGGCCGCCAACAGCGAGGGTACGGCGAGCCTTGGCCCACTCGATCCGCAGCTTTCGCCGGGCGGATACGACGAGGCGTTTGCCACCCTTCAAGACGCGATCCATGCGGGCGATATCTATCAGGCCAACCTCACCTACCCGCTGAGCGGGTCGTATCGCGGCGATCCGGTGGCGCTGTACGCGCAGCTGCGAGCCAGCGCGAAGGCGGGGTATGGCGGGCTGATCTTTGATGGAAGACATTGGCTTTTGAGCTTTTCGCCCGAGCTGTTCGTCGCCCTTGAAGGAGACGCCGATGGATCCTGGGCCAAGGTCAAGCCGATGAAGGGCACGCGTCCTCGCGGGTCTGATGAAGCCTCCGACTTGGCGCTGAAGGAAGAACTGGCGACATCGGTCAAAGACCGCGCTGAGAACCTTATGATCGTCGATCTTATGCGCAACGATCTCAGCCGCGTCGCGGTGCCGGGCAGCGTGCGGGTCGACGCGCCGTTTGCCGTCGAAAGCTACCCGACGGTGCATCAGATGGTGTCTTCCGTGCGCGCGCAATTGGCGCCGGGCAAAGGCGCGATGGACATGGTGCGCGCGTTGTTTCCGTGCGGCTCGATCACCGGCGCGCCCAAGATCCGCGCGATGGAGCTGATCAACGAAGTCGAACGCGACTCGCGCGGGCCCTATTGCGGGGCGATGGGTCGTATCGGACCCTCGGGATCAGCGGCCTTTAATGTCGCCATACGCACCTTCAGGCTCACTCCGATTGAGAACGCGCAAGGCACCGCTGCGCTGGGCGTCGGTTCAGCAATCGTGGCCGACAGCGACCGTCTCGCCGAACGCCGCGAATGCGAGGTGAAAGCCGGTTTCGCGCGCGCGTCCTCGTCAGACCTCACCGCACCGGCCTTCGACCTGATCGAGACGATGGAATTCAATCCCGAAATCGGCATTGCGCTGCTCGAATTGCATCTGGAGCGTATGAAGAAAAGCGCCGCTGAACTCGGCTTTGAATTCGACCGCCACGCCGCGCGCAACCAGATTCAGGCGCTGTGCTTTGAGCTGGAGGCCCCCGCCAAACTGCGCCTGCTCACCGCGCGCAGCGGCGCCACCGCGCTCGAAACCGCGCCGCTGCCGGAGCCGTTTGAGGACGACGTTCCGGTCATCGCGCTACCCCATCCGCTTGATCCCTCCGATTGGCGCCTGGCGCATAAAACGTCAGATCGCGGTTTCTATGACGATGGGCTTGCCGCTGCTCAGGCAATGGGCGCGAAGGAAGCGATTTTGGTGCGCGAGGACGGCCTCGTGACCGAAGGGTGCTGGACCAATGTCTTTGTGGAACGCGACGGTGTGTTGCTGACCCCGCCGACCACATTGGGCCTGTTGCCGGGCGTGCTGCGCGCCTTTCTGATCGAGAAAGGGCAGGCCAAGGAAGCGGAACTGACGCTTGATGATCTCGCCGATGGTTTCCAGCTTGGAAATGCCGTGCGCGGGCTGGCTAGGCTAACGCGAAATGACATGAACACTCCAGACATCCTCTTCGAAGACGGCGAAGCGCTAGTCATTAACAAGCCTGCGGGCCTGCCCATCGACCGTCCGCGCAAGGGCGGTGAGTGCCTTGAGGATCATCTCGAGGCGCTCAAACTGGGTTTCCAGCGCGCGCCCATGGCGGTCCACCGGCTCGACACCGACACCAGCGGCTGCCTGCTGCTCGCGCGCAACCCCAAGGCTTTGAAGCGTTTCAACAAGGCGTTTGAAGATCGGCTTGTGACCAAGACCTACCTCGCTGTGCTGGCGGGCCATCCGCCTCAGGCAAGCGGCACGATCCGCCTGAAACTCGCGAAGATCAGCTCCGAAGCCAAAGGCTGGCGCATGATCGCGGCGAAAAAGGGCAAGGAAGCCGTCTCTCACTGGGAGTTGGTGCAGGAACTGGGCGCGCACTGCGTGATTCGCTTCACGCCCGAAACGGGCCGCACGCACCAGTTGCGCATTCACGCGCACAAAGGTCTCGGCGCGCCGTTGCTGGGCGATCCCGTGTACGGTTCGGAAGGTCAGCGCGGCAAAGGCGCCAAGCGCACGATGCTCCACGCCTCCAGCCTGATGGTCCCGCGCGAAGGCAAGCCCGCCATCGAAGCGCACGCGCCGCTGCCGAGCGAGTTCACCGCGATGGGGGTCACCGCCCCCCACGCCCCGGAGCCCGAGGTTGATGGATAAGGCCCTCCTCGACCGTCTTGTTTCGCGGGCTCACGCGATTGCGGAGGAAAGCTTTCTCGCGGGCTCTGGCCCCGGTGGGCAAAACGCCAACAAGGTCGCGACCGAAGTGCAGCTGCGCGTCAACATCTACCAATTGCGCCTGCCCCCACCCGTCTTTGCGCGGCTGCGCGAGGTGGCGGGGTCCAAGCTCACCGCCGCCGGCGATTTGCTCATCACCGCGCGCCAGCACCGCACGCAAGAGGCCAACCGCCAGGCCGCGCGCGACAAGCTTGAAGAGATGCTCGAAGCCGCTCACCGCGCGCCCAAGCGCCGCGCCAAGACGCGCCTGAACCGCGTGGGCAAGGTTCAACGGCTAAAGTCCAAGAAGGCGCGCGGGCAAGTGAAAGCCAATCGCGGCAAGCCCAGCCGCTCGGATTGGTAAGCCCCGCTCGCTCTATTCGAGTTGACTTTTCCACCAGAATCACTCAAAGGCGCGCGTCTGTGAGGCGGTCGCTCAGCGTTGAGCGCGCCGCCCGTTTTATTTCTGGCCCCTTTTGGGCCCCCTTTGAATTTAGGAACACACGCGATGGCAAAGCCCGCAACCGTCAAGATCAAGCTCGTCTCGACCGAAGGCACGGGCTTCTACTACGTGACCAAGAAGAACCCGCGCAACACGACCGAGAAGATGGTGTTCCGCAAATACGACCCGGTCGCGCGCAAGCACGTCGAGTTCAAAGAAGCCAAGATCAAGTAAGACCCTGAGGGTCAAACCTTTAGGGTTACGGCCTTAGGCCCCTCAAAGGGACTGGCACTCGCGCGCTTCCGATTAAGGCGTTATTCAAGGCCACTCCCGCATTAGCGAAGGCCATGATGACCCTGATCCCACACTTCAAGACCAAGCCCGCCAAGCTGATCGCTGGTGGGGTTTTCGCGTTGGGCGCTGTCGTGGCTCCTAGCGCGGCTTTGCTGACTTCGCCCGCGCCGGCCGCAGCGCAAACGCAGCCCGGCGACCTCGACCGCGCGGTCACCGCTCTTCGCGGAATCACCACGATGCGCGCCGATTTCACGCAAACCGACCGGCGCGGCAATAGGGCGAGCGGCACGCTGACGTTGAAACAGCCGGGCAAAATCCGTTTCGACTACGGCAAGGATTCCGACTTGCTGATGATCTCGAACGGCAAATCGCTCTACATGGTGGATTACGAGGTCAATCAGGTTGAACGCTGGCCGGTCAAAAGCACACCACTCGGCGCTCTGCTTGATCCCAAGGATCGCGATGTGAAGCGCTATGGCACGCTGGTCGACACAGGCAGCCGCGATGTGGTGAGCATCATGGTCGAGGATCCCAAGAAACCCGAATACGGCGTGATCAATCTGATCTTTTTCCGTAACGAAAATGCGCCCGGTGGCCTGCAACTGGTTAATTGGGTCGCCAAGGATGCGCAAAATTACCGAACCACGGTGCGGCTATCGAATCACCGCTATGGCGTTTCGGTCGCGGACAGCGCGTTCACCTTCCGCGATCCGCGCCGCTCCTCTCGTCGCCCGAAGTAAACGTTTCGACCCCGATAAGTTGTAAGCACGCGACAAAACTGACGCGGCGTTCATATGGGTGAAAGCTAAATCGGACTATATCGGTCTGACAAAGCGGGCCGAGGACGGGTTTCCCCCCTGTTGCCCTTTCCTCGCATGAGAGACGCTTTGTACAAGCGTGACGAACGCTCAAATGGAACCCCTGTCCCATCGCCCCCGGGACAGGGGTTTTTTGTTGGAGTTTTCGTTTCATGATCGCCCATCCGGGTGCTTGTTTGTTTAGCCTCAAGCGCCGGCGGGGCCATCCGGCCCCTTAGGCTTACGGCCTACCGCCCGGCGCGCGGTCGCGCGCTGGCTCGCCTGCGGCTCGCGACCATTCCAAGCCGACAAAGTAGAGCCAAGCGCCTTGGCGCAATGCGGCTAGGAAGCGCTGTTTCGAAATCTACGATTTCGCAAGCGCGACCGCGCGCCCGCAGGTGCCCCGCAGGCCCAGATGGGCCGGAGGGAACAGCACCGAGGATGCTACCGCGGATGCGGGAGCGCAAAACCAATACTTCTACTCCCAGCCAAAGGCCTTGCGAATAAATTCGTAAATCCGGTTCTGCTCGATCACGCCGCGCACGTTTTCGGCGCCGGGGCCTTGCGCGTAGAGCGCCACGTCTTCGCCCGCATGCGTTTCGCTGCCAAGGGGGATTGTCGATTGCTGGCGCGCACCGATGCCCAACGCCGGGAAGGGGCGTTCCGCCAATCCGGCGATCGAACCGGGACCGTTGGAGTAACCCAGCGTCGTGTAGGGCTTGCCATCGCTCGCCTTGGTCGGCTCTTCAGTGTTCGAGATGTCTCCGACTGGCGGCACGACCAGCCCCAGAATATCATTTCCGCGCCGCGGATAGCCCGCGATGGTGAAGACGTGGCTGTGATCCGCCGTCACCATGATCATCGTCTCGGCCGGGTCGGTGTTGTCGATCGCGTATTGGATCGCGCGAGCGAACTCGACCGTGTCTTCGAGCGCAAAACCCGCTTTGCCCGCGTGGTGCGCGTGGTCGATCCGGCCCGCTTCGACCATCAGGTAATACCCGTCCGCATCGCCTTTGAGCCGGGCGATGGCCTGCGCGGTCAGCTCGGTGAGCGAGGGCTCGCTTGTCCCTTCCTCACGCTCAGCGGTGTAGGTCATGTGGCTTTTGGTAAAGAGGCCCAGCACTGGGCGATCCATCGGCGCGGCTTCCAATGTGGGGCGGTCGGTCACGAAGGTTCCGCCGGTGCGCGCGGACCATTGCGCCGGCAGATTGGCGTCGGCGTCGAGGCGACCACCGCCGTTACTCTCTCCGTAAAACGCGACGCTGCCGCCGCCGAGCGCTACATCCCAATCCGCTTGGATCAATTGGGTCGCGATGTCCTTGCAGCCCTTGCCGCGTTGGTTCTGGTTGATGGCGCGATCGGCTTCCCAGTTGCGATCCGCGCTGCGAGCGTAGACGCTGGCCGGAGTCGCGTGGGTGATGCGCGCGGTGGAAACGATGCCCAGCGCCTTGCCCTTGGCCTTCACCTCTTCGCCCAGCAACGGCAGCGGGTTGGCGAGCGCGGTCTCGCATTGGCCGCGAATGGTTTCGGGACTCACACCGATCAGGCCGATATTGGTCTTTTCGCCCGAGTGCATCGCGGTCGCTGTGCCCGCACTGTCAGGCACCTGCGCGTTGGTGTTGTACGTTTTGACCAGCGCGACGTTCTCGAAATTCTCAAAACTCAGGAGGTTTTCCTCGCCCGGTCGCCCACGCTTTTGCCCTTCGTAGATGCGCGCCGCCGTGATGGTGGAGATCCCCATGCCATCGCCGATAAACAGGATGACATTCTTGGCCTTGGCTGGCGCTTCAACGGGCGCCGGAGGGGGCGGCGCCTGACGCGGCGCGGCGTAAGTGTCACCGGCCTGAACAACGCATCCGCCAAGCCCAAAGGCAGCGGCGGCGAGCAGGGGGGCCATAAGGCGCTTGGCGGTCATTGATTGTCTCCGATTATCAGTCACCCCGCCGCTATCGCGCAGCAATGTGACGGGCAAGCTAAAGCTTGTCGGCTGCGCGGCATCTCCCTAAGTCAGCGCCCATGGTTTCTGTCGCCACCTGGAATATCAACTCGGCCCGCTTGCGCCTGCCGATCATCGAAAAATACCTCGCCGACGAGGCTCCCGATGTCCTGTGCCTGCAGGAGATTAAGTGCGAAGAGCACCTGTTTCCGGCCGAAGCTCTGGCGGCGGCGGGGTACGAGCATCAGGCGATCTGCGGGCAGAAAGGCTATCACGGCGTCGCCACGGTCAGCCGCCTGCCGATCCGCGAAGTGGAGCGCCACGACTGGCAGGCCAACGGCGAAGCGCGGCATGTCGGCGTGGAGTTGGTGGGCAAGGATATGCGCATCGACAACGTCTATGTGCCCGCCGGCGGCGACGTTGCGGATCGCGAGAAGAACGCGAAGTTTGGTCAGAAATTGGATTTTCTGGAGCGCATGACCCGATGGGCCGACGCGCTTGAACGCCCAACGCTGATCGTTGGCGATTTCAACATCGCCCCGCTCGAAAGCGACGTGTGGAGCCACAAACAACTGCTTAAGGTCGTCAGCCACACGCCGGTTGAGGTGGATACCCTGCAACGTTTCAAGGACGCGCATGGATGGGTCGATCTGGGGCGCGAGTTTATCAAGGATCCGGACCGCTATTTCAGCTGGTGGTCGTACCGTTCACCCGATTGGCGCAAGAACGATCGCGGGCGGCGGCTGGACCATATGTGGGCGAGCGAGGCGCTGGCGAAGCAAGCCACCGGCCACCGCATCCTCGAAGACGCGCGCAGCTGGGAGAAGCCTTCGGACCATATCCCGCTGGTGACGGAGTTCGATCTCTGAGTGTGAGCGTTCCCACGGGCGGGGCTTCCCCCTCGCGCCGGGCGGCGCAGGCGGTGGACGCGCTGCGCCATGGCTGGCCGCTTGCGTTCAAGGATGGGCCGACTCTGCTCCCCGTCGAAACGACCATAGCGCGCCAAGTCACGGCTCCGCATATGCTCATCTCCGCCGCGCGCGCGGCCACGCTTAAGCTGGCCAACCAGCGCGACGCCGCCGTCCCGCACGCGCCCGTTCTGATTCGCGGGGGCGAACTGTTTGGCCTTGATGAGGCGTTGCCGATTTCGGACCCCGCGCTCGACCTTGGCAACCCGTTCAAAGGGCCTTTCAAGGCCGAAGCCATCGAATGGGACGATATTGCGCAGGCCGCGATGGAGCTGGCGCGGATTGCGGGGATCTTGCCCGCCTTTTTGGTCGATCCTGAAGGCGCTGGCGAAGCGCACGAGCTGGAAGCCACCGATCTTGCCGCTTACACCAGCGCGGGTGCGCTGAAGCTGGTGACCCGTGCGCGGCTTCCGGTGGCCCGCAGCGAAGAGGGTGAGATCATCGCCTTCCGCTCCACCGCGGACACGCGCGAGCATGTCGCGCTGATCATCGGCGAGCAAAGCGGCGACAAAGCGCCTTTGGTGCGGCTGCATTCGGAATGCCTGACGGGCGATGTGCTCGGCAGCCTCAAATGCGACTGCGGCCCGCAACTCGATGCCGCGCTCGCCGCGATGGAAGAACACGCGCGCGAGGATGGCGGCTGGGGCGTGCTGCTCTATATGCGGCAGGAAGGGCGCGGGATCGGCATCATCAACAAGCTGCGCGCCTATCGCTTGCAGGATCAGGGGTTCGACACGGTCGATGCGAACAACCGCCTTGGCCTGCCCGATGAAGCGCGCGATTTTCCGGTCGCGGGACGGATGCTGGAGCTGATAGGGGCGACCACAATCCGGCTGCTCACAAACAACCCGGCCAAGGTCAAAAGCCTTGAGGCGACGGGGATCACCATCACGCAGCGCGTCCAGCACCAGCTGCCCGACAACCCGCACAACGCCAAATACCTCGCGACCAAGCGCGACCGGTCCGGGCACCTCTTGCTGTGAGCGCCTCATTATGAGTGGATTGGGCACCCCCATCACCATCCGCGCCGAAGCGCCGGGCGATGAGGAAACGATTTTCGCTTTGACCAAGGCCGCGTTTACCGGGATGCCTTTTTCCAGCGGGACCGAACCTTATATCGTCGACAAATTGCGCGAAGACGGTGATCTGACCCTGTCCTTGGTCGCGCTCGATAAACAGCGCATCGTCGGCCACATCGCGATTTCGCCGGTCTCCATCACCGATGGAGCGCAGGGCTGGTACGGGCTAGGCCCCGTCTCCGTGTCGCCCGACATTCAGAAAATGGGCATCGGCGGAACGCTCATCCGCCGGGCAATCGCTGATATGCAAGGACGCGGCGCGAAGGGCATCATCCTGCTCGGCAGCAACGAATATTATCCGCGCTTCGGCTTTAAACACGAACCGCAACTCACCTATCCCGGCCCACCGCCCGAGTTTTTTCAGTGCCTGTTACTCGATGGCGATTTGCCGAGTGGTGAGGTGGCGTATGCGAGGGCTTTTGGGTGAGAACTACATCGCGTCCAGAGAGTCCATAACTACTTCGCGATCAGCCTTGAGCGCAGCCTCATTTTCGGGCGTACCCGGAATGCGTTCGGGACGCTGGGGGATTGCGGTGGTGGGATCGACCCACACAAGATTAGCCCCGCTCGGCGCTAGCAATTGCGCGACCTTTTTATAAACTCCCTCTGTTGCGACCACATAAAATGTCGCATCGGGCCAAGCGCCTTTCTGCGCCCTCCTCGCTATTGAGGCGACGGCTTGCACCAAAGCTTCGGGATCGCATGGGGAAGCAAAGGCCTCGCTGCGCGGATAGCCCCACGCGTCTTCTAACTTATCTCGCAACCAACCAACCGATTCCGCGTATCGGTCGTGATCGCGCGGGAAAAGGACTGTGGCCGAAGTAAAGTCGGAATAGGGGTTGCCCGGAGTGAGGCGCAGAAACGCCTCGTTGATGTATTGATACCAAGGCCTCCTGTCGCAGGTGGACGGCCCGATCAACGGATCACGGAAGAAAGCGTCGCGCTTGCGCCGTGCTTCCTCGCGCATCGCCTTTACCTCAATTGCACGAGCACGAGCGCGGTCCCAGCCAGAGCCCGTCATGGCGCCGACCGAACCATCTGCTAGAGCGATGCGAATAGGCAACGTCTCGCGCTTGCGTTTGACCACGCCTGCCTCGGGCTCAAGGATATCAATCTCAAGCGTTTCGCCGTCCGACAACAATCGCTTCCCGCGGTTCCAGCTTGTCGAGCTCACCGATTCCGGAAGGGCTGCGACAAAGGTTTCACCAAGGACATCGCTTAGCATCAAAGATCGAACCATTGCGCCGCCGTCGCCGTAAATGACGATCACATTCTCGCCCCGCCCTATCGAGTGCCAATTGTCGAAGGTGACGACGTGGGCACCATCGTCTGCTACCAACACGCTTACCGGGGATATCACGTTGACGAGGGAAACCGCCCAGACCGGGCTCCAGTCGCCATTTGCCATGCGTTTCTCCAGCAAACCAAGGGGCGCGGGCCGTTCAACCTCGCGACCCTCCTCTTGCGCCTTGACCTCTTCGCGGAAAAAATCGAGCGCGCTGTCGATCGGCGCAGGCTCTACCGTAAAGCGATATTCGCCATTTTCGGAGGTGTAAGTTTCGGTCGTCGGAGGAGCCCAGCTGTCCGCGTATGCGGTAGAAGAGGTCAACGCGGCCACCGCCGCTGCGCAAAACGCCGCTATAGACAGAACTGTCACCCAAGCCGACTTCATGCGTGGCAGAATACCACGCGCGGCTCGTGCTTCAACCTACCGCCGCTCGTACTTGGTCAGCCCCGCCGCCAGACGGTTGTTCGCCATTTGCACGCTTGCGCCGGTCCAGTCGGCGACGAAGGCGCTGTTGCGGCGCACGCCGGGGACGAAGCGCGCTTCGTTGTTCACCACCCGCAGACCATCGGAATTGTGGATGCTCTCCTCCGCGCCCACCGCGATAAAGGCGGAGTAGTTTTCCTTGCTCTCACCCTGGACGAACCAGTTGTTCGCGATAGAACCGATCGCTCCTGAAGGCAGATCGATCATGTAATTGGTCTGCTGGCCCGCCGCGTCATCAAACGAAGTGTCTTCGATCACGACATGGCCGCTGCGCGATTTCACGTAGTGCCCGCCGCGCCCGCGCTCAAACCGGCTTTCGAGCACGGTCAGCTTGCCATAATCGCCGATATAGATCGAATGCGCGCACCCGGCTGAATTCTCGCAGGTGCCAAGCCCGCTGAAAGTTGAGCGGATGATGTAGATTTGCGAGGACGGATCGCTCGCGGTCAGGATACCCTGCTGGCTGTCTAGAAACCGCGCGTAAGCGACGTTGAGCTGGCCGCGTTCCAGCCGGATCCCTGCGCCGTTGCCATCGGGCACTTGATAGCCGGTGAAGGTGATCCCGCGCACCTCCGCGCCGAGCCCCCGCAGCACAAGGCCCGCTTTGCCTTCGCACGCCGCGCCCGCCAGCACCGCTTTGCCCGCTTCGGCCGCGATATAGGTGATGACGCCGCGTTCCTGCACCGCGCATTGGCGGTGCGTGCCGCTGGCCACGCGGATCGTGCCGCGATTGTCGCCAATAGCGTTCACCGCGTCTTGCAGCTTGAGAAAGGTTTTGCCGGTCTCCACCACCGTAAAGGGCTGCGCGCGTCCCTGCGCCTGCGCGGTCGCTCCCGGGAGCAAACTCACCGCCATCGCCGCCGCAAGAACGGGTTTAGCAATCATGCGCCCCATCAGTGAACGGGCGGTTTTCGGGCGGGGCGAGCGGAGAGCGGTTCTAGTCATAGGTCGAAAGATGCACGCTCGCGCGACCCTCGGCCAAGCGCTGCGTTGGTCCTGTGCCGTTTCGATGCACCAATTCGCCCTTGGCTTAACGCCGGGCTTAAGGCTAAATCACCGGGCAATTGGGCGGCGTTCAACAACAGGCCCATTTCCATTCGAGGAGGATACCATGAAAAAGTCTACCACCATCGCATCGCTCAGCGCGCTTGTCCTGGCTCTGGCCGCTTGCGGCAGCGCCGAAGACGCCGCCACCGAAGCCAGCCCCGACACGGTCGAAATGGCCGCTGATGAAGCGTTGGCACCGGTCACGGAAGAGCCTGCCGCGGACGAAGACGCGTCGCTCGATGAAGTTGAAGGCCCCGCCGCTGTCAGCGAAGAAACCGCCACCAGCGCGGCCGATGACGCCGCCGCTGTCGCCGCCGAAGCCGAAGCCGCCGCCGCGGAAGCCGACGCTGCACTGAGCGACATCGACGCCGCCGTCGAAGCGGGTAGCAACGCCTTGGACCAAGTGCGCGAAACCGCTGAAAAAGCCGAAGAAATCATCGACTAAAGCGCTTTTCCATGCGGACATTGAAACCCTTGACGTTGGTCGTGGCGGTGAGTGTGGCGTGCGCCGCCCTTACCGGCTGCGGCGATGCCGACCCGGAATACGTCCCGCCTGAAACGGTGAGCGAGGGCGAGGAAGCCGCCTTGGACGAGGCGGCCAGCATGCTCGACGCGCAGCGGTTGCCCGAAGGCGCCCTTCCCGATGTCGACCCGCCCGCACCGGAAGCCGCGCCCGAGCCGACCGAACCGGCCACTCGATAGGACACCAGACCCCCATGAATGCACCTGCCAACACCGCCGCCTTCAACGCCGGCATGGACGAAGAGACCTTCGCCCAGTTTGCCCAGCAGCTTGAACGCTATGTCCGCGAACGTCTAATCCCGGCCGAAGGCGACGTGATCGCCAACGACCGGATCCCGGGCGATATCCTCACGGAAATGCGCGACATGGGGCTGTTCGGACTGAGTGTGCCGGAAGAGTATGGCGGCGCAGGGCTGAATATGGGCCAATACGCGCGGATCGTGAACATCATGGCCTACGCCGCGCCCGCCTTCCGTTCGATCTTCTCGATCAATATCGGCATGTTTGCGAGCGCGCTGAAAAACGGCGCGACCGAAGCGCAGCGCCAGGAGTGGTTTCCCAAGCTGGTCGAAGGCAAGATCGCCTGTTTCGGCCTGACCGAGCCGGGTTCCGGCAGCGACAGCGCCGCGATGCAGACCTTGGCCAAGCCTGATCCCGACGGCAACGGATGGATCCTCAACGGAACCAAGCGCTACATCACCAACGCGCCGCACGCCGATGTCGGCCTGATCATGGCGCGCACCGAGAAAGAGGCTCTGCCCAAGAACGCCCATGTCAGCGCGTTTCTGGTGCCGATGGACACGCCGGGCGTTTCGACCGGATCACCGGACAAGAAGATGGGGCAGGAAGGCAGCCACATCTCCGACATCATGCTCGACGATGTGAAGGTGCCGGGCGACGCTCTGTTGGGCGGGGAAACCGGCAAGGGCTTCCGCTTTGCGATGCAGAGCCTCGACAATGGCCGTATTTCGGTGGGCGCGACCGCGACCGGCTACGCCCGCCGCGCCCTCAATTCCGCAATCCGCTACGCCAATGAACGCAAAGCCTTTGGCGAGCCCATCGTCCGCTTCCAGCTGATTCAGGCGATGCTGGCCGACAGCGAGACTGAGATCTACGCCGCCGAATGCATGATGCGCGATGTCACCGAACGCGCCGACCGGGGCGAGAATATCCTCGTCAAAGCCGCCGCGTTTAAAGTCTTCGCCTCCGAAATGTGCGGCCGCGTGGTGGATAGGGTGGTGCAGATCTATGGCGGCGCGGGCTACCTCGCCGAATACGAAGCCGAACGCTATTTCCGCGACGCGCGCATTTACCGCATCTACGAAGGCACGACGCAGATTCTCCAGCTTCAGATCGCCAAGCACATGCTGCGCGAATGGGAAGCGGATAATTCGTGATGGGTGCGGATCAGCCATCCGGCTGATTCTGCCGTAGCCACCCGCGCCCTCCACCCTTCCACCCGGAGCCTACCGGGACACAATCCGGGTGGAAGGGTGGAGGGCGCGGGTGGCTACGGCGCGAGCGCTAGCGAGCCAAAAGACAAGGAACACCGGGTGTACAGTTTATTGAACGACCTCTCCATCATAGAGGTCTCCAGCTTCGTCGCCTCGCCCACCGCCGGGCTCTATTGCGCGCAGATGGGGGCTGAGGTGATCCGTGTCGATCACACAGCGGGCGGGCTGGATTACGATCGCTTTATGCTCACCAAGGAGGGCCGGTCGCTTTCGTGGGAGAATTTGAACCGCGCCAAGAAATCGGTCGCGCTGGACCTGCGCAGCGGCGAGGGGCGCGAGCTGTGCGTGGAGCTTGCCGCCAAGACCGGCCAGTGCATCACCAACCTGCCGGAGAAGAGTTTTCTCAGCCACGCGGCGATGGCGGCCAAATGCGAGGATATGATCTCGGTGCGCATTATGGGCTGGCACGGCGGGCGTCAGGCGATGGACTTCACCGTCAACGCGGCCTCGGGTTATCCGCTGATGACGGGGCCGGAAGAATGGGACCCGGAAACCGCACCTCCGATCAGCCAGCCGCTGCCCGCGTGGGACTTCATCACGGGGGCCTATTCCGCTTTCTCCTTGATGACTGCGCTCCATCACCGCGCCGCGACCGGGCAAGGCAGCGAGATGCGGGTGCCTTTGGGCGATGTCGCAATCGGGACGATGGCCAATTCGGGCACAATGGCCGAAATGCTCTATCGCGGCGGCGATCGTCAGCGTTTGGGCAACGCCATCTGGGGCGCGTTTGGTCGCGATTTCCAATCCAAGGATGGCAAGCGCTTTATGGTCGCCGCGCTCACGCCAAAGCAATGGACTGGCCTTGTTGCCGCGTTCAACGTCGCCGAGCCAATTGCCGCGCTCGAAAAGGAATTGGGCGTCGACTTCGACGCCGGCGACCGCCCGCGCTTTGAGAACCGCGCGCCGCTTTTCGACATTTTCCAAGCCGCCGCCGAGGCCGAGGATTACGCGGCGCTGGCGCAGCGCATGGCCGCGCATGGCTGCACCTTTGAGCGTTACCGTTCGCACTACGAAGCCTCTCAGGATACGCAATTGGTGGCGGACAATCCGCTGTTCGGCCCCTCGCCCGCCAACCCTTCGGGGTTTGAGTATCCGGCCACCCGCTCCTTCGCGAATATCCCCGCGCACGAGGTCGGCGACCCCGCGCCAGCGCCCTTCCTAGGCCAACACTCCGAAGAGGTTCTGGCCGAGCGGCTCGGCCTTTCCTCCGGCGCGATCGCCAAGCTTGTGGACGCTGGAACCGTCGCCCTGTCCGATGAAAACGCCGACTATTCGGCCCGATAAGAGGATCACTTGCATGACCAGACGCGTCGCCATCTGCACCCCGCTGCGCACCCCCGTTGGCAAGTATCTCGGCGGGCTGTCGAGCCTTAACGCGGGCGAGCTGGGCGCGGTTATCCTGAAGGCGTTGATTGATCGTTCGGGCATCGACCCGACCCGCGTTGACGACGTGGTGTTCTCGCAAGGCTATGGCAACGCCGAAGCGCCCGCTATCGGCCACTGGAGCTGGCTCGCCGCCGGCCTTCCACTCGAAGTGCCCGGTTACCAGTTGGATCGGCGCTGCGGTTCGGGCCTTCAGGCCGTCGCCAACGCGGCGATGATGGTCGTTACCGGCATGGCCGATGTCGTGGTCGCGGGCGGGTGCGAAAGCATGTCGAACGTCGAACACTACACGCTGCAAGGGCGCGGCGGGCAACGCATGGGCGACATCACGCTGCACGACCGGCTTTCGCGCGGGCGTTTGATGAGCCAGCCGATTGAGCGTTTTGGCGTGATCACCGGCATGATCGAAACCGCTGACAGCCTGGCCAAAGACTACAATATCAGCCGCGAGGCAGCCGACGAGTACGCGGTTCGCTCGCACCAAAACGCGGCCAAGGCGTGGAAAGAGGGCAAGTTTGACGAGCAGCTTGTCACCGTGGACGTGCCCCAGCGCCGGGGCGATCCGATCACCTTTGATCACGACGAAGGGTATCGCACCGACGCTTCGTTGGAGACGCTCGGCAAACTGCGCGCCATTGATGGCAAGCGCGATCCAGAGGCCATCGTCACGGCGGGCAACGCCAGCCAACAGAACGACGCGGCGGCAGCCTGTCTGGTGGTCGCCGAAGACAAGCTCGAAGAGCTCGGCCTTGAACCGATGCTGTGGTTTGGCGGTTGGGCGGCGGCGGGCTGCGATCCCTCGCGTATGGGCATTGGCCCGGTGCCTGCGGTCGAGCGTCTGTTCGCGCGGCGCGGCTACAGCTGGGACGATATCGATCTGGTGGAACTCAACGAGGCTTTCGCGCCGCAAGTTTTGGCCGTGCTCAAAGGCTGGGGCTGGAGCGATGACGACAGCCGCCGCGATATTCTCAACGTCAACGGATCGGGCATCAGCCTCGGCCACCCGATCGGCGCGACCGGCGGGCGGATCCTCGCCGACATGGCCTATGAAATGAAGCGCCGCGACGCGAAGATCGGGCTCGAGACGATGTGCATAGGCGGCGGGCAGGGCATCGCAGCTGTGTTTGAGCGCGCCCAATAACTTGGGGGTCTCCTGATGAGCGACTTTGACACCTGGATCGGCCGCGAGCAGAAGGCAACTGATCGACTTGATGAAAGTTTGGCGGCGCGGTGGCATGCAACATTTAGTCGAGAGAGCCGCCATCCTCCACTTATGCCTCAAGGTATTCACTTTGCCTTATGCACACCCGACTGCCAGACCCGGACACTTGGAGAAGATGGCCATCCTTTAAGAGACGACCGCGAGGATAGTTTCCTCCCACCCTTCCCCATGCCCCGCCGCATGTGGGCTTCTTCTGAGATCGAATTTCACGCGCCATTGCTTCTCGGCGCACAAATCGACCGGGTCAGTCGGGTGGCTTCTATAAAAGAGAAGGAAGGATCGAGCGGTCCGCTGGCGTTTGTTCGCGTGGAGCATGAAACATCCGCAGACGATAAACTAGCGGTCCGGGAAACGCAGACTCTTGTCTATCGCGAGGCCGCGCAGCTCGATGGGCCGCTCAGCCCGCCCGAGCCCGGTAGCGGTGTGTTTGACCCCGAAGAGTGGGACCATGATTGGACCATCGTGCCCGATGAGCGTTTGCTTTTTCGTTTCTCCGCGCTGACCTTCAACTCGCACCGGATACACTACGATGCACCCTACGCTCGTAATGTTGAGCGTTATCGAGGTTTAGTTGTTCACGGGCCCCTGACCGCTAGTCTGCTCTTGCAGTTCGCCAACAGTGAACTGTCTGGCATCAGCAACGATGCGACAAGCTTTTCCTTTCGCGGGGTTTCACCCGCAATCGCAGGTGAACCGTTGCACCTTGCTGGAAGACTGGACGGCCTAGAATATGAGCTTGGCGCCTTCGCAAACGATGGGCGCCAAGTAATGACAGCCCGCATCGCCAGTTAATCACCCCTCTGCGTCGATAAACGCTTCGATAGCCTCGATCAGGCCCGGATGCACTGGCAAGGACGGGTTGGCGTAAGTCGCGAAATTCGCTGCGCGCGCCTCGGCTTCGACCCTTTTGAGGACGTGGTTCATGTCCTCCAGGACGAGCAGTGTGGCGTCGGATTGCGCGGCGGCCAGAGCCTCACCATCGGCGATGGGGGTTTGCAGATCCTTGCCGCCCGAAACGATCAAAGCGGGCACCTTAAGAGAGCCCGCCAACGCCGCTGGATCGCGGCCCATCATATCGATCAGGAAGCCTTGGACGGCGGGCGCAAACAGACCCATGAGCGCGGGGTGCATACCCTCCGTCGACACGCGTTCGCCCGCTTCTAGCGCGTCGATCGCGGTCATGGCTTCTGCAAGGATGGGCGCGTTGGCGGGGTTGGCGTTCAATTGTTCGCGCAAGATCGTGCCCATTGGGCGACCGACCGAGGCCACAAGCAGCACTCCGCACACGCCGTCGGATTTTTGCGCGGCCTGAAGCGCCACCAAGCCGCCCTCGCTGTGACCAATCAACCAGAGGCAATTCGCGCCAGTCTTAGCCTGCGTCGCCGCGATCCAGGCGTGCGCGTCCTCGGCGTAGGCTTCGATGGTAACATCGTTGGGGTTTGGCACCGCCGCTTTGCTTCCAAACATGCCGCGCTTGTCGATCCGCACCGATCCAACGCCGCGCGCCGCCAAAGCTTCGGCGAGCAGACGATAGCTTGCCGCGTTTACGCCCATGGGGTTGTTGCCGTCGCGATCGGTTGGGCCAGAGCCGGGGATGATCAGAACCGTGGGCTGACCTTCCTGTGCCGGGATAAGCGTTCCGGCGAGGTCGCCTTCAGGGCCTCTCGCGGTGATCTCCCGCGGCTGTGCCGAAGCGGGCGCGGCGGCCAGGCCAAGGGCAACGAGCGAAGTGAGTGCTTTTTTCATCTTAGTCGTCCTTCTTCGGCGGCCGACCCCGGCGCGGTTTGGGTGACCGCTCCACGCTGACCCCACGCGCTTCGAGGGCCTCTCGCAAAAGCATCTCAATCTGCGCGTTGGCCGAGCGCAGCTCCGCGCCGGCCAGCCGCTCGATCGCGGCGTGAACCGCCGGATCGAGCCGGAGCGCGTAAGCCTTTTTGGCCGGGGCTTTTTTCGAGGGGGCCGCCATGGCTGCCTCCTAGGGGCGAGGTTACTGGTAGAGGGTTCCGGCGTTGACGACAGGCTGCGCTTCTCGGTCGCCGCACAGCACCACCATAAGGTTCGACACCATCGCCGCGCGGCGCTCATCGTCGAGTTCGACAATACCGTCCTTGGAGAGTTTCTCCAGCGCGTCTTCGACCATGCCGACCGCGCCCAGAACCACCTTTTGCCGCGCCGCGATCACCGCGTCCGCTTGCTGACGGCGCAGCATGGCGCCCGCGATTTCCGGCGCGTAGGCGAGGTGCGTGAGGCCGGCTTCATCGACGAGGATGCCGGACACTTTAAGCCGATCGTTCAGTTCAGTGATCAGCTCGGAATTGACCACGTCGGCGCTGCCGCGCAACGTCACTTCGTCCTCTTCCGACATGTCGTCGTAAGGGTGGCGCGAACCAACCGTGCGAAGGCCGGCTTCGATCTGGATGTTCACGAATTCCTCGTAATCCTCGACGTCGAAGACGGCCTGGGCGGTATCCGACACGCGCCACACGACGTTGCAGGCGATCTCAATCGGGTTGCCGCGCAGATCGTTGATCTTGACCTTATCGGAATGGATGTTGTGCGCGCGCACGCTCACCTTCTTCTTGCCCATCCACGGCCAGATCCATTGCAGGCCCTCTTTGCGCACCGTGCCGCGATATTCGCCGAACAGAGTGATAACGACGGCCTGGTTCGGCTGGATCATGAAAAAGCCGACCGCGACCAGCACAAAGCCGATCACGCTGAGCACCAAAATAGGCACACCAATAACCGGCCCCATCAACGGACCAAGCCCCCCGGCGAGCAGTAAGAAAGGCACCACGGGAATTGCCACCATCACGAGCAACATGGTGTAGCCGTTATAGGCTGAGCCGCCGCGCTCCTTGCTGGCGGACATATCGGTGTTTGGGGAATTCATTCGGTTGCCTCCTGTTTAATATGATATCATATTTATATCATCAGAGGCGATTTGTCGAGTCAGATCGGAAAATCGGAAATAGGCTTCATGACCGAATAGCTCTCCGCCTTGGGATCGCGGCCCAATTCTGGGAAATCGATCGCAGGCGGTTCGACATGCGTGTCGGGCAAGCGATCGAGCAGATTGCGGATCAAGGACAGGCGCCCTCGTTTTTGGTCGTTGAAGTCCACCAGCGTCCACGGCGCGCCCGGCGTGTGCGTCGCTTTCAGCATCGTTTCGCGCGCCTCGGTGTAGGCGTCGTATTTTTCACGCGCGGCGAGATCGATGGGTGAGAGCTTCCAGCGTTTCAGCGGATCGTCGAGCCGCTCGCGCAGGCGCTCTTCCTGGTTGTCCTGATCCGTGGTTAGCCAATATTTGAACAGCAGAATGCCATCATCGGTCAGCATTTTCTCAAAAGCAGGCGTTTGCTCAAGGAAGCGATCGACCTGCGCGTCATCCGCAAAACCCATGACCTTTTCGACGCCTGCGCGGTTGTACCAGCTGCGGTCGAACAGCACGATCTCGCCCGCATGGGGCAAATGCTGGATGTAACGCTGAAAATACCACTGGCTCTGCTCGTCCTCGGTTGGTTTGCCCAAGGCAACGGTGCGGCATTGGCGCGGGTTCAATTTGTCGCGCACCGCGCGGATCGCTCCACCTTTACCCGCAGTGTCGCGCCCTTCGAACAGCACCACGATTCGCGCGCCCGTGGTCCGCGCCCAGCGCGCCATGCCCACCAGTTCCTCGGTCATCGGTTCGAGGAGATTGCGATAGTCTTTGCCCTTAAGGCCCATAGTGCATCCTTTTGTCTTGTCTCAGAGCAAGGCTAGCCCCAAAATGCAGCGCATGGCTACACTGGCTGATCCTGACACGAATTACGAAAAGCTCCCCGAGCTTCCCGACGACGTCTTCACCGCGCCGCTCGCCAAGCCCGCCCATGTGGGCGACGATTGGCTGGAGCCCGCGCAAACGGTCTATTCCGCCGAAGAGCACGCGATCTGGGACGATCTGTTTGCACGGCAAATGGATATCCTGCCGGGCCGGGCGGCGACCGCGTTTCTGGAAGGCCTGACCAAGCTGGATCTCGGCAAAGGCGGCGTTCCTGATTTCGGTACGATGTCGCAAGAGCTGAACGCGCTGACGGGGTGGAGCGTGGTGCCCGTTCCTATGCTGATCCCCGATCACGTCTTCTTCTGGCATTTGGCCAATCGGCGCTTCCCTGCAGGCAATTTCATCCGCACGCGCGAAACGTTCGACTACATTCAGGAGCCCGACGTCTTCCACGATGTCTTCGGCCACGTCCCCATGCTGACCGATCCGGTGTTCGCCGATTACATGCAGGAATATGGCCGCGCCGGGTGGAAGGCGATGCGCTACAATCGCCTCAAATCGCTCGGTTCGCTTTACTGGTACACGGTGGAGTTTGGCCTCATCGAAGAAGCGGATGGCATCAAGGCCTATGGCGCCGGTATCCTGTCGGGTCCAACCGAAGCGGTGTTCGCGGTGGAGGCGAAAAGCCCCAACCGCATCATGCTCAACGTCGATCGGGTCATGCGCACCGATTATGTAATCAGCGACCTACAGCCGACTTACTTCGTGATTGAGAGTTTTGCCGACCTCTATCGCCAGACGGTCGAACGCGACTTTGACCGGCTCTATCGCAATCTGGGTGCCGGATTCACTTACGCCAACAGCGCGGTCATTGATGTCGATTATGTGCTGCACCGGGGAACGCAGGAATATCATCTACGCGGCGGCGGCGGCAGCGGAGCAATGCCGGTTTAGGTCGGAAACTCCGCTTTATTTAGCCGGTTCGTTCGCTTGCTGTGAGCGGGTGACTGTCGCGTGATACATGACCAAGGCAGCCAGAGCTGCAACCACGCCTGCGCCTAGTCCCCAAAGGGATAAAGCGCCCAAAATGGTCCCTCCATTTAAGATCACGCCCGCCACCAAAG